>CAUQHX010000001.1:0-970980 GCA_963518165.1 uncultured Atopobium sp.
ATATATCTGCCGGCTTTTGTTGTAACTAGTAGAAAGTACGAGGCGCTAGGTTAGTGATTACTGTCCTGCTGCTCTTCAAAGACATCTTCATCGGCCGCTTCCTCATCAAGCTTAAGAGGACGGAAGCTAGCGGTATCGCCACCAACATAGTCTGCAACGGTAGCTGCGTTCTCAACACGCTCTTTGTGCAGTGCCTCTGCAAAGATATCTTCGTCTTCTTCAATCTCTGCAATGCGCTCTTTCATAGGAGCTTCAACAAGTGGCATGGAGCCTGTCTGAGCTGCGTCATCAAGCATGATGCGGATGAGTTTCTGCTCACGCTTAACCTTGGAGAACAATGGGACGTACTCAAAGACAATGTTGGAGTTTTCAAGACCATACCAGCGGGCAGGAGATCCACAGATGCGACGAATGAAGTACTTAAGCTCAAGGCAGCGAGCGTCAAAACCGTTAATGTCGGTCTCTGGAGCTAGTACCTTACGTAGCAAGCAGAATCTAAAGTCACCAATCTCAGAGTGCTCCTTGTAGATAGAGTACTTGTGGTTTTGTGGAGCAAGCTGGTTGTTCTGAATCAGATCACCAACAATTTGGTAGAGATAGGTGTTGATACGCTGGTTGACCTTGAAGCCAAGGCGCAGCGTAATCTTGAACAGGAAGTCTGTACCAAAATCGTTGACAATAAACTCGCGTGTATTTGGATCATCTGTCAGCGAGATGTTAATGAAGTAGTAGGCCTTTGCACGCTTTGGACGCTTATCCAGGATGGAATAAAGGATGTCGCGATCAAGCTTGTCAAAGGACGAATCGTTAGTAAGGAAGACAAGGTTATCAGCAAGAGTTGAATAATCTGCATCGTGGCTCAAGCTACGAAGCTGGTCGATATATTTATCAACAGGCAGATAAACGCTTTGTGTTCTCTCAACAGCGGTACCGCGACGCCATACAAACATGACAACAAAGATTGCGGTAGCCATAAGAACGGTAAAGTAGCCGCCGTGGAAGAACTTGGTAAGGCTTGAGAAGAAGAACATGGCCTCAATAGCACCAAAGAAGATGATGAACGGAATTGCTGCCCACATACGCTTTCTGATGACGGATAGATAGGTGTAAAGCAGGATTGAAGTCATCAGCATGGTAACGGTAATAGCAAGGCCGTATGCTGCTTCCATATGCTCGGAGCTCTGGAAGAGAAGAACAACGCCAATGCAGCCAACCCACATAATGTTGTTGACCAGAGGAATATAAATCTGGCCCTTTGTAGTGGATGGGTAGTTGATCTTGATGTGAGGCATAAGATCAAGCTTAATTGCCTCAGAGACAATGGAGTAAGAACCTGTAATCAGAGCCTGGGAGGCAATAATTGCAGCCAGTGCAGAAAGAACAACGGCAAAAGGCCTGATCTGATCTGGAAGCATCTCAAAGAAGGGGTTAAGGTCTTTGATGGCGTTGAGGCTCTCGTTGGTGTGGTTGGTAATGAGCCACGCGCCCTGGCCAAGGTAGTTCAAGATGAGGCATACCTTAACAAATGGCCAACTGGCATAAATATTGTCTTTACCAACATGACCCATGTCAGAATAAAGAGCTTCTGCACCGGTAGTACAAAGGAAGACACTACCTAAGACCATGAGTCCTGCAGCATTTAGTTTGCCGTCAAAGAGGAACATAATGCCGCGAACTGGGTTAAGAGCTCGGACAACGCTGATGTCAGCGAGTATATTCATAACGCCCATAGCACCCAGGAACAAGAACCAGAGGGTCATAACAGGGCCAAAGGCTTTACCAATGGTAGAAGTACCCGCCTTCTGCAAGGCAAACAGCGTACAAAGAATAGCGATGGTAATCATGACAACAATGTGTTGCTTATCGCCAATAATGGCATGCGCAGCAGGAATGGTACGCAAGCCCTCGATAGCGGTAGTAACAGTAACTGCTGGAGTTAAGATACCATCGGCGAGAAGGGCGGCTCCACCAATCATAGCTGGGATAATAAGCCACTTAGCACTTCTTTTAACCAGACTATAGAGTGCAAAAATACCACCCTCATTGTGGTTGTCTGCTTTCATTGCAACCATGACGTACTTAACGGTTGTAATGAGCGTCAGCGTCCAGATGATGAGGGAGAGAGCACCCAGAACAACATCGGTGCTCATGGTAAGAAGTCCACCATTGCCAGCGATAATTGCCTTCATGGTGTACATTGGAGAAGTACCAATATCACCGTAGACAATACCGAGGGTAACCAAAACCATGCCGGCGCTTAAAGGAATGCCAGCAGATTTCTTGGTCTTGTTCTTAGAAAAAAGCGCATTAAATGCAGCTTTATTTGCAGTCATCTATTAATCCTCTCAACAGATGATACGTACAGTCCATCATCATATGTTAGTCCATATACCTAGTTATAACGAGACGAATGTACAAACGCGTCCTTTTTGCCTGTAAACGGAAAAATTTAGGCGTTTTCCCGCGGTTTTCTCGAGATTTTATATGCATGGTGAATCTTCTGATTTCTTGAGAAGTCCTCCGGAATAGTTTCACTTGTGATGTCTTCAATGACGACGCCAGCACGCTGGATCTTCTCGACATCTGGCTTAAAGGTACGCAGGTTGCACGAGAAAATGGCAACGCCGCCGCGCGTCAGAAGGCGAGAAATGCCAATGATGAGCTCAGCGTGATCTCGCTGGACATCAAAGGAGCTCTGCTTCATGCGCGACGAGTTAGAGAAGGTAGGAACATCGCAGAAGATGACGTTCCAGCGATTTTTGGTGTGACGCATCTCGGTAATCCAAGATAGGACGTCTGCCTGGACAAACTCGTGCTCCTCGCCGTCAAAACCGTTGCGCTTCATGTTGCGTTTTGCCCACTCAAGTGAAGGTTTGGAGAGGTCAACGGTTGTGGAGTGAAGCGCGCCACCATCTGCTGCGTAGCAGGTAGCGGTACCCGTATAGGCAAACAGGTTAAGGAAGCTCTTAGCAGGGCCAGCGCTCTTCATGAGCTCACGAATCTCGGCGCGTGTGTCGCGGTGATCCAGGAAGATTCCGCAATCCAGCCTGGAGGCAAAGTTGACCTCAAAGAGCAGGCCGCCTTCGTCAATGAGCAGCATTTCTTTTCTGGAGTTGTCAGCAGCGCTGCCCTCGTTAGAGTACTGAGAGCCGCCCTTTGCACGTGTTCTTGTTCGTAGATTCACGTTTGAGCTGGGCACACCTAGGATGCGCGGAGCCAAAGCTAGGACGTCTAGGAGGCGTCGCTTTGCAAGGTCTGGGTCAATCTCTTTAGAAGCAGCATACTCGGAGATTTGCAGCCAGGTAGTTGGCTTTGTGGCGCCCTTGTAGATGTCAATGCTGACGGCATAATCGGGCAGGTCAGCGTCGTATACACGGTAGCACGAGACATCGTTTTTACGAGCCCACTTAGCGCGCTGCTTGGCCACCTTAGTAAGGCGCGCAGCAAACTGATCGGATGCAGGGACCAACACACTTACCGGCTGATCGTTGACCATAACGGTAGGACCTGCAGGAACTGAGGTGAGCTCGGAGTTGTTTGCAGACGCATCAGCAGTTTTATCTGCACCGTCAATAGCCTCCTCTGCATTTGCAGCAGGGTAGGAGCGCATAGTGGCTATGGAGTTGCCCACATAGACGGAAAGTGTCTGCGCAGGAGTTGCTCTGAGTACCGTATCGGTATTTGTATCACTGGTAAGAAGCGTGCTTGCCTGACCAGCAAAAAGTCCAAGCGTGGCGTAAGCAGAGCCTTGGAGTGTAGGCTCCTCTTTGGTCCACGAGAGATCGGCAACAACGCCTGTGAAGTGCTCCGCATGTTTTAGCAGTTCAGATGCTCGCAAGAACTGCACGTCTGCCTTGAGACCACCTGCACGAAGCGTATAGAGCACAGCCTCCTTAGCCTTTGGACGAGGATCTGCTGCATAGAGCGTGACCTGGCGCTCCTGGCCCTTCTCGGCGTGTTCATCTGCCTCAGCAAGCAAATCCTGCCAGACATCGTCGTCGTGACCGGCCCAGCCCGTCATGCCCCAGCGAGCGCGCAGGATGCCCGGAGCCACGTCCAGCGCCATGCCCGCAGCCTCCTGTGCAAGCGCGCCTGTTCCCGGGAACAGCAGCGCCGGCAGCGGCGCGTCTGGCGAGAAACCCGATGCACTCGCAGCAGTTTGCGCCTGCAGATACAGAAGGGCAGCAGCGTAGTCCAGCCTGAGCGGCGCAAACTCACGTGCCGGCCCTCGACCGCCAGTCAGACTGCGCTTAAAGAGCGCCTCACCAGCAAGGTCAATGCCAACTGTGGCACGGTTGCGTGATACGCGCACGACAATAGTTACGTCAGGAGCAAGCGTGTTGACCATAGGACGGCTTCCGCGCTTTGCTGCAAGTCGATCTACAATTGCGTCTTTTGTTCTGACAGCAATGAAGTTGGTGTTTCTGAGCTGTTCATTTGTGCCGTGAGCGCTCACTGCAATGGTTGCATGGGGACCAATATGGTCTTCCCAAGCAATGCGGGACAGGTCTTCGTAGAGAGCGTCTGAAGTGGCAGCGCCAACGCGATCAAGCACCAAAATGACGCGAGACGTAAGGCGAGACCATAAACAGACGCGGTAAGCATCGGCAAGTGAGCCGTAAAACACAACCTGTCCGCCAAGAGGACGCACCTTTTTGATGCGCAGGCCGTCTAGCTCCTGTGCAAGAAGCTTCTCAAAGCCCTTTGGACACGTTGCAAAGAACTCAAGTTCTTGAGACATCGGGACACCTTTCGCCCGTAGGAATGGAATACGTACTAGCGTTATATTTTCCCATGTTTTTCTCGCCAAATGGTTGGGGAGAAGAAAATACATCAAGAACCCTCGGAGTGCGTGCTCCCTTGAGCTGCCTCTCGGCTGAGCGTCCGCAGTTTGCGTCATCGTCCACTCACCGAAGACCGGACAGTTCATACATAATGTCCCAAATCATCTGTTATTTTTCGCTTAAAATACGCATAGTATCTTTTATAAGGAAATACAGAGAGCTGTTTGAGGTTTGGGAGTCATTATGGATGCAAAAGTTATGGAAGCATTTGAGTCCTGGCGTGCAAACGTCACCGAAGAAGACCTGGTAGAAGAGCTCGGTGAGCTTGCTAAACCAGAAGTAGAAGATAAGCTCTACGACGCATTTTATCGTTCGCTTGCTTTTGGTACCGCTGGCCTTCGTGGCACCATTGGTGTTGGCACTAATCGCATGAACGTCTACGTTGTTGCTCAGGCAACTCAGGGTCTTGCGGATTACCTCAACGCTCACTACCAGAATCCTACGGTGGCTCTTGCAAGGGATTCTCGCCTTAAGGGTGAGGACTTCCAGAAGGTTGCAGCCGGCGTTTTAGCAGCTAATGGCATTCGCGTGTATGTCTATCCACGTATCGAGCCCGTTCCAACACTCTCGTTTGCTGTTCGTTATCTCAAGACTTCCGCAGGTATCGTGCTTACCGCAAGCCACAACCCTGCGCCTTACAACGGCTACAAGGTATACAACGATAATGGCGGCCAGATTACCGATGAGGCTGCAGCAGAGATTTCTGCAAATATCGCGCGCGTCAATCCTTTTGACGTCAAGCCTATGGACTTTGAGGAGGGCTTGGAGAAGGGCCTGATTGTCTGGACGCCAGAAGAGGTTTTGGACAATTTCATCGAGGCTATCAAGCGTGTTTCTATTCCAGGATTTAAGGCTGCCGACGGCTACAAGGTTGTGTACACGCCGCTTAACGGTACAGGTATGGAGTGCGTCACGCGCATTCTTAAAGAGATTGGCGTCAATGACGTTGATGTTGTTCCAGAGCAGGCAGAGCCAGACGGAAACTTCCCAACGTGTTCTTATCCAAATCCAGAGTTCCGCGAGGCGCTTGAGCTGGGTCTCAAGCTTGCTGATAAGGTAAAGCCAAACCTTTTGGTTGCAACTGACCCTGACGCCGATCGTATGGGTACCGCAATCCCACACAACGGCGATTACGTGCTGCTTTCCGGCAACGAGATGGGCGTTCTGCTTATGGATTGGCTTCTTACCATGGCAGAAGAGCGTGGCGAGAAACCCCAGGATAAGGTAGCCGTTTCTACCATCGTATCTTCCGCTATGCCTGACGTCCTGGCACGTGCTCGCGGCTTTGAGATGCGCCGCGTCCTTACGGGCTTCAAGTACATCGGCGACCAAATTGACCAGCTCAAGGATGCCGGCGAGGAGGATCGCTTCCTTATGGGCTTTGAGGAGTCCTATGGCTACCTTGTTGGTACGCACGCGCGCGATAAGGACGCTATTGTTGCCACCATGCTCTGCGTTGAGATGGCTTCTTGGTATGCTGCTCGCAACATGGACCTCTACGAGGCAATGGATGCCCTGTATCAGCGCTACGGCTACTATCTTAATGGCGTTGTTAACGCTGCTTATCCAGGTGCTGAGGGCGCTGCAAAGATGGCTGAGATTATGAGCGGTCTGCGTAAGAATCCACTGGAAATGGTTGGCAATTACAAGGTTGTTGGCGTAACAGACTATGCTGAGTGCGCCGAGATGCCTCGCGTCTCTGGCCTTCAGAAAGAGGCTCCTCAGACGCTGCCAGCATCCAACGTTATTGAGTATAGGCTTGAGGGCGACAACAAGGTCATCTTCCGCCCATCAGGCACCGAGCCAAAGGTCAAGGCCTATCTCTTTGCCAATGGTAAAACTCGCGAAGAGGCCGAGGCACGCATTGCGGAGCTCAGCGAGGCGGCACAGAAGGTGCTTTCATAGTCCGCTTCTTCTAAAACGTCTTTCTCCGCACAATCTTTTGGCGAGAAACCCGTCCAGCTCAGCATTCACCTCTTGTGGATGCTGGGTTTTTTATGTGCTTTCCACAAAGACGCATACCGTACGAAAAAGTCCCGCACTTTAAAGTGCGGGACTCAATTTGCAGAATCTTATAGCATCAAGTAAGCGTCAAGCAGACACCAAATAAGTGGCCTTAGCAGCTACTCCGCGGCCTTTACTGTTACGGTATACAGGGCGTTTGCAGCGCTAGCAATAGTCTCAGCAGCCCATGGACGAGAGCTCACCTCAGGGGACAGAGGGTCGTGAACGTTTACGGTGCCGTCATCGTTCTTACTGGTTACCAGTATCCAGTGATCGCCATCCGAGCTTAGCTTATTGCCCTTAACCTCAACAAGCAGGAAGGTTTCAGCATCTAGAAGCGTGGTGATGTTGTCGGCAGAAATGTTGTAGCTATCAGCGGTAAGACCAAGGTTTGCCAAGTTCTTCTCGAGAAATGATCTGTTCATTCCAGAGTCGGTGTCCGTTGCCTTAGCAGTTTCAACGGCGCCCGCAATGTCAGCTGGAGTCCAGTTGTTCTTTCCGGTAAGGCCCATGTATGCCATGGAGAGCGCAGTTGGACCGGAGCCCTTGGTGGCAATGACAGAGCCGGCATACGAGACGCCACCCCACCTAGAGTCCCAGGTATAGAGCTGCGGTGCTGTGCCTTTGGTGAGCGAATCATCGTAAGTCTTGGCCTTGCCATCAGAATCAGGGTAGTTTGCAACAAAATCAATTGCCTCAGGGTGGGCGAGTGCTAGCTCAATAAGGCTCTTATCGCTGTATCTATCAGCGTGCTCTGCAATCCATGCAAGATTTTTGTTCTGATCAAGTTTGGCTGCAAGCGCTTTGGTCAGCTCTTCTGGAGTTCCCACTGCAACACGAGAATCAACGGAGTTGACTTCTACCTCTGGGGTAGATTCTTTAGCGCAACCACGGACGCAGCTCGACACAATAAAGACCAGCAAAAGTGCTGCGATAACAGCTAGTCCAATAACAATGTAGGTTCTTGTACGAGAATCAATGCGATGCAGCAGAGACTGTCTCTTAAAAAGAATGGCCTGTGAACCAAGGGTATTTCTTTTGCGACGTCGTGCTTGCCTATCAGAAAAACCGCCATCGCGAGGAGGACGGCCATTTTGCGGAGGACGACGGCGCATTGCAGAGTCTCCGTAGGAGCCTTGTCTTTTGTCAGGTGAATCATTCAGGGGCATGGTGGCCTCCAAGCCGTAAAAATAGTTTCACTCATGATGAATCATACGGCGAGAAGTGCATAAATACTTTTAGAAAACGGTGAATGCAATATTCCGACCGACGAGCGGGTAATTTACACCGTTTAGCGGTTTGGCATGCGCATAAGGGTTGATTAAGTATATTCTTTTACTCACTATCATTTGTTTTCAAAAGTTAGTGAGTCGCATAAAGAAAGAAGGCGTCGTGAAGCATAGAAATGCTCGACAGGACGTGATTCGTGAGCTTGTTCGCAGCGAGTCAATCCGTACGCAGCGCGATCTTGTTGACATGCTTAAAGATCGTGGCTTTGCCTGTACTCAAGCAACCGTTTCTCGTGATACAGCAGAAATGGATTTGCAAAAGCTTCCCGAGGGCGCCTATGTGCTTTCTGAAGATATGCATTTGCAAAAAATGCTCACTGAGTTTGTCGTTGGTGCTACGGCAGCAGAGAATCTCATTGTGATTCGATGCCATCCAGGCACTGCATCAGCTGTTGCGTTTGCCCTTGACGACGTTGAGCTTGACCATGTCGTAGGTACCGTTGCTGGCGACGATACCGTTTTGGTGATTGTGGATAAAACTGCGCATGCTGCAGACGTGGTACGCATCATTACGCAGCTTGGCAACGTATACAACATCTTCTAAACATAAAGCCTTTGGCGAGAAACCCGTCAAAGTACAAGTCTTACAAAAAAAGGAGTCTGCATAGTGCAGACTCCTTTTTGCTGTAGATAAACCAGAGGTTTATGGAGTACCTGTTCCTGTTCCAGTACCTGTTCCAGTACCTGTTCCGGTACCCGTGCCAGTGCCCGTACCGGTACCTGGTGTGGCTGGAGTAGTAGGAGTGGTAGGAGTAGTGGTGGTATCGTCCTCTTCCTCCTCCTCGGTAGTCTCCTCCTCTTCCTCTTCGTCGTCATCTTTCTCATCTTGCTTAGCATTAGCGGAGCCACCAACAAATTTCCAGTAGCTATTAGGCTTGTAAGCAATAGTTTCAGTGGTCTTAGGGAATTCAGCACGTGCAACACCAGAAAGTGCTGCGTTCATGTAGTACGCCCAAACATACTGTGCAGTAACAAAGGTAGAAGACTCTCCACCGCCAATGATAACGGGGTCACGGCTATCTGGATATCCACACCAAGCAACTGTTGCAAGCTGTGGAGTATAGGCGCAGAACCAAAGGTCCTCGGAGTTATCGGAAGTACCTGTCTTACCAGCAACTGGCTGGTTAAAGGTCTTCAGGTTGTAAGCATAGCGACCAGTACCAGAGGTAAGAACGCCGCTCAGAACATCGGTAGCAGCTGCAGCAACAGCTGGGCTAATTGCCTGAACTGGGTTGTCCTTGTGCTCGTAGATAACGTTTCCGTTACGGTCTTCGATGCGTGTAATTGCTACAGCATCACGACGAACACCGCCTGCAGCAAGGGTTGCAAATGCTGTGCACTGCTCAATAGGGGTTACGCCCTGAGAACCAAGAGTGGTAGACAGGTATGGCTGTAGCTGAGTGCGAATACCCATGGCATAGCACGTCTGAAGGATCTTATCGATACCAATAGCTTCAGCAACCTGTGCGTAAACAGTGTTGGACGAGTAAACCGTACCTTGACGCAGGGTAATTGCACCGTAGCTGTAGTTGCCAGCGTTTTTAACCAACCAGGTTGGCGTAATTTGCATAGGGGAGTTGCCGTTAAGAACAATCTCTGGGTTCATACCCTCAGAAAGGGCTGCTACCAGCGTATACATCTTAAAACTGGAGCCCATCTGACGGTTACTACTGGTTGCAATGTTGTACTGACTCTTTGAGTAATCCTGTCCACCAACCATTGCTTTAATGTAGCCAGTTTGAGGATCAATGGAAACCAAAGCAGCGCCTAGGCGAGGGTTGCCAAGCTCAGCAATACGCCTTCTAGCAGCCTCATCAGCATCTTTCTGGAGGTCAGGATCAAGTGTAGTATAAACACGCAATCCACCCTGGAGAATAGTATCGCTATCAAAGTCTTCCTGAAGCAGGCTACGAATGTAGTCAGTCCAGTAAGGGAACTGGCCAATGTTGTCGGTCAAAGTACCAGGGTTAAGTACTAAGTCCTCAGCAACAGCTTCATCGTACTGCTCCTGTGTAATATCGCCCGCGCGAAGCATACGCTCAAGAACGGTATTACGCCTTTCTCTTGCTGCCTCTGGATTAACAGTTGGGTCATAGGCAGAAGGAGCATTTGGAAGGCCAGCAAGCGTTGCAGCCTCAGCAAGAGTCAAATCACTTGCATGCTTGTTAAAGTAGATAATACTTGCAGCCTCAATACCGTAGGCACCATTACCGTAGTAAATGGTGTTGAGGTACATATTAAGAATCTGGTCCTTAGTAAACTTCTTCTCCATCTGAATAGAGATGTAAGCCTCGCGGACCTTACGTTTCAAAGAGCGCTCAAACTGCTCGTTAGAAAGAACGGTATTACGAACAAGCTGCTGCGTAATAGTGGAAGCACCTTCGCCGCCACCAAACAGCGAGCCAACAGATGCACGAACAATACCCCAGGGGTCAATACCGCTGTGGGAATAGAAGCGCTTATCCTCAGTATCAATGGTGCCCTGAATAACATAAGGAGAAATCTGATCCAAGGTAACAGAGCGACGCTGCTGCAGATAGAAGTCTGCAATGTCGTTGCCCTTAGAGTCATAAACGCGAGTAGGCTCTGCTACCAGATAGGCATCAGCAGAGTTGTAATCCGGCAGATCCTCGAGCCATGAAGAAACAGCTGCACCCAAAGAAAGAGCAAGTGCAAGCGCGAGAAGAGCCATAAAGCCAAAGAATCCAGCAATGCCAAAACCTACGGCATGTGTATTTGCGTGTTTACGTGCACGACGGGTTCTAATACCCATTGAGCCTCCTTGTCATAGCTCTCATTATTATAGTCTGATATTTATGTTTCAGTGAATAAAGAGTTACAACTCTGTTGTATTCTGATAGATAACATTTTGAATTGATACTATTTGTAGCAGAAACTATATGGTTTAACAGGCTTGCGTTGAGAGGATACAGAGTGCTTTCAGTAGAAGAACAGCTCCGTGTTATTACTTCAGGAACTATGCAGATTGTTCCTTTGGATGGTCTAAAAGAAAAACTCAAGAAGGGCACTCCTCTTAACATCAAGCTTGGCGTTGATCCAACAAGCCCTGATTTGCATCTGGGACATGCAGTTCCTCTACGCAAGATGCGCCAGTTCCAGGACCTTGGCCATAATGTCACCTTGATTATTGGTAGCGGCACTGCGCTGATCGGAGACCCTTCTGGACGCGATTCTACCCGTCCTCCGCTCACTGCAGAGCAGGTAGATGCCAACGCAGAGACCTATGTTAACCAGGCTATGAAGATTCTTGATCCAGAAAGAACTACCGTTGTTCATAACGGCGACTGGATTAAGCCTATGAATCTTGAGACCATGCTTGGCCTTATGAGCAAGTTCACCATTGCTCGTATTCTTGAGCGAGAAGACTTCTCTAATCGCTATCACAATCAGCAGCCAATTGCGCTTCACGAGTTCATTTATCCAGTTCTTCAGGCATACGATTCTGTTGTTATCAAGGCAGATGTAGAGATGGGCGGAAACGATCAGATCTTCAACCTGCTCGCCGGCCGCGATCTTATGCGTGATATGGACATGGAGCCTCAGATTGCGCTTACTATGCCTTTGCTTGTAGGTACTGATGGTACTAAGAAGATGAGTAAGTCTTACGGTAACTACATTGGCCTGACTGATGAGCCAAACGATATGTTTGGCAAGGTCATGTCTATTACTGACGAGATTATTCCAATGTACTATCGTCTCTGCTCCACGCTCTCTATTGACGAGCTTGATGCTATCGATAAGAGCTTTGAGGATGGTACCGCTGATCCTTACCAGCTTAAGCGCGCTCTTGGTAGAAATATTGTTGACCTCTACCACGGTGAGGGAGAAGGCCTTAAGGCTCAGGCAGCTTTTGATGCTCAGTTCAAGAATAATGAGGTTCCTGACGACGTCAAAGAGTTTTCAATTTCCCTTGAAGCTGATGAAGATGGCCTTATCTACCTGCCAAAGATTTTGGTGGAGGTAGAAATTGCTTCAAGTAACGGAGAGGCTCGCCGTCTCATTGATGGTGGTGGCATTAAGATTAACCAGAAGCCTCTACCTGCAAAGACGTATAAGGTTGAGCCATCGGTTCTTGAGAAAGCTCTTCTCCAGGCAGGCAAAAAGCGCTGGGCTCAGCTCATCTAGTCGACAATGGCAACCAAATAAGGAAGCTTACACATGTGGAGACAGTTTGCTCTAGCAGTAGCAGTTGTACTGGTTCTTTGTTATGTACCGGGATATCTTTTTTCTCGCGCTATTGGCACTAAACGAATGACATCCCTTGTGGTAGCTCCACTTATCTCGGTCTGCCTTATTGGTTTTTCTGGAATTGCAATATATCCTTTGGGTTTAAGAGGTGTAACGCCGCTTTTGGGAGGCGTTGGTCTTTTTATCTTGATTGCTGCTGGGCTTTCGTATCTTATTCAGAAGGTCAGGCCAACCCAGCAAAATCAATCTCATGTAAACCTTGGCGAGAAGGACTCTCTAAACGGAGTCTTTCTCTTAGTGACTGCTGCTATCTCTACTGCAATATTCTTTGTTATTTTCCACAAAGCAATTAGAAACCCCTCTTGGTTCTTGCAGTCCGCTGATAACTACGCGCACCTTGCGTACATTACAAGAAGTGTTCAGTCGGGCATTTATTCTATGCTGCATGCTGCCTTTTATACAGGAGCAAGACCAGAGCTTCAGACCCCCTTCTTTGACGAGGGCTTTTATCCAACTTTATTTCATTCTTTAGCAGCTGTCACTGCAGCAATTACAGGCTTTAATGAGGTACTTACAGAAAATGTGGTTTGGTTTGTTTTTGTCGCGGTTATATATCCAGTGGGCGTCTGTGCTTTGCTTCAAGTGATAGGAAAGAAGAATGTAACTTTTAGTTTACTGACTGCATTTGCGGCATTTGCACAATTGGCTTTTCCTATTCGAATGGTTACGGTTCATGCAGTCTTTCCTAATGTAGCTGGCTTTTGTCTTGTCCCCACTGTTGCAGCAGTCTTTATATTGTCTTTTAACGAGAAGACATCCTGCAAAGAAGTATGCTCATCAACTCATAGCGTTCAAAAATTTTCTGTAAATATTCATACACTTTGTTTATGTTTTATGGGGATCATTGCACTAGCATTGGTCCATCCTAGTGCAGATTTTTTGTGGGCTATTTTTGTTTTACCATTTGTTCTTTGTAACTTGCTTCCAAGTTTTGCTCAGTATTTGAGTAAGAAATTTGAATTAACAAAACCGAAGAAAATCATTCTATTGATTTGTTTAGAGTGCGTAATTCTTGGCTCCGCTATTGGTATGTGGAATATCGTGCTTAATTCAAGTTTTATGGCACCGACAGTCAATTTCCTCTGGGAAATTTATGTTGATCCAATTCAGTCAGTTCTTTCTGTATTGAATTTTGGCCTGCTTTTGAATTTGCCACAGATTCTCTTTGCGGTTGCGTTCTGGATTGGATTTGTCAGCTGTTGTATGAATAAAAATTGTCGCTGGCTCACTCTGGTATTTCTCATGACTGCCGTTATTTATGTGGCTAGTCTTTCTGATGTGATTCCTATTAAGAGGTTTTTCTCGGGATTTTGGTACACCGATCCAGAAAGAACCGCCGCGATGGTAGCAATAGCTGCAGTTCCTGTTGCAATTATTGGTATGGAAACATCTATCACGCTTGTATTTGACTTCATTAAATACGTTATTAAGACGGTCAAAGAAAAAGGAAACAAAGGCGAGAAAACAAGCTCAGAGAATTCTGCTTGTACCATTTCTGCAAATGGAGGTCAATCAACCTGTAAGCCCTGCATGTTTATTAAGAACTCTGGCGTTCTTATGGGCATCGTGGCGGTGGTATGGGGCTGTGCACTTTTGAGTCCGTGGAACTTGGCAAGCTTACCAAAAAAAGAGCATAGCGAAATCCGTTATGGCATCATATGGCTCAATGAGGTCTTTGAGCCTCGCGAGCATACAACCTATAAGGCAAGTGAGGATGAGTTTGTAAAAAAGGCTCTCCAGATTGTTGGTAATGACCTGGTAGTTAATAATCCTTACGATGGTTCGCTTGTTCTAAACTCACTTTATGGCATGAACATTTTCTACCGCGCGAAGGTAGAAGTGGAAGAATTGCCACAAAGTGTAATTATTCGTACAAGGCTTAATGAGGTAGCTAGTAATCCAGAGGTTCAGCAGGCAGTGCGAGAAACTGGTGCAAGATATGTCCTGTTGCTAGACTTAGAAAATCCAGCTTTATTAGGAGACCAAAGCTATTACTTCTCAGGCTTACAGATTACTGATGAAATTCCTGGATTTGAGATTGTTCTTCAAGAAGGACCTTATAGACTGTATAGAATTACCGCTGTTGAGTAAGACTTTGGTAAGATTACATATCAATATCGTCCTAAACGGTGTTTAGCGGGAAGCCCGATTGATGGGGAGTAATTTTGAAAGGCATTATTCTTGCAGGAGGTAGCGGTACCAGGCTTTATCCGCTGACAACTGTTACATCTAAACAGCTTCTGCCTGTCTATGACAAGCCAATGATTTACTATCCGCTGTCAACGCTTATGCTTGCAGGTATTAGAGATATTTTGGTTATCTCCACGCCACGCGATCTGCCAAATTTTAAGAGGCTCTTGGGTGACGGCTCTGACTTCGGTATCTCCATCAGTTATGCTGAGCAACCTTCTCCTGATGGACTTGCTCAGGCCTTTGTTATTGGTAAAGAGTTTATTGGTGATGACGCTGCAGCTTTGATTCTTGGAGACAACATCTTCTTTGGAAATGGCCTTTCAGGACTTGTGAGAAAAGCTGCTCAGCAGGCACAAACAGCTGGTCGTGCCACAGTTTTTGGTTATCACGTTGATGATCCAGAGCGTTTTGGCGTTGTTGAGTTTGATAAGAACTACAACGCTATTTCAATTGAGGAGAAGCCAGCTCATCCAAAATCTAACTACGCAGTAACCGGACTTTATTTCTACGATCAGCGTGTTACTGAGCTGGTAAAGCAGGTTCAGCCAAGCGCTCGTGGAGAGTATGAGATTACTGACCTTAATCGACTCTATCTTGACGATGGCACGCTTGATGTTGTTACTCTTGGCCGTGGCTTTGCATGGCTGGATACAGGAACTATGGAGTCTCTTTTTGAGGCATCTACCTTTGTTCGTACTGTTGAGACTGCGCAAGGTCTGCCTGTAAGCGTTCCAGAAGAAATTGCTTTTGAGAACGGCTGGATTGACAGCTCTAAACTCATCGAGTGTGCAGAACGCTACGGTAAATCAACGTATGGTGAGCACCTCAAGAGTGTTGCAGAGGGACGTATTCTTCCTTCTGAAAAAGGGGAGTAACATGCGTATTCTTATTACTGGCTCTCATGGTCAGTTAGGCAATGAACTCAAACGCCTTTTTGAAACCGGCGTCTCTGAAATTGGTCCTATTCCAGAGCTGTTTGTTGACCCAGATGTTGATTATACCGATGCAGATGAACTGGATATTACCAGTTCAGAAGCGGTAAATACATGGTTTGACCAGCATGATCGTTATGACCTTGTTATTAACTGTGCTGCCGCAACAAATGTAGACGGCTGCGAAAGCAATTTTGAGATGGCCTTTGCGGTAAATGCCCTTGGTCCTATGAATCTTGCACGAGCTTGCAGTGCTACGCAGACAAAGCTTGTTCAAGTATCTACCGATTATGTCTTTAGTGGAAAAGAAAGCTCGCCTCGTACAGAACAAGATGCTCCTTATCCTGTTTCTGCGTATGGGCGCTCCAAATTGGCGGGAGAGGGACTTGCGCTTGCGGCAAATCCTCAAACGTTTGTAGTGAGAACGGCATGGCTTTACGGCTATGTTGGCAAGAACTTTGTGGCAACTATGCGCGCTCTTGGCGCAAAGTATCCAGAAATTAGTGTTGTTGATGATCAAGTAGGTAATCCTACCAGCGCAAATGACCTAGCTCACACAATCTTGTGCATTGCAGCCACTGAGAACTATGGCATCTACCACGCAACCAATGAAGGAACATGTTCATGGGCTGATTTTGCTGAAGCTATTATGGCTGGCAGCAATCTTGACTGTAAGGTTTCTAGAGTAACTTCTGCTCAGTGGAAAGAGATGCACCCAGAAAGCGCTTCTCGCCCTGCGTATTCATCTTTAGTAAACGGTCATCTTGAGAGTACCATTGGAAATTGTATGAGGCCTTGGCAGGAGGCTCTTGCGACATATCTTTCGAAGGTAGAAAGAGGTTAGTGTGAAGACCTATTTAGTAACTGGTGGAGCTGGATTTATTGGATCTAACTTTATCCACTATATGCTTAGAAGAAATCAGGACATTCACATCTTGAACGTGGATGCTCTGACGTATGCAGGCAACCTTGAGAACCTCTCGGAATATGATCAAGATCCTCGCTATACCTTTGCTCATGTAGATATTAGGGATAAAGAGGCTCTGACACAGCTGTTTGAGACCTATCATCCTGATTACGTTGTTAACTTTGCAGCAGAGAGTCATGTAGACCGTTCTATTGAAGATCCAGGTGCCTTTGCTGACACTAACGTTATGGGTACTGTCACTCTTCTGAGTGTTGCAGAGTCTTTCTGGAATGATGGCCAGGGCTCCTACGGAGATCACAGATATCTGCAGGTTTCTACTGATGAAGTCTACGGTTCACTGCCGCTCGATGATCCAGAGGCGTTCTTCCGCGAGACTACACCATTGAGCCCTCATAGTCCTTACTCTGCATCTAAGGCTTCTGCAGATATGTTTGTAAAGGCTTGGCATGATACATACGGATTCCCAGCAGTAATTACCCGTTGCTCTAACAATTACGGTCCCTATCAGTTCCCTGAGAAGCTCATTCCTTTGATGATTGAGAATTGCTTGGAACACAAGTCTCTTCCTGTCTATGGCGACGGACTTAATGTTCGCGATTGGCTGTACGTTGATGATCACTGTAAGGCAATTGCCATGGTTCTTGAAGGTGGACGCCTTGGTGAGGTCTATAACGTTGGCGGTCACAACGAGCGCAACAACCTCTACATTGTTAAGCGCATCATCAGCGAAGTTGCAAGAATCACTGGGGACACTCAAATTACTGAGAATCTAATCTCTTACGTTACTGACCGCAAGGGTCACGATCGTCGCTATGGTATTGCACCCGATAAGATTAAAGAAGAGCTTGGTTGGTATCCAGAAACTCCATTTGAAGAGGGCATTGTTACCACTATCAACTGGTATTTAGAGAACCGCGAGTGGGTTAAGAATGTAGTTTCTGGAGATTACCAGGATTACTACAAGAAGATGTATGAGGGTCGATAATGCGCACATACGATACAGAAACGCTTAAGCATCTCCAGCAAGTTGAGCTGATGATTTTAAAGGACTTCGTAGACACGTGTGAAGCCAACAACATCCGCTATTTTGGTTTTGGCGGCACCGCGATTGGCGCTCTTCGTCATAAGGGATTTATTCCTTGGGACGATGATATTGATGTTTGTCTTCCTGCAGAAGACTTCAACAAACTCTTAGATATCTATGATAAAGAGTGGTCAGAAAAGTATTCAATCATGAATACTGAGAGGAACATTAATTATCCGTTCCCAACTACCCGTATCATGCTTAAGGGTACACAGTTTTGCGAAGAAGCACTTGCGCCTCTTCCTCTTGACCTTGGTATTTTCTTGGATGTCTACTGCTTTGATAATGTTTCGGATGACGAGAAGGAATATCAGAAGCAGGCATTTGATGCGTGGTTCTGGTCACATATGCGCATCCTCGTTGACGTTCCTCGCCCTGTTATTTTGGCCGACGGCATCAAAGGAAAGCTCTTAAAGGCAGCAGTTACTATGGGTAGGGGAGTTTGCAAACTGCTGCATCTCTCTACTCAGAAAATGTATGAGCGTGAGCAGGAAGCCCGCAACCGCTTTGCTCACGTTAAGACAAAAAGAATTGCCTACCTGCACGATACGGATAGGTTTGTAAATACCTATCCAGTTGATGAGGTTTTTCCTGTCGATAAGCTTGATTTTGATGGAATTCAAGTAGCGTTCCCTAATCAAAATGATAAATTCCTTAGGATGCTTTACGGCGATTACATGCAAATGCCACCAGTTGAGAAGCGTAAAAACCACTATCCAGCGCGTTTGGATTTTGGTCCTTACTAGGGTCTTCTCGTTTGTAAAGCAATACATAAAAGGTAAAACGGCATCTTTGATGCCGTTTTTTTTGTTAAATCGGCAGTCCTCTGAAGCTATTATGTTCAAAATATGTTCATACTTGTACAAATTTGAACATAGGAGTATTATGACTGACGTAAATTGGTTTGGAAGTTTATTTCGCAGTTAATTGGTCTTCATTTGGAGGAACCGTGGCACTGACAAAGAACGTGTTTTCCGTATTAAAAACCATTGCCCTGTCTGACGAGAAGCTCAATCAGAGACAGCTTGTAGAAGAGACTGATCTTTCTTTAGGATCAGTCAACTCAGCAGTAAAAACGCTTGAGGATCAGGGCCTTATTGAAGAGGGACTCATCACACCAAAGGGTCTTGAAGCTCTGAAGCCTTATGAGGTTAAGAATGCCATTATTATGGCAGCTGGTCTGTCTTCTCGCTTTGCACCTATTTCATATGAGAAGCCAAAGGGCGTCCTGAAGGTTCGTGGAGAAGTTCTGATTGAACGTCAGATTCATCAGTTACTTGAAGCTGGCATTACTGACATCACTGTTGTTGTGGGTTATAAGAAGGAGTACTTCTTCTATCTGGAGGATAAGTATGGGGTCAAGATTGTTGTGAATCCTGACTATGCAACAAGAAATAATAATTCCACGCTGTGGTATGTAAAAGATCAGCTTGATAATACGTATATCTGCTCGTCAGATGACTACTTTACTCAGAATCCCTTTGAGCACTATGTCTATGAGGCTTATTACTCAGCAACGTATGTTGCAGGAGAGACCGATGAGTGGTGTCTTAAAGAGGGACGTGGTGGGCGTATTACCGGCGTAGAAATTGGCGGTTCAAATTCTTGGATTATGCTTGGTCACGTCTATTTTGACAGGCAATTCTCAAAGAAGTTTGTAGACATTCTTGAGGCTGTCTACGACAAGCCAGAAACCGCTGATATGCTTTGGGAAGAGATTTACGTCCGTCATATCAAAGAGCTTTCTATGACCATTAGAAAGTATCCTGACGGCGTTATTTACGAGTTTGATTCCCTTGATGAGCTTCGTCAGTTTGACCCAGCGTTTATTGAGAACATCGACTCAGAGATTTTTGACAACATTGTCTCGGTGCTTCATTGCCAGAAGAAGGATATCCACGGTTTCTATCCTCTAAAACAGGGACTTACTAACCTGTCTGCTCACTTTATTGTGGGATATGGTGATGATGCTCAGGAGTATGTCTATAGACATCCTGGCGTTGGTACCGAGAAACTCGTTGATCGTGCAGCTGAAGAGGCTGGTCTTCGACTTGCTCGTGAGCTTGGCCTAGATAGCACCTTTATTTACGAGGACCAAAAAGAGGGTTGGAAGATTTCCAAGTTTGTGAAAAACGCTCAGAACCTTGATCCTCATAACCCTGAGCAGCTCAAGCGCGCAATGGAGATGGGTTATAAATTGCACCATAGCGGTGCCTCGCTCGATCGCTCTTTTGACTTTGTCAACGAAGGTCTTAATTACGAGAAACTCCTGCTAGAAGAGGGTCCTATTGAGATTCCTGGCTACTACGAGCTTCGCGAGAAGGTCCTGCGCTTGAAGAAGTATGCAGATGCTGACCAGTATCCAGTTGTTATTTCTCACAACGATTTCTTCTATCTGAATTTCTTGATTGACGAGGGCGGCAACTACAGCCTTATTGACTGGGAATATGCGGGAATGTCAGATGAGGCTAATGACTTTGGTACCTTCACAGTTTGCTGTGAGCTTACTGACGATGAGGCTAATGCTGCTATTGATTACTACTTTGGACAAGAGGCAACTTTTGAGCAGCGCAGACACTTCTGGAGCTATGTTGTCTTTGCTGGTTGGTGCTGGTATTTGTGGTCTCTGGTTAAGGAAGCAGAGGGCGAGAACGTAGGCGAGTGGTTCTTTATTTACTATCGCTATGCTGCAAACAATATTGACCGCGTACTTTCTTGGTACGAAGAGAACCAGAACTAGGAGTAAAAGGGGAAATAATGCAATATGGTTTATTAAGCGGTATTCTTTGGGCAGTTGATACCGTTATCCTTGGTGTTGCTCTTGGAATGAGTCCCTATGTTGATTCTGCTCAGGCATCATTTGCCAGTGCATTTATGCATGACTTTTTTGCTGCGGCTATTCTTCTTGTCATGATGGCACGTAAGGGTAGGCTGAGGGATACCCTTGAGGCAGCAAAAACTAAGAGTGGTCGCGTTGTTATGCTTGGCGCTCTTTTAGGTGGTCCAATTGGCATGAGTGGTTATCTTGCTGCAATTAATGCCATTGGACCTGGTTACACCGCAGCTATTTCAGCTTTTTATCCTGCAGTTGGTTCGGTTTTGGCATGGCTTTTGCTTAAAGAAAAAATGAATTTGAAGCAGGTTATTGCTCTTATCGTGGCTCTTGTTGGCGTTATGGTTATTGGCGTTTCCACCGCTGCAGGAGAAGGTAACGGAAACGTTCTTGTTGGCATCTTAGGCGTTGTTGCCTGCGTCTTTGGTTGGGGCTCTGAGGCAGTTATTTTGGCTTGGGGTATGCAAGACGACGCTGTTGATAACGAGACTGCACTTCAGATTAGGGAAACTACCTCTGCGTTTGCTTATGGTCTTATCATTTTGCCTCTCGCAGGCTCGGTAGAGTTTGCAAGTCAGGTTGCAGTAACTCCTGCTAATGGCGTTGTGTTTATTGCTGCTCTTGCAGGTACTGCCTCATATCTCTTCTACTACAAGGCAATTGACGCCATCGGTGCTTCTCGCGGTATGGCACTGAACATTTCTTACTCTGCGTGGTCGGTCATTTTTGCAGCTCTTGCAGGTATTATCCTGCCAACAATTATGCCTGAAGCAATTCCATCTCCACTGGTTGTAATTTGCTGCATTGTCATTATTGTAGGAACGGTTCTTTCTGCAACTCCAGACTGGAGTGAGCTCTTTAGTAAAGAGTAGGTTAGCTTTATTCAAACAAACTAAAAAAGACCCGTAGCTGTTGAGCTGCGGGTCTTTTTGTGTAGAGAACAGATGGAGTTAGCCGTTACTCTTCTGGCCGCTCTTATAAGCCATGTTGATGAGCTTGGCCACAGGAGCTGGCCAGAACTTCTTAAGCATCTCCAGGTCTTCCTGTTCACGACGGTTATCGTGAATAAGGTGGCTGGTTTCAGAGTCTTCGTGGATGCGATGAAGCATCAACACGCGGGTGTCGTACAAGAAATCACCCTCACGCTTGCTGATTGCTTCCCAGGCTTCCCAGTCTAGGTTAGAGCCAAATCCAGCCTTGAAAACAGGCACTTCAAGGTTAGGGAGAACCAGTGTGGTGCTTGGACAGCAAATGGCACAGCCCAGCTCAAGCGCACGACGTTTAGCCCATGCTTTACCTGCATTTTCTGGCTCTGAGAGCGAGTACAAGAGGCGACGCTTTACCTTAAGCAGACGATTTTCAAGAACTTCTTCACCGTCACGCAGCTCACCGTAATTGGTGAAATAAATTAGTGGGCGAGAAGAGCTGTTCACGCGTTCAAGCATGTACTCTGCATAGTTTGGTTTGTAGAGATCGTCTTGGTGAGCGATGGTTACCAACGGAGTTGTACAAACGCTCACGGCAAAGTTCCAGTCGCCAGCAATGCCTCCTGGACCGGGATTAACATGCATGGGAATGTTGTACTTCTCGCAAAGAGACTGAATCAGTTCATTTGGTGTTGAAGTAGCCAAAAGAATATTCGTAGACAGTGTCTGCTCTTTGAGCGAGAGAATGCACTCTTCTAGATAGGGGCTCTCGCCATAAGCACAGACAGCAAACGTGTGATCCTGAGGTGTATACATTGCTACATCCAATCGATTAGCTCCGATGTCTAGTATTATAAGAATGTTATCGGACGATGGCGAATGGGAGCCTTTGTGGAGTCTGACGGATATAAGACATACGAGAACCCCAATGAGCTAAGAAAGATTCAGATTCTTTCTACGCTTTTGATGGATGAGCTTGACCGCGTCTGTACGGAGCTTGGTATTTCGTATCAGGCGTACGGCGGAACTGCTATTGGCGCTGTGAGGCACAAAGGCTTTATTCCTTGGGATGATGATGTAGATATCTCGATGTTCCGCGAGGACTATGAGATTTTTTTGGAGAAGGCACCAGCGCTTCTTCGTCCGGATTTTTGCATCCAAAACGGAAGAAAAGACAATTTCTTTCCAGCAGTTAATACAAACCTCTCTTTAAAGGGAACAGTTTGCGTCCCTGACGAGTTTATGACCTGCCCTTTTACTTACGCTATCTCAATTGGAATTTTCCCCTTTGATAAAATTCCAGCGGATCCAAAGAAGCTGGCTAAGATTAAGCGCCAAACATGGTTCTGGGGCCGTTTGAACTTCTTGCTGGTCACTCCAACGCCTCGCGTACCGCTGACTGGCTGGAAGAAGAAAGTGGCTCTTGCGGGGTGCTTTGTCATTCACCACGCCTTAAAGCTTTTTAGGGTTTCATCTGCGTACATTCAACGCAAATGGGATCAGGCAGCACGTGCTGCAGAGAGCGAGAATACCACTCATTACGCAAGTTTTGTCGAACCTGATCCAGAGAACTGGTCTATGGACAAAGAGGATGTTTTCCCAATGGTTCGCGTTCCTTTTGAAGACATCACTACTACGCTTCCAAAGGAATATGACAAACTTTTGACCAGGGGATATGGGGATTACATGCAGCTTCCTCCAGAGAAGGATCGTAAAAACCATCATCCTGGTGCGCTTGATTTTGGTAAGTGGAAAGAGGTAGACGTTACCAAAGGAAGTCGTCAGGCATTTGAGGACTTTGGTCAGAAAAGCTAACTATGACTATTGATACTTCTGCTGAACAGCTTAAGAAAAACTACTTCTGGAATACGCTCGGTTCTTTAATGAATGCCGCCTCAACAGTGCTTATGTTGATGGTGGTCACGCGTACCATGGGAGCTGCTGCCGGTGGTGTTTTCTCGCTTGCCTATGCTGTGGCTCAGCAGCTTATGGTTATTGGTCACTTTGAAATTAGGACGTATCAGGTTACCGATACAGAAGAAGTATTCTCGTTTGGCGTGTATCTTGCGGCACGAATCATCACAACTGGTTTGATGATTGCGGGAATCATTATCTTTACCCTGCAGTCCCAGGGATTGAGCTACGAGGGAGTGCTGTATGCCCTTATTGCATCTCTTCGTTTATTTGACGTTGTAGAAGATGTTTTCCATGGCATGTTCCAGCAGCATGGTCGCTTAGATATTGCCGGTAGAGCATTCTTTTACCGTGTACTTGCAACCGTTGTTGGTTTTGCGGTGGGTGTACTTCTTACAAAGAATCTGCTTATTGGCGCAGCTGTTTCTTTTGTTGCATCGCTAGTAGTTATGATTGTGCTTGTCATTCCTCCTACTAAGAAGATGGCAACGCTTAAGCCCACCTTTGATTTTAAGCAAATTACAAAGCTGTTGGTTACCACCGCACCATTATTTGCTGGTTCATTCTTGCTAACGTACGTTGTCGGCGCTCCTCGCTATGCGCTGGGAGCTTTGAGCGATCAAGCGCTTCTTACGTTCTTTACGGCATTGGCCATGCCAGCCATGGTTATCAATCTTTTAAGTAACTTTGTCTTTAAGCCACTGCTCACTCAAATGGCCGAATATTGGAATAATCAGCAAGACAAGCAGTTTGTGGGTCTGATTCTTAAGGGCTTTGCCGTAGTTGCCCTGGCCACTGTTGTTTCGATGGCTTTAGCTTGGCCATTGGGAGCTCCGGTTCTTGGACTTTTGTATGGTCTTGATTTTGAGCCATATAAGCTAGAGCTTTTGCTGTTGCTCTTTGGCGGTTTGCTCAATGCTCTTACCGTCATTTTGTACTATGCCGTAGTAACCATGCGTAAGCAGGTGGCCGTCTTTGTGAGCTACGCTGCAGGTGCAGGCTTTGCTGCACTTACCGGAGGATGGTTTGTGGGCAACTTTGGCATTATGGGAGCGTGCGTGCTGTATGATGCCTCGCTTGCAATTCTTGCTCTGGTATTTGGTATCTTCTGCTTCTTGGGATTTAAAGATCAAAAGAAAAAGTCCGCTGCGTAAGCGGACTTTTTAATGGATTGCCTGTGTGAGCGTGCCGCCAGAGAGCTGACGTGTCGTTTACACGCGGGTTCGCTGGTTAAGATCAGTTACAAAATCAAGGTTCTTCTCGTCACGTGCGTCTTTATCACGCAAGGCAAGCTCACTAGAAAGCTGTTCAACCTTATAGGTGAGCTTAGAGATTGCACAGGACTGATGGAAGAGCCTGATGAGGATCATCACAATAACCAGCATCAGGACAAAGTTTGCTGGGCTCATAAAGCCAAACAGACTTGAGAAGAAATAGGCAAGCTGAGGGATGAGCGCAAACAAAACAAGGATTCCTGCAGAAACAACCCAATAGACTGAGTCGGAGATGCGAATCTTTGATTTGCGGACGCTATTGATGACAATGCCCATGGCAAAAAGGGCGCCAATAAGCAGCAGAATTCTTAGAACTAAAGTCATGGTGTCACCTTATCTAAACCACTGGAAGAGCAAAAGCGAGAGGCACGTGCGAGCCATGTACATAATTGAGTTGTAGAAGCTCAAGTAGGACTCGCCGCCTTGACGCTCACGCATTTCGGTTTCGATCTCGACAACTTTTGCGCCACGGCGCATCAGCAACGAGATAGTGTCTGGCTCGGGGGAGAAGTCAAAGGAGCGCGCATACGTCTCAATAAGGCCGCGGTCGTACATACGCATGCCTGATGTGGGGTCAGTGATAGTCTGACCAGTGCTTGTTTTGATAAGCCAAGAAATCAGCTTGGAGCCAATCTCTCGGGGAGAGTTTCCGCGCGGTTTAGTGACAAAGCGAGAAGCAATAACAATGTTTGCTCCCTCGTTTACCATTGCCTGGGCCATAGGAGCAATGTATTCGGGCCTGTGTTGGCCATCGGAGTCAAACTGCACCACAGCATCGTAGCCATGCTCTTTTGCATAGCGCATGCCAGCCCTAAAGCCAGCAGAAAGACCACCATTAACAGGTAAATTAAGGTAGTTAAATCCACGCTCTTTACAGATATCCAGTGTGCGATCAGATGAGCCGTCGTTGATTATGATGTAATCAACTTGAGGGGCTACCTGGCACAACTCTGTAATAGTTGAAGCAATGCAGGCTTCTTCGTTGTAAGCGGGAACGACTGCAAGAATTCTCACAAGCATCCTTCGAATTGCAAATTACACGTTAACTGCATGAATATCATAGCTCAAAAGCCTTATTAATCTTGACTCGTATATAGTAGATTACCTAAAGAAATCGAAAGGTGAACGCTATGGAGTTTCCAAAAGAGCTTAAAAACCCTATTCAGTCGGGCAATTTTACGTTTTATGACACCTCGATTGAAGGTGTAAAGGTTGTGGACGTAAAGCTGTACGGTGATGCTCGTGGTGGCTTTATGGAGACCTACCGTGAAGAAAACTTTGTTGCTGGCGGCATTGACGCTTCATTTGTGCAGGACAATCAGTCTTACTCCGTTCAGGGTGTGCTTCGCGGTCTTCACTTCCAGATTGAGCATCCACAGGCAAAGCTTGTGCGCGTAATTTCCGGCACTGTCTTTGATGTTGCGGTTGACCTGCGAGAGGGAAGTCCAACCTGGGGTCAGTGGGAAGGCGTTGTTTTGTCCGCAGAGAATCGCAGACAGTTCTTTGTTCCTCGCGGCTTTGCCCACGGTTTCTTGGTACTCTCCGAGACTGCGGAGTTTTGCTACAAGTGTGACGACATCTATCACCCAGGTGATGAGGGCGGCATTATGTGGAACGATCCAGAGCTTGGAATTGAGTGGCCAGCGTTTCTTGGCGAGAAAACCTTAGATCCTGCAAAGGTTATTCTTTCCGACAAAGATAAGATTCATCCAGCACTTTCTTCACTTAAGAAGTAGTTGGCGACGCGGCAAGTTAGGTACTATGAACGAACGTAATCGTCGTGAGCGAGAATCTACCGCTCACGAGCTTAATCGCATGAACGAGCCAGAGTGGACAGAGGAAGCTTCTGATAAAGAGCTTTCGTCTTCGCCGCTCCCTCGTGCAACCCAGATGGAACTTCTCGCCCCAGCGGGAGGTCCTGCGCCATTTACCGCAGCTCTTGCTGGTGGTGCTGACGCTATTTACTGCGGCTTGGGCAACAACTTCAACGCCCGCCGTGGTGCGGACAACTTTGACGACGAGTCGTTTGCGCGTGCGTGCAGGCAGGCTCATCTAGCTGGCGCTCGTGTATACGTCACCGTGAACGTTGTTGTTAAGTGGGACGAGATGCAGCGTGTCCTGCGTCTGATTCGCCGCGCGTGGATCCTTGGCGCAGATGCTTTTATTATCCAGGACTGGGGTCTTATGGCTCAGGTAAGACAAACCTGGCCAGAGATTGAATGCCACGTATCAACACAGGCAAACATCCACGATACGCGCGGTGTTGCTGCCTGTAAAAAGCTTGGCGTGGGTCGCGTCACCCTGTCTAGAGAGCTTACGAAAGAAGAGATTTCTACTATTTCCAAGCTTGGCGTTGAGCTGGAGTGTTTTGGTCACGGAGCTCTGTGCTTCTGCTATTCGGGCATCTGCCACATGTCCTCTATGCGAGGAGACCGCTCTGCTAACCGCGGAGCCTGTGCTCAGCCGTGTCGCTTGCCGTACGAGTTGCTCAATTCTAAGCATGAAGTTGTCTCGATGGGTGGCATTGATAGGCTGCTCTGCCCTAAGGATTACTGCACTATTGATGACGTGCCTGACATGATTGAGGCGGGCGTTGGCTCGCTTAAGATTGAGGGCCGCATGAAGGCGCCTGAGTACGTGTACTCGGTGGTGTCTTCGTATCGTCAGGCAATTGACGCTGCCGAGAAGGGCGTGGACAACCAAGCCGATGTGGCGCGCCGTCACCGCTTGCTCAAACGCTCGTTTAACCGCGGTCTGACCAATGCGTATCTGCATGGCACCGCTGGCAACGAGATGATGAGCTATGAGCGCTCCAACAACCGCGGTGAGATTGTCGGTGAGGTTACCGGGGGACGTCCACTTGAGGACGCTCTTGAGCGCAAGAGTGGCCTCAATGGCGGCCGTGTTAAGCTGCGCCGCTACAAGCAGGCAGATGTTGACCTTATTGCTCACGCACCTATTGGCAAGAATGACCTGCTAGAGATTAGGCCGCTCGATGAGCCTGACAAGTTCCTGACTGCTCTTTGTCCTGTTGACGTTGAGCCTGGTCAGACGGTTACTGTTCGCACTTCTCGTGTTATGCAGACTGGCTCCACGGTGCGCATTATTCGCTCTGAGGCAGCGCGCGTGGCAGCCGAGCAGATTTCTTCATTGGAATATCCTCGCAAGCGTGCCGTTGACGTGGCTATCAGTGCCCGCATTGGCCAGCCCTTTACAGTGACGCTTGCTACCACAGACGGAGCTGCACGTGCGTCTGCCGAGGGCTTTGTGGTGGAGGAGGCGCGCACTAAGGCGGTAACCTCTGACGAGCTTATTGAGCACGTTGGTCGCATGGGAACCTCTCCCTTTGAGGCTGTGAGCTTTGACGTCCAGATGGATGACGCCTGCGGCATGAGCTTTAGTGCCGTTCACAAGGTCCGTGCTGCAGCATGTGAGCAGCTGGAGGCGGCTCTTCTTGAGGAGTACCAGGACCGCGAGCAGAAGATTGCTCCGCTTTCCCGTCTTGCCTATCAAAAGGAGCGAGAAGCCCAGGACAAAGAGAAGCTTTTTGCCTTTGATGAGGCTACTGCAAAAACAAATGCGTCGCAGGCAGAGGTGTGTGTTCTGGTTGAGACTCCCGAGCAGGCACGTGTTGCGCTCAAGGCAGGAGCAGATCGTCTGTACGCAACAACCGATGCGCTCGCAGAGACTTCGTGGCCAGAGGATCTTCTCGCCAAGGTGACGCCATGGCTTGACGAGGTATGTCGCGAGATTGACCACAATCGCCTGGACCCATACGTTGCCGCAGGTAGGCCAGTTGCCGTGGGCAACATCTCTGAGCTGGCGCTGGCTGTTGAGCGCGGGGCCACTCCAGAGGTGCGCGAGTGCATTCCAGTTCACAACGACTACGCCCTGCATGCGCTGGCTGACATGGGCGCAGAAGGTGTTTGGCTCAACTCCGAGCTGACTCTCCAAGAGATTTGTCACCTGGCGAGAAACGCCTCGATTCCTGTGGGTTATATGGTCAGCGGTCGTATTCGTACCATGACCACTGAGCACTGTATTTTGATGTCTACGGGCAAGTGTATCCACGATTGTGATGCCTGCAAGCTGCGTCTTGAGGAGCACACGCTCAGAGGCATTGACAACGATTACATGCCGGTCAGGACTGATAGGCACGGTCGCTCTAAGATTTGGAGTCCTAAGCTGTTTGACGGCGTGCCAGAGATGGCCGAGATGCTTTCTGCCGGCGTGAAGCGCTTTATGGTAGACGCAACGCTTTTGAGCACGGAGCAGACACGGGAGGCTACCTCTCGCGTGGCTGCGGCGATTGCGGCAACAGCGTCGGGTGCATCATTGCCTGCACGTCTGAAAGATGCGTCAGTTGGACATCTTTTCTCGCCAATTGGATAGGGAAGAAATAAGTTTGAAATTTTGGGTAGGATACCCTTGTTGTAAGTTGTGAGCGCAGCCGCGCTTTGAGTAGATTTGAGTAGGAGCAAACATGGCCATTAATCGTGACCTCTTGAATGCAACCCTTGATGTTATTCGCCAGAGCCTTCAGACCGACGGTGGCGACGTTGAGCTTATTGATGTAAGCGATGACGGTACCGTTACCCTTGAGATGGTCGGCTCTTGTGCTGGTTGCCCTATGTCTGCATACGATATGTCCGAGGGCATTGAGCGCATTCTGATTGAGCACGTCCCAGGCGTTAAGCGTGTTCAGCCTGCAATGCTGTAAATTGCCGCTCAGCGCCAAAAAAGTGAACGTTTGGTGCGTTTTGGCACGTAGTTTTATATGCATAAACATGTTTTTTATGCAGAGAAGTTATGAAGAACCATAACTGACCTGCGTATTTACAAATTTTATATATCACGCCCCGCACATTATTGTGTAGGGCGTGATATTTTATATAAACGGATAACTAGGTTTTCTGACCATACATTTGTATGACGTAAGAGAGGTGGACGTTGTGGTTCTTTCTGATCGCGACATTAAAGCAGAGATTGCAGCTGGTCGTATCGTTATTGAGCCTTTATGCGAGAAAAACGTGCAGCCTGCATCGGTTGACGTATGTCTTGGCTCAAACTTTAGAATCTTCCGCAATTCTACGCATACCTCAATTGATCCACTTGTAGCTCAAGAGGGTCTTACTGAGTCAATTGATGTTCCTGAAGGAGAGGTTTTTGTCCTTCATCCTGGTCAGTTTGCGCTTGGCACTACGCTTGAGCGCATTGCTATTCCTGACGATATCCTCGGTAAGCTTGAAGGTAAGTCTACCCTGGGACGCCTGGGTCTTATGATTCACTCAACTGCAGGCTATGTTGATCCAGGTTGGGACGGAGAGCTCACACTGGAGCTTTCTAACGTTGCTAACCTTCCAATCATTTTGCACCCTGGCATGAGGATTGGTCAGCTTTCCTTTGAGCGCATGAGTTCTCCTGTTGAGCGTCCTTATGGCTGCGAGGATCTTGGTAGCCATTATCAGGGTCAGCGTGGTGCAACTCCTTCGCATGTTCTTTCAAAGTAGTTTTAGTAAGTAGGACGTATTGTGTGGCTTGATGCTTTTTATCATTCATTAAACCCAGTAGCGCTTTCACTGGGTCCGCTATCTATCAGGTGGTATGGTCTGGCATATCTCGTGGGCTTTGTGCTTGCTGGCGTAGTTATGTACAGAACTGCTCAGCGCTGGAAACTTAACGTTACCCTTGATGACGTGCTTAATTTGATGGTAGGCATCTCGTTCGGCGTTATTGTTGGCGCCCGTCTGTTCTACGTTATTTTCTACGGTGCAGGCTATTACGTGGCTCATCCACTTGATGCATTTGCCTTAAGCCAAGGCGGTATGAGTTTCCATGGAGGCCTCGTAGGAGCTATTATTGGCGGCTCAATTGTCTGCAAGGCATCGGGTCTTTCTATCCCCACCATTTGTGACCTGGGAGTTATTGGCGCACCTCTTGGTCTTTTCTTTGGACGTTGCGCAAACTTCATCAACGGTGAGCTTTGGGGAAAGCCTACAGATCTGCCTTGGGGAGTTATGTTTGAGACGGGAGGAGCGGTGTATCGTCACCCTTCTCAGCTCTACGAAGCACTTCTCGAGGGTCTTCTGATGTTTGTCATTTTGTACGTTCTTTCTAGGAAGTATCCTCCTCGTCCACAAGGAACGTTCATTGGAACGTTTTTGATGCTCTATGGCATTTTTAGGTTTGTTGTGGAATTTGTTCGTGTTCCTGACGAGCAGCTTGGCTATCTCTTTGGCAGCTTTATTACCATGGGACAGTTGCTCAGTCTGCCTTTAGTTGTATTTGGAATTGTGGTGCTTGTTATGGCAAGAAAGCTGGACTCACCACAAGTTGGAAGGAATTAGAAGCATGTTTAAAAAGGCGCTCAATAGCCTTTTCTCCATACTTTTAGTGCTTGCGCTCTTACCAGCTCCTGCATTTGCAGAAGCAGCGGGGGAGTTGACCACTACTGTCGCAGCAACTACCTCTACAGAGACTGCTATTACCGCTAATAACAGCGCTTCTGGTACCGAAACTGTTTCTGGTACCGTAGCCGCCACCTCTGGCGCAGCCGCAACCTCTGAAGAAACAGGTCCTGGTGTTGCAGCAACCACTAATGAGACTGACTATCCACACAAAACACTGGATCAGGCAGTAGAAACACTGACCAATTCCTTCTATAAGCCAAAACCTCGTTATGGCGTAGACACTAACCTCAACACTATGGTTGCAGAAGAACTGCGTCGTATTGGTGCTGGAGAGGTTAACGTTAGAGTGACATCTGTTCAGATGTCCTCGACAGCTTCATACGCTCATGCAGGTATTTCTACTGATTTTGCAACCAATGGTTCTATTGAGTACTTCTGGATGGATGCCGCTGGCTTTACTAATCAGAGAAGCACTCTTATTCTCCGTCAGGCAAAAGTTACTTTTGAACTTTCCAAGGATGGAAAGACCGTCCAATATACCTGCAATGTTTTAATCCCCTGGGATGAGGCAAAGTCTCAGTCACAGCTTGCTGACGTATCTCAAAATCTTTCTCCATCATATGCTGCAGGGCAAAATGAGTCTTCGGTAACTTCAGACTTTACTCTTCCACATAAGCTTGTTTCTGCTGATGGAAGCCAGCTTTCATGGTCTAAGGTTACTTGGACCAGCTCAGATACATCTACTGTTCGTATTGATGGTTATGGTACTGAGCCTTATAAGGCAACAGTTACCCGCGGCATTCGTGACAAGCAGGTAACGCTGACTGCAAACGTTTCTTTGAGCAGCTCAGACGCTCCTCAGACAAGCTATCAGAAAACTTTCACCGTAACGGTTCCAGGCGACTCTTCGGCCATTGCCGATGCCCAGAATAATCTGTTAAGACGCATTAACAGGCGTTTCTCGACATCCAGCATTAAAGATGTGTATACCAATCACTCCATTAATGCTCAGGCAGTCACAGACGATCTTCAGATGCCTACGCCAAAGAACTTTGGTTTGGATGGCAAACGCTATCAGTTTACGTACACGTCTTCAAACGACGCCATTAGGTTTAATGGTTATCGAGCAACGGTATATCAGCCTCTGCCTTCTGCTTCTGCGCAGCAGGTAGACATCACTCTGACTGTTACTGATAAGGAGAATCCTGAGGTAACCGTCTCTAAGACGCTTACGGTTACGGTAAGCCCTCTGAATCAAGCTGACATTGATGCAGAGCTTGCTTTGATGAATGAGTCAAAGGCTCATTTCTGGGATGCCCTTGCTACTCCTTCTGGCCAGCAGAATAAACAGGACAGCGTTTCTGAGTCTCTGGCTACACCAAACAAGTTCTATCGTGCCGCAGACGGTTCTTTGACCTGGTCGTATGACGTTAACAATACGGATAAGACCGCAAGCGGTATTGTGCCTTCCGAGTTCCCAACGTATGACCCCATGGGTCCTGCTGATCAGGCACGCACTTACAGCTCTTCTCAGCCAACAATCATTCAGAACGAGAATCTTGTTCTAGCACAGACTCCTGAGTACAACACTTCTGTTACGGTTTCTGCGCTTCTTTCAAGTGCACGTTATTCTCGCTATGCAAGCTTGTATCCAGATAATGAGCAGTTCCAGGCCCTTACTAATCAGAAAGTTTCTGCCACCTTTACTGTGGCGGGCGAGAAGGGCGCTCGACCTGCAGAGGAAGATCCAGACCCAAGTCAGCTTGTTTCCGTCACCCTTTCTGTAGTGGGCCTTGATAAAGACGGCAAGCCTCAGCACTGGGCTCCTACTCAGACTATTGAGGTTCGTAAGGGTACAACTGCTGACAAGGTAACGTACGATTACCTGAAGAATAATGGCCTTACTTACGATGCGGCAGGCGGTTATCTATCTTCTATTACGTCTCCTGCACAGGGTTTGACACTTGCAACAGCTCAGGTTAATGGTGCCTATAAGTGGTGGCAGTTCTTTGTGAACGGTCAGCTTTCGGACAAGATGGCAAATAACGTTACCTTGGACGAGAACACAACTATTACCTGGACATATGGTGGTCAGGATAGCTCCATTCCAACTCCTCAAAAAGAGCTGGTTATCAATCCATTTGCTGAGCACCCTAACTACGATGCATCTTGGAGCGGTTTTGGTAGCGGAAACGGTTCCACTACTACGCAGAACACCCCAATTAACTCTGCAGCCTTGCGCTGGAGTGTTACTGAGGGAACTCAGAATACACCTGGATTTATTTCTGATCAGGTCATTGTTCATGATACGGTCTATTACGTAAGCGGTTCTACTCTCAAAGCAGTTGACGCTGCAACAGGTAACCTTATTGCTGAGGCACAGATTGGCTCTAAGGTCTCGTACTTTGCACGTCCTCTGTACGTTAATGGCATGATTGTTGTTGCTACCGATGATGGCTGTCTTACTGCTTTCTCGGCAACAACTATGGAGTGCATCTGGAAGACAGAACCCCTGGATACTACTAATACGCTGCAATCTGTTTCTAGCCTGACGGTTAATAACGGCACTATCTTGGCTGAGTTTACTAAGATGAGTGGATTTGACGCAGCTGGCGGCTACATGGTTGCTGTTGACGCTACGACGGGCGCGCTTCGCTGGAAGCAGAACGCACAACCTGCAAATACACCTGGTGCCACCTCTGGTCAGGCTTCGGGCTATTACTGGTCTGGTGCTGCTGCCTCTGGCTCTGACTTTATGATTGGTGACGAGTCCTCTTCAGTCAGGCTCATTAGTGGTACAACTGGTGCCATTGAGGCTGAGCTTAATCTTGGCTCACCAATCCGCGCAGGTATTGTTCCTGTCTCCGTTGATCAAAACGGCAACGGAACCTACCTTGCGGTAACCAGAAATGACGGCACGCTGCATCTGATTAGAAGAAATGGTTCTTCTCTTGTTGAGGAGAAGCAGGTCAAATTTGCAGCAGAGTCTACCTCTACTCCAACAATCAGTGGCTCTAATGTCTTTGTTAATGGCGTTGATGCTGAGGGCTACGGAACAATCTCCGTCATTTCTCTGGACACCTTTACGGTGACTGACCAGGCTCGTGCTGGCAAGGGTAAGTCTCAGAGCACGCCTCTTGTTTCTGTTCAGCAAAACGGCACCTATGCGTACTTCACCGTAAACGGTTTACCTGGCGGTGTATGGGTCTACAAACTGGGTTCTGGCCGAGCAGCTCAGATTTACACTCCTGATAAAGACCATCAGAACTACACCACGTCGTCGGTTATTGCAGACTTTGAGGGCAACCTTTACTACACCAACGACTCCGGCACGCTCTTCTCGCTTATTAATCAGAAACCTTCTGGCGAGAATACCCAGCCATCTGGAGACATTTTCAGCAGAACAGACACAACATCTACGAATGTGCCAGCTCAAGATCCTTCATCTCCAGCTGCACATGAAACTTCCTCGACCACCTCTACGAGTGCAGGTGAGGAGGTTACAAAGGCTCCATCTGAGAACAAGACTGCAGATACCAACTCTGACGAGAAACATCTTCCACCTACTGAATACTCAAACAAGCAGGCCGCCGCTCCACAGCAGGTGTCCTCTGCGCCTACTATCCCGCTTTTGAGCGTCTTTGGTTTCTTTGCTTCTGCAGCAGTTCTAGCAGTGTTCGTAGCGTTGCTTAAGAAAGAAACCGCTGCAATTCACCATGTTTCCAATGGCCGAGGCCAGGTGAGATAGTGGTTAAGCTCACAAGAGAGTCCAAACGGATTCTCTATTTGGCAGCATCAATAGTGTCTCTTCTGTTCATGCTTTTCTTTGCATGGACATTGATTCAGTATTTCTTTGCGCCCACTTCAAGCACTTCTGCTCAAGAGGCGCCTGCCGCGCAAGGTCAGACGGTAGCGGGTGCTTCTGGCGCTCAAACAGACTCTCAGACGGCACAGTCGCAAGGAAGTTCTGCTTCAGACGCTCAATCAAATGCTGATGCGTCTAAAACGCAGGATTCTTCTAATCAGAACACGTCGGAGCCTTCTAACTCTAGCAACTCAACAAACGCAGGAGCTGCTCCTCGTAAAGAGAATAGCGTGCTTTCTGTAAGCGTTACAGTTGATGGATCTGCAGCTAAGGGACCTTCGTTTACCGTCAACCTTCAGGTACAAGAGGGCACATCAGTCTACGACGCATTGCTTGCAAGTGGCGCTGGGGTAAATGCGCGCAGTACATCGTTTGGTATGTATGTTGCAGCAATTAATGGGCTTGCAGAGCGCGACCATGGTCCACAGAGTGGTTGGGTGTACTCGGTTAATGGTGTCCAGCCTAACTACACGTCAGACGCATATGTTCTGCACGACGGCGATTCGGTTGTTTGGACATACGTTAACGCGGTGAACTAATGAATCCGGCACGCACAAGTTTTTCTCGCCTGCATCCACTTGCTACGATTGTGCTGTTTGGATGCGAGGTTGTGCTTGCTGCTTTTTCTTTTCAGCCGCTCTGTGCGCTGATTGCTTTTGTAGGCGCTGAACTGTGCATAGTTCAGTTATTTGACAGTAAACATGCTGTTAAACAGCTTGTTTGGTATGTTCCCATTATGGTATTAATGACAGTTATCAATCCCTTTTTCTCGGCATCTGGGTCTACTGTTTTGTATTCTTTTGGGCACACACAGCTGTACGCAGAGAGTTTTGTGTACGGAGCTACCTCGGGCCTGGTGCTTGTAAGCACGTTGAGCTGGCTAGAGTGTCTGTTTGTGGTGGTGTCTCCGCTCGAGTTGTTACAGCGCTCAAGCGTGCGTTTTCCAGGGCTGCAACTGGTCTTGAGTCTTTCTGTGCAGCTTATGCCACAGTTGCTTTCTGACCTTACCGTGGCACAACAAATTCAGTCGGCAAACACTGCAACTCAAACGTGTGATTCTGCGTCACAGTCACATCAGCCACACCGCTTTCCAGGTCAACGCTATTTTCTGAGCGCGAGAAAAGCTATTGTGCAGACAGCCAGCACAATTAACGCAGTGTGTATGAGCGCGTTAGAGAAGTCGATAAGTACGTTTCAGTCTATTGTGTCTCGAGGCTGGGGAATGACAGTACGCAGAAGCAGATGGAATACCCAGGTGCTTGACGCCTACGACACCCTGGCGCTGTTGTCATTCGCTTTCTTAGGCGTTGTAGCAGCAACTTCTTTGTATATGCTTGTTCAAGCTTGGCAGTTTTACCCCACTATGCCAGCGTTTCAACTGAGTTTTTGGTATTTGGGAGTAGCTTTATTTGCCGTCTTACCAGTAGTTTTTGTGCACCTTGATGCCGTCTTATGGGAGCAGTCTGTATGAGTGAGTACCCTTCCTACCAGCAGAATTTATCTACATCTTCAGCTGCTGAAGAAGCAATTCTTGCTATTCAGAATCTCTCGTTTGCCTATGCTTTAGCTCCAAACAGCAAGGTCATAGAGGATTTTTCCTGCAAAGTTTATGCAGGTCAGATTAGCCTTTTGCTGGGACCAACTGGTTCAGGCAAGTCAACCATTTTGAGCCTCATTAAGCCTGAGATTGCGCCTCAAGGTAAACAAGACGGTTCAATTATCGTTTGTGGACAAGAGGTTTCTACGATGACGCAGGCACAGTCTGTGGAAACCATTGCTTTTGTGCCACAAGCTGCCTCGCGCGCACTGGTGTGCGAGACGCCTCTTAAAGAACTTGCTTTTGGCCTGGAAAATCGAGGTGTTTCTGAGAAAGAGATGCGCCGCCGTATTTTTGAGACGGTCAGCTTCTTTGGCATGGAATCGCTCTTGCATAAACGTAACTGCGAGCTTTCAGGGGGAGAACAGCAGCTAGTAGCCCTTGCTGCCGCGCTTGTCATGCGTCCAAAGCTGCTCTTGCTGGATGAGCCAACCTCGCAGCTGGATCCGTTTGCGCAGAAGAACTTCACCGCGCTCCTGGAGCGCGTCGCGCGTGAGCTCAACGTTGCCGTGCTTGTTGCCACCCACGACGTCACCGCGTTTGAGCACCTCGCAGATACCCGCATCTGCCTCGACGGCGAGAAACCCGATGTACTCCAAGCAGACAGCCCTTCTCGCCAGGCGTTCTGTCCTTGCAGTTCCGCGCCAAACCAAGCATCCATCGTGGCCGACAACTCGCCCGTGCTCGAGTTCAGCGCCGTGACGTTTGCATATCCTCAGAGCGAGCAGTTGGTGCTCAACAAGTGCTCACTTGAGGTCGCGGGGCGAGAAATTCGTGCACTCGTAGGCGGCAACGGCTCTGGCAAGTCAACGCTGCTCAAGCTTGCAGCAGGTATTCTTCGTCCAAGGAGGGGGCGCGTCTACAACCAGCTCCAACAGTCCCAGGGGTACATTCCGCAAAACCCCGAGCTGCTCTTTACCTGCCAGAGTGTGGGCGAGGAGCTTGCCCAGTGGCAGCAGAGCGGTGCCTATTCTGACCAGGATGTTCAAGATCTCCTGGAGGCTTCGGGACTTCTTGCTCGCATAACATATCAGAAGCTGATGTCTTCTCATCCATACGACTTGTCTGGTGGACAGCAACAACTATTGGCGCTGGTAAAAGTGCTGCTCACAAAGGCGCAACTGCTTATTCTTGACGAGCCTACAAAGGGTTTGGATGCTCCGACCAAAGAAGCTGTTATCAACCTGCTCTCTTACGCACAAGCAGAAGGTACGACCATACTAGTAGCAACGCACGACATGCAGTTGATATCGCGCGTTGCTGATAACGTTTCTCTAGTTTTTGATGGCCAGATTTCTCTGACAGAGCCAACCTCAGAGTTCTTTGCAAACTCGTGGGTGTGGTCGGCGGAATAGGCGTCTAGAATTCCGACAGCGGCTAGAACTTGCCCGGCGCTTGGCGACGCAGGAGGCTAGAACCTTAAGAAAGGCTCCTCATCCTGGCCAAGCTCCTCAAGAAGCTCATCGTCAAGATCGTTGATGTCGCCAAACTCCTCGTGCTCATGCTCTTCTTCATCTTCTTCATGATCGTGAGCATGCTCATTGAAGCCGTACGCATTTGCCGTCTCATCATCAAGATCAAGCGTTGGAAGGGCGCTGGTAATGCTGCAAAGACCAACTCCTGCAGGCATGATCTTTTGCCACTGGGCAATCAGAGGAGTGGTTGGAACTTCTCCCAACTCAACAATGGAATCCAAGAAAATCTCTTTTGCGCCATCAAGCAGGTCAGATGTCTTTGCAACCTCAATAAGGTGCTCCGAGAAAAGCTCAAGTGCATGATCTGTGGAGTCTGCCTCAACAATGCAAGGCATAAGGCAGTAGTTGTCAGTAGCATCAAGCTCGTCGTTATAACTAAAGTTTCCCAGATAGATCATGAGACCTCCTTGTTGTAGTTTCAAATCATCTTATGCCAAAATAAGACAGACCTTCTCGATATTTTTATTTTGACGGTAAGCGTGAGGTTCTCGTGGGTAATCGGCACACGTTATCAATTCTTCTAGAGGTTGTAGCACTCTTTGCTACTCCTATTATCCTTGCTGTTGAAATGATATATTTTCCCGATTTTACTGCGGCATCTTCAATTATTTTAGCAATCATTTCAGTTGCATTATTTATGTTAAGTTTTGAGACCCAAAAGCCTTCAGTTGCCAAATTGGTGCCCACGGCCGTCTTTAGCGCTTTAGGAGCCGCGGGAAGAATTGCTTTTGCGCTGCTCGCATACGTAAAGCCGGTCTCAGCAGTTGCTATCTTTGCTGGAGCATTTCTTGGAAGACATGCGGGCTTTCTGGTAGGCGCACTATCTGCGCTTCTCTCCAACGTGTTCTTTGGACAAGGTTCGTGGACTCCGTGGCAGATGTATGCGTGGGGACTTGTTGGCTACCTGGGCGGCCTTCTTGCAACTTTTACACCGGCTCATTCTACAGCCGCTGGTCATGAAGCCCTTTCACAAGGCGAGAAACCCCACAAACTTCCACCTTTCCTTCTTATGGCCTGGGCGTTTATCTCTGGACCATTCTTTGGTCTTGTCATGAACGTGTACTTTGTTATTGGATTTGTCCATCCTCTAACCCTCGAGTCCGCTCTTCTTGCGTTTGCAGCTTCTGTTCCGCTTGATCTTACGCATGGTGTGGCAACGCTCATTTTCTTGATTTTGTTATGGCTTCCGTGGCAAACATCCGTTGACCGAATCCTTACAAAATACAATCTCACTGGTAGAAGTTTTAGATAAACCAACTTTTGCCGTCTGCCTAAAATATCTTTCATTTTGTAACCATTGATCTAGACTTAATCCACTGTCAGCCCCCAGATTCTGGGGGTAAAAATGCCACCTACATCTATCTTTGCTGCAACGGCAAACTCAACACTTGAGCTGCTTGCTCCTACACGCTGTGTCGTGTGCGAGAAACCCGGTCTGCTCCTCTGTGATGAGTGTCGGGAAAAGCTGCCGTGGATCTCTCAGCAGTGGGCGTGTCCTAATTGTGGTGCTCCCTATGGGAGGCTTGTCTGCTCAGAGTGCGCTGATAAAAAGAAACGTCCCGTTCAGTGGGAGAGTAGGGCAGTTATTTGTGCCATGGGATTTAAAGGCCCTCCTGCACGATTGATTTTGACGCTCAAAGATGGCCATGAGCTTCGACTGGCTCCGGTAATTGCCGCGGCTATTTTGTGTGCGCTTGAAGAAGCTTCAGCATGGAGTGCTCGTGATGGCACTTCTCGCTTTGATAGTTCAAAAATTGATGGTGTTTCATTTATTCCAGCAACTGCGGAGGCATACGCTCGCAGAGGCTTTGATCATATGGAGCTGGTAGCTCAATCGTTTTGCCAGCTTACGGGTCTACCTTTGTACGACGTGCTTATACGCCCACACGCAAAGGACCAAAGAACGCTCTCATCTGCTCAGAGGCAAATCAATTTGAAAGGAAGTATTGCTTGTACCGTACCAGTTAACCAATCAAATATTTTACTTTTAGATGATGTGGTAACAACCGGAGCCTCAATTAGAGAAGCCACAAGAGTGCTTTGTGCCGCAGGCGTGCAATCTGTAACCGTAGGCGCATTAGCTCGCGTATGGTGAGTTACCTATGGTTGCAAACGGCTATACTTGATAAGTCTTTTCAGGTCTGTGGTTGCGAAGTTCTCTGTGAGCTTTTAGTCCATGACAGACGAGGTCAAAGGGATCCACGTAAGTTTGCGTGTGCGCACGTAAACGATCATGGCTCGTCCTAGAAGTAAGCCATACCGCCTGTTATATCAATGAGACAAAGGGTCTCGCAGGCGAGAGAACTATTAGTGGAGCTATTGCGGTAGCAAAGCAAACGTTCCAGTATGCGAGTGTGGGGTCAAATACCAGGTCAGCTGAAAAGACACCTGTATAGAAGAAGGAGTTCTGATGACGCGCGTTAAAAGCTCTCTTAAGGTGTTGCTTCTTATAGCACTAGCTGTTGTTTTAACAGGATGCTCCATTGGTCCTATCAACATTGATTTGGACAAATGGTTCCACGTCAAGTCGGTGCAAGAGGCAATTCAAGAGAAGCGAGAAGCCCGTCAGCAGAAGGTTCCTGATTCTGCATTGCATACTGCTGGCACCCTTACGGTTGGTTTGCGCACGCAGTCAGTGACTGCTCCTATGATTGTGGCCTCAGAAGGCGGAACGCTGCAAGGAATTGACGTTGAAGTAGCCTCTGCAATTGCAGATCAGTTGGGCGTAGACGTTAAGTTTGTGTCAGTAAATGGTCCAGTTGATGGTCTGCAAGCAGGATGCGATATTGTCATGGATGTCAGGAGCGGCGAGGATTCAACAAGTACGTTGATTTCTGGCTATGCTGAGTCTACAACGGCTCTTTTCCATAAGGGTTCAGAAACAGACATTACTGCTGATAGTTTGAGTGGAAAGTCCGTTGGCGTTCAAACAGGTTCTTTGTCCGAGCGAGCAATGAGCCAGGTGCTCACCGGTATGTCTGTCCAGGGTTTTTCTAACTTAAATGATGCTTTTGAGGCGCTTGAAAATGGCTCCATTGATTATGTGGCCTGCGATGCGTATGCCGGTGCCTATTTAGCAGTAAATAAAGATATTTCTATGGTTGGTGTTGTTGATGTCCCTACTACGATTGGCATTTCTGTAGCAACAAGCAATAAGACGCTTGCTACGCAAATCCAACAAGCTCTTTCGACTATTCAAGCTGATGGAGTAGAGGGAGTCATTAGAAATAAGTGGGTTGGCACGTTACCACACCTCTCAACCACTAATAAGATTCCTGGTCTTGTAGAAGTATCTACGCAATCAACCAGCGCTGATTCAACTACATCTTCCTCTGAGCAAAATTAGTCACGCATAAAGAGAGATAGTCTCTAACCGTTTACCGCTCAATTCAACTTTTTATGGAATGATTGACCGACAAATGGGTATTGTTGTTATACAGACATCAGATAGAAGATGTCTCGTGTATCCGATAGGAGGCTCCCATGGTGGACATCAAGATTTCGGGACGCAAGGTAAGTATTTCTGAGGCTTTGCGCGCACACGTAGACCAGAAAATCGGTGATGCTCTTAAGGTATTTGACATCACTCCTATGTCTTGCGATGTTGTTCTCAGAGTAGACAAAAACCCTTCAAATCCAGATAGAAAGACAACTGAGGTTACGGTATTTGTTCGTAACAATGTTGTTCGTGTCACCGCCAGCTCTGACGATATGTATGTAGCCATTGATGAAGCGGCAGAAAAAGTCTCCAGGCAGCTGCGTAAGTACAAGACAAAAGTTGTCGAGCGTCGCCATCATGTAAAGTCCGAGCGTGGAGTTGCGCTTACACAAGAAGATCTTGCTAATCTCATTGAGATCCCAGCTGAAGACCTTGATGACCAGCTTGTTCGCGAGAAGTACATTGATCTTGAGCCAATGACAGAAGAGGAGGCGCTTGTCCAAACTGACCTTCTCGGCCATGATTTTTATGTCTTTGTTAATTCTTCCACTGGTTTGACTAATGTCATTTACCATCGTAAAAATGGTGGATACGGAATTATCAAACCCAAGATTGAGGAACCAGATGTTCAATAAAAAAGATAAAGCCGAAGAAGAAATCAGCGAGGTCGCCTTTGAAGATCTTGAGCCTACTGAGCTTTCAGCTGCATATCATAAGCCTAGTAACGTTCGAATCATTATGGACTCCTGCGCAGACTTTGCTCCAGGAATTGCTGAGCAGCTAGGTGTTGATATCATCCAGTTCCCGTATGTGGGACCAGATGGAGAACACTATGATGATGGCTGGAAGAGCATCAGTGCACACGAGTTCTTTGAGGGCATGCGTAAGGACAAAAAGCTACGCTATACCACCTCTGCAATTACTCCTGGTCATTACCTTGAGGTCTTTGAGCGCGCTGCAAAACAGGGCACACCTACGGTATATCTGTGCTTTACCTCAGCTCTCTCTTCATCGTTCTATGCAGCTGAGCAAGCAGCAGATATGGTAAGAGAGAAATATCCAGACTTTGAGATTTACGTAGTTGACAATGGTGCACCTTCGTCCGCAGCTCAGCTGCTTGGACTTGAGGCAGTTCACCAAGCCAATAAGGGTCTCTCGGCAAAAGAGATTGCTGAGTGGGCAGACGACGCAAAAAATTATATACATGGCTACTTAACGCTTGAGACCTTGGATGCACTTGCTGCAGGTGGTCGTATCCCTGCTGCTGCAGCTAACATTGGCGGCAAGCTTGATGTTAAGCCAGAGCTTACGTATGACTCAACCGGAGCTCTTACCGTAAAGACGGTGTGCAGGGGTCGTAAGAAGGCGCTTAAATCTTTGATCCAGGACTTCAGAGATAGCTATTCTCATGACACCTCACTTCCCGTTGGCATCATTTCTGCAGACTCACAGAAAGACGCCAATTGGCTCGAGGCTCAGATTCGTAAAGAGAAGGGCTGCGAGGGACTCACCATTATTCACAGTCAGGTAGGACCAGTTATTGGCGCTCACGTTGGCCCAGGCATGGTGGCTATTGTCTTCTGGGGCACTGACCGTCGCGAGAAGCTTTCGCTTTCTGACCGAATTGCTAACAGGGTTCGTAAATCTAATTAACGGGTACAAGGTATGGGGTCGCTCTTTGGAGCGGCCCCAGTTTGTATATTAATTTCAGTCTGAAAGGACTCATACATGGCACTGAGCAAGAATGCAAAGGTTGCTTTTATCGGAACAGGCATTATGGGCGCTCCTATTGCTGAGCACCTTATTTCTGCTGGTTATGACGTTACTGTTTACAACAGAACACCAGAGAAAGCACAAAAACTTGTCTCGCTGGGCGCTCATGCTGCAGAGAGCGTAGCAGACGCTGCAAAAGACGCTGATGTTGTCTTTACTATGGTTGGTTATCCAACTGACGTTGAAGACGTTTACTTGGCAACAGACGGTCTTATCCGCGTTGCTAAGAAGGGCGCTTACCTTATTGATCTGACTACTTCTTCATCTCAACTTGCACGCGACATTCATGACGCTGCTGAGATTGAGGGAAAGCATGCATTTGACTGTCCTGTTACCGGTGGTCAGAAGGGCGCTCAGGACGGCACTCTTACTCTGATTATTGGTGCAACCGAGAATGACGTTGAGCCAGTACGCGCACTTCTCGAGACCTTCTCGTCAAAGATTTTCTGCATGGGTGGCGCAGGCAAGGGCCAGACCGCAAAGCTTTGTAACCAGGTTTCTCTTGCTTCCTGCATGATTGGCTACGCAGATGCAATGGCTCTGGCAGAGCAGGGCGGACTTGACGTTGAGCAGATGCTTGAGGTTGTTGCCAGCGGCATGGGTTCTTCTCGCGCACTTAAAGAGCTTGCTCCTAAGTCGCTTGAGGGAGACTTCCAGCCAGGATTTTTGGCCGAGCATTTCCGCAAGGATATTGCGCTTGCACTTGCTCAGTCTGAGGACCTTGAGATCACACTTCCTGGTGCAGAAACTGCGTTTACCCTCTATGACATGCTGTGCCAGATTGGCGGCGCTCGTAAGGGCACTCAGGCAATCTCACTGCTTTATGCTGACGAGGCAACCAGCACTGCAGCTGGTCTAGACTGGTCGCTCCTTGAGAGCCAGGAAGACGAGGGTGAGCATGAGTGCTGCTGTGGTCATGACCATGAAGATGGTGAGCACGAGTGCGAGTGCCACGGCCATGGACATCACCATGATCACGAAGGCCACGAGCACGGTCATGACGGCCACTGCTGCCACTAAGAGCTAGCCGCAAAGGAACCCAGGTTATGAGTGATATTTCTACTCCTCAGAGCTCTATTGCGGTTTTCATCGATTATGAAAATTTGGCACTAGGAACAGGTAAAAGAAAGAAAAACGGCCACCAAGAACCAGGTTATCTTCCAGAGATGAAGCTCATTATGGAGAGGTTGGTTGATAAGGGTCGTATTACTGCTAAGCGTGCATATTGCGATTGGCAGCGCTTTCCAAATGCAATTACGCCCCTGCATGAGCTTGGCATTGAGCTTATTGAGATTCCCGATAGGGCTTATACCGGCAAGAACTCCGCTGACATTAGACTTGCGGTAGATGCTGTTGAGATGTGTCTTACTAAAGACCACATTGACACCTTCGCCGTGCTTTCTGGTGACTCGGACTTCTCGCCACTTGTGGCAAAACTTAAAGAGGCTGGTAAAACAGTTATTGGCGTTGGCATGAAGGAATCTACCAGTTCACTTCTTGCTGAGGTTTGTGACGAGTTTATCTTCTACGAGGATATTTTGAGCTCTGGCAGAATTCCAGACTTCAAAGAGAAGGTACCTGTCGAGAAACACGACTGTTATCAGCTCTTATTTGAGACCATTGAGTCTTTGGAACGCGAAAGCGAAACGTTTATTTATGCGTCTCGTTTAAAGGAGACTATGCGAAGGAAGCGTCCACAGTTTGCTGAGGCAACTTATGGATATCGTTCGTTTACTTCTCTTTTACGTGAAGCATCAAGCCTTGGATTTATTAAAATTCATGAGGATCAAAAAAGCGGCACCGTTGTCGTAGACGGATTTAGAGAATAAAGGGTGTTTTAGAGAGGATTTAGGTTTCATGGCAGAGAAGAAAGAAACTGCTCAGAAGCCAAAAAAGGCTTCAACTAAGGCAACCGCAAAAGCGGGCTCTACAAAGGCGCCAAAAGAAGAAAAGCAACCTGCTAAGAAGGCTGCTAAAAAGCCAACTATGGCTCAGATGAAAAAGGTGAATGCACTGGTCATCGCTTTGTCTGATGCAAGTAGGCGCGCTCGTCAAGATGCGTCTCATGAGCTTGCAGAGCTGGCACATGTTGCTCCTCTTGCCTTTGAAGAGCACATCGATTCTCTTATTGATGCACTGTATAGACCAGAGGCTCAGACTCGTTGGGAAGTGCTTGATGCACTTGCTCATTTGAGTGAGCATTTTGGTGACCAGGTCTTTAAAGCATTTGATGCTGCTGAGGCTTCTTTGTTTGATGACGACTCGGCTACGGTGCGTCTCGCAGCATTTTTGTTCCTCTGCCAGTACGGCGCAACTTCTGCAAAGCATTCTGATGAGGCATGGCCACTTCTGGATGAGGCAGTTCAGTGCTATCACGGAGATGCTGAGTACCATGACATGCTCCAGGGTCTTCTCGCCTTAGCACATGGAACTATTTCCAAGGACGTGAAGAAGGCATTGTCGCAGCGTATGAAGTTTGATGCGGAAAATGCCACTGGATACATTAAGCAGTATTCGGAAGAGATTGTTGCAGCTACCAAGTAATGTGATTTGCATGTAAACGACTGTGTACAAACGGGGGAGTTTACTGGTTGTATGTTTTATGCATGCTAATAAGAGTAAACTACAGGTTTGTATTATGTACGCATAGTTGCATTAAGCGATGAAAGGCAAGGATATGCCATCTATTGATGTAAAAAAGAACTCAAAGATCTTTATCGGAGTAGGCGCAGTTGTATTGTTTGCTCTTGGTATTGTCATCGGTCGCTTCCTTCTAGGCGGTGGCGGAGCTACTGGTTCTTTGAACGGTCGCACCACACTTTCTGAGGGTGAGCTCAACACTCCTATTGCTTCTTATACCTATAATGGTCAAACCAAAGAAGTAACTGCTCGTGAGGTTATTGAGAACACTTCCGGTCTTGACGCAGCTAAGCAGTCTGACGGCACTTATGCTGTTCCAGCAGCCGATAAGATCATTGGCTATGTTCGCAATGCTCTTGTTGTTGCTGAGGCTCAGAGCAAGGGTATTACCGTCACTGATGACGAGGTCAACAATTACATGCAGACCAACTTCAAGACTACTGATGTTAGCCAGGTTGCTTCTGCATACAAGCTCTCTGAAGACGTTGCAAAGAAGCTCATCCATGATGCTGTCATCATGAAGAAGTATCGTGATAGCGTTCTGACTACAACCCTTCCAGATGCTCCACAGGCACCAACTGCACCTGAGGATGGCAACTCCGAGACTACAAGCCAGGAGTACGCTCAGTACATCATTGGTCTTGCTGGTGATGAGTGGGACGCTAAGAACAACACTTGGGCTTCCCAGGATGGCGATTACTACAAGCAGCTCTCTGCTTACTCAATCTCCAACGATTCCGCTTCTTATGCAGCTGCTCAGACCGCTTATCAGGTTGCAATGAGCAAGTACTCTGCTGTTGCAAGCAAGGCGTCTCAGGAGTGGTCACAGAAGATCAATGAGATTCTTGGTAAGGCATCTATTGCTGTTTACTCTCTTGCTCTCTAGGATCTGAAAAGCAATGAAAGTTGCTATTAGCGCTTGTTTACTTGGCCTCCCCGTCAGATATGACGGAGGGGCCAAGCCTGTTTCTGCAGTACAAAGACTTGCTCAAAAAGTAAACGTTACAAAGATTTGCCCCGAGACTGCTTCAGGTCTTCCTGTGCCTCGTCCACCCGCTGAGCAACGAGAAGGACGTGTTTGGCTTAAAGATGGCTCAGATGTAACAGAAGATTTTGAGCGTGGATCTAAGATTGCCCTTAGTGCTGTTACGTCTTCTGACATAACGCTCGCCGTTTTGAAGGCAAAGAGCCCGTCTTGTGGCGTGCATGAGATTTATGATGGTACGTACTCAGGAAAGCTTGTTGCTGGCGAGGGAACACTTACTCGTCACCTCTTAGAGGAGGGGATTTGCGTGGTTACCGAGAAAACCATTGAGAATGTAAGCCCATCTGTTGAGCATCCTGTTGCTCTTATTTTGGGAACCGGACTTGGTCATCTTGCTGATTTGGTAAAGCCAGTCCGTCGTATTGACTATCGCGACATTCCAGGTTTCCCTGTTGACGCATCTCCTATGGCTGGTCACAGCTTTGAGGCAACTATTGGTACTATCGATGGCGTGCCTGTAGTTGTTTATCCTGGTCGCGTTCACCTCTATCAGGGTTATTCTGCAGCTGAGGTAACTTCTCTTGTTCAGCATGCACATCACCTAGGCTGTAAAGACATTATTTTTGCCGGTGCAACAGGCGCTGTTTCTGGAAACGCAAAGACTGGTCTTGGCGTTATTACTGACCAGATAAACCTTACTGGAACCAATCCGCTTGCAGAGTGGGCAGGCCTTCGCGATGTTGAGACGCCATTTGTTGATATGAACGATGCTTTCTCGCCTTATCTTAGAACGCTTGCTCGTGGCGTTGCAGATGATCTTAAGATTGAGCTCAACGAAGGTGTTTTTGCTGGACTTTTGGGACCAAACTTTGAAACTCCTGCTGAGGTTGCTATGCTTCGTAGCTTTGGTGTTTCATATGTTGGCGTTTCTACCGCACTTGAAGTCATTATGGCACGAGCACTTGAGATGAATGTGTTAGCTTTGACGCTTGCCGCTAATCCAGCAGGTGCTCATGGAACTACGCATAAGAGTGTTCAAGAGGCATCTGAAAAGTACGCCGATGATCTTGAACGTCTTGTTCGTGGTGTTCTCGGGCTTCTTTAGATTCTTGCTTGAATAATACAGGGCTTCCCCGTATAGTTGTTAGCGCGCTTTTGCACGCCAGCATAGCTCAGTTGGTAGAGCACCGCTCTCGTAAAGCGGGGGTCATCAGTTCGATCCTGGTTGCTGGCACCATCAACTACTAAATAGCCGCCTTGTGCGGCTATTTTTTGCTACTAGATGGCGATTATCCAAGGATTTTTGTGATTAGGTCGTCTCAGTCAAATTTGTGTGAAACAACTGCTCTGTGGTGGGTATAGACAGAGTAGTAGTAGTAATTACTAACCGTTTATTGGTTCCTGGACCTTGGTTTCTCTGCTGCATGACAAGCTGAAGCCCTAACGAGGAGATTCCATTAAACCGCATATCTGACGATTGCCAGGTAAATTAGCCGGTAACTTCAATCTCTCCATTCCCGTTCATTTTTATTACTATATCGGCGACATTAAGCATCCGGCTGTCATGGGTGACAATTATTATTGCTTGTTTTCTAGGATTGTCTTTGATGAACCGTATGAGCTTTTCGCATGTTTTCTCATCAAGATCATTTGTCGGTTCATCGAGTACTAGATATGTTGCCTGTTTTTGAAGAGATCTGAGCAGTCGAAGTTTCCTGAATTCTCCCCCGGACAATTCTCTGCACTGTTTGTTAGTTATAAGTTCAATATCTCCAACATCACCAAGAGATAGGTACTCATCCGTTATCAAATTATCGATTCCAGCCTCGAGCAGGTATTCTCCAACCGTCTCATCTGGAACATAGCTTGATTGCGTTAACATAGAAAAGCTGCTGGATCTTGCTTTATCGAGATCAATCTCAGATAAAGTTTTTTCATTATAGAAGATGTTGGAACCTGTCGATTCATAAAATCCTAATATCAATTTCAACAGTGTACTTTTTCCTGATCCATTTGGACCGATAATTACATATGTTTTTCCTTTTTCAAAGTCAAAAGAGAAGTTCGACACTATGTCAACTAGAGTGCCTTCATGTTCATAAACGAAGTTCAGATTACTCAAATGAACGTTTACAACTTCTTCGACAGGTTCTTTGCCTTGATAGTAGGAGGAATGAGCCTTGATATCTTCAAGTCTGGTTGCTGACGCATTAGCGTCTTGCCAAGTCTGAATTAGATTGACGTAATACTTCGCGCAAGACAAAAGTAGAGAGTAATACGAGTTAATCATTGTGAACTCACCAATGGTCATGTTGCCCATAACTATTCTAACACCTGAAACTACGAGGAGAATCGCTTGGAAGATTGAAGATATGATTCGATCACTGGAGCTAAAAGCATTTTGAACTTTTGCGAGCCTAATAACTGACGGCAAATAATCGCTGTCGAACAGCGATTCAACCGCATAAAAACTACGACTATAATTTGCCATCAGCTTAATTTCGAATGCTCGTTCGATTCGAGATGCCATTGCGTTAAAGAAGTGACCCTCTACCTCCTTTTTCTGAAGAGAGGCGGAAAACATGGGGGTTTTCAGGATGTATGTAATGATGAGATACAGTCCGAGAAGCGCCATTCCTGCTATAGCGATAAAGATATTTGACGATATGATTATTATAAAAACAATAATCATAATAAAACCATTAATAAACATAGGAACAATATTAGTTACGATGAATGTCGCAACCGTCGAAGTGTCTGCATTAAGCCTCTGTGCTGAGTATAGCAACTCCGTATTTTCAATTTCTGAAAGTGGAAGATGCTGAAAATCGGAGACTACTTCTTTCAATAAGTGAAAATACGTTCTATTGACAACAGAGGTTTGAACTATTCTCGCATGATATGTGAAAAATGCCGCGAATATGCCAATCAAAGCAATTGAAGCAGCGAGTAGTATTACCGACCCAAGATCCTGTCCATATACTAGAATATCGACAAAAAGCCCGTTAAGATAAGGAGATATTGATGTTAATGCATAGCTAATCAATATCATTACGATAAGCATTTTAGCGCCTCTGCAGGATATCATTATGCGCGCAGCATGTTTAAACATTCGGAGTGTCTCGCTTTCAACTTCTGTTCTCGCTGGAGTTAGATCATCCATGGCCGCGTACACGGGGTTCTGTTTGCGTGATCAATAACTTGGAGCACATCACAACTACCATTGCTCTTCCTTAGTCGGAGAACATAGTAATAGATACCAACAGTCCCTTCATAGGAATACAGCTTGTAGACGTCGTCCATTGCTGAGTCTATCGACGGCCAACTCCCCGGGCTGGATAAAAACGCACTCCAAGCCACTCCTTCAACAATGGGGGCGTTGGGGTACACCTCATCGAAACCTAGTATCGTCATAGTGCCTGACAATTTACTATTCTTGGCATTCTTTACGACTGAAGCCGACTCGAGCGAACTCATCCCATCCCAAGATATCATTCCAATCATAAGAGCAGTTCCGTTTTCATCGAGATGGTCTGGCAATTCTTCAATAATTCGATTGGTTACACTGCACCCATCGGGCCCACCGTCCCCGACGAAGGGGTAAGCCAAACCGTGAGGGATGGGGACTAGCGGAGGATTGGCTACAATGTAGTCGAATTGATCAGTTTTAGATAAGCAATTAAATAAATCTCCTTGCTTGGTTTCTATTAAGCTGTCTAGTTCATTTAGTTTTTTGTTAACCAAATTAGTTCTGAACGCATCGCCGTTTATTTCTATGGAGGTGACATGCATTCCGCCGGCTGCCATAATGAGTGATTGGATTCCAGATCCGGCACATAGGTCAAGGCCGCGCTTGCCCGGTTGAGGGACGATTCTTCTTGCTAATCCTAATGAGTCTGGACCGAAATAGCGTTTCGGGTTAGGCAGGGGACGATCCGTGAGAATCCAAACCCCTCTATATCTGTTAAGAACTAACCCATTTAGACTAGCCATTTCATCTTTTTCTGTGAGTATCTTAATTTCTTTAAGTGCATCCATGAGAGGACTGAAAGGTCGAAGCTCGTCTTTTCTTAGCGATTCTCCAAGAAACAACAGTTTGATTAAATTGACATATCGATGATCTATCTTTCTCATGGAAAGCATCTTATTGACAACATAAGATCTATCTCCATCTGTTGGAATGCTCTCGAAGAGATCAGTTGCCCCCGCCTTGTCCAACTCTTCGAGGACGTGCCTGTGGTTTTCAGCATCTGCAGCCATTTTGCCTCCGCTAACGACCGTTCATAATGGCGTATTTGATCAGTCTAAAAAAAGTAATTATTGCAAATATACTGGAAAAACATAGGATAACATCAAAGATGATGGGATTAATTTCCCGCAACCACCACTCGAAAGCGAAGGCCAAAAAAAGCAACCCCATAGAAAAACACACCATTGAGCTTCTCTGCGCATAGGGTCGAATGTCAATATACTTCCGTTCATCTTTTGGCATTGTATTATAACCTGCTATCGATCCATACCACTTTCCTCGGTGGTATTGAATTGAAAAAAGAAAAAGAATGGCTGAAATAGCCAAGGACGTAAAGTCTTTAGTATTCACTATTCCTCCTATAAGTAGCTGGCCCCACCCACACTTAAGATGGGTGGGGCCAGGGGGGTTAGCTGATATTACTCAATAGCTACAGCTTTAATGTAAACTGTAGCTGCACCCGCAGCATTAACTACTGCACCGTAATTAACGCCAACCACGACGTCATAGATCGCAAGAGCCCAAACCGTGACTGGAAAGATTGCCATGCCCGGTGCAATCTGCCCAGATTCAGGTGAACCGCCATTTACATTTACGGGACCCACGCGTGGGTCAAAGTTACCCATCTCAATCCCTTTCTACTCATTCAGAAACCTTATATTTTTTCCGTCGTCGGTCACTATTTCCCGAATCTGTACATCATCTCCCTCCATCTCGCGCGGCAATACACCCTTTAAAACTGTCGTGGGAAGTGACTGGCGATCCAATTGAGAGGTTGAGTAAATCAGATATTCAACCATCCCATTGTTGTCATCAGTAAGGGTGTTATTTTTATTTGAAGAGTCAGGTTTTAGGAAGTCGGATTCATACATATAAGCTTGAATTTTTTTCCATTGACATGTGCTTGGAATTGCGCCAAATACCGCATAGAGAAAGTAGGTATCTTTGACAATTGTTCGAACAAAGGCAAGCTGTGCTAGTGGTATTTCAGCATCATCAAACAACTCAATGACAACAGAGGATGACCCGAAGTTTTCTGAAAAATCATCAACAGTTTTAATTAGTGTTTCATTCACCATCGGAGAACAGTACGACCTGCAAAGGTGGGGCGCTTTTGCATAATAGGGTATATATACAATTCCGTTATCTCCATACAAATAGTGAGGAGCAAGAAAATCTAAATCTCCCTCTAAAAACAAGCCAGTTTTCCAGACTTCAAGAATTGTTCGTAGTACTTTCTTTTCTATATCCGCTTTGTCCATATGAGAGAATGTTTCTCTCCGGCGCACTTCCTGACATATCTCACGGATGGTTCGGCTCCCATTGACTAAGTTGAATACAAGCGCAGCATCCTCATTGAGACTGACGTAGAAGCTGTTGGCAGATAGAATCTCACCGTTTTGCGTATGTCGAGTGCGAACAGCATATTTGATTTTTGGTACTACATCTATAATTTTATCCTTCATTCTTCATCCAGCCTCTATAGGTCGAGAAAGTAATAATCCAGATGCCCGTTCGCTAGGGGAATCGACTCAAGCTTATAAAAACCAAACTTCTCGATATTAAGAGCATCCGATTCGCCTGATATGATAATCACTCTGCTGCCATCCCCATGTGTCCGCTGTTGCACTCCTTCAATGCAAAGCTCCTGATCCAGTAGATAAAAAATGAGACTCATTGATCTACCTTTAAGTGCCTTCCCCTCTGCGGTTATCAAGATGCCGCAATACTCTCCAGTGTTATTGTTTAGCTGATAGACGTTGTAGCGCCCATCAAATAACATTTGTCTTATCAGGCGCCCCTTGACCTTTCCATTCTGAACAATTGAGAACGGATCAAGGACCATATAATGCGACATGTCGGTATTTGCTTTGTTTACGAATTGGAGAATTGCTTTGCAATCACTTTCATTTGCATGAACCGCAGTCACGCTATCTTGTTTTGCGTTCACGAGCGACCTCCCTCAGCTCTTCCGATATATCGAGGCTACTTTCCAAGAACAGGATAGGAAAGCCCTCCGCATTACTCGTAAAATCTGACAGCCCGCTTATACTTTGCAGACGATTCAAAACTACTGGATGTTGCAGTGCATATGTGTCGATTTCTAAATCGATATACTCCTGTAGTGGCCTCTTCCTCAAATTCCAAATGGTAATTGGGAGATATGGGGACACAGATATCTCTCCAAAGGCGTTGATGCAGACTTGGGGAATTCGTCCTGTTTCCTGATACATAAAGAGATGGTCAACAGGGTCACCCCAAGTTATCTGCATTGGGGAGGTAGCATTACGGGAAGACATATATTTCGCTAAAGCATCATTTTGCTCAGGCGTTAGGCACAGCTCATTATAGTTTCGCTCTCCTCTTCCGAGGGGCATTAAAGGCTGCGCTCTAAAATTGCTAATACCCAAAGATTCACAGAAGTCGATTATTTTCGGATACTCTTCGATATTTCTACTATGCGGAAGAGACGCAATCGCTACCTTAATGTCGTTATCTATGGCGATCCTAATTGCTTTAATAACCTGAGGCAGCTGACCGTGGGACATTCTTACGTAGTCATAGGATTCGTTGGTGATTCCGTCAAGACTAAATTGTATTAGGTCAAGGCCACTTTCTTTAAGTTCAGAAGCTATTTTTTCCGTCCACAATAGACCGTTGCTTACCATAGAAACGAGAGTACTCTTGTCGTTCTTTTTTATAAGCGAGATGGCTTTATTAACAAGACCAAGTCTCAGCAACGGTTCTCCTCCACAAATACAAATAGAGGAAAGGTTTGCACGGGCAAGCTGATAGAAAACATTAAGAGCTTCTCTATCATCCATTTCTTGTCGCTTACATTCACCACCAAAATCGAAACAGTGTCGACATCGTAAATTGCACTGATATGTCACATCAACCGAAGCAGAATCCAGGTAATTCATACTATCCACCTACTTCTTTCAATCTCGATAGGGTTACATTCAGCAAAGGATGTATTTAGATATCGATTTCGTTTTATAGTTGTCTAACTTACCTCCCAAATACGTACAGTTAATAAAGCCCTGTTTAGCTATAGGATTTTTCTGGTTTCTTGATCTATTTCATAAAAGTCTGCACTCACAAATCTGAGCTTCGCGCTAGACTTCGTGCCTGCATTTATGATTTCATACAACATTTTCGTAATCCAACGCATTATTGAAATTTTGCGTGATAAATTCTCATAATAAATTGTAGCGTAACCTGCAATAACACCACTACCTTTAAGAATATCAAGATAGCTTTTGTTTGCTAGCGTTCCATTTTCTAGTACTAGACCAGTCTTGTATTCCGTTGCTTCAGAATCCGCATTGATGAATGTGATGTTGCCAATAGGCTCCATATCAATGCACGCTAAATTCAAACACTTATCTGCAAGCTTTGGTATCGATGTCCTGTAATCAAATGTACCTAAATCACTGTCATGTAATAGTTCAACCCTAAGACGTTTGCTCTTAATAAAGCTCGAAATTAAGTCAGTGAGAATAGTTTGTAGCGGTGTCTTCATAATTCACCTCCAATTAATTTCATTTTAATACTCTTAATTTTATATTTTTTATATTTATTTTCATTTTTGTGAAAGGACAGTTTTATTCCGTAAGCGGTATATTTTGGGGTTGAAATACTTGAATGTTGCTTGTCAAACATCGTGGTTGTTTGGATTATCACGTTTTATGAAGAAGGGGAGTGACCATTAAAAGGGATGTACTGCAAAGTGCTAAAAATTCATTACCTGGGCTGAAAGTTATGAGTTTGAAGATTCATCTAACACAGTCGTATTCCGCGATCTCATGTGCGAGGTAATGCACCAACAAGCTCGTCTTGCGGCAATAGAGAAGCAGATGATAGAAATCATCGAAAACAACCTTGAGTTCAAAGAAATCTTTAATCGCTTAATGTGTATGCATGACATAGATAAAGTAGCAGCATGGATTTTTCACCTCCACTTCACGGAGGTAATTAAAGAAGCTTGTATCAAGGACAAAAAGCCTGCGATGAAGGCGAATAGCTTTTCCACTCTTCTTCATCAGCTTTGCGGCTGTCACTTCTTTTAGACCTGTGAGTGCACAAATATCTTGTATTCCAAGGAGGCGCTCGCTACCGATTTGTTGTGCAATTGCATTGTTGATAGGCCTAGAATTCACCATTTCAAGTCTCAATAGTGTGAAATGAGGGTGAAAAGAATGTCTAATAACAATGTGTTTGTAATGAAAATATAGCTATTTACGTACAATTTTATATATATTTTAATGAAAATACATTTTCGCAGGAATGGGGTAAATTCACGCTCTCGTAAAGCGGGGGTCATCAGTTCGATCCTGGTTGCTGGCACCATCAACTACTAAATAGCCGCCTTGTGCGGCTATTTTTATGCCACGAGTGGTTACTCATTGCTTCTGTCGCATAACCTCTATCGCACGCGAGTAAACTAGTGTTACGCGATAGTTTGTGAAAAAAGATTATTCTGCTGGTGAGTGGAGGAGAAATGACAACTCTTAGACAGCGAGCATTCCTAAGCATCGCGTCTAGCGCTGTTAGAAAGTATGATGCAACAGGTAAGTATTTATCAAATTACGGGAAGACGAATGCAGTGGAATTTTTCGCTGAGTCATTTGCCAATGCTAATCTTGGCACACCTAACGCAATCGGCAGGGCTATGCAGGATTATCTCAAGAGGAACTCTTTACGGCAGTCTTGGAGGTAGACAATGGATGTTAGCGTAGAAGACCTTTATTTTCTGAAGGACAGAAGCTGGTATACAACGCCAGAAGATGAAGGCATTGATGATTTCTTTTTCCCAGATGGTCGCGGATATCACATTAAAGACGACGCTCCAGAAGAAGCAAAGAAGAACTATGAAGAGTTTTACTCTTTCTAGGAAAGTGGATTTTTGATTTAGCCTAAGTTTCGCTTTGTATTTTTAGCCGTCCTTTTGGGCGGCTTTTTTATTAAACAAGAAAGCCTCCATAACCAAATTTACGTGAAACAACTGCGCTGTGGTGGGTATAGACAAAGTAGTAGTAATTACTAACAAAAGGAGTTTTTATGGCTACTCAGAATCTTGAGCTTTTCTATAAGCCAACCTGCCCATACTGCCACAAGGTTATGTCCTTCATGGAGCAGAACAACATCGAGCTTCCTATGCATGACATTGTTGCTGATGATGCAGCTCGCGAGCGCCTCATTGAGGTTGGCGGCAAGCGTCAGGTTCCATGTTTGTTCATTGATGGCAAGGCAATGTATGAGTCTGGCGACATCATCAACTACCTCTCCGAGGCTTTCCATGTTTCTGGCTCACATAATGATTCAGACGATGGCTCTGCAGCCGCCGCTTGCACTATCGGTGGCGCTTGCTCCTTCTAAGTTGGTTGTCGAGAAACCCATCTAACAGTTGGTTTTCTCGTGATATGCAGGTAAAAATCCCTCTGTTCCGTATTTGGAAGCAGAGGGATTTTGCATGTACGTTTTGCCTGTGCAGTTTAGCCCTTAAGGCGTACCATAGCGTATTCGCTGATAAGAAGTAAGAAGAGAATAAGAATAGAAGAGAAGCTGCCGATGACTGCGCCGTTAAGGCCGGTAAAGCTGACCATCATCCAGATAATAGGAATAGATACAACAAATGAAATAAGGTATGCGCGAGTTACAATCTTTTGAGCTCGCATGATAGTGATGAGCTGATATAAAAAGTCTATAGCAGCGCAAAGACCACCGGTGGCTACCATGATGCGCGCGAGACCTCGATATTGCTCAAAGTTAACGCCGTACAAGAAACTGTTAAGAGGAATGCCAATAAACTCGACAAATGCAGCAGTTCCCGCGGTGACTACGGCAATAGCTCCAAACATTGCAAGTACAATCACACCAAATTTTTTCTTGTTAGCAGGGGTGTGAATGGATGTTTCTAATAAGCTCGCAAGCTTAAAAAGCTGTGGGCGATAGATGAGTGTTGAGATCATCAAAATAGTATGAGCGGGGAAATAGAGTGCGTTGAAGTACAACTGGTTGCTGTAAGAGAGTGTGCCTTCCATGGCAAACTTTGGCAGCGAATCGATAAGGTTGTAGAGAAAAAGCGCCAAAAAGAGAGGCCAGCACTGTACAAAGATATCTTGGATGTTTGCAATCTTAAAGCGCACGCTTTTATCGGTCTCAAGAATGGCTAGGGGAGCAGAAACAAACAGCAAGGTAACAAGGGCACAAATACCCATGCTCCAGCTTGCCCATACAAGATTTCTGGTAACAAACAACACAAGGGTGAAGAGAATAAAACTTGTGCTACACCTCAGCGCTTGACTGAGTCCTGCTAAATAGAGCTTGTCCTTTTGCTGCAGACGACCTTCATAGACATCAGCCATACCGTCAACTGCCCTAAAGAGCAAAGCTCCGGTACAGATAGAAAACATGGGCTCGGTATAGCCCTTAAAGAAACACCAAATAAGGCCAGCTGTCACCATGACAACAACAGTGGCTGCACGCTGAATCTGGTAATCAGAAAAACTGCGCTGTTCGGTTAGGTCAGAAACCTGATAGGTACGGACGCCGTATTGGGCAACAAATAACAAAAGTGTTGCCACAACAAATGCCATGGAGAAAAGACCTGCCTGCTCAATGCCAACAAGCTGGGAACAGACAACGGTCAGAAGAGGGAAAAGTGCACCCCAGGTACCTTGTCCAAGGGCATTAAAAATATAGTCTTGTGACGTTTGATGTGCTAGGTATTGCTCGTTTTGATTGGCAATATCGCCAGAGACTACCGCGGACAGAAGCCTGGTCCACCACGTAACCACAATGCCAGGTTGACTCCCGTTTACACCAGAGTCATCAAGCTCATAGCGAGGCGTGCGTAGACGCTCTACCCGCTTATGTACGGAAGAATTGTTGTACGCAGTACGACTTTTCTTGAATGGATTGAGCATGTAAAACCTAAGATCTTCTTTAGCGTGGTCAGAAACTTTGATATATCAATTTTTATTTGTTGTATCGATTGTAGTGCACGATGTACATTAGGTAACAGATTGACAAACAATCGTGCGAAGATTGTTACAAATGGGTATGGTAGATAGTACGTATTCTGAGTCATGTGACGAAAGGATGAGCATGGCAGGCAACCCTCAAGATTTAAATCTAGAGTCCAGCAATGCTTCTGTTGACGAGAAACCCATCGATGGCGCAACAACTTCTGAGGTAGCACAGTCGCTTCTTGAGCGACGTGGAAATGAGATTGCAGCTGCTCGTACCCTTATTCAGGCGCTTAAAGCACCAGCTCCTCTGCGTGATAACCTTACCTTCTTTTTACGCCTGGTAAGAAAAGTGCTTGCTGAGTACAATCCAGATCTTCTTACGAGCTTTGACACGTTGCTGGTAGAAGCAATTAAGGCTGGACCAGATGATTTGTCTACAACACGCGCACCTTTGCTGCTTGAGGCAATCAATGCGGTGCTCAAAGTAGATTCAGAGAAGGAATCTCTTAATGCTTTCCTTCGCTTTGCTTCCACTATTGATAACCTGAGCATGGAAGACTCCGTACTTCTTATGCGTGCGTTTGTCACTTTCTTCCACCTGGCAAATCTTTGTGAAGAGAATTATCGCGTTACCAGCCTGCGTTCTCGTGAGGCTTCTGTTGATCCATCTTCTGCAGAAGACCCTATCAACGAGATAACCGTTGCATATAAACAGCTCATTGACGAGTGCGGTGAAGAAGAGGCAAAAGCACGTCTTAATCGCCTTGAGTTCCATCCTGTTTTTACTGCGCATCCTACTGAGGCTCGCCGTAAAAATGTTGAGCGTCGAATCCGTACCATCTCAGAGCTTCTTGATGAGCGCCAGAGACTCGGTGGTCCTGCTCGTATGGAAAACGAGCGTCGCATGCTGCAAGAGATTGACGGCCTGTTCCGCACATCTCCAATTGGTCATAAAAAGCCAACTCCTTTGGAGGAGGCAGACACCGTCCTCAACATTTTTGATACCACCCTTTTTGAGATGGTTCCTTCGGTGTACCGCCGCTTTGATAACTGGGTGCTGGGAGAAAATGCTGGTTGTGTGCAACCTGTCTGCCCACCATTCTTCCGTCCAGGTAGTTGGATTGGCTCCGACCGCGATGGTAACCCCAACGTTACCGCCCTGGTTTCTCGCCAAGTTGCCGAGAAGTACCGTGTACACGTACTGCAGGCATTGGCTCGAGCAACCAAGGAGGTCAGCCGCGGCCTGACGCTTGATGGTATTTCAACTCCAGCTTCGCCTGCCCTTGCTAATCTTTGGGCGCAGCAGGTGGAGATGAGCCAGGCTTTGACCTCTAGGGCTATTGATAAGGCTGGATCTGAGCTGCATCGCGCGGCTATGCGCGTTATTTCTGGCCGACTCAGCGCCACCATTGAGCGCAATGCCGATCTTATGTATCAAAACGCTGAGGAGTTTATTGCTGACCTGTGTGTTATTCAAGACTCCCTGGCCCAGGCAGGAGCGTATCGTATTGCTTACGGTCCTGTTCAGAAGCTTATTTGGCAGGCTCAGACCTTTGGCTTCCACCTGGTAGAGATGGAGTTCCGTCAGCACTCTTTAGTGCACAAGCGTGCGCTTGCAGATCTTGAGGCACATCCATCAACTGCCGAGAAACCCGCCAGGCTTGATGCTATGACGCAAGAAGTGCTGGATACCTTCCGCTCTATTGGCTCAATTCAAAAGAAGAACGGTATCAACGCTGCTCGCCGCTATATTATTTCGTTCACACAGTCCGCTCAGGATGTTGAGAATGTCTACAAACTTGCACGTCTTGCGTTTGCAAATGAAGAGGATGTTCCTGTTCTTGACGTTATTCCGCTGTTTGAGCAGATTGAAGACCTTGAGAATGCTGTTGCCACACTTGACCAGGTAATTCAGCTTCCTGAGGTGCAGGCGCGTCTTGCGCAGACAGACCGCAAGCTTGAGGTTATGTTGGGCTATTCTGATTCCTCTAAGGATGAAGGACCAACTACGGCAACGCTGGTACTGCATAAGACCCAAGCTGCTTTGGCAGAGTGGGCAGAAAAGAACTCCATTGACCTTATCTTGATGCATGGTCGTGGCGGCGCTGTTGGTCGTGGTGGTGGTCCTGCAAACCGTGCTGTTTTGTCTCAGCCCAAGGGATCAGTAAACGGTCGCTTTAAGCTTACTGAGCAGGGAGAAGTTATCTTTGCTCGCTATGGAGATCCAACGCTTGCTCGCCGTCACGTAGAGTCTGTTGCAGGAGCAACACTGCTTCAGATGGCCCCTTCTATTGAGCAGAAGAATACTCAGACAGACGTAAAGTTTGCCTCACTCGCTTCTGAGCTTGATAAAGCGTCCAAGCAGCGTTTTTTGGAGCTCATTCACTCCGATGGCTTTGCTGAGTGGTTCTCGGTTGTTACCCCTCTGACAGAGATTGGTCTTCTCCCCATTGGTTCAAGACCTGCAAAACGTGGCCTAGGCGCCAAGTCTCTTGATGACTTGCGTGCTATTCCATGGATTTTCTCCTGGTCACAGGCTCGTATCAACCTGGCTGCTTGGTACGGACTGGGTAGCGCGTGCGAGGCTGTAGGGGATATCGAACGCCTCCGTGAGGCATATAGAGAGTGGCCGCTGTTCACTACGTTTATCGACAACATTGAGATGTCAATTTCCAAAATTGATGCTCGTATTGCAAGACTTTATCTGGCTCTGGGTGATCGCCCTGAACTTTCGGAGATGGTTCTCTCCGAGATGTCGTTGACGCGCAAGTGGGTCCTTGCTATCACCGGTAACAAGTGGCCGTTAGAGAACCGTCGCGTGCTTGGTCCTGTTATCCGCCTGCGTTTGCCATTTGTTAATATTCTCTCGGTTACGCAGGTGCATGCCCTGTCTGAGCTTCGTATAAGGGATGACATGCTTACTCCAGAGGAACGTGCAAATATTACGTATTTGATTTTGTGCACCGTGTCTGGCGTTGCTGCTGGTCTGCAGAATACGGGCTGATGTCACACCGCTTGCCATAAGTTTGAGCAAACAAATGTTTATGTTTACGTAAAACTAGTACCACCTGAAATAAAGTTGCAATATTTATAAGGCGAGAAACCACTGGTAGACAGTGTTTCTCGCCTTATTTTTACTTTAATTATTAAATGAAAGTTGAATTACCTTAACTTTTAGTTGATACTAATGAAGTAAAAGTTCGAAAGAGCAAACTTAGTTTGCCTACGTTATTTTGGGGGGATGCATGGATACAGAAAAGACCTCACAGGGTCCTGCAAATTCTGGTCCAGTTCTTCCTCTTGCCATGCTTGGTGAGGGAGAGACTGCGTTGATCGTAACGGTTAAGGGTGCTTCTGATCTTCGCCAGCACCTCTCAACACTTGGTTTTGTTGAGGGCGCCGAGGTAAAGGTTATTTCACGAGTCAACGGCGACGTTATTGTTAGCGTTAAGGGTGCACGACTTGGACTGAATCGTCAGATGTCGTCGCACATCATGGTTTCTCCGCTCTAAACACTTTGTTGTATTGCGCTGCTGGTAAAACCCGCGGCTTTTAATACGTGTTTCGATGAAAGGAAGGTTATGGCAACTCTGAAAGAAGTTAAGGTGGGGGAGAGTTGCACGGTTGCTGCGCTAAAGGGTGTAGGCGCCGTGAAACGTCGCATCATGGACATGGGCCTTACTAAGGGTACTGAGGTTCACGTCAAAAAGGTAGCACCACTGGGAGACCCAATTGAGCTCACAGTTCGTGGCTACGAGCTTTCTATCCGCAAGGATGAAGCTGCAAGCATTGAAGTAGTAGACGTTCACAAGGTAGAGGAAGCCTAATGGCACAAAAGACTATTATTGGTCTTGCAGGTAATCCAAACTGCGGTAAGACCACCCTATTCAATGAGCTTACGGGCTCAAACGGCTACGTCGGCAACTGGCCAGGCGTTACTGTTGAGAAGAAGCAGGCAAATTGGCGTGCCGATAAGGACGTCACCTTTGTCGACCTTCCTGGTATTTACTCTCTGTCTCCTTATTCACCTGAGGAGCAGGTATCTCGTGACTACCTCATTAATGAGCGCCCAGACGCCATTATTGACCTTCTCGATGTTACCAACCTGGAGCGAAATCTCTATCTGACAACTCAGATTCTTGAGGCTGGCCGCCCTGTTGTTCTTGGTCTTAACATGGTTGACCTGCTCAAGGAGTCCGGTGACGTCATTGATACCAAGGAGCTTTCCAAGCAGCTTGGTGTTGAGGTTGTTGAGGTTTCTGCACTTCGTAACAAGAACATTGACACTCTGGTAAAGACTGCAATTAAGGCTGGCCAGGAGGGAACTCCTGCTGAGGGCGTTAAGTGCTTCTCCCCAGAGGTAGAAGAGGCTCTTGGCAAGATTGCTGCTGCAATCGAGGGTCTTGCTCCAGCATCTCTTTCTCGTTGGTACTCCATTAAGGTCTTTGAGCGCGATGCAGCTGCAATTGCCCCTCTTAATCTTTCTGCCGAGAAGACCGCAGAAATTGAGAAGATTATTTCTGCAGTTGAGAAATCTCGTGATGACGACGCTGAGTCCATCATCACGTCTGACCGTTATGAGTGGATTGCTGGCGTAATGGCAGCTTGTGTCAAAAAGGCACCTAAGAAGCTGTCTACTTCCGAGAAGATTGACCGTGTTGTCACTAACCGTATTCTCGGTCTTCCTATTTTTGTTATTGTTATGTCCCTGGTGTACTTTATCTCTATTTCTACTGTTGGCATCAATGCTACTAACTGGGTCAATGATAATCTGTTTGACAAAGGTTTTCACGTATTAGGCATCGGAGATGCAGAGTATAGTCAGGCAAAAGATGATTTTGATTCGCATCACTATGGTGACCAGATCGACGCTTATCTCAACGCAGCTGACGAGGCTGGCATTGATACTACTGAGGTGCGTGCTGCAATTTCCGCAAAACAGTGGGATTCTGACGCTATCACCAGCTTTGAGGCAGAGACTGCCAAGAAGAACGTTGTTGCTCTGAGCGCACCAGTTCATGATGAGGATGGCAACTTCGTTGATACTGACGACAATCCTCTTCAGCTTGACGCAAACGGCAACCCAATTCTTGCTGAAGGTCAAGAACTTCAGACTCTGGGCGGCGTAACTGCTGCGGGCTTCAAGACCGCTGTTGAAGGCGCTGCTACTGAGCCAGAGGCATCTGAGTACGGCATGTATGTCCCTGGTATTCCTACGCTTGCTCGCGGCGCTCTTGAGGGTGCTGGCGCAAGCCCCGTCATCACCAGTCTTGTAGTTGACGGTATTATCGGCGGCGTAGGTGCTGTTCTTGGCTTTATTCCACAGATGTTTGTCTTGTTTGTTATGTTGTGTTTCTTGGAAGACTGCGGATATATGAGCCGCGTTGCTTTTGTTATGGACCGTGTCTTCCGTCGTTTTGGTCTATCAGGTAAGTCTTTTATTCCACTTCTTATCTCCTCTGGTTGTGGTGTTCCTGGCGTTCTTTCTACTCGTACTATTGAAAATGAGAAAGATCGTCGCATGACGATTATGCTTACCACTATGATTCCATGTTCGGCAAAACAGCCTATTATTGCCTTGATTATGGGTGTTCTTATTGGAGGAACTACTGCTTGGTGGATTGCCCCAGCCTTTTATTTCTTGGGTGTAGCTATGATTGTTATTTCTGCAATCATGCTAAAGAAGACTAAGGCTTTTGAGGGAGAGCCAGCACCATTTGTCATGGAACTTCCTGATTATCACATGCCTTCTCTTAAGTCTTGGGCAATGCATGTTTGGGAGCGTATTTCTGCGTATATTATTAAAGCTGGTACCATTATTTTTGCTGCAGCAATTGGAATTTGGGTTTTATCCAATTTTGGCTGGGCTAACTGGGACGGCGCAAATGGAGTATTCGGCTATCTCCCAGGTATTCAGGGTGCTCCTGATAATGTTATGGACTTTTCTTTGCTTGCTGCTATTGGCGGTTCTATTGGATTTATCTTCTCTCCACTTGGATTTGGAAATTGGCAGGCAACTGTAGCTTCTATTTCTGCTTTGATTGCAAAAGAGAATCTTGTTTCCACCTTTGGCGTTCTTTATGGCCTTGGCGATGCAAGTGAGAAGTCTGTCACTATGTGGTCTGGCTTTGCTGGTATGTTTACTGATGCTGGTGGTATCCTCCACGTTGGTGCAATGTGTGCATTTGTGGCATTCAATATGCTTGACGCACCTTGCTTTGCTGCAATAGGTAGTATTCGTCGACAAATGAACGACTCTAAATGGTTCTGGTTTGCCATTGGTTATCAGTGCATTTTTGCATGGATTGTAGGCCTGATGATTAATCAGTTCTGGGAGTTCTTCGTTCTTGGCTCCTTTGGTGTGTGGACTGTTGTTGCCTTTATCTTCCTGGCAGCAATTCTCTTCCAGCTTTTGCGTCCAGCTCCAAAGTGGGATAAAAAAGACGAGAAGATTCTTACCAGCCTTACCGAGGTTGCAAAGGCATAAGCTACTACTAGATTAGTACGCTGACCTGATCCCCCGCACCAATTCGGCGCGGGGGATTTTGTTTATGTTTATCTCGGACTTTCTTGATATAAGATAAAAATCCATAGACATGTAAACTTAGTCTAACTTTTTGTAGAGTTTACGAAATTAGATAAAAAAACTGAAAAAATTCTTGTAAGTTTCCCTCGGTTAACTTACTATGTTTTTAAGCAATTTAGTTGCTTGCTTTATTCAGGTTCCCGTAGCTCGAAGAAAGACCCTCTCCCTTTCTTGCGAGCGTAGAACACGAGCCGCTGACTCTGGGTGTCAGCGGCTCGCCCCTTTTTTAGGATGTATTTACTTGCTTTTAGTGCAAGTCTCTGTCTTCTTCATGTTCAGAAAGATCGCTTGTATCGCGGTCCAAAAGAACCGAGACGTTCATATCAGGGTAGGCTGCCTCTACTTCATGAATAATATCGTGGACAATTTGCTTACCGTCATAGCCAAACTCAATGACTGCATCAAAGGCCATAAATTGATTTTCAATGTCAGCAATAAAACCATGAACTTGAAGAACACCTTCATGAGCTAAAGCCATTTCAGTTACTTCAGTGCGCATCTTTACAATGCGATTATCGGTGGTGTTTCTCGCATAAATACCAATAGCAGCAATGATTATTTTGCCTGATGTCTGCTTGTAAATCTCTGTACTCAGACGCCTAGTCATCGTATCAATCTCAATAGCTGAAGTGGTATCAAGAACCTCAGTGTGGAATGAGCCAACAAATTTATCTGGGCCATAGCTGTGGATAATAAGGTCGTAGACGCCTTCTGCGTCTGGATCCTCTTTCACAATGTTGTAAATAAGTGTTGAAAGAGCAGCGTCAGGACGCATACCAATAATTTCTTTGATAGATTCCTGTAACAGCTCAATTGAAGCTTTAATGATAAACACAGAGATAATAACGCCCACATATGCTTCAAGGCTAATTTTTGTAAAGATAAATATAAGCGCAGCTGTTAAAACAGAAGTAGAGAGTGTGGCGTCAAAAAGTGCATCTGAACCCGACGCAATAAGGGTGTCAGAGTTTATGCGATTACCTACAGAGCGGACGTAGCGACCCAAAATAATCTTTACCAGCACAGCTACTGCAATGATGACTAAAGACAGGGGACTATAGTCTGGCGTAACAGGATCCATGATACCTTGGATGGATTTGATGAGTGAAGAAATACCTGCATACATAATAATTGCGGCAATTATCGTTGTAGTGATGTATTCAATACGTCCGTGACCAAAAGGATGCTCGCGATCAGCTTTTTTGTTAGATAGTTTTGTTCCCACAATGGTGATGATTGATGAGATTGCATCGGAGAGATTGTTCACCGCATCAAGAGTAACGGCAATTGAGTTAGATAAAATGCCCACAGCTGCTTTGAATGCCGCAAGTGCAACATTAGCTGCAATGCCAATGGCGCTCGTGCGTACAATGGCGGTTTCACGTTCAGAAGAGGTAATGGTTACCTGTGATTGGGTCATAGTAAATCTAACTTTCCCTAACATTAGAAAGAACCTTTAAAAGCAATCGTTTAAGTTCAGCGCCCTCTTCGGGCGAGAGATTAACGCATGAGCCAATCTGATGTGGAACCACTTGAATTTCTCGCCTAAGGTCTTTGCCTTTTTGGGTAAGAGAAACAATTAGCTGACGTCCGTCTTTACCTGTTTTTTGACGTAGTACAAGGCTCTTCTCCTCAAGCTTTTTAAGAAGCGGAGTTAAGGTACCTGAATCAAGAAATAAAAGCTCACCTAAGGTTTTGACATCCAAGGATTCATGTTCCCAAAGCGCCATCATGGCAATGTATTGCGTATACGTCAGATTAAAGGGCTTAAGTAGCGGCGTATACCTGCGCACCACTTCTTTTGAGGCACTGTAGAGTGGGAAACAGAGCTGATTTTTAAGGAGAAGCTCGGGGATGTCTTGGGAGTTGTCGAGTGCAGAAGAGCCGCCAGCAAACGTGCTGACGGCTGCGACGGACTGCATTTCTTTCTGAGAAGAACTCATGAGTAGACCGGTCCTCTCGCCTTATGCAAGTAGGTTTTTAATTGCATACTCAACTTCTGCCATATCGGTGGTTGGCTCAAAGCGTGCAACAACGTTTCCCTGGCGGTCTACAAGGAATTTAGTGAAGTTCCACATGATATAAGCCTTGTCACCAAACTTCTTGTTGTTTGCCTTTGCAAATTTATCTAGCGCAAGGGCTTTGATGCCCTTACCAAAGCCTTGGAAGGGGAAAGCTGTTGCAAGACGCACAAAGAGAGGATTTGCAGTCTCTCCGTTGACGTCGCCCTTCTTGAACTGTGGAAAATCGGTGCCAAATTTCATAGTGCAGAACTGGTGAATCTCCTCATCGGACTCTGGGGCTTGGTCTGCAAACTGATTGCAAGGGAAGTCTAAAATCTCAAAGCCTTGATCTTTATAAGCAGCATAAATGCGCTCAAGATCTTCGTACTGTGGGGTAAAGCCGCAACCGGTTGCAGTGTTGACAATCAGAAGGACCTTTCCATCAAAAGAGGAGAGGGAAGTTAGGGAGCCGTCACGCTCTTCTACGGAGAGGTCATAGATATTGGAGTTTGCCATGATGTTCCTTTCAACTAGCCGCGGATTGTCCGAAGCATTGGATGGCTTTGTGTATTGGGTAGTGTACCCCAGCAGCTGTAACCTAACACAAATAAATTGTACACAATTTAAATTTCACAATAACGACATAGAAAGAATGTTATTTTTTCATTTAATTGATAGCCTATATGAGCAAATATCAATAATTTAAGTAACGCCTCGGAGCGGCATCTTCACAAAATTTATATGTACACCATGGCTAACCATAGGAAATGTTTTCGCAGGTAAGAAATTACTTGTGTACAATTGTTTCATTAGGATAACTAATTAGTAATGATTTTCACTTGTTTTTTTCGTATAATAATTTTATCTTCAATAGGTCATTAACCGATTAATTTGCAAAAAGCAGATGGGGGATTTACATGAAACTGAACAATTGGTGTCTCGCAGCCGGTGGCGCTGCACTTGCTGGCGTTGTTGCTGGTCTTGCTTCTAACGGCACTCTTCACAAGGCAGCTGTCAAGGCAACTGCCTGTGGTCTTCGCGTAACTGACCGCGTTTCCGCAGAGACTCAGAACGTTGTTGACGAGGCTAACGACGTTGTTGCAGAGGCTCGCCGTGAGTCCAAGATTGACGCTGCAGTTCGCGCTCGCCTTGCTGAGCTCGAGGAGGGTATCCGCGCTGAGGTTACCAAGCAGGTCGACGCAGAGGGCGCGCAGGCATAATTCATGCGCTTCACAATTACTAATGAAATCTCAGGTCGCATTCGTGCAAAATGCGACCTGGGTCATATTGATGAGGCTGAAGCTCGTGGTATCTCCTATGAGCTGATGCGTGTTGACGGCGTTCGTCACGCAGAAGTTCATATGGCAAACGGTTCTCTCTTGCTAAGGTTTGATCCTCTTAAAAGAGACCAGGTACTTGCAGCTGTTGGCGCTTTTGATGTCTTGAACTTGCCACGAGAAGAAGAGGCAGGTCTTGAGGACTTCTGCAGCTCAATTGAGATGGCTCTTGAGAACAATCGTTTCCAGATGGAGGTTGTGACTACATTCGCACGCCGCTGGATTATGCGTTCTCTGCCACTTCCTGCAGTTGCTAACTATGCTTACGTTATTCTCCGCGCTATTCCATTTGTTGTGGAAGGCGTTAAGCGCCTGTTCAAGAAAGAACTGACGGTTGAGGTTTTGGACGCAACTGCAATTACCACTTCCATTTTAAGAAATGAGTGGGCAGATGCATCTACTGTCATGTTCCTGCTTGAGCTGTCTGCAGCTATGGAGAACCACGTTGCCAGCCGTGCTCGTCTTGCACTCCGTGACGGCCTGATTACCCGCTCCGAGAACGTTTGGGCTCGTATTGACGGCAAGGACGTTATGATTGCTCTCTCCGAGGTTGAGAAGGGTATGATTTTGCACCAGCGCGCTGGTGGCGTTCTTCCTGTTGACGGCAAAGTTGTTGAAGGCATTGGCCAGATGAACGAGGCTGCCATGACAGGCGAGTCCCGCCTTGTTACTAAAGAGCCTGGCTCTACCGTTTACGCTGGTACTGCTCTTGAAGACGGTGACCTCATGGTCAGCGTTACCGCTCCTCCAGGAATGTCTCGTATCGACAACATTGTTGATATGGTTGAGCAGTCTGCTGAGCTTAAGGCAGGTGCACAGTCAAAGGCAGAGCGCCTTTCTGACGCACTGGTTCCTTACAGCTTCCTTGCCTTCTTTGGTATTTGGGGTATCACTCGAAACATCACTAAGGCTATGACCGTTCTTATGGTTGACTATTCCTGCGCCATTAAGCTTTCCACTCCTGTTGCAGTGGGTAGCGCTATGGATGAGGCAGCTAAGTTTGGCATGACGGTTAAGGGCGGAAAATACCTCGAGAAGATCGCTGCAGCAGATCTTATCGTCTTTGATAAGACCGGTACGTTGACAAAGGCAGTTCCACACGTTGAGTGTATTGTCAGCTTCTGCGATCGCACTGAGGACCAGCTCCTGCGCCTTGCTGCATGTATTGAGGAGCACTTCCCACACAGCATGGCTCGCGCAATTGTGAATGAGGCAAAGGTACGTGGCCTTAAGCACAAGGATGAGTTCCACGCAGAGGTCAAATATGTTGTTGCTCACGGTATTCGTACCAAGGTTAACGACAAAGAGGTCTGCATTGGTTCTGCTCACTTCATTTTTGATGACGAGAAGACCCCAATGCCCGAGGGAATTCAGGACGACCTTGCACAGATTGCTCCAACCTCGTCCATTATCTTCATGTCCGAGGATTCAAAGCTTATTGCAGCAATTTGTATTACCGATCCTGTAAGGGAAGACGCAGCAGCAACTATTACGCAGCTCCGCGCTCTTGGCGTTAAGCGTATGGTTATGCTGACTGGTGACTCAGAAAACGTTGCAGCAAGTGTTGCAAAGAAGCTGGGTCTTGACGATTACGTGGCACAGATTCTCCCAGAGGATAAGTGCGAGTATGTTAAGAAGTTCCAGCAGGAGGGCTACACCGTTGCAATGGTAGGCGATGGTATTAACGATTCACCTGCTCTGGCTGTTTCTGATGTTTCACTGGCTCTGTCTGATGCAACTGATATTGCTCGCGCTGTTGCGGATATTTCGATTAAGAATGATTCGCTTGAATCGCTGGTAATCATGCGTCTTTTGGGCCAGCAGGTAATGAAGAGGATTCACGCTGACTATCGTACGATTGTTGCGCTGAACAGCTCTTTCATTGCTGCGGGTGTCGCAGGTCTTATTACCGTAAGTGCCGCTGCATATATGCACAACCTTTTGACGCTTATGGTAACGCTTGCAAACACAAGGTCGCTGCTTACTACTGCAGCTCATAACCCTAATGTTCCTTCTGAGGTTAAATTACTTTTAACTGAAGGACAGGCTGTTTAGAGCATACTTGTGCGTTAGCAACGCGTTTTTAGATCACGTTAAAGTTCCCGTTTCTTATTCGTAAGAGGCGGGAACTTTTTTCTGCCAAAAAGCAAAAATATTTTGAGTTTTCACTTGCAATTAGTTAGCTATGGCTTACACTTTAAATAGTTAGAAGAGGTTAACTTGTTAAGGTTTTTATATAACAGGAGCTAGTTCTAACAATTTTGCTTTATCAGCCCGGAACCTTTCCCCTCTCCAAGGGTCCGGAATCCAGGCGCCGTCGGCTCCCTTTTAGTCGACGGCGCATTTTTAAGAAGGGAGCAAGTGCGGTATGGATTGTCTTACTTCTTTTGAGAATTCATCGCTCCTTGACGTTACTTCTCCCTGTGTATTTTCCGCTGATAAAAAGCTTGCTTCTACCGGAAGCAGAAGAGCGTATATGCCTGAGCTCTGTCATGATTTTGCAACAACGTTTGTTCGCTGTGCCGCTGGTGTTATTGCTCACGTCAAGCCAGCTGCACTCTTTTCATTTGCGTCCCACAAGTCTTGCAGTTCTTGTACAAGCCTAATCTGCACCGATCCAACACTGAGGGCATTTCTCTGCAACGCTACGCACGAGCTCTCGCTGTTTGGGGTAACGCTGCTTGCTACTTCTGCTATTTCGGGTGGAAAAGTATCGTTCGTTGCGTATAGACCTGAGCTGGTTGAGGGTATTCTCGCCAAACCAGAGCACTGTGAGTTTTTGGCTACGTTTGGCCATTCCACTGAGTCGGCACAAGCGTTGATGAAGAGCATGCGTTCAAGAATTTTTGCTTTTCATGCAAGAAAAGCCGCGTTTCCACACGAGATTGGACTGGTGCTGGGTTATCCACTTGCAGACGTTCAAGGCTTTATGAACGGCCAGTCTGAGCTCTTTACTGGCGCTTGGAAAGTCTATGACAACACGGAAGAAACACGCTTGCGCCTGGAGAGACTTAAAGATGCAGAAGACCACTGCAAGCTTCGTTTTTATCAAGGGGAATCTTTGGCGCAGATTCTCTCATCGTATGGCAATGCCGAGAAATACCAGGTTGCATAAGGGGTGCACTTGGATTTCTTGTTGAGGTATTGAAAGTAATGTGTAGTTTTCCAGGGGGAACCTGGACACAGAAGGAGGAAATGTATGAGTAAAGTAGCAGTTGTGTATTGGTCCATGACGGGCAATACTGAGGCAATGGCTAAAGAGCTTGCAAGTGCAGCAGATACCGAGGCTATTGAGTCTTCTGAGTTCTCTGCTGATATGTGCGATCAGTACGATGCATTTGCTTTTGGCTGCCCTGCTATGGGTGATGAGGAGCTTGATCCTGATTTTGAGGAGCTCTTTAATGACTGCGCAGGCAAGCTTGGTCAGAAGCCAACCGCTCTCTTTGGTTCTTATGACTGGGGAACCGGTGACTGGATGGAGACTTGGAAGCAGAACGCTGAGGCAGAGGGCGTCAACGTTGTTGAGACTCTTATCTGCAACCTTGAGCCAGATGACGATGCTCTTGAGGCTCTTCGTGGTCTTGGCGCAAAGCTTTCTGCTTAAGCTGCATCACGATTTTTGCTGTTGCTGTTAAATTTAGCGAAAAAACATCATTTTTTGAATAATCTATAAAATGGTGGGTAGTAAAACAGCAACAGAAGGGAAGTTTGTATGTCACCAATCAATATCATTGTTATTCTTGCTGTTGTAGCACTTTGTGGTTTTGCGGTTTATCGTGTTTACGGAATTGCTGCAGGTAAAAAAGGCTGCTGCTCTGATGAAGGAACAGGTGTTACTACTTGTAACACAGAGCAGGTTGCGGCTGCAGATGGTCCAGAAGACAAAGATGAGTCTCATTACCCCTATGTTCAGACATTTGAGATTGGTGGTATGACTTGCCAGAACTGCGTCAATCATGTGACTCGAGCCCTCGATAGTATTGAGGGAACATGGGCGCAGGTTACTCTAGCAGGTGGTCAGGCGCGTATCCTCAGCAAAAATCCAATTGATGTTGATGCATACCGAGCTGCCGTAGAAAAAGAGGGTTATCGCCTTCTTGCGTAAGCACAACCAAATCATCTCGCAAGAAACAAACTTTGAAGAAATTTTGTAAAACTTGCGTAATAGCTGTGCAATGTAGCGCTCTTTGGCTTGTTTAATCAGCCGAAGAGCGCTATCCTATTGCCCGTATGGCGTCAAGCTATACACTGTATCTGTTGGCCCCCGAGAGCATGTAAGTTTCCGAGTAGAGAAGCCCACGTATTGGCACTCTGGCAGCAACCATGTTGACCGGGGCCCCGTTTTGGAAGGGGTCCACCTTTGAGTGAGATTCAGAACTCGTCCATCTTCTCTTTGGATGAAATTTCCGATGAGGAAATGAACAGCCTGATCGACGGCACTGTTACCGATTTTGATGAGGGAGATCTTGTCAACGGCACCGTCGTCAAAATTGAGCGCGATGAGGTCCTCGTAGACATTGGCTACAAGTCTGAGGGCGTTATTCCTGCTCGTGAGCTTTCTATTCGTAAAGACGTCAACCCTGCAGAGATCATCTCCCTGGGTGAGGACGTCGAGGCTCTTGTCCTTCAGAAAGAGGACAAAGAGGGCCGTCTGGTTCTCTCCAAGAAGCGTGCTGAGTACGAGCGTGCTTGGAAGGCAGTTGAGGATAAGTTCAACGCCGGTGAGACCGTTGAGGGCGAGGTTATTGAGGTTGTTAAGGGCGGCCTGATTCTTGACATTGGCCTCCGTGGCTTCCTGCCTGCATCCCTTGTTGACCTTCGTCGCGTCAAGGACCTTGGTGCATTCATGGGCACTCGTATTGAGGCTCGTGTTATCGAGATGGATCGCAACCGCAACAACGTTGTTCTTTCTCGCCGCATTGTTCTTGAGGAGGCTCGTAAGGCAGAGCGTCAGGACATCCTGGGCAAGCTCCAGGTTGGCATGAAGCTCAAGGGTACTGTTTCCTCTATCGTTGAGTTTGGTGCATTTGTTGACCTTGGCGGTATTGACGGCCTGGTTCACATCTCCGAGCTTTCTTGGAACCACGTTAACCACCCATCTGAGGTTGTTAAGGTTGGTCAGGAGGTTGAGGTTCAGGTTCTCGACGTTGACCTTAACCGTGAGCGCATCTCCCTTGGTCTTAAGCAGACTTCCGAGGATCCATGGCGCGTACTTGTTTCCAAGTACCCAGTTGACGCTATCATCGAGGGCACTGTCACCAAGCTTGTTACCTTTGGTGCATTTGTTGACCTTGGCAACGGCGTTGAGGGCCTTGTCCACATCTCCGAGATGGCTAAGCAGCACGTTACCGCTCCATCCCAGGTCTGCAAGGTTGGCGATGTTGTACAGGTAAAGGTCATGGAGATTGATCTTGACCGTCGTCGCATCTCCCTGTCTATGAAGGCAGCTGCAGAGACCCTTGGCATTGACATTGAGGTCACTCCACTTCCAGAGGAGGAGCGCGCAGCAGCAGAGGCAGCAGCAGCTGAGGCTGAGGCTGACCTTGAGGCTCACCTGGTTGAGTCTGAGGCTAACGCTCAGGCAACCGAAGAGGCTGCAGAGTAACACGCTTTGCGCATCTAGAATTTGTCAAGAGACGTCATCGAAAGATGGCGTCTCTTTTTTTTATATGGGCAACAAATATCTCCATTCCTTCCACAGTAGGTTAATGCGAAAATGTACTGCTAAGTTTTTATTCTGAGGAGGAATACGCCTATGACATCAAAGATGCAGGGCCGCACAATTCTTGCAGTTATGTTTGCATTTTTGGCAGCTTTAGTCTTTATGCCAAACATTGCATACGCTGCAAGTAACAATTCGTTCTATAACGGCACTACTACTAACGTGTCTCCTTCTGTAAGTGCAGATGGTCTTATCGAGCGTTCTATTTACTTTACAGATGCTTCTGGTCAGACATCTAACTACGCTTACAAGGATAATGACACCACTCAGATGAACCGCTCCATTGTAGATATTGATAAGTATCAGAATCTGCAGGCAGTGGTAAAGATTACCAACATCTCTTCATCTCCAGTTTCTGTTAACGAGATTATGCAGCTGCCACTGACATACTATGCCAGCTCAAGCCCTAATCCTGATTTACGTGCAACTGGATTTACCTTCTCGTCAACTAATGCAACAACTGCAATTAACCTGAACATTAACGGACTGAACGGCGGTTCTGGTTCTCAGCCTGCAGCTAATGCATATGCCGCATACCAGGCAGCTGGTCAGGACAATGCTGAGATGCGTTCCGTTTCTATCTCTGGTACCCTGGCTGCTGGTGAGACCATTACACTTACCGTTCCTCTGACGCTTACCAATGGTTCGACTCTTAATTTGTATGGTACCAACTATGTAGGCCTTACTCAGTACCTGCTCGATCACAGAACCTCTTACGGAAACCCTCGTGTTTCAGTCAGGTTTGCAAGGCAGGTCCTGGAAGAGGGAACAAACAATTCCATTCTTAGCAGCAACAAGAAATATTTGGGTGTCATTATTAGGCCTGATGGCAGCTACTATGCTATTCCTCAGGACGAGTGGAATTACATGCCTACTATTTCTGCAAGTGATATTCACGTTGACAATATCCTGTATGAAGACCGTCACAGCGCAACAGAAAATGATGCGCTGTATACCGGCGGTGCTTACTACATTGATTTGACCAACATTAAGAATGCCATGAGAGACTATGGCTATTCGGTTCACACGGGAAATTCCAATAGGGGACTGTACCTGAATCTTCCTGGCTGGCAGCTGGCTGTTGATAATGATCTTGCTGATGATGTGTATCAGGAGTATTCGTACACTTCTCTTTCTGGCAGCAACCTTGTCATCAATGCTTCTGAGAACTCAACTGACGAGCTTGATCTTAACAACGGCGGCATCTCTCCTCTTTATACAGAGCTTAGACAGGTAGTTACGGCACACGACAGCACTATTACCGCTAACCAGGATTCCTGGTCTATCCTCGATAACCTTGATGCTATGGTTGATCACAGCGCTGGTCAGGTTACCCCTGCTGCTGGTTCTACTGATGCTCGCGTTAAGGTTGTTGACCAGAGCGGTACCGTTGTACTTGATACCGCAACTATGGATGCAGCAACTGTTGCTCAGAAGGCAGAAGAGATTTCTAAGACACCAGGCGCATATTCCGTCACCTATTACTATTACTTCAATGGCAATGCTGCAGCTGCAGGCAATGACTACGAGGCAGCAAAGACGGTTACCCTAACTGTTGAGTCTGATACTCCAACTCCAGCACCAACTCCAGCTCCAGAAGAGCCTTCTAACCCTGCTTCTCCTGTAAAAGAGAAGAAGACAAAGAAGAAGAAAGCACAGCTTCCTAATACGGGAGAAGAGCTTCTGGTAATGCCCCTTATGGTTATGGGTGCATCTGCTTTAACAGCCGCAGGCCTTATGAAGCGTAAGCACTAAGACAGAGAGTTCTTCTCACTACATGCATTTGTATTGGCAGGTATCTCTTTGGTACCTGCCAATATTTTTATAGACAAAATGGACAACTGTCCAAAAATGCTTAGTCAATTTTTATGTTTCAGTATAGGTAATTCCTATATGGTTAGACAAAAAGTGCAGGTAAATAGATTTTGCTGTTATCGGCACAATTTAATGTTTCATGTCTATTTCATCCTAGGTATATATGGGCAGATGCTGGTAATTGTTTTGTATAGTTATCAAACCCCAGCAGGGTTGTCTTATAAATCGTTTTAATAAGAAAGAAGGGTTAACATGCTGGAGAACTCACTAAGCCGTCGTAATTTTTTGAAGGCATCAGGTATGGTAGCGGCTGGTGGTGGCGCATCTATGATGCTGGCTGGCTGCAACTCTCCTTCTACTGATACTACTCAGACATCTGATAAGAAGAAGATTCTTCGCTATGGTTCTGCAAACTCTAAGCAGGGCCTTGATATGCAGCGTGCAAACAACTCTCAGTCCGCATGCGTTGCAGACTCTGTTTGTGAGTCCCTGCTTCGTTGGACTGAGGACAACGAGCTTGTTACCTGCCTGCTTAAAGAGATTCCAACCTTTGAGTCTGATGGTGTCACCCTTAAGTGCGAGCTCAAAGAGGGTATTAAGTTCCACGATGGTACTACTTTGACTGCAAAGGACGTTAAGTACACCTTTGAGCGTATGTTTAAGCCAGAGACCAAGGCTCTCTCCACCAGCTTCTTTGATAAGATCAAGGGCGCTCCAGAGATGCTTGCTGGTAAGGCTACTGAGCTTGAGGGCCTGACTGTTCAGGATGACACTCACTTTACCTTTACGCTTTCTGAGCCTTACATTGTCTTTGTAAGCGTTCTTGGAATTTCCTATGCTTGCATCTTCCCAGAGAAGGCTTGTGAGGCTGCTGGTGCTGATTGGGGTACCGGTACTAACCTCATTGGTACTGGTAAGTACAAGATTAAGAGCAACGATGACACTACCGAGGTAGTTCTCGAGCGTTTTGATGACTACCATGATGGTAAGCCAGCTCTGGATGAGATTCGTATTCACTACTACGACGATTCCAACACTCAGCTGCTTGCATTCAAGAACAACGATATTGACTTCTGCGATCTTCCATCTTCTCTGTATCAGCAGTATTCAAGCGATGCTGACGTCAAGGACCTTATCACCGCATATCAGACTCTTGGTGTTAACTTCATCAACCTCAACCTCAAAGAGGGCTTCGAGCTTACTGATCCTAAGGTTCGCCAGGCACTTTCCTTGGCAATTAACCGCCAGGAGCTTGTTGACAACATTGCTTCCGGTAACGGTACCGTTGCTAGCGGTTGGCTTGCACCAGCAACACCCGGTTACGACAAGAGTGCACCTGCATTTGAGTACGATCCAGAGAAGGCTAAGTCTCTTCTCTCTGAGGCAGGAGTTTCTGGTCTTAAGCTTTCTGCAAAGGTTAGAAAGTCTTACGAGAAGCTCCTTGTTGCTGTCCAGGAGTACTGGAGCAAGATTGGCGTTACCCTTGATGTCCAGGTAGAGGACAACGCAGTTTGGAACACCGACTGGGCTGCTGGTAACCTTCAGATTACTACCCTTGGTTGGTATCCACTGTTTGCTGATGGCGATCAGCACCTCTACACCTACTTCTACAGCACCAACGCTGCAAAGAAGTCTTCCTTCTACAACAATCCAGAGTTTGACAAGCTTCTTGTTGAGGGTCGCTCTGAGTCTAACAAGGACAAGAGAACAGAGGATTACAAGGACGCAGATAACCTGCTCACACGTACAGACTTTGCAACACTTCCTCTGTACTGGCCAAAGAACTCCTTTGTCGCTAAGAAGTACGTCAAGAACGCTAAGGTTGGAAACTTGATTTATCACTTCTTTGATGTCGATATTGATACATCAAATTCCGATTACACCGTTCCAGAGGACTAAGTAGCAAACTTGCTATAAACTTTAAAGCGGCATCTAAGATTCTTGGATGCCGCTTCATTTTCTTGAGGGGAGAGGAGCTCAGGAGTGAGATCGTTTCTAATCAAACGAATCCTTCAAGCAGTGAGCGTTGTTGTTTGCATTTCTGCTTTAACGTTTTTTGTCTTGAACATTGTCCCAGGTGACCCAGTACGAGTCATGATGGGCGATATGGCTGATGAAGCTACGGTTCAGCAAGTCCGTCACACTATGGGCCTTGATAAGCCAATTCCAGAGCAGTACGCAAACTGGTTTGTAAAAATGCTTGGTGGAGATTTTGGAACTTCTTACACTCAGAAGCGACCTGTCATTGCACTTTTGACAAAGGCTCTGGGCGTTACGCTGCGCTTGGCAGTGTTCGCGTATCTTTTTGCCATAGTGCTTGGTCTATTGATGGGTATTCTCGCCGCAGTAAACCATGGCAAATGGCTTGATAGAACACTTATGTCAGCTGCGATCTTTGGTATTTCTGCTCCATCGTTTTGGGTGGCATTAGTACTGCAGATTATTTTTGCTTTGACGCTTAAGTGGTTCCCACTCTCTGGTGTTAAAACACCATCCGCCTACGTTCTTCCTGTTATCGCGCTGGGTTCTCGTTACGCAGCAAGTATTGCCCGCGTTACCAGGACCAGCATGTTGGACGTATTAAATCAGGACTACATTAGAACTGCTGAAGCTAAGGGCTTAAAGCGCTCCGCTATTGTTTTGAAGCACGCGCTTAGAAATGCTCTTATCCCCATTATTACCATTGCTGGATCTCAGCTGGGAGACATCCTTACTGGTTCCATCATCATTGAGCAGATCTTTAATATGAACGGTATGGGTAAATTGCTTATTGATGCAATTAATGCTCGTGACCTGCCGTTGATTCAGGGCAGTGTCATGTACGTGGCAATTATCTGCGTTGTGATTTATTTACTTGTTGATATTTTGTACGCAGTGGTTGATCCACGCATTCGTCTTGGAGAGGAGGCATCAGAGTAATGGCTTTGTTTACGAGCGATAAAAATAGCGAGAAGGTCCAAAAGACTGAAGCTGTACTTGAGGATGCCGCCAAGGCTCAAGAAGCAGAACAGGCTGCCACGGGAAAGGTCCGTGCGCAGAGCTATTGGCAGGTTAGCTGGAACATCTTTAAGAAAAATAAACTGGGCATGATTTGCTTGGGCATTGTTTTGGCTCTGGTAATTATTGCAATTCTTGCGCCTGTGATTGCTCCTTATAGCTATAAAACCCAAAACCTGGTAATTAAGAGCCAGAATCCAACATTTGCACACCTGCTTGGCACCGATGAGTATGGCCGAGATATTCTTTCTCGTATTATTTATGGCTGCCAGATTTCTCTGTCTGTTGGTATTATTTCGCAGGCTATTGCTCTCTTTATTGGCTTTGTTGCGGGAGTTGCGGCCGGATACTATGGTCGCTGGGTTGATGCAGTTGTGTCTTTTATCATTCAGGTTTTCTCCAGCTTCCCATTCTTGCTTTTTGCAATTTTGATCATGTTTGTTATGGGTCCAGGTCTTATTAACCTCTATATTGCACTGGGTCTTTTGATGTGGACAACCACGGCAAGGCTGATTCGAGGCGACGTCATGCGCCTGAAGAATTCTGAATACATTCAGTCTTGTATTTTGTCTGGTGGTAATAGCTTCCGCATCATCATGAAGCATCTCTTGCCTAACTGTATGTCAACGCTGATTGTTGTTTCTACCCTGGGTATTCCAAGTGCAATTCTTTCTGAGGCAACGCTTTCGTTCTTGGGACTGGGTGTTCAACCACCTGAGGCAAGCTGGGGTCAAATGATTGCAGCTTCTCAGCCATTCCTTTCATCACAGCCTCTCTACAGTATTGCCCCAGGTATTGTCATCATCATTACGGTTATGTCCTTCAACTTGCTTGGCGACGCACTTCGCGACGCCCTTGATCCAAAGATGCGTTCTTAGAAAGGAGGTTACGTTTATGGCAGAAAATACAGATGCTCTTACACAAGAAAATGATCAGGCAGCTGAGACTACAGACACTTCATTTGAGCACGTCATCGAGGGTCCGGATGGACAGGCTGTGCAATTTTGCAGCCTTGAGGAGCGCCTCCTTGCGCAAGAAACCGCTCAAAAGGAGCGAGAAGAGCAGTGCAAGAAGAATGTTCTTCTGGACGTTAATCATCTTGACGTTACGCTTTTCACCGAAGATGGCGCACTTCCTGCAGTAAGTGACCTCTCGTTTATTATGCGAAAAGGCGAGACTCTTGCGGTAGTAGGAGAGTCTGGCTGCGGTAAGTCCATGACAGCTCTGTCGGTTATGGGACTACTTCCTACACCTCCTGCGCAGATTACTGGCGGAGAAATTATTTTTGAGGGAACTGATTTAACGCAGCTTCCTCGTGGTGGTATGCGTGACTTCCGCGGTAATCGCATTGGCATGATTTTCCAGGAGCCTATGACCTCCCTGAACCCTGTTATGAAATCTGGTCTTCAGATTCGTGAGGGCATCCTTGTTCATAATCCCAACATGAGCAAACAGGAAGCAGATCAGAAGGCTCTTGATATGATCAAACTGGTGGGTATTCCTGCACCAGAGAAGGTCTTCTCGTCATATCCTCATGAGCTTTCTGGTGGTATGCGCCAGCGTGTCATGATTGCTATGGCACTCGCGTGCCAGCCATCGCTGCTTATCTGCGACGAGCCAACAACCGCACTTGATGTAACGGTTCAGGCACAGATTCTGCAGATTATTGACCGCATGAAGCAAGACCTGGGTACCGCCGTCATGCTGATTACGCACGACATGGGCGTTGTTTCCGAGATGGCTGACTGGGTTCTTGTCATGTACGCTGGTCATCGTGTTGAGTATGCGCAGTCTGCAGAGCTCTTTACTAACCCTCTGCATCCTTATGCTCAGGGCCTAATTGCGTCCATCCCATCGTTTGACGAGCACACCAAGGAACTCTATGCAATTCCTGGTAGCGTTCCTATGCTTTCTCACATGCCTTCTGGCTGCCCGTTCCATCCACGTTGTCCGTTTGCTAAGGACATTTGTAAGAATCGTCGTCCTGGCTTGACTGCTGTTGGTGAAGACAATTGCCATACTGTCAGCTGTTGGAAATACACTGATGAGTGGGGTGAGTAGTCATGGCAGAAGAGAAGAACACAGACGTCAAGGACCTTTCTGGCGAGAAAACCATCTTGTCCGTAAAAAACTTGGTTAAGCGATTCCCCATTAAAAACGGTGTTTTTGGTCGTTCAAACGCTTCAGTTCATGCTGTTGAAGATGTTTCGTTTGACCTTAGGCGCAAAGAGACTCTGGCTATTGTTGGCGAGTCTGGCTGCGGAAAGTCTACAACCGGCAAGTGCGTACTGCGCCTCACCGAGCCAACCTCTGGTACGGTTGAGCTTGATGGGGAAGACTTCACCTCACTTAAGGGTGAAGATCTCAAGCGAGCTCGTCAGAAGATGAAGCTTATCTTCCAAGATCCGTACAGCTCGCTAAACCCTCGTATGACCGTTATGGATATCATTGGCGAGCCTATTGATATTGCAGGTACGTATAAGACAAAGACAGAGCGTGACGCTCGTATTGAAGAGGTTATGGAGGAAGTTGGCCTTAACCTTGAGTTTAAGTATCGCTATCCTCATGAGTTCTCGGGTGGTCAGCGTCAGCGTATTGGTATTGCACGCGCTATTGTGCTTGAGCCAGAGATTGTTGTCTGCGACGAGCCTGTTTCTGCCCTAGACGTTTCTGTTCAGGCCAAGGTAATCAACTTGCTTGAAGAGCTGCAGAAAGATCACGGTCTGGCATACATCTTTATCAGCCATGACCTCTCTGTTGTCCGCCACATTGCAGATACTGTTATGGTCATGTATCTGGGTCACCAGATGGAGTTTGCTACTAAAGACGCCCTCTTTGAGCGTCCTTTGCACCCATATACTCAGGCACTTTTGGACGTTATTCCTCGTATTCGCCACGAGCGTATCCAGGAAAAGCGCATTCTTCAAGGTGACGTTCCAAGTCCTGCAAATCCACCTTCAGGTTGCGTATTCCACACGCGTTGCCCTAAGGCAATGAAGGTTTGCTCCGAGCGCATTCCTGATCGCATTGAGGCTGAGCCAGGTCATTTCTGCGCCTGCCACCTGTACGACACATCGCTTTCTGATGCCGACCGTACACCTCAGGTTGCACACGCTATTGAGGCGGCTCAGAAGGCCGTAGAAGAAGCGCGCCTTGAGGAGAAGATTTCCGAGTAGCGCATCTTATTGTCGTGTCTTAAAACGGCATACAAACACAAAAAAAGGCGAGAAGACCAATTGATCTTCTCGCCTTTGTTTTTGGGTGTAGGAAGCCTTACTTCTTCTTAACCTTATCGAAGTGAGGGTTAACCAGAACGCTGAGGCCCGTAAACTCTGGCTTCAAGACGTAAGGCATCTGTGGCCAGTCGATAGGCAGGCAAGCGTAGTCTGTGTGAGTCATAAGGCTGTCTGCCTGGCGGGTAAGCTCCAGGACCTTATCGTTGTCGTTAACGGTAAGGCGAGCCTGGTCAACCAGGTTGTCAAACTCGGTGCTGTTGTAGAAGGAAGACTTCTTTGCGGCGCGGTCAGAGCGGAAGTAGGAGCCCATGTGCTCAACACCCTGGAAGGAGAGGGTAGACCAGGTAACAAGAGTGACTTCAAGGTCACCGTTAGTACGTGCGTCGCTCCAAACACCAGAGTCAATAACGCTTACGTTACAGGTAACGCCAATCTTTGACCAAGCATCCTGAAGGGCAACCATGAGGTTCTGATCCTGGCTTCTGACCTGTGCGTTAAGAGTGAGGTTAGAAACACCAGCCTCTGCAAGAAGCTGCTTTGCCTTGTCTACGTTGTACTCAAACTCTGGAGCGGACTCGTTGTAGCCGGTTTCAGAAGATGGAATAAACGACTTAGCAGGCTTTGCAACACCAGAAAGAATGGTGCTACAAATGGTGTCTCTATCAATTGCCATAGAGAGAGCCTGACGAACGCGAACATCTTTGAGGTTCTCGCTCTTAAGGTTCAAGTTTACAAACTGCGTGGATGCAGGAGTGTAATTGACAATTTCTTTGGAAATAGACTCATCATTTTGGTACTGCTGAATAAGAGACTGAGAAATAAAGACCAGGTCAACATCATTGTTCTTGTAGTTAAGAATACGGGTGTTAGCGTCGTCAATGTAGACAAATCTGAGCTCATCCAGACCAGGCTTGCCCTCATGGTAGTCAGCAAATCCCTCAAGAACAACTTCTGTGGTGCTGTCATTAGAGACAAGCTTGTAAGCACCGGTACCAATGAAGTTGGTCTCAGTACCCCATGCCTCACCGGCTTCTTTGCAAGCCTTCTCTGGGTAGATAACAGCGTAGAACTGAGCCATAATTGCATTAAAGGTTGAATAAGGCTGTGTCAGCTTAATATCAAAGTGACGGTCATCCTTAATAACAACACCAGAAAGCTCTTCTGTTGTGCCGGCAATGATGTCTTTAGCACCCTCGATGTATGCGTACGAGTCAATTGAGGTTGCCTTAGTAGCAGGCAAGAACATACGCGTGAAGGTGTATTTAACGTCAGAGGACTTAAGGGTTTCTCCATTGTGGAATTTGATGCCATCCTTAAGCTCATATGAGTAGGTAAGGCCATCTTCAGAGACAGTAGGAAGGCCGGTTACCAGGTTTGGCTCAATCTCTTTTGTGTCTGGATTAAGTACCAGCAAAGACTCTGCAACTGCCTCAGATACACCAACAGAACCAGAAGTCTTCTGAGTATCAAAGGTTACCTTTGGGTTGTTTACACCAAAGCGCAGTACCTTTTTCTCTGCGTCTCCGCCAGCTGAACCGCCACAAGCAGAAAGTAGTGAAGCAGAACCGGCGGCAACGGCAGCCGCCAAAGATCCACGTAAGAATGATTTACGGGAAAGGTTATTAAATACGTGCTCTTTCATAGGGCGCCTTCCGTTTGCATCTTCAAAATATGAAGCTTAAATGTAAAGAACTGGCTTCTTAATACCCAAATTAATTGTACGCAATACAGAAAAATGTTTCATTAATGAAAAAACATTGTGGAGGAGGGCTTGATAGAGTGGCACGAAAAGCGTAAAAGCGATAAAGTCAAAGACTCAATAAGGGTCAACCTTTACTGTTATGTTGTTTGAAGAGCTGAGTGTTAAGAGGATTTTGTGGTTATTCCAGATATTGTCAAAGATGCATTTAGTGATGTTCCCAAGCTTCCTGCTTCTGAGCGTCCTCTTATCTGTGTGACTCCTCGCTGGATGCCTGAAGAGAACTTTTCTGATTCTGCTTCTGTAGCACAAATTCAGCTTGACGCTATTCTTGCAGCTGGCGGCATTCCAATCATGATGCCTCTCACAGAAGATCCAGAGGTTATTGCTCAGTTTGTTGAGATGTGTGATGGTTTCTGCCTTACGGGAGGTCACGATGTTGACCCTCGTAATTGGGGAGAAGAGCCACGCGACCTTAATCGTTTGTGTCCTATACGAGATGCGCTTGAGTTTGAGCTGGTAAAGCAGGTACTTGCTGCAGATAAACCGTTACTTGCTATTTGCCGTGGCCTTCAGCTTATAAACGTTGTGCTGGGCGGTACGCTTGTGCAAGATCTGCATACCATGGAGCCAGCAGAAAATCATGCATTCTGGACTCACTCAGCAAATCTGTATCATCCAGCTCATGCTGTTCATGTTCAGAAAGACTCTTTGCTGTATAACGCTCTGGGTAAGGTAGAAGACATTCAGGCAAATTCATACCACGATGAGGCGCTCCGAAAGGTGTCTTCAGAACTTACGGTAGTTGCCTATGCATCAGACGGCATTATTGAAGGTGCTGAGGTCAAGGGAAAGAGATTTGCTATAGGCGTACAGTGGCATCCAGAATATGGATGGCATTACAGCAAGGCTGATTGCGAACTTTGGAAATCCTTTGTTACAGCTTCGCAAGCCTCGCGATCTTCTCGTTAATATATTGATACTCTAAACTGCGTTAACTAAATGGTTAGCGCAGTTTTTTGTAAGGGAGTTTTATGAGTGACGTTTTAGATAGATTTATTGCGTATTGCAAGGTTTCTTCTCAGTCTAATCCGCTGACCGCAGATAAGGTTCCTTCAACTGAGTCTCAGTACCAGATGGCTGAGGTTGTTGCGGCCGATCTTCGTGAGCTTGGCGCAGAAAATGTAACCGTCGACGAGCACGCTTATGTAGTTGCTCACTGGCCAGCAAGCAAGGGCTTGGAGGATCTTCCAACTCTTGGTTTCTGCTGCCACATTGATACGGCTTGGCAGTCTTGGGGCAATCCCGTTCACCCTCAGATTGTTACGTATGAGGGTGGCAAGCTGGTAGTTGGTTCTGATCGCGAGGGTAGAGAGGTCTACATCAGCCCAGAGACTAATCCTCAGCTTGAGCACATGGTTGGCTGGCAGCTTGTTACTACTGATGGCACTTCGCTGCTTGGCGGCGATGACAAGGCCGGCATTGCTATGCTGGTAAGCTTGCTTGCTCGCTACAAGGAGCATCCAGAGCTTAAGCATCCACGTATTGCGCTTGCGTTTGTTCCTGATGAGGAGATTGGCCACGGCGCTGCTCTTCTCGACCTTGATGCCTTTGGTGCAGCTTATGGCTACACCATTGACGGTGGTCCCTTTGGCGAGTTCTGCTACGAGACGTTCAACGCTGCTGAGGTGTTTGTGCGTGCTTACGGACTTTCGGTTCATACAGGCACCGCAAAAGGCCAGATGATCAATGCATCTGAGGCAATCATGCGCTTCCACGAGCTGCTTCCACCTGCGGAGCGTCCTGAGTTTACTGAAGGCTATGATGGCTTCTTCTATCTGGAGCGCGTCAATGGTGATTGCGAGTCTGCGCGCGCTGATTACATTATTCGTGACCACGATCAGGCAAAGGTTGAGCGTCGCAAGCAGTTGATGGTTGACGCTGCAGCGTATGTAAACAAGCAGATTGGCTCTGAGGTACTCTCCGTTGAGATTCACGATCAGTATCACAACTTGGCTGATATTGTCCTCAAGCCTGAGTATGCGCATTTAATTGAGAACGCTCGTACTGCATACGAGAAGACCGGTGTTGAGATGACCTGCATTCCAATGCGCGGCGGTACCGACGGATCCCAACTTTCTTTTAGAGGATTCCCATGCGCTAACCTTTCTGCCTGCTACTACAATGCTCACGGTGTCAGAGAGTTTGTTCCTGTCCCAGAGCTTGAGGGCATGGTTGACATGCTGGAGCACCTGGTAGAGCTCTACACCCATCCACAAAACTAGGAGATTTTCATGACTCATTTTGAGACTGATACACAGTATCTGATTGACACTACAAAAAAACTTGTTGAGTGCGATAGTCCTGTTGGCTACTATGAGCGTATTCACGAGCTGCTTCGTGAGCTTGTTGCTGAGGCAGGCTATGAGCTTCAAATTGACAATAAGGCTACTGCATACGTCCTGGTAGAAGGCAAGGATACTAGCAAGACTGTTGGCGTTAATGCCCACCTTGATACCATTGGCCTGATTGTCCGTGGCTTCAACTCAGACGGTACGCTGCGCGTTCGTCAGTTGGGCGGTATCAACTACCACAGTATTGAGGGCGAGACCTGCCACGTTGTCTGTAGAGATGGCTCCGTTGTTGACGGCCAGGTAATCTGCAACCACCACTCCGTTCACGTCTTTGAAGACGCTAGAACCATGGAGCGCAACGAGGACAATATGTCCATCTCGCTGATCGCTGACGTTTCTTCTGCTGAGGAAGCCCGTGCACTGGGCGTCTCCGAGGGTGCAGTTGTCGCTATTGATCCGCACTTTGAAATGTATGACAACGGCTATATGGTTTCTCGCTTTATCGATGATAAGGCTTGTGTTGCAGCACAGCTTCACACGCTTCGTTGGCTTGCACAGTCTGGCGAGAAACCCCTCTATAACACCTTGTTTGCATTCCCCATGTACGAGGAGATTGGACACGGTGGCGCATTCTTGCCTGTTGAGGTAGACGAGTACGTATCGCTGGACATTACCCTTATTGGTCCAGACTACAATTCAAATGAACACCACGTAGGCATCATTGTTTCTGATATTCGCTCGCCTTACGATTGGGAAGTCTCCAACAAGCTTATTGCCTGTGCACAGGAGGTTGTTGAGCCAGAAAAGTGGAACCAGCAGGTTGCCTTCCACTTCTCAACTGATGCTAACGCTGCATATTTCTCCGGCAACGATCTTAAGAGCGGCGCATTTGGTCCAGCATGTCTCAACACTCACGGTCGCGAGCGCTGCCACATCGATGCAATTATCGGCACCGAGAACCTGTGCCGTGCGTACGTCCTTGGATATGGCGAGAAAAACTAGTTTTTCTCGCTATAGGTGCGTCTTGTTCTCATAGATGTATCAAATAGTTTGTAAGATATGCTGTATATCGTGTGAATTTTGCCGTAGACGTGATAAGGTAGCCTTAGTTAACTTTTCGAGTCAGGAGTGATTCATGGATAGACGTTCGTTCCTTAAGCTTGCAGGTCTTATTCCAGCTACAGCACTGTTTGGCTGCAAGGGAACAGACCAAGAGAAGTCTCAGGACACCACAAAAGATGAGGCCAAGAAATCTGATCCTGTTGCCGTAAGAGTTGCAACACTTAAAGGGCCTACCGCCATGGGCTTAGTTAAGTTTATGAGCGAGGTTGAGGCGCAAAACATCACCGATAACAACTACTCGTTTGAGATTTTGGATGCTCCTGATCAGGTAGTTGCTAAGGTTGCCCAGGGCGATGTTGACGTTGCGTCTATTCCTGCAAACCTTGCAGCTACGCTCTTTAACAAGACTAAGGGCGCTTATAAGGTAGCTTGTCTTAACGTATTGAACGTCCTTTACATTGTTGAGACGGGTAGCGCTATCTCTAAGCTTACTGACCTCAAGGGAAAGACACTCTACGCTTCTGGTAAGGGTGCTGTCCCAGAGTACACATTGTCCTACCTGTTGAGCAAAAATGGCATGACACTTGGTGAGGATGTCCAGGTAGAGTGGAAGAGCGAACATACCGAGTGTGTTGCTGCTCTAGCTCAAGATCCAGAGGGAATTGCGCTGCTCCCACAGCCTTTTGTTACGGTGGCACAAACCAAGAATAACCAGATTCGCGTTGCAATCGACCTTGGCGCTGAGTGGGAGGCTGTCAACCCTCAGAGCAAGCTGATTGCTGGCGTGACCATTATTTCTTCAAAGCTCATCTCAGATTCTCCAGATGCGGTAACGGCCCTGCTTTCTCACTACAAAGACTCTGTTGCATTTGCGGTTGATCATCCAGATGAGGCTGCTACACTTGTGGGCAAATACGGTATTGTTCCAGAGCCTATTGCCAAGGTTGCGCTGCCTAAGTGTAATATTACGTATATTGATGGCGCAGATATGAAGAGCGCACTTTCAAGTTACTTAGGCATTCTGGCTGAGGCTAATTCTCAGGCAGTAGGCGGACAGGTTCCTGGAGACGATTTCTACTTTGGCGCATAACCCGCACATAAAAGATAGTATTTCTGCCCGAGGTAGCGCCGAGAAAGGCGCTGCCTCGGCAGATTTTTCTGTCGAGAAAAACGGTCGAGCTCGAAGTACAGGTCGCGCAATCGCTTCAACTTGGGGAGCTCGTTTAGGAGCCCTGGCGTTTTGGCTTGCCATATGGCAGGTAGCTGCAGTTGTCATCAACCAAGATATTGTTCTAACTTCACCTGTTCAGACTATCCAGACGCTTTTCTCGCTAGCTCAACTACGCGAATTTTGGATTTCTATTGGTCTTTCTCTTTTGCGTATTTTTGCTGGTGGAGCACTTGCTTTTACCGTTGGCTCCTTGCTGGCATTTTTGAGTTTTAAGTACAAGCTGATCAAGATTCTTTTTGAGCCGCTGATTTCTACCATTAAATCAATTCCTGTGGCCTCGTTTGTCATCTTGTTGCTCATCTGGGTTCGCACACCCTATCTCTCAATTTCAATTTCATTTTTGATGGCGCTTCCCATCATCTACATTGCGGTGCTTGAGGGACTTCTTAGCACTGACCAGCAGCTTATTGAGATGGCCGACGTATACCAGATTCACGGATGGCAACGCATTAAGGCAATCTATTTGTCACAGCTTATGCCCTCGCTTAAGACAGCCACCTCACTTGCTATGGGATTTTGCTGGAAGTCGGGAATTGCTGCCGAGGTCATTGGCCTTCCTACATTCTCTATTGGCGAGCATCTCTACAACGCTAAGGTGTATCTGGATACACCAGCTCTTTTTGCGTGGACGCTTGTGGTCATTGTGATGAGTGCACTTGGCGAGAAGATTGTGATGCGGTTGGTTTCATGGGTAGCCGCAAGGTTAGAAAAGAGCTGCTCATGAGTTTGAATTCAACAAATTGCGTCTACACAACTGAGCAGCTGCTTGAGGTAAAAAACATCTCTAAATCGTTTGATGACACGATTGTGCTCAATGATTTTTCCTACAAGTTTGACAGGGGAGTATATGTACTCTCCGAGCCCTCTGGAGCAGGTAAAACAACACTTCTTCGTATCCTTTGCGGCCTTGAAGTAGCTGACTCAGGCACAGTAAGTAAATCGCCTCATGCTAAAACAGTCATGATGTTTCAAGAAGATAGGCTGCTGGAAAACTTGAGCGTTAGGGCAAATATCATGCTTGCCATACAAGCGCACTTACAGGAGCAAAAGCAAAATGCACGTGAGCGCATTACAGAAGCACTTTGTGCAGTTGGACTTGAAGGAACAGATAACAAGCCTGTCTGTGAGCTTTCTGGCGGACAAAAGAGACGCGTTGCTCTTTTGCGCACACTCTTTGCTGATGCAGATATCTTACTCTTTGACGAACCGCTCAAGGGATTAGATGAAGCACTTAAGCAGCAGGTTATTGCCTTTGTTAAACCGTTCGTTGAATCAAAAGTTGTAATTTGGGTAACTCACACTCCTGAAGAAGTAAAACTGCTAGGCTCTTATACGGCACTGCAGTTATAGGAGTGAGCTACATGTACAAGGTAATTCTCGCCGGCGGAATGGCGTCTGGCAAATCAACTGTTTCTAAAATGTTTGAAGCGGCAGGTGGACTGCGCTTTGACCTTGATGAGGTTTCTCGTAGGCTACTGAGGCCTGGATGCGAGTGTACCTATCGCGTGGCAGAAGCTTTTGGAAACGATTTGCTGGATCCTGTTACTCACGAGATTAATAGACGAGAGCTTGGCCGCAGGGCTTTTGCTACCAGTGAATCAGCTGAGCTCTTAGAAGACTTAGAGATGCCTTTTATCAGGGAATATATGCGTCAATTCCTCACAAAAGAGGCTCCTGCTGCAGACGCTCAGTTCTGCTTTGTAGAGGTTCCGTTACTCGATCGCGTTGAAGACTTGCTTGAGCTCGTTGATGAGGTTGTCGTTGTTGTAGCACCATTAGAGCTCAGAGCAGAACGCGCTGAACAGCGAGGATCTTCTCGACAAGAGTTTGAGCAGCGTATAGCACATCAGCCTTCTGATACTTACTTGCGTAACCAGGCTGATACAGTGTTTGTGAACTCTGAAGGCCTCGATGATCTTAAGGCACAGGTAGAGCTTTGGCTAAACGCTCGGTTCAACCAAAGCTCTGAGTAATAGGGTATAGTTTTTGTGCGCGGCCTCTAGAAAGGTGTTCTCAACGAACTCTCTACCTTGGCGGCTGCATCATCAAAGGTAATCTCTAGGCAGTTCTTGAGCATGTTTTGACCAACACAGTAAATGCCGTCGTTTACACAAGCGCTGCCAATAGCAACTGCTTTGTTAAACACAGCCTTCTGGTCAAAGACAGGAACACCATTTTGCTTAAGGAACGAGAAAACATCTTGAGGAGTATCTAGTTTCTTAACAGAAGAGTCTGCCTTAAGAAGGTCTTCAAGCTCTTCTTTTGCAGGTTGGGCAACACTGCCGCCGATGATCATAGCCATTTGATAGCAAGCTGCACAAAGATCAGAGCGTCCCAGCTTCCACTCCATATAGGCCAGGCGATAGTACACCAGCGCAACATCTGATGCGGAGAAAAGGTGCTCGATAAGGTCTTTGAGCAGCTTTGCAGCTTCAAAGACTTTTGACTGGTCTTCTAGTGTTCTTACCAATAGCAGCGTTGCATCAACTCCCAGAGGAGAAATCCTGTGGGCTTCTTGTGCATAGCGTTCTGCTTTTTCTGGCTGCTCAAGCAGGTTGTAGGCGCGAGCCATTCTTGCTAAAGACATAAAATACGTGTCTGGAATAAGCACCAGTTTTCTTGGCTCATTGGGGAATGCAAGGTTATAAGCTACGCGCTCTGAGAGGGAATCAAAATACCTGTAGATAGAATCTGAATCGTCCAGGTATAGGCCCATATCAAGGGTTGGTGAAACCTGGGACTCAAGCTCTGCAAGTGTCTTTTCTAGAGCGTCTGGGTCTGGCTCTCCGTCCATGATGTTATTTATGGATTGAAGCGTTTTCTGCAAAGGCGAACCAAAGAGGAACTTCTCGGCCATAGACCGTCTGTCCGAGAAATCAATAGTGCCTTCGACCAGGCCATGGATGACTCTATCAAAGCCTTCAATGGCGTAAATATCAGAAGTTGAAGCTTTTGCTTCCTCAAATTTTCCAACTGCATCCGCGGTAGAAGAATCTTTTGGAATGTTGTTGAGAGTGGTATTCCAAAGCCTAATGCGGCGGGATGCCTCAGAGTATCCAAGATCGCTTACCTTTTGAGCTCCACAAACTGCAGTAACTGCTGGTGAACAAGGACGATCAGACAAATCGGGCATCTCAAAGAAGCTACGAGGAGAAACCCACTCATCCGTTTGCTTCATAAAAGGCTCAACTTCACTAAACCAACCTTCAGAGTCAAAAGAAACCCTAAGCGCTGGATCTTGTGGGAAGCTATTGCCGTCAATTTGAGTGTTTGCTGCAGTAGGCAAGAGGCGAGCAAGTGCAGCCTCGTTTAAGTCCATAGATAGGACAATACGCTCTTCTCCGCGCAAGCTGCCGTTGATGCAGACGCGAGAGATTTTGCAGCTCTGAAGTGCCATGCGAGCCACGCAAAGAGAAGCACGCAGTGCGTAAGCGCGTGCTGCCGCAATTTGCTCTGATTTTTCTGCAGATAAGAAGCTAAAGCAGCGAGGGCGAGCCACAAAGAACTCAAATACCAAAATATCAAGTTGTGGATTGTAGGAGAAGTTGTACACCATCCTAAAAGGGAATGGTGTGTTCTCAACATAGTTGGCAAACCAGAGACGCTTCATCCAGTCTGAGCTGCCGTCAGCGTTACCGCTAAAAGGAGCAACTTGCTCAGAAAGAGAAGCCGACTTTGGCATAAGGCTTGCTACCTGCGAGAGGCTAGTACGAACAAGCTGAAGATCTGTCTCAGATGCATGCGTATTCTTTAGGGCTTCAACATCTTGTGAAATGTTGAGGATTGCCTCAGTTGCAATAAAAGCATCGTACTCTTCTGGCGCACACTCCATCGTGTTGGCATTGAACCACCAGCGACCCGTTCTATCCAGCTTATGAACATCACCTTTGGGCAGATTGGTATTCTCGAGATTTTTAGAGCGCGTAAGCATCTCTTGAAGACCTGCCTCTGTAATCTGATTGTTTGCAACAAGGTCTTTAAGAGAGGCGATGACATTATTTGAGCGCAGCAAAATGTTCTCTAGGGTAGAACCCTGAGATTGCTTTGAAGCTTTATTTAGCGAGAAAAGATCTGAGACGCCCAAGGTATCTCCTTTATCTGATGTAACTTGTTTATTTAGGTGCTAGTTTAGCGCATATAGGTAATTAATTTATTACCCGTCACACTTTGAAACTATACTGCAATTTATAAATAGTATAGAACAAGTGTTTCAGTTTTGGGAAGTGGGGTATACTACTTTCACAAGAAAAGGAGAATTTCATGGACACATCTCATGCTGAAGATCAACATAAAGAAAAAATAGGTGCTGAGCTGCGCCGATTTGGTCGTGAAGCAGGAGAAGAGAAGCTCCAGGTAGTATCTCCTTTTGAGCCTGCAGGTGATCAGCCGCAGGCAATAGAAAAGCTTGCTCAAGGAATTGAAGACGGGCTTAGGTATCAGACGCTCTTAGGTGTTACGGGCTCGGGCAAGACTTTCTCTATGGCTAAAACTATCGAGAAGCTCAATCGCCCCACGCTTATTATGGAGCCCAATAAAACTCTGGCTGCTCAGGTAGCCTCAGAGATGAAGGAGCTCTTTCCTAACAACGCTGTTGTGTACTTTGTCTCGTACTATGACTATTACCAGCCAGAAGCATATGTTCCGCAATCAGATACGTACATAGAAAAAGATGCTTCCATTAATGAAGAGGTTGAGAAGCTCCGTCACCAGGCAACTTCATCGCTTTTGTCTAGGCGTGACGTCATTGTTGTGGCATCTGTATCGTGTATTTACGGTATTGGTAGTCCTCAAGACTATGCAGGTCTTGCTCCTAATGTAGATAAATCCGTTCCTCTTGAGCGTGATGATTTTATTAAAGATCTTATTGATGTTCAGTACGATAGAAATGATTACGATCTGCAGCGCGGTATGTTTAGAGTTCGTGGAGACGTTGTTGATGTGTTTCCGCCGTATGCAGAAAATCCGCTGCGTATTGAGTTCTTTGGTGATGAAGTAGAAAGCATTTCAGAGGTTAGTAACGTCACGGGAGAAGTGCTTAGAGAGTTTGATGCTATTCCCATTTGGCCAGCATCTCACTACGTTACTGAGCGTCCAAAGATTACCCACGCCCTTACAACCATCTCTGAAGAGATGGAAGCTCGTGTTAAAGAGCTTAAAGAAAACGATAAATTACTAGAAGCTCAGCGTCTTGCTCAGAGAACAAACTATGACCTAGAGATGCTTGAGACCATGGGCTACTGCAATGGCATTGAGAACTACTCACGCCATTTGGACGGTCGTGCTCCAGGTGAGCCTCCCTATACGCTCATTGATTATTTCCCTAAAGATATGATTTGCATTATCGATGAGTCACACGTTACGGTTCCTCAAATTAGAGGTATGTATGAGGGTGATAGGTCTCGTAAGGTTACGCTGGTAGACCACGGATTTAGACTTCCTTCTGCACTTGATAACAGGCCTCTCAGATTTGACGAGTTTGAGGGACGCATCCCGCAGTTCATTTACGTTTCCGCAACTCCTGGAGACTATGAAGAGACGGTTGCTCAGCAACAGGTTGAGCAGATTATTCGTCCAACCGGCCTTCTTGATCCAAAGATTGATGTCAGACCAGTAAGGGGTCAGATTGATGATCTTATTTCAGAGGTCAAAGAGCGTGTGGCAAAAAAAGAGCGCGTTCTTGTTACCACGCTTACTAAACGAATGGCAGAAGATCTTACAGATCACCTGTTAGATGAGGGCATCAAAGTCAACTATATGCACTCGGACACCGCCACGCTTGACCGCGTAGAAATCATTAGAGATTTGCGTCAGGGAAAAATTGACGTGCTTGTTGGAATTAACCTTTTGCGAGAAGGACTTGATATTCCAGAGGTTTCTCTTGTAGCTATTCTTGATGCCGATAAAGAGGGTTTCTTAAGAAACAGAAGGTCTCTTATTCAGACCATGGGTAGGGCGGCAAGAAATGCTTCTGGCCAGGTCATTATGTATGCCGATAAAATTACTGATTCCATGCGTATTACCATTGATGAAACAAGAAGGCGTCGAGAAATTCAGGAAGCGTTTAATAAAGAGCACGGTATTGTACCTAAAACCGTTAAGAAATCTATTACTGATATTGCAGGCTTTATTGCTGAGGCTTCAGAGAACATTGATAAACGCAAGCGCAAAAACGGAGAGTTTTATACCGCTTCTGATGACGAAGATTCGCTTGAAGAACAGCAAGAATCAATTCTTGAGATGCCCGCAGAATTGCTTGCTGAAGAGTTGCAAAATCTTCCTCGTACAGAGGTTGAAGCTATGCTTTCTGGAATGGAAGCAGAGATGGCAGAGGCATCTGCATCTATGGATTATGAGCATGCAGCAGAACTCAGAGATCAGATTGTAGCCATTAGAAGCCAACTTGAAGGTACTACCTCAGATGATGTTATCAAGAGGCTTAAAACTGGTGCTAGAAAGGGTAGTACTCACGCTACTCGCAGACGCTATAGAGGCAAACATTAGGCGTTGTTGTAGTGCTCTACTACAAGCTCGGCCATCCTAATGCCATCAGCTGCGGCGCTCATAATACCACCGGCGTAGCCGGCACCTTCACCTACAGGCCACACACCAGGTGTATTGATACTTTGTCCTGTTTCATCGCGGGTAATTCTTACGGGAGAGCTTGATCTTGTTTCAACGCCCGTAAGAACAGCATCGGGATGAGCAAATCCATGAAGTTTTTTGTCCATGACTGGAAGGGCTTCTCGCAAGGTTTGTAAGACGTAGGGCGGAAGACAGTCTTCTAGCGAGGTCCAGGTAACACCACGTGGGTAGGTTGGTTTTACCGAACGAGGTCCAGTAGATGCTTTCTTGTTGAGGAAGTCGCCAACAAGCTGAGCAGGAGCAACATAAGCTCCGCCGCCTGCTTTAAAGGCCGCTTGCTCGCAGCTGCGCTGCAGTTCAATTCCAGCAAGTACGTCATCTCCTGGAAGATCGTTTGGATAGACGTTAGCCAAGAGACCAGAGTTAGCGTTCTGTCCTGCGCGGTCAGACAGGCTCATGCCATTTGTGACTACGCCGCCCTTCTCGCTAGCTGCAGAAACAACATAGCCACCGGGACACATACAGAACGAGAAGGCACTTCTACCAGAGGGAAGGTGAACAGAAAGCTTGTAGGGTGCCGCTCCTAATACAGGGTTGGTTGCTTCAGGGCCATAAAGTGATTTGTTTATTTGAGACTGAAGATGCTCAATTCGCACACCCATAGCAAAGGTTTTTCTCTCCATAGAGATGCCTTTGTCTTTGAGCATCACGTACGTGTCTCTACTTGAGTGACCAGTCGCAAGAATCATCGTGCGGGTCTTTATAGTTTCAGTTTGAGTAGAGCCGTCTGGATTGGTCTTCTCAATCTGAATAGCAGAAAGCGTGCCGTCTGAGGCTCGCTCTAGGGAGGTGAGCTTTGTCCTAAATGCAACGGCCCCACCCGCCTTTTCAATCATTGTGACAATGTTGGTGACGACAGCGGGAAGAACATCACTTCCTACATGGGGTTTTGCATCCCACAAAATGTTTTTCTGTGCGCCTGCTTTAACAAAAGTCTCAAGAATAAAGCGGTGAGAAGCACTTTTAGTGCCCGTATTGAGCTTTCCGTCAGAGAATGTACCCGCACCACCAAGACCAAACTGGATGTTGCTTTCAAGATCTAGCTGACCCGTTTGGTTGTGATGCTCTACTGCAGCAGTTCTTCTCGTTGCATCATCTCCACGTTCGATAAGCAGAGGATTGAGACCAGCCTTAGCAAGCGTAAGTGCACAGAACAAGCCTGCGCATCCCGCTCCTACAACAACGGGTCGATTCTCTGAGGGAGCTGGTTGTACTGCTTTGGGAAGCGTAAAAGCATTTGGCTCAGCAAGCTTGATGTGTTTTGCCGCAGGCTTGCCTTGAATCTTATTAAGGAGTTTTTGTTCTGCCGCAGGCCCACCTTTAAGGTTTACGTGATAGGTGAGGATAAGAACAATATCGTTTCTTTTACGTGCATCAATTGAGCGCTTATGCAGCTCATATGAGGTAACTTCATCCGCAGAGACTCGGAGAGTGCGGAGTAGTGCGTCAAAGCCCACCTTTGACTCTTTAGCGGGATGCTTACGAAGAGGAGCAACATGAACTTTAATGTTTGATACTTCTAGCATGTTAGTTGTCCTCTTTCAGTGACTCATGGTTCTGACCAGTGCTTTTTGCGGCAGCCAGACCAGCAACCATGCCGCTTTTCCACGCCCACGAGAGGTTAAATCCTCCACACTGAGCATCCATGTCAAGAGCTTCTCCAGCGATAAACAGACCAGGAACGTTGTATGCCTCAAGTGTGTTTGCACTCACTTGCTCAACGGAAATACCACCAACACAGACCTGCGGGACAACTTTGGAAGATGTACCTGTAACGGTAAACGTCATCTTGTGAGCCTTAGCAACCGTGGCTTCAACAGAGTCATCGGCGCCCAGGTAGGCGGCAATCTGTGAGTCCAGAAGACCGTCGGTAGTGTGAGCTTCTACAGCTGCTGAAACTTCTTCTTCTGTAAGTTGAGGGAGAAGATCAATCTCAAGTACATCGCCTGGAAGAGCGGCGCGGGACAAGTTAAAAATCATGATGCCCGAAAGTCCAAATGGTCTAAAGAGCAGCTCGCCCGATTCCTGTTTGAGCACAGTGCCATCTCTTAAAAGTGTTGCATGAGCACGGACGCGCTTTCCATCTAGGCTTGTTGGAGGCTGAGGAGTGCAAGTGAGCGCACAGAGTCCTGGTCGCAGTGAGGTGGTCTGCAGCTGAAGGCTTTCAGCAAGTTTTGTTGTTGTGAGTCCACCAGTGGCTAGAACTACCGATGATGCGTGGACCTTGTGGGTTTTCTCGCCACCAAAGCATTCTTGGAAGGTAACGGTAAAGCCACCATGTTGCGGCTTTACTGATGTTACTTCTCGTCCCAGGGCAAATTGAACGCCGGCTTTTTGGGCACGCCTGAGCAAAAGTGACTGAATGGAGTTTGCTTGCCTGGTAAGAGGGTACATTCTGCCCTCGTCTTCAGCTGCCCACGCAAGACCGCTGGACCTAAAGAAAGAGAGAATGTCTGCAAGGAAAATGTCCTTATCTTTGCAAACGGCTTGGACAAACTCTGGATGAGAGAAATTCTCAAAGCTCAAATCAGCATTGGTAAAGTTACAACGGCCGCCGCCTGTTGCCAGGATAGTTCTGCCGCTCTCCAGTGCTTTTTCAAAGACAACAACGCGCTTATTGGCACCAAGAACCTCAGCAGCAGTGATGGCAGCGCAGAGTCCTGCTGCGCCGCCACCAAGAATTGCTACGTCAATGTTATCTGGCACCATGAACGCCTGAGCTTGCTTAATACGCTGAGCCTGTGCTGCTTGCCGTTCTTTAATGCGCGTTGTTTGAGCCATAGTAAGAATTACCTTTTGTGTTGTGTAAGCACCAGCTTCTAGGACTTACAGGTCAAGAACGCTCTGTGTTGCGTCAGGAACAAGGCCTTCAGGAAGCTCGGTACTAAAGGTTCCCTTATCAGCAATCTGCGTAAAGGTTGCATCCATAGGAAGCTGTCCTAAAGGCTTGAGGTTAAATGCTGCTGCGGTCTCGGCAAGCTTTGATGGACCGTAAGGCTCAATGCGCTCATCACAGTGAGGGCAGGTGATATATGCCATGTTCTCAATCAAACCAAGCACAGGTACATGCATCATTTCTGCCATGCGCACTGCCTTGCCCACAACCATCTGAACAAGATCTTGTGGGGAAGAAACAATCACAACACCCTCAACAGGAAGGGACTGGAATACTGTCAGAGCAACATCGCCTGTTCCTGGAGGCATATCAATCAGCAGATAATCCAGGTCACCCCAGTTGCACTGGCTGTAGAACTGCTGGATAGCGCCAGCAACAACGGGACCTCTCCAGAGAACAGGATCGGTCTCGTTCTGAAGCACCAGGTTGGCGCTCATAATTTTGATACCGTTTGCGTCCTCAATAGGAATAAGCTGCTCTTCAACGCCGTAAGAACGCTCGTCAGAGATGCCAAACATGCGAGGAATTGAAGGGCCGGTAATATCGCCGTCAAGAATACCAACGCGCTTACCTGCACGAGCAAGGTTAGTTGCAAGAATACCGGTGACAAAGGACTTGCCAACGCCACCCTTACCAGAAACAACGCCAATGACGTGCTTCACGCTTGAGTGCTGGTTAAGTTCAAAGCCCGCAGGTGGCTGTGGTTCTTTCTTTTTGCCGTGAAGAGCAGCGTCAATCTCTTTACGAAGCGCCTCACGATCAATATCTACGTCTGCCATGTCTCTCCTTATGTAGCAGTTGTATGCAGTAACTACTTAATTCTACCCATAGAAGTTTATGGCAAACGAGATAGCTATAATCTTTTCGGCGCACTTTAGCTGAACGTAGGAGGTTCACATGATTTTCTCGTCAATTAAAAATGTATCTGAGAATGACTTTGGTCAAAAATATATGGCTTGTGCTGCGGAGTTTCTAGCAACACACAATCTGGACGAGTTGCCTTTGGGCAAAACAGAAATTGATGGAGATAACGTTTTTGTGAACGTCATGGAGTTTGAGCCCGCTTTGCCTGGCGAGAAGGACTATGAGGCTCATAAGATTTACGCCGATATTCATGTGGTTATTTCTGGCACCGAAAGCATCGCCGTTGCCCCTCTTGAGCAGTGTGTTCTTAAGGGTGAGTTCAATGCTGACGCTGATTTTGGCGCTTATACCAATCCTGGGGAAGAGACATGGGTCACCCTGCACGCAGGTGATTTTCTGGTGACACCTCCATCAGATGCCCACAAACCAGGCTGTACGCTGGAGAAATCTGGCTCAAAGCTCAAAAAAGCTGTAATGAAGGTTCGTATTAAATAGGGAAGCGCGTCTGCCGTGTTTTGGCAGCATTATCTTGGGTATACTAGAACATCAGTACGCACAAATTGCATCTGTGTACTGATGTTGTTTTCTATTGTTTGGCGGCAGGCGTGTCAAAAGAGATGCGCACGTCAAACTGGTTATGTGAGGAACTATGGCTTCAAGCAAAATTGCTATCCGTGGCGCACGAGAGCACAACCTGCAAGATATTGACATTGATATCCCTCGTGATCAGCTGGTAGTTATTACGGGACTTTCTGGCTCGGGTAAATCGAGCCTTGCCTTTGACACAATTTACGCAGAGGGACAGCGCCGCTACGTTGAGTCCTTGTCCAGCTATGCCCGTCAGTTCTTGGGACAGATGGATAAGCCAGACCTTGACTCTATTGACGGTCTTTCTCCAGCTGTATCTATTGACCAGAAGACAACTTCTAGAAATCCTCGCTCAACCGTAGGTACTGTTACAGAAATCTATGATTATCTGCGCCTTTTGTATGCTCGCATGGGTACTCCTCACTGCCCTGAGTGCGGACGCGTTATTGAGCGCCAGACAACAGATCAGGTTGCCGATAAAATCCTTGAGGCTGGTCAAGGGCGCAGAGCTTATGTTCTGGCTCCTGTTGTTTTGGGCCGCAAGGGCGAGTACGTCAAGCTTTTTGAGGACCTGCGCAAAGAAGGATTTTCTCGCGTTCGTGTTGACGGCGCAGTCCGTGAACTTGATGAAGAAATTACGCTGGGTAAAACGCTCAAGCATGACATTGAGGTTGTCGTTGACCGTATTGTCATCCGTCCGGATTCTTTGGGTCGCATCGTTGAGGGTGTTGAGCAGGCAACTAAGCTTGCCCAGGGCAAGGTAGGCATATTGCTCCTGGCTGATAAATCCAATCCAGAGACTATGCCAGAGGAGCTCTTGCAGTATTCGCTGGCGCTTGCTTGTCCAATTCACGGTCACTCTATGGATGACCTGCAGCCTCGCGATTTCTCGTTCAACGCTCCTTACGGCGCCTGTCCTGACTGTGATGGCCTAGGAACTCGCAAAATTATTGATGCTGCGGCATTGATTGCAGATCCAAAACTGTCCGTATCAGAGGGCGTTTTTGGAAGCCTCTTTGGCCACTCCAATTACTATCCTCAGATTTTGTCTGCAGTCTGCAAGCATTTTGACGTATCTGATACAACACCTTGGAACAAGCTGCCCAAGAAGGTACAAGACGCCCTTCTCGGCGGTCTTGGTTCCACTAAGATTCGTGTTGACTACAAGACGCGCGACGGTCGCAATACACACTGGTTTACCACGTTCTCCGGCGTTAGAAAGATCCTTTTTGACAAGTACCAAGAGACCACGTCAGAAAATATGAAGACGCATCTTGAGAAGTACATTCGCGAGATGCCCTGTACAACCTGCCACGGAGCTCGTTTAAAGCCAGAAATTCTTTCTGTTACCGTTGGCGAGAAGAACATCTGGGAGGTCTGCGAACTCTCCTGTAAGGAGTCGCTAGAGTTCTTTAAGCAGCTGACTATTACTGACCGTCAGAAGGTTATTGCAGGTCCTATTGTCAAAGAGATTGTGGCAAGGCTGCAATTCTTGGTAAACGTTGGTTTGGACTACCTCACGCTTTCTCGTGCAGCAGCATCGCTTTCTGGTGGAGAAGCCCAGCGTATTCGCTTGGCAACTCAGATCGGTGCTGGCCTTATGGGCGTCCTTTACATTCTGGACGAGCCTTCTATTGGCCTTCACCAAAGAGACAACAACCGTCTTATTGAGACGCTTAAGCAGCTTAGAGACCGCGGTAATACCGTACTTGTTGTTGAGCACGATGAAGACACCATTCGTGCAGCTGACTACGTCATTGACATGGGGCCCGGCGCAGGTGAGCTTGGTGGTCACGTTGTTGCTGCGGGAACTCCAGAAGAGATCATTAAGAACCCTGATTCCATCACGGGTGCTTACCTTACAGGAAAGAAGCAGATTAGACTTCCGGAGACTCGTCGTAAGCCTGGCCGCGGAAAGATCAAGATTACGGGAGCGAGCGCTAACAACCTTAAAAACGTTTCTGCCGCTATTGAGCTGGGCACGTTGACGGTAGTCACAGGAGTTTCTGGTTCTGGTAAGTCTTCTCTGGTTACCGATACCCTTGCGCCCGCGCTTACCAATGCAGTTCAGCACTCAAAGCGTGTGGTAGGAGAGTATAAAAAGCTTGAGGGCGTTGATCTTATCGACAAGGTCATTGATATTGACCAGAGTCCTATTGGTAGAACACCTCGTTCTAACCCAGCAACCTATATTGGCCTTTGGGATGACCTGCGTGCACTGTACGCCTCCGTTCCGGAGTCTCGCGCACGCGGCTACTCAGCTGGTCGCTTCTCGTTTAACGTCCAAGGAGGCCGCTGCGAGGCTTGTAAGGGCGACGGTCAGATTAAGATTGAGATGAACTTCCTGCCTGACGTCTATGTTCCTTGTGAGGTCTGCCACGGCAAGCGTTATAACCGCGAGACACTCGAGATTCTCTACCACGGCAAGTCCGTCTCTGACGTGCTTGACATGACGGTTCATGAGGCGCTTGCGTTTTTTGCAAACATTCCTCGCATTAAGAACAAGCTGCAGACTCTCCACGATGTTGGTCTTGGCTACATTCACCTTGGTCAACCAGCAACCACACTATCTGGTGGCGAGGCACAGCGCGTCAAGCTTGCAAAAGAGCTTCACCGTCAGCAGACTGGTAAAACTCTTTATATTCTGGATGAGCCAACAACTGGTCTTCATTTTGAGGATGTCAGACAGCTTATTGTTGTGCTCGAGCGCCTTGTTGATGCGGGCAACACCGTTCTTGTTATTGAGCACAACCTGGATGTCATCAAGATGGCTGACCGCATTATTGACATGGGCCCAGAGGGTGGCGATGGCGGTGGAACCGTAGTTGTTTCTGGTACGCCAGAGAAGGTTGCAGCAACGCCAGAAAGCCACACAGGCAAGTTCCTCAAAGAGATTCTTGACCGCGATAACGCACGTCTAGCTGCAGAGAAAAAAGCTCAGAAGAAGCGCGCATAACATGGCGAGAAAAACGGCAAAGGTTCAAAAGACAAATGCAATGAGGGAGCTTGATGCTGCCAATATTGCTTACGAGTTCCAATCTTACGAGGTAGACGAAGACGTTCCTTCTGGAGAGTTGGGTACTCATATTGCAGAGATGCTTGGAGAAGATCCAGACGCTGCATTCAAAACACTTGTCTGCGTGTCTTCAAGCGGAGAGCATGTGGTGTGCTGCATTCCTGTAGATCAAGAGCTTGATCTTAAAAAGGCTGCAGCGGCATCCGGTCAAAAGAACCTCTCCATGCTGCCTGTTAAAGAGCTTGAGGGCTTAACGGGCTATGTTCGCGGCGGCTGCACTCCCGTTGGTATGAAAAAGCAGTTTCCCACTATAATTGACGAGACTGCTCAGCTTTTTGAGCTCATTCATATCTCTGGTGGAAAACGTGGACTCAGTTTGACGCTTTCTCCAGAAGATTTAGCTTCATTTGTATCGGCTACGTTTGCAGATATTGTTCGCGAGGTGCACTAGTGGCATATCAGCCCAAACATATGCAATTTTCAGCAGAGTCTTCTGATAAAGAAGATGCTTCTAAGCAGAAGGATTTAAGTCGCTCCACTTCTATGATGAGCGTGCTTGTCCTGATTAGTCGTATCACGGGCTTCTTAAGAACTTGGGCCCAAGCATTTGCTATGGGTGCAACTGTTCTTGCAAGCTGCTATTCCATTGCAAATACCCTTCCTGACCAGCTTTATGAGCTTGTTGGTGCGGGAATGCTCACTACAGCTTTCTTGCCGGTATATCTCTCTATCAAGAAGAAGGTTGGACAGGATGAGGCAAATGCCTATACCTCCAACCTGCTTTCCATTGTTGTTGTTGCAACAGGCCTTGTTGCGGTTCTTGGCTTCTTCTTTGCCGCAGAAGTGGTGTATACACAGTCCTTCTCGGCAGGGGCTGATTTTGATCCAACGCTGGCAGTGTACTTCTTTAGGTTCTTTGTCATCGAGGTTATGCTGTACTGCTTCTCTACCATTTTCTCTGGTGTTTTGAATGCAGAGCGAGACTACCTCTGGCCAGCCGCGGCTCCTATTTTTAATAACTTTGTCACTACGGCATCGTTCTTTGCGTATGCTTTCTTGGTAAACACCAACCCTGAGCAGGGTCTTCTTATTCTTGCGCTGGGAAATCCTCTGGGCGTTCTGATTCAGGTTCTGATTCAGGTTCCATCACTTAAGCGCAAGGGGATTAAGCTCTCGTGGAGAATTAACCTCAAAGATCCCGCGCTTAAAGAGACGCTCAAGATTGGCGCGCCTGCTCTGATTGTTGTGGTTGCCACGTTTGTAACTATGTCGGTGCAGACAAGCTCGCAGCTCAGCGTTTCTGCATCGGGCGCTTCCATTGCGGCGTACGCTCGTCTTTGGTACACGCTGCCATATTCCATTTTGACGGTGCCTATTACCACAGCCCTCTTTACCGAGCTGTCTGATAGCTGGGCAAAAGAGAATATGGATCAGTTCAAAAAAGACTTCAAGCACGGTATCAACCAGATTCTTTTCTTTACCGTGCCGTTCATGATGTACTTGATGATTTTCTCGATGCCCCTTGTTTCTATTATTGGAGCAAGCAAGTTTACAGAAGACCAGCTGCTGCTAACTCAGCAATTCTTGATTGGTCAGTCGCTCGCTTTGCCTCTGTATGGCATTGGCATGTACCTGCAAAAAGTCTGTTCTGCAATGCGTCGTATGACGCTCTATGCTGTTTCGGCAACACTCGGCTCTGTCGTGCAGGTTTTGGTGCTTCTGGTGGGTACTTCTCACTTTGGCATGATGTTTGTAGCAACCACCTCGGCCATCTTCTACGTGGTCATTGACACCATTATGTTGATCAGCCTGCGTAAACACCTTGGTCAAATTGGACTCAAATCCATGGTGTTTGCGTTTGTCCGCTCGATTCTTTTTGGCCTCGCAGGATCAGCGGCGGCACTTCTGATTATGGTGGGTCTGCGTGCTGTTATTGGCATACCAGATGGACGAGCACTTTACGGCGTACTATATTGTATCTTTGCAGGTATTCCAGCTGTTTTGGTTACCTATGGCTTGGCAATTCTCTTTAAATCACCAGAGTCCGCAATGCTCCGTTCACTGGTTTCTCGCGTAAGGTCTTAGCATGGCCAGAAGCGGCGCAAAAAGCGGTAAAGATAGCTCTCAGAATAACCTTGATCCTAGCTACGTGCCTTCGGGCGCGCCGGGGCTTGCGCCGTCGTTTTCTTCTGAACCCTCAGATGACCTGGTGTCCATTAGAGAGCAGGTTGATCAGGTTCCCACTGATCCAGGTTGCTACCTCTGGAAAGACGGTTTTGGCAAGGTTATCTATGTAGGAAAAGCCAAGAACCTGCGCGCTCGTATGAGGCAGTATGTCACGCTTCAAGATGATCGAGCCAAGATTCCTCTGATGATGCAGGTCGTGCGTAGTTTTGACTACATTGTGGTAGAAAACGAGCACGAGGCGCTGGTGCTGGAGCGCAATCTTATCGCTCAGTATCGTCCATACTTTAACGTGGACTTTAAAGACGATAAGAGCTATCCCTACATTGCTATTACCGAGTCGGATACCTTCCCAGCAATTAAATATACGCGTGAGAAACACAAGAAGGGTACGCGCTATTTTGGTCCCTACACCGATTCTTACGCTGCTCGTCAGACCATTGAGACGCTCAGAAAAGTAGTGCCTATCTGCTCCGCTACGTGCGTGGAGTGGAAACGCGCCAAGCGCCTGCTGGAAAAAGACCCTGATGGCGCGGCTGTTGCTAATCTTCTGCTGGCAAAGAAGGGGCGTCCTTGCTTTGATTACCACGTAGGTAAGGGTCCTGGCGTGTGCGTTGGCGCCATTGACACCGTTTCCTACGCAAAGAACGTCAGGCAGGTAGAAAACTTCCTCCGCGGAAATCGCTCTGAGATTGTCTCTGAGCTCAAAGACCAGATGCAAGAAGCTGCCGATGACCTGGATTTTGAGAAGGCGGCCAGGCTCAAGTCCCGCCTGACTTCACTTTCTGATCTTGATGACCGCCAGCAAGTCACATTTCCTACCTCGGTAAACATTGACCTCATTGGCATTTACCGAGAAGAAACTATCTCCGCTGCCTGCGTGTTTGTTGTGCGAGAAGGTCGTACCATCCGCTCAGTTGAGTTTATCCTGGACAAAGGCTTGGATGTTTCCGAGGAAGAGCTGGTTTCGGGCTTCCTAAAGCGCTACTACGATGAAACCGCTGACATTCCCGCAGAGGTTAACCTGCCCATCGATCTTCTCGACGCAGAGGTTTTGTCCGAGTGGCTGACGCAAAAACGAGGCCACAACTGCGTGCTTCACCACCCACAACGTGGCGAGAAGTTCCGTCTTCTCCAGATGGCTTCTGCTAATGCTCGTCATGCACTGATGCGCCACATGATTCGCACGGGCTATGCTGATGACCGCACTAACCAGGCACTTCTTCAGCTGGAAAGCGCACTTGCGCTTGATGCACCACCGCTGCGTATTGAGTGCTTTGATATCTCTACGCTTCACGGTAACTTTACCGTAGCCTCGATGGTGGTCTTTACTAACGGAAAGGCTGATAAAAGCCAGTATCGTCGCTTTAAGATCCGCGCTGAGCTTGATGAAGCTAACGACTTTGTCTCAATGACAGAGGTCCTAGGCAGAAGGTACAGTCCGGAGCGTATGGCAGATGAGCGCTTTGGCTCACGACCTGATTTGCTGGTAGTTGATGGTGGCAAACCTCAGCTGACCGCCGCAATCAATCAGCTTAACGAGCTGGGTCTGGACATTCCAGTCTGCGGCCTTGCTAAGTCTGATGAGGAAGTCTTTGTGCCATGGGATGACACACCAATCGTGTTACCTACAGGGTCAGCTTCTCTTTATCTCATCAAGCAAGTCCGTGACGAGTCTCACCGTTTTGCAATTACGTTCCATCGTGAGCTTAGAGATAAGGCAATGACTATCTCTATTCTGGACGAAATCCCTGGTGTAGGACCTAAACGCAAAAAAGATATCATGCGCCATTTTGGCTCATTTAAACGCCTAAAGGCTGCAAGTGTTGAGGATATCTCTCAGGTAAAAGGTGTTTCTGTGAACTTGGCAGAAACTATTTATGAAGAACTCAAAGCTTGGGAAGAATCCTCTACGGTTGTACATGAGAAGTTAGACGCAAGGGGAGAAACTCATGAGTAAAACAGCAGACGAGAAGATCTTGGCACTCGTGAATCCAGAATACATTAAGCGTATTCCATTCTTTGTTCGTGGCCACGCAACAGGTAAGTCTTGTGAGTATATTGCTCGGGAGTATCCAGAGCTTTACGCTGCATTTGAGGATGAACCTAGTGCTCAACAAGTTGAAGAGATGTCAAAGATTATCAACGAGCTCTTTGAGCAAAGGATGAAGAAGCACAATCTCTAAAACCAAATCAAACAATAGAGTTATTTGTAATAAGAATGGCAGCTATGAAGTGTTGTTATGCCATTCTTATTTTTTTTTCTCATTCAATGCTGAAATATAGCCATTGACCGACAAATTAGCTGTTAAAGCATACTCGAACAGAATATTATTAGAGCTATCTAGTCGTTATTCTTATGTCAATTGCGACAAGCAGCTCTAATGAGGTGACAGCAGATGAAGCGTAGAAAAAGGTTTATAAAAGGTCTGTCATTATTGGTAGTTCTTGTTGTTTGTGGTTTGCTGATAAATAACTGGTTTTTCAAACTGAATACTATGAGGCTGCCAGAATTAAAAAAGCAGGCAGCTCAGTATGTTGTGCAACAATATGAGAATAAGAGAAATGGTCTTAAGTCTGATTTTGGATCCGCAGGAAATATTGACTTAGAGACTGCTACTATTTCTGGACCATTTTTAGGAGTCAGTCAAGCTAACCAACTTATATTGAATATAAAATTATATTGGGTAATAAGCTCTCAAGAAAAGGTTGTTGGAACAGTTGAGCAAGATTTAGGACTATTTGCCATTGGGTCTAATTTTGGAACTCCAAAAATGTGGATTCAAACAAGGAACGCTGGGCTGCTACAAGAAATGCATAATAGAAATTATAGATGTCTAGTTTGGAGTATTTTTGGCGGCCTAGGGGCAAATGGAGGGCCTCCAAGCTACCGATCAGATGGTTATTATGGGCGCTATAGTCCAGATGACGGATATTTCGAAATTATAAAAGAAGATTATCACGTATCGGAAATTATTAGCTTCCGATTAGGGGAAGAACACTTGGACTTTATGGCAAATCCTGAGCGTGTTGTAGATTTAGTTAAGTAATTTCGAGGTGTTTTCTCTTCTTTAGAACTGAGAAAAATGTTCCTTTCGGTGGACCTAAGGGTTCAATGGTAGTTGGACAAAAGGCAAGAATAGACGGTGTTGTGTATGAATTTGATCAAAAAGGCATTGCAAGAAAAGTCTTAAATCCAAATATTGTTCCTGTGTCAGTACCGGCCACAGACTTAAGTGAGGTGACTGAAGATGCAGCGTAGGAAACGAGTTATAAAAGGTCTGTCATTATTGGTAGTTTTTGTTATTTGTGGCTTACTGATTAACAACTGGTTTTTTAAGTTGAATACTATGAGGCTACCAGAGTTAAAAAAGCAGGCAGCTCAGTATGTTGTGCAACAATATAATGCTTGTAAAAATGGTTCAAAGTCAGATTTTACTTCTGTTGATAACATTAACTTGGAAGATACAGAGATTGCTGGCCCGTTTTTGGGCGTTAGCAAAGCTGGTCCAGCAATATTGAACATAGACCTCTATTGGACAATAAGTTCTCATGGAGTTCTTATTGGAACGGTTGAGCAAGATTTAGGACTATTCGCCATTGGGTCTTATTTTGGAACTCCAAAAATGTGGATTCAAACAAGTAACGCTGAACTGCTACAAGAAATGCATAAGCAAAAGCTACCGTGCTTGGTTTGGACAGTTGCAGGAACAAATGGATGGCCTCCATGCTACCGATCAGATGGTTATTTAGGATTTTATAGCCCAACAGATGGAAATTTTCACATCGAAAAAAATGATGAACAAGTATCAGAGATAATCGAATCTCATTTAGGGGAAGAACATCTAGATTTTATGGCGAACCCTGAACGAATTTTGGATTTAACCAAGTAATCTTGAGGTGTTTTTGCTGTTCTAACGCAAGAGTCAGTTCATTTTGGGCTGACTCTTGTTTAATCTTCACAACATATCCGTAATTTCTAAAGGCAAACGGTAGTAAATCATCGGTAAACGGTAGTTGACTTTGCTTACTACTTATATAATTAGTTAAATAATTTATATATTATACAAGGTAAAATAATAGTAAAGCCCGCTAACTGCGGGCCTTCTTAGCTGCTATTAAGATTTATATGCAGTAAATAATACAACAAAACACGTTTTCATATTTTGAGCAGCCAATGAGCGAGAAAATAATACCGTTGGGCGAACTGTCTTCAGACCAAATATCTTTTCTTCATATAGTTATGTAGATGTAAGCCACACAAGTGGCATTGGTGCCACGTTGTGGCAAGGAGAGTTTTTAGAAAGAGGCAGAAATGAGCGAGTTTATTAACCGTCCACTTTCGCGTCGCGGCTTCCTTGGCGGAGCAACTGTAGCAGCTGGTCTTGGTCTCACCGCTTGCGGTGGCGGACAGCAGAAGGCAGCTGAAGCTCCATCTGGAAAGGAAGGCGGCGGCACAATTACTGCTGGTACCGCTTATTCAACCCAGAACTATGATCCATCTACTACTTCATCAGCACTTGCTCTTGGTGTTAACTGGCAGGTAGTTGAGGGCCTCTATGGTCTTAACTTCCACGACTATTCCACCTTCAATGAGCTTGCTACTGCTGATCCAAAGAAGGTAGACGATTACACCTTTGAGATTACCCTCCGTGACGGCGCAAAGTTCTCTGATGGTAACGAGGTAAAGGCAGATGACGTTGTTGAGTCCTTCAACCGTTCCGCTGCTAAGGGTAGCGTTTACGTCCCAATGCTCTCTCCAATTGCTTCCGTAGAGAAGAAGGATGACAAGACTGTCACCGTTAAGACCACTATTGCCAACTTCTCCCTCCTCAAGGAGCGCCTGTCCATCGTTCGCGTTGTTCCAGCAAGCAGCTCTCAGGATGAGATGAAGAAGCAGCCAGTTGGCTCCGGTCCATGGCAGTTTGAGTCCATCTCTGACAACACTCTTGACCTTGTTCCTAACAAAAACTACAACGGCGCAACTCCTGCTAAGGACGATAAGCTCCACTATGACGTCCTTAAGGATCCAACCGCTCGTCTGACCGCTCAGCAGGATGGAACCACCCTTGCTATGGAAATGGTTCCTGCAGACGCTGTAGACCAGCTCAAGGGCGCAGGCTGCACCGTTGACGCTGTCCAGGGCTTTGGTGTCCGTTTTGCAATGTTCAACCTTGGCAAGGCTCCTTGGGACAACGTTAAGGTTCGCCAGGCATGCCTCTATGCACTTGATACAGACAAGATGCTTGCAAACGCATTCTCTGGTCAGGCTGAGGTTGCTACCAGCTACCTTCCTTCTTCCTTTGCTAACTATCACAAGGCATCCACTGTCTATGCACACGATGTTGATAAGGCTAAGAAGCTCATTTCTGAGTCTGGTATCACTCCTGGTGATGTCGTTCTTCGCACCACCGATAACGAGCAGGTTAAGTCTATGGCAACTCAGGTCAAGAACGACCTTGATGCACTTGGCTTTAATGTAAGCATCGTTTCTGATACTTCTCCTGCAACCTATGCTGCAATCGACGCAGTTGACGGTTCTTGGGACATCCTGCTTGCCCCTGGTGATCCTTCCTGCTTCGGTGCAGACGTCGACCTGCTGCTCAACTGGTGGTATGGCGATAACGTCTGGATGACCAAGCGTTGCCCATGGAAGGAGTCCGCTGAGTGGACTAAGCTCCACGAGCTCATGACCAAGGCTCTTGGCCAGTCTGGTGCTGATCAGCAGTCCACTTGGAACGAGTGCTTCGACATCATCGCTGAGAACGTACCTCTGTACCCAGTTCTCTTTGCTAAGACCTTTACCGCTTCCTGGAGCGAGAAGCCAAACAGCAACGGCGTTGCTCTCAAGGGCTTCAAGGGTATCGGAACCACCGGTATGTCCTTCATTGATGTCAACACAGTTACTGCTAGCTAATTTGTTGCCATCACGCGCTTAGCATCTCATACATTGGGGCCCGAGCGTTTTACCTATAACGCTCGGGCTCTTGTGCTCAAAATTTAGTCTTGAGGTGCATAAAGTCTCATCAAATTTTATTTGTACGGTTTGTTTTAAAGAGAGAGGGGGAGATAGTGAACAACCTATTACGTCTTATCGGACGCCGTCTTATTGCGCTGCCGATTATGGCTCTAGGCGTCACCTTTCTCGTATTCTTCCTAATGTCTTTCTCGCATGTTGATCCTGCATATAATGCTTTAGGAGAGTCTGCTTCTGCAGAAGCTATCCAGCAGTATCACATTGAGAATGGTCTTGATGACCCATGGCCTGTGAGATATGTACGCTATATCGGTGATGTTGCTCATGGAAACCTGGGTACCTATGGCACTTCTCACTATTCAGTTGCTGAAAGAATTTCAAAGGCACTGCCAGTAACTATGCAGCTGACCTTTATGGGCCTCTTTATTGGTGCAATAGTTTCGTTTACGTTGGGCGTTATTGCGGCTCTCTATAGAGACCAATGGCCCGATCAAATCATCCGCGTATTCTCAATTGCCGGTCTTGCAACGCCATCATTCTGGTTGGCAGTTCTTTTGATTCTGGTCTTTGCGTCTACGCTCAAGCTTTTGCCTGCTTCTGGAGCACTACCAGATCCTACGGTAAACCTTGTCGGCTACCTTGCCCGTATGATTATGCCGGCATTTGCACTTGCGGTTCCAATGTCTGGTCAGATGACCCGTATTGTTCGTACCGCAATGGTCGAGGAACTGGATAAGGACTACGTCCGTACTGCTCGCGGTGCTGGTATTCCAGAGCGAATCGTCATCGCAAGAAACGTACTGCGCAACGCTCTTATTACCCCTGTAACCACGCTTGGCCTCAAGATTGGTTACCTCATGGGCGGCGCCGTTGTTATTGAGGTTATTTTTAACCTTCCTGGCATGGGTACCGCAATTCTTGAGGGCATCCAGGGTAACGAGGCAATGCTTGTTCAGGGCGTTGTTGTTGTCGTTGCACTGTCCTTCATCATCATCAACATTGTTGTTGATATGTTGTACATCTTGATTAACCCACGCATTAGGACGGTGTAGTGCGATGGTACAAATTAGAAAAAAACAAGTCGAGAAGCTCGAAGAAGCTGCAGCAAAGGGTTCAACCTTTAGTGGCTTTAAGAAGATGAAGACAGCTTCCAAGATTGCTCTTGTCATTCTTGTCTTTGTTGTTCTTGCTTCTGTCTTTGCAAACTTTATTGCTCCACATAACCCACTTGAGATTTTCAACGCTCGCCAGGCTCCAGGTAATGGATTTATTTTTGGTACTGACGATAAGGGCCGCGACATTCTTTCTCGTATGCTCCATGGTGGTCAGTATTCACTGGTCATTGGTTTTGGCGCTACGGGTATGGCGCTGCTGTGTGGCTCAATTATTGGTGCAATTGCAGCTGTTTCCAGAAAGGCTGTCTCTGAGGTCATCATGCGTGTGCTCGACATCATCATGTCGTTCCCAGGCATTGCTCTTGCAGCAGTCTTTGTTTCTATTCTGGGTAACAGCGTTCCTTCAATCATCTTTGCTATTGGCTTTATGTACACGCCACAGATTGCTCGTATTGTTCGTGCAAACATCGTAAGCGAGTACGGCGAGGATTACGTAAGGGCAACCATTGTCTCTGGTGCACGTGCTCCTTGGATTCTGTGGAAGCACGTTCTTCGTAACTGTATTGCTCCCATCATGGTCTTTACCGTTACGCTTGTTGCAGACGCAATTATCTTTGAGGCATCTCTGACCTTCATTGGCGCAGGCATTGCAGAGCCAACTCCAACATGGGGTAACATCCTGGCTGATGCTCGTGCTGGCGTTCTTGCTGGCCGTTGGTGGCAGGCATTCTTCCCAGGTCTGGCCATTATGATGACCTGCCTGGCACTGAACATCCTTTCCGAGGGCCTTACTGACGCTATGGCAGCAGCACCTGGTGCTCCTGTAGATACAGAGAACTCTGACTCCAGGCGCGCAGATGACATTCTTGCGTCTGATCCAGTTCGTGCCTATGCAGAGCAGGCAGAGTCCCTGGAGCGCAGACTTAATGCACTTAAAGAGGTTGAGCTGTCCAGAACTGATAGGCGCAAGCCAGACTTTGACGTAAAGCCATTGCTCAGTGTTAAAGACCTGTGCATTAGCTTTGAGTCTCACGGAGACGTTAAGGTTGTTGACCATGTAAGCTTTGATGTTCGTCCTGGTCAATGCATGGCACTGGTTGGCGAGTCTGGCTGCGGCAAGTCAATTACCACCAAGGTCATCATGGGCCTGACTGATCCAAAGGAAACCATTACTGGTGAGGTCCTCTACAAAGACCAAGACCTCCTAAAGCTCTCCAAAGAAGAGCACCGCAAGTTGCTTGGACACGAGCTTGCAATGGTCTATCAGGATGCTTTGTCTTCCTTGAACCCTTCCATGCTTATCTCTTCTCAGATGAAGCAGCTTACCAGCAGGGGAGGCACTCGTTCTGCAGAGGAGCTTCTGGAGCTTGTAGGCTTGGATCCAAAGCGTACGCTTGAGTCCTACCCACATGAGCTTTCCGGTGGTCAGCGTCAGCGTGTTCTGATTGCTATGGCTCTTACCCGCGATCCTTCTCTGGTTATCTGCGACGAGCCAACAACCGCTCTGGACGTTACTGTCCAGAAGCAGGTCATCAAGCTGTTGAATGACCTCCAGCGTCGTCTTGGTTTCGCAATGATCTTTGTTAGCCACGACCTTGCACTTGTTGCAGAGGTTGCTTCTGAGATTACCGTTATGTACGCAGGTCAGGTCATTGAGCAGGCAGCTACTACTGAGCTTCTAACCAATCCTGTTCATGAGTACACCCGCGGTCTTCTCGGCTCTGTTCTTTCCATTGAGGAAGGCGCACAGGATGGTACCAGGCTTCACCAGGTACCAGGTTCTGTTCCTTCTCCTGAGGACTTCCCAACAGGCGATAGGTTTGCTCCTCGTTCAAGCCACCCAGATTTGGGTCTCGAGGTTCACCCTGTTATCAAGGAGATTCCTGGCAAGCACCATCGTTTCTCCGAGCTGCCTGATGAGTATCTGAAGGAGCATGGTCTTGTGCCTTACCTTGAGCGTTCTCAAAAGGAGGTGAGGTAAATGGCTACAACTACTGAAGAGCAGCCAATTATCTTCCTCGATGACATCTCGGTTACGTTTAAAACGCGTACAGGTTCAATCTTTAAGCCTAATAAGGTTCACGCTGTACAGAATGTTTCTCTCAAGCTTATGCCTGGTGAGACCATTGGTATTGTTGGTGAGTCTGGCTGCGGAAAGTCCACTACTGCAAATGTCATGTGTGGCCTTCAGTCACCAACGTCCGGTCATGTGTACTTCAAGGGAATGGATGTTACCAAGCGTACTCCAGAGCTTAGAAAGCAGATTGGCCGCGTTGTCTCCGTTGTCTTCCAGGATCCAGCAACTGCTCTTAACCCTCGTATGATTGTTAAAGATCAGCTCATGGATCCACTGCTGGTACATAAGGTAGGAACAGAGCAGGAGCGAGAAGCCCGTATTAATGAGCTTGTCGGTCTGGTAGGACTTCCACATTCGGCACTTCGCGCCCTTCCTGGTCAGCTCTCTGGTGGTCAGCGTCAGCGTGTTGCAATTGCACGTGCACTTTCTCTGAACCCATCGGCAATCATTGCTGACGAGCCTACTTCCGCACTGGACGTTTCTGTTCGCGCGCAGATTTTGAACCTGCTCACAGACCTCAAGTCAGAGCTGGGTCTCTCGATGATCTTTATTTCGCACGATATTCAGACTGTCCGCTATGTTTCTGACCGCATCATTGTTATGAATCACGGCCAGATTATGGAAGATGGTCCTGCTAAGCAGGTCTTTGAGCATCCAACAGATCCTTACACTAAGACGCTTTTGGGTGCTGCGCCATCTTTGCTTCATCCTAAACTGGGTGAGTAGCGCTTACGTTTTTGTTTGACCAGAGCGCAGCTTAGGCTGCGCTCTTTTAGCTTGTTAGGTGGATCAATGCACCAAGAAACGCTTGAGCTTGCAGAATTGAAGGCAGCTCATGCTTTGACGCCCTATCCTTCGGATTTTGAGGCGTTTTGGAAGGCACGTATGGAGGAGGCGGATAACGCTCCTCTTAGCTGGCAGATTGTTCCTTCAACAGAAGTCACGTCAACTGTTTCAGCTCACTTTTTTGATCTTACATTTGTAGGCATTGATGGCGCGGAAGTCTACGCAAAGTACCTGCGTCCACAGACTGCCTCAGGCGTACAAACTCCGCTTGTTCTACAGTTCCATGGCTATCCAGGATCTTCTCGCAGTTGGTTTGAGCAGAGCTCATTTTTAGGCTTGGGCTGCTCGCTGATTGCGCTTGATAACCCTGGACAGGGTGGTCGTAGCTTGGACGGAAGCTCATATAAGAGCACTACCGTCTCTGGCCATTTGGTGCTTGGACTGGACGGGCCAACAGAGGACCTTTACTTTGTGCATCTGTATCAGAACATTCGCTTGCTCTGCAGAATTGTTCGCCAGCTTGAAGGCATTGATACAGGTCGCGTTTTTGTAAACGGTGCATCGCAGGGCGGCGGTATTGGTCTTGCTACCTGCGCACTTAACCCGGATCTTATTAATAGAGCAGCAATTCTTTATCCCTTCCTTACCGATTTTAGGTGCGTATGGGAACTTAATGCTGACGAGGTTGCCTACGAGGGAATTCGCTATTATTCCCGCTGGTTTGATGCAGACGGCTCTCGCGTTGATGAGGTCTTTGCAAAGCTTGCCTATATTGATTCAGCCAATTTTGCACGCCTAGTTACCTGTCCTGTGCTTTTTGGTACCGGACTTGATGATCCAGTTGTTCCACCAGAGGCCCAGTTTGCTGCCTACAATGCCTTGACCTGCCCAAAGAGACACCTTCTTTACCCCGGATATATGCATGAAGAGATTGGTGATTTTGACGATAAGATCATTGATTTCTTCTGCTCGGAAAATGGAGAGCAAGCTCTTAAAGAGTTGGATTCCTCATTTCCTGCTCAAGCAGAATGCAAGGTGGGAGCATGAGGGGCTTAACACAAAGACTTGAAGATGCTCGCTCTTATCGCGGTGCATGGCTTAGACCATCAAACTTTGAATCATTTTGGGAGACGTCTGTAACGTTTGCACAAAATACACAGGTAGAGAGTGTGGTTGAGCTGCCATCTGCTACCCAGACTGCAACGTTCAAGCGCATCACATTCACCTCAACCGACCAGACGCAGCTGAGTGCTCGCGTCATCCTTCCAGCGGGTGTATCGGCGGCAGAGCTGACCACCGCAGCAGATCTGTCAGCAACGGCAGAGCTGCCAGCAGTGGTGATCTTCTCCGATCTTGGTCGGGGAGTGCGCAGCTGGCTGCATTTATTGCGCTTCTCGGCACTTGGTCTGCCCGTTGTGGCTCTGGAGGCTCGCCCGTGCGAACCCCAGCTCAAAGACGCTTGGAGGGGAGCCTTTACCGCAGAGGAGCTTGCTCACGCGCTTATCAACCCAGATGACGCCGCATCCTCCACGCTCAAGCAGCTCATCGACGACGCGCTGGTAACCACCGCGGTTGCCTCGCGCTTTCTCGGGCGCACAACCGTCACCTGGGGAGAAAGTCTAGGCGGTTCGCAGGCTCTGTTTGCGGCTGCGCTTCTACCCAAGGCAGTGAGCGCTACCATGGCGCTGAACCCGCTCTTTGCCGACAACGCAACAACTCTGCGCACGGTTGTCGGGTGCGGAGACACCCCGCAGTCAGATGCAGCTATCGACGCGGTCGGTCTTCTTGACAGTGCATGCGCGGCAGAGCTGGTGCGTGTACCTGCGCTTATCGGCACGGCCCTGCTGGACCAGAGTGCGCCAACTGAGGGAACGTTTGCGCTGTACAATCGCCTGTCGGGGCAGAAAGAGATGTGTGTGTATCCCAAGTTTGGCCACGAGCGCATCAATCAGTTTGAGAACGAGCAAATCAACTATCTCTGCGAGGTTATATCAGGGCTTTGTCATAACTAAGCGGACTATAATTACGTAGGTTCTTTGAAGTTGCTTTTGATCAATGCTTTGGTCGGCTACTTCAGTACATTGTTGTATGAAACCAGTTGGATTTTCCAACGTGTGAAAGGATAAAGCATGTCCAGTAACGTACCATTTAGCGGTGTTGTTCCACCAGTTGTAACCCCAGATACCCCAGACCATCAGCTTGATGTTGTGTCATTTGAGCGCTCTATTAATCGTCTCATTGAGGCTGGCGTAGACGGCCTGTTCTTCCTCGGCTCTTCTGGCGAGGTTGTATTTGCAACTGATGAGCGTCGTGATCAGATTGTTCGCGAGGCTGTTCGCATTGTTGACCACCGTGTTCCGGTTCTTGTGGGCATCATTGATACCGAGACCGAGCGTGTTCTGGAGCACGGTCGCCGTGCTCTTGCACTGGGTGCAGATGCTCTTGTAGCAACCGCTCCTTTCTACGCACTTGGTGGCCCAGCTGATATTGAGGAGCACTTCCGCATCCTTCATCAGGAGCTGGACGCACCTCTGTTTGCGTATGACATTCCTGTCTGCGTTCACACTAAACTTCCTTGGAAGATGCTTGCTCGTCTGGGCGCAGAGGGCGTTCTTGCAGGCGTTAAGGACTCTTCTGGCGATGACGTTTCTTTCAGGTATCTTGTTCAGGAGAACGAGAAGAACGGTCACCCTCTCACTCTTCTGACTGGTCACGAGATTGTTGTTGACGGCGCTCTTCTCTCTGGCGCAGACGGTTCTGTTCCTGGTCTTGCTAATGTTGAGCCAGAGGGCTACGTCCGCATGTGGAAGGCAGCTCAAGAAGGTAACTGGGCAGAGGTCAAGCGTGAGCAGGACCGACTCAACGAGATTTCTCACATCTTTGACGTCACCTCAGGCGTTCAGGGCTATGGCGCTGGCGTTGGTGCGTTCAAGTGCGCACTTAACCTTATGGGCATTTTTGATTCTGACCAGATGCCTCGTCCTGTTAAGCCACTTGACGGTCAGAACCGTGAGGCAATCAAGCAGGTTCTTATTGCAAACGGCCTTCTCTAAACAAGAGGGGACACCATGGACTCTAAATTTGTTTCTCCAACACATGTTTGTGCTGTTGATATTGGCGGCACAAAAATTGCCTGTGGCATAGTCACCCTTAACGGCACTGACGCTCCAAACGTTCAGTCCGTAAAAAAGGTTCCCACCAATGCAAAAGAGGGTGGCAAGCAGGTTCTTGCCACCGTTCTGCAGGCAATTAGAGAGGCTCTTGCTCGCGCAGAAGAGCTGGGTCTTACCATTTCTGGCGTAGGCATTTCTTCTGCTGGTGTTGTTGATCCTCGTACCGGAGACATCACCTACGCAAATGAGCTTATGCCAGGCTGGGGCGGAACTGCCCTTGGCTCAGCAGTTACCAGCGAGTTTGGCCTTCCCTGCAGCGTCCTCAATGACGTTCATGCCCATGCTCTGGGCGAGGCTCGCCACGGTGCAGGCCACGGCAAAGATAGCGTTTTAACTGTTGCAGTTGGCACGGGCATTGGTGGCGCTTTTGTGAACCACGGCATCTTGATGTTGGGCGCTCACGATGAGGCTGGCCACATTGGTCACGTTGCAACTCCAGCTGCTGCAGGCGTTGATTGTCCGTGTGGTGGAACTTCTCACCTTGAGCCTGTTTCTGCAGGTCCTGGCATTATTCGCGAGTATGTCCGTCTTGGCGGCTCCGACACGCTTGAAGACGGTTCTGCTCTTGATGGCGCCGAGATTGACCGCAGAGCTCTTGCTGGCGAGAAGATCGCTCAGGCTGCAGAGGAGCGCTCAGGCCGCGCGCTCGGTGAGGTCTTGGGTAGCATGTGCAACATGCTTGACCCCTCTGTCATCATCCTGTCTGGCTCGGTTGCAGAGTGCGGCAAGTACTGGCACGAGGCACTTGAAGCTGCATTTAAGCTGCAGGCCATGCCTCCTGTTCAGGCAACGCCTATTGTGAAGGGCACCCTTGGCGGAGAAGCCCCTCTTATTGGTGCTGCAGAAAACCTTGTTCTACCTGGCTATTTAGAGACACGTCTTTAGGCAAGAAACGCCAAGTCACTAATAGCTTGCTGACTTGGCTTACTGATACAGCACGCCGCAAAGACACATACCTTTAACGTACGTACATTCTGGTAAGGAGAATACCGTGGCACACTCAGAGCTTGTTGAGTCACTTAAAGGAAAACTCATCGTTAGCGTCCAGGCGTATCCTGGTGAGCCTATGAGGCATCCAGAGACCATGGCTCAAATTGCTCGTGCTTGTGAGCTGGGCGGCGCTGCTGCTATTAGGTGCCAAGGTCTGTCTGACATCTCTGCCATTAAGGGTAGGGTTGAAATTCCTGTTATTGGCCTCTGGAAAGAGGGTCATGAAGGCGTCTACATTACTCCTACACTTCGTCATGCACGTGCTTGTATTCACGCAGGTGCAGACGTTGTTGCTTTGGATGCAACAGACCGCCCAAGGCCAGATGGTAGAACCTTTGAAGAGACTGTTGCAGCACTTCGTTCAGAGTCTGATGTGTTGATCATGGCTGACTGCATGACTATGGATGATATCCGTCGTGCTGTTGCCGCTGGTTGTGACCTTGTTTCAACTACGCTTTCTCACAATAAGGCTGCTATTGATACAACGCTTGATGATGGCCCTGACATTGCTCTTCTTAAGGAAGCAACTACCGAGTTCCCAGGTATTGCCATTATTTGCGAAGGTCACGTCCACACACCACAAGATGCAAAAGATGCTCTGGATGCAGGCGCTTGGGCAGTTGTTTCGGGTACTGCCATTACGCACCCAACTTCAATTACCTCTTGGTTTGCAGCAGCACTTGAGGATTAACGCTTGGAGCGGTAAGGTTTTCTCGTCACGTATTTAAGGAGCGCCTGTGAAGAAAAACGATCCTACACCTTCAGTTATTCCCGACATTGTCATTATTACGGGTATGTCTGGATCGGGTCGCACGCAGGCGCTTCATGTGTTTGAGGACATGGGTTATTTCTGTATTGATAACCTGCCACCAGCTCTTATTTTGCAGCTTTCTAACCTTGTGGGTATTAACACAGGCGTTGGTCGTCATTTGGCCGTTACCTGTGATTTGCGCTCGCAAGGTCTTTTTGATGACATCTCTGAAGCTCTGAAGTCACTTGCAGATCACGAGCTCACGTACAAGATTGTCTACCTGGACTCTTCAGACGAAGTGCTTATGCGTCGCTATAGCGAGAATCGCCGTCGTCATCCTTTGGCGCAGGAGGGAGAAAATCTCTCATCTGCAATTTCTAGGGAGCGCACACAGCTACAAGACATAAAAGCGCTGGCAGATGTTGTCCTAGACACTTCGTCTATGCGCACAAATACGCTCAAGAGTCGTCTTCGTCGCGCATTTTCAGAGCTTGCTGAACAGCAGCTTATGGATGTCAGCGTGTTTTCCTTTGGCTTCAAAAACGGTTTGCCTGTTGAGGCTGACCTTATGATTGACGTGCGCTTCCTGCCCAATCCTTACTATGATCCAGAACTCAGGCCACTCACTGGTCTTGATGAGCCAGTAGCTCAGTTTGTCCTTCAACATGGCACTACTAAGAAATTCCTTAAGTCTTGGTTTGAGCTGCTAGATGTGGTTATGCCCGGTTATGTACAGGAGGGCAAGAGTCTGCTTTCTATTGCGGTGGGTTGCACAGGTGGCCAGCATAGAAGCGTTGCAATCGCACGCGCTACCGCAGAGCACCTTACCAGCCAGGGCTATCGCGTAACGCTGTTCCATCGCGATCTTGACGCGGCCAAAAAGAAGTCTCAGCAGGCTGAGTAGAAGTTAGTCTGCCATGTCCTATACAGCCCTGGTAAAAAATGAGCTGGTCAGCGTACCAGAACTTCAGACGGAGTGTGAATTAGCACAGCTTTCTGCGCTTATTCGTGTCTCCGGAACATTGTCGATGCACGGTCCTGGTAAATTTGCCGTTCGCATTGTTACCGAGACAGGCACGGTTGCCCGTACGGTCATTAGTTCTTCTCGCCGTCTGTTTGATCTAGGTACTTCCGTTGAGTACCGCCGCTCTATCATGCATAAGAAACGCAACTATTTGCTTGAGATTTCCAATCAGGATTCGCTTGCTGAAGCGCTTTCTGCTCTTGGCATTTACATACCGGGAGAAGGCCTGGTAAGTGGCATTCCAAAGAGTGTTATTCGAACCAAGCAGGCGCAGCGAGCGTTTTTGCGCGGAGCGTTTATGGCGGGCGGATTTTTGGCTGATCCCTTAAAAGATTTTCACTTAGAGATTGCTGTCTCGGGAGAAAGATTTGCCACTGAGCTGGTAAAACTTATGGGATCTATTGGCGTTAAAGCGCGCCTTAACCATCGTAATCGCCACACCAACGCGCTGATGCGAACCAGAGAAATTTATGCCGTCTACCTTAAGAGCTCTGACGATATCATCAAGTTTTTGCGAGAGATTGGTGCGCCCACCATGGCGCGCGCTATCGCATTTACGCGCGTGCAAAAGCATTACCGCAACAACGTCAACCGAGTTGTTAACGCAGAGATGGCAAATCAAACACGCTCTTCAAACGCAGCGGCAGACCAGTTAGCGCTTATAGAAAAGGCCGAGAAACTCGTTGGACTCAGAGCTCTGCCGCCAGCGGTTAGAGATTTTTGTCTTGCACGAAAAGATAACCCTGAGCTGTCATTATCAGCGCTAGGGGAGTCGTTTGTACCACCCGTATCCAAGTCCGCTATGTATCACCGATTGCTTCGTTTGGAAAAAATCGTTCAGGATTTAGAAAAAGATGCATAAGTTATCGGTGAGTGCGGTAAAATACTCGGTGTACGGTTTAAATGTTAATGAATCCGGAGAATGGCTCTGGGTCACCGAAAGGAGCATTACGTATGGCAGTAAAGGTTGCTATTAACGGTTTTGGCCGCATTGGTCGCCTTGCATTTAGGCAGATGTTTGGTCACGAGGGTTCCGAGATTGTTGCAATCAACGACCTTACTTCTCCAGAGATGCTTGCATATCTTCTGAAGTATGACTCTACTCAGGGCAACTATTCCCGCGATCACAAGGTAGAGGCAACTGACCACTCCATCATCGTTGACGGTCACGAGATTGTTATTTACAAGGAGGCAGACGCTAACAACCTGCCTTGGGGCGATCTCAACGTTGACGTTGTTCTTGAGTGCACTGGTTTCTACACTTCTAAGGACAAGGCACAGGCTCACATCAACGCTGGTGCTAAGAAGGTTGTCATTTCTGCTCCTGCAGGCAATGACCTCCCAACCATCGTCTTCAACGTTAACCACGAGACCCTCACTGCAGATGACAACATCATCTCCGCAGCTTCCTGCACCACTAACTGCCTTGCTCCTATGGCAAAGGGTCTCAACGACTTCGCAACTATCAAGTCCGGTATCATGACCACCATTCACGCATACACTGGTGACCAGATGATCCTCGACGGCCCACAGCGCAAGGGTAACTTCCGTCGTTCCCGTGCTGGTGCAGAGAACATCGTTCCTAACTCCACTGGTGCTGCTAAGGCAATCGGCCTTGTTCTTCCTGAGCTCAACGGCAAGCTTATTGGTGCTGCTCAGCGCGTTCCTACGCCAACTGGCTCCCTCACCAACCTCTATGCTGTTGTTGACAAGAAGGTCACCGTTGACGAGGTCAACGCTGCAATGAAGGCATATGCAGAGACCATCCCAGAGACCTTTGGTTACAACGAGGATGACATTGTTTCCCGCGACATCGTCGGCGAGACCCACGGCTCCATCTTCGACGCAACTCAGACCATGTGCTCTGACCTTGGCGATGGCACCACTCTTGTTCAGGTCACCTCTTGGTACGACAACGAGAACTCCTACACTTCTCAGATGGTCCGCACCATCAAGTACTTCGAGAAGTTCGTTGCTTAAGTTCTAGTTACATAGACGCCTTAGGCGCGGTCGCAGCATCTGCCGCGATCGCGCCTTCTTTTGTTGGAAACGTATTTAAAGGAGTGACATGGCTTTTACAAAGAAGACTGTCCGCGATGCAGATGTTGATGGTAAGCGCGTACTTATGCGCGTTGACTTCAACGTGCCTCTAAAGGACGGCGTTGTTACTGACGACACCCGCGTTCGCGCTGCACTTCCAACCATCCAGTATCTTCTCGACCACAACGCAAAGGTCATCCTGATGAGCCACCTTGGCCGTCCAGATGGCACCGGCTTCCAGCCAGAGCTTTCCCTGCGCCCAGCTGCAGAGAAGCTTGCTGAGCTTCTTGGTCGCGAGGTTAAGTTTGTTGAGGACACCTATGGCGAGAAGGCCCGCGAGGCTGTAGACGCACTCAAGGACGGCGAGGTTCTTGTACTTGAGAACGTCCGTTTTGACAAGCGTGAGAAGAAGAACGATCCAGAGATTGCAAAGACCCTTGCATCTTATGGTGACATCTTTGTTCTTGATGCATTTGGTACCGCTCACCGTGCACAGGGCTCTGTTGTTGGACCAGCAGCTTACCTTCCTGCCTATGCTGGCTTCCTGCTTGAGAAAGAGGTTGACACTCTTACCTCTATCTTCTCTAACCCAGAGCGCCCACTTGTAGCTATCGTTGGTGGCTCCAAGGTTTCTTCCAAGATTGGTGTTCTTGATCACCTTATCGATTCCGCTGATACCCTTATCATCGGTGGCGGTATGGCTTACACCTTCTTCCTGGCAAAGGGTTATACCGTTGGTACTTCTCTTCAGGAGCCAGACTGGATTGAGCGCGCAGGCGAGATGCTCAAGAAGGCAGAGGAGAAGGGCGTTAAGATTCTGCTTCCTGTTGACAACGTTGTTACCGATCACTTTGGTGAGGACGCTGTTGGTGAGGTAGTTCCTTCTGACCAGATCCCTGCAGATCGCATGGGTATGGATATTGGTCCTAAGACCGTTGAGCTTTACTCTGAGGCAATCAAGGGCGCAAAGACCGTCTTCTGGAATGGTCCTATGGGCGTCTTTGAGTTTGACCAGTTTGCAAAGGGCACCGAGGCTATTGCTCGTGCTGTTGCAGATGCTGATTGCACCTCTATCATCGGCGGCGGCGATTCCGTTGCAGCAGTTAACAAGTTCCACCTTGCTGACAAGATGAGCTGGATCTCCACTGGCGGCGGCGCTTCCATGGAGCTCGTTGAGGGTAAGGCACTTCCAGGAGTGGAGGCGCTTCTCGATGCGTAATCGTATGATCGCAGGTAACTGGAAGATGAATGAGACTTTCGCTGAGGGCGTTGAACTTGCTCAGGGAATTGTTGATCAGCTTGCTTCCGGTACCGGAAACGTTGACGTTGTTATTGCTCCACCTCTTGTAGACCTTAAGGGTGTTTCTGAGGTTCTTACTCAGGCAAACTCTTCCGTTGCTCTTTCTGCACAGAATGTGTACTGGGAGGAGTCTGGCGCATTTACTGGTGAGACCTCTCCAGCAATGCTGACTTCTGTTGGTGCAACGTACTGCATCATTGGTCACTCCGAGCGCCGTGGCTACTTTGGCGAGACCGACGAGGACATTAACCGCAAGGCAAAGGCACTGATGGCTCATGGCATCGTTCCTATTTCTTGCTGCGGTGAGTCTCTTGAGGTTCGCAACGCTGGTACCCACGTTCAGTTTGTTGTTGACCAGATTAAGGCAGACACCAAGGGCCTAGAGATTACCGATCCTTCCAAGTACGTCATTGCTTACGAGCCAATCTGGGCAATCGGTACTGGCATGACTGCAACTGCTGATGACGCACAGGAAGTCTGCGGCGCAATCCGCAAGACCCTGGTAGAGATCTTTGGCGCAGAAATTGCAGATGGCATCCGTATTCTTTACGGTGGCTCTGCAAAACCAGAGAACGTCGGCGGCTTCCTCGAGAAAGAGGACGTTGACGGTGCACTTGTTGGTGGCGCATCTCTTAAGGCTGATTCCTTTGTTGCAATGGTAAAGAGCGCAATGAACTAACCTCTGGCAAAGCTCCTTACCTCGGTGAGGCGCTTGGCTCATCTGTTAAGTTCTTGTTTGTTTTGCAACTTGGCACACGTCATTCCCAAAGGGGAGTGGCGTGTGCTATTCTTTTCTCTTGTACGTGAAAATAACTAGGGCTGGGTCTTCTCGCCAGCAAGAGGGGGAACCTCGTGGGCGTTCTGAATACAATTCTTTTAGTGCTGTTTGTTCTTTCTGGCATTTTGACGGTGCTGCTTGTTCTGGCACACTCCGGAAAGGGCACTGGCGTTTCTGACATGATTGCTTCTTCTATGTATAACGCAAGCGCTGGTTCAGGCATTATGGAGAAGAACCTTGATCGCCTTACCGTCATCACTACAACCATTTTCCTGGTTTGCGCTATTGTGATGGCCCTGACATTCCCTGTTGGAGCTATTGGCTAAGCAGCTCCTTTTACTTTTGAATCATCTGCCGAGAAACCCGGGTTTCTCGGCATTTTTTATTTGTAGCCTGCGGAGTGTAGGTAAATTTGCTGAAGTAAACGCCGACAAAAAGATCGGACGCAACAGATAGCAGTTTTCTTTTACTTCTTAACAGAATTTTCAATAACGTTTCTCATATGTAAACAAATTTGATTGTGACCTGTACGCTGGAGTCAAACAGTCATTATATGTGGATACGTTTTACTGGGATTGGTATGCATAATCTTGCTTATCTAAGAGATATTTTTTGGGTTAGGCAACTTATCCATGGTAAAATTACACTTTGCTGTGTATTCACAGTATGTTTGTTGTAGGAATGCTAGGTTGCCATACCGAGAAAACCTCGCTTATCAGGTGGATAAGCGCAAGGCGGTGAGGAGAGTCAATGGCACGGTTTGTTTGGTACGTTACAAAGAGGATTTTGAGCTACATTGTGATGATTTTTGTTGCAACTTCGCTTACATTCTTCCTCGCATCATCGTTTATGAATCCACGCTCCAACTTTGAGCAGCGTACTCCACGTCCTCCACAGGAGTCTATTGAGGAAAACCTGTATAGGACTAATCTAAATGATAAGACTCCAGTTATTGAGCGTTATCAGGTCTGGATTACCAATCTGGTTACCAAGTTTGACTTTGGTATGACCCCAACCGGCGATAACGTTAACCGAGAGATGAGCTCAAAGTTCATGGCTTCTATTCTGCTCATGACTCCAGCAACTATTTTGTCAGTTGTTATTGGTGTTAGCCTGGGTGTTTATACTGCCCAGCGTCAGTATCAGTGGCAGGACCGCTTCTTAAGTGGTGTTGCTTCGATTCTTCTGGTTATTCCAACTGTTGTTATGGCAATCTTGATTGTTTTTGCGGCAATTGAGATTAATGCACGTGCCGGTACTCGTATTTTCTACGTAACCGATCTTTCTAGTGGAGATACCGGAAACTTCTTCACGTGGCTCATTGACTTCCTCCAGCACATTATTCTTCCAACCATTGTTCTTACTATCGTAAGCTCCGTTGGTTACCACCTCTCTCAGCGTACCTACCTACTTGACGAGATGCACGCAGACTACGTTCGTACTGCTCGCGCTAAGGGCCTCACTCGTAAGAAGGCAATTCGTAAGCACGCTCTTCGTGTTTCTTTGATTCCAACTGCTGTTTCAGTTGCTTTCTCTCTTGCAGGTATCTTTACCGGTGCTGTTATGACCGAGAAGGTCTTTGCAATTCACGGTCTTGGTGAGTACTTCATTAACTGTATTAACAACAACAATATTCACGGTGCAGTTGCAGTTGCAGCTTTCTCTGGTGCAATGACTCTTGTTGGCGCTCTTCTGGCTGACCTCTTTGCTGCTGCTCTTGATCCACGAATTAAGATGAGCTAAGGAGGCGGACATGTCTAAAGAAGAGCTTCAGAAAAAAGACGAGAAAAACGTCTCCATTGATGCAGGTCTTACTAACGCCGAGCGTGAGCTTCAGGCAGATGCTAAGTCTGACAATAAAGAAGTTAAAAGAATTAGCTATGCTGGCCTGATTACAAGACGTTTCTTCCGCCAGCGTTCTGCAGTAATCGGTTTGATTATTCTTGGGATTATGGTTCTCATTGCAGTTTTTGGACCATATGCCACTCCGTTTAATTACACAGATGCTGACTTTACTGCAATTAACATGGCTCCTAATGCAAAGCATTGGTTTGGTACTGACGGTGCTGGCATTGATCTGTATGCCTGCGTTGTTCACGGTCTTGGTCGCTCTCTGACCATTGGTATTAGCTACGCAATCTTGACCACCATCATTTCCGCAATTATCGGTACTGCCATTGCCTATGTCCGTGGCATTCCAGAGAAGATTGGTATGTGGCTTCTTGATATGCTCATGGTTATTCCTAGCTTCTTGCTGGTTGCTATGATTGTTCGTGCAGCAGGCGGTGAGTCTGGATGGCTCATGCTTATCTTTGGTCTGACTGCGTTTGGTTGGATTGGTCGCGCACGTACTATCCGTACCATGGCTCTGTCTTTGCGTGAGAGAGATTACGTCAAGGCTGCTAAGTACATGGGTGTTCCACCATTCACCATTATTGTTCGTCACCTTATTCCAAACCTTGGTTCAATTCTTATTATTGACTTGGTCTTGGCTGTTATTGGTGGTATTAACTCTGAGACAGCATTCAGCTTCTTGGGTCTTGGTATTAAGGCACCGGATACTTCCCTTGGTTACCTTCTGAGTGCTGGTTCTTCTGCAATGCTTACTACTCCATGGATGATTCTTATTCCATCGGCATTTCTGATCATTGTTTGTGTTGGCCTGCAGCTCATCGGCGATGGCCTTCGCGATGCCTTTGACCCTTATTCACGCGCTGCTGGTAGCGTCAAAGATCAGGAAGAGGATTCTTCTGAGGATGACGCTCAGCTCGGTGATCTTGAGGGAAGCATCGTTTCTGAAGAAACTACGGAGCGTGCATAATGTCTGACACTACTAATACTTCAACAAAGCAGGGAAGTGTAGAGATGGACGATGTCCTTCGCTACGAGCTGCTTGAATCAAACGGTCCAAAGGGTGCTCCAACAGGAGATCCAGTTCTTTCTGTTCGCAATCTTAAGGTTTCCTTTAATACCGAGGCTGGTCGAGTAGACGCAGTTCGCGGTGTTAACTTTGACCTCTGGGGCGGCCGTACTCTTGGTATCGTCGGTGAGTCTGGTTCTGGTAAGTCAGTAACTGCTCTGTCTCTTATTGGTCTTCTTGATGACAACGCTCACGTTACTGGCTCTATTAAGCTTGGTGACGAGGAGCTCATTGGTAAGACCGATGAAGAGATGTCGCAGCTCCGTGGTACTAAGATCTCTATGATCTTCCAGGATCCACTGTCTGCTTTGACTCCTATGTTCTCTATTGGCGATCAGCTTGCAGAGGCTCTGCTTACCCACAATCCTCACATGAGCAAGGCGGATGTCCGTAAGCGTTGTATCGAGCTTCTCTCCATCGTTGGTATTACTGATCCAGAGAATCGTCTGGATTCTTTCCCACATGAGTTCTCTGGTGGTATGCGTCAGCGTGTTGTTATTGCAATTGCTATTGCAAATAACCCTGACATCATCATTGCAGACGAGCCAACCACCGCTCTTGACGTAACTATTCAGGCTCAGATTCTTGACGTCTTGAAGGTTGCACAGAAAGAGACGGGTGCAGCTGTTGTTCTGATTACTCACGACCTTGGTGTTGTTGCAGGTACCGCTGATGACATTATGGTTATGTATGCAGGCCGTGGCGTAGAGCGCGCAAGTGTTGATACGCTTTTTGCTGAGCCTCGCCATCCTTATACCATGGGCCTTCTGGGTGCTGTTCCAAAACCTCACCTTCAGGCAGAGCATAGGCTTGTTCCTATTAAGGGCAATCCACCATCACTTGCCGCTATTCCAACTGGTTGTCCTTTTAACCCACGTTGTCCTATGGCTACCGAGGAGTGCTCCAAGAAGGAGCCAGTGCTGCTTCCTGCAAATGCTGCTGAGGGTCACCTGGCATCTTGCCACCACCTTCAGGAGATTTGCGAGAAGAATCTCACCTATGCTGAGGTGTATCCAGACTTTGAGCCAATCCTTCCAAAGTGGGTTGATGTTCCTCGTAACGAGCGTCCTGTTGTCCTTAAGGTTGAAAACCTTACCAAGACATTCCCTGTTCAGGGTAAGGGTTTTATTAGGCGCAGCAAGGGCACTATGACTGCTGTTGACCGTGCAAGCTTTGAGATCCATGAGGGAGAAACCCTTGCACTGGTTGGTGAGTCTGGTTCTGGTAAATCAACAACTCTGATGCAGATTATGGATTTGCTGAAGCCTGAGGATGGTCGTATTACGGTTCTTGGCAAAGATGTTGCTGAGCTTAAGAATGCTGCACAGCGTAGAGAGCTGCGTAAAGATCTTCAGGTTATCTTCCAGGATCCAATGAGTTCTCTGGACCCACGTATGCCTGTCTATGACGTTTTGGCTGAGCCACTTCAGGCACAGGGTTGGAACAAAGAGGATATTAATACTCGTATTGGCGAGCTTATGCGTCTGGTTGGTATCAACCCAGACTATGTTGACCGCTTCCCATCCCAGTTCTCTGGTGGTCAGCGTCAGCGTATTGCTATTGCTCGTGCTCTTGCAACAAGTCCAAAGATTCTTCTCTTGGACGAGCCAATTGCATCTCTGGACGTTTCCATTCAGGCAGGTATTATTAACCTCCTTGAGGATCTTCAGGTTCAGTTGAAGATTTCTTATCTCTTTGTTGCTCACGATCTTGCTGTTATTCGTCATATTTCTGACACGGTTGCTGTTATGCACCTGGGCAAGATTGTTGAGTACGGTGAGACTGAAGACGTCTTTACTAACCCACAAGATCCTTACACTAAGGCGCTTCTCTCGGCTATTCCAATTCCTGATCCAAAGATTGAGCGTACCCGTGAGCGCATGATTTATCAGGATGGTAAGCTGGTTCCTGCTACTCACATCTCTAACGAGTAACAAAGATTCAATAAATTTTCTGAAAACCCGCACTTAAAACTAGGTGCGGGTTTTTCTTTGTTACAAATAGTGAACGAGGTTGTTACGGGAATGTTTCTGCTATGGAGTATTTTCAGGCAATTTCGTATAGTTAAGTGAATATCTGTAGGCCTTTAACGAAATGGGTGATCATATGGCTGACAGTTTTTCCCGTCGTTCGTTTTTTGCTCTGACTGGAATCACCGCCGCAGGCCTTGGCCTTGCTGGTTGTGCTCCATCAAATCCTCAGAGCAGCTCTACCACCACAGGTACTGAGCCACAGGACGGCTCTCCTGCAAACACTCCTCTGGATCAGCTTCCACTTCCAGAGAAGGGCAAGACGTACAACAATCCTAAGTCTCGTGATGAGGTTAAGGATGGCGGTACTCTGACTCAGCCAATCAACGAGATTGGTCCACAGTGGAATTACTACCAACTTGCTGGTAATACCTCTTACATGAACATCCTTCACGGTCTTATCAACCCTCGTGACCTGTTCCTTAACAATGCTGATGGCGATAAGTTTGAGCCAAACAAGGATTACATCAAGGAATTCAAGGTAGAGGAGAAGGACGGCAAACAGGTTGCTACCCTGACCTTCACTGATCAGGCCACCTTCAACGATGGTACCGCTATTGACTGGACCGCAATTCAGACCGCATTCATCACTATGTGTGGTCAGAATAAAAAGTTTGCGGTTTCTTCAACTGATGGTTATGACAAGTATGAGTCTGTTGAGCAGGGTGATACTGCTAAGACCGCTGTTATTACCATGAAGGAGGCAGTCTATCCAATCGAGAGCATCTTGAGCTATGCTCTGCACCCAAAGCTTCAGGATCCAGACTTCTTCAACAATGGTTACAATAATGAGCCACACAACGAGCTTGGTTCTGGTCCTTATATTGTTGATTCTTTCGATGACTCTGCTGTAACCTTCAAGCCAAATCCAAAGTGGTGGGGTGACGCTCCTAAGCTTGATACCCTTGTCTACAAGCAGATGGATACCCAGGCTTCCATTAACGCATTCAAGAACGAAGAGACTGATACTACTGGTACTTCCGTCGCAGGTTCTGCTGAGCTTCTTTCTAACTTCTCCGGTCTTGGTGATAAGGCTCAGATTCGCCGTGGTCTTGGTATGTCTATTGCTGTTATCGAGCTTAACTCTACTCGCGGTGCTCTTCAGGATGTTGCAGTTCGTAAGGCATTCTGCCAGGTCGTTGACCCTGCAACTATCGTTTCCATCGTCTTCCAGGGTGTTAACTGGAAAGAGGATGCACCAGGTTCTATGCTTTGGCCTTACTGGGCAGCTGGCTATGACAACAACCTCCCAGACGATATCAAGAACCTCAAGTCTGTTGACGAGCGCAAGGCTGCTGCAAAGAAGACCCTTGAGGACGCAGGCTATAAGCTCAATGGTGATTACTACGAGAAGGACGGTCAGCAGGTAACCTTTAGCTACACTCTGTTCGGTGACGGTACTACTGTTAAGAACCGTGCTGCTGCAATCCAGAAGATGTGCAAGGATGCTGGTATTAACCTTACCCTTGATTCTCACCCATCTTCTGAGTTCTCTGATGTTCTTACCTCTGGCTCTTGGGATGTCTGCCTCTTTGGTTGGGTTGGCTCTTCAACTTCTTACAACAACGGTGGCCAGCTCTATGGTTCTGAGTCTGGATCCAACTTTGGTCAGCAGGGCTCCGCAGAGACCGATGAGATGTTTGCAAAGGTTGTCTCTACCAAGGACTTTGATGAGCGCATGAAGCTCATGAATGAGGCAGAGAAGAAGATGATGCAGACTTACGCATATCTTCCTGTCTACACTGGTCCAGACTGCTACGTTGTTAAGAAGGGTCTTGCCAACTTTGGTCCATCACTCTTCCAGAGCACACCAGCAACCATTGTTGGTTGGCAGAAGTAAGCAAGGGACAAGGCGATCTTCTCGCAAAGTTCTTTTGAGAAAAGTTTTTAATTTTTCTCAGTAAAGTTGCTTGAAGATGTGTTAGTATATCCCTCGCTGCAAAGCAAGTCGGAGTGGCGGAATTGGCAGACGCGCTAGCTTGAGGTGCTAGTGACCTACTAACGGTTGTGCGGGTTCAAGTCCCGCCTCCGACACCACGGAATTTCGGCGGATCTCTTCGGAGGTCCGCCTTTTTCGTATACTTAGGCAATGTGATTTGTTTTTCCTCGCTGGTAAGGAGTGACTGTGGCAGATAACAAGCTGAGCGTTCGCCGTGTTGAGGGAGTTGTCGACGGAACCGTTGCTGCAACTCTGTCTCAGTTGCTGCGCCTGACCAGCGATGCAGTTATCGTTTTTAATATGGAGGGCACAGTTCTTCTCGCCAATGAGGAGGCAGAAAGCTTATTTGCTAAGGAAGACGGCACCATTGCCGGCCTGGATGTTCGCTTTTTGTTCACGCCGGCAAATCAAGAAAACCTGCAGAAACCGTTCTTTGTAGAGTCGCTGCCGTTTGCGATCGATGGCTCTACGTCTATGGTGGCTGCTCCTGCGCAAGACGGCACGTCGCAGGTGCTGAGCGTGCGTGCAGATTATGTTGGCGCACCTACGCAGGCTATTGTTTTGACGGCATCTAAACTTCGTGACTTGGCTAGCCCCATGCACGATGATGAACGAATGGTGTTGGACCTTCGCCGAGCCAATAAGAGGCTCTCAGGAGCGCTTCAGATTGTTTTGGACACACTTGACTCGGAAGATATGGGTCAGCTCATCGAGCGCGTGTTAGAAGAGCTCTCAGAGACTGTCGAGGCTGATGGTGCGCTCATCTATCTTGCTGAGCAAGACGGGTACCACCTTCATGGCGCAACGGAGTCTCTGAAGAGCGTGTCATTGAACAGAATTCCTCGCTACTTTGCATTTAACAGCTCTCTGGAGCGCTTGACGTTTTATTCTGAGCACGCACTTCGCTTGCATACCATGCCTTTGAACTCTGGCGCGCTCAAGCAGGGAAGAGTTAAAAAGCGCAACCTGGTCAACGAGGAAACACGCGAGGTTATTACCGTTGATGCAAGTCATCTGCCTCCGTTTACCAGCTTTCTTGTGGTGCCCGTGTGGTTTGGTGGCCACATTGTTGCCTTGATTGAGGTGGGTTGGGAGCGCAAACGTGCGCTTTTGGTTGAAGACGCACGACTTCTGGACTCCATTGCAAATTACCTCTCGGTACAGCTTGTAGGCGCGTTGTCGGCCATGAGAACGCAACGTAGAGACACGCTTCGCGAGGCATTGGCTCGCGTGCGCCAGGGGTTGCTCCATAGCGCTGCAGAGGGCGAGAAGATCTCTGGCGAGCGTTTGCAGCAGGTTATGAGGTCGGTGGGTACCGATCTGTATGCACAGGTCTTCTCGGTAGATTGCTGTGAGGTAACGGGTAACATTACGCTCCATGCGCTTGGCGCTGAGCAAGCTGCGGCGGCGGTTGATGGTGCACAGGGAGCAGCGGAGGCAGGCGGCGCACAAGCTGCAGCCGGGACCGACGGCGCGCTGGATGGCGGCAAGCAGATTGCGCTTCCATCGACGGTTGAGGGACTCAAGACAGGGGAGGGCGAGGCGTCAGTCAAAGAAGTCGAGCTGGATTCTGCGCTGAGTCGCGCGCTTGCTGCACAAGGTTTGCCGTGCAAGGGAGCTGTGCTCTTCTTGGGTAAGTTTGCAGGCGAGCAACATACCTGGCTTTTCTTGCGAGAAGAAAACGCTGAGCCTCTGAGCGATATTGAGCTTGATTTCTTGGATCGCGTGATGCTTCTAGTCCACTCATTGGCTGTCGGCGCTGAAGAGAGCCAGCAAAACAAACATATTTCTCAGGCGCTGCAGTCGGGCATGAAAAATGAGTTGCAGCAGGTTGAGGGAATCTCTGCCGAGGGAATTTATTCATCCGCAACTGCTGACGCGTTTGTCGGTGGCGATTTTTACAGCATGATTAAGCTGCCTGGTCGTCGCGCGTGCATCATTATGGGTGATGTTTCTGGCAAGGGCATTGAGGCGGCTTCTATTTCGTCCGCAGTTAAAACGGCACTTTCTGCCTACGCGTGGGAGGGAAGAACTCCTGCTCGTATGGTGGCAACACTGAACGAATTCTTGCTGGGCTTCTCAAGGGTAGAGACATTTGCAACGCTCTTTGTTGGTATTGTTGACCTTGCAACTTCATCGCTTATGTACTGCTCCGCTGGCCATCCACCTGCGATTTTGGTGTCTGCTCAATCGGGCGACGCCGAGCTTTTGGACGTGCAGTCGGGCGTTGTGGGAGCGTTCCACGACATGGAGTACAAAAACGGCACGGTTCGCTTGCATGAGGGCGATATCCTGCTGCTTTACACTGATGGAACCACAGAGGCTCGCAGTCCTGAAGGCGCTTTCTTTGGCGAGACTGGACTCCGTGACATGATCATGAACGAGGTTCCTCAAGGCTTTGACGGCCTTCTGAACAGGTTCTTGAGCACGCTTGATCGCTACACCGGCCGAAGGCTTGATGACGACGTTGCCATGGTTGCCCTACGCTTTGACGAGCTTGGCAGCACCGATTCTGGTGCATCTGGCGGCGGCGACTCTGACGCGCTCGGCGGCGCTGACTCTGGCGAGAAGAGCAACTAGACTGTCTTCTCGTCAACGAGACGATTTTCTCGCTAAAAAATGCAGATATCTGAAATTCTTGTTGCTGCGCGGGAACAAGAAACGTATGTATACGCAGCCAAACATAGCAGTTGTTTCAGTCAATACTGACCTTGACGTGAGGGGAGTCCCGCGCGTGAAGGCTCAGATTGAGCAGCTCATTGAGAGTGGCTGCAGAAGAATTGTGCTGAACATGTCGGAGGTTTCGTATATCGATTCTTGTGGCATGGGCTTTATCGTGTGCGCCGTTCGACGTATGAAGACGCTCGGCGGCCTTATGAGCCTTACCAACGTGCAACCAACGGCGTTTAAGGCGCTGGTGCGCATGGGTCTTATCGACTTCATGCCTATAAGCACGTGTGACGCTAAGTCGCGCGTGACCCCGCTTGCGCCGGGTACGCATCCGTCGTTCCAGACAACGTTTAGAGTTGATCCCAATAGGATGTGCGATGCTCGCTCAAGGGCAGTTGCTCTGTTAAAGACGCTGCCGTTTACTCCGGATCAAAAATTTGATATTGAACTCGCAGTTGGCGAGGCTATTGGCAACGCTATTGATCACGCGTGCGAGAAGGGCGTGCTGACCACGGTTTCTGCGTATCCAGACAGGGTGGTCATTGACGTCTCGGATTGTGGCCGCGGCTTTAGCATCTCCGACGAGGAGGAACCTCCCGAGACTGGTCAGTTTGCCGAGCGTGGTCGTGGCGTCAAGCTGATGCGCCTGCTTATGGATGCTGTGTCTATCCAGGAGAAACCTTCCGGCAACGGCACCGTCGTCCGCCTGGTCAAGATGATGCGCTAGGTTGCGCGAGTGGACGAATAGGTCAAACGCGATTTCAACCCGGTATCTACTTCGTGTGGATACCGGGTTTCTTGTGCGAAAACGCTGGGAGTGGACGGGTTTCTCGCCAGGAGGGCGGCGCGGGCCTGACGTGCGCTTGAGTGTGCCTGATTTCTTCAAAGATTCGGTGGATTTTGCCTAAATTTAGCAAAGATTCTGTGGATTTGCCTGATTTTGCAAAAGAATCGGTGCCTCAAATACAGATTCTTTGCACTTTTCAGGCGGACTTTTCTAGACGTAACTCTGATTTCAAGGTTGGTTTTATGGACGCTCTCATGGAGCCTGATTTTCTCGCCAAGTCTGAACGATTTGCCGAAAAAGTGCACCATGTCTGAGCTATTTGCCGATTTTTCTCACCTTGTCTGAGTTGTTTTACTCAGACATGACGTGTTTTTCAGGCTCAAAATAGGCTCGCAATCTAAACCCAAGCAAACACGGTTATGCGCGACAAAAAGAAACCCCAGCCTAAGCTGGGGTTGTCAATTCACTGGAGGCGAGACCCGGATTCGAACCGGGGATAAAGGCTTTGCAGGCCTCTGCCTTACCACTTGGCCATCTCGCCATATGAAAAAGGCCGAAACGAATCCGGCCGAAAAATCATGGAGCGGGCTACGGGGTTCGAACCCGCGACCTCAACCTTGGCAAGGTTGCGCGCTACCAACTGCGCTAAGCCCGCGAACGCGAGGAATAATATACGCAAGTTCACGGCTGAGTGCAAGTGTAAATTTCAAAATCGTCAAACTTTTTTAGAAAAGTCACGAATCCTAATGCACTCAAGAGGTGGATTTTTCTTGCAAAACTCGCAAATAAGAGCAGGTAGATTGCCAAGTGTAACCGCTTGCCGTATCATGGAACAAGAACTTTTGAATGAGGTTGTATGTTCTTTATTGTTGCGTCGCTCATAGCTCTTTTGACGCTTGCGTATCTTGTCGCAAGCGGTTTTGTTCGCGTGGTGCGCTATTTTTGGGGCTGGCTTTCGTCTGGCGAGAAGATCGATGGGCTCGCAGACGATGCTCCTAGCGCTGCATCGACCGCACCTGACGACGCAACCGATGCCGCGTCAACCGCATCCAGCGCCACCCCGTTCTCCAAGCCAAAACCAACGCAAGCCGAGCTCTCGGCGTACTTGGACAAGATGCACCTTGGCTGGTACCAGGTGGTCATCCTCTTCGTTGTGGGTTGCATGGCCGGCCTTTTCATCGAAGAGATCTGGATGCTCATTACCGCTGGCCTGACCGAGAGCAGGGTAGGCCTTATTTGGGGACCGTTTTCTCCACTTTACGGAACCGGCGCGGTGTTTCTGACGGTAATTTGCTACCAGTTGCACAAGCATCATGCCAATAACCTGGTAATTTTTCTAGTTTCAGTTGTTGTTGGCGGTACGCTGGAGCAGCTTACCGGCTGGGGAATGCAAGAGATTTTCCACTCGGAATCATGGACGTATGCCCATCTTCCAGACGCCATCACACAGTGGGTGGCCTGGCGATTCTTGGGCTTTTGGGGCATTTTGGGCCTGATTTGGTGTCGCGTCATCATGCCTCGTGCGCTCTACAAGATTGGTGAGCCAACATCAAAAAGGCAAGCAATTTTTGTTACCCTGCTTACGGTGTATCTTGTTGCCGACATCACTATGACGGTGGCGTGTTTGGCGAGAAAAGCTCAGCGAGACGCTGGTATTCCTCCGACAAACGCGTTTGAGATGTGGGTAGATAATCACTACGATGACAGCTTTGTATCTGCTCGATTCCAGAACATGACGTTTACGTCGCCAGATTCGCCTGGTAAGTCGTAACTTGTGCGACCGTACAAGACTGCACGTCCGCAAGACCGCGAGAAACCCAAAGGATTTGTAATGCAAATACCTTCTGCAAAACCAGAACATCCAACAGGTAACGTGTACCTGGACTTTGCCGCAGCTACACCTATGGATCCGCGTGTAGTTGATGCAATGATTCCGTACTTCACCGAGAAGTTCTATAACCCTTCAGCCCCGTATGCACTCTCCCGACAGGTTCGTGACGAGGTGGAGCGTGCTCGTGCGGTCTTAGCACACGCTATCGGCGCTCGTCCAGGAAACGTGGTACTCACAGCAGGTGCTACAGAGGCCAACAACCTGGCGTTTGCAACGGTCTCTGAAGATGCGCACGTCATTGTTGATGCTATTGAGCATGAGAGTGTTCTTGCGTGTGCAGGGATTTTCTCGCACAAGACACTACGCGTAGAGGCAGACGGTCGTGTGGACCCAGAGCGGGTTGCAAGAGCGCTTAAGCCAGAGACCGAGCTGGTTTCCATTGAGCTTGCAAACGGAGAGATTGGTACCATCCAGCCTATCCGAGAGATTTCGCAGGTACTTGCCAAGGAGCGCTCGCGCAGGCTTGCAGCAGGGGAGACTCGTCCGCTGCACTTGCACGTAGACGCTTCTCAGGCAGCGGCGTACTTGAGCGTGAACGTGTCATCGCTGGGCGTGGATATGCTGACGCTTTCCGCGGCAAAGCTTTCTGGCCCAAAGCAGGTAGGTCTTCTGTGGGCTTCCGACGACGTGCGCTTAAGGCCGTTGGTACTCGGCGGCGGACAAGAGGGCGGCGTTCGTTCAGGTACAGAGAACGTCGCTGGTGTCATTGGCTTTGCGTGTGCTTTAGCGCTTGCAGATGAGACCCGTGCTGACGAGGCAAAGCGGGTTTCTCGCCTCAGAGATCAGCTGCAGACGCTACTTTGCGCGGAGTTCCCGCAGATGATTGTCTCGGGACCAAAGAACACCAAGCTGAGACTTCCTAATTTGCTACACGTTTCTTTTCCGGGACTTGAGGCTCGCCGTTTGGTCATTCTGCTGGAGCGCCTGGGTGTGTCGGTGGGAACGGGCTCTGCCTGCGCTGCATCAAAGATGCAAATATCTCACGTGCTTGAGGCAATTGGAGCACCGCGAGAAGTAGCTGCGGGAAGCCTCAGGTTAACGCTTGGAAGAACTACCACAGAAGACGACATCTTGTACGCAGCTTGGGCAATCGCTGAGGCTGTCAAGCAGGAGTCTGCTCGCGTAGGAGTGACATGGGAGAACTAGTTTACCTTGGCATGAGTGGCGGCGTTGATTCGGCGCTGTCTGCGGCTCTGCTTCTTGAGGCGGGCTATAACGTCAAGGCTATCTATATGCGCAACTGGTCCAAGGACCTACCCGGCTTTAAGTGTCCTTGGGCAGATGATTTGGCCGACGCCGAGCGCGTGTGCGTAACGCTTGGCATTGATTTGGACGTGTGGGACTGTGAGGCCGAGTATAAGGCCACTGTTGTTGATTATCTGCTTGATGCCTACGAGCACGGTCGCACGCCCAATCCAGACGTTATGTGCAACCAGACGGTAAAGTTTGGCACCTTTGCAGAGCGCGCTTTTGCTGAGGGCGCAGATTTTGTTGCAACAGGTCACTACGCTCAGAATGTCCCTGGCACCAAAAAACTTTTGCGCGCCGCAGACGCTCACAAGGATCAGACCTACTTCCTATGGCGTGTACCAGGTCATTTGTTTGAGAGAACACTCTTTCCAATTGGACACATTGCCACTAAAGCAGAGGTTCGTGCTATGTGCGCAGAGCGAGGTCTGGGCATAGAAACTAAGCCAGATTCTGATGGCATTTGCTTCATTGGTCCTGTTGGTCTGCGCACGTTTTTGCTGGACACGTTCAAGAAAAAGCAGGGTGACGTCATTGAGTGGGAGACAGGTAAGGTTCTTGGCACCCATGACGGAGCGTTTCTCTTCACCGTTGGCCAGAGAAAAGGCCTGAACATCGGCGGAGGTCCAGCTCGCTATGTGGTAGCAACCGATACGTTTAAGAACGTGGTCTACGTAACCTCTGACCTTAACTGTCCTGCGCTGTGGACGCGCCGCATGGAGCTCTCGGATATGCACTGGATTTCTGGAGAACCCGCAGCTGACGGTAGGTATGTGGTGAGGACTCGCCATACGGGCGCACTGGTTCCCGTAACGTTTACGCTCACGGATAATCAATGTGGATTTGTTGAATTTGACCAGCCCGTAAAAACTGTTGCAGCAGGTCAATCGGCTGTTTTGTACGATGGCCAGGAAGTCGTCGGCGGTGGCATTATTGAGGCTGACAAGAGTATACTTGAGCGGTTCATGTAAAATGAAAGCAGGTAGTTGGCGAGAAACCCGTTGAGGTTGCATCGCGTACCCGCACAGAGTGTTGTTTCTGTACACGTATTGTGATCCAGAGTCCAAGGAGGTGCCCATGGATCGCCCAGATGGCGCGTCTGAAACCGAGCACCCCTCATCTACACCGCAGGTAACGGTGAAGATTGGATCTACAACCGTTAAGGGTGTTTCAACCAAAAAACCTAAGATTAGTGTTGCCCCTACTTCTTCATCCGAGCAGGTAGAAGAGGCAAAAGAGAGTTTTGGTCAAGTTAGAAAGAGCATCCTCTTCCTCTTTGCAGTCGTAATTCTTTATGCGCTCTACATCGTCTTCTCTGGTCAGTTTGATGAGTTTGTTGTTGCTCTGGCAGACGTAGATACAGGCTGGCTCGTCGCTGGCGCTCTTTGTTATTTTGTCTACTATTTCCTGGGTATTCTCGCTTATGTGATTTCGGTCATTACAGACCCTGAGAGTCCCGTTGGCGTTCGAGACCTGATGAGCGTTGAGGCGTCGGGCATCTTCTTCATGAACCTTACGCCAAACGGCGCGGGCGCTGCTCCTGCTCAGATTTATCGTCTTACTCGTGCAGGTATTTCTGTTGGTCAGGCTGGAGCCTTGCAGTTTACACGCTTTGTAATGTACGAGGCGGGAGAGGGCATCTTTGCAGCTCTTATGCTTATCTTCAGGGCTAATTATTTCTACGAACAATTTGGCGACGTAACGGTTATTGGCGTTATTTTGTTTGGCGCAAAGATAGTGATGGTCGCAGTAATCTTGGCCATTTGCCTGCTTCCTAAAATGGTAAAGACAGTGGGTAACTGGGGCTTAAGATTGCTTTCTAGGCTGCGTATTGTAAAACGCTATGACCACTGGCATGGCATCATTAACACGCAGGTAGATGAGTTCTCAAACGGCTTTAAGACTGCCGCAAAGAACATCCCAGAGATGTGCGTTGTCTTGCTGGTCACTTTGGTTCAGCTGGGTTGCCTCTATGCACTTCCATACTTTGTCTTGCGCGCGCTTGGCCAGCCTGCAGATCTTCTAACCTGCCTTGCATCTGGTTCAATGCTTGAGCTCTTGACTTCGGCCATTCCACTTCCTGGTGGTACTGGTGGCGCTGAAGGTGGCTTTGCCTTCCTGTTTGGCCACATGTTTGGCGAGGAAATTGCCGCAGGCTTTGTTCTTTGGCGCGCTATTGAATATCTGCTTCCAACTCTGGCAGCAAGTATGCTTTTGGGTCTCAGATCTCACGACCACGAGTCTATCTACCACAAGTGGAATCGCTTCCGTCAGCGTTTCTCCGCCTTTGTAAATGGCGAGAAACCCGCTGTTGCTTCCACATCGCCTCGTCCAGATACTTCTGGCATTCAAATTAAGGTTAAGCGTAAGAAGTAGGGAAGAAGTAAGGAAGAAAAGCCAGAATGTGGCTTGATACGTATCTTTGCTCTATTGGACCGCTGCATGTGCAGTACTTGTAAAAGAAAGCATCCTTATGCGTAAACCACCAAATCCTATTTTGATTATTCTGGCACCTATTCTTATTGCTGTTGCCGTTGGTCTTGTCTACGATCTGCAGAATTTCTTACAGGCCATTCCAGAAGTGCGTGATAATCCAATGCTCTTAGCAGGGGTAGCTGTGTTCATTCCAATGCTTGTGGCTTTGGTTAAGGACACATTTGACGCGCACGGGCTCTAGGCGAAGATTATTTTTGTTGTGTTGGCTTTGAGAAAAAGAACAGGTATATTCCAAAGCCAAGTTTAATTGCTGCATCAATATAGGCAGTTACTGTCAGTGGGATATCGGGAAAAATATATCCTGCTGCAATATTGACGGCGCAGAGTATGGCCAAATAGATCATCGATTTTCCGTGTACAAAGTAATAGAGAAAAAAGTGCAGTGCGGTGGCCATCAATGCGCCCAACCAAATAAGTCTCCAGTTTTCAGTTGCAAAAAATGGTCCACCTAATAAAAACATCAAAATGAATAAGAAAATTACAGCGTACAAAGACATTTTGTTTTGGAACTTACTTGAAGGACCATCAGAAAACTTATTGAGAACTTTCTTATTTGTATTTATAGATAAGAAGGCAGCAACATATCCAAAGCTAAATACGGACATATTGATAATCTGCTTTCCGCCTATTACGGTAGCTGCAAAAATGATGAGAGCTACCACAATTAACCAGAGACCGCATGATTTCTTATAGTTAAAGCTTAGCTTCTCGTCTTTGTTATATTCCAGAAAGTTCATAAGTTCCTCCCTCAATCGAACGACTTGCCATAATACTTCTGACCGCATGCTTTTACAATCCGGTTGCCTATCTTTTAATATTTTTTGCTCATTGAGGTTCAGAAGACGTACAGGTTTAAAAGCAGTCATTCATTTCAAAGGCCGTGGTATTTAATCTGCCAGCAATGCATTGACGAGACCATCTTTTGCAAATTTCTAAAAAAGTTGAGTTTGACGGTTGCAAGAGGGGCGGGTTTCTCGTAATATATCCCTTGCTGCATCCCCAGCAGCAAACATATTCGGGCGTTTAGCTCAGGGGGACGAGCGCTTCCCTGACACGGAAGAGGTCATAAGTTCAAATCTTATAACGCCCACCAATTGTTCACAGGCCAGAGTAATCTGGCCTGTTTCTTTTTAACTTTATAAATAGTAATCATTATTGTTATTGACAAAAGAGTTAAAGAGAGTAAACTTCTAAATAGCACGTTTTACAAGTTGTTTTACTTACAGAAAGGAACTGACTATGTCTCTTATTGGTAAGGAAATTGGTGATTTTAAGGTAAACGCATTCCACAACGGTGACATCACTGAGGTAAGCAAGGAGTCCACACTGGGTAAGTGGAGCCTGTTCTTCTTCTATCCAGCTGACTTCACTTTTGTCTGCCCAACCGAGCTTGAGGATCTTGCAAACAACTACGACAAGTTCCAGGCTGCTGGTGCAGAGGTTTACTCTGTTTCCTGCGACACCGAGTTTGTCCACAAGGCATGGCATGAGGAGTCCGAGCGCATTTCTAAGGTAACTTACCCAATGCTCGCAGACCCAGCTCACGTTCTTGCAAGGAATTTTGAGGTTCTTATTGAGGACGCTGGCCTTGCTGAGCGCGGTGCCTTCATCGTTGACCCAGAGGGTGTCATTCAGGTTGAGCTTGTTACCGCTGGTGGTATTGGTCGTAACGCTGAGGAGCTTCTCCGCCTTCTCCAGGCTGCACAGTTTGTTGCAGAGCACGGTGACCAGGTCTGCCCAGCTAAGTGGCAGCCAGGCGCTGAGACCCTGAAGCCAAGCCTTGACCTTGTTGGTCAGCTCTAAGATCTAGGGAGCTTACAATGACCGACGTCAAAGACCTCTACGACGCGGTGATTATCGGCGGTGGGCCTGCAGGGCTCACCGCCGCCCTCTATCTGGCCCGCGCTCGCTACCGTGTTCTGGTTGTCGAGAAGGACCATTTTGGCGGACAGATCACTATTACTAATGAGGTCGTTAATTATCCGGGAGTATTCTCTACCAGCGGCTCTGAGCTTTCAGAAACCATGCGCAAGCAGGCTGAGGCCTTTGGTGCAGAGTTTTTGCTAGCAGAAGTCACCGATTTGGACATGTCTGGAGACGTTAAGGTAGTTCACACTACTAAGGGCGAGCGTCCCTGCCTCTCCGTTCTTCTCGCCACGGGAGCTCATCCACGCCATATTGGTTTTGTGGGAGAAGAGGACTACCAGGGTCACGGCGTTGCATACTGCGCTACCTGCGACGGCGAGTTCTTCACCGGCAAGGAAGTCTTTGTCATTGGCGGAGGCTTTGCAGCTGCGGAAGAAAGCGTATTTTTGACTAAGTACGCAAAGCACGTCACGGTTCTTGTGCGTGAAGAGGCGTTTACCTGCGCTCCCGCATCGTCTGAGGCTGCTCGTACCAATCCAAACATTACGGTTCTCTACAACACGCAGGTTGAGTCCGTTGCCGGAGATTCCGCACTCAGGTCTATTACGTATAAGAACCTCAAGACGGGTGAGAAGACCACGTTTGCTCCAGAAGATGGCGATTCCATTGGTGTCTTTGTCTTTGCGGGCTATGCTCCAGAGACTGACCTGGTAAAAAAGCTGGCACAGACTGATGATTACGGTTATCTGATTACCAACGAGCACCAGGAAACAACCTGTGAGGGCCTCTTTGGTGCAGGTGACGTGTGTCAGAAGCCACTACGTCAGGTTGCAACGGCTATCGGTCAGGCAGCAACCACTGCTACCGAGATGGAGCGCTACATCAAGCGCGCTCAAGAAAAGACCGGCCTGGTTCCGCAGATGAACGTCACGCGCATCTCGTCTAAAAAGGAAGCTCCTGAGGCTCCAGCAGCCAAGACTACCACTGACTCCGGAAAGCTCTTCACCGATGACATGAAGGCACAGCTTAACGCTGTCTTTGAGCGTATGGCACGTCCGCTTGTGCTCCAGTTGGAGCTTGATCAAAGGCCTGTCTCTGAGGAGCTTGTGGCTTACATGGAGGAGCTTTCTTCCATGACTGACAAGCTGAGCGTTCAGACGGTCTCAGACACGGGCGAGAAGAACCTTCCTGTTGTTCGTATTTGCGCGGAAGATGGCACGCCAACAGGTCTTGCGTTCCACGGTGTTCCTGGCGGCCATGAGTTCACTTCGTTTGTACTGGGACTCTACAATGCTGCAGGACCTGGTCAGCCTATCAGTGACGAGGATAAGGCATCTATTGCTGCAATTGAGTCAAAGACGCATCTTCAGGTCTTGGTGGGACTCTCTTGTACCATGTGCCCAGATGTTGTTGTGGCTGCTCAGCGCATTGCTGCAGACAATCCTCAGGTCACTTGCGATGTCTACGACATCAATCACTTCAAGGAGCTCAAAGACACTTACGACGTCATGAGTGTTCCATGCTTGGTTATCAACGACGGTCAGAAGGTCGACTTCGGAAAGAAGAACCTCTCTCAGATTTTGTCGCTGATTCCATAAGATCCATTCGCGTCAAGGAGAGGGAGACGCTAATGAATATGCCGAGAAGATCAACGGTCTTCTCGGCATTTTTTGTGACGTATGAAGTAAGCGCATAAAACTTGTTTAGAGGTGCAAAGCCACGTTACCTTTACAGAGCTTTTTGCTGGTAGAGACCTGCATCGGTAAAGCCCTGTGCGCGATAGTAAGCGCGGGTTCCAATTGAGCTGATGACGTTTAGGCTGGTGTAACCTGCATCTGCTGCGATAGAGGAGGCTTTAGCTAGAAGTTTTTGACCCAAGCCCTGGTGCTGAGCGGACATTCCTTCCGAGCCCAGCGAGAGCGCCTGTCCGTACACGTGGAGCTCTCTGATCATGGCTTGACCTGGCTGTACCAGCAGTTCATTGGCAGAAACATCACATGCGCCAGAGGTCAGCTTATCCCAGTGGAGAAGCGAAAGCCTACAGAAACCTGCGATTTTATTGTCAGCAGTTACCCACTGCAGGAAGTGCTCGTCACTGACTGCGGTGGTGTACGGGAAGTCTTGGAGGGTAAGCTCTGCGGCGCGTACCTGCTGCTGGTTAATCTCTCTAAAGCGAATCTCCTGCACGCGACCTGCAACGTCTTTAGCAGTAAGCTCTTGCTCCACCATCTGGCGGAGGTTGGTGTGTTTGTTTCCCACCAGAATGTCGGTGGCACTAATGTCTCTAATCATGCGAGAAATGCGCACGTATGGAGGTGTGTTAAGCACGTCTTGAACAAGCACATCTACCAGCTCATCTTTGGCATATGGTTGCCAGGCGCCTTCACGATACTTCTGCACCAGTTGTGTTCCTGATACCAGCGCACAGGGGTAGAGCTTGATTTCGTCGGGGAGAAAACCTGGATCAGTGACAAACGTTTTGAAGTCCTGTTTGTCTGCCTCTGGTGTTGCGCCCAACAGGTTAACCATCAGGTGAGAGTGGATTTTAAATCCGTACAAACGGATGAGCGAGAAAGCTCGCTTTATCTGCGCGGCCGACATCTGACGTTTGTTTGCATCAAGTATTTCTTGACGCGTACTTTGAATACCAATTTGAATTTTGGTGCATCCAAGCTGCCTAAACAGTCGCAGATTATCTGGCGTGATGGTATCGGGTCTGGTTTCAATTACAAGGCCAACCACACGGGAGGCAGCTGTCTCATTAACGTGTTGCTGTTCTACTAGTTCATCATAGGTACTCTGCATCTGAGACCATGCGCTTTGGTGAGGCTGGCTGGTGTCGTAGAGCTTATGAAAAGCCTGGTTATACGTGGCAGCATCATCAAAGACTGCCGCCTGCTGTTCAGCAACAAAAGAAGAGAGGGCCTCTTCAGAGTTTTGCAGGCCAAACGAGGTGTACCAATCAAGGCGCTCCTGAATGTGGCTAGGAGAGTTAGGCCACTCATTGAGCGCACGGAAGAGCTCTTTGATAAACCAGTACTGATAGCTCTCTGGATAATCGCTCCAGGTGCCACCAAGCACAATAAGCTCCACTTTGTCAGTTGAGTGACCCATCTGATGAAGCGCTTGAAGACGGGCTGCAACCTGCACGTATGGATCAAAAAACGTTAGTTCTGCGCGCTGACAGGCAGGCTCGTTAGCAAGGTAGCTCTTAGGCATACGCAGATCACACGGACAATAGATACAATTACTTGAGCAAGTGTGAGGCCTGGTAATTACGGTAATGGTGGCCACGCCAGAGGCGGTGCGACGAGGCTTCATCCGCACAGAGCGGATAAACCTTTCTTCCAGTTCAGGGGTCACATTCCACGATTGCCACAGCTCATCGTTATTTTGCTTGACCTGCAAAAAATAGGGGAGAATTGCTCGTTTAGGAATGAGTTTCTCGCGCTCTGTACTGTGGGCGCTCGAGTCAATTCCGCTGTTGTGCGAGTTAATGAGCATCTCAAGCTGATGCGTATCAAGAGCACCTTGTGAGCCATCTCTGAGCTGCTGCAATATGTCTAAAATGAGTTCATCCATACAAACAGTATAGGCAATCAGGTGAGCTTCTGGCCTTTGAGAGTGAGGCAGTGACGTAAAATCTCTGTATGGATACTTCTTCTCACATGACAAACGCTCAATCTATCAGCTCATCTACCGCTGAGTGGCTAACTTGTATTACCTCTGAGTTTTATGCTCAGCAGGCTCAGAGTTTCTCGGCCACACGACAGATGCCTTGGCAGGGCTGGCAGCAGTGCCTAGACGCCATGCCTCAGCTTTTATCTGATGAGAAACTCTCTGTACTTGATATTGGTTGCGGAAACCTACGCTTTGCTCGCTTTTTATGCGATGAGGCAGGGATTGTTCCTGCAAAGTATTTTGCTGTAGATAATTGCAAACCACTGGTTGAGAGTGGCGAGGCAGGCACTCATGTCTCTGAGCTGGAGTTTATTGAGTTAGATGTGATAAAGAGTCTGCTTGATAACACGCTTTCTTCACGTCTTACTGTTCCAGCCTGTGATTTAGTGGTTGCGTTTGGCTTTTTGCATCATGTGCCAGGCGCAGAGAAGAGGCTTCAGCTTCTACGTACGTTGTTAGAGAAAACAAAACCTGGCGGCTTTGTGTGTGTTTCTTTCTGGCAGTTTATGAACAGCCAAAAACTTGCTGCTAAAGCTCAAGAAACTACTGCTCAAGGGCTGCGTGCGCTGGGTATAGATGCATCAGAACTTGAGGAGCATGACTATCTGATTGGCTGGCAAGATAAGGCAGATACTTGGCGTTATTGCCATCATTTCTCGCAAGAGGAGCTTGATGAGCTTCTTGCAAGTCTTGGCTCTGACGTGCACGTTTGTGCGCAATTTAGTGCGGACGGCAAAGAAAACAAGCTTAATCGCTATGTGATTTTGCACCGCGTGTAGCTGCAGCAACAATATCTTGCTAAAAATGACCCGTACAAGAAAATCCCCGCGCAGAAAGTGAACTGCCTCCCATTTCTTAGACACGAGAAATAGGAGGCAGTGCAAAACACACCTAAGTCGGATAATCTGTTAAAAAGACGTATACATGACGCTGAAAATACCACAAACATGCAGATTATCGTCATTAGATGTGTAAAATGCCCTCATCTGAGTAGAATATCCGACTTAGGTGTGTTCCGTAGATACAGAATTTATCGATAGTTAAATTTCTTATATTAGTCTATTCATATTTAAGCATATTAGATGAAGTTTATGCATAGAGATGCATATCAGGTAGTGCAACCGCTTAGCTGCCTGGCTATCTTGATTAGGAACATGTCAATTCTTTAGCAGAACCTACCAAAGCTACGCTATTTTGTGCGCCAAGCATCAAAGCCAACGCTAACACGCTGCAGAATCATAATCCCCCGCACAGAAATTGTACAGGGGATTTGCATTCAATAGGCAAAGTGGACGTATAAGCCGGGTTCTGTCGCGGACAACCATTTATCTACTACCAGCATTGCTGCTGGTCTCTAGCGCGCAACCCGAGCGCAGTGCGGGCCACACCATAGCGCTCCTATTTGCGTTTGCTCCGGATGGGGTTTACCAAGCCACGCTGTTGCCAGCGTGCTGGTAGTCTCTTACACTACCGTTTCAGCTTTTCTCTTTACGCGAATGCGCAGGTGAGAGTCTTCTTTTCTGCGGCACTTTCCGTCGGGTCACCCCGCCTGGCCGTTAGCCAGCATCCTGCCCTGTGGAGCCCGGACTTTCCTCATAGCACCCCTCCAATGAGCTGGACGGGCACTCCGCGGTTGTCTGGTCCACTTTGCATGGGCGATTGTATCACGTTCATAAGGCCAGAAGCTCCGAAGTCAAACAATCTCCAAGTAAATGAGACGTTGCGAGGCCGTGGGTTTCTCGCCAGATGCTGAGTGGCGAGAAGTGCGCAATTTGGCATGTCGTGTTCATGAAAAGCAACAGCGGTCTCTTTGAATGCTGCTATGATGGACAGGCTTACATACGAAAGGACTACCATGGGACTCTTTGATCTTTTCAAGAAATCTTCCAAGACAGCCACGCCAGAGGCTCTTGTTGTTTCTGATTACACTGCTAAAACAATTTATGCACCAGCAAGTGGAAAAGTTGTTGCGCTAGAGAACGTTCCCGATCCTGTTTTTGCAGGTGGTATGCTTGGACAGGGTTTGGGTATTTGGCCCTCTGAGGGTGTTGTGTATGCGCCGGTTTCGGGCACTATTACCGCAACCACTCCAACTGTTCACGCCTTTGGAATCACTGCCGATTCTGGCGAAGAGGTTTTGATTCACGTGGGCGTTGATACCGTTGAGATGAAGGGTGACGGATTTACCGCTCTTGTCGAGCAGGATCAGCACGTTGAGGTTGGCCAGCCTCTGATGACGTTTGACCTGGATAAGGTTAAGGATGCAGGCCATCCTGAGGTAGTCATTCTCGCCATCACTAACTCTAGCGAGTACAGCAGCGTAGAAGTTCTTGCTTCTGCAGACCAGCTGGTTTCTGCTGGCGAGAAGGTCTGTGTGCTTGCATAACTGCGGCACTGTAGTTGCTCCATGCCTGACACTTCCTACAAGACACTCAAGCTGGACTTTGTTGCGGAAGGTCTTTTTGAAGACAGAAAAAGCCGCTTCATAGCCCAGCTTTGTCATGTAGAAACAGAGTCGGAAGCGCAAGAGTTTCTCGCCAGGGTAAGAGCGAAACACTACAACGCTCGCCATAACGTGCCTGCGTGGATCTTGGAGGACGGAACAGAGCGTGCCTCCGACGACGGAGAGCCTTCCAGAACGGCGGGAATGCCGGCGCTGGAGGTATTGCGCGGAGCGGGGCTTAAGAACGTCTGCTGCGTTGTCACGCGCTACTTTGGTGGAACGCTTTTGGGTCCTGGTGGACTTGTTCGCGCGTATACGGCGGCAACTCAAGAGGCTTTGGCTGCTGCTGAGGAAGTATCTGCTGTTCAGGAAATGCTGCAGGTTGTGAGGGTGGAGTTGTCGGCTCCGTATAATCTGTATGAGCAGATTCAGCGCCTGGTCTCAGATACCGGCGGCAAGGTTATAACAGCAGAGTTTGGAGCGGACGTTTTTCTCGCCATAGACTTTAGGTGCGGAGAAGAAACGACGTTTACGGATGCGCTGACAGAGCTCAGTGCTGGAAAGATTACAGCCGAGGTCTCCTCGGCACGCTTTGATCTGTTCTAACAAAAAGGTCGGCACAGAAAATTCTGTACCGACCATGGGTGCTTTTATGTCCGTGTTTAGAAGGCTACGGTTAAGCGTTCTTTACTTGCGGTTACGACCACCAAGGGAGTGGCCAAGGTTCTCCCAGAAATCAATCTGGACGTCCTCGCCCTCGTCCCAGACCTTGAGCAGGTCCTCTGGAACGTACTGACGACGAACATCAGCTTCGCCACCGTAGAGGCGGAACCAGTCTGCGCTCATGATGAGGTAGCCATCCTTACCGGAGTCCTTGCCCCAGCTGTTCTCAATACGCCACTGCTTAGCCTTGCCGTCCTTATCAAGCTCAACGCCCTGGAAGGTCATTGCGTGGGTAAGGGAAGTCTCATAATTCTCAATCATTGCCGCGCGATCCATGTCAAAATCAACGCCAAAGAGGCCGTTGTAATCCATGGTGTCAGTTGAGAGAACGTAGTTAAAGTCCTCGTTGTGACGAGGGAACTCCTGCATAACGTCGCAGGCCATGCAGACAGGGTTGCCGTCCTTCAAAGAAGCAATGGTAGCTGCCTCAAGAACCTCTGGCTCAACGTTCAAGAAGCGAGTCTTAATGCCGCCCAAAACGGTATCAATGAAGGTTGGGTGATACACCTTGCCGTAAGGGTATTTCTTGCTTGGAACAGAGATGAGCTGGACAAAGCCACGAGGATCAACGCCACAATAGCGCTCAGCAAACTCAAGAGGAGTAATGCCAAAGTCGCGAAGAATCTGAGTGCCTTCCTCGTCCTTCTCGCTGTCCTTCTTGTCAGAAGCCTTTTTAGGCTCAACAGGGGAGAGTTTTGCCTTATCTACCTGTGCGTTTTTGCCAACCTTGCACTCAAAGTCAAAGGTTAGAGGTGGCTCACCAAGGCAGACGGACAGAATCTGGTGGAAGCCCTTGAGCTGCTCCTGCTTAAGGGCACGAAGTTCGTCTTGAGACTTGCCAGCTGCGTATGCTGCGCGGAGCTCGCCAGCGCTCTTCCTGAACAGGCGGTCAATGCGCTCGTCCATCTGAGTGGAGTTCTTGGAGCAAGCAGTCTCTGGCATGGCATCCTTAGGAACCAGGCCGTACTTCTCAACCAAGCTCATAGCAAATGAGTAGTAGCCGCCGTCGCCAATGCCCTCAGTCAGAAGTGTGTGGACAACACGAGAATCGGTTGGCTGGTCAGCGGTCTGAATGATGTACTCAAGTGCAGAGTTTGCCTTCTCTAGCTTGTCGTAGAACATGCCATATGCCTGGCTGAACTCAAAGGTATCAACGTCAAGTTTCTTGATTGCCTCCTGGCGAAGCACGTTGAAAGAAGAGAACATCCAGCAGCGACCACTCTGACGCTGGTTGGTGACGTCGCCGGTCTTTGCAACAGCAACACCGTAGGTGTCAGCGTAGGTGCGCATGGTGGTGATGTCGCGAGCAGCTGCGGAAACGCCCATAGAAGTTACGGAGTTGCGGGCAACGCGGTTAGCGCGGTCTGCGCTAAAAGCAGCAGTTTCCTCGTTTGCCCACTGTGGATTTACGGTCTGATCAGCCATTGCGGCTCCTTTTGTTTGTAGCGTTTAGAAAAACCTGGCGAGAAGACCGATCTTCTCGCCAGATGGTTTGTACCTTAGCGAAGTGTTGCAAGAGAGCCCATTGGGTCCCATGGCTCGAGGACAGTTGCTTCCTCGGTCTCAAAGGTCTTGAGCTGCTCAGGAGTGAGGTACTTCTTGTCAACAACAATCTGGTAGACGTACTCGTCAAACCAAGGGTCAGAGATGGTGTCAAAGCCATCGCGGCCGTGGTCTTTACCCCAGCTGTTCTCAACCTTCCAAAGGGTGGTGTTGCCCTCTGCGTCAAAGTTTACGCCCTCAAGAACCATTGCGTGAGTCATTAAAGACTCGCCGTAGTCAAGGCGCTCTGCGCGGTCAAGTGCACCCTCAACAGGGAAGCCAAAGAGGCCGTCAACGTCAAGTGCGCGGGTATCCATAATGCCCTCTTCACGAAGGTAGGACTGAGCAACGTCGCAGCCAAACCAGACTGGCAGGTTGTCCTTAAGCTGAGCCACAGCAAGACGCTTGAGCTCAGGAATCTCCAGGTTGAGGTAACGAACGCCGCCACCCTCAACAACGTTGCCCAAGCGGGAAACGGTGTAGGTGTGGTTGAAAGGCTTATCTGCGGTTGGTGCAGAGATGATTGAGATGTAATCATCAAGGTTCATGTCAACAGTCTCAGCGAAGAACTCCTGAGGAGTAAAAGTGCCAGAAAGAACGAGGTTATCGTCCTTATCGCGCAGGCGTGCCTCAAAAGATACAGGAGGCTGACCCAGGCAAGTGACCAGCAGAGTATAGACGTCCTCCATCATCTCTTTCTTCATCTCACGCAGAGACTCAAGGGACTCACCAGCTGCTGCGGTCTCACGAAGACGCTTTGCAGCACTACGAAGATAACGTGTGAGGTATGCGTCCATCTCGTGGGTGTTGCAAGAGTTAGCAGTCTCTGGCATAGCGCTCTTTGGAACTACGCCGTACTTCTTTACGAGGCTCTTGAACATATCCCACTGGCCGCCATCGCCAATTGGGTCGGTAAGCAGGAAGGATACAAGACGGCCATTCAGAGGCTCATCAAGGGTATCCAGAATGTTCTCAAGGAACCAGTTGGACTTCTCCATCTTGTCCCAGAACAGAGGATATGCCTGAGAAAGCTCAAAAGTGGAGAGGTTATATTTTTTGATGATGCGATATCTAAACGTATTGAGTGAAGCAAACATCCAGCAACGGCCAGAACGCTTCTGATTAGTGCGGTCACCCTGCTTTACCTCAACGTCAAAGGTAAGAGGATTAAGGGCAACACCTTCTGGTACACGAGCTGCTTTTCTAACGCCAGCGCTGGTAGCAGCATTCTTAGCTACTGTATGAGCGCGGTCGGACTCAAAGTTCTTCTGAGCCGCTGCAATGTCGTCAAAGGAAATGCTTTTCATCTGATCCATGTGATCTCCTTAGCTAGGTTACTTAACACAAAAACTATATTCCCAATTAAGGGGTCCCTAGTCTAAGAGTTACCAGTTTGAAACTTTTATTTTGAGAAATTTTTGAACGGATGATCTACGCCAACTAAGAGAGATTTTGTGACGTTATGAAATTGACGAGAAAATATTTTCATCCAATTTACCAGCGGCAATAGAAGTATTGGCACATAGAACATATGTTTGTATTAGTAGTTATTGTCCGGCGAATCGGCTACACTATACAAAGAAATTAAGAGCCCTTGGTAAAAGAACAAATTTTGAAGCACAAAGAGAAGAGCGTAGAAAAAGATGGCATTTGTTCACCTCCACAACCACTCAGATTTTTCCATTCTTGATGGAGCTAGCCGTGTCCCAGACATGGTTAGTAAAGCTGTAGAGTTTGGTATGCCAGCACTTGCTCTTACTGACCATGGGTATCTCTTTGGAATTCCAGATTTTGACCTTGCATGCCGTAAGTACAATGAGGCGCTAAAAGACTTTGGCCAGTGGTGTCATGATGTGGAATGTTTTGAAAAGGGCTGGGATCTAGAAGAGCCTCCTGCAGATGATCCCAATGCTGGTGAGCATGATAAGGTTCATGCTCAGTGGGCTTCTGACGTTCAAATTTGGAATCAAACGCATGACATTGAGTCAGTAAAAGCCAATAAACCTTCTCCACTTATTAAGCCAATATTTGGCTGTGAAGCTTATTTCATTCTTGATGATTGTATTGAGAAGGGCACTAAACAGGTACGTTATCACCTTATCCTGCTTGCTAAAAATGAGACCGGCTATGTCAACCTGATGAAGATGATGTCAGAGGCTGGCTCAAAAGAGATGTTCTATTACAAACCACGTACCACGCTTGAGATGCTCAAGCGTTATCACGAGGGCATTATCTGCACTTCAGCTTGTGTTTCTGGCATTATTCCTCGTATGTTGTTTGAAGGTCGTCCAGAAGAAGCAGAGCGTTGGGCAAAAATCTATCAAGATATCTTTGGGGATGATTTCTACCTAGAGATTCAAGACCACGGTTTATCTGATCCAAGCTGGGGCGGATATACCGATAGAACTCTTGCAGAGCGCATTGTAAAGATGGGTCATGACCTTGGTATTAAGGTAGTTGCTACCAACGATAACCACTATCTCACTAAAGAAGACGCAAGCGTTCAAGACATTGCTTCCTGCATTGGCTCGGGTGCTCGTGTTGATGATGAGAACCGCAAGCGCATGACAGGCAGCGAGTTTTATCTCAAGAGTGAGCAGGAAATGCGCCAGCTTTTCTCGTGGTGCCCTGAAGCTATCGAGAATACCGTTGAGGTTGCAAATAAATGCAATTATGAGCTGGACTGGACCCATATGTATCTGCCAAAGTTCCCAGACTTGGCAGAAGGGGAAACCTCAGAGGAGCGTTTTAGAAAAGAGTGCGAGCTTGGTCTTGCAAAACGTTATGGAGATGATTGGCAAAACGTTGTCATCAACGAGATTAACGTTAAAGACCGATTTGAGTATGAATATGACATTATCTGCAAAAAGGGCTTTGCGGATTACTTCTTAATTGTTCAGGAATATGTTCGCTGGGCAAAAGAGAATGGCATTGGTGTAGGTCCTGGTCGTGGATCTGCAGCAGGCGCTATTGTCGCATACGCAATGGACATTACCTCGTTTGACCCTCTTGAGAATGGCCTCATGTTTGAGAGGTTCTTGTCTCCACAGCGTTCAGAGATGCCAGATATTGATATGGACTTCGACGATGAGCGTCGTCTTGAGGTTGTTGAGCATGTCCGTCAGATTTATGGATCTGATCGTGTTTCTCACGTTATTACGTATTCAACCATCAAGGCTAAACAGGCAATAAATGACGCGTGTCGTGTTCTAGGTTATCCCGTTTATATGGGACAGCGTCTTTCTAAGATGATCCCTGGTGATCCTAACGCGCATCTGAAATTTGTTCTTCATAAAGCTCAAGAAGGCCAAAAGGGTGCCGATCAGTATTCTGCTGACTTTGAAGATGCATACGAGAATGACCCTGATGCAAGAAGAATTATTGATGCTGCTCTATCTATTGAAGGCTTGCATCGTGGTGAGGGTGTACATGCTTGCGCGGTTTTGATTGCTCCAACGCCTGTTAATGACCACGTTCCCACCAAGGTTGATACCAAAGGTGGCGTAGAGATTACGCAGTACGAGGGACACTCTGTCGCAGACATGGGTCTTCTTAAGATGGACTTCCTGGGACTGAGAACCCTAACAGTTATTTCTCGTGCAATTAAAAACGTGAAGGATAACTACGGAATTGATATTGATGTAGATAACATTCCGTTTACAGACCCAGAAATTTATAGACTTCTGAGAGAAGGACGAACCGCTGGCGTTTTCCAGGTTGAGTCTGCAGGTATGACTGCAACCATTAAGGGCATGAGACCAACAGAGTATAAGCACATCGTCGCACTTATCGCTCTGTATCGTCCTGGCCCTCTTAACGCAGGCATGGTTACCAGTTATATCAACCGTATGAACGGTAGAGAAGAAGTCAAAGATTACGATCCGCGTCTTCATGACATCTTGGAAGAGACCTACGGAACCATGGTCTATCAAGAGCAGGTTATGCAGATTTCTATGAAGATGTCTGGCTTTACCGCGGGCGAGTCTGACAAGGTAAGAAAAGCAGTAGCAAAAAAGAAGATCAAGCTCATGCAGGAGGTTGTCCAGCACTGGGACGACGGTACTGATGAGACCATGGAGGCTCACTGGAAAAACGGTGCAGTTCGTAATGGATTTGATCGCTCGGTTGCAGAAAGTATCTGGGACGATGTTCTTGAATTTGCATCCTACGCATTTAACAAGTCCCACTCTGCTGGTTATGCAATTCTTGTTATGCAGACTGCGTGGATTAAGGCACATTATCCACACGAGTTTATGGCTGCAGTTCTTACCTCATACATGGGCAAGACGGATAAAATTGTCCACTACGTAAGTGCTTGTCGCCATGAGGGAATTAAGATTCTTCCACCAGATATTAACGAGTCTGGTAAAGACTTTACGGCTACTAAAGAGGGTATTCGTTTTGGCTTTGCAGGAATCCGTGGCGTAGGAGCTGGTGTTGGCGAAGCAATCATGCTTGAGCGCCAAAAAGGTGGTCCTTTTGCCAATATTCACGATTTTGTTGATCGTGTTGATGCAAGTCAGGCAAAGCGCAACGTTGTCGAGGCTCTTATCAAGGCAGGAGCCTTTGACTCAACAGGCTATACCCGTATGCAGATGATGAGTTTTGTGGATAAGAACAATCCACAAAACATTATCGATGCTGCTACCAAGCGTCAAAAAGATAAGGCCGTTGGTCAGTTCTCAATGTTTGATATGTTTGCAGAGGTAGAAGGTTCAGGCTTTAGCGATATTGTTCCGGAGCCAGACGGCGTTGAGTGGGATAGGAGATTCAAGCTTACTAAAGAGTACGAAGTTCTAGGTATCTATGTCTCTGACCATCCGCTTCGTCCGTATGAGTACGCCCTTGCAAAGAGTAGAGATTATGCTCTTGCAGAGATTGAAGAGAACGTAGAGGTTCAGCTTCCTAATGGCGCTATGTCTCAGCAGTTCAAGGTGCCAGAAGGTAAACCTATCCGCTTTGCGGGCATGGTTACCAACGTTATGAAGCGCACCACTAAAAACGGCGACCCAATGGCAATTGTTACGCTAGAAGACATGGAGGGTAGCGTCACCATTGTCATGTTCCCCAAGCTCTACAAAAAGGCTGCAAGACTTCTTGCTGGCGATGTTGACCCAGAGACTGGTGAGAGCCAGAGTGACATCTTCATTTCCGTCCTTGGAAAGCTTGAGCGCTCTGATAGAGGAGACCAAGTTATTGCGCAAGAAGTTAATCCTATTGAGCTTAACAGTGCCAATAACACGCCAAAGACACTCGTTATCCATATGCCTGCTTCTCAGCTTCAAAGACAGACCATCGAGACACTTGGACAGATTTTCTCGCGCTATCCCGGTATGGACTGCATTGAGATTAGGGTAGAAACAGATATGGGCGATGTTATGCGCATGGAAATTCCTACCAGAATTGATGGACGTAGCATGGTTCTTTTGACGGAGCTCAAAGATTTTATTGGTCAAAGCGGATACGCACAGATTGTTTAGATTGTGTCGAATCTAAATTTGCACGGTACACTTAAATAATAACTGTTACTATTTAAGTAGCACTTGCTAAGAAATTCTGACATCTTCGGATGTCGTGAGAGGAGAAAAAATGATCGACGCAAAGTTTTATCGTAACAAGGAGACAGGCGCTATTGTTTACGGTGTCGCAGGCAACGTAGAGGCAGCAGACCTTGAGCTTCTCCAGGCTGGCGTTACTGACGCCGCAGCTGAGAAGCACGTTCCATTTGTTACTCGTGAGGGCAACACCGTTACCGTCCGTGTTGGCGAGGTTGCTCACCCAATGCTCGAAGAGCACTACATTGAGTTCATCGCTCTTGTTTCTGAGAACGGCGCTCAGTTCGCACAGCTTAAGCCCGGCCAGGAGCCAGTTGCTACCTTCACCCTTGAGGAGGGCGTTGAGGCTGAGGCTTATGAGTACTGCAACCTTCACGGTCTTTGGAAGGCTTCCCTCTAAGACTGATTGCGTATTCAACAAACTAAGCTTATCTGTGAATCTGAACGGAGCTGCTACCTGCGGCTCCGTTTCTTATTACTACACCTGTTTGTTTTTGGGTAAAAACAAACTAAGCACTTCATGATAGGAATGGTATGCGCATAGCAGTTGCACAAATGAACACTCAAGCTGGTGATTTTGAGTTTACCGCTCAGACTATGCTGGAATATGCTCAGAGAGCTCAACAACAAGGCGCTGAGCTAGTCATCTATCCTGCGCCAACCCTTACGGGGCTGCTCAGTGTGCCAGAAGCTGATACAGAAGGTCTTTTTGCAGATCTCTCCGAGATTATCAACTCGCTTTCAGAAAAACTTCCTATTGCGGCTCTCATTCCTGTTGTAACAGAGTTTGACGGAAGCGCGGCTAGCGAGGCTCTTCTCGTCAGAAACGGTGCTGTAACCCCGCTTAAACTCACTGCTCAGATTGCGCACATGAGCGCTCTTGCTCGCTCTGCCAGCTCCGCACAAGCATCTGGCGAGAATACCGTTGAGCTTGCAAAGTTTGAAGCAGGTGGCCTTACGTTTGGCGTTGCTTTTACCTATGACGATCTTGACGCGTGGCAAGATGTCGACGACTCGTTAGATGCCGTTATTTACCTGCCATATTTTGGCTTTGCTGTTGACGAGTCTTCATCTGCTATGGGTATGGCGGTGGCAGAAAGCCGCTATCTGGGAGATGTTGAAGAGTTCGATTGTTGGCTCATTGCTGCAAACGCTGTTGGCGCCTACGGTAATCAGGTGTTTTGTGGTTCAAGCTTCTTCTTGTCACCTTCAGGAGATTTGGTCAAACAAGCGGCCTCATTCTCAGAAGATATGGTTGTCTGCGATGTTGACCAAGACACCATCGAAAACTTTGATAGAGAAGACACGGCGGGCGTCTACAATAGCGCGCTTACTACCTGGGGCGTATTGGCTACAGGCGTGCGTGATTACACAGTAAAATCTGGCTTTGACGGCGTGTTTATTGCAGTTGATGGCTCGCTCAATTCTCTTGTTACTATGGCTCTTGCGTCAGACGCTTTAGGTCCTATGCGCGTGCACGTACTGCTGCTTCCAAACAAAGATTCTCGAGCAGCAAGTGCTGCAGAGCTTCTTACCGCAAGACTTCGCGTTCATAAGGTTGCCGTGGACAACACGGTTTTCTCGACATTGACCGATGCAAAGTTGATAAGTGCATACGGCTACGCATACGCTGACCAGCATAAGTATCTAACGCTCGAGACTGCCGATAAAACCATTCTTGCGCTCAAGGGAACAGAGATCTCTAGTGCTCACTCTCTGTGGCCGCTGGGAGATATGTATCACGCAGATATTGTTGACCTTGCAAGAGTAAGAAATACCTTCTCGCCAGCTATTGACCATGCAGTTCTCGAGAATATCTCAGAGGTTGTAACTGATGGCATGGAAAATGTTGCGCCAACTCCTCAAGAACGCATCGAGTTTGTTGACTACGTGCTCACCAGTTACCTTGAGTGGAATAAGAGTATTTCTGCCATTGTGGAAGAAATGGGAAAGGTTGACGAGGTTAAGGCAATTATTTCTACGCTCCACGCTCGTCAAAAAGACCGTAGAAACACCACTGAGGTTCTGGAGATGTCTTCAAAGAGCCTCACAAATGCTCAAATTCCACATGCGTCAGTCTGGCAAGACAGAATTAGAGATACAAAGGCTTCAGAATCTAACCTGGTAGAGTCCTTACGAAATTCTTTGCGAGAAATTCAAGGAGCTTCTATGCATCTGCCTGAGTTGTCAGTTGACCCAACAGAGGCCCAGGAGGGCTTTAAGGATATGCTGGAGCTTTTAAAAGAGCTTGCTCAAGAAACTGACACGCAAATTGGCATGGTTGACCCCAAAATGTGGAGAGGTCCCTTCTCAGAAAATTAGTTGCATCGTTTGCGCAGACTCTGTGATAATATAGAACGAACGTTCTATATTAGGAGGTGCAATGGTAATTCTTGGAATAGACCCTGGTCTTGCTCACACTGGATGGGGAATTGTAGAGACAAGTGGATCTGAATGCCGTGCACGCGCCTATGGATGCATTACTACAACAGCTGATGAACCAATAGATATGCGTTTGGGAAGAATCTATAACCAGATTGTTGAGGTTATAGATAAGTTCTCACCAGAAGCTCTTTCTATCGAGAGCATTTACTTTGGACAAAACGTTAAATCAGCTATTCCTACTGCACATGCTCGCGGAGCTGCTATTGTCGCTTGTTCTAAAGCAGGTCTCACGGTCGGAGAATATACTCCAATGCAGATAAAGCAGGCTGTTGTTGGTACTGGAGCTGCTGATAAACAGCAGGTTATGTATATGGTTCAAAATATTTTATGCTTGGATCATCAACCTCACCCAGATCACGCAGCAGATGCTTTAGCTGCTGCGGTTTGCCACGCTAATCTTGTAAGAACCACCTCGCTTGGAAAGGGAAGAATACAACTATGATTGTCCAGCTTACGGGCACACTTGTATCCGTTACACCTTCAGTTGCTGTTCTCGACGTTAATGGCGTTGGGTATGAGCTGGGTATCTCAGCTTCAACAGCTGCTGCGCTTCCACAAGCGGGCGAGGCGGGCGTTACCGTTTTAACTCGTATGGTAGTCAGAGAAGATTCAATGGAACTCTTTGGTTTTGCTTCGCGAGAAGAGCGCGCGCTCTTTGATCGCTTGCGTGCAATTTCTGGAGTAGGTCCTAAACTGGCTCTTTCTGTGCTTTCTACGTTTACACCACAGCAACTTGCGGTGATTGTTGCCACTAACGATGGCAATCGTCTTAAGAGTGTCTCTGGCCTTGGTAAGAAGAAGGCAGAGCGTTTAGTAATTGAGCTTTCCGATGTGTTTGCAAAAGATGCAGAGCTTAAGCAGCTTGTTGGTCTTACATCTCCTGCAGACTTTGCTGCTATTCCAAAACCTGCTGTTACCTCTGTAGAATCAGAGGCTATTGAGGCTCTTCTTGGAATGGGCTTTACTTCTCAGGAAGCAACACTTGCTCTTGAGGGGTATGAAGAGGCTGGTGCTATTACAATTGAAGCTGCTATTGGATATGCACTAAGGCGTTTGGGAAGTGGTAATTAATGTGGGAAGCAGATGCAGATAACCTATTTGAGTCGTCGTCTACTCCAGCTCCATTTCCAGGACACACTTCTCAACGTATAGTTTCTAGTGGACTCCAGGCAGAAGACCTTGAACAAGATAGAAACTTGCGACCAAAAACTCTTGATGAGTATCTTGGTCAGGAGCGTGTTAAATCCAATCTTCGCGTTCTTATTGAGGCAGCAAAAAGTCGTAATGAGCCGCTTGATCATGTTATTTTTTCAGGCCCTCCAGGTCTTGGTAAAACAACACTTGCAGGTGTTTTAGCAGGAGAAATGGGCTCAAAGCTTCATACAACCTCTGGTCCCGCAATTGAGCGAGCAGGAGATTTGGCAGCAATTCTCACTAATCTCGAAGAGGGAGATATCCTCTTTGTAGATGAGATTCACAGACTTAATCACCAGGTTGAAGAGATTTTGTATCCAGCAATGGAAGATTTCTTCTTAGACATTGTTATCGGCAAAGGTCCTGCAGCAAGGTCAATCAGACTTGATATTCCACGCTTTACCCTTGTAGCCGCAACAACCAGAACGGGTCTTTTAACTGGTCCTTTGCGCGATCGTTTTGGTATTTCTTATCGCCTTGATTACTACACTATCCCTGAGCTTCAGACTATTGTCATGCGCTCTGCAAACATTCTTGATGTAGAAGTTGATGAACAGGGAGCTGCTGAAATTGCTTCTCGATCAAGAGGTACGCCGCGCCTGGCAAACCGTCTTTTAAAGCGTGTACGAGATTACGCACAAGTTAAAGCTGAGGGTACTATTACCTGGCAGGTAGCCTCAGAGGCGCTTTCATTCTTTGAGATTGACGAGCTTGGTCTAGATGTAATGGACGTGCGTGTTTTACGTGCGCTTTGTGAGACGTTTAGAGGACGTCCAGTTGGTCTCACAACCATTGCAAGTGCAGTTTCAGAGGACCCATCTACCCTTGAAGATGTTTATGAGCCATATCTTTTGCAGCAAGGGCTTATCATTAGAACTCCTCAAGGTAGACAGGCAACGCATGCTGCATTTGATCACTTACGTATTCCTGTTCCTACTAACTAGTAGATTGGAACAAAATGCTTCAACGAGATTACATTCTGGAAGTAATCGATGACTTTACTTCAACGGTTACAGCGGGTTTGAGAAATGCTTTAGAGACTCAAACTGAAGAATCTCTTGATGGGGTAGAGGCAGCTGTTGCAGAGCTTATTGATTTGAGCCCAGAGACTGCTCTTGCACTTTCTCCAGACTCTCTTGTAACCATGATGCTGCTTTCAGGTGTAGCTGATTCTGTTGCAGAATACGTGGTGTATGCGCTTGACAGACTCTCTCACGTTTATGAGCAACTAGGGGATGAGGATAAGTCTGGACTCAGAAGACAGCAGGCAGTAGCGGTTGCACAGTCCTTCTCGGTAGATTTAAGTGCTACACCAGAGCAATTTAAGGATTTTGAAGCAAAGTATTTTGCGTAAGCATGCACCAAAAGAAAACAAATAAACCCCAGCTCAAAGTGAACTGGGGTTTATTGCTATAGAGCGATGTAACTAGCTGGGTTACCAAATGACAATCTTAGTTCCATAAGGGATGTTGTCATATACCCACTTAGCATTCTCTGTTGCAAGACGGACACAACCATGAGAGCCGTTATATCCGAGTCTGCCGTCACGAACGGTGTAGCCATCTGCATGATAGAGGATGGAGTGGATAAGATACTCACCAGAGATGGTTGTGTAGTACCAGCATCTATAACCAGAGCCAAAGTAGAGACCCTTGTTACCTACGGTAAATTGTCCATGAGGAGTCCACATGCCTGGTGCTCCAGTGGTGCACTGCCATTCGTACCAGACAACCCAGTTGCCGTGTGATCCCCTATATACAGCAAAGCGATTGCCGGTAGTATCAATCTGGATGAGCCAGTTAGTAGCACTGTAGTAGTTCTGAGCATAGCGATACATATCGGGGTAGTAGCAAGGCTGTTCTTCCATTGCGCCATCAGCAGCTGACCAATATAGTTTTCCACCCCAGGTTACATAACCAGTTTGCATGGAACCATTAGTATTTAGATAGTAGTCCTTGCCATTATCTTTAATCCATCCAGTTTTCATCTTGCCGTCAGAATCAAGGAAGTACCAACTACCCTTTGAATTAATCCAACCAGTTTGTTTTTCTCCATTGGAGCTAAAGTAGTACCAGGTTCCATGAATATTAAGCCATCCATCTGCTGGCGCACCATTAGAAAGATAGTAAAAATCTTTACTATTTTCTTTTATCCAGCCTGTTTTAATTTTATGGTCGGCTCCAACATTAACAGTCAATCCTGGAAGATGTACCGTCCCTGTTGGCTGTGAACCGTCATCTGTAGAGAAGACTCCTTCGGGAGAAATGAATCCAGTCAGCACTCCGTCTGGACCTGCCCAACGTTTTACTCCATTTGAAAGAGTAACCCATTCATTTTTTGCTAGACCATAGCTTTTATCAAAGTAGTAATTCTTTCCATCAATTGAATGCTCTCCAACGTATGCGGCATGGTCAATTGAAGATGGATTGAAATACCAGGTCTTATTGCCGGGAGTAGTAAACCATCCAGAGACAAGCGCGCCGCTAGATTGAGCCCAGGACATATTTCCGTCTGGTAGGGACACCCAATTACTTGAAGTCATACCAGCATTTTCATCAACGTAATATGAACCGCTAGGAAGTTGGAAAAGTCCAGTTTTCATGCGATGGATTGAGTCTTCTGGATCAAAGTAAAACCATTTACCATTTGGGAAATGTTTCCAACCTGAATAGAATGAGCCATAAGTATCTACCCAAGACCATGAACCATCATCATTGTGAATCCAACTATTTCTAAGGATTCCATCATTTTCATCGAAATAATAATATGTGCCGTTAATTTCGACGTTGCCAATAAGCGCTGGATGCTCTGGAACAGATGGATCAAAGTACCAAGTTTTACCATTTGGTGTGTTAAACCAACCAGAGGCAAGAGCGCCATTTTTTTGAGCCCAAGCCCACTTACGAGTAGGCAGTTGAATCCAACTGTTAGAAATCATACCTGCATATTCATCAATGTAATATGAGGTACCAGAAACCTGAATCGTTCCAATTAACATATGATGACGAGGTTCTTCTGGATCAAAATAGAACCACTTGCCGTTAGGCATATGCTTCCATCCAGAATAGTAAGTACCATCTTCAGTTGCCCATGACCAAGAACTTGCTGAACGATATACCCATCCATTTGTTACAAGTCCGTCTGTTGAATCAAAGTAGTAAAACTTACCATCAATTTCAGTTTCACCGAAGATTGCCTTATGCAGCGGGTCAGTTGGGTCAAAATACCAAGTTTTACCATTAGGCGTTGTATACCAACCCTTGACTGCATTACCAGCAGCATCTACATAGTGCCAACCAGAATCATCTTTGATCCACTGACTCGTAACAAGTGTTCCATCTTCTTTGTAATAGCGGAATTGACCGTTTTCTTGTCTCCATCCAGAAGATTGAGGAGTTGGCGTTGTATTCTCTGTTGGAGCAGCAGGTGTCTGGCTTGTTGTTGGAGCAGTTGTTGTTGGTGCTGCAGGTGAGGTAGGCTGAGAGTTTTCAGGTGCTGCAGGAGAAGTATTTTCAGCTGTTGCGGTAGTTTCAGTTGTTACAACTGGAGCATTTACTGTAGACGTATCAGTTGTTTCTGCAAAAGCGGGAGCAGCATGAAAGCCACAAAGCAGAGCTGCACTTAGCGAAGCAACCGCAATAAGCCTTTGTGCAGAAGGTTTATAGGGAAAATGCATTTTCTTCTCCATTGTTTTAACTCCAATAAATCCAGGTAATAAAGAGCAGTTCAAACTCATTTAGCGCTTGTATTCAGTGAGTACACCGTTTGGTCCAGCCCAGCGCTTTACGCCATCAGGACGGGTAATCCACTGATTGCGAGCAAGGCCATAACCCTCATCAAAGTAATAGTCTTTACCATCAATAGTGTGTTCTCCAGTATAAGCAGGATGGCTTGGTTTTGCTGGGTCAAAATACCAAGTTTTTCCATTTGGTGTGGTATACCAACCTGAAGCAAATGCACCACTTGACTGTGCCCATGCCCAACCGCCTTCTGGGAGCTGCACCCAGTTGTTAGCAGACATTCCAGCAGACTCATCAATATAATAAGTTCCACTAGAAGTTTGGATGACACCTACAAGCATACGGTGCTTGGAATCTTTGGTATCAAAGTAGAACCACTTGCCATTAGGCATGTACTTCCAACCCGATTGAAGAGCCCCACTCTCTCCAGCCCAAGACCAAGAACCATCAGCTCTATGAACCCATCCATTTTTTAGAAGACCATAGCCTGAATCAAAATAATATGATTGACCGTTAATTTCAGCGTCTCCAATTATTGCAGGATGCTGTGGATCTGATGGATCAAAATACCAAGTTTTGCCATTTGGCGTGGTGTACCAACCAGAGGCAAATGCACCGCTCGACTGTGCCCAAGCCCAACCGCCATTAGGGAGCTGTACCCAATTGTTAGCGGTCATTCCTTGATTTGCGTCAACGTAATAAGTTCCGCTGGAAATAGTGAAGACACCTTTCTTAAGCAGAGGAAATTCTCCATTTTCATCAAAGTAGAACCACTTACCATTAGGCATGTGTTTCCAGCCAGAATAAACAGAGCCTACTGTTTCAATCCAAGCCCATTCACCATCATCCTCAATCCAACCATGGGTAACAAGGCCATTACTGTGATCAAAGAAATAATATTTACCATCAATATCTATTCCGCCCATTATTACTGCATCGGAATATTCTGGGTCGGCATACCAAGTTTTGCCATCTGGAGTTTTAAACCAGCCAGAGACGGCAGCGCCATCTGGACCAACCCAGTGCCAAACCTCAAAGTTTATTCCAGCATTTACCCAACAATTTCGTTTAAGTCCCGTAGAAGTATCAAAGTAGTACCATTTCCCATTGTATGAAGTGCCGAAAGGAACGACTGGAGCACTCGAGTCATACTTACCAGTAAAATACCAGGTTTTACCATCAGGAGTATTGAACCATCCTTCAGTAAAACGACCATCAGCTCCGGCCCAGCTCCAACCATCATCTGTTTTAACCCAATTGTTTTTTATCAAGCCGTTATCTTTATCTACGTAGTAGTAAGTGTAGTGATATTTAGGAGTATTATTATTATTTTTTTCGATAATATAAAATAAGCCGTATCGAGCTGGTGATGGAAACGCATATGGACTATTTATATCAATATCACTTGGCTGAAAATACCAGGTTTTGCCATCAGGTGTGGTATAGAAACCAGATACTGCTGCACCAGTTTCATCTACATAATATTGATGACCGCCATAAGTGATCCACTGACTTTTTAGAAAAGTGTCATTATCAATATAAAAATAATGCTTTCCATCAACTTCTTTCCACTTTGGATAATAGGATTTAGAAGTTGATTCAGGGGTACTTACTGTGGAAGTATCAGTAGTCTCTGCAAGAGCAGGAGCAGCGTGGAGTCCACAAAGTAGAGCTGCACTCAACGAAGCAACTGCAATAAACTTTTGCATTGAAGGCCTGCTGGACAAACATGTCTTCTTTTTCATTGGCATATCCTTTTTTGAAGGGATAACTTTCTATATAAATAATAGTTTGATATGACTGTTATTGTTCTCGTAAATTAATCCTATACAAATTCTCTATCTTCTATGAAAAAATGCTCAACTAATGAGATAAAAATCGTTTAATAGCAGATATATCCTTAAATAAATGCTGGAAAACAGCTTGATTACCTGTGGCTCTTCCGGTAGATGGTGTGAAAATCTCCATGAGTGGTTTCTCGCCACATAAGTTGTTGATTAAGGTTATTATATTTCACGTGGCGAAACGTCACGGTATCGCGCTCCACAGGCGCAGTTTTGCCCTGCGGGGCTAAGAAAGAAAGGCACGAAATGGCTCAGGGTACTGTAAAGTGGTTTAATCCAGACAAGGGTTACGGCTTCATCTCTCGTGAGGATGGCGACGATCTGTTCGTTCACTTCTCCGAGATTCAGATGGACGGTTTCAAGACTCTCGACGAGGGTCAGCCTGTCGAGTTTGAGATTACCACCGGCCAGAACGGTAAGCTCCAGGCTTCTAGCGTCCACAAGATCTAGTACTTGCGAACACTACCATCAAAAGGAGACCTTCGGGTCTCCTTTTTTGTTACACCTCATTTTTACAGCTGCGTTAGCTAAGAACATTAATACCAGTGCTTGATGGTAAAGTCAGAAAGCTCAGAGAGTTTCTCGATATCTTGATGCTCATCGTCACAATTAACGGCGCAGGTAATAAGGCCAACAGAATTTCCTGTCTGAAGAGCCAGTGGAATGTCTTCAAACAGAATTGTTTTCTCGGCTGTAGCATTAAGACGTTTAAGCACCTCAAGATACAGATGAGGTTCATCTTTTGCAGATCCAACATCTGCTGCAAACACCTGAGTATCAAACAGAGTGGATAGATGTAAACGAGGCTCAAGAAGAGCAAGAAGCTCCGGCTCGTTGACAGTTGCCAATGCAGTAGGGATGTCTTTTTCTTGTAGCTTGCCAATAAAATCAACAACACCAGGCCTAAGCTGCACGGAGTTTACAAAGAAGCTTTTACTGAGTTCTTTCCACTCGGCGACAATCTTTTCTGGATCTTCCTTTAGCCCATAGGTGGCAATTGCCCATTCGGCTCCCCTTTCAAATCCAAGAGGGGAGAGAATCTTGCCAATTTCTGGAGTGTAAGGGATTCCTCGCGACTCAAAAAACTCCTGGTCAACAAGCTTCCAAATATGGTGCGTGTGAGCAATAGTGCCATCAAAATCAAAGATTGCTGCTTCAAAATCTGTTGCAAGAATATCTTCTAGTGTCGAGAAAATCACAGAGTTCCAATCAAGTTGCGGTGAGCTTGTGTTTTTTATTGTTAACGTGCCAGTCTAGTGTAAACTTTTAGCAAGTATGAAGAGGAGTAAACCAATACTTTTCGGAGGACCGCATGAAACGCAGCTTATTTAATACTCGCGGTAAATTGCTTGCTGTTTTGTTCTTTGTTGTCGCAGCATTGTTTGCAACAACAGTTCAAAGCGCATATGCAACTACCTACACCACAATGGATGCCCAAGGTAACATTATCCAGAGTGAATCACTAAAAGATGCCGTAGCACTTGCTCGTGCAACTGGTAGACCTATTGCGCTTGACCCAGGTCACAGTGATGGCCTTGAAGGCAGAGATCCAGGTGCTACCTACTTTGGACTCAAAGAGGGAGATCTGGCTTGGGCAACTGCCATGTACGCCAAGAAGTATCTGGAAAAATGGGGTGTACAGGTTGTTGTTGTTCGTGGAGAACACGAGGATCCATCGATCAAGACGCGCGTACAGCGTGCTGTTGACGCAAACGCTTGCGCCATCATCTCGCTTCACTACAATGCCGGCCCTGCATCTGCAACGGGCTCAGAGGTACTTGTTCCTCATAAGGTAAGCTACAACTATGATCTTTATCTCTCCGGTCAAGTTTTTGCCGGCAAGGTTAACTATTACCTCAGAAATAAAGTTGGTATTGTTACCCGCGGTGATGGCGCTACTGAGCGTGGCTACAACGACCAATACGGAACAGACTATTACGAGAATGGCGATGAGTCTGATTATTACGGTATTGTCCGCTATGCTCGTCAAAAGGGAATTCTTGGCGTAATTATTGAGCATCAATTCATCTCTAATCCAGCACATGCTGCTGAGTTTAAAGACCTTGGCGATAATTCCAAGGTTGACTACATTGGCTGGGCAGATGCATGGGCAATTTGGGAAATGTACAGCTCTGATACCTGGTGGAGCATGAGTAGTGTTTCAGTAGCTCAAAAGGATAGTGACATCACTCTAAAGCCAGTTCTTACCGGTGTAGTTACTGGTGCGACGTTTACGTATAGCTATGTTGGTCCAGACGGAGCAAAGGTAACGGTTGCATCTAATACAACGGCAACTTCGTCTACCTTTACGCTTCCTGCTAGCGGCCGTTACACCCTGTATATCACAGCAAGATCTTCTGATGGTCAAGAAGTAACCCGCCAGACAAATTATGACGCTAAGATTAAAGAATCCTATGGCTGGCGCAGAGCTGCTGAAGGATGGATGTATTCCGACGACAACGGCACTGCTTACGTAAGCAGATGGCTTAAAGACGATGATGGCTGGCATTATTTTGATGCTAGGGGAATTGCTGTTTCTGGCTGGTTTACCACGCCAAATGGTAAAGTTTGGTACTTTGACGCAGCTGCAACTCATAACGCTGCCGCTCTTGGCCAGAGGACCATTTCAGGTAAGTCTTATTACTTTGATGAGACTAATGGAATGGCAAAGAATTCCTGGGTCCACCAGGCTGATGATTCTTGGTCTTGGGCGACAGGAGATGGCTCTCTGCACGCAGGTTGGAAGTACATGCCAAATGGTAAGTGGTTCTACTTTGATGCTAATAACAGCTATCACGCTACCTTTGGTCTTATGACTGACGGAAACAAGAAGTACTACATTGATCAGAATCGTGGCCTTATTTCTGGCGGTTGGATTAGTCTGTCTGATGGCAATTGGGCATGGGCAAATTCAGACGGCACTCTTTACTCTGGCTGGAAGTACATGTCTAACGGCAAGTGGTTCTACTTTGATGAGAATGCTGAATATCCACTGATGAAGACTGGACTTGTTATCACAGCTAGCGGCTCATACTACGTTGATGCCAATAGCGGCATGAAGGCTAATGACTGGGTAGAGATGCCTAATAATGTCTGGGCTTGGGCTCAATCTAATGGTGCTCTTGTTTCTGGTTGGTTTAATACTCCAAATGGCAAGACCTGGTACTTTGATCCAAATACAAAAGAGCACGGTGCTCTCTTTGGTCTTCAGGTAATTAACGGCTCATACTATTACTTCGACCAGAGTAATGGATTGTTGCGCTCTCAAAATGTCACTCTTCCTGATGGTCGTGTTGCTTACGCAGATGCAAATGGCGTTCTTAACATCAAGTCTGCAGATAACAACAACGGTGGTAATGGTGGAGATAATAGAGACGCTAACAACACTCCAGCTGATGACGGTTCTCCAATTGAGCCAACTCGTGGTAATTTCTCTGATCGCACCAGCGTTCTTGGAGCGCCTCTTGTCACGAAAGAGGATCTTCAGCGAGATTTCAACAAGCGCGTAGGTTCTGCTTATCCAGCTGTCTATGCCGAGAAGGGCGCTGCAACAGGAACCGATTTTGTAAACCAGCTATGGCAGGCTGCAATTGACGAGGGAGTTCGTCCAGAACTTCTCTATGCACAGGTCATGATTGAGACAGGTAACCTCCGCTTTGGTGGCGATGTCCTTCCTGAGCAGTGCAACTTTGGTGGTATGGGTGCAACTGGAAACGGAGCGCGCGGACTCTCATTTGATACCGTTCTTAAGGGACTTCGTGCACAGGCTTTGCACCTTCGTGCATACGCAGGTTATGAGCCACTGACCGTTGATCCAAGCGAGGCTCAAAAAGTTGACCCTCGCTACAGTGCTTGGATTCTTTCTAGGAAGGCAAACATTATCCGCAAGCTTGCTGGAACGTGGGCAACGGATAAGAACTATGCGGTAAAGCTTGTTCGCGTAATGAATGAGCTGTAAGTCAGACTACTTGCAATAATGCCTACAAAAAAGGAGCTCCGGGAAATCGGAGCTCCTTTTTTATGCCAATTCTTTGTGAGTTTGAGTTAAGTTATCTTATCTATCAGGCTCTCCTTCAATGGAGTTGAGCATGTCAAAGTAGACATCATCTTTAGTCATAATTCCTAGGTTCATCATGAAGTTCTTAGCCACACTAAAAAGCTCTGCATCAAGCGAGGCTCGCGTACCATCCAAGAAAATAGTAGAGACCTCATCTGTCGGAGCAACAGGAATTTGATTTTCTATGAGCGTGGCGTAAATCTCATCATCGCTCATATCTTCGCAGCTAAATTCTGGCTCTGTTTGCGCAAGAATTGCTGTCTCGGTGCCAATAATAAATGTAGCTCCTGGTAAGAACTTCAAAGCAAACTGATAACAGGCTTGGGCGGCTTTTAGATGCCTGAGTCTCCATTGGAAGAACGCCATACGATAGTATCCAAATCCAATGCTCTCGGGGTCGTGTGCAAGCAGCAGGAGCTTCTTGAGCTCATCTGCCGCAGCAGTAATGTCCAGTGACTCTTCAAGACAGTGGGAGAGATGCAGTCTAGCACTCATGCTAAGAGGTGCAATCTCAACAGCCCTTCTCGCGTGCTGAAGAGCACTTTGAGTTTGCCCCTGGAGCGTCTGAGCAATAGATATCAGAAGATGTGCTTCAAAGTAAGACATAGGAGCTAGACGAGTGTTTTTCTCGGGATTAGAGAGAATTCTGTTGTAGAGCACTCGATCGACGTAGTTCATAAATACGCGCCACTGAGTGGTGGTTGTATCTGTGTAGGTGTTATTGCCATCAACGGAGTCCAGCGCTTCACGTAGGAGCAGTTCTGCGTCTTGATAGTTTTTCTCGCTAATAAGACGCTGGGCCTTGGTGACCGCCAAGGAAAGAACGCCTCCGTCAACAAATTCTTCTGAAATAGCCTCAAAGTCATCTTCTGCAAGCGTGCCCTTAATAAAGCGAGAAACCACGCGTTCTCCTGCCGCTCGCACCGTAGGATCGGCGGAGTTTGTGGTATACGACAAGATAGTGCGGACGTTTTCTTCTGTTGAAGATGAGAGGTTGCGCAAAATTTTGGTGATAATCTCTTCTCGCGCCTGACCTTCATCAATAGAAAGTCCCGATACTTCATCGGTGCCTAGTGCGTGAGCTGCGACGCTATCAAGACGTTTTTGAGACGATTCAACAAAATCGTACCTACTTGGTGGACAGAAAATCTCGTTGTCTAGGGTAAAGAGCGGCTGTACCGCATGAAGAATTCCGTCTACCTCGTCAATTTGTGCATTCCAGAGCTTATAGACAGAAATCGGATTTGTCTCTTCTGTTATGTGCGTATCTTCAAACTGCTTGCGGGTAATGTGGAATGAGAAAAGACATGCATGCAGTTTGTTTGTATTGCAAATGCCAGACAGCCAAACCTCGTTGATTTTCTGCGAGCTTCTAAAGGCGCTTGCGGAAATGAGCATGCCAAGATGTAAGTTATAAGCGGTGGCTGCACGACAGAGATCATCAAAGGTTGCCTCTTTAATGCTTCCATCTGAGCTAAGAAAGCTTCTTGGGAATTGCTCAGGAAGGGCTAGATGCACTCTAAAGGCAGCAATACCTTTGTGTACGTTGGTTCTAAACTCAGTGACAAGACGCTGAGAAAGGCGCAGGCTTTCAATGTGTAGGGAAATGGCTTTGCGGACAACCCACTCGCCATCTTCCTGGGTGCTTTGGGTTGTAGCGCAGCGGGGTCGCGACTGCTTCATCATGGTAGAAACAATCTTTTGCTCAAAGGCAAGTAAGTCATGCTCAGATGCCATATTTGCATCAAGAAAGTATCGCTCTGCAAAGAGAGCCGTGTTTAGTGCACTTTCAATAGTAAGGAGCTGAATCTTCTGCTCATAGGAAAGTGCTTTTTGATTAACACGCAGATAAAAGAGGCCATTGGTGCGTAGGCGTACCACACGACAGGGGATAGTACTATCTTGCGCGTCAAGAACGCCTGCATCTTTTAGTCTCTGAGCTAAATGCAGTTCAAAATCACTTGGCGGGATGGCAACAGATCCACCTTTTCGGTGAGAATCTTTCTCACGCAAAAATGCTGTAGTTACAAAATGTTTAAGCACTTCAAGAGGGGTGGTGGACTCTGTAAGCGTAAGAGAAAGAGCTTCAATATTGAGCTTTGTATGCCAACCAGTCTGATCAATAGAACCAACATGTTGATTATTTTGAGCAGCGTCTAAAGACTCATCAGGCAGAACGTCTGTATTGACGAGAGACGGATAGAGTTTTCCAAGCCTGTTTCTTCCAGGTTGCTTAGCTTCTGGATTATTTTCCTGACGAGTCATCATACACCTCCCAGGTTAGGCATAGTGATTCATCTATAGTTAACTATATACCTTAGCTGGTGTGCGACATTTCAGCTGTCAATAGTTAATTCGGCAGGCGAGAAGAAAATGCCATTGACTGGTTAGTTTTGCGTCATCAACGGTATACTCACATACGTAGATGATTGGATTGACATGGCAATAATGCAAAATGTAACTGATACAAATAAAGCGCTGGTAACATCTGAGGTGGTTTCAGATCTGCAGCATCGCTCGCTTATTATTTTTGATTTTGATGGAACTATGGCAGACACATTGCCCACCATTGTTTCTACAGCAAAGATGGCAATGACAGACTGCGGTCACACAGACTTTATAGAATCAGACCTTAAAAAGCTTGTAGGACCACCGTTTCCTTATGCATTTGAGCTGGTCTTTGGCTTAAGCCATGAGGATGCTGTTGCGGTTACTAAGCGTTACCGAGAGCTTTATGTAACTACAGGAAAATGGCCACTCTTTGAGGGTATGATAGACCTCATTGATGACCTTCATGCCGCCGGTAAAAAGGTTGCGGTAGCAAGCTCAAAGAATCAGCCCATGCTAGAGATGGGCCTTAGGGACAACAACCTTATTGGTGTTCTTGATACCTATGCTGGAAGAATAGATGAGGCAGCAACTGATAAAATCACTGCTATTGCTCACGTTATGCGCCAGCTTGGCTTTGATGCTTCTGAAAGCGTCATGATTGGCGACCGTCGTTTTGATATGGAAGCAGCATTCCCAAATAAGATTCCGTGTATTGGCGTTTTGTATGGAAAAACTACCAACAAACAGGAGCTTATTGATGCGGGAGCGGTTGCAATTGTAGACACGGTAGAAGATCTACATCACGTTCTTCTCGCCTAAGAAACTGTTACATACGCACAAAAAACGCCTTGTCACTAAGATGACAAGGCGTTTTGCATTACATAAGCTCAACGTTACTCAAGCTCAAAGGCTCCTGTGTAGAGCTGGTAGTACGTTCCTCGCTTGGCGAGAAGTTCGTCGTGCGTACCACGCTCAATAATGCGACCGTGGTCAAGAACGACAATAACATCTGCGTTTCTAACCGTGGAGAGACGGTGGGCAATAACAAAGGTGGTGCGATCGTACATCAGAGCGTCCATGCCACGCTGAACAATTGCCTCAGTACGTGTGTCGATGCTGGAAGTAGCCTCGTCCAGAATCATGACTGGTGGATCTGCAACTGCTGCGCGAGCAATGGAGATGAGCTGTCGCTGTCCCTGGGAGAGTGCACTACCGTTGTCCTTGAGCATGGTGTGGTAGCCATCAGGAAGACGTCTGATGAAGTCATCAGCACCAGCAAGCTTTGCAGCCTTTACGCAGTCCTCGTCAGTGGCGTCAAGACGACCGTAGCGAATGTTGTCCAAAACGGTACCCGTGAAGAGGTTAACGTCCTGAAGAACAATGCCAAGAGCACGGCGCAGAGAACTCTTCTTAATCTTGTTGATGTTGATGCCGTCGTAGCGAATCTTACCGTCTTCAATGTCATAGAAGCGGTTAAGCAGGTTAGTAATGGTTGTTTTACCTGCACCTGTTGCACCAACAAAGGCAACTTTCTGACCAGGCTTTGCGTAAAGAGAAATGTCATGCAGTACGGTGTGGCCTGGCTCGTAGCCAAAGTCAACATCAAAGAGACGAACGTCACCCTTGATTGGAGTGTAGGTAACGGTGCCATCGCTATGTGGATACTTCCAAGCCCAGTAACCGGTGCGGTACTCAGCCTCTTGCACCTGTCCATCAATTGTCTCTGAGTTAACCAGGGTAACGTAGCCTTCATCAGTTTCTGTAGGTTCATCAAGCATCTCAAAGACACGATTAGCGCCAGCAACACCCATAACAACGGAGTTAATCTGGCCAGAAATCTGGTTAATCTGAGTGGAGAACTGACGTGTCATGTTGAGGAAAGGAACGGCTACTGCGATAGTGAAGGGCAGTCCAGAAATTGAAATGTTCTGAATGTTCAGTGCAATAAATACACCGGAAACAATAGCAACAATAACGTACATGATGTTACCCATGTTGTTCAGAATTGGCATAAGTGTATTTGCATAAAGGTTTGCATTTCTGGAGACGACCATCAGTTCGTCGTTAATCTTGTCAAACGATTCGATGGTTTCTGGCTCATGACTAAAGACCTTGACGACCTTCTCGCCATTCATGATCTCCTGAATGTGACCCTCAACGTCTGCTGTTGTCTTTTGAGTCTTAACAAAGTTCTTTGCTGACTTACCGCCAAGATTTTTAGTAGCAAGAGCCATCAAAGAGGCACCAAACAAAATGACCATAGCCATTAAAGCGCTGTAGTAGAACATGATAAAAATGACTGAAATGATGACCACAGAGGTAAAGAGGAGTTGTGGAAGGCTCATACCAATCATCTGGCGCATAGCATCAATATCGTTAGTGTAATAACTCATGATGTCGCCATTAAGGTGTGTATCAAAGTACCTAATAGGCAAGTCCTGCATGTGCGAGAACATTCTTGAACGCCATTTTTGCAGTGCGCCCTGGGTGACAATAGCCATACCCTGGGTAGAGATGATGTTTGCAAGAAGTCCAAGGACATAGAAGGTGGCGAGAAGAGCCACGTTCTGGAAGACAAGACCTTCTGCAGAGCTCCAGTCGCCGGAATCAATATAGTTGGAGATGATGGAGAGAATGCGCTCAAGGAAGACGCTTGGAAGCGACTGCATGATTGCCTGAACAACAGTAGCAAGAAGTGCCACAGGGAGAAGAACAGGGTAGAACTCCCAGAGCATTTTAATGGTACGGGTAAGAATTTTTCCCACGGGAAGTTTTGGCCTTGTACCGTTTGTTTCTGCTGCTTTACTCATGAGAAGTCACCTCACCTTCCTGGGACTGGTTTTCATCAACACTTTGTTTGTTTTGCGAGAAGTACACCTCGCGGTAGATTGGGTTGTCTTTGAGAAGTTCTTCATGCGTACCAATGGCATTAATACGGCCGTTATCAAGAACAATAATCTTGTCAGACTCTTCAATACTGGATGTACGTTGAGCAATGATGATCTTAGTGGTATCGGGCAGATAATCTTTGAGGCCTGCACGAATCAGAGAATCAGTCTTTGTATCAACAGCACTGGTAGAGTCATCAAGAATGAGTACTTTTGGACGCTTAAGTAGTGCGCGTGCAATACAGAGACGCTGCTTCTGGCCACCAGAGACGTTATTGCCGCCCTGCTCAATATGGGTTTCATATTTATCAGGGAAGGTTTGAACAAAGCTGTCTGCCTGTGCAAGACGTGCTGCCTCAAGAATCTCTTCATCAGTAGCATCAGGATTGCCCCAGAGAAGATTTTCTTTAATGGTGCCGCTAAAAAGCACGTTCTTCTGAAGAACCATAGCAACGGCGCCACGAAGAACATCAATGTCATAGTCTTTGACGTTATGTCCACCAACAGAAACACTACCAGCAGTTACGTCATAAAGACGAGGAATAAGCTGTACCAGAGTGGACTTAGCAGAGCCGGTACCACCGATGATGCCAATGACCTCTCCGGATTTGATATGAAGATTTACGTCAGATAGGGCTTCTCGACCTTCTGGTCCAGAGTAGGAGAATCCAACGTTATCAAAATCAATGGAACCGTCAGCAACCTCGGTCAGAGGATTTTTTGGGCTGTTAATGGTAGAAGTTGCAAGCAGTACCTCGCAGATACGACGAGCTCCTTCTTCTGCGATGATGATCATGGCAAAGACAAAGGAAAGCATCATAAGCGACATGAGCATCATAAAGCCATAGGTGATAAGGGAAGAGAGCTGGCCAACACCAAAGGCGGTTCCCTGAGAAGAGACAATAAGGTACGAGCCAAAGTAAAGAATCAAAACAAACAGCACGTAAATAGTAAAGTTCATGAATGGTGAGTTAAGAGCTATGAGCCTCTCGGCTGAAGTGAAGTCTTTACGCAACTCCTCTGAAGCGTTATCAAATTTCTGACGTTCAAAGTCTTCATTGACAAATGACTTAACAACGCGAATACCAGCAAGGTTTTCTTCTGCAGACTCGTTAAGTGCGTCGTACTTCTTAAAGATCTTTTTAAAGATAGGGATAACTCTAGAAATAATAAGATAGAGACCAAATCCCAGAAGCGGCATGATAGCAACAAAAATAATTGCAAGCCAGCCACCCATGATAAAGCCAGCAATAAATGCAGCAATAAACATGAATGGCGCGCGAACTGCCATACGGATAAGCATCATAAATGCCATCTGTACGTTTGAAATATCAGTGGTCAAACGCGTTACCAGTGAAGATGAAGAGAAAGCATCAATAGTGGTAAACGAGAATTTCTGAATATTTTGGAACATATCACGACGAAGGTTGCGGGCAAATCCTGTAGATGCTTTAGCAACTGAGATGCCAGAGAGTGCTCCAAACAGCAGTGACAACATTGCCATAGCAGCAAGAATGAGGCCCGACTGAAGAATGGCGTTGAGATCAGCGCCAGCTCGAAGGGTATCAATAAGAGCTGCTGTTCTAAAAGGGATGAGAATCTCTAAGATGGTTTCTACCATAACAAAGACAGGCGTGAGAATAGTGTCTCTCTTAAACTCACCAATACTCTTTGAAAGGATCTGAGCAATCTCTCTAAAAGAAAGATTATTTACATCAACAATGCCAGTCAACGATGAAGGGATCAGGGCTTTATCGGCTTCAGTTGATTCAACCATGTCTTCAAGTGTTTCAGTTGAGGCTACTTCTTCTGGCATGTCGTTTCTCCTTTCTCATCTCTGCTAATTGTGTTCCAATGCTCAACTAAACGATCTAAATATGCGCAAAATGTAACTTTTTCTTCATCTGAAAGAACGGACAAAGCCTGCGCTTCAAATGATGCAATAGATTCTTGAGCTTCTTGTGCCTGTTTACGCCCCTCTTTTGTCAGTGAAAGAAGCGTTTGCCTGCGATCTTTATCTACACGAGTGCGTTCAACAAGACCTTTTGTTTCAAGTTTGCTCACCATTTCTGAAAGCGATGCAGACGTGTTCTTTGTCTTGGCGAGAAGATCTTTTTGTGTCATATCTCCATCACGATACAGTGCAGTCAAAATAAATTGTTGACCGCCACGGCATCCGCGTGTGATGTAAAGATAATGGCCCAAGTGGCCAAGATTGCGAATAATGCGCATCTCTTGAGTAGGTGAGGTAGGTGCTTGATGCATGAGTACCTCCCATAACAGAAATAATTCTTGTTAGGTATTATACTCAAAATTTTTGAGATAGCAAGGTACCTAACAATCAAGTACCGAAGTTTTATTTTCTTGAAATAAAAGCAGGTAAATTGTTTGAAGTTCCAACACTGTTTTTAAAGGTAGGCAAAATTTGCAAAAATTCTTCGCACTACTGCATAAGGAGACACCTTAGGAACATTGTGAGGGCAACCTGGAATAAAGAGGAGTCGTGCGGTTGGAATTGCCTCAGCGATACGACGAGTTTCCTCTGGATAAATCTCGTCGTACTCACCAGCCATGACAACAACAGGAACAGAGATATGTCCCAGGGTTGCAGGATCAATATGTGGATTGTCTACCATGAGCTCAAGATGCTCTGCAATACGAGCTGCTTCTGCAGGTGAAGGAACAGGGTAGCCATCTTCTAGAACAGCACCTTCCCAGCCTTCGGCAGCCCAGCGTTTATTGCCCTCGATGCTTTCATAGAGCCAGGTCATATCACCTAGCGTATCAGGTTCAAGATTTGCTCCAATAGACACGAGAGAAGCAACAATATCGGAATAATCGCGCGCTAAAAGAAGTCCTAGGATGGCACCATCAGAAAAGCCCACGATATGAGCTGAGGTAACTCCAAGCTGCTTTAGGACAACGTATGCATCTTCTGCCATCTGCTCGTAGGTAAAGGCAGCTGTTCCTCGGGTACTTTGTCCCTGATCTCTGGAGTCTATACCTATTGCGTTATAGCCACGCTTGCATACTTCATCAATGATGGTTCCAAAGATACCGTGCTCTTCTCCGTTTCCATGGAGAAACACAATGGGTGTAGCAACTGTATCGTTGGTAACAGACGCCAAATAAGCCGCAGTTGAAGCAAGGTCTTCACAGGGTTTCTCGCCAGCAGAGGTGTGGGGAGCGTAGACAAACGTTGCAATCTCCGCGCCGTCATCAAGCAACACCTGAAGATGGCTCTTCAGGTGTGCTGTTGGCTTGTTATAGGGTTTTGGACGATAGACGGGTGGAAACTCGACCACGTGTGCTCCTAGCTGCGTGTTTTAGTTCTTCTGGCTTGGATGTGCTTTGAAGAAGTCAAAGCGAGGAGGAAGCTCTTCAAGCTGGTGCTCTTCCGCGTTCTGACCAAGCTTTGCTGCAAGCTCCTTTGGACCCATAAAGGCGTTCTCCCAGGAGAAGAACTCCTCATGTGGGAAGTTGAGGGCGTCTGCAATGCGCTCGCAACCTTCTGGAACAGCTGGATGCATGAGCAACGTGATGGTCTTGAGCGCATAGAATGCATCGGCAAGCGCCTGGTTGTAAGCCTCGTCATTGCCCTGAGCAGCCTTGGAAGCCTCGCCCCAACGCTTGTTTTCTGCGCGAGCGTACTCGTCAACAGCGGCAAGCGCGGAATGCGCGTCAAAGCCGTATGCCAGCTGCTCGTACTTAAGCAGTACCTCTTGAGCGGCGTCGATAACCTCCTGGTGAGGCTCGCTGACAGGCAGGTGTCCGCCACAAGCATTGGCTGCGCCATACAGGCAGCTACGAGCCATGCGGTTAAAGATGTTAGTGAGGAACGCGGACTCCTTGAGCGCTGGATCAACAACGCGAGGGTCATCCTTTACCAGAAGATCTGGCTGGCCATCTTTACCTTTTCTGGATACAGAAGTATCAAAAGCCTTTGGCGAGAAGGACACGGCGCGCTGATCAAGACCAAGTGAGAGCCAGTGAGCGCGAAGCTGTTCTGGAGTGTAGAACTCAAGAAGTTCCTCAGCCATTGGAGGCTTGATAGCACCAGAGCTGGAAGCCTTCTTGTTCATAAAGAGGATGTGGTAGTTGGCAACTGGAGTATCGGTAATAAGGCCCCAATCAAGCGCATCCCACAGTGGGTTCTGGACAATGCAGTAGAAGAAGATGTTGTCCTGACCAATAAACTGGTAGACGGCCGCATCATCGCTGCACCACCAATCGCGCCACTCATCAGAAGAGTAGCGAGAGCCACTATTGCTGGCGTCTTCAGAAAGAGCAGCACGTGTGAAGGTGATAGGAGCCCAGAGGGACTCAGTCCAAACCCAGATGGTAAGGTCTTTGAGATCTTCGATGTCTGGAGACTTAAGGCCCCAAGAAATGTTGCCCGTCATGCGATAAGGCAGAAGCGTCTTGCTTGTTCTAAAGCGAATTCCAGCCTCTTTGAGTTTCTCGCGAGCTTCATCTCTGTCTTGCCAGTTCTCAAAGACAACAGAGAAAGAAGATGCATTGCCTTCTGGCTCGATAACGCTATGAGCTGGGAGGGAAGAGGCAACGCCGTCAAAGTCTTGGCGGTAGGAATTTTGAATGTAGATAATAGGCTCGGTCAGAGTCTCTTGAACGGTAGAAGTAACAACTGAGCGAATCTGTGGGTTGTTCTTCCACTTTTCTACCAGGTTGTTTAAGAACTCTTTGTATTGTGGTAGGTCAAAGTACCAGCTTGGCGCAGGGCGAAGCTCTGGTGTGGTGCCGGTGAGCTGTGAAACAGGGGCAATGAGCTCCTCTGGGTTGAACTGATGACCCAAGTCGCATTCTTCTGCGTAGGCTTTCTCTGACTTACAACCCTTGATAGGGCAGCGTCCATTGACCTGGCGGCCGTTAAGGAAGGTCTGAGCCTCGGTATCATAGAACTGCTTGGTTGAGAGTTTGGAGAGCTTACCGCGCTCATAGAGGCGGTGCATGATGCTGTCTGCCATCTCTTCGTGAATCTTTGCAGCTGGCTCTAGTGCGGAACCACCGTAGAAATCAAGCGAGATGTTGTAGGCGTTAAGAGCGCTTTTCTGCAGGTTGTGGTTCTGGTTGACGTAATCGAGGATGGTTCCTTCGTAGCCCTCTTCTTCAACCTTTTTGCGATAACCCTCTGCAATAGGAGAGCCATAGCAGTCAGTTCCCGAGATAAACAGAACGTTTTTCTGGCCAATGCGATCTCTTAAGAAACGAGCAAAGAAATCTGCTGGGACAAAGACGCCCGCAATATGTCCAAAGTGGAGATTTTTGTTACCGTAGGGCATACCACCGGTAATGACAGCGCGCTTAGGAAAATGAGGGCGGTTGTTCATGTCGTAGCTTTCGGCCATGGATACCTCGCAGTTGGAATTAGTAGATTACGCAAATTATCTTCTTATTCTAATCTTTTTTGATTCACTACACGAATAGATTCAGAAGTCGATACTATAGTGAGTAGAAATTATGTAAGGAGAGTTTGTGGGAAGAAAAAAGCCAAAGACAAGCCTTGAGTTTGTCCTAAAGGATCCACCAAAGTCTGTGGTGACGCCCTTCCTTGTGGCTGACCTTGCGCTTTTGCTTATGTTTGTGTGCCATATTCCGCTGATGGTTATGGGAGAGCTTCCGCCAAACGATATTCTTCCAGCCGTACTAGGGCTTCTGGGAAGTGTACTTGCAGGCGGCTTAATCCTTGTGTGGATTACCCGCGTCAATAAGCGTGATTTTAGGTCTTTGGGTCTTCGAGTAAGCTCCTGGCCAGGGTTTATGCGTGGAGTCACCTTTGGCTTCTTGATGGTGCTGTTTACCTTTGGCTCCATCATGCTTATTGAAGGCTTTGATTTTAACTTCAACGCTTCCTATAACATTTTTGCTGCTCTCTTTTTACTTGTAGCAACGCTTATTGAGTCAGCAGCAGAAGAAATCTTGTTTAGAGGTTACCTGCAAACTGGTGTTGCCGCTAAGAGTTCGTTCCCTGTAGCGCTTGTACTTCAAGCAGTGCTCTTTACCGCAACGTATGGGCTAACTCCTAATATCTCTGTTGCCGCGGCAATCTCAGTCTTTTTGATGGGCATCTTGTATGGCCTGGTTTTTTGGCTTACCGATAACCTGCTCATGACCATTGCGATGCACTTTATCTGGAACTTTGTGACTGGTCCTCTTTTGGGTATTTCGGTTACTACTACGCTTCTTCCTACCACGCTCTTAACGGCGTATCCCGCGGCGTCTGAGTTTATCTCGGGCGGTGCTTATGGTATCGAAGCAAGTGTTGTTACCATTTTTGTATGCCTTGCTGCCTGCGCTATAGTAGGCTGGAAATGTTATAAGGCACAAGGCGAGAAGAACTAATGGCTTCAAACATGCTTCAGTCAATTGAGACTCTTTCAGTAGAGCCGGGAACACCGCTGTTGCTTCATGCGTGCTGTGGTCCGTGCTCGCTTGAACCCTTAAAGCATCTGAGAGAAGAGGGCTTTGAGCCAACCATCTGCTGGACCAATCCTAATATTCAACCTGTTGAAGAGCATGACAGGCGCCTTCAGACTTTACTTACATGGGCTCAAGAAGAAGCTCATGTTGAGGTGATTGTGGCAGGAGATCAGCGAGAGCAGTGGGAACGCGCTGTGGCTCCTCAGGGATTTGAGCGTGACCGTCGCTGTCGCGCTTGTTACGCAATCCGCTTGGCAGAGAGTTGTCGTGTGGCGGTTGAGCGCGGCTTTGAATACGTTTCTACAACACTGGCCGTCTCGCCCTATCAGCTCTTTGATGCGTGTGAGGATGAGCTGGTGTCTATTGCGCATGCTCATGGGCTCACGCCGGTATGGAGAGATTTCCGTCCGTTTTACCCAGAGGCTACAAAAGAGTCTCGTGAACTTGGTATGTATCGACAAAATTACTGCGGTTGCAGATATTCTGCGGCCGAGGCTCAGATAGAGCGTCATGAAGCTCGTGACGCAAGAAAGGCAGTACGTCATGCGAACTGACGATTTTGATTACAACCTTCCAGAAGAACGTATTGCACAAGCTCCTGCTGAGCCAAGAGACTCCTGCAGACTTTTGGTGCTGCATAGAGAAGATGGCCGCATAGAGCACAAGCACTTCACTGATATTGTGGACTATCTTGAGCCAGGTGATTTGGTTGTAGTTAACCAGACGCGCGTTATGCCAGCTCGTCTTGTAGGTAAAAAGCAAAATACAGGCGGCGTGTCAGAAACGCTGCTTTTAAAACGTCGAGAAGACATTGATGCTTTGGGTAGTGTATGGGAGTGTCTGGTAAATCCTGGTAAGCGTCTAAAGCCTGGCGCAGTAATTGAATACCGTGCAGGTGGCTTGCATGCTCCTGACTCAGCTCCTGTTGTGTTGACGGGCACCATTGTGGACTTTATTGACGACAACAGGGGAGGTCGCCTGGTGCGTTTTGAAGCACAGGGAGATCGCACTCTTGACGAGGCTATTCATGAGGCAGGTCATGTTCCACTGCCTCCGTATATTACGCAGTACGAGGGAGACCCAGAGAAGTATCAGACGGTCTATGCTATGCAGGACGAACATTCTGCTGCAGCTCCTACCGCGGGCCTGCACTTCACTCCTGAACTCATTGAAACTATCAAGGCAAAGGGAGTTCAGTGGGCATCAGTTGAGCTTGAGGTGGGTATTGATACCTTCAGGCTGGTAACAGAGGATGATCCTACCAAGCACGTTATTCATACCGAGCGCTACCATGTAGCTCCAGAAGTTGTTGAGGCAGTAAAGGCTACCAAAGCTGCAGGTCATAAGGTTATTGCTATTGGTACTACCAGTGTTCGCTCGCTTGAGAGCGCCTGGGATAGCCAGATTCCTGCAGATGAGCCTCCTGTTGTTGCACGTCGCTTTGAAGAGGCGGATGACTCTGCTGCAGTGACTCACAAGGGAGATATGGTTGCCCGAGAAAACGCAACTACCAACCTATATCTGATGCCAGGCTCTACATTCCATGTGGTAGACACCATGGTGACAAACTTCCACGTTCCACGTTCTACTTTGATGATGCTTGTTTCTGCGTTTGCAACGCGCGAGCAGATTATGGACGCCTATCAAAGTGCCATTGACGAGAAGTACCGCTTCTTGTCATTTGGTGATGCCATGATCATCATTTAGTGAGCTTGGTTTGGCGAACGTGATTTAGTGAGCATGACTCTCACGTTTAGCTTGAGGGTTTAAATTCAGAAAAGTAGATGTAGAAAAAGTGCCCACAGTATTGTGAGCACTTTTTTCATAAGGCATCTTACCTGGAGTAATGGCAGTATTACCAGTTAAAGATCAGCCATACAAAGGATGCAAGAATCGCTATCATGCCAAGAACAACAATGATGAAGCCAATGCGCTGACCACGAGTTGTCTCTCGAAGGATTTTCTCGCCATTAATAAGCTCTTTAAGCGTGAGCTGCTTGACATTGACGTTAATTACCTGTTCGTCAACAGACTTTCTGAGCTGCTCAGTAATTTCTGGTGTTGCGTAGATCTCTTTAGCGTCATCAATAACTGACTGCGCTTCATCATGTTTATCTGCTGCTTCGTTAAAGAGTTCCTTGGCTGTCTTAATTTTCTCTTCAAGGTTCTCTATGTCTTTACTCAGAATTCTCTGACGAGCATTAGCTTCAGCTACTACGGCGTCATATTCTTGCTGTTTCTGTTCATAATCTTTGCGAGCCGCATCAATAGAAGACTCTGAGGACTCCAACGATTTGCCCTGGGTCCAGTAATGCGTTTGCGCCATCTCAAGTGAAGACTGGAAAGAGTTCTGTAGCTCCTCAACTTGCTTTTGTGCTTGCTCTGCACGAGCAAGTTCTGACTTAAGGTCTTCCTCAATGCGAACAATTGCATCGTGATTGGCAGCGGGATCTGTCTTAAGGCCTGCAAGCTCTTCTCTGAGAGAAAGCTGTCTTGCCTGGGAGTTTTCCAGTGCCTTATTTGCAGATGCTACAGCTGCATCGCGTTTCTCGGTAACTTCTTTGAGCTGAGCCTCAGCATTTTTAACACCACGCTGCGCCTCAGAGATAGTCTTTGAGATATCGTCAAGCCTGCCTTTTGCTGTGGCAGCAACTTCTTTGTACGGCTTAATCTTTGCTTCGTCGTCAACTTTTTGCTGCTCAAGCTTCTGAATAAGCTGATTTTTCTTAACCGTGAGAAGGTCCACTTGCGTAGATTGATCGCTCATGACCTGTGCGGTTTCTGCAAGGATTTTCTCCTGCTCAGCAATAATCTGGTCAAATGAACCATGTACGTAGTCTCTGTGCTCTAGATCATGCTGGTCTTTAGCAAGGTGTTCTTGCATCTGTTTGAGCTCGTGCTTTGCAGAGTTTGTCTCTTTGGCAGCGTTGTGGACTTCTTTGGTAGCCTGGAAACCTTCTGCAACAGCAGTTGTGGCACTCTCAAACGCGCTGCTTACGCCTTTTGCCACAACCTGAGTAGTGTCCTTAGCAATCTTTTGAATGTCTTGAGACTTACTGGCTTCAGGTGTGTCTGCAGACTCATTCTGATCATCAGAAGTAATTGCTTGAGTATCTATTGTGTCCAATTCCTCAGTTTTGGAGTTTTGGATATCGTTTTCAGCCATGGTGAACCTCCTATAAGAGTTCTGACTTTTTATTTTTACCCTGTTTTTGGGGAATTCATAGTCTAATTTGGTTCTTTCTGGAAATAAGATTGGATATAATACGTTATGTTTTGTTACGATAGTAACGATTAATCGAGAAAAACTCTCGAGTAGATTTTTGGTTTCCGGAAGGGGAGTCCACTTATGGTTTCAAAGCAGACTACTATCATCAATGCAACTGGTCTTCACGCTCGTCCAGCATCCGTCTTTGTTTCTGAGGCAAAGAAGTTTGAGAGCAATGTCACCATCAAGAATGTTGACAAGGACTCCGCACCAGTTAACGCTAAGTCCATCATGATGATTCTTGCTGCTGGCCTTGGTACTGGCACCAAGATTGAGATTGCATGCGACGGCGCTGACGAGCAGGCAGCTCTTGACGCTCTTATCGCTCTCGTTGACAGCGGTTTTGGCGAGTAAGCTAACGGCTTACATAATGTGCATGTTAAGCCCGGCTTTTTGCCGGGCTTTTTTCAAAGAGAGGTTAGTATGACATTTGTTGCAACATGGCTTGTAACTACTGTTGCTACATTGGTGGCCTGCACCTTAATCCCAGGCCTGACTATTGTGGGCGGCTCGTGGGCAGGTCCTATTCTGTTTTCGTTAGTACTCGCAGCAGTTAATACGGGCATTAAGCCTGTTGTTAAGCTACTCTCATTGCCTATTAATGTGCTGACCCTAGGTATTTTCTCGCTTTTTATTAATGCTTTTATGCTTGAGCTTTCAAGTTTTATTTCTAGGAATTTGCTGCATGCAGGCGTTGCTATTGATTCTTTGGGTACCGCTATCCTGGGATCAATAGTTATTTCAATTGTCTCTTCAATTGTGATAAGTCTTACTGGTCTGAAGAAGGAGAACCTTTCCTAAGTTCCTTTTGGGCTTTATCAAGCTTGGAAAAACTTTCCGAGATAGCAGAAGTTAGCTGAGAAATCTGAGAAGACTCAGTGATGTTTTCAATCAAAGATGTTGCGGATGCATTGACAAGCGAACTAAGGAGGTCAAAGAAGACCTCTTTGGTTTGCTTTTCTGTTTTAGTGAGTGCTGCAACAACAGGCTGCAAGTTTGCAGGTGAGCTGATAATGTCGCTAAAATAGACTGCTCCGCCTGCCGAGAGGGCGTCAAAGAGCTCATTGGTAAAGTGCTCGCGATCAGAGAGTGGGAGCTCTTTATACCAGTTGCTAAATGCCTCGTTAATCTTTTTACATTCCAGCTGGAAATCATCAGCAAATTCAAACGTGTTACGCATAACTTGCCACGAAACGCCGTCGTGAGCCAACATGCCCGTCTCGGAGCTTTTTACAATGAGTTTTGGCACGGCAGGATCATCAAAAATCATGCCAACTACACTGAATTCAGGCAGAATTCTGATGTATTTATCGCCCAACACCTTATGGGCTGTGGCGGGAAGAATTTCTGGGCACATGTTAGGACCGTCGTTACTCCAAACGCGATCAAGCGTGTCAAGCAGATCTTCAGGGCAGACTGTTGCTGCATATGCGGCAAGGTTACCACCCTTAGAGTGGCCACCAACCATAACGTTTGCGCAGGTAGTGCTATTGCCCTCTGCAAGATGCTCACGAATACGTTTCTCAAGGTAGAGAGCAGCTGATTTATCAGCGGACGTAACCTGAAAGCTAAGGTTGAGGTTTTCTCGCCACCCAACCAGGGTACCGTCAGTGCCTCTAAAAGAAACAAACATCTGTCCTGTAGGAAGATAGGCGGTAAACGCTGCAAACTGCAGGCTTTTCTCGACATTGATACGGTCTACATAGCGACCAAGCTCAATGTTGGCAAAGCGGGGAGCATCAACCAGCGCTTCAAGGAAAGTTCCATCAACGCGAGAAAATCCTGTGATAAGAGACGGATCGTCTTTGAGTTTCTCCAGCATTTTGCCGCAAGCGTCACCAAGCAGAACGCGTTTCTCGCTACGCTCAGAAGGTACGACGCCACCAAATCCCAGATAGGAAAGGATTGAGAGAATCAGGTTATCGACGTTGTTAAAAGGGTCATTCTCAAACGTCAGATCGCCGCGCCAGTGTAGATAGTCAACGACATTTGCCATGATGCCTCTTTCCTGCTGGTACTTTTCGTATACTAAGCATAGAGGAAGTTTGATTAATTTGGGGAGAAGCCCGTGGAAAAAGCTACAGTTTCTTCAAAAGCAATTGCTGCCAAGAAGCGCTTTGTTTTTGCAGATGTTCTTACCATTCTGGCAGGTATAGCTGTTGTTATGCTGCATACCTCGCTTAACGTTTTTTCGCTTGCGCACACCAAAACATGGGCCTTCTCTTTAGCCTTGCAAGCTGCGTTTATTTACGCGGTACCCATCTTTTTTATGCTGAGCGGCATGAATCTGCTTGGATATAGAAGCAAATACTCCACAAAGACATTCTTTATGAAGCGTGCAAGAAAGACGCTGATGGCGCTCATTTTTGGCAGCGTAGCGGTGTATTTGATGTACGTGCTTTTTCCTACAAAGTTTTGGGGTGCCGAAGAGGTTGCGGCAAGTGCCGGTGTTGCTGATTTTGTAAAGCGCTTTCTAACTAATAACGTTAACAGCACGCTTTGGTTTATCTATACCATTTTGTATCTGTATCTTTTGACGCCTGTGCTTTCTCTGGTTGTTCAGAAAAAAGAAACTCTGCTTTATGTCATGGCGCTTACACTCTTTGTGAGCTTTGGTCTGCCACTTCTTGAGTTTATTGGCGTTCGTGGTGTCTACTTTGACCAGCTGTTTAGATGGGCGGCCTTTAACAGCGATGGTCTTTTCTATTATTTGCTTGGCTATTACGTTAAGACGTATTATGACGAGCTTCCAAAATTCACAAAAAACAACCTTGTACTTGCCGTGGTTTTCTTGCTTTCATCTGCGGCCATGTTTGGTTGGGGACTTATTGCTAATAACTTTGGAACCCCACTGACGCCAGAAATGACGTATCAGAGCTATCCCATTACTATCAAAAACTTCCTCTGCTTAGCGCAGGCGGCGTCTTTGTTCCTGTTTGTGCTGAACCTTGAGCCAAAGTTGCAGGAGCTTTCCGATGCTGCAAAGAAGCGCATCAGCACGGTATCTGCTGGTGTTTTAGGAGTCTATCTGTTCCAGATTCCTGTCATTAACTTTTTGGGGCTTAGGCTTAGCCGATTCCCATATAGCCTGCTTGGTAACGCTTTTGTACGAGGCATCTTTGTCTTCGTATTCACAATTGTTGTGGTTATGGCATTTCAGTGGCTGATAAGACAGGTTAGACCGAAATTTTCTGCTAAATAGGCGTTCTATTTCATCAGAGAAATTGTGATTCGTTAATAAATAGACCTGCATAAAAATATACAGGTCTATTTTGAAAATTTTGGCTTAGTTTTGACTAGTGACCAGCGTGAGCGTTGCTTCTCCAGAAACTTTTGCTGTACTCACATCAACATCAATGACACCCGGTAGATTGCTCGTAATTTCTACAATTTGAGATACGCTGACTTCTTCGGAAAGTTTCCCGCTTGCTCGTTGCTCAAAGAGGGCTCCTGCCAGTACGCCACGCATATGTTTTGCATTATGCGACACAACGCTACGTTTTCCCGTACGAGGATCTTCTCGCTGTACAACAACTTGCAGCAGCTCACAAGGGTGCTTTGCTGAAGGTGTCCACATCTTTCTGTATTCTCCCGAGCGGCAATCCACAACTATTTGATCTTTTAGAGCGACATTTAGCAGGGGATTGAGCTGCTTTTTCCAGTAAGTTGCAACGGTGCCTATGTTAGGCAGCTTGATTGATGCAGAAAGTCTATAGTTGGGGAGAAAATCGTGCGGCCTCACAACACCCCAAAGACCAGAGAAAATCATGATTTCTGAGTTGAGGATATCTGCTGGTAATGTGACTGTTTTCTGTGTGTTTTCTAACGTGACGTTTTCAAGTGTCTGGTTGAATTTTGCAGCTTCAAACAGCACGCCGGTATAGAGGTTGAGTGCGGTTGTGGTTGGAGCTCCATAGACGTCCAGGTTGTCGGCTATGTCTCCGACGGTGTTCGGACCAATTTTAAGCACCTGAGCTGCGTCTGCATGAGAACAGACCTGTTGTAGATCTTTGATAAGTTCTTCTCGACAGGTGCTTAGCTCGGAGCCAAACAAAAGTGATGAGAGATCAAGAGAAGGCCCAGAGGTGGGAGCGGTTTTTCCTGATGATGGCGGAAGCAAAATAATCATGAAAATCCTTTTGATGCGGGATTTTTATTTGTTGTTTAGTTTGATTCTAATTTATGTCCGGTGTGCGTGGTAACTTAAGAAGTAAGAAAAATCGGAGAGGTGACGTATGGGCTTGCTTCTGTACAAACAACAAACAGGTGCTTTCTTATCAAACTCTGTTAAAGAGCAGCTAGAGGCTTCGCTTGAGAGGTGGGGCTCTGCTCAGCTTATTGTGCCTTCTTCCGATGCTGTGCTGTTGGTTAAGAGGCAGCTTGGTGCCATCCAAGAGCTCTCTGTTGGTGTGAATGTTTCAACTTTTGATGAATGGGTGCGCGATCAATGGAAGTTGTACGGAAGCTCGGATCGTCTGCTTTCAACTACGCTTCGCAAGGTATTTTTCCAGCAGATTTTGGATGGAATGCCTGCTGATGAGCTGGGTTCTTTGAACGCTGGCAAGGGTACGGTGGAGCTTCTGTCTAAGCTTGCTCCAGAGTATCTTACAGAGCTTGATAAGATTATGAACTCTGGTCAACTTTCAGCTGGTCAGATGAGTGCTTGCAAGGTGCTAGAGCGCTATAAGACGCTGCTTGAAGAAAAGTCGTACGTTGAGGTGTGTCAGTGTCTGGATTACCAGCTGCAGTCCATTCCAGCGCAAGGAGCTGCAGTGGTTTTCTCGCGAGTTGAAGATCTTTCGGAGGCGCGTCTTCAGTTTGTGCGTAAGCTGTCGCAGAAGCGTGATGTGGTGTTTTCTCTCTACGTGCCCGAAGGACCTGCAGGTTATGCGGCAGAGCAGCAGCTGGAGTTGGTTGGCGGCCCGGGATGCGATTGTCGTGTGGATGTGGAGCTTGCGCCAGCCGCAAAAAGCCAGGAGCTCAACGATCTTCTCGCCAGGGTGTTTAGGGCCACGGAGGGCAATGAGGTTACGCCGAGCGGTGCAGTAACGTTTTTGTCGCCGCTGGGTCAGCTTACTGAGGCCGAGTCTATTAGCAGGTATATCTCTCAGTGTGTGGAATCTGGCTGCAAGAGCTTTGTGGTATACACCTCAAATCTGCAAAAGGTTTGGGATACACTTTCGCAGAAGCTTGCGGCTAAAGGGATTGCTGCTCACTATAAGCGATCGGTGCGCATTCAAGATTCGCTTGCAGGCAGTGCGTTTGCTAGTCTGATTGATGCATACGCCACACTCAGTGAACGTGCAGAGCTCGAGAAAAACATTGACTACCAGGCATCTGAGCATCAGATGGGTGATATGTCGTGGTGGCCTCCACGAACGCTCACGGACTATTTGATTTCTCCTATTTCAGGCATAAGTGTTGAGCGCGCATGGATGCTGGATAAGAGTTGGCGTGGCAACAGAACGTTGTATGCCACCAGAGTGCTTGAGACGCTTTCTAAGGCAGCTATGAGCTCGCGCTTGTGTGCAGAGACCATCAAGAGTCTTGAGCTGGGCAGAATTGGTTCTGCTGCTCAGCGCATTATTGAATATCTTTCTGCAGAAACATCCGATGAGCAGTCAGAGGCTGCTCAGTCTAAAGAGTTACTTCTTCAAAACCAAGAGTCACTTAAGGTAATGAGCAAGATTGTTTCTTCTGCACAGGAGCTTCATGAGGCAGGATTAAAGCTCACTCCTCAGACACTCAAATCATTTATTGACCTCTGCAAAGATCAGGTGGTTATAACTCCTGTTTCTAATGGTGTTAAGTCTGATATTCAGGTACTGATTGCTCCTGTAGGCCAAGCTCATTCTTTTGAGCCACATATGTTTGATACCGTCATTTTCCAGGGCATGGATACGCTGAATTTTGGTGTTAAAGCATCAGACGGTGCACTGCAGGAGTTTATTCGCCATGCAAGTAAAACGCCTAAGGTATCAGAGTTTGCTCGTTATCAAAGAGATTTTTATACGGCTCTTATAGGCGCTTCTACCAGCGTTGCATTTGAAAAAGTGGAACAAAAAGATGTCTTTAATGCGGTGGCTCTCAGTGAAGTCAAAGCTTGCTATCCCAAAGACTATGCAAAGAAGACAGGACTTGTGCGCGGAGAAGAAGAGGTGCTGGTAAACCTATTACCTCAAGCTTCAGATCCAGAACGTGTTGCAGAACTTCCAACAATCGAATCTGGCGAGATTGACTCTAAGCTCAAAAACATCGTGGTACTTCCACGTCATTTGACGAGGGAAACCCTTGAACAGGAACTGCAGGGCCTTATTGAGGTCTCGCGAGAAGGGCTTCCGCTTCTTTCCGCTTCTCAGATTGAGACGTATCTTGAGTGTCCCTACAAATGGTTCACACAACGTCGTATCAAGATTTCTCAGGTAGATACTGAGTTTGCTCCAATGCAGATGGGTACTTTTATCCATCGTGTGCTAGAGCTAACACACGCAACACTTTTAGCAGAAGCACTTGGTTGTGATGTTGCTGAAGTTGATTTAGCAGTTGAACCTGTGCTTCTACAAGACGTTGTTGGCTCTAGGATTACATCTGACAACTTAGACCACGCAAAGCAGGTGCTAGATACCTGTTTTGCTCAGGTGTGGGATGAACAGTTCAACAACATTAATCGAGCTTCATCAAATGAGCTTATTCCGCATAGCATTCAAGAAAGAAAACAGGTTGAGAATATTCGAGAAAATCTCAAGGATCTTCTCGAGTTTGAAGCTTCGCACTTTATTGGCTATCAACCCAGATTCTTTGAGCTTCGTTTTGGTAGAGAAGAAAACGTTGTTGAGTATGCAGGAGCTCAATTTACTGGCTCGATTGACCGCGTAGATGTAAATGCTCATGGTCAGGCACTTATTATTGACTATAAGCACAAGAACACAAATGACTTAAAGGCTTATTCAGCAAAGTTAAGTCTGGACAGTGAACTCTCAAAAGAGATTCTGCCAAGGCATGTACAGTCTGCAATATATGCTCAGATTATGAGAAAACAGCTCACCAAGTATGAGCTTGAGCCAGTTGCTGCAATTTATTTGGGTACCAAAGAGCAAAAAGATAAGCCTTCATTTGCTCTTGCGGGCATGGCAACAGAAGCGGCAACAGAACACATTTGGAATATGCATCCAGAAGATAAAAAGCTCAGGGACCAGGCAGTTATGGTTGTGTCTCAAAATTCTGCAGAGTTTGCAGACTACTTGGACGCTTGGGAGAATTTAATTGCTCAGAAGGTTCAAGCTATGCTTTCTGGAGATGTCCGAGCCAATCCGTGCGATAAGGATGCATGTAAGTATTGTCCAGTAAAACTGTGTGACAAGAGGAGGTAAGCTACTATGGCTGATACACGTTATACGCCCGGTCAAGAGAAGACCATTAAGACGCTTGATAAGCCTCTTTTTGTTGCAGCAGGTGCTGGTTCAGGAAAAACTTTTACGCTTACACAGAGAATTGTGTGGGCTTTAAAAGAAGGCTCAGGAGCTGACGGAAAGCCGTACCTGAGTAGTCTTGACCAGGCATTGATTATTACGTTTACTAATGCCGCGGCTACAGAAATTAAGGAACGCGTTAGGGAAGCTTTAGAAAAAGAAGGTTTGCATAGCGCTGCGTTGCAGGTTGATGATGCGTGGATTAGTACTATCCACGGTATGTGCAGCAGAATTTTAAAGATTCATGCACTTGATTTGAATCTTGATCCTGAGTTTGAAATCATTGACGACATGACCAGAAATCAGCTGGTCAACATATCTATTGAAGAAGTACTCAGGGAGCTTTCTCAAGATGAAAGCTATGCTGAATTCCTCTCTACTTACGCAGGGAACAGAGATGCGCTGAAGTCCCGTATTGAAATGCTGATTTCGTATGCTCAGTCATCTCCTGTAGGCATGGATGCTATTTCGTTCGTAGGGGATAGCTCTGACCTGGAAGTTCTAAAAGCGGAGCTTGAGAATCTCTGCGGTGCACTTGAAGCGCTCAAGGGAGCAATCGCTGCCACAAAACCAGATGAAGCGGAGCAGCTACAAAGTGTTCAATCTGAACTTTCAAGTAAATTGCAGCAACACTTGGTTCTCTCGCTCACTGATTTTGACCAGGCGTTTTGGGATACGTTGCAAAAAGCACTCAAGATCGGTCGTTCCTCAAAAGAAATAAAAATTGTGAAAGATGAAGCTGCGTACCAGCTTAAAGTTTGTAGCGCTTTATTTGGACTTATTCAGGACATGTCTGAGGGTCAGTGTCTAAAAGATGTTACAGGGCAGGTCTACAAGCTCTTTAACCAGAAGAAACGTGCTATTGGCGGTCTTGATAACGATGACCTTTTGCATCTAACAGCCAAAGTGTTTGAAGAGCATCCGGAGATTGCAGCTGTTTATACGGATAAATTCAAGCTTGTAATGGTTGACGAGTTCCAAGATACGGACCAGCAACAGGTGCAGATGATTAAGAGTCTTTCAGGTAAAGATGCTCAATATCTCACAACAGTTGGCGATGCACAGCAGTCAATCTATAGATTCCGCGGCGCTGATGTTGATGTGTTCTTCAGACGTCAAGCGGAGGTTCCAGAAGATTTACAACCCCGTCTTGTAGATAATTTCCGCAGTCACAATGAGATTTTGCGATTTGTTGCAAAGGTCTGCAGCGCTGAAGGCATGATTGCTAACTTTATGGATCTGTCCGCTGGGCGAGAAGAACCTAAAACTCCATTTATTGCTCATTCGCCACGCGTTTATTTTGAAGTCACAAATTTTGTGAAGTCAGGAAGCTCTAAGCCTGGTGATGATGTTTCCAGAAAACAGCTTGTTGCTCATCAGCTTGCAGACAGAATCAACACGCTTATGCAAGACGAGAATATCCAGGCAAAAGATGTCGCAATTTTGATGAAATCAGTTAAAGAAGCACAGCCCTATATTGAGGCACTTCGTACCTTTGGAATTGAAAGCGTGGTTTCTGGAGCTTCAACGTTTGGTGAGCAGCCTGAGGTTGAACTGATTGGCAGCCTTTTACAGTCACTCGCAAATATGTATGACTCGTACGAGGGACTATTTCCTGTACTCTCGAGCGAGATATTTAGTCTTGATGCGTCTGACCTGCTTCTCCTGGGTACTAATTTTGGAGAAAATGGTCAGAAGATTACCAATAGAGATATTGCAGAGTCAGTGGTAAATGACATATTTAATCCACCTTTTGAGATAAGTCCAAAGCTCAAAAATGCTTTTGAGGTGTTGAGTAATGCTCGTAGCTCTCTTTCAAACAAGAGAGTTTCAGACGTTATTAAAAAAGTAGTTCTTGATGCCGGATGGATTTCTCGCCTTCAAAAGATGGGAAATGAGGGTCAGTCAAAGATTGCAAATATCTTTGCAGCTCTCGAGCAGATTGATAGTCTGCAAACAGAGCTAAGCGTTGGCGTTGCTTCTGTTGCAAGAGCATTTAGTCAGTGGTGTAGCACTGCCAAGGAATCTCCAAAAGTGCTTCATTGCAGCACTCAAAATGCAGTTACCTTTATGACTATTCATGCTTCTAAGGGATTGGAATTTCCTGTTGTTGCTGTTGTAGGAGCTGTATCTGGCCCTAAGGCAGGCGCTGGTGGTGAACCATTTCTGCATGTTAGAAAAGACGATTCATATCAGATTGCATTCTCTAGCAGTTCTAAAAAACTTAATGAATTGTATGACGGCAGTCATGAGGTTCCTACAAGCCTTGATGAGTGTAAGAACCTTCTTGAGTGGAGAATGTTCCTAGAAACACAAGAGAATGAGTTTGAAGAGCAGGAACAGAATCGCCGTCTGTATGTTGCTTTGACGCGAGCTCGCGAAGCAGTCATTCTTACTTCAACTATCGACCTTACTAAAGAGGGAATTAGTCCTCGTTATACACGCAAGATAACAGATGCCTTGTTTGAAGAGCCGCCACTTTCTGCTGGAGAGCATCAGTTTGAATATGGTGGAAATCTTGCTGGTTGTATGCGTGTAGTTCAGGGTTCTGGCAAGAAGGATGAGCCGATTCATGTTGAAGGTTTAGAGTTGATTGAACCTTTTGGTGGTAAGCCTAAACCTTCTGATAGCAACCCAAGTGAAGAGAAAAACCCTCAAGCTGAAGAAACGTTTGACCTCTATGAGAAGGTTCAGCTGAGCGTTACGCCAGAAGCTACGTATGACCAGCGAGAAGGTTTCTTTAGTTATTCTTCCGCTCACCAACAAATGGCAGAGAACTTCAAGGGCGAGAATAACAAGGCACTTGAGGAAGAGTGTCAGGCACAAAGCCTGGAATATGATGCAGATAACCCTCAACCAGCAACTGAGACTTCTGCAGTTTTGGCTGGTACATTAGCTAATGATGGAGTAGATCCAACAAGCCTCGGTTCAGCCTTCCATGAGCTGGCACAGATTATGGTTGAGACTCAGTCTCAGGTTGATGACAACACGATTGATAGATTGTGCTTGAAGAATAGTGTTCCTCAGCGCGTTGTATCTCGAGTTAAAAAAGCGCTTGAGTTGTGGAGCGGCTCTGAGATAAGACAAGAAGCTCTTGCTCATGATGTGGTTATTGCGGAGTCTCCTTTTACCCTGCAGGTTGATTCTGAATATGGGAACTATGTAGAAGGAGCCATCGATCTTCTCGCCTATAATAAGGGAAGTAAAGATGCGCTGGTAGTTGACTATAAAACAGGCGATAAGGGCCTTAGCGCCGCTCAGATTTACGAGCATCATCAAATGCAGGCAAACTTCTACGCCTACGTCTTGATGCAACGCGGATTTACTAAGGTTGAGTGTGCGTTTGTCTGTGTTGAGGTTGAAGAAGCTGGTCAGCCACACGTTGCTCGTTACACATTTGACGTAAACCATCAACCACGGCTTTAAGGAGGCAAGAACGTGCCTTTTGCACATGTTGTTTTAGACATACCAACTCGTGCCCTCTCTGGCACGTTTGACTACGCCATTTCAGAATCTTTGGAAGAGACTGCGGTTGTAGGAACAACGGTCTTGGTGCCGTTTTCTCACAGGCAGGTTGTTGGCTACGTTGTGGGTGTCTCAGACCATGTGTCTTCAGGTTTGGATGTTTCACGCGTCCTTCCGATAACACAAGTTCTAGCTGATTCAGCGTTTGATGAGCAATCTGCGCAGGTAGCAGAATGGATGAGCAAAGAATATGCCTGCAGTTATGCAGACGCCTTACATCCATTCTTAGCTCCTGGTCAAAAGGTTAAAGTCACCAGAAAAGACGCGGATTCTCCTTGGCAACTTGTTTGCGAGAAGTCCGGTCCTGTTGATGAGCGCTGGGCTGAGCTGACAGAAAAGGCAGCTGACTTTACACCTTCGGCAAATGCAAGCAAGCAACGATCGGTGCTTGAGGCGCTGGCGCAAGGCGCCATGAGGTTATCCGAACTCTCAGCTACCATTCCAGGAGCTCGTAGTGCGGTTACTGCACTGCAGAAAAAAGGCATTGTTGAGGTCCGCACTCAGCGACAAATTCGTGGAAGTCAGGAGGGTCTGGGAACCACGCTTTCAAGTGGCGTAGCACCTCGTCCTCAACAGCTTACTGAGGGCCAGGTATCCGCTCTTGCTGCAATTGAGACTGCACAAGCCGCTGCTCAGGGCGATGTTGTGCTTATTGACGGCGTAACAGGCTCAGGCAAAACAGAGGTGTATCTCTCTGCAATTGAGAAGACCTTAGCGGCGGGCAAGGGTGCTGTAGTGCTTGTGCCAGAAATTTCTCTTACTGCGCAAACAGTCGGCCGATTCCGCTCGCGTTTTGGCGAGCAGGTGGCTGTTCTTCACTCAAAGCTTTCGCTCGGTGAGCGTTTTGACCAGTGGGATTTAATCAGGCAGGGTAGGGCTCGCGTGGTAGTAGGCGCACGTTCCGCCTTGTTTGCGCCCATCCAAAATCCAGGGCTTTACATCATTGACGAGGAGCACGAGGCCTCGTACAAGCAGGATTCGCTTCCACGCTATCACGCAAGAGAAGTTGCTGCTCAGATGGCGCGCCTGCGCGGAGCCGCGCTGGTGCTTGGCTCTGCAACACCATCGCTCGAGAGCCTCTACCGAACAGCTCAAGGAAGCTGGCGCGGTACTAACTGGGCGCGCGTTGCCATGACCCAGAGACCTGGAGTGGCGGTGCTCCCGCAGGTCCAGGTAGTTGATATGGCTTCCCAGTTCAAAAACGGAGGCAGATCGGTCTTCTCGGCAGCTCTTGCTCTTGCGCTGCAAGAAACAACAGAGCGTGGCGAGAAAAGCGTTCTACTCCTTAATCGTCGCGGATTTGCAAACTTTTTGATGTGTCGTGAGTGTGGTTGTGTACCTGAGTGTCCGCATTGCTCGACGTCTCTCACGTATCATGAGCGCACGCATTCTCTGGTCTGCCACAGTTGCGGTAGGCAATGGTCCCAGCACGCGTATCCTAACCCTTCCAGCAAATGCCCAAACTGCGGGAGTCGTTACATGGGGGCATATGGCGTGGGAACGCAGCGTGTAGAAGACGAGCTCAAGCTGCTGCTTGGCAGCGATGCACCAATTATTCGTATGGACGCTGATACCACGGCTAAAAAGGGCGAGCACCAGCGACTCCTTGAGCTCTTTGATGCAACTCCTGGAGCGGTGCTCATCGGTACGCAGATGATTGCAAAGGGGCTGGATTTTCCCGACGTAACCTTGGTTGGCGTTATTAACGCTGATACCATGCTTAAGCTGCCAGATTTTAGAGCAGCTGAAAGAACCTTTGACTTGCTGGAGCAGGTTGCTGGTCGAGCGGGCAGGGGAGAAAAGCCAGGTAAGGTCATCATCCAGTCATACTGGTCAACACATCCTGCTATTGCTTCTGTTGTGACCCATGACAGGCGTCCGTTTCTTGACGCAGAGCTTAAAGAAAGAAGGGAAGGAGCTTATCCGCCCTTCTCGCGCTTGTCTAACGTGCTTTTCTGGAGCGCATCAGAAAAAGAAGTTCGTTGCGTAGCAGATCAGATGGCGGAGGCGCTTCACGCAAAGTTAGATTCACAATCTGGATGGGAGATTTTGGGCCCTGCTGATTGTGTAAAAGCAAAGGTAAAAGATAAGTATCGCAGACACATTTTAGTAAAATCTCCCGTAGATGCTCAGGTAGGAGAAATTCTTTCTGAGTGTGCTGCTTCACTTGATAAAAGAGTGGGTATCAACATGACATTAGATGTTGATGCTTACGACATGATGTAAGGATTGTTATGAGTTCTGAAGTTGATGATATGGTGCTTTGGCCAGACCCTCGTCTGAGCCAAAAGTGTGAAGAAATTGACGATATTAACGACGATGTTCGTAAGATGGCCGAGCATATGCTCAAGGTTATGTATGCAACCGACGGCGTTGGTCTTGCTGGCCCTCAGGTTGGTTACATGAAGCGCATGGTAGTCATCGATGTTGATTACCCTAACGGCCAAGAGAACCCTTTTGTGCTCATTAATCCAGAGATTAAAGTCGCAGATGGTGAGCCTCGTGTATATGAAGAGGGTTGTCTTTCGTTCCCAGGCATTACCGTTCCTGTTACGCGCCCAAGTCACGTTGTCGTTCACGCATATAACCTCGATGGTGATCTGATGCGTTATGAAGCAGAAGGAGACCTTCTCGCCGTTTGTTTGCAGCATGAGATTGACCACATCAACGGCGTAACCATGCCTGACCACCTGGGGCCGGGCGCTCGTATGGAGACGCTGCAGGAGTATAAAGAAGCTCTGGCTTCTGGCGCTCGTCCTGGTCAAACAGACTATTAGGAGTTGACATGCGCGTAGTCTTTATGGGAACTCCAGACTTTGCTGTTCCGTCGCTCAAAAAACTTGCTCATGACCACCAGGTAGCTTTGGTTATTACAAGGCCAGATGCCGTTCGTGGTCGTGGTAAGGCGCTTGAGCCGTCTCCCGTAAAAGAATGCGCGCAAGAGCTTGGCCTGCCCGTTCTTGAGGCAAATCGCATGACTCCAGAAGTAATTTCTACAATGCGTGAGGCACAACCAGAGGCACTTTGCGTAGTTGCTTTTGGCTGCATTTTGCCTGATGAGGTTATATCTCTTGCGCCTTACGGTGCTCTGAACGTACATGCATCACTGCTGCCTCGCTGGCGAGGAGCCGCTCCAATTCAGCGCGCAATCCTTGCAGGTGATGCTGTTGCTGGCGTTTCTATCATGAAAATTGCTCATGAACTTGACGCAGGAGATTGGTGCAAGCAAGCATCGTGTGAGGTAGGCTCCAAAAATACTGAGCAGCTTACTGATGCACTGGCACAGCTAGGTGCTGATGCTCTGTCACAGGCTCTTTCTGAGCTCAAGGAAGGTTCTCTTAAGTGGCAGGTACAAGATGAGCGAGAAGTAACGTTTGCTCCTAAAGTTACCAAGCAAGAAATGAAGCTTTCTCCAGAAGATTCTGCTCAGGTAAATACGTTGAGAGTTCAGGCTTCCTCTGATACCGCTCCGGCTCGCGTATCTGTTGGAGGCAGGTCTCTTCGCGCTTTGTCCGCTCAATTGGCACCAAGTGAAGCTTCTGTTGCTCAAGGTCAGGTTGCAGTTCAAGATCATAGGTTGTTTCTCGGCTGTGCTGAAGGAACCCTTGAGCTTCTAGAGGTGCGCCCAGATGGTAAGCGCTCTATGGATGCTAAATCATTTGCGGCAGGTCTTCAGAAGTCTCAGATGACCTGGCAGAAGCTGCAATAATGGCTACGCTTACTCCCGCTCGAAGAGTGGCTTATCAGGCATTTTTTGAGTGCAGACGCAACAATCTACGTATTCGTGATTACTTAAGGGAGTCAAAAGACTTCTCGGAGCTTTCTGTTCAAGATAAAGCTTTTGCTACTCGTCTGGCGCTTGGAGCAACGCTTACCAAAGGCAAGCTTGATGAGGCTCTAAAGAATCATCTTAAATCGGGTATTCATCTAGAGCCGAAGGTACAGGACGCTCTGCGTATTGCTGTATTTGAGGTTTTATATTTAGAGACTAGACGAGACGCTGCCATCAGCCAAGGTGTGGAGCTGGTAAAGTCTGTCTCAAAGCGTTCTTCCGGCCTTGCAAACGCGGTACTCAGAAAAATTTCTGAAAAAGAAGCTCAGCTTACGCGTGCAAAGAACCCAAAAACACCTTCTGAGCTTTCTTGGGCGTCAGGCATTCCTGAGTGGATTTGCTTGGAGATTATTGAGTCACTTGGAGAATCTGCTGCTCAAAAGCTTATTCTTAATCTAAAGAATCCAGCTCCTGTGTATGTTCTACAAAGAAACGTATCAGAGCAACAATTGCAGAATAGTTCTTTAGAGCTACAGCAAACAGTTCTTCCAGATGTGTATGAGGTAAAAAATCCCGCGCAACTTACCGTTGATGCATATGTGAAGAAAGTCCAGTTAGTTCCTGCAGATTTAGCATCTCAGCTTGTGGCATTTCTCGCGGCATCTTATGTAAACCAAGATATGCTTGAGGTTGGACAGGGTAGAGGAACCAAATCTTTGTTGCTCTCTCATGCATTTGAAGTGCTTGATAAAGAGAATACCCACATAACCGCTGTTGAGCTTGTAAAAGGAAAGTCCCACGTTTCAAAAAGAAGATTGAAGACCGCCGGGCTTTCAGATCAGGTTACATCACTCACGTTTGATGCTACACAGTTTGTATCACCAGAGGTTCCAGAGGAGCTTAATCAGAGCTTTGACGTGGTGTTTATTGATGCTCCATGCTCTGGTTTGGGTACGCTTCGTCGTCATCCAGAGATTGCATGGAACCTGTCACCAGAAAGCCTGTATGACGGAGGAGAACTTACCGCCTTACAGACCAAACTCTTACAAAGCTGCAGCAGTCGTGTAGAGGTGGGTGGCTTTTTAGTCTATGCAACGTGCTCACTCTCAAATTCAGAGAATCAACAGGTTGTAGATGATTTTCTTGCAAGTCCGGAAGGCTCTCAGTTTGAGGTGCAAAGCCTTTTTGAGTGTCCCGCGCGTGCGAACTTAGCGCCAGAAGCGCAAGAGTTTCTCGACACGTGCGTTACGCCAGAGGGATTTTTGCAGACGGCTTTTGCTTCCGCCGATTGCGATGCCCATTTTATGGCGGTGTTCAAACGCAAATAAAAAGCTCTTGTTGCGATGTGCAACAAGAGCTACATAGGTGACGTTTAAAGAGCACTTCAGGCTCAGATGTGGAATTACTTGCCTTTGCTGTCGGTGTTGTAAAAACCGCTGCCCTTAAACACGATGGTTGAGGTGTTGTACACGCGCTCGGTCTCATGTCCACATTTTGGGCACTGAGGAGCTTCAATCTTCAGGCTCATAGGACGCTCAATTTCAAAGGTATTGTCGCAGTGCGTGCAGTGATAGCTATAACGTGCCATGCTTCCTCCATGAAAACAATTTATAAACGTGAGATACTTTACCCTACTTAGAGTAGATATTTCACGATTGCAACTAATAAGTTTGTTTACGGAGGCATTATGCAGGTGACCGGTGCAATTTTTGATTGCGATGGAACCCTTGTTGATTCAATGTGTGTTTGGCGCAATGTGTTTGGTGCTGTTCTTCCTAAATACGGAAAGACCGTTGACTCAGATTTTTTTGAACAAGTAGAGGCTGTTTCGCTTATAGATGGCTGCAAATTATGTGTTGATCGCCTGGAGCTGCCTATCACCGCAGAAGCTTTGTATGAAGAGTTCTGTGCGTATGTAACAGAGCAATATCAGCATCACGTCTCAAGTATTCCAGGCGCAAAAGAGTTCTTGCAGGAGCTTTACGATGCGGGTATTCCTCTGGCCGTTGCATCGTCAACTCCCGTGCGAGAAGTGCGCGCAGCTCTCGCGGCTCAAGGTATTGAGCACCTCTTTAAAACGGTGGTTTCTACAGAAGACGTGGGGGGAGTGGACAAGGTTGAGCCTGATGTATACCTTGAGGCTCTCCGTCGCCTTGGCACTGATAAAGCAACTACCTGGGTCTTTGAGGATGCTCCATTTGGCGCTCAGACGGCACAAAATGCGGGCTTCCCGGTAGTAGCGCTCTACAACGACCACGACGGTCGAGACCCCGTCTTTATGCGTGAGCACTCTAACATCTTTGCCCACACCTATGGCGAGCTGTCGCTTCTGCGTCTTCGTGACTACGAGCGCCCTCTAGCTGCCGTTCCTTCTGGCGAGAAACCCCTTGAGGTCCTTATTGTGGGCGGATCCCCAGAGGCTGTCTCGCACACGACGCTCTCTACCTGCGCCCAGAGCGCTGACTACCTGATAGCGGTTGACCACGGTGCTGATGCGTGCTTTGCTGCCGGCGTGGTCCCACAGCTTGCGCTTGGAGACTTTGACTCAGCCGCACCAGAAGCCGTGGCTTGGCTCAAAGAGCAGCAGGTGCCTCGCATGAAGTTTAATGCGGACAAGTATGATACGGACCTGGCTCTTGCTTTGAAGTCCGCTGAATACGAGGCAATCCGTAGAGACAGCAAGCTCTCGCTTACGGTTGTCTCAACGTCCGGCGGCCACTTGGATCACCAGCTTGTAGTACTCGGTCTTCTCGCCATGTGGGCAAAGACGGGCAAGGCAGCGGTTCGAGTTGTTGAGAATGACTTTGAGATGCGCTTTTTAGCTGCGGGCCAAGTTGATTCATGGCAGCTGAGCACAGCTGATGCGGGTAAAAAGATTTCTCTTGTAGCTCTGTCAGAGGAATGCGAGGTTTCCGAGACTGGCATGAGGTGGAATCTTAATCACGAGAAATTCACGCTGCTTGGAGACGATGGCATTTCTAATATCGTTGAAGCCGACAATGCTTGTGTGACGTGTAATAAGGGCTGCCTTTTAGTGCAGCTTTGGAACTAAACCTGGCGCATGTGTCAGATAATCGAGCTAAGAAAAAAGGTCGCCGTAGCGACCTTTTTAAATTTGAGGTAAGACGAGCTTAAGTTGCTTAGTTGCGAGCAATCTTGCCGGACTTGAGGCAACGGGAGCAAACATTCATCTTCTTGCGCTGGCCATCGACAACGACAGTAACACGCTGGATGTTTGGCTTAAAGGTGCGGGCCACAGTACGGTGAGAGTGGGAGATGGAGCGACCGGCAACGGCGTGCTTACCGCAGAAATCACAGACCTTCGACATGAGTAAGACCTCCATAGGATAGGCGCCCTCTGCGCCTAAAATTTCCAAATAGCCGAATAAATATAGCACAATATATTGTGTTGTCAAAGCATGAATATAACATTCACAATTAGATAGCTTTTTGACAGCTTTTGAATGTTTTTCATTTATTACACCAAGATTAAATAACAAGAAAAAGATTTGTCAATTGCAAGGTAATCAACTTGTATGTATAAGCCGCTTTAATAATAAATGTGTCCTGCGGTATACTAAATAACAATGACTAACCCTGGTTCTTGCGAGAGGAGTTATGTAATGACTACCGCTGTTCCTGGAACACTAAGAGTTTCTAATGATTGCCTTGCTGACCTGGCGGGCTATGCAGCTATGGAATGTTATGGCGTTGTTGGCATGGCAGAGATTGATGAGGCAGCAGGTGTTGCTCGTCTTCTTCCAACATACCGACTTCGTAAGGGTATTGATGTGACCCCAACTCCTAAGGGAGTTCAGGTTGACCTTCACATTGTTGTTGAGCAGGGCGTTAACATGGCGTCTGTTGTCGACAATCTTGAGAGCTCAGTAAAGTTTTTGCTTAAGCAAATTGCAGAGCTTTCATGTGTTGATGTAACTGTACATATCGAGGCCATGCGTAATTCTCGCTAAGCTTTTTGCTTCAAATGAGTAGGAACTGAGGTCTAACGTGATTTCAAATGTCATTCGTACCTGCTTCCCTGTAGCAGCCCTTGCTGTTGCAGACAAAGCAGAAGAGATCAACAAGCTCAACGTTTTCCCTGTACCAGATGGAGACACCGGCACTAACATGTCCCTTACCCTGGGCACCGTTGTTCGTGAGGTTCAAGATCTTCCTCAAGATGCAAGCATGCAGGATATTGCAAAGGCAATTACTCACGGTTCTCTGATGGGCGCTCGTGGCAACTCTGGTGTTATTACGTCTCAGATTCTTCGCGGCATTGCCGAGGGTCTGTGTGACGTTAAAAACCCTGAGGCAGTAACTCCAAAGGATATTGCGCACGCATTCCGTCGCGGTAAAGAGGTTGCTTTTAAGGCTGTTAGAAAGCCTGTTGAGGGCACTATTCTTACCGTTTTGAAGGACGTCTCTGCTAAGGCAGACTCCCTTGAGAAGTCTCAGCTCACCCCAGTTGAGGTTTTGGATGCTCTGGTTGTTGAGGCATATGAGTCTGTTGCTCGCACTCCTGAGCTTCTTCCTGTCCTCAAAGAGAACGGTGTTGTTGACTCTGGTGCATTTGGTTTTGCAACCTTCCTTGAGGGCTTTGTAAACGCTGTTACCGGCAAGACTGAAACAACTGACTTCCAGACCACTGTTTCTGTTTCTGACGCTAAGGCTGCTACCAGCGCAAAGGTTGAGATTGAGCTCAACGATGACTGGGAGGGTTCTGAGTATCGTTACTGCAACGAGTTCCTCTTCAAGGCAGATAGCCCAGACTTTGATGAGGAAGCAGCTCTGAACTTCCTGGCAACTATGGGTGATTGCGAGCTTCTTGTTGGTGCAAACCCAGACTACAAGATTCACGTTCACTCAAATACTCCTAACAAGGTTCTTGAGTACATGCTTCAGTACGGCCAGATTTTTGAGGTCTTCATTCACAACATGGACCTTGAGGCTAAGGAACGTACCGAGAAGATCGCTGAAGATAAGAAGGCTGCGGCTGCACCTAAAAAAGAGCTTGGCTTTGTTGCCGTAACTGCTGGTTCTGGTGCTGAATCAATCTTGAAGTCTCTTGGTGTTGACGTTGTTGTTTCTGGCGGTCAGACCATGAACCCTTCAACTGCAGACATTCTTGCTGCAATTGAAGAGGCCAATGCAGACCAGGTTATTGTTATGCCAAATAACTCCAACATCCGTATGGCAGCAGAGGCAGCTGCAAGCGCATGTGAGGATGTTAAGGTTGCTGTTATTCCAACCAAGTCTGTTCTTCAGGCATTTGCTGCAATGTTTGTTGTTGCAGATGGCGTTCCATTTGACGAGCTTGTAGAAGAGATGACTGACGCTATCTCTGGCGTTCGTTATGGTGAGGTCACTACCGCAGTCCGCGATTCTTCCGCAGCTGACGGTACTCCTATTCACGATGGCGATGTTATGGGTATTCAGGGCGGCTCCATTGATGTTGTCGGCTCTGATGTCATGAAGGTCACGCTTGACCTTATCGCTAAGATGCAAGAGGAGGAAGAGGGCGACAACCTCACCATTCTTGCAGGTGAGGACTTCTCTGACGAGCAACTCGATCTTCTCGCCAGCAGAGTTGAGGACGCCTATCCAGACCTTGAGGTTGACGCACAGCGCGGCGAGCAGCCACTCTATCCAGTCATCTTCTCTATTGAGTAGGAAATGTCTGAGTCCAAGGTAAGCATCGCTCCTGCATCAGAGCGAGTGGCTCATACCTGCTCGCTTGTTGATAGCGTGACCAGGTTAAGGTATGTCAATGCAAATCGTGCCGAGGCGCTTGAGCGTCTCGGCATTCTGCGTGTTCGAGACCTTTTGCTCAACGTGCCTCACCGCTACCTCGATTTTTCCCATCGCGTGCAGATTGCTTTTGCGCAGATAGGCGAGGACGCTACAATTACGGGCCGCGTTACTTCGGTAAAGACAAAACGCCCACGCCCCAAGATGGTCATTGTAGAGATTGAGGTTGTGGATGATACAGGCGTGCTTACGGCCTCGTTCTTTAGGCAGCCTTGGATAGCTGAGCAAATTCACGTTGATGACGAGGTGGCGCTGAGCGGCAAGGTGCTTTTTGCCTATGGCTATCGTCAGATGAAGTCACCGTTCTACGAAGTTCTGAGCGCGGCAAAATCTGATGCAAGTGACGAAGCTTGTTCCAAAGAGGCTCCTTCAAAGGCAGCAATTCTTCCTGTTCACCCAGCTACCGAGGGTGTGAGCCCTGCATGGATGCGTCGCATTATGTCGGCGGCTCTGGCGGACACGGAAAGCGTGTGTGATTGGCTGCCTTCAGAGCTTGTCACCAAGCACCACCTTATGTCACTCTCATCGGCGCTTCGTGAGGTTCATTTTCCCTCCAGCTTGGAAGCAGCTGAGCAGGCGCGCCGTCGTCTTGCTTATGACGAGCTTCTTAGCTTACAGCTTGCCCTTCTGGCCAGGAGAAACCTTGAACTTGCAGGTCATAAGCCTTTTGAGCACGTTATAGATGGACCTAAAGTTAAGGCTCTGATTGAGGCTTTGCCTTTTGCTCTAACTGACGAGCAGAACCACGCTGCTCAAGAGATTCTTTCTGACATGGCTGCACCGCGCATTATGAATCGTTTGCTTTTGGGCGACGTTGGCACTGGTAAAACAGCTGTTGCCGCCGTTGCCTTAGCTGCAGCAGCAGATTCTTCAACTCAGGCTGCCGTGATGGCTCCTACTTCGGTTCTTGCCCAGCAGTATGCTCAAAAGATTGGCCCCTTGCTTTCACTTGCTGGAATTACCTGGGCGCTTATTACTGGTTCTACCTCAGAAGAGGAGAGGCAGCAGATTGAGCTTTGCCTAGCTGACGGCTCTTTGTCCGTTGTCTTTGGCACTACTGCGCTTCTATCAGATCGTGTGGTATTTAAGCAGCTCACCCTTGCCGTTGTTGACGAGCAACATCGTTTTGGCGTTGATCAAAGAACAGCGTTGCGCAAAAAGGGACAAGGCGTAGATCTTCTCGCCATGAGCGCAACACCTATTCCACGCACATTGGCACTCTCTTTGTACGGAGATGTTGACACGTCTCGCATTACCAAGAGACCAAAGGCGGGAGCAGGCGTTACCACCAAGCTGTGCGTCCCAGAAAATCTTGACCAAGCATACGCCGCCATTTCCGAAGCTGTTCAGGCTGGTCACCAGGCATATTTGGTTTGTCCTTTGATTGACCCAAGCGATTCTGAAGAAGAGCTTGAAGATGTTCCTGAGGCTGCTCGTACAAATGGCAAGCTCTACAGCGCCACCCGTGTCTATGAGGAGCTCTCAAAGACCGTTTTTAAAGACTTTACCTGCGATCTTTTGACGGGTAGATTGCCTGAGACACAAAAAGATCAGGTTATGGAAAAGTTCCGCGCAAATAAGACGCAGATTCTGGTCTCCACAACCGTCATTGAGGTTGGTGTTGACGTTCCAAATGCTACGGTCATGATTGTCTTTAATGCTGACCGTTTTGGTTTGGCCACGCTGCACCAGCTCAGAGGCCGTGTTGGTCGAGGAGACTTCCCAGGAACTGTCTATCTTGCCAGTAACGCCAAGCGAGGCTCTACCGCAAGAAAGCGCTTGGCCGCCCTTGAGAAAACCTCTGACGGAGCGCGCTTGGCAGAGCTTGACCTTGAGCTTAGGCACGAGGGCGAGACCTTGGGATACCGTCAGTCGGGCGGCACTACGCTCAAGATTTCTGATCTCTATGCAGATGCAGATCTTATTGAGGCGGCCCACATGGACGCCCTGGCAATTACTGCTCAAGACCCAAATCTTACGAGCGATGCCTATACTACCTTGGGAATTGAGGCAAAAGACCGCTTTGGCATCTACTTTGAAGAGCTTGGCTATAAGTAATAACCTGCAGGTAAACTACAGTACACGATAGGTTTGGTGGCGAGAAACCCATGAGGATTGTTGGTGGAAAATGGAAAGGTCGTGCAATTGAGGCCCCTGATGGCAAGGGGACTACGCGACCAACCACTGATCGTACGCGCGAGGCCATTGCAAGCTCCATCTTGGCTTCTCGCGGTCTTGACCTCAGTGAGTCAAGAGTGCTTGACGCTTTTGCAGGCTCGGGCGCCATGGGCTTTGAGTTGCTTTCCAGAGGAGCGCTGTACGCTACGTTTGTTGATAAAGATAGAAAGACGTGTGAGCGCATTAAGCGTACGGCTAAGTCACTTGGTGTAGCTATTTCTGAGATGAGTGTTATCTGTGGTGATACTGCGCGTTTAGCCGAGTCATCCCAGTTGTTTGGAGCTCCTTTTGACGTAGTATTTTTGGACCCGCCTTATGCCGTTGAGGCTGAAGTAGTGTCCAAGCTGCTTAGAGATTTAATCCAGCAGGGAAGTCTGACAGATGATGCTGTGGTAGTGTACGAGCATAGCCACAAATCAGATTCAGTTTCTCTTGACAACTTTGAGCTTTCTAAGAGTAAGCGTTATGGTATTGCTCAAGTTGATGTACTTGTTCGTTGTGAGGGATAGGAGATACGTTGAACAGCATCACTCACGTAGTTGTACCAGGTACTTTTGATCCCGTCACAAACGGACACCTTGATGTAATCAGACGAGCTTCTCGCCTTTTTGAAAATGTCACGGTAGCTGTTGCAGCTTCCAAGCGCAAGCATGGCACAGGAACTACCTTTTCTCTTGAAGAGCGCGTACAGATGCTTAAAGATGCTCTTGTAGATGAAGGTCTTGTGGACGTTTCTGTAGAGCCTATGGAAGGTCTTCTCGTTGATTTTTGCAACGCTCGCGGTGCAGGCGGTGTGGTCAAAGGCCTGAGGGCTATGACAGACTTTGAGTATGAGCTGCAGCAGGCAGACCTTAACTCCCATATGGCTCCTGAGCTGGAGAGTATCTTTGTTATGTCCAGTCCAGAGTACGGCTACATTTCTTCTTCAATTGTCAGAGAAATCTCAGCCATGGGCGCAGACGTATCATTTTTGGTACCAAAGAACGTCATTAAAAAGCTTGAAGCTCTGCATAATTGCGGTAATTAAGTATATTTGCCCTGCATTTTCATTATATTCTGCTAACATTCTTAAAAAGGTGTTTTATGTGTCGTGCTCATGTGGGCTATACGTGCATATAACACGGCTTATGTATTGGACTGAAAGGAGCCCTGGATGCAGCCAGGCGAGGAAATTGAGAGCCTTGTATCTGAGATTGAGCAGATCGTAACTGAGGCTAAGTCACCTTTTATGGATGGCGGTAACAAGAAGATTATTGATGCCCAGGACTTCTACGAGCTGCTTGATGAGATTCGTCGTGTTTTCCCAGAAGAGTTTGCAACCGCTCGTCGCATCATCAAGGAAGAGGATGAGACCCTTGAGCGCGCACGTGCTCAGGCAGAGTCCATCATTGCTGACGCACAGCAGCAGGCTATGATTCTTGCTGGTGACCAGGAGGTTGTCCGCCTTGCTCAGCAGCAGGCAGACGCCATTCGTGATCAGGCAGAGCAGTACGAGCGTGATACTCGCTACAACGCTGAGGAGTATGCAGATACCGTTCTTGCTCACCTTGAGGAGAACCTCAAGAGCCTGACAAATTCTGTCTCTCGTGTTCGTCAGACACTTGATGAGAACTCTGGTCCTCGTAATACCAGCAATAACGTTGCCTGGTAATTCCAATGCAACCAGTTCTTTATGCGCTAGATGATCGTCTTGCAAACGCAGGCGATACCGTTTCTTATGCGGGTCATCTTAATGAAGACTCGTATAAGCTGGGTGAGCATGAATTTTCTCTCCCTATGGGAATTGATTTTGATCTAGTGCTTACCAACGCGGGTGAGGGCATTTTGGTTACCGGAATGCTTCGTGCTGACGCAGTTGGTACGTGTGACCGTTGTCTTGAGGACGCACATCTCTCTTTGAACGCAGAGGTAGACGAGTATTATCTCTTTGAAGAGCCTGTGATTGCTGCAGACGATGAAGATGAGGCAGATTACGTTTTAGTAAATGCCGATAAAACCATCGATCTTGCAGAGGCTCTTTTGCCTTCGCTTGTTATGGAGACTCCTTATGTTGTACTGTGCAAGTCCGACTGCAAGGGACTTTGCCCAGTATGCGGTTGCAATCTGAACGAAGAAGATTGCGGTCACGCAGCTCAGATTGAGCAGAAGCAAGAAGAAGAAAAACTTGCTTCAAACCCGTTTGCGGCTCTTAAAAATCTTGTGATTGAGTCGGATTCGGAAGAGTAAAATAAAATTTCTTCTCCTAAATGGTGAAGAAATGCTGTATCTACGTACAAAATGTGTCAGTACGTGGTATAGTATCCAACGCATTATGTGAATGGGTCGCGCCCTCATGTGTTTTAGGGGCGCTAGCAAGAGCAAAAGAGGTTTAAGATGGCAGTACCTAAACAAAAGAAGGGCCGCGGCGCAACCCACACCCGTCGTTCGGCAAACAGCAAGCTTAACGCAGCAGCTCGCTCTGTATGCCCACAGTGCGGCGCTCCAAAGCTTCCTCACCACGTATGTCCTAACTGTGGCTTCTACAAGGACCGTGAGGTTGTTGTTACTGAGTAACACTCATACATCGTATGGCCAAGAAGGCCGGTTCTTTAGGGGCCGGCCTTCTTTTTTATAGCACTAAGGAGTTAACATGCCCGTTATTTGTGTAGACGTTATGGGATCTGACCAAAGCCCTGAGGTTGTTCTTGAGGGAGTTCGTATGGCTCTCGAGAAGGACCAAGAGCTAGAGGTTCTTCTCGCCGGAGCTGATGAGTTTGTTACTCCTTTTGCAAACAAGCACAATCGTGCAAAGGCTTTGGTAACTACTGAAGTTATTACAATGAGTGAGCATCCCGCTAATGCGGTTAGACAGAAAAAGGACGCCAGTATTGTAAGAGCTGCTCAGGCAGTCAAGGCAGGAGAGGCAGATGGTCTTTTCTCGGCAGGCTCCACAGGAGCAGTGCTTACCGCTGCTACCTTTGGAATTGGTCGCATCAAAGGCGTAAAACGCCCAGCGCTCACGCTGATTCTTCCTGGACTTGGCGGTCATAAAACAGTCTTTTTGGACACTGGGGCCAACGCTGATGTGCGTCCAGATGTTTTGGTGCAATTTGCGCAAATGGGCAAGGCTTTTGCCAACGCTTCGCTTGGAATTGAAAATCCAACCATAGGCCTTCTCTGCAATGGATCTGAAGAGACCAAGGGTTCTGAGCTTGCTCTTTCATATCATGCAGCTCTTGCAGAGGCGGCTATTAATTTTGGTGGAAACGCTGAAGGAACTGATATTTTAGGAAGCCGTTTTGACGTCATTGTGACAGATGGCTTTACCGGAAATGTAGCTTTGAAATCTATTGAGAGCACGGGCAAATTTATTATGGCTAGCCTCAAAGACGCAATTAATTCTTCCAAGAAGGCTGCGTTTGGCGCACTTCTTTTGAAAGACGCTCTTAAGGCAACGGCAGCAGAACTTTCAGGAGATTCTGTGGGCGGCGCCTTCTTGCTGGGCGTCTCGGCTCCTGTGCTTAAAGGACATGGTGCTACCAGCTCTTCTGCAGTGTGTGCAGGAACACTCTCTGCAGCCAATGCAGTACGAGCTAACCTTATCGAGAAAATCTCTTCTTCAATTCAGTTGTAGTAAAAGCGCCTGTAGTATAAAACTTTTTATAAGGTATGGTGGAGCCCATGGACAATTCCGTGGGCTTTACTTTTTTTAAGATTGTTTGTTTCAGCTTTAGTAATGTCATCATACAGATGCTCATCACGGGGTAAAATTAAAAGCATCATTGTTGTGTGCAAGGAGGATGTATGGATCGCACAGAAACACTTGAAAAGGTAATTGACGTTGTTAGAGAGACTCTGGATCTTGACGATTCCGTTGAGCTCACAGAGGGCACCTCATTTAAGGACCTTGGTGCAGACTCATTTGATCTTTTGCAGCTTGTCACAGACCTTGAGCAAGAGTTTGATATGACTTTTGATGCAGAGAACATCGATGAGATTGCTACCGTTGGTGACGCAGTAGACGCTATTCTTGCTGCTTAAGTAGGTTTTATACGTGAAATTGCACGAACGAGTAGCTGCTGCAGAAGCTATTTGCGGTCACACATTTACCAATAAAGAACTTATCGAGGCTGCCCTCACACACCCTTCGGCGGTGGAGGGCAAGCCTGTTTCTGCTTCGTATGAGCGCCTGGAGTTTCTGGGTGACTCAATTCTTGGTGCCATTATTGCAACAGAGCTGTTTGAGCGTTATCCAGATATGGATGAAGGCCAGCTTACTAGGTTGAAAATCTCTCTGGTATCTGGTCATACGCTCTCTATTGTCTCTGATACTCTAGGAATTTCTCCCTTAATTGTTATGGGAATTTCCGAGAAGGGCACGGGAAAGCGTGGCATGAAATCTGCTTTGGAGAATGTTTACGAGTCCATTGTTGGCGCGCTCTACCTTGATGCGGGCTTTGATCCAACACACGAGTTTGTTATTCGTACGCTTGGACCTCATATTTCTCCAGCGCTGGCAGTTCGTTCGGTAAGTCCTAAATCTCGTTTGCAGGAAGCGGTACAAGCTAAAGGCAAGGCTACCCCAGAGTACAAGCTTATTGGTGAGAGCGGCCCTGCTCATACACCAACGTTTACCGCTGTGGTATTTGTCGACGGCCTTAAGGTGGGTCGTGGACAGGGACCATCAAAGAAAGCTGCTGAGTCAGAAGCCGCTCAAGACGCGTTGGTACGTCTTGGTGTGGATGATGCTCCGCTTGATGCTGATGCAGAAATGCACCTAAGGTAGAAAGGTACCCTGTACCCGTGTATCTAAAATCGCTGACACTCAAGGGTTTTAAGTCATTCGCTGATAAAACTCAGATGGTTTTTGACCCCGGTCTTACCGTTGTCGTTGGCCCTAACGGCTCGGGTAAGTCCAATGTCTCTGACGCAATTCTTTGGGTATTGGGCGAGCAGAGCGCAAAGATGCTCCGTGGTCAGGCTATGGAAGACGTTATCTTCTCTGGCTCGTCAGCAAGGGGAGCGGTGGGTGTTGCTGAGGTAACACTGGTCTTGGATAACTCTGACCACACCATTCCTATTGATTTCTCTGAAATTGGTATTACCAGGCGCATGTATCGCTCCGGAGAGTCCGAGTACCTGATTAACGGAGCTCCTTCAAGGCTCATGGACATTCAGGACATCTTGCATGATTCTGGCCTGGGCAAAGACACGCACTCCATCATTTCCCAGGGCAAGCTTGACTCTATTTTGTCTAGCCGCCCTGAGCAGCGTCGTGAGCTCATTGAAGAGGCTGCAGACATCTCTAAGCATCGCCGCCGCAAAGAGCGTGCGGAGCGCAAGATTTCTTCCATGGATGAGAATCTCACGCGAGCCAAAGTGGTTTCTCGCGAGATTACCCGCCAGCTTAAGCCACTTGAGAGGCAGGTAGATAAAGCTTCTCGCGCAAAAGATCTGTCCTCCCAGCTCAAGGATTTGACCGTTCAGCTTGCAGTGGATGACCTTCGTCAGCTGCAGTTTACGCATGGCAAGTTGGAGGCTCGCGCTAAAGAGGCAGAGGCCGCCATTGAGCTTGCGCAGTATCGCGCGGGCGAGAAAAACCGTGAGCTTGAAAAGCTCCAGTCGCTTCTTGAGCAAAAGGGTCTTTTTGTTGGAGACTTGGGCGAGCAGCGCCGTCGCATGCAAGAGATTCTTGGTCGTATGGGCTCTGACATGCGTCTTTTGGAGGAGAAGGGCAAGAACATGGTTTCTCGCCTTTCTGATACGCGTATGCAGCTTTCTGTGATGGATAAGCAGAAGGCAGACGCGGCAAAAGAGAATGAAGAGCTTTCTGGTCAGCTGGCTACAATTCGTGCAAAGGTTGCGGATCTGACAGAGAGCGTAAACGCGCTCCAGGAGGCTGCTAACCAGGCAATTGCTGAGCGTCGTGCTCTTGATGTAAAGATTTCTGATTGCACTGCGTCTGAGCGTAGTGCGCGCAATACTGCTGATAAAGAGACGCTTGCGTATGTAAAGCTTGAAGAGCAGATTGCTCATGCGCAGGTAGAAGACCAGATGTTTGAGTCCAGGTTGTCTCAGATTACTGAGGCTCTTGAGATTGCTCAAGCTGCCCTGGAAGACAGTGGTGCTAAAGAAGCAGAGCTCACCGCAGCTCTTGAGAAGGCTCGCCAGGAGTCCGAGGCGTTTGTCGCTGAGATTTCTGAGCGCGCTTCTGCACTTGAGGCGGCTCGTGAGGCAGAGCGTACTGCTCGCCAGGAGCTTTCAAGCAGTGAGGCTACACTTGAGGCACTTCGCGCGCTTGATGTGGAAGTCCAAAAGGGAAGTCCTCTGGCAGAAAAGCTTGTCTCTGATTCAGCAACCGCTTCTCTTGTTTCTGGCAGACTTGCTGATTACCTTGAGGTTCAGCCAGAGTTTGAAGCTCTTGTTGAGCAGCTTTTGGGAGAAGATCTTTCCGCGCTTGTTGTAGACAAGCAGCAAAACGTTCATGCGCTCTTTGAGCGTGTTCAGGCGCTTTCTGAGGACGGTAAGGCCACGCTGGTTGCCCTTTCTGACGCAACTCCAGCCCTTGCTGCTCCTGCCCATACAACGTCTTTGCTTGAGCACATATCTGCTCAGAAGGGTGCTGAAGCCCTTGTACAGGCACTCTTTGGTCACGTTTTTGTTGCCCAGAGCCTAGATGACGCCTACGCTGCTCACAAAGATGAGCCTCGCGGGCTTTATGCGCTTCCTGACGGCACGCTGCTCCACCCAGATGGTCGTTTGGTCATGGGACACGTGTCTCAGGCTGAGGACGGCTCTCTTGAGCGTAAGCGCCGCATTCGTGAGCTTGAGGGCGCACTTCCTTCCCTCAAGCGTCATCTGGAGGCTGCTCGCTCTGCAGTTGCTAACTGCGAGAATGAGCTGGCTTCAGTTCGCGAGAAAAGCGCGCAGTCCAAGGGCGAGGTTGCTCGACTCAACGGTGAGCTTACCTCTATTGCAGCGGAGCGAGGCCGTCTTGAGGGACAGGTTGCGTCTTCTCAGGCAGAGCTGAAGCAGGTCAGCACTTCTCGAGAGCAGGCAAAAGAGCGCGCCCAGGAGGCTCGCGCGCACATTGATGAGCACAAGCGCGCCGCTGAAGAGGCTAAGACTCGCATGGAGTTGTTAGCTTCGGAGCTCAAAGAGCTGCAGGATCAGCATGAGGATGCCATTCGCGCACAGGGTAGGGCCAACCGAGAGCTTTCGGATGCAAAGACGGACCTCACTGTTGCAAAAGAGCGTGCAACGAGCATGGCTTCTCGCCAGGCAGAGCTTGAGAGGCGTCTGTCTCAGCTGGATGAGCAGCTTGCCGCCGCTAAGCAGGCAACGCACGCGCTTGAGGTAATCAGGTTGCGCGTGGACCCGCTGTACAAGCGCTATGACGCTCTGCACCAGAAGGCGCTCGAGTGGGCGTCTAGGCTCAAGGATCGCGCGTCGCTGGCGGAGGCGGACTCAGAGACGCTTCGAGAGACCATCTCTGAGGCAAAAGATGCTGCTTCTGAAGCTGCGCTTGAAGTAGAAAAAGAGAAAGACGCTGCTAACCAGATTAGCGTTGAGATTGGTAAGCTTGAGGTTCAGGTTCAAAACGCCATCGAGGCCATTCTTGCCACGGGCGCCTCGCTGGACGAGGCTTTGACGCTTCCTGAGCCAGAAGACAGAGAGCAATCAGAACGCCTTGCTGCGTCGCTCAAGAGCCAACTTGAGGCGCTTGGTCCTGTCAACGCTGTTGCCATGGATGAGTACGAACGCCTTAAAGAGCGCGCTGACTACATTAACGAGCAGGTAGCTGACTTAGAGGCTGCTAGAACTTCTCTGAAGAAGATCATCTCGGCTATTGACCGCAAGATGCGTAGCCGCTTCCTTGTTGTCTTTGACCGCGTTAACCAGAACTTCTCCGAGATTTTCTCGATGCTGTTCCCTGGTGGCCACGCTCACATTGAGCTTACCGACCCAGACCATCTCTCCGAGACGGGCATTGAGATTGTGGCTCAGCCGCGCGGTAAGCGCATTACCAAGATGATGCTCATGTCAGGTGGCGAGAAGAGCCTCACCGCCCTGGCATTGCTCTTTGCTGTGTACAGGACGCGTACTGTTCCGTTCTATGTCTTTGATGAGGTTGAGGCTGCGCTCGACGACGCCAACCTCTCCAAGCTGCTTGATGCCATTGAGCAGCTCAAAGAGACCACTCAGCTGATTGTCATTTCTCACCAGAGGCGCACCATGGAGCAGGCAGACGTACTGTATGGCGTATCTATGCAGGCAGATGGTGTCAGCCACGTTGTCTCTCAGAGGCTTGATAAGACAACCGGAAAGGTAGTTGATATCTAATGGGCTTTATGGACAATCTTCGCCGCGGTCTTGAGCGTTCCCGTGAGACTTTAAGCGAAATCTTTTATATGGGCGGAGAGGTCACCGAGGACTTTTGGGATGACCTCGAGGACACACTGGTTATGGGAGACATGGGTGCTGAGGTGGCGATGCGCGTCACCGATGACCTGCGTGAGCGTGCAGCGCGAGAAAACCTTATGCGCTCCGATCAGCTACGTCGAGCCCTTGTAGAGCGCCTTACAGCAGAGTTTCCTGTTGCAGAAAAAGATCCCTTTACAGACACGCCCTCTATTGTCTTGTTTGTAGGCATTAATGGCGCTGGTAAAACTACCACTGTTGGCAAGATTGCTGGTCGCGCACATGCTAGCGGCGTCAAGACCTTGATTGGTGGCGCTGACACCTTCCGTGCTGCTGCAATTGAGCAGCTGCAGGTATGGGGAGAGCGCTCTGGCATTGAAGTTGTAACCAGAGAGCGTGGCGCTGACCCTGCAAGCGTTTGTTTTGAGGTTGTTGAGACTGCAGAAAAACAAGGCACTGAGCTGGTGCTTATTGATACTGCTGGACGCCTTCACACCTCATCTGATCTGATGCGTGAGCTTGCTAAGGTTGTCTCGGTTACCAGAAAGCGCGCAGGAGATATTTCTGTTAGTGTTGTCTTGGTTATTGATGCAACTACCGGTCAAAATGGTCTTAACCAGGCAAAAGAGTTCAATGATGCACTGTCCTTGGACGGCCTTATTGTTACAAAGCTTGACGGTACCGCAAAGGGAGGAATTGCTCTGGCAATTTCTAACCAGCTTAACCTGCCTATTTATCGTATTGGTGTGGGCGAGTCAATTGATGATCTTCAGACGTTTGATGCTCGTTCATTCTGTGAAGCACTTGTTGGTGAGGGAGTTCAGTAATGTTTAACAGCCTGCAAGATAGACTGCAAAATACATTTTCCGCTCTGCGCGGAAAGGGCCGTCTCACTGAGGACGATATCAATTCCGCAATGCGAGAAATTCGCATGGCTCTTCTCGAGGCTGACGTTAACTACAAGGTAGTTAAAGAGTTTGTTGGCCGCTGCAAAGAGCAGTGCATGACCGCTGACGTCCTGGAGTCTCTGTCCCCAGCGCAGAACGTTGTCCGCATTGTTCTGGATGAGCTTACGGCGCTGCTTGGCTCAACCGAGTCCAAGCTAACGCTGGCACAGAACCGCATTCCAAACGTCATCATGCTCGTTGGTCTTCAGGGCTCTGGTAAGACAACCGCGGCTGCAAAGCTTGCCTACCTGCTTAAGTCTCAGGGAAAGAATCCGCTGCTTGCCGCCTGTGACGTTCATCGTCCTGCAGCAGCAGATCAGCTTGAAACACTTGGTTCAGAGATTGGCGTAGCAGTCTATCGTGGTGATGGCAAAGACGCCGTTGCTATTGCGTCTCAGGCAATCCAGGAGGCTGTTGACCACCTTAATGACCTGGTAATTGTCGATACCGCTGGTCGTCTTCAAATTGACGAAGAAATGATGGAAGAGGCCGTTGCTATCAAGCGTGCCGTCAAGCCAGATCAGATTCTTATGGTTGTCGACGCCATGACCGGCCAGGATATTGTCAATGTTGTGAGCACCTTCGCTGAGCGCGTGGACTTTGACGGCGTTATCATGTCCAAGCTTGATGGCGATGCTCGTGGCGGTGGCGCACTTTCCGTACGCGAGGTTACCGGCAAGCCTATCAAGTTTGTTTCCATGGGCGAGAAACCCGATTCACTTGAGGTTTTCCACCCAGATCGTATGGCCAAGCGTATCCTTGGCATGGGCGACGTTATCTCTATTGTCGAGAAGGCCCAGCAGGCAGCAGATGAGAAGCAGGTTGAAGATGCTGAGCGTATGTTGCGCGAAGGCTTTACTATGGATGACCTGCTTAATCAGATGAACCAGATTCGCAAGATGGGCGGTCTTGCAAAGCTTATTGGTGCTCTACCTGGTGGTGACCGCATGATGGCCCAGCAGGGCGGTGTAGACGATAGTTCTATGGGAAAGATTGAAGCTATCATTCACTCTATGACCAAAGAAGAGCGTATGCGTCCAAAGATTATTAACGGTCAGCGCCGTCGTCGTATTTCCATGGGTTCTGGTCGTAGTGTTCAGGAAGTCAATCAGCTTATTCGTCAGTGGGGAGAGATGAATAAGATGATGGGCAAGATGAAGGCTATGACTCAGGGTGGTAATGCAAAGAAGGGTCGCCGTGCTATGGAGTCAATGATGAAGAACATGGGCTTTGGCGGAGGTCAAATGCCACGTTTCTAGGCTTTACTGTTAAATATTTTTATATAAGAAATACTTTGGTTTGATTACTATCCCTACTGCTTTTTGTTACACATGGTAAACTTTCTCAAAAAGCAGTGGGGAGTAATTATGTCAATTAAGCGTATTACCTTTGTTGTATTAGGATGTGTAAGTTTGGCGCTTGCCGTAATTGGCGTAGTGCTTCCTATTTTGCCTACTGTTCCATTTTTAGCGCTCGCAGCATTTTGCTTTGCAAACTCATCCGACCGACTTAATAATTGGCTTATTAACACGAAGTTTTATCAAAATAATCTTGCTGATTTTAAAGCTGGAAAAGGGATGACTGTTAAGACTAAAGTACGCATTCTTGCCACAGTAACTTTGGTCATGGCTATAGGTCTGATTGCCATGCTTATGAAAGGTGTTATTGTTGGCAGTATTATCCTTAGTGTTGTTTGGTTAGGTCACATTTACTATTTTGGTTTTAAAGTTAAAACGCTTGAAGAGTAAACAATTGTTACAATAGCTTTTAGTTAGTTTCATTATTATTCGGTAATGATGAGGTGACTGAAGATGCAGCGTAAAAGAAAAGTAGTTTTGTTTACTCTTAGCGTAATGTTTATTGCCGTTTTATTCATATGTAGTTGGTTTAGACCCGAAGCGGTTAAAGAACGAAATCTTGATTTTTTAAAACATGAAGCTGCGGAATATATACGCGAGCAATCAGCTGATAATATTTTCTCATATGAAAAGTTTGAGTCTGGGGAATATAGAACCCATACTTGCAATTTAAACGACGTGTATATATCTGGTCCAATTTTATCAGTTGTAGAGAAAAACAATGAATTATTAGACGGTGGCATTTCGTGGGTTGTAAGTGTTAATGGAGAAATCATTGGAACAATCGAGCAAGATGCCGCTTTATATTCAGTTTCTCTCTCATCACAAGATTTTGATCAATATATTCTTTATGGGACTGCTTATATTCTACAAGCTATAAGCAGTCGCAAATTACCTGCCGTCTCCTACTATGAATACAATACAGAAGGTGGAGGAACCTTTCTGTCTGATAATATACTTGCGACATTTAATTACGTCACAGGAGACTATGGTTTTGTTAAAGCAGCCAGCAAATTTCCTTCTGCCAGTTTATTGATTACTTCTCGCTTAGGTTCAGAGTATCTTGATTTTATGGCAAACAAAGAGCGTGTTGTAGATCTTCCGTAAGAAATAAAAAATGCGCGCTTCAGAATTATTTTCTGAAGCGCACGTTTTTTATTTTCTAAGAAGATTATTCTCTAAGAAAAACCTAGTAGTGAATGATAACTGGATCTCCGTCTTTGGCAACATCAAAGAGTTTCTGAGCATTATCATAGCTTAGGTTAATACATCCATGACTGCCGCCAGTTCTGTAGATGTTTCCACCAAACGCACTTCTCCATGGAGCGTTGTGGAAGCCGACTTCTTGACCTTTTACACCCAACCAGAAGTCAACGTGTGCATCCCAACCTGGTTTGCCATTCTCGTCATTTGGACCAAGAAGACGAGCGTTTCTGATATGGCTGGTAATATACCAGACTCCTTCTGGAGTGTTGTGATGTCCGTCTGGGATACCAGTTACTACATCGGCTTCCCAAAGAATTGTTCCATCATCACCATAAAGGACAGCATGCTGAGTGGTAAGGTCAACGTCAATATAACGGCCTCCCCAGTCCTGCTCGCCCTGTTTAGTAAATTTATCGGCCGACTGTTTTGTAGGCAGTTCAATCTTTGTTGCCTGGCCAGCAGACAGACCATCAGAGATAGCTTTTACAGCAGCGTCATTATCAATAACCCAACCGTAAGCACCAGCGGCCTTTGTAGTGAATTCTTTTCCATCCCAACGCTTATAGGTTCTTGAAGTTCCGCGAGTATCTACTGCAGGAGCAAGTGTCTCGTTAACCCATTTGGTAATAGCGTCTGTATCAAATGAAATAGAGAGATTCTCATCAAACTTAATCCAGCTAGCAATGGTGTCTTGATCAAGTTGATATGCAACAGAATCGCCAAGCATCAAATCAACTGCAGAGGCAACGTACGAATTAGCTGTTTTCAAGGCAGCATCAAGGTCTTCTGCGCTCAAGAGGCTTTCTGGGCCAAGCTGTACGGTAGTGCTCAGATTATCAAAAGCTGTTTGCAAGTCTTTATGGACGCCCTCAAGAGAAAGCCTTGTAGCAATAGCATCATCAGCAAAAACAAACTTTTTAGCGGAGCTATCGTAGGTAATACCATTGTTCTCTAAAGTGTGAGCAGATTCTTTTGCCTGCTCGATTCTTTGATTAAAGAGTGCATCCGCCTTGCTTGTATCGTATGAAGCGGTTGCATGCGGGCTCAGGGACCTGCTACGAGTAAGCTCCAGAGGCCACATCCAAGGATTCTGCTGACTAATAGCATCGCGAGCATATCCAGCTGCGTCGTACGTCAAATCAATATCGGATGCCTTGATGGTTAAATCTACGCCGTTTCCAGAGACTTGGACGGAGTAATTTGAGGCCTCGTTTGCTCTAGAAGCCTGTAAATCTGAAGCTGGTTTTAAGGAGTAGTCCTTACCATAAATGCTGGTTTGAGGCATAAAGAAGAAGTTAAAGAAGATTGCTCCACCCACATACACAAGGGCGAGAATACCAACGAGCGCGACAGGTATTTTCCACCACTGATGTTTCTTGTGGTTAACAGGAGCTTCTTCTTTTTCTCCAAGCTGAGCGCTATCAAGGGGAGCGATGACAGTAAGATCATCTGCTTGCTCTTCTGGGGACTCTGTAGCTTGTGAAGGCTCATTGAGCTGATTGGCTTTTATCTGCTCTTCATTAAGAGCAACGTACATATCAGTATCGCCAAGACTTGGAACTGAGTCCTTAAGGGAGGGTGTCTTCTCCGTAGCTTCTTCTGAGGAAAGAGGCTGTAGGTTAGCGGTGTGAGAAGCAGAGCTTTTTGCAAAGTGCTTAGCCAAGGAGCACTCCTTATAAAATACGAAGTTACACAGCAAGAATCAGTGTGTTTTGACAAATAGACTTTCTGTAAATGAGTCAAAGACACATCTATTTAGTGTAGTGCATATTCGTCACATATTTTATGGAACTTACGAGGAATTATTTTCCACAGGAGATAAACAAAACTGGAGTAATATATACGACATTTAGAAATAATTATTTTTCAATTGCAGGGGGAGCAATAGCGTATGCCATCAACTAGAGTCAATAGTATTACGCAAAAATTTAGATGCGTTTGTACTGCTCTTGCTGTACTTCTTTTATGCATTTCAGCTTTTCCTAAAATTGCTGTTGCTACTGCATCATCAGTCCAATCGGATTCTCATTCAGCCAATCAGCTGCTATTACATACTGATGTTAAGTCGTATGAACTTCTCCCGTCTGATTTTGCGCCGCTTGTGGGCAATGATTCAACTTCGTTTGATAACCTTGAGCAAGTTAAGCCTTATGAGGCAGTTAACCCTGATTCTCATCCAAACTTTAGCAAGGTAAGTGATTTTGTTTACCTAGATAGAGACCAGTTTGACTTGTCGCTTTTCTCGCCAGATGATTCCTTGAGCTATACAACAGATGACGCAGCGGTAGATGCTTACATTCAGACTCATCCGGAGCTTGCTGGCGTAACTGATTGTAGAATCTTGCTTCCGGCGTTTGAATTTGATTCAGACAATGATATTCAGGCTCACAGAGACAGAATTAATTCATACATTGCTAATGGTCAGCTGGCACAAGGGTCGGTTGGTCAGGATAATACTGCTGTTATTGATACCAGTTTGCCTATGGGTCAGTATAAGCTGGAAAAAACACTTTCGTATGATCAAGAGCATGGCTTCTATTACATCTATACCATGCACGTAGGTATATCTGATATTGACCGTAATCTCACAACGTTTGTTGATAGCAACGGAAATAAGACTGAAAAACAAGGTCTGTTCCAGGCTCCAGAGGTAGTGGGTAATGACATCCTTGACCACAAAGAAGTTGACTCTTATACGATTTCCTCTGGCTATGATGGCGATGGTAATGTTGTCCGTCCAACTACGTATGTAACGCATATTACGTATTACTACACCCTCGCACACACCGCATATGTTTCAGATACTGGAACTACTTTAAAGCCTATTGACGCTGGTCTTCAGAATGCGCCAGCTACCATCTCTTCTTACAACTATGATCACACGGTTGATGCAGGTACAAGGCGAGTATTGGATATTGATGCCGTGACAGCTCGCCTTATGGCTGAGATTCAATCACAAGATGTTACTCAGCTTTTCCCTGTTAGTGCTGCTACTCATAACGGAGACATCGCTATTGGCAGAACTCCTGGTGGTAACACTTACGATATTCAACTGTTTGAAAACGGCCAATTTACTGTTGATTTGAGCTATCTGCCAGATGGCACACCTCGTGTCGTTGATGCTGATGGCAATGCTGTTTATTTCTCAAACCATTTCAAGGATGTTGTCTATTCTTCGTACCAGGATGACACCTTGCCTGTTGGTCAGTATCGAATTGAATATCTGCTTACTCCAACATCCGCAGATCCAGATCACTTTGATTCATACCAGCATTTAAAGGTCAATCTTGTTATTGGAACAAGTGATACTTCTCAGCCGTCCATTACCGCAAATTGGACTCACGTATATGTGAAGCAGCCTGAGACTACTCCAGAAACGCCTGAGACTCACACTCCAGAGAAGCCTAAGCAGCCTCAGCAGCCTCAGAAGAAGTCTTTGCTTCCCGATACTGCAGACTATTCTCAGATTGCATTACAAGGGACGCTTATGGGCTCTTCTGTCTCACTAATTTCTTTAAGTTTCTTCCTTAAGAGAAAACGCCTTCAGAAGTAATTCATGAATATATGACGTTGCTCTTGCCTCAAGAGTGAGAGAATACTGTCTATCAAGAGGCGAGAGGTACGTTATTTATGGCAACATATCCGGTTATTCATGTAGATTCATCTGACGACCATCGTCTTGATGTGTATGCTCGACTGACTGACAACCAGCTTCGTAATCGCCTTGATCCGTCCCGCGGCATCATGATTTGTGAGTCACATTTTGTGATTGAGACTGCGCTTGCTGCAGGTTGTAGGCCATTATCTTTTCTTGCAAATACTTCTCATACAGACAATATTTTGCAAATTGTCGAGAAGTTCCGTCCTCTGTCAGACAACACTCCTATTTACATTCTTCCAGATGAGCAGCTCACACAGCTTATTGGCTACAAGATGAATAGAGGAGTGCTCTGTGCTATGAGAAGGCCTCAAGGAGTAGCGTTAGAAGAGATTCTTAGCGCCTCTAAGCATATTGCCGTTCTGGAAGATCTGGTTGACGTTAATAACGTAGGCGCAGTCTTTAGATCAGCGGCAGCTCTCAATGTAGACGCCGTTATTTTGACAGCTAAATGTGCTGACAACCTCTCAAGACGAGTTCTGCGCGTTTCTATGGGAACGGTTCTTAATGTGCCTTGGACTCGTCTGGATGAAGAGACAACATCGCTAGATCTTATAGAAAAGCTCAAAGCTCATTCTTTTACTACGTGCGCTCTTGCGCTTGCAGATTCTGCAGTACCTTTAAATAAAAAGCTGGTAGAAGGCAAAAAAGCCGCGCTGTTCTTTGGTAGTGAAGGCTATGGACTTGATAAGAAAACTATTGAGGCTTGTGACGTTACTACCATTATTCCTATGTCACATCAGGTGGATTCTCTGAACGTTGCGGCGTCATCTGCTGTTGCTTTTTGGGAGCTCTTTGCTCGATAGCCTAAGCAGCATATCTTTGCATATGGCACAAAAAACGGCCACCTACAACTGTAGGCGGCCGTTTAACTTTGCTTTTGAGAAAAGATTACTCTGCTGAAGGAGTAGCGGAACCCTCTTCGTTAGTGTTCTCAACTACTGGTGCAAAGGTATTCTCGCGCTTGAGGATATTCATGAACTCCTCGCCGGTGATTGTTTCCTTCTTTTGCAGGTAGTGAGCAATCTCATGCAGCTTGAAGCGGTTCTCCTTAAGTGTCTGGAGTGCGCGCTGGTGACCCTCTTCAACAATACGCCTGACCTCAGCATCAATCTCTTCAGCGGTTGCCTCAGAGCAGGTGAGGGAAGAGCCACCACCAAGATAGCGGCTTTGCTGCTGGCTGAGGGTAACCATGCCAAGTTTGTCAGACATGCCGTACTGCGTAACCATAGCGCGAGCAATAGCTGTTGCACGCTCAATATCGTTGGAAGCACCATTGGTCATCTCGCCAAAGATAAGCTCCTCAGCAGCGCGTCCACCACAAAGAACGGCAATCTCGTCCATAGCCTGGCTCTTGCTCATCAGATAGCGCTCATCGTCTTCAACCTGCATGGTAAAGCCAAGCGCTCCACCGGTACGAGGAACAATGGTGATCTTGGTAACAGGAGCATCGTTTTTCTGGATGGCACCAACAATTGCATGACCGGTCTCGTGATAAGCAACAACGTCCTTCTCGTGCTCAGAAAGAACAGTGTTCTTCTTCTTTGCACCGGCAATAACAACGTCAACGGACTCGGTGAGGTCTTCAGTGGTAACACGACGACGACCAAAGCGAACCGCGCGAAGAGCTGCCTCGTTGATGATGTTTGCAAGGTCTGCGCCAGATGCGCCTGGTGTGGACTTAGCAATGATAGAGAGGTCAACACCTGGCTCCATCTTTACATCATTAGCGTGAATCTGAAGAACAGCCTCACGACCCTTAAGATCTGGAAGCTCAACAGGAATACGGCGGTCAAAACGACCAGGACGCAGAAGTGCCTTGTCCAAAGTTTCTGGACGGTTTGTTGCTGCAAGAACAACAATGCCCTTGTGGTTGTCAAAGCCGTCCATCTCGGAGAGCAGCTGGTTTAAGGTCTGCTCGCGTTCGTCATTGGAGTTAAGGGAAGCATCGCGACGCTTACCAACAGCATCAATCTCGTCAATGAAGATGATGCAAGGAGCTTTCTCATTTGCCTGCTTGAAGAGGTCACGGACTTTTGCAGCGCCACGTCCAACAAACATCTCAACAAACTCAGAGCCAGCAATCTGGAAGAAAGGAACGCCTGCCTCACCAGCAACTGCCTTAGCAATGAGGGTCTTACCAGTACCTGGAGGGCCTACAAGCAAGGCACCACGAGGGCAACGAGCACCAATTTCTTTGTATTTATCGGGGGTCTTAAGGAAGCTAACAATCTCTTGCATAGACTCTTTAGCTTCTTCTTGGCCGGCAACGTCTTTAAACGTAATGCCTGTGTCTTCTCCCTTAATTTCTTTAGCACTTGAGCGACCAAGATTGCCGCCAAGACCTCCAAAGCCGCCACCAAAGTTCATGGAAGGGCCATCGTCTCCCATGGCGCGTTTAAGGGATCGGTTGATAAAGTAGCCAATGCCCAAGAAGATAACAAGAGGGATTCCATACTGAATAAGGGCATAGAGCAGCATGTTTGTTGAGTTGTCAGGAATAGAAGCCGAGAAATCAACTTTGTGATCTCTAAGCGTCTGAACCAGCGTTGAATCATTAGGGAACTGCGTAGTCTCAAAGACCTTCTCGGAATCTCCAGAGCCTGTTGTGAACCTAATGTTTCTATTGCCAGTATTAAGGTCTACCTTGGTGACTTCATTGTTGTCAATCTTGTTAAGGAACTCACTGTACGAAACAGTTTGTACCTGTTGACGTAGAAGTCCTGGTAATAATGTGTTGCTGAGCAGGAGATATACAAAGATGGCTACTGCAATATAGAGTAGCATCGACATAGATCTACGGTGCTTGTTATTGTTATCTGCCATACACGTCCCTTTACCTGTTTGGCTCAAATGTGATATGAGCTCACTTAGATATTAGGTTTGTTGTACCCACTCTTCTTTTTTTATTTCTACAAAACTTTAAAATTTGAATTCTGCGCAATTTGTTAAAAACGGTTTACGCGTACGTATTACTTAGTTCAATAAGTACAAGACGTGGTAGTATTACTAGCACAAGCTGTGATGAGGACAGTAGCTGGGTAGCGCAAATCTCAAGCGAGCGGAGTTGGTGGAAGTCCGCATTTGCGTCCGTGTGAACATCACCTCGGAGCTGCAGTTCAAACGTACAGGTTTTTGTACTAGTAGATGCTGCCGGAAATGGTCGCCGTGACAGGCCAGCCGAGTAAACGGACATATCCGTCGCTGGGTGGTTACAACGAAGTGTATTGTGGCGCTTCGTCCCAGCTGTGAGGGACGGGCGCTTTATTTGTGCCCAGAAAGGTTGTGCTTGATGGCAAACGAGTACAAAAAGACCACCAACCTGCCAAATACAGGCTTTCCTATGCGCGCATCACTTGCGCAGAACGAGCCTCAACGTTTGGCTGATTGGGACCAAAACAACGTCTATGAACTCCTGATGAAGAAGAATGAGGGACATGACAAGTTTGTCCTTCATGACGGACCTCCTTATGCAAATGGTCCAATTCACCTAGGTCACGCTCAGAATAAGATTTCCAAGGACATCATCAACCGTTATAAGGCTATGCAGGGCTTCCAGACCCCTTATGTTCCTGGTTGGGACTGCCATGGTCAGCCAATCGAGCACAAGGTTGAGCAGATGCTTGGCACAGAAAAGTTCAATCAGCTGTCTACCGAGAAGATCCGTGAGCTCTGCCGCAAGATGGCAGTTGAGCAGGTAGATACTCAGCGTCAGGGCTTTAAGCGCCTTGGTGTGTTGGGTGAGTGGGACAATCCTTATCTCACCTATGTCAATGATTACGATGCTACTGACGTTGAGATTTTCAAGGCCATCTATGATAAGGGTTCTGTGTACAGAGGCACCAAGCCAGTTCACTGGTGCACTCATGATCACACAGCTCTTTCTGAGGCAGAGATTGAGTATCACGATGTCACTTCAACTGCTATCTTTGTTCGCTTTGAGCTAACCACAGTTCCAGAGGGTCTTGAGGCTTATGCAGGTAAGACCTGGGTAGACATTTGGACTACTACTCCTTGGACTATGCCAGCAGACGAGGCAGTTATTCTGCACCCAGAAGCTAACTACGTTGCTCTTGAGCTTCCTGATGGACACGTAGAGATTGTTGCTGAGGCCCTTGCAGAGAAGGCTGCTACCAAGTTTGGTTATACCGATTGGAAGCTAGCTCAGGACGCAGAGGGTAACACCTGGAAGAAGACTGGTGTTGAGCTTGCCGGCAATGAGTATAAGCAGCCAATCTTTGGCGATCTTGGTAACACTGGTAAGTTTATTTACGCAGAGTACGTAACCCTTGACGATGGCACCGGTGTTGTTCACTCCGCACCTGGCCACGGTGTAGACGACTACAACGCTGGCGTTCGCTTTGATATTCCACAGACCATGCCTGTTGATGATGATGGTCACTTCTTCAAGGGCGACGGCCAAGGTACCGGCGGCCCCTTCTCTGGTATGGAGGTCAATGAAGCTAACCCTGTCATTGTCCAGTGGCTCAAAGACCGTGGTACGCTCATTCTTGCAGAGGAGATTACCCACAGCTATCCACACTGCTGGCGTTGTAAAGAGCCTGTTATCTTCCGTGCAACAAGTCAGTGGTTTGTCTCCATGGATAAGACTGGACTCCGCAAGCAGGCAGCAGAGGAGCTTACAAAAGTTAAGTTCTATCCTGCAAATGCTGTTAAGCGTATTGGCTCCATGGTTGAAGGCCGTCCTGACTGGTGTATTTCCAGGCAGCGCAACTGGGGTGTTCCAATCCCTGCTTTCACCTGCGAGGATTGTGGCGAGACCGTCATTAATGACCAGACGCTTGACGCTGTTATCAAGCTTTTCCGCGAGAAGGGCTCTGATGCTTGGTTTACCGACGATCCTAAGACCTATTTAGGCGACGCTTGCGTCTGTCCTAAGTGTGGCGGCCACAACCTCAAGGCTAACAAGGACATCCTGGACGTTTGGTGGGATTCTGGTGTTTCTCACACAGCTGTCTGTAAGCACCGTCCAAACCTCAAGTTCCCTGCTGATATGTATCTTGAGGGCTCCGACCAGCACCGCGGTTGGTTCATGAGCTCTCTGATGACTTCTGTTGGTGCTTACGGTGTTGCTCCTTACAAATCTGTTGTTTCCCAGGGCTTTACGCTTGATGGTCAGGGACGCAAGATGAGTAAGTCTCTGGGCAACGTCATTGATCCAAACGCCGTTTGCGCTGAGCGTGGTGCAGACGTCCTGCGTCTTTGGGTTGCTTCCGTTGATACCTCAACTGACGTTCCTTGCGATGACGCTATTCTTTCTCAGGTAGGCGACGCATATCGTAGGTTTAGAAACACCCTTCGCTTCCTTCTTGGCGAGCTTGAGGGTCAGTTTGATCCTGCTACTGATGCAGTTGCTGTTGCAGACCTTGAAGAGTATGACCGCCTTGTTCTTGCTCGTATGTGCGAGGTTCATGCTGCAGTCACCGAGGCTTACGAGGGATATCGTTTCAACAATGTCTTCCGTACCCTTTACGATTACATCATTGAGCTTTCCAACGGCTACTTGAACGCAACTAAGGATCGTATGTACTGCGATGCTGCAGATTCTGCAACACGCAGAAGCGCTCAGACCGTTTGGGCAGAGATTCTCTCCATGCTTGTTCATGACCTGCAGCCAATCCTGGTTTACACCACCGATGAGGTTATGCAGTTCTTGCCAGAGTCTATGCGTGACGGCCAGAAGTACGCCGCTCTTCTCGACTGGTATAAGGCTCCTATGACCACCGAAGAGTACACCTCACTGCTTCCTGCATATCAGGTACTGGTTGATGCTCGCGCCGCCTACACCAAGGCATACGAGACAGCTCTTGAGGCTGGCGTAGTTACCGAGAAAACCACGCAGGCTACACGTGCAGAAGTCACACTTACCGCTGAGCAGGCAGCATCCATTTCTCACGCTGGTCTTGACTTTGCTGAGGCATTTGTCTGCTCTGAGGTTACTGTTTCTGAGGGCTCTGAGCTGAGCGTAAGCGTTTATCCTGCAAACGGTGAGCGCTGCGACCGTTGCTGGAACTATCGCGAGCTTGGCGAGGATCACCTCTGCCACCGTTGCCACGACGTTGTTGCGTAAATGAATACTGACCAGCAGCAACATACAACTCACACACTCGTGACCCGCCTTGCAGTTCTCTGCGGGGCGGGCGTTGTTGCCTGTGCGCTTGACCAGGCAACTAAGCTCTGGGTGCGAACCTCAATTCCAGAGGGAACCGCCGTGCCGTTTATCCCTGGTGTCATGGAGCTCTTCCACGTAAGCAACACCGGAGCTGCATTTTCTGTGGGCTCTGGAAACGCTCTCTTTTTTGTAGCTCTCACTGCCGTGGTTATTGCCGCTCTTGTGGGTTTTGTAGTTCGCGAGAAGAACCTCCCGCTACCGCTCATTGCGCTTTTGGGCGGGGTTGCAGGTGGCGGAATTGGTAACGCCATCGACCGTGTTTTGTATGGTCAGGTTACAGATTTCTTTGCTACAACATTTGTGAATTTTGCTGTGTTTAATGTGGCAGACATTTTTGTAACTTGTGGCATTCTTATTGCTTTTGTGTACTGGATAATCTGGGACAAAAAGCAGCATGGTAGTGGCAATGAATGAGCGTATCGTTGACATACTAGTTGGACCAGAAGGGGACGGCGTCAGATTAGATGCGTTCCTTTCTGCCCAAGATACACTTCCCTCAAGAAGTGCTTGCGCAAAGCTGGTAGAAGAGGGAAGAGTAACCATCAACGCTACGCTGGCTACCTCTAAGTCAGAAAAACTAATGTTGGGCGATAGGCTCTTAGTGTCTCTTCCAGACGCAGAGCCTCAAACAGGGCTTTTACGTCCAAACCCAGACATTCCCCTTGATATTCGCTTTGAGGACCAGTACCTCATAGTGCTCTCCAAGCAGATTGGCCTTGTCTGCCATCCATCGCCTGGCCATGTTGATGACACTCTGGCAAACGCCCTGGTAGCCCATTGTGGTTACGAGCACCTAGGAATGCTTCAGGGAGAAGAACGTCCTGGTATTGTGCATCGTCTTGATATGGATACGTCTGGTCTTATGCTGGCAGCAAAGTCAGACGAGGCGCAAAAGGCTCTTCAAGACCTCATTAGGCTGCGCGTGCTTGACCGACGCTATATTGTGCTGGTGCAAGGCTATGTTGCCCACGATTCTGGCACCATTGAAACGGGCATTGCTCGCTCAACGCGAGACCGCCTCAAAATGACCGTATCAGATGCTCCCGGCGCACGAGAGGCTATTACTACCTTTAGAACGCTTGAGCGCTTTGAAGCGGGCAGAAAAGGCGAGGGCTACTCGCTTCTTGAGTGTCATCTCTATACAGGTCGCACGCACCAGATTAGAGTTCACATGCGCCACATTGGTCATCCTGTTGTCGGCGATCAGCTCTACGGAAAAAAAGATACAAGCCTTAACCTTGGCCTTAACAGGCAGTTTTTACACTCCTGGCACGTTCAGTTTGAGCACCCTTTTACGGGCGAGAATATCGTGGTAGCAGATACGCTGCCAGAAGACCTGCAAGAAGCCCTTATTTCTCAGAGCGTTATGTCTATGGGAAGGACTTCTGTAGGAGATGAGATTTGTCCTCAATTGTAATATGACTAAAAAGTTTCGCTTCTCATTTCACGTGGTGTAAGAGAAAAGTAGTCCTTAAATTTCCTATAAAACTCTGTTGTTCCTCCATAGCCAATCATTGAAGAAATAGTAGAGACAGGTAATTTGGTATGAATTAACAGCGTTTTTGCTCGTTCCATTCTTTGTTCTAAAACAAGTTCAGAAAAAGTTTTGCCACATTTTTGTCTGAGAAGTTCAGAAAGATAAGTTGGTGTATATGAGTATTTTCCTGAAAGTTTAGCAAGTGTAATACTTTCTGAATGAGCAGTAATTTCATTAAGGATAAGAGCAACCGTCTCATTAGTGTTACCTGGAGTGAACGTATAGTGAGCATCAGGAGAAAGGCAGGTAATAAGCGCTATAAGCAAGGAAGTAACAATAGCTTCCCAATTTGGTTTTCTCTCGGAATAGGTAATGATTATTTGAGTATAAAGTGTATAGATTTGTTCAATATCAGCTGGATGAATATTTTGCGGCAGTGTATTTTTATTTGATATAAGGTTTGTAGTAAAAGTAAAGAAATCTTCTGATGAAGGCATTAGAAAGAAAAGAAAACTTCCAAAATAGTTTTTACGAGCAAGTATTGAGAGACTCACAATGTCGTCTCCATAAGGTTTTGTAGAAAATTGGCCTAAATTTGCTAAATCAAAAGCAGAAGTGAGTGTAAAAAATCCTCTGATATGAGGGTTAACAGACTCTTCTGTTTCGTAGTGTGCACTCAAAATGACATTTGAAGCGCCACCTTGAGCAAGAGAATTCCCATTGGCAAGTATATTTTGAAGTGCTTGAGTTAGTCGCTTTTCGCTCATAATCAGCCTTTCAACGATATTTTCCTGCGTCAAATTATAGGGTGATAACGCAATTTTATACGAGAAACCCGCATTTAACCTTAAAGAGTTCATTAAGTACTTTATTTTACAAGTGCAGGTAATAGTTAATGATATTTTGGGGATGATGAGTATGAATAATCGTCTCTCTCACTTATTTGTTATACGAAAACATATGCTTCTATCTGCCTTTGGTTTGGCAATTGGATATATTGCTGTTGCAATGCTGGGTATTTATACAGGCGATTTAATTGATAGCATGCTTAATGTGCAAGCTGCTGACGGTATTTGGCAAAAGCTAGGGCTGTTGTTGCTACTTTCGCTTGTAACGCTTTGCTTAAGCTTTTTTCTCACTGTTTGGATTCCTCAAAAGCTCAATTTAGAAGCTGCGGTTGCTAGTTCTGAGGTAGCGATATCGGAATTTTTAAAGATGTCTCTTCGTGTTTTTTCAAAAAATAAAACTGGGCACTATCTTAATGTAGTCACTATGGCAGCCTTTGTCTTCAGTGGTGTTCAAATTGCAGTAAGTGTTGAATTTTTAGGTGGTCTTTTAGCAGTTATTGTTTTGGCAATTGTGGCGCTTACGGTAAATCCATGGATTGGTTTGCTTGTCTTGCTATATATCCCTTTTTACTTGGTGATTATTGATTATCCGAGCAAGAAAACAAATGAGATTTTGACCGAGTCAATGAAAAAACGAGAAGGCTGGCTGGATATCGGTAGGCGCATAATTGAGGAAAAGTTTTCGATTAATGTGCTCCGAGCAGAGAGCTATTTTGAAAATGCTTACAAGGCAGCTAATGATGAGTATTTCCTCTATGTAAAAAGAAGTAGTTTTTTCAGTGCTTTATCAAAGAGCCTTCCGTCAGCGCTTTCAAATTTCACGCAAGTCGTAGCCATAATTACAGGTGTTATGCTGCTTTCTATAGGTCAGATGAGTGTTGGAGAGATTTTAGCCGCCTATCTGATTTTGTCAGTATTGAGTGAACCGCTTGATACGGTTTGTTCTGTTAAAAGCTCATATCTTGCTGCAAAAGCGGATATTGATGTTTATCTTGAGCACGAGAAAGAATCCCAAGAGCCTTCAGGTTATGAGAAGCTTTGGAATTCTTCACTTAAACCAGCTGTAAAGATAGGAGAGGGAACTCTTTTAGCTACTCCAGAAGGACCAGAACTTTTCCATACACAAGCTCTCAGCATTCCACAAGGATCTCTCGTGGTGGTAAAGGGATCCAATGGCTCAGGAAAGTCTTCTTTCGTGGATCTTTTGGCAGGCTGCTCTGATCCATCACTATTCAGTGGTGATATAGCGCTTTCGGATGATCTTAAAGATTGTTCTCGTTTTGCTCGTCCGGTACCTCTTGTAGAAGGAAGCCTTGCTGACAATATGTTTGGAGAAAAGATTGATCGTATGATTTACACCTTGCTCGATTTCTCTTCTCTTGAGACTCATGCTTTTGACGGAAAAGAAGAGTCCGTTTCTTTGGGTGAGCGACAAAAAATTGGCCTTTTGAGAGCTCTATCCAGAAAACAAGGGGCACTTGTTTTGGATGAACCTCTACAGAATTTAGATGCGCCAACATCACAGAGGCTTTGTAGATATCTCACCAACCTCAAAGGTAGGCGGACTGTCATGGTGATTATGCACTCTGATGAACTAGATCAAGAAGCAGACGTTCTTCTCGATATCCAAGACGGCCAATTGCATGTGCGTTGATGTGGGAGAAAAGACAATAATGAATACACGAACCAAATATAAGTTTCAAGCACCTTCATCTTTTGTCATTACAAAGAATAATATCTTTTTAATATTAGGATCAGTATTATCAACTGCTCTTTCTGTAGCTACGAGCTTGGCCTTAGGCTCAATAGTGAGCGCCGTTTCTCAAGGCTCTTGGATGACTAGTAAAACGATTACTTTTGTGGGGGTACTGTTTCTTTCTCTCGTATCAGCAGTCCTTGTTCTTACATTTAAAGGATGGTTTCCTGTGCGTGCGGCGATTATCCAAAGAATGAGTTGTACTACGCAGGTTATTCAAAGGGTTATTGCGATGCCGGCCCGTGTCTATAAAAAACATGAAAAAGGCTACTACATGAACCTTTTAAGCAGTTCTGCGACCATGTATGGATCTGTATATAGTGCTGTGAATATTGCCATTTTGAGTTCTGTCGGATGTATCGTAGTGATTTTATTAGCGCTTCTTATTACCAATTATGTATATTTCATCGTAGTGCTTACCTATATTCCTATCTTATTTCTTGTGACAAGGGTTCCAGCCAAGCGGATTGCTGATTTACAGCGAAATATTATTCCAGCTCAAGATAGATATTTGAACGAATCAAAACGCATCGTAGAAAATAAAAGAGCTATCAATATTGCTCGAGCTGACGTCTTTTATAAAGAGAGATATCACGACATCGGTTTAAAGTACTTGGATTCCATAAAAAGATACCGGTTTAATGAGGGATTGAATGAGAAGATTCCAAGCAGTATGTGCTCTCTACTGCAGATTATTATGCTTGCCCTAACCATTGAAATGTATCAGATTCATGCTGCGTCTGTAGGAGATATTTTTATCTCATATCAACTTTGTGCATTGATTCAGAATCCTCTAGCGGAACTTTTTCAGTCAATCATGTTTGTAAAAGCAAATAAAGTTCATCTTGAGCGACTACAAAATACTTTCAAAGAATCCCAAGAGCCTTCAGGTTATGAGAAGCTTTGGAATTCTTCACTTAAACCAGCTGTAAAGATAGGAGAGGGAACTCTTTTAGCTACTCCAGAAGGACCAGAACTTTTCCATACACAAGCTCTCAGCATTCCACAAGGATCTCTCGTGGTGGTAAAGGGATCCAATGGCTCAGGAAAGTCTTCTTTCGTGGATCTTTTGGCAGGCTGCTCTGATCCATCACTATTCAGTGGTGATATAGCGCTTTCGGATGATCTTAAAGATTGTTCTCGTTTTGCTCGTCCGGTACCTCTTGTAGAAGGAAGCCTTGCTGACAATATGTTTGGAGAAAAGATTGATCGTATGATTTACACCTTGCTCGATTTCTCTTCTCTTGAGACTCATGCTTTTGACGGAAAAGAAGAGTCCGTTTCTTTGGGTGAGCGACAAAAAATTGGCCTTTTGAGAGCTCTATCCAGAAAACAAGGGGCACTTGTTTTGGATGAACCTCTACAGAATTTAGATGCGCCAACATCACAGAGGCTTTGTAGATATCTCACCAACCTCAAAGGTAGGCGGACTGTCATGGTGATTATGCACTCTGATGAACTAGATCAAGAAGCAGACGTTCTTCTCGATATCCAAGATGGTCAATTGTATGTGCGTTGATGTGGGAGAAAAATAGATTCCAAGGCACGGGCGCTTTGACCCTTTCGTTGCGCTAAGATTATAAGGTAATTGTTTATCGAGAGATTTTGGCTGATAAAACATATTTGCCTTGAGTTTGGAGCGTAGGGATATATGCCATTGCAATTTAACAGACTCGGTATCACTCCAATCGTTGTTTTTAACTTTATTATCTGGCTTTTCTTTACACTCGCATACTTCTATCAGATCGTGTATATCCTTCGCGTCTTAGTTAAGGGTGAGGTAAAGCTTCCAGAGGCAAAAAAGCAGCACCGCTACGCTTTCTTTATTGCTGCCCACAACGAAGAGCCAGTTATTGGCAACCTTGTCAGGTCCATTCTTTCTCAGGATTATCCTCGAGAGCTTATGGACGTCTTTGTTGTTGCAGACGCTTGTACTGATAAAACAGCTGAAGAAGCAAGAAAAGCTGGAGCAATTACTTGGGAGCGTAATGACCTTGCTCGTAAAGGTAAGAGCTGGGTCATGGATTACGGCTTTGACCGCATTCTTAATGAGTACGGCGACAAATACGAGGCATTCATTATTATGGACGCCGATAACCTGGTTTCTCCAAGCTACTTAAAGATTATGAACCAGGCTTTTGATGCCGGATATCTTGTATGCACTAGCTACAGAAACTCAAAGAATTTTGATTCCAGCTGGGTAAGCTCTGCATATGCAACCTGGTTTATGCGCGAGGCAAAGTTCTTGAACAATGCCCGTATGATGATGGGTACTAGCTGCGCTGTTTCTGGTTCTGGCTGGATGGTTTCTTCTCGCATTATTAAAGGCATGCATGGATGGGATTTCCACACCCTTACCGAGGATATTCAATTCTCCACCTTCTGCAGTGCTCACAATATTCAAATTGGTTATGCACCAGCAGAATTCTTTGATGAACAGCCTTTGACCTTCAAGGCATCGTGGACACAACGTATGCGTTGGACAAAAGGCTTCTACCAGGTGTTCTTCTCGTACGGCTTTGATCTTATTAAGGGTATTTTTAAAGGTCAGTTTGCTTCATACGATATGCTCATGACCATTGCGCCAGGCATGATTTTGACACTGCTTTCAGCCTTTATTAATGGTACTTACATGCTAGTTGGCTATTTGAGCCACGGCTTCGTTGCTACTGACGCAGAGATTGCTATGAGTGTGGGATCTTTGGTCATGACGGTCTTCTCGATGTATGTGGTCTTCTTTATTCTGGCGCTTATTACCACCATCTCGGAGTACAAGCATTTCCATGTAAAGAAGAAATGGCGTATTTTTACCAATCTTTTTACGTTCCCTATTTTTATGATGACGTATATTCCAATTACCGTTGCAGCTTTGTTTAAAAAGGTTGAGTGGGTTCCTACAAAACATGACATTGCTGTTAACTTTGAGGATGTTATTGCTTCAAGTGGGAGTTCAAATTAAATAATTAACTCCACTGGTGGTACAATGCCAAAACACGTTGAGCATGACCGGTAGGTCAGGAGGGAGCCAAAAACAATGGCAAAGTTCTTCGAAGGCGAATCACACACATTTTCTGAGTACCTTTTGGTTCCTGGCTATTCATCAGCTGAGAATATCCCTGCAAATGTTTCTTTGAAGACTCCTCTTGTTAAGTTTAAACGTGGCGAGAAAAGCGCAATTGAGCTCAACATTCCTATAGTATCTGCAGTAATGCAGTCAGTTTCTGGTCCTCGTTTGGCAATTGCCTTGGCCCAGCAGGGCGGCATTGCCTTTATTTATGGCTCTCAGTCCGCTGAGGATGAGGCTCAGATGGTTCGCGAGGTTAAGAGCTACAAGGCAGGCTTTGTAGTCTCCGATTCAACCCTTACTCCAGAAATGACCCTTGGTGAGGTGCTTGACCTTAAAGAGAAGACTGGTCACTCTACTATGCCTGTCACCGATGACGGCACTTCTCGCGGTAAGCTCGTAGGTATTGTTACTTCTCGTGATTATCGTCCTTCTCGCGATGATCGCTCTAAGCTTGTTTCTGAGTTTATGACCCCAGCTGATAAGCTTATTACCGCAGCTGAGGATACGACCCTCAAAGAGGCAAATGACATTATTTGGGACAACAAGCTCAACACTCTTCCTATTGTCGATAAGAACGGCCACCTGGTTAGCCTTGTATTCCGCAAGGATTATGATTCCCACAAGTCTGCTCCAGATGAACTGCTTGATGACTCTAAGCGTTACATGGTTGGCGCTGGTATTAATACTCGTGACTATGAGACTCGTGTTCCTCTGCTTGTTGAGGCAGGTGCCGATGTTTTGTGCATCGACTCATCTGAGGGTTACTCTGAGTGGCAGAAGCGCACGCTTGAGTGGGTTCGTGCAACCTACGGTGATTCCGTCAAGATTGGCGCAGGTAACGTTGTAGATGCTGAGGGCTTCCGCTTCTTAGCAGAGGCTGGCGCTGACTTTATCAAGATTGGTATCGGCGGCGGTTCCATCTGCATCACTCGTGAGCAGAAGGGCATTGGTCGTGGTCAGGCAACCTCTGTCATTGATGTTGCTCGCGCTCGTGATGAGTATTTTGAGGAGACTGGCATCTATATTCCAATCTGCTCTGACGGTGGAATTGTCTACGACTATCACATGACTTTGGCTCTTGCTATGGGTTCTGACTTTATGATGCTTGGTCGCTACTTTGCTCGCTTTGATGAGAGTCCTTCTGACCGCGTTATTGTTAACGGCTCATACATGAAGGAATACTGGGGCGAAGGCTCTGCTCGCGCTCGTAACTGGCAGCGCTATGACCTTGGCGGCAACAAGCGCGGCCTTTCCTTTGTCGAGGGTGTTGACTCGTATGTCCCATACGCAGGCCCTCTGAAGGACGGCGTTGAGGCTTCACTTCTGAAGGTCAAGTCCACTATGTGCAACTGTGGCGCTCTTGATATTCCAGAGCTTCGCGATAAGGCAAAGATTACGCTTGTCTCTTCAACTTCAATTGTTGAGGGTGGCGCACACGACGTCTTGCTGAAAGATTCAAACCAGCAGGTCAGCTACAATTTCCGTTCATAACTCACAGGATTTATGGACTACTAGCGTCACCAAGTATTTTGCTTGGTGACGCATCGCTATAAGAAAGGGGAACTCGTGGAAAACGAGGAAGTACAGAACGTAACCGTTACAGGTGATTTTCCTGCCTACGACGCTGAGGCCATTGAAACTAAGTGGCAGCGTGTCTGGGAAGAGCAGAATCTTTACAAGACAGAAGAGGACAGCTCCAGGCCTAAAAAATACGTTCTAGAGATGTTCCCTTATCCTTCGGGCGATCTTCACATGGGTCACGCTCGTAACTACACCATTGGTGATGCTATGGCTCGTCAGGCCCGTATGCGCGGTTTTGATGTTTTGCATCCAATGGGCTTTGACGCTTTTGGTCTTCCTGCAGAAAACGCTGCTATTAAGCACAATACCCAGCCTTCTGTGTGGACTCATAAAAATATTGACCAGGCTGTAAAGACCATGTTCCGCATGGGCTTTGCTTATGACAAAGACCGCATGTTTAACACATGTGACCCTGAGTACTACAAGTGGGGCCAGTGGATCTTCCTCAAGATGCTTGAGAAGGGTCTGGTATATCGCGCAACAAGCCCTGTTAACTGGTGTCCTAACGACAAAACTGTTCTTGCAAATGAGCAGGTAGTTAACGGTAAGTGCTGGCGCTGTGGCGCGGTTCCAGAGAAACGCGAGCTCTCTCAGTGGTACCTGCGCATCACTGATTACGCTCAGGAGCTCCTTGATGACCTTGACCAGCTTGAGGGCTGGCCAGAGCGTGTTCGTGCTATGCAGGCAAACTGGATTGGTCGCTCCGAGGGTGCAGAGATTGACTTCACCCTGGCAGACACTGATGGCGTCACACCAACTGATACCAAGATGACCGTCTTTACCACTCGCGCAGACACCATCTATGGCTGCACCTTCATGTTGCTTCCACCAGAGTCTAAGCTTGCTGCTGAGCTGGTAGGGGATTCTGAGTACAAGGCTGCTTTTGACGCTCTTCATGAGGAGGCCGTAAAGGTTTCTTCCATTGATCGCCAGGGCACAGACCGCGAGAAACACGGTGTATTCACAGGCCATTACGCAATTAACCCTGTTACTGGACAGACCGTACCAATTTGGGTTGCTGACTACGTCCTTCTCGACTATGGTACTGGCGCCGTTATGGGCGTTCCATCAGGCGATAAGCGCGACTTTGACTTTGCTAAGAAGTACGACCTGCCTATTGTTCCTATCATCTGCGAAGAGGGAACTGATATTTACGAGGAGCTCAAGGGAGTTTCCGAATACAAGGTGACCTCTGTTGACTGGGATGGACCAATGGATACCGTTGGTATTCTTGTTCAGTCTGGTCCTTTCACCGGACTTCGCGGTGGTAAGCATTCCGAGGCAGAAGAGGCCGTTGTTGCCTATCTGACTGAGCACAACGTTGGCCGCCGAACTGTTCAGTTCCGCCTTCGTGACTGGCTCATCTCAAGGCAGCGTTACTGGGGCAATCCAATTCCTATGATTCATTGCGATTGCTGCGGTGACGTCCCTGTTCCTTACGATCAACTTCCTGTCACGCTTCCAGACAATCTTGACCTGGCAGCAGGAGATACCCTTGCTGAGTGCAAAGAGTTTGTAGAGACCACCTGTCCTAAGTGCGGCAAGCCCGCTCAGCGTATCACTGATACCATGGACACTTTCACCTGCTCTAGCTGGTATTATCTGCGCTATTGCGATCCACACAACACCGAGCTTCCTTTCTCTAAAGAGTCAGTGGATCGCTGGATGCCGGTAGATAACTACATTGGCGGCATTGAGCACGCAATTCTGCACCTTTTGTATTCTCGATTCTTTACTAAGGTCCTTCGTGACCTGGGCATGATTGATATTGATGAGCCATTTAAGAACCTGATGACCCAGGGCATGGTCAAGGATGAGCACGGCGACACCATGTCAAAGTCAAAGGGTAACGTTGTACCTCCAAGCTCTGTCATTGAGCCTTACGGTGCAGATACGATGCGTCTTGCCATTCTCTTTGTTGCTCCACCAGAGAAGGATTTTGACTGGGACGAGAAGGTCGTTGCAGGTGCAAACCGCTTTATCAAGCGTGCGTGGCGTGTGGTTTGGGAACTTTCTCGCACCGCTGATGCTTCTGCCGTACTTGACCACACAGCTTTGGATGCAAAGTCGCTTGAGCTCAACCGCATCCTCAACGCTATGGGAATCCGCTGCACCACCGAGTTTGACAAAGGTCAGTTCAATACGGCAATTTCTGCAGTTATGGAGCTGGTTAATGCAGCAAGCGCCTATATCAACGAGGTTCCTGCAGAGTCTAGAGATGCTGCACTTTGCTACAAGGTTGCAAATGATGTTGTTGCCATGCTGGCTCCAATCATTCCTCACTGGGCTGAGGAGCTCAGCCACGAGGCTCTGGGTAAAGACACACCTGTCTATCACCAGCCTTGGCCAGAGTTTGACCCAGAGCAGGCAAAGAGCAATACCGTTGAAATTGCTGTTCAGCTTAAGGGCAAGGTCCGCGCTCGCATTGAGGTTGCTGCCGATGCTTCTGAGGAAGAGCTCACTGCAGCCGCAACTGAGGCTATTGCTGATCAGCTTGAGGGTAAAGAGATTAGAAAAGTCATTGTTGTTAAGGGACGACTTGTGAATATCGTTGCCTAACAGCAAAAACACTTGACGAGAAGCCCTTTATCTCGTAAGATATCTCTAAACGTAGTTGTTATTAGTTGGAAGTGGGGTTGAGTTTTGACCCCGCTTCCTTTCTGTATGTAGATGAGGAGGTCAAATGCAAAACGAAGGTGCAACAAAGAAAATCTTGTCCGCACTAGAGCAGGCTGCACTCAATCACCACATTGATATTGTTGATGTTGAGATTGTTGGTTCTTCTAAGAATCCTGTGGTCAGAGTAAGAATTGACCATGATGACCAGAAAGCAGAGACCATTTCTCTTGATGAGGTTGCTCAAGAAACTTCATGGATCTCAGAAACCATTGATGAGCTTGATCCATTCCCAGCATCATTTACCTTGGAGGTTTCTTCTCCAGGAATGGCACGTCCACTTCGTCGTGCAAAAGACTTTGAGCGCTTTGCAGGAGAAGAGATTCAGCTTCAGACTACTGCTACAGAGGGACGCCGTAAATTTACCGGCAAGCTCTTGGGCATTGAGGGTACAACTATCTCAATCCAGACAGAAGATGAGGTCTGTACCGTTGACCTGTCTGAGCTAAAGAAGTGCGTTATTAAACCAGTTTTTGATTTCTCGGCCTCAGCCAAGAAGTAGATAGAGAGGATTATTCATGGCATCTGAAATGATGGAAGCTTTGATGTTGCTTTGCCAGGAGAAGCACATCGATGAGTTGTATCTTCTGGACCGTTTGGAGCAGTCTCTGGCAAAGAGCTATGCTGACGTCCTCCATCTTGATTTTGGCGCTCGCGTCACTATTGATAGGGCTACTGGCCGTGTCTACGTCTATGAGCTTGTCCCTAAGGGTGAGCCAGACGAGGAGACTGGTGAGTACACTGAGTTTGATGAGGTAGACGTAACTCCTCCAGATACCAGCCGTATTGCTGCACAGCACGCTAAGGCAGAGATTAAGACGCTTGTTCGCAACGCTGCTCGTGCACAGATTTATGATGAGTTCCGTGGCCGTATTGGTGACATCATCACCGGTACTGTTCTTCAGTCCACTCCTGATTTCACCATCATTAAGATTCGTGAGGGCGTTGAGGCAGAGCTTCCACACTTTGACCAGCGTCGTTTCCCTGATGAGCGCGATGAGCGTCCAGCAGGCGAGCGTTACCTTCACAACCAGCGCATTAAGGCAATTATTGTTGACGTCCGCGACCCTAATGCAACTCAGCCAGCAGTTCGTGGTGAGCGTCAGCGTCCACCAATTGTTGTTTCTCGTACTCACCCAGATCTTATCCGTCGCCTCTTTGAGCTTGAGGTTCCAGAGGTTTATGACGGTGTTGTAAGCATTCGCTCCATTGCTCGTGAGGCTGGCGTCCGCTCCAAGATTGCTGTTTCTTCCGTTGACGAGCGCCTTGATCCAGTTGGTGCTTGCGTTGGTCCTAAGGGCAGCCGTGTTCGCACCGTAGTTTCTGAGCTTCGTGGAGAGCGCGTCGACGTTGTACCTTGGTTTGACGATGCTGCTCGTTGCGTTGCATCCGCACTTTCACCTGCACGTGTTTCTCGCGTTATTGTTGATGGTGCTACGGGACACGCAACCGTTATTGTTCCTGATGACCAGCTTTCTTTGGCTATTGGCAAAGAGGGCCAGAACGCTCGTCTTGCAGCTCGTCTGACTGGTCTTCACATTGACATCAAGAACGAGTCCCTTGCTGCAAGCATTCTGAACAACCTTCCTGAGGTTGTTGAAGAGACTGTTGACGAGGAAGAGATTGCTCATCGTTGCAAGTATGTGAGCCCTAACGGAACTCCTTGCCGCAATATGGCAAGGCCTGGCTCTGATTTCTGTGGCATTCATGATGACATGGAGAATGCAGAGATTTCTTCCGATCCAGACTCACTGATCTAGGCAACTACCTGTAACTATCCCGTCAACCGGAAGGTTTTCATATATGGCAAAAATGCGTGTACATGACCTTGCCAAAGAATATGGTATGCAGAGCAAAGAATTGCTCGAGCACCTTGCGGACATGAAGATTCCTGCAAAGTCTGCTTCTTCTACGCTTGAAGACGCATATATTTCTATTGTTCGTAAGAAACTCCAGCCTATTATGGAGGCTCGTGCCGCTGAAATCGCAGCTCAGAAGGCTGCCGAGGAAGAGGCTGCTGCCAGGGAGGCTAAGGCTGCTGCAGAGGCAGCAGAGGCCGAGCGTCTTGCTGCAGAGGCAAGACGTGAAGCTGAGCGTGCAGAAGAAGAGAAGAAGCGCGCTAAAGAAGAGGCTGCTCGTAAGAAAGAAGAGGAGCGCCGCCGTGCTGAGGAAGAGAAGAAGCGTCTTGAGGCTGAAGAGGCTGAGCGTAACCGCGTAAAGGATACGGCTCCTAAGACTGCTCCTTCCTTCAATAACCTGCTTGACCAGATTGCACAGCAGGAAGAGGTCTTGAAGCAGCAGGCTGCTGAGTCCGCTGCTCAGAAGAAGGCCGAGAAGGGACCAAGAAATCACGCACGCGCTAATGCAAGCGAGGCAAGTGGCGCTCCTTCTCGTCATAACTTCAAGAATGAACGCGATGACGCTTCTATGTCTGACGAGCGTCCAAATGGTAAGCGCAAGAAGAACCGTCGTGGCGGAGATGACGGAGAAGACCGTTATAGCCGTATGGCGCGTGAGGCTGAGGCTTACAACAGAAGCCGCGTTTTGGATGAGGCCCGCGTTGCTATTGAAGAGGCAAGTCGTGAGTCCACTGGTCGCCGTAAAAAGCGTAAAGAGCGTCGTCAGAAGCAGGCTGCAGAGGCTGCTATGGAGCAGCGTATTGAAGAAGCACTTGCAAATGACCAGGATATTTCCCAGCTTGATACCGTAAAGGTTCCTCAGGGCTCTACTGTCTCTGAGCTTGCAGAGCTCCTTGGCGTTTCTGCAAATGACATCATTAAGCGTCTGTTCCTGCTTGGCAACCCTCTGACACTTACCGAGACCATGTCTGATGAGCTTATTGAGATTGTTGCTGATGACCTTGGTCGCCAGATTAAGATCATGTCCAAGGAAGAGGAGAATTCCTTTACCTTCTACGATGATCCTAAGGACTTGAAGCCACGTCCTCCAGTAGTTACCGTTATGGGTCACGTTGACCACGGTAAGACATCGCTTCTGGACGCAATCCGTCACACTGGCGTTGCAGCTGGCGAGGCCGGCGGTATTACTCAGGCAATCGGTGCTTCTCAGGTCACCATTAACGGCCGTGAGATTACTTTCATCGATACCCCAGGTCACGAGACCTTTACCGCTATGCGTGCTCGTGGTGCAAAAGTTACCGATATTGTCATTCTGATTGTTGCGGCAGACGACGGCGTTATGCCTCAGACCATTGAGTCTATTAACCACGCAAAGGCAGCTGGTGTGCCAATTGTTGTTGCAGTCAACAAGATTGATAAGCCAGGCGCAGATCCTACCCGCGTTCGTCAGGAGCTCACCGAGTATGGTGTTATTCCTGAGGAGTGGGGCGGACAGAACATGTTTGTTGACATCTCCGCTAAGCAGAATTTGGGCATCGACGATCTTCTCGAGACCATTCTTTTGCAGGCAGATGTCCTTGAGCTGAAGGCAAACCCAGACACCTTTGCATCTGGTAACGTTCTTGAGGCTAAGCTTGACCGTGGCCGCGGCTCTGTTGCTACTGTTCTGGTTACACGCGGTACGCTCCACATCGGCGATGCTCTTGTTGCTGGTATGGCCTTTGGTCGCGTCCGTGCAATGCTTGATCCTAAGGGCAATGCAGTAACTACCGCAGGTCCTTCTGACGCAGTTGAGATTCTTGGTCTGCAGACCGTTCCTGGTGCAGGCGATGAGTTCCGCGTCTTCCAGGAGGAGCGCGACGCTCGAGAGCTTGCTGACCAGCGCGCCCTTAAGGCTCGTATTGAAGAGCAGAACCGTGTTAAGCACGTTACCCTTGAGAACCTCTTTGACACCATGGCTGACCGTGACGTCAAGGAACTCAACCTCATCATCAAGGCTGATGTTCAGGGCTCTATCGAGGCTCTCCAGGACTCCCTGGACAAGATGGACCAGTCCGAGGTTCGTATCAGCACCATTCACTCTGCTGTTGGTGGAATCACGGAGACCGACGTTGTTCTCGCCGATGCATCCAACGCAATCATCATTGGCTTTGGCGTCCGTCCAGATGCAAAGGCCAAGCTTGCTGCAGAGCGCGTAGGCGTTGAGATTAGAACCTATAGCGTTATCTACAAGGCAATCGAAGAGATTGATGCTGCTCGTATTGGTATGCTTAAGCCAACTGAGCAGGAAGTTCAGACTGGCGTTGCTGAGGTTCGCGATACTTTCAAGGTTCCTAAGGTTGGTATTGCTGCAGGCTGCATGATTTCTGAGGGCGAGATTTCTCGCGACGATAACATCCGCCTCATTCGTGACGGCTTTGTTGTCTATGACGGAAAGATTGCATCGCTCAGGCGCTTCAAAGACGACGTTAAGAGCGTTAAATCCGGCTATGAATGCGGTATTGGCCTTGAGAACTTCCAGGACATCAAGCCTGGCGACCAGCTTGAGGGCTATCGCATTGAGCAGGTGGCTCGTACCGAGTAAGAAGGGACAGCATGAAACAGAATCAGTTTTCTCGTCGTACTAATGAGATTGCTCGAGAAAAGCTCAGCTGGATCCTTTTGTTTGAAATTTCCGACCCTGATCTCCAGCTTGTGACTGTCACAAGCTGTGAGGTCTCGGTTGATAAGTCCTTTATGCGCGCCTATGTAAGCTGTGAGCCTGATCGCTACGAGAAGGTCCTTGCAGCTCTCAAGCGTGCAAAGGGCAGGATTCGCTCGCTTTTGGGTCATGCGCTGAACTGGCGTGTTACCCCTGAGCTTGATTTCAAAATTGATACCACTACCGATGAGGCTGAACGCATTGCTCAGGCGCTTGAGGTAGTTCCACCAACGCTTGGTGTTGAGAAAGACGAGTTTGGATACCCTCTAGCTTCTGATGAAGAGAATTCTGACGAGGAGGCGTAAGTAAGTGACGTCACTGAATACAAAAGTCAGTCGTCCAGAGTTTGACGAGGTTATAGCTCTGATTGAGCAGGCCTCGTCAATCGTTGTTTGCGCACATACTTCTCCTGATGGAGATGCGATTGGCTCTGGATTAGCACTTTCTTCCATTATTCAGAGAAGGTGGCCTAGCAAAACTGTCACGAATCTTTTGGCAGATGCTGATGGGGAAGTCCCACGTATTTACAAGTTTCTTGATGGTACTGACAGCTTTGTTCCTGCAAATAAGTACGAGGGTACTCCAGACCTCTTTATCTGCGTAGACCTATCTACTGCAGGACGTTTGGCTGATGCAGAAGCACTGATGGAGCGCTCTAAGACGGTAGCAGTGCTTGACCATCACCCCTATAACAACGTGTATTGGAATGCAGGCCTTGTGCGTCCTGATGCAGCGGCAACCGGTGTCATTATCACCGAGTTTGCCTGTCATTTGGGCGCAGAGCTTGTTCCCTCAGAGGCACAATGCCTTATGTGCGCTCTGGTAACTGATACTGGTCGTTTCCAGTATCAAAACGCTGACGGCGAGGCTTTTGAGGTTGCAAGTTTGCTGGTAGAAGCAGGTGCTTCTCCATCTCAGATTGCGCTTCACGTTTATCAGAGCGATCGCTTGGCCTATATTCACCTTGCCGCAAAGGTTATGGGTCGAATCCGCACGTTTGGTGAGGGTCGTGTTGCCTACAGCTACGTCACTACCGCAGATCTTTCTGCATCGGGAGTCCCTCTTGCCGAGATGGATGGCCTAGTAGATATTGTGCGCTGCGTTGAGGGAACAGAAATTGCCCTCTTCCTCAAAGAGGTTGATGGCGGAAAAGTTCGCGGTAATCTGCGTTCCAAGTCCAAACTTGATATTTCTGGCGTTGCTCGTCAAATGGGTGGCGGCGGACACACTGCTGCCGCGGGCTTTACCGCTGAAGGCACCATTGACGACGTGTTTACCCAGATAGTGCCTCTGCTTATTGATCTTCTCGCGCTTGACAAGGAGTCATAGGTGAAGCGAGGAGCAAGTGGAATTAACGCACTTATTGCAGTTGACAAGCCGCTGGGCTTAACCAGCCATGACGTGGTTTCTCGCGTTCGCCGTGCATTTGGCGAGAAACGCGTGGGACACGCAGGCACCTTGGATCCTAATGCAAGTGGCGTGCTGGTAGTGGGCATTGGCCTTGCCACAAAGCTGTTGGGCCTTCTGACGCTTGACCGAAAGGGGTATGTAGCCGACATTTCGTTTGGGGCTCGTACCTCGACCGATGATGCAGACGGTGAGGTGGTGGCTACGGCACCAGTACCTGCAGAGTTGCGCGAAGAAGCGTTTGCCCGTGCTGCGTGCGCAAAGCTGGTGGGTACTGTAGACCAGCTGCCACCAGCGGTTTCTGCTATCTCTGTTGATGGTAAACGTGCCTATCAGCTTGTTCGTGAAGGCAAAATGCCAGAACTAACGGCACGTAGAGTCTCTATTTATGACGCTACGCTTTTGGCGGTGCATGTGCCTTCTGCTGAGGATGACTCACTGGTGTGGACGGTTGCTTTTGATGTTTCTAAAGGCACCTATATCAGAAGCATTGCTCGAGACCTGGGTCAATCTCTTGGAACAGAGGCTCATATTAGTGGCCTAAGAAGGACATTCTCTGGTCCCATTACGCTTGGTAGCTGCGCTTTATTAGAAGAGCTTGAACAAAGCCCAGATCAGATGCTTGAAGCTAAACGCCTCAATCCAACTGAGGTTCTCGGATACCCTGTGCACAGGCTGACTGGAGCAGAATACAAATGTGTTGAAGTTGGAAAGCGTTTTGGTATTCCAGAAGAACTCTCTGAGGTTGCCAATAACTCGCTGGTCAGCCTTGTGTGGAATGATGCTCTTGTGGGAATTTGGACTAGGCAAGGTTCCTGCCTAGTCTGCCAGACTAACTTCTCTCAAGGTATTTTGTGTAAGTAAGGACGCGCGTTGAACAAGGTAGAACGCATAACAGAATCCATTTTGTATGGAAGTCATCTGCCGGCTCCGCTTGAGCTTGGTGATGCCGACTTCTATACGCTGCGTTCTGACTGCTACAGGCAGCCTTGCGTGTGCGTGCTTGGTGTCTTTGACGGTCTTCATGAGGGCCACCAGGGTCTTCTCGCCAGCGCAAAGAAAGACGCTGAAGCTCGCAATGTGCCACTTGTGGCTGTGACATTTCTGCCCGATCCCGTTGAGGTGCTGTTTGATGGATCTCCTCGACGTTTGCTCTCGGGAGAAGACAGGCTTCGTGCGCTTGCCGTGTGGGGTGTGGACGGCATTCTGGTGCATCACTTTACCCGCGAGTTTGCAGCGTTGAGTGCCGCACAATACGTTGAGGGTAAGTTGCTTCCAAGTGTCTTGGCCGTGTCCGTTCATGTGGGTTCTGACTTTGGCCTGGGCGCACAAGGAGCTGAAGGAAGCGCGTTGCTTACCTCACTTGGACGTCAGCATGGCTTTGAGGTCCACGCCCACGAGCTCTTTTGTTCGGGTGGACAGAAAATCTCTGCAACTCGCATTAGGGACTTGCTTGAGCAGGGTAAGGTTGAAGAGGCAGCAAGCCTGCTCGGCCGCTGGCACTTTTTAAGCGGTGTGGTCAAGCATGGTCGTGGTCAGGGCACTGGCTTTGGTTTTCCTACGGCAAACGTCGCGCTTGACCTGCATGATTGCATTCCTCAAGACGGCGTGTATGCGTGCTATGTGGTCCACGGCGCAACAGCTTGGCCTGCTGCGGTTAATGTAGGAAAAGCTCCTTCATTTGAGTCTCAAACAGGGCCTTTGCTTGAGGCTAATCTTCTAGGTTTTAGCGGTAACTTATATGATTCAGAGGTTCAGACGGTATTTGTGAAGAGACTGAGGGAATCCAAAAAATTTGATTCGCTGGAAGACCTCAAGCAAGCCGTTCGTGGAAATATAGATTGGGTAGCCCAGAATCTGGGTACGACTTCATATAACTTGGAAAGCGGGGAGGTGGAAGATGATAACTGATGAAGATAAAGAGCGTGTACGACAGGCAACGGACTTTGTCACGCTTGTGTCAGAGACAGTTGAGCTTAAACCCCGAGGTCAGGACTATTGGGGGTGTTGCCCCTTCCACCAAGAAAAAAGTCCTTCATTCAAGATAAACCCCTCCACGGGTCTTTGGCACTGCTTTGGCGCTTGCTCCGAAGGCGGAGACGTCTTCAGCTATGTCATGAAGCGAGAAAACCTGGATTTTCCTGACGCCATTAGATACCTTGCTGATAAAGCAGGCATAACGCTTTCTGAAGAGGCTCATGTTTCTAAAGGACCTCGCAAGAATCGTTTGATCGAGTGCCTTACCGAGGCCGAGAATTACTTCCACTCCATGCTTATGCGCGGAAGGGGAGAAGGTCCTGAAGCAGCTCGTAGCTATCTCTCTGGTCGTGGATTTGGAGCAGCTGTCTGTAAGCGCTGGAAGCTGGGATACGCGCCTGGTAGAGGAGCACTTGTGGCACACTTGCGCAAATGCGGATATACCACGCAAGAGATGATTGCTGCCAACCTTGCTGTTGAACGCAATGGTCGCATCAGCGACTGGTTCTATGATCGAGTGATGTTCCCTATCCACGACGAGCAGGGCAGAACCATTGCTTTTGGTGGCCGAATTACTAAAAAGGTAGAAAATGCTCCCAAGTATCTAAATACCAGGGACACTTCCGTCTTTAATAAAGGCAAGCACCTCTTTGCCTACGACGTGGCAAAAGAGACTATTGCAGCTCAGTCTGAGGCCATAATTTGTGAGGGCTACACAGATGTTATTGCCATGCACGAGGCTGGCTTTACTAATACCGTGGCAGCTCTTGGCACCGCATTTACGTCTGAGCATGTCAAGCTTATTGATCGCCAGCGTGCGCGCAAGATTATTTGCATGTTTGATGGTGACGCCGCAGGCCAACACGCTGCCGCGCGTGCTATTAAATTTATCGATAAAACAACCGCTGCGTTTCTTTGCGTTGTTTTGCCAAATAATCAGGACCCCATGGAGTTTCTCGCCGAGTCTGGTGCAGAAAAACTGCGTCCCATCTTAGACTCTGCTCGTCCACTCATGGACTTTGTCTTTGATGCCACAACCGCACAGTTTGACTTATCTGTGCCCGGTGGTCGAGTCAAGGCGCTTGAGGCCTTAGCATCCTTATTGGCTCCGCTCAAGACATCAGTACTTCTGAGCGAGTATGCACTTCGTGTGTCAGACCTGCTTCATATTGATGTTGAGGAAGCAAAGCGCGCAATTAAAGCTGCACCTATTCAAGATGATTCGTTGGATTCTCGCACTTCAAAGGCAGCACGCAAACAGCCTCAGAAGAGTGCGGCCAACTCTTCGTACAACTCAACTTCCAAGACTTCAACGTATACTGACGGTCCTTCATACGATGATGTCCCACCGTATGATGAGGTTCCGCCATATGACGATCCATCTTCGTATGGTGTCTCTACTGATGCTTATGTTTCACACGGTTCGCAGGGACTTTCCGCAGAAGACCGCAGACAGGTCAACTCAGAACTTGAACTTTTAAGCGCTATGGCAACAAATCTGTCCTTGGTGCGAGAGTATCAAGATCGTATTGCAGACTTTGTGTGGGCTGACGCTCGCCATCAAACCATGGCATGGGCAATGCTTGCTACTCCAGAGGGAGCTACACCAGCGCAGGTAGTTGCTGCAGCTGCAGCTGTCGAGCCAAATGCGGCAGCTATTCTTTCGTCTGGACGCGTGATATCTGAGGGCAACTCCGATACACGCCGCTCACTTGAGTTTATTGTTGATACCGTTGACTACTACTCAGTGCAGCGCAAATTGCGAGATATTCGATCTAATTTACGCTCCAGTTCTTATGCAGGGGAGTCTTCTGACGGAACTCTAGCAGAAGAGCAGCTTGCCGCTGCACAAGCACTTCAGACACGAGCGTTGGAGTTAGGCAAGAGACTTACTTCAGGGCAATAAAAATACTCATTTTATGAGGATGCTACTCATCTGATTTTTTATAAATTAAAATGAGTAGTTTGATTAGGTGGAGAAACTTTTGGGTATAAAGATTTGCGCTAATCTATCGAAAGGATATTTGTGGCTGCAAAAAAGGCAAATGACGAGGTCAAACTCTCAGATGAGCTTACTAAAATTGTTGATGATCTGGTAAGTTCTTCAAAGTCTAACGGTAGTATCAGCGAAGACGATATTCAGGTTGCCATTCGTGACGTTGACGTTAACGATGATGAGCTTTCTGACCTGTATGATTCGCTGCGCGTTAAAGGTGTTGAGATTACTACCGCATCTGAAGCAACCGTTTCTTTCGCCATTGAAGATGACGCCGTAGAGGACGATTTTTCATCCGATGATGACTTGGATGACTCTTCTGATTTTGAAGATGAAGATGATGAAGATTTTGATGCCGTAAATGAGGCTCGCGAGGTCAAAGAGGCTCTCCGCTCTGTTTCTAAGGCAAAAGTCTCCAAGCCAAAACGTTCTTCTCGCGCTCGTGCTCGCCGTTCAGATACCACTACGGTTATGCTTACCGGCGATCCTGTCCGCATGTATCTTAAAGAGATTGGTAAGGTTGACCTGCTTACTGCATCAGAAGAGGTTCACCTTGCTATGAAGATTGAGGCAGGTACTGCAGCTTCTCAGAAGCTGGAGGACTTTGAGGATGGCCTCATCGAGCTTAACCGCGCAGAGCAGCGCCGCCTTATGCGTATTGAGTCTGTAGGACTTGACGCTAAGCAGCAGCTTATTTCTGCAAACCTTCGTCTTGTTGTCTCAATTGCAAAGCGCTATGTTGGCCGCGGTATGCTGTTCCTTGACCTTATCCAGGAAGGTAACCTTGGCCTTATTCGTGCTGTCGAGAAGTTCGATTACACCAAGGGCTTTAAGTTCTCAACATATGCTACCTGGTGGATTCGTCAGGCAATTACCCGTGCTATTGCAGACCAGGCACGTACCATTCGTATTCCTGTCCACATGGTAGAGACAATCAACAAGCTGATCCGTGTTCAGCGTCAGCTTCTGCAAGATCTTGGTAGAGATCCTACCCCAGAAGAGATTGGCGCAGAAATGGGTATGTCTCCTGATCGCGTTCGCGAGATCCAGAAGATTAGCCAGGAGCCTGTCTCTCTTGAGACGCCTATTGGTGAAGAAGAAGATTCACAGCTTGGAGACTTTATTGAGGACTCTTCAGCTGTTGCTCCACCAGATGCAGCTTCTGATTCAATGCTTCGTGAGCAGCTTGAGCAGGTTCTTGACGGCCTTGCTGATCGTGAGCGTAAGGTTATTAAGTTCCGCTTTGGTCTTGAGGATGGCCACCCTCGCACGCTTGAAGAGGTGGGCAAGGAGTTTGGAGTTACGCGTGAGCGTATTCGCCAGATTGAGTCCAAGACCTTGGCAAAGCTTCGTCATCCTTCCAGGTCCGGCCGTCTTAAGGACTATATGGAGGAGTAGCTTCTTGGTTTAGGTATGCAAGAGATTGTGCAAGAAGAATTTGACTAAATTTTTTCTAAAAAATGCTTGCATGGTTTGGAATGTCTCTCTATACTTAAACACCGCTGAGAAGCACACATATTCCCCGATGGCGCAGCGGTAGCGCAGCTGACTGTTAATCAGCGTGTCGCAGGTTCAAATCCTGCTCGGGGAGCCAGAATTTTCAAGACCAGGCAATGCCTGGTCTTTTTTTGTAAGAAAAGCTGTCCTGCTTTTCTCGCATTGCCAGCAGATTTTTATTCACAGATTTGAAGCGGACGATTTTCTCGATAACTTGGCCATTTGACCGCTTTTTCTTTATTTATCCTCAAAAACTTCAAAATTGATACCGTAAAAGGTACAAAACATAACGCTTACGGTATTTCTACAACCGTTGAGCGACATCTCACAAAGAGCTGTGATGAGATTTGTTAACGTACTCATTAAGGTCAGTGTTATGCAAAAGGCATAACAAATGAGAAAGGTCACTACTATGGATGTGTCTCGTCGCAGTTTTCTAAAGTTCTGTGGTCTAGGCGTTCTTAGCGTTGGTGGATCTAGCGTTCTTGCAGCTTGCGCTCCTAGCGAGAAAAAAGAGGAAGGCGCTAAAGGTGCAAAGGTAGAGAACAAGGATAAGCCTGTTGTCTTCTTCAACCGTCAGCCTTCTAACAGCTCAACCGGTGAGCTTGATACCAACACCCTTAACTTCAACAAGGACACCTATTACGTTGGCTTTGATGCAGTTCAGGGCGCAGAGCTCCAGGGCCAGATGGTTCTTGATTACATCAAGGCTCACGCAGCTGAGCTTGATCGTAACAAAGATGGCATCATTGGTTACGTTCTTGCAATTGGTGACATCGGTCACAACGACTCTATCGCTCGTACTCGTGGTGTCCGTAAGGCACTTGGTACTGGCATCGAGAAGGACGGCAAGATTATTTCTGATCCAGTAGGCACCAACACTGACGGCTCCGCTTCTGTTGTTCAGGACGGCAAGCTTGAGGTCGGCGGCAAGTCCTACACCATCCGTGAGCTTGCTTCTCAGGAGATGAAGAACACCGCTGGTGCAACATGGGATGCTGCAACCGCTGGTAACGCAATTGCTGCTTGGTCTTCTTCCTTCGGCGATCAGATTGATGTTGTTGTTTCCAACAACGATGGTATGGGCATGTCCATCTTCAACGCATGGTCAAAGGCTCAGAAGGTCCCAACCTTTGGTTACGACGCTAACTCTGACGCTGTTGCAGCTATTGCTGACGGCTATGCAGGCACCATTTCCCAGCACCCAGATGTTCAGGCTTACCTGACTCTCCGTCTGCTCCGCAACGCTCTTGACGGAGCTGATATCAACACCGGCATTGAGTCCGCAGACGATGCTGGCAACAAGATTGACTCCAAGGACTACAAGTATGTTGCAGAGCAGCGTTCTTACTACGCTCTCAACCTTGCAGTTACCGCTGAGAACTACAAGGACAACCTTGACGCAACCACTACCTATCCAGAGGCTTCTAAGCAGCTGAGCGCAGACAAGCACCCAGAGAAGAAGGTTTGGCTCAACACCTACAACTCTGGCGACAACTTCCTTGGTTCAACCTATGTACCACTGCTCAAGAAGTATGCTCCACTGCTCAACCTCAACGTTGAGTTCATCGCAGGCGATGGCCAGACTGAGTCCAACATTACCAACCGTCTTGGCAACCCTGACGAGTACGATGCATTTGCATTCAACATGGTTAAGACCGACAACGGTTCTTCCTATACCCAGCTGCTTAAGTAATTAAGTAGTCGATAGCACGAAACAATACCGGAGGGGAGACACCTGCTCTCCTCCGGTGTTCTCGCGAATAAGCGCAATAACTTAGCGAGATAAGGGGTGATTACATGGCAGATACAGAAAACGATATCGTTCTAACAATTGATGGAATGAGCAAGTCCTTTGGACGTAACCGCGTTCTGGATCACATTTCAATGAACGTACGCCGTGGAACCGTTATGGGTCTTATGGGAGAGAACGGCGCAGGCAAATCTACCATGATGAAGTGCCTGTTTGGTACGTATCAAAAAGATGAAGGCAAGATATTTCTTGACGGCAAAGAGGTTAATTTCTCTGGACCAAAAGACGCACTTGAGAATGGCGTCGCTATGGTTCACCAGGAGCTTAACCAGTGCCTTGATAGAAATGTTGTAGATAACTTGTTCCTTGGTCGCTATCCCGTTAATGCAATGGGTGTTGTTGACGAGGGACGCATGAAAAAAGAAGCTAATGAGCTCTTCAGGCGTCTTGGTATGACCGTAGACCTGACACAGCCTATGAAGAACATGTCAGTATCTCAGCGTCAGATGTGCGAGATTGCAAAGGCAATTTCTTACAACGCTAAGATTATTGTTCTTGATGAGCCTACTTCTTCGCTTATGACCCAAGAGGTCGAGAAACTCTTTGAGATGATTCATATGCTCAAAGAGCAGGGAATTTCTTTGGTCTACATCTCTCACAAGATGGATGAGATCTTTGAGATTTGCGACGACATTTCAGTTCTTCGTGACGGTAAGCTTGTTATGACCAAGCGCTCTGATGAGACCAACATGAACGAACTTATCTCTGCAATGGTCGGCCGCTCACTTGAGAATCGCTTCCCAGATGTTACTAACACACCTGGTAAGACGTATCTTTCTATTCAGCACCTTTCAACTAAATACGAGCCATACCTTCAGGACGTCACCTTTGATGTAAAGAAGGGTGAGATCTTTGGTCTATATGGTCTTGTCGGCGCTGGTAGAACTGAGCTTCTTGAGACAATCTTTGGTGTAAGAACCAGAGCAGCAGGTCGTGTCTACGTCAACGGACACCTTATGAACTTCTCGACAGCCGCAGAGGCAATGGATCACGGTTTTGCCATGATTACCGAGGAGCGTAAGGCAAATGGCTTGTTCCTTAAGGGCGACCTGACGTTTAACACAACCATTGCAAACTTGAACCAGTACAAGTCTGGTCCAATCCTTTCTGATCCTAAGATGACTAAGGCTACCGTCAACGAGCTTAAGGTTATGAATACCAAGGCTCAGGGTCCATCAGATTTGATTTCAAGTCTTTCTGGTGGCAACCAGCAGAAGGTCATTTTTGGTAAATGGCTCGAGCGCTATCCTCAGGTTTTCCTGATGGACGAGCCTACTCGTGGTATTGATGTTGGTGCTAAATATGAGATTTACCAGCTCATTATTGATATGGCTAAGAGCGGTACCACTATTATCGTAGTCTCTTCGGAGATGCCAGAGATTCTGGGAATTACCAACCGTATTGGCGTTATGTCCAACGGCAGACTCTCGGGCATCGTCAATACCAACGAGACAAATCAAGAAGAACTCCTGCGCCTCAGCGCAAAGTACCTGTAGGAGAGGATGATACAAATGCCAAAAACAGGTGGATCTGTTCTGACGGCCGAGCAGGAAAAAGAGCTGCTAAAGCCTATTGATCAGAAGATTGGTTCCATTCAGGCTCAGATTGATGAGCTTCGCGCAGATGGTACCAACAAAGTAATTTCAACACTGAGCGCTATTGAGTCAACAAAGCGCGATAAGTCTATCTCTGCCGAAGAGCGCAACACGCTTATTGAGGGCTATAAGGCTGAGCTGGAGCTTGCAAAGAAGGTTGAGTCCGAGAATAGCGCTCAGGTCTCCAAGCTTATTGCAGAGGCCGAGGCTTATCTCAAGGAGCACTATAAGAGCGAGTATCTGGAGCCTGTGAGGGCTAGCTGTGCCGTAGAGAAGGAGCAGGCTAAGCAGAACTACGCTGCTGCTCTTGAGCGCCTCAAGAAGGAGCACGAAGAGGCTGTCAGCAAGACCTCTGATGCTCAGGAAATCAAGGACGAGAAGTACGTCTACAAGAACCGTCAGTTTGATGCTAAGGTCAACTATCAGAAGGATCTTCAGCGCATCAAAGACCGCGCTCATAACGCGTTTAGTCATGAGTATCACCTCATCGACCTTCTCAGGATGTCTAAGTTCACTCCACTGGAGTCTCAGGCTCAGAAGTGGGAGAACTACAAGTACACCTTTAACACCCGTTCATTCTTGCTTCAGAACGGTCTGTACATTGTTATTCTCCTGGTATTTATTGCCCTTTGTATCATCACCCCAGCAGTCAAGGGTACTCAGCTTCTGACATACTCCAACGTCATCAACATTCTTCAGCAGGCATCGCCTCGAATGTTCCTGGCTCTTGGTGTAGCTGGATTGATTTTGCTTACTGGTACTGACCTGTCTATTGGTCGTATGGTTGGTATGGGCATGACCGCTTCAACCATCATCATGCACCAGGGCATCAATACTGGCCAGGTCTTTGGTATCACGTTTGATTTTACTGGTGTTCCAATTCCTGTCAGAATCATCATGGCTCTGGTTACTTGTATTGTCCTGTGCACCTGCTTTACCAGTATCGCTGGCTTCTTTACCGCTAAGTTTAAGATGCATCCATTCATCTCGACCATGGCTAACATGCTGATTATCTTTGGTATTGTTACCTATGCAACAAAGGGTGTTTCGTTCGGCGCTATTGAGCCATCCATTCCAGACATGGTTATTCCACGAATTGGTAAATTCCCATCCATCATTTTGTGGGCAATCGCAGCTATCGCTATTGTTTGGTTCATCTGGAACAAGACAACCTTTGGTAAGAACCTCTACGCTGTAGGTGGAAATCCTGAGGCAGCAGCTGTTTCTGGTATTTCAGTCTTTAGAGTTATGGTTGGCGCTTTTGTCATGGCTGGTATCCTCTATGGATTTGGTTCATGGCTCGAGTGCATGCGTATGGTAGGCTCCGGCTCTGCAGCTTATGGTCAGGGTTGGGACATGGACGCAATCGCGGCCTGCGTTGTTGGTGGCGTTTCGTTCACCGGTGGTATTGGTAAGATCTCCGGCGTTACCGTGGGTGTTCTTATCTTCACCGCACTGACTTATGCACTGACCATTCTTGGTATCGACACCAACCTTCAGTTTGTCTTCTCGGGCGTCATTATTCTGACCGCTGTCACCCTTGACTGCTTGAAGTACGTCCAGAAGAAGTAGCTCGGTTCACGCGACGCGCAGCGCGCACCACGCCCGCTACGCCCACAAGTGCGGAAACGCGCTGCAAGTACGGACACGCGTGCTACCACGTGCAAGTTTCGAGGCGTCTACTTACGTAGACGCCTCTTTTTTCGACGAAAAACGAAGCCTGCACGTTAAGGAAAAGTGGCTTTACGGGAAAATTACAAAGCAGCTGGTAAACTAAGGTATCTCTTCGGACATATGTCCTTTTACGATTTTCATACCACACCTATGACAGATAATCTGCAAAAATTGGCGAGAAAAGCACACCTAAGGCTGATATTCTGCAGATTTAGAGAGAAATAACACACCTATGACAGAAAATATGTTAACTATCGACAGATTATTTGACTTTGGTGTGCTCGGGTTTCACGATACATGCAGATTATCAGTTATAGGTGTGGTCAGAGCATTGAGCGGAGCTATTTCCGACAGATTATCCGACATAGGTGTGCTCGGGTTTCACGATACATGCAGATTATCAGTTATAGGTGTGGTCAGAGCATTGAGCGGAGCTATTTCCGACAGATTATCCGACATAGGTGTGCTAGAAGAGTTAACCAGATTTCACATCCAACAGAATATCCGTCTCTACGGTGCTTATACGTTTTTTAACTGTTGTAGACTGCCGATTTGGCATAAAAAAACAAGAGGACCGATCTTCTCGGTCCTCTTGCTGGGTGATTTATGCGATTGCGAGATATGCTGTAGCTCGCGGTTCGCTGAAGTTCGTGGCTTGCTGCAGCTGTGCTGTGCAGCACTGCACCGTACAGCAACGCATTGCGGGCATCAGTAACTACAGAGACTCCAGGAAGCGATGTTGCGCGGCTCGTCCTTCTTCGTCCCATTTGAATACACCAGCGTCTTCAAGGACGTGCGAGAAGACAATGCCAACTTCGTCGTAGATATACTTCTTGAGCTGCTCGGACGAGAGGGAAGCGGCGTCCTTGCTGGATCCGTCACCCTGTTCAAGCAGCTTAGCGTAAATCTGGCGCGCCCAGTCGGCGTGGGAGATGGTAGTAGAGTCTGTGGTCAGCTGGCCGTAGACAGCATTGGCTTTCCTGTCATTTGCCAGACACTGCTCCATAACCGACTGAACCTTGTTGAGCTCTGGCACAAGGCGAGGCGGAAGTACGGCAAGGCCCATGACCTCGATGAGGCCGATATTTTCTTTTTTGATGTGATGATACTCAGCATGAGGATGGAAGATGCCAAGCGGATGCTTTTCGCTGGTAATGTTGCAGCGCAGTGCAAGAAAGACCTCGTAGGTACCATCTTCAAGCTTGCGAACAACAGGGGTAACCGTGTTGTGGGGCTCGCCATCAGTTTGTGCATAAACAGAGACGGACTCGTCGGTATAGCTGCGCCATGCAGTGATGATAAACTCCGCAGCCTTGAGCGCTTCTTCTCGACTGGTGGAGGAGAGGCGAAGTACAGAGAGCGGCCACTTAAGAATTGCGCCCGCTACCTCGGGGAACTGCTCGAGTTCAAACTCTTCCGTAACTTCCGCGCGCATCATAGGGAACTCGTAACGTCCGCCCTGGTAGTGATCATGCGAGAGGATCGATCCACCCACAATAGGCAGGTCGGCATTAGAGCCAATAAAGTAGTGAGGGAATCTGTCCACAAAGTCGAAGAGATTGACAAGCGCCTCGTGATCAATGTGCATTGGAATGTGATCCGAATTCATGGCAATGCAATGCTCGTTAAAGTACGCGTATGGACTGTACTGGAATCCCCAACGATGCTGATTGAGCTCAATGGGGATGATGCGCAGGTTTTGCCTGGCAGGATGGGCTCCTGCGCCAGACGAAGCGCCGCGTCCCGAGTAGCCCTCGTTGTCCAGGCAGAGCTGGCATGCGGGGTACTTCTCGCCAGAAGTGTTTTGAGCTGTTTTAGCTGCTGCAATCTCACGAGGATCTTTTTCTGGCTTGGAGAGGTTGATGGTAATCTCAAGGTCTCCCCAGGTAGTTGGTGTAGTCCAGGTGATGTTTCTGGCAATGGCACTTCTTCTGACATAGCCGGCGTCGCAGCAGAGCGCGTAGAACCAGTCAGTTGCAGCGCGAGGCCCCTCAGAAGCGTACAACTCATTGAAATGGCGAGCGACCTCGGAAGGCTTTGGCAGCAGAAGGCCCATAACTCGCATGGCAAAAGAGTCTTCGCCGCTCTGGGTGTTCTCGGCAAGTCCATGAGAAACAGCTAGACGAGCAAGCTCGGCCAGCGTCTGGTCAAGATCAAACGATGTCAGGTCAATCTTCTCCCAAGACTTAACGGGAGCCGGGCCCTCGTACGAGAGCATATCCAGTAGCGCGTTATAGCACCAGGTCAGATCCTCAGTTTGAATAAGTCCACGCTCGCATGCATACGCAACAAGCTGCTGAATGCACAGTGCACTTTCGTTATCTGCTACAGCCATTGTGCACAAGCTCCCTGGTCAGAGATGGCGTAGTGGCGGCAAGCGCCTTCGCCAAACCACTGGTTCATCTGTGCGATGAAGGTCTCGACAAGTGCGAGAGGAACAAAGCACTGGATAGAGCCACCAAAACCGCCGCCATGAATGCGAACGGCGCCAGAACCTTTTAAGATGCTCTCCGCCAAGCCAAGGGCAAGCATGGCCGGCTGATACGAGCCAGAAGTTGAAACGTTCTGCAGGTACATGCCGGAACTTGCGCCGGAAGCGTTGGTGAGTGCAATAAAGGATTCAATATCAGAGTTCTGAAGATCTGCCCATCTCTTGTCTACTAGGTCATTCTCGTACCAGTAGTGAATAGCGCGGAGAAGAGCGCGGTCTCCAAGATCTTCTCGCAGCTCATTGACGCGAGCTTGGAAGTCTTCAACAGGAACCTCAGAGAGACGAGTCTTGCCAAAGGCCGCGGCAACTTTCTGCATCTCAACAGGGACGGCAGCATACTCATCAGTGAAAGCAACGTGATCGCAGCCAACATCAACAAGGCAGAGCGCATAGCCGTAATCCTCAAAGTTGAGGTCCAGCTTTTCTGCCTTGGGTTCTGCGGGATCTTCAAAGTTCATGAAGGCAAGGCCGCCAAGGCAAACAGCGAGCTGATCCATAAGACCGCACGGCTTACCAAAGTAAACGTTCTCTGTATTTTGGCTCATCTGGGCAAGTTTAACAGCAGAAATCTCGCTGCCACCTTCCCAGAGTGCTTCCATAGCACGACCGGCTGCAGCCTCAAACGCAGCAGAGGAAGAAAGTCCGCCGCCACCAGGAACATTGCTTACTACTGCCATGTCAAAGCCAGATGGCTCAAAACCAAGTTTGACCAGGTTTGCTGCCATACCGCGAACAATAGCCTTAGTGCTCAGATACTCAGCTTCGGAAGGCTCAAGGTTTGTGTAGTCAACCTCAAAAGGATCATATCCCACGCTGGCCACACGAATAACGCCCAGGTTATTAGGGGCGCAAATTGCGTCAATAGCAACGTCTAGGGCACCAGCAATGACATGACCACCCTCGTGATCTGTGTGGTTTCCTGCAATTTCGGAGCGACCAGGCGCGTGTACCGCAAGATAGCGGTCAGCTTTTCCGAACATTTGCTCAAAGTGCTCTTTTGCGCGATTGAGCTGAGCAGTGGTTTTCTCGTCAAACGTGTGAGCCATGGTGTTCCTTTCCCTTTAGTGCTATGAAGCTACAGGTTCTTAAAAGAATCGATAAACAATTTGCGAGCTGTAAGGATGCTCAGGCGTGCAGGTAGGCTGAGGCCACTCTGCGTGGTGAGCGCAGTCTGGATAAAACTCGCTCTCAAATGCAAAACCAGCCTGAGGCTTATAGATGGCGCCATCTTTTGCGCGCGCCTCGTCAAGCCAGTTGCCGGTATACAGATGAGCGCCTGGAGCGGTAATTTGAATTTCCAGTGAGCGTCCGCTTTCTGATGTAGCGAGAAGGGCGGGGCGTAGCTGGCCATTTTCATAGTTATTAATGGCAAAGCAGTGATCATAGCCACGAGCAATTTTGAGCTGCTCATTATCTGCGTCAAGGTCTTTGCCAATGGTTTTAGGTGTGCGGAAATCAAAAGGAGTTCCTGCAACAGAATCTACGGTTCCTGCAGAAACCGAGTCATCTCGTAGAGGCAGATATGAATCTGCCTGGATTGTAAGCTGGTGACCAAGAACATCACCAGAATCATGACCGTTGAGGTTGAAGTACACGTGGTTAGTCATGTTTACAAACGTTGCAGCATCAGTTGTGCAGGTATACGTAAGATTTAGCGTTGATTGTGCGGCTTCTTCAACAAGCTGATAGGTTGCAGCAATATGACGTTTTCCTGGCAATCCATACTCTCCATCTACCAGGTCAATGCTGAAGCTTACCGTATTTTGAGCTTCATCAATTTCTGCTTGCCAAATGCGTTTATGGATACCAGCAACTAGATCAGTGTGCAGGTTATTTTGATTGTCTGGACCGTTGTTTTTAGGAAGGTGATAGACAACACCATTAAGTGGAATTTCTGCTTTATCTGCTCGATTAGCAGAGGGTCCAATGGAAGCGCCAAAACAAGCTGGGTTATCTAAATACAAGTCAAATAAGCCATAGCCAAGAACGACATCTGCTTGTGTGCCATAGATATCTGGTACAGAAATGCCAAGAATGGTTGCACCAAAATTACTCAATTTAACTGCTGAATGAGTGCCGCGAATAGTATAGGTAAGCGCAGCAGGGGAGTTAACAAAACTATCAAAAGGTCGAACATCAATCATCGGATACCTCCGAGATACCACTCATAGTGCATTACCCCTACTATGTTAACGTACTCATAACGAACTAACAGGAAATTATTAAGTTTTCAGTCAGTGGTATTTTTGCGGGGGCAAACGGTTAGAGCGCAGGTCAAAAGTCCTTCTCGCCGAACGGTTCTTTTTTTACCGTGAGCGTTTAATTTGCTGCTATATATGCAATTTTATCGCGTTATGTCAATCTGCCTGTTAGTATGAGTACGTAAACAAGCAGATAATCGGAGGAATTCGTGACTCGCTCGCATAGTTCTAGTTCAAATAAGCGCTCTGTTTCAATGGCTGATGTTGCGCAAGCCGCAGGCGTTTCTCAGCAGACCGTTTCTCGTGTTGCTAATGGCGCTCAGAACGTCAGCAAGGCAACGCGTGAAAAAGTCCAGGCCGCAATGGAGTCTATGGGCTTTAGGCCAAGCTTTGCTGGCAGGTCGTTGAGGTCTGGCTCGTACCAATCGGTGGGACTGTGTCTGTACGACATTCGCGAGTTTGGTAACTTAGCCACGCTTGATGGCATTGTTTCTGCTGCTCGTGAGCATGAATATGCAATTACGATGATTGAGAAAGGCTCCGACGACGGCTTGTGCCTGCAAGATATTTCTCACCGTATGTCTAATCTTCCCGTTGACGGCATGATTATCAGCATGAGCCTTATGGCATCAGACTTTGAATCATTTGTGCCTCAAGCAGGCCTTGGAACAGTGCTTCTTACTATGCACGAGCATCCTTACTGCACAACTGTTGACTCAGATCAGTATGGTTGTTCAAAGCTTGTTATTGACCACCTCTATGAGCTTGGTCATCGCAAAATCCGTTTTGTAGCAGGCCCTTCATACTCTATTGACTCGCAATTTCGCGAGAAGGGCTGGCGAGACGCCATGTCTGAGTATGGTCTGGAGATTGTTGAGCCACTTGCTGGCGATTGGACTGCTAACAGCGGCTATGAAATTGGTAAAAAGCTGCGAGAAACTCGTGATTTTACTGCGGTCTATGCAGCAAACGACCAGATGGCGTTAGGTGTCATTGCGGCATTTGAAGAAGTGGGACTGAGTGTGCCAGAAGACGTCAGCGTTGTTGGTGTTGACGACTCTCTTGAAGACTATCTACCTAACTTCTCTTTGACCACCGTGCGTTTTAATCTTCTAGAGCGTGGTCGCGTGGCTCTTGAGCATGCAATTCGTGCATCTGAGGCAGGGTATGAGCCTGAGGCAATTAGGATTGCTCCTAAACTTATTGTTCGTACCACCACAGCAGCACCACAGAAGTAGAGAAGTATCTTAAAAAGTCGGGTTTCTCGCCATAATCAGCTATACTGTTCAGGCAATAGTTGATTAGAGGAGTTGTATGTCTGAGTCACCAAATAAAGAACTAGGCTGGTCAGTTCAGGTTTCCTTGGATACGCACGAGATTCGTGCTGGAGAGACGGTAACTGCTACCCCTAAGATTATTGGTGCAGATCCTGAGGGCTTCAAATTTCACTACGTATGGAGCTTGAATGACCGCTGGGATGAGGGCTTCTGGGATACCACAGAGCACCAGTTTGGCGACTCAATTCCTAATACTTCGTGGACGTACACCTTCCCAGAGCCTGGTCGTTATCATCTCTACATTGATGCATTTGACACGAACAACAATCCTCAGACCGTTACCGCTTGGGTAGTTGTTGCTGGTGAAGACGATTTTATGCGTCCACCACTTCCTTCTGAAGACGCAGAGACGGTTGTTGCGGTAAACGGCGTTTCAGAGATCTTTAATATTGCCTCTGAGCAGTTCAACTCGCTGAAAGAGTATTTTATTGCTTTTGCACGCGGCGAGGTTGCTTTCAAAGAGTTTAAGGCCCTTGATGACATCTCGTTTGAGGTCAAGCGCGGCGAAGCTTTTGGCTTGGTGGGTACAAACGGCTCCGGTAAGTCCACCATGCTTAAAATTATTGCAGGCGTTCTTGAGCCTTCTAAGGGAACTTGCGAGGTCAAGGGCACTATTGCGCCTCTTATTGAGCTGGGCGCTGGCTTTGACATGGAGCTGACCGCTAAAGAGAATATCTACCTCAACGGTGCTCTTCTTGGTTACAAGAAAGAGTTTATTGACTCGCACTTTGACCAGATTGTGGAGTTTGCTGAGCTTGAAGGCTTTATGGACATGCCTCTCAAGAATTACTCGTCTGGTATGGTGGCACGTATTGCCTTTGCAATTGCTACCGTTACAGAGCCTGACCTGCTCATTGTTGACGAGACGCTCTCGGTAGGAGACTTCCTTTTCCAGCAAAAATGCGAGAATCGCATCAAGGAGCTGGTTGCTTCTAATAATGTTACGGTCCTTCTGGTTTCTCACTCTATTGACCTGGTCCAACGCATTTGTGACCGCGCCATTTGGATTGAGAAAGGTAAGCAGCGCATGCTTGGTCCCGTAGACGAAGTTTGTGAAGCTTACGAGCACCTCAAGAGATAATTAAAATTCCTAACCAAAAGTTAGGTCCTGTACGAGTACAATATGTGTGTCTTTAAATGTGGTACGAGATACCCGTAAGGCTCATAGTCATAGTTTTGCCTTTTGGATACCTTGTGCCTGGTCAGGTGAGGTATCTTTTTTATTGGAGGCGCTATGGCTCAAGAAGGTTCGCACTCTCTCATTGTGGACGAGCAGTCCCTTGACCGCATGCTTACACGAATTGCTCACGAAATTGTCGAGAATAACGATTCAATTGAAAACGTTGCTCTCGTAGGCATTATTCGCCGTGGAGAAGTTTTGGCTTCTCGCCTTGCGGAAAAGATTTTGAGCTTTACCGGATTTAAGCCAAAGGTTGGCTCGCTTGATATCAGTTTTTATCGCGATGATTTTAGAAGAAATACCGCACCAGTACTTCATGCAACTAATATCGATTTTGATATTACCGGCACAAGTGTTGTGCTGGTAGATGACGTTCTTCAGACCGGAAGAACAATCAGAGCAGCGCTTGACGCTCTTATTGATTACGGCCGCCCTGAGCGTGTTCAGCTGGCCGTAGTAGTTGATCGCGGTCACCGAGAGCTTCCTATTAGACCTGACTATGTAGGAAAGAACGTTCCTTCATCAAAGAGCCAGGTAGTCAGCTTAAATGTTAAAGAAATTGATGGTCAGGACTGCGTCTTGCTGTATGAAGCTGACTTTTCTGACCCCTTTATTGAGGGAGGAAACTAATGCTTTCGGTTAAACATTTGATTGATACAAACAGTTTGACTCGTGACGACATCCAGCAGATTCTTGATACTGCTCAGTCGTTTGAAGCTGTTAACAACAGAGACATAAAAAAGGTTCCAGCACTTCGCGGTCGCACTATTGTCAATCTGTTTTTGGAGCCTTCTACCAGGACTCGCTCTTCATTTGAGCTTGCCGAGAAACGCCTCTCTGCTGATGCTCTGAACATGGGAGGTTCAACCTCATCTGTTGTTAAGGGAGAGTCGCTGGCAGACACCATCCAGACTATCGACGCTATGAACGTTGATATGTTTATCTGCCGTGCAAGACTTGCAGGTACCCCACAGAAGATTACCGAGCACACTGATGCCGTGGTCATCAATGCTGGTGACGGTAAGCATCAGCATCCAACGCAGGCAATGCTTGACCTCTATACCATTCGCAAGAATTTTGGACATCTTGACGGCCTCAAGGTTGCTATTGTTGGCGATCTTTCGCACAGTCGCGTTGTTGGCTCTTTGGTGCCAGCGCTTAAGACTATGGGTGCAGAGGTTGTTCTGGTTGGTCCTCCAACATTCCACGTAGATGATCCAAGTTGGTTTGGTTGCTCTCAGACCTCGCACTTTGATGAAGTCATTGGTGATGTAGACGTCGTGTACATGCTTCGCGTGCAGCTCGAGCGTATGGAAGGAGCTCCTATTCCTTCTCGCCGTGAGTACAACAGGCTTTGGGGCCTTGACGAGCGCCGCAGTAAGCTGATGAAGCCCGAGGCGATCATCTGCCACCCAGGACCCATGAATCGCGGCATGGAGATCAACAGCGAAGTGGCCGATTGCGCTCGCTCTCGTATTCTTGACCAGGTCAATGCAGGTGTTTTGACGCGCATGGCCGCAATGTATCTGCTTTTGGGAGGAGACTCTGATGGCATTTCTGCTTAAGGGTGCACGTGTTGTAGACCCACAGCTTAACCTTGATGCCGTAATGGACGTTCGTATTGAGGGAGAAACTATTGCTGAAGTTGCAGCAACCGTTGCGCCTCAAGAGGGCGATACCGTTATTGACGCAAAAGGCAAGGTACTAGCACCTGGCCTCGTTGATATGCACGTTCACTTTAGAGACCCTGGCTTTGAGTATAAAGAGACTATTGAGACGGGCTCTAGAGCTGCGGTTCACGGTGGCTTTACTGATGTGGCTACTATGCCAAACACCAATCCTGTTACCGATAATGGACCAGCTGTTCGCTTCCAGATTGACCGTGGTAACGAGGTTGGCTTAATTCATGTTCGTCCGATGGGTGCTCTTACCAAGGGCTCTAAGGGACAAGAACTTGCTGAGATTGGCAACATGGTTGACGAGGGAGCATCCGCATTCTCTGACGACGGCCACGGTGTTCAGAGCGCTGGTATGATGCGTACCGTTATGGAGTACGTTTCCCAGTTTGACCGCGTTGTTGCCGCTCACTGCGAGATTGAGTCAATCAGTGCTGGCGGTGTTGTCAACGAGGGTCGCGCAAGCACGCGCCTTGGTATGTTTGGCTGGCCAGCGCTTGGCGAGGAGCTGGAGATTTCCAGAGACATTGATCTTTGCCGCCTTACTGGATGCCCTCTGCACATCTGCCATATTTCAACAGGTAGGGGAGCAGAGCTAGTTCGTGCGGCTAAGAAGGAAGGCCTGCCGGTTACTGCTGAGGTTTGCCCTCACCACCTCTTTTTGTCTGAGGACGACATTACCGATACGTATAACACCAACCTTAAGATGAATCCACCGCTCAGAACCGCTGAGGATGCGCTTGCACTTCAGGCTGCAGTTGCGGACGGTACGGTTGATTGCATTGTTACCGATCATGCACCTCATGCAGCTCACGAGAAGGACTGTGAGTGGGAAATCTCTTACTTTGGCTGCATTGGTCTTGAGACCTCGCTGCCTCTGATGATCACCAATATGGTGCGCACCAACAAGCTGTCTTTTACTGGTCTTATTCGCGCAATGGCCGTTAATCCTCGTCGTATTCTGCGTCTTGAACCCGTTAAGATTGCAGCTGGCTATAAGGCTGATCTGACCCTTTTTGATCCAGAAAAGAAGGTTCAGATTACGCCAGAGTATTTTGAGAGCAAGTCTAAGAACTCGGCCTTTATTGGCGCTGAGCTTTATGGCGTTGCAACTGATGTGTTTGTTGACGGCAAGCGTGTTCTTGCCAATGAGGTAGTTGTTCCTGGAGGGGAAAAGTAATGCCACTACGTGGAAATGTACAGGTATTTGACTTTACAGTTCTGAGCAATACCCAGGTTGCCCAGAATCTGTATAGAGCTCAGCTCAAGGTGCCAGGTCTTTGTAAGTCCTTGGAGCCTGGCCAGTTTGTAAACGTCAATGTTCCAGGCGATAAGCGCCATATTCTTCGCATCCCACTGTCCTTCTCGCTTGCTGATAAAGCAACCGATACGCTGGAGCTTATTTACGCAACAGTAGGCGAGGGCACACGTAGGCTTTCTCAGATGAAGCCAGGGGACACCAGCGACATGACAGCTCCATGCGGTCGCCCCTGGCGCCTCAACGCTTCAAGTAAGAGAAGCGTCCTGGTAGCAGGCGGTGTGGGCATTACGCCAATCATTGCAGCTGCGCGCAAGCTTACTGAGCTTGGCGTTGAGTTTGATGCGGTCATTGGTGCACAAACTGCCGAGAAACTCTTTGGAGAAGAGGATCTTCTCGCGCTAGGCGCACAGAACGTGTATGTCACAACAGATGATGGCTCCAAGGGTATCAAGGGTTTTGTAACAGCAGCTTTGGAAGAGCCTTTGAGTCAGGGTGTTTGGGATGCCATCTATACCTGCGGTCCTGAGCCTATGATGAGAAGCGTGGCCAAGCTTGCAATTGCTCAAAACGTTGCCTGCCAGGTTTCTATGGAGCGTATGATGAGCTGCGCCTTTGGTGCATGTAACACCTGCAATGTCCCACTTGCTAAGGGCGGCTATGCGTCTGCTTGCATGGTTGGACCTGTCTTTGAGGCAAAGGAGATCGCATGGTAGATCAGGTAAAAATGGCCGTCAATCTGGGCGGCATCCAGATGAAAAACCCTATCAATACCGCTGCGGGCACCTTTGGTTATGGCTGGCAGTTTGAGGGCTTCTACGACGTTTCTCTGCTTGGCGCAATTACCATGAAGGGTGTTGCTCGTGTTCCTTGGGAAGGAAACCCTGCTCCTCGTATGTGCGAGCTCAACGGCGGCATGATGAATAGCGTTGGTCTTGCTAACCCTGGAGTGGACGATTTTATCGCCCATACCGATGACTACATGAAGGACCTTGAGGGCCGCGGTACGCGCGTTATCATGCAGATGGCAGCACATTCTGTCCAAGAGATGATTGACGTTGTTGAGCGCCTTGAAGAGCTTAATCCTCATATTTCAGCTATTGAGCTTAACGTAAGCTGTCCAAATCTCGAGAAGGGCGGCAAGCCCCTGGGCGGCACTCCTGAGCAGGCCACAGAGATTATGAAGGCAGTACGTCCTTTGACAAAGTTGCCTATCCTGGTCAAGATGGCTCCCGTTAATGTTGCCGAGATTGGTAAGGCTTTTGAGGCTGAAGGCGCTGATGGCCTTACGCTCATCAACTCCATCCCTGGTATGTCGATTAACGTTCACACCAGAAAGAGCAGGCTTTCTAAGCCAACAGGAGGTCTTAGTGGCCCTCTCTGTCACAACGCTGCTGTCCGTATGGTCTGGGAGTGCGCGCAAGCGGTCTCTATTCCTATCTGCGGTGTTGGTGGCGTAGAAACAGGCGAGGACGCGGCAGAGTTTATCCTGGCAGGCGCTACGGCCGTTTCTGTTGGTTCAGCAAATCTTTACGACCCTCTGTGTGCTCCACGTATCTTGAACGAGCTTACTGACTGGGCAAAGTCTCAAGGAGTATCTGACATCCACGAGCTGATTGGAGCTGTTGAATGCTAACAGACGAGCAGGCACGCGACGCCGTTATTGTTGCGCTTGATTGCACAAGAGAAAGAGCTTTGGAGCTCACCGATCTTCTCGCCGGCCATGCGCGCTGGGTTAAGGTTGGCATGACGCTCTTTTATCGCTACGGACCCTCGATGGTAGACGAGATGCATGCACGCGGCTTCAAGGTGTTCCTTGACCTCAAGGTGCATGACATTCCATTCCAGGTTAAAGGCGCTGTCCACTCTGCATCGCTTTCTGGCGCAGATATCCTCTCTATTCACGGCCTGGGAACTGCTCAGATGATTGCTGCTGGTCGTGAGGGTGCAGAAGAGGCTGCAGCAGAGCGCGGCGTTGATGAGTCCGGCCGCACCAAGCTGGTGGCCATTTCTGTCCTTACCAGCATGGATGAGGAAGCGCTCCATTCCATTGGCGTTGACGGTTCCATCAAGGACGAGGTTGCTCGTTTGGCTTCTCTTTCTTATAACGCTGGCGCTGACGGAATTGTCTGCTCACCTCATGAAGCACAGGAAATGAGAGAGCTTTTGGGATCAAATGCACTCATCGTGACCCCTGGAGTTCGTCCAGAAGGTGCCGAGAAGGGCGATCAAGTCAGAATTTCCACACCTTCTGCAGCAATTAAGGCCGGAGCAAGCAAATTGGTAGTTGGTAGGCCAATTACCTGCGCAAACGATCCAGTCGAAGCATTTGAAGCCATCATTTCTGAGCTGAAAAATTAACAAAAGTTTCTGGAATTATGGTGAACAGGTGGTTTTTGATGCGGAAATATTAAAAAACCCCTTGTAAATAACGTGTTATGTGGCAAACTATTTTGCTGAAGTGCAAAAGGCACATTAAATTGAGTTTCGTATATGACGTACGAAAACGATGTTTGGAGGAACAATGGCTCTACCTACACTTACCGATGAGCAGCGCAAGGCAGCACTTGAGAAGGCAGCTCAGGCTCGTCACGCTCGTGCAGAGCTTCGCGAGAAGGTTAAGACTGGTAAGGTCTCCCTTAAAGAGGTCCTTGATTCTACCGATCCTATTGCTGAGCGTATGAAGGTTTCCGCTCTTATCGAGTCCCTTCCTGGCTATGGCAAGGCAAAGGCAGCAAAGATTATGGACGAGCTCGGAATTTCCGCAACTCGCCGCGTTAAGGGCCTTGGCGCTCGTCAGCGTGAGCAGCTCCTCGAGGCACTGACCAAGTAGTGGCTCGTTCAGCCAAACTTTTTGTAGTATCTGGACCGTCAGGTGTAGGAAAAGGAACGCTTGTCTCTCTGTTGAGAGACAAGCGCCCAAACCTAGGCCTGACGGTTTCGGCTACTACACGTTCTCCACGACCAGGAGAAGTCGATGGAGTTGCGTATCATTTTCTCTCCGATGAAGAATTTAAAAAGCGCGTTGATGCTGGTGAATTCCTTGAGTGGGCTCATGTTCATGGTCATTGCTATGGCACGCTCAAATCCGAGGTTGATCGCCTGATTTCTGCAGGTCAGTCTGTTGTTCTAGAGATTGACGTTCAGGGTGGACTTATGGTCCACAAACAATATCCCAACGCCATTCTCGTTTTTATTAAGCCACCTTCATTTGAAGAGCTTGAACAGCGCCTTAGAGGTCGTGGTACAGAAGACGAGAAGACCATTTCTACAAGACTTTCTAACGCGTCACGTGAAATGGAGTATGCAAACGACTATACTGTTTGCATTGTGAACGACAACCTTGAGACTGCTTTAAGCAAGCTCGAGGAAGTTTTTGATGACTATGAATCAGACGGAGGTCAGCTTTAATGTCTGTTATTAAGCCTGAGATTGACAGCCTGCTTCAGAAGACTGAGCAGAATCCATTCCTGCTTTGCTCTCTTGCTTCTAAGCGTGCTTGCGATATTAACAATATGCTTCACGGTCAGCACCTGCGCGTAACCGCTGTTCAGGATTTTGATGACATTACTACTGTTGCAAGTGGTAAAGATTCTGTCTCTATTGCTATGAAAGAGATCAACGACGGTACCCTTGGCTTTGTTAAAGAGTCTTTTGACGAGGCAATTAAGGGCGAGAATACCATCGTTTACTAAGAGTTATGACTGAAAGAGTATGTCTGGTTCACTACCACGAAATTGGTTTAAAGGGTAAGAACCGATCCACTTTTGAAAATCAGTTGGTAACAAATTTGCGACGAGCCCTCCGACACTTTCCAGTGGCGGGGGTTTCTCGCATTTCTGGCTACCTTCTTGTAGAAACCACTGATAAACAAGCAACTGAAGAGCTGCAGCATGCCGTGGCCCAGGTTCCCGGTGTTGCTCGCGCTTCTTTGGCGTATCGCTGTGGCTTAGATGAGCAGGAGTTTTGTAACGCTGCCGTGAAGGCACTGGGGGAGTCCGGTGACTTTACTACGTTTAAAGTGCATGCTCGTCGTTCCTCAACGGTTTATCCAAAGCATTCCATTGAGATTAACCAGCTTGTAGGCGCAGTGCTTTGCGAGAATTTCCCCGATAAAAAAGTTCAGATGCATAATCCAGACATGACGGTCTATGTGCATGTTGTTCAGGGAAACGCATATGTTTACGCCGCATCTATTCACGGCGTTGGCGGTCTTCCTGTTGGTACTGCGGGCAAAGTAGTATCGCTTCTTTCAAGCGGTATTGATTCTCCTGTTGCAACATGGATGGTTGGTCGCAGAGGTGCTACGGTTATTCCCGTTCACTTTTCTGGCCGCCCTATGACTTCCGATACCAGCGAATATCTGTGTCAGGATATTATTGAGGCGCTTGAACCTGCTGGTCTTATTGGCAGAATGTATGTTGTGCCTTTTGGCGAGCACCAGCGTGAGATTTCTCTTGCCGTTCCACAGGCTCTTCGTGTCATTATGTATCGTCGTGTGATGTACATCATTGCGCAGAAGATTGCAGAGCTTGAGGGCGCTAAAGCGCTGGTAACTGGTGAGTCACTTGGCCAAGTTGCTTCTCAGACACTTGATAATATTGCTGCTGTCAACGAGGCAGTTACCATACCTGTTTTGAGGCCTCTGATTGGCTCTGACAAGCAAGAAATCATCCGCCGTGCCCAAGACATCAATACGTTTGATATTTCAACGCAGACGGCTCCTGATTGCTGCACATTGTTTATGCCTCGCAGGCCTGAGACTCATGCAAGAATGCGAGAAGTTCTTGAGGCATGGAATTCTTTTGATCATGAAGCCATGATTGATGACCTTATGCAGCATATTGAGTACATTGACTTTAGTCAGTGTCCTTCATATAAGCCACCAAAAACACTTGCCGCTCGTCATAAAGAGCTTGCTCCTGCAGAGTTTATTACTGACTAGGATATTTCTGCAGTTCAAAGGCTTTGATGGCTTTGCATAGATGCATTTTAAGAATCCGTCCTGTGAAGGGACGGATTTTTTATTTGAGTGGATTGATAATCTTATTTAGGACAATTTTGTTGATTTCAGTTTGCTTCACTTATCTGCAAATTGTTTATAACTGCGTCAGATTACCAGCAGTTTTAGGACAAGATCACCAGATAAATAGTTAAAAGTCGTGTTTCTCATTAACCTAATAGTTGAATATAAATCTGAGGTGATTGTATGGCTCAGATTTCAAATAACCGCACTCAAATAATTAATAAATTGATGAGAAGGTTTAACCTCTCTAAGCAGCAACTCTTGGCGGTTATTGCTGTGGTTGTTCTAGGTATTGTTTCAGTAGTTGTATTTATTGGGATGATTAGCACTGGAACATCAGAGTCTTTTGACAGATCGCATAATCAAGCAAGCTCTACACAGGGAGCGATTGTTGCGGAAAATCCACAGCACTCGCAAGAGGATAAGTCTACAGAGCAGCCAGGAGATGACCATAAGATTAAAGAAGCATCTCCTCAAATGATGGTTCATGTTGATGGAGCCGTTAAATCACCCGGTCTGTATGCACTTCAGATGGTAAATCCACGTGTAAACGACGCAATTCAAATAGCAGGTGGCTTGACTGAAGATGCCAACAGTCAAGGCATTAATCTTGCGTCTCCTGTAGAAGATGGTCAAAAAATTTATATTCCTCGAAAGGGAGAAGAAGCGCCGCCAGATATTTCGCAGCCAGATCAAAATAAAGCTACAAGTAATAAACAGACGGATAAGAAGAGTGACAAAAAGACAGTTGTAGATATTAATCGAGCAACCGTAGAAGAATTTACCAAGCTTCATGGTGTTGGAGAAGGCTTGGCTAAACGAATTGTTGCAGATAGACAAAAGAACGGACCCTTTAAGACTACTGAAGATTTGATGCGCGTTTCTGGTATTGGTCAGAAAAAGTTTGATCAGCTTAAGGACAATATTCGTGTCTAAGGTGATAGAACAACCCTCTAGGCCTTTTATTCCGTATAGCCTTTGCGTATTGCTTTTTGTCTGCTTATGGCTTCAAGTTTTTATTGCAAAAGGCGCAACGCTCGATACTGTTCTGATTCATATTCTAGGAATCTGTGCGGCGGCTGCTTTAGGATTTTGGTATGTAAAGCATGCGCATACCAGCATTATGACTGTTGGGGTAGTTTTACTCTTACTTGTAATTATTCTTATCAGGTCTTCCTTTATATACGACAGTCAAATGGCATCAGTGAATCTTTTAGAGTCAACTTCCGTACATGATTTTGAACTAGTTGTATCAAGAGATTTAGTCTACAAAAATCATGCATGGACTGGTCAGGCGTCTGTCTTTTACCAAGGTGGATGTATCGGGTCTGTTGGCATACATGCCAAAGAACCATTCTTACGAGAAACACATCTGTGCTGCGAAGGTAGGTTTACTCGGTATAAAGATGAAGAGTTTTCAGACGAACAATTTAAGAGAGGAGTACTTGGTTCAATTCAGGTAACCAAGGTGAATTCAAAAACCTATGAAGAGGGAATTGTTGGGGAAGTTGCTCAATTTAGAGAAAACTGTATTTCTCAACTTCAACCAGAGGCGAGCTTTGGCCGAGCATTGGCTGCGTGTGGCCTTTGTGCCTATAGGCCTAGCTTGTATAGCTTTAACATTCCTCGGATATTTATGCGTATTGGCTTAATGCACCTTATAGCCATATCTAGTTGTCACATGGTAATTCTCTCTACCTTTGTTGATGCTTTGCTTAAAAAGTTGACGTTAAAGCCATTTTTGAGAGGAGTATTGAATTTATTTCTACTCAGTAGTTACGCGCTTTTCTGTGGATTACCTGCGTCTGCAATAAGGGCAATACTTCTTGTTGAACAAAAATACGTTATGCAATGTGTTGGCAGGAAACAACACACGCTATCTGCTGTTTCTACTCTGGCTCTACTTATGCTCTGTGTTGATCCACAGCTGAGCGTAAACATTGCTTTTACCTTGTCACTAGCTTGTATTTTTGGAATGAATATATACGGTGGTCTAGCTCAGTACTATGCAAAAATTGCCTTTCACTTATCTGGCTATGGAAAAGTGCAGAAGGTATTGAGAAAACCGTTTTCTCACGTACGTAACACTATGTGCGCGACAACGGTTGCTCAGCTCTCATGCCTTCCAATTTCATGTGTGTATTTTGGTCACTTTTCGTTACTTGCACCTCTCTCAAGTGCCTTAATTACAAGCTTGTTTTCTCTTCTGAGCTTATTTGGAATTGGGGTAATAGTTTTTAGTGGCTTTAAGCCAGTTCAAGATATTGCTCTTTTTCTAGTTGATTCTCTTGGTCAGCTTATAGAGATTCTCGCTTCTTTTTTATCTGAAAGATCTTTTGCAAGTGTGCCGTTAACTGACATGAGTTGGATAGTTTCATTGCTTGTGTTTGTGGCAATGGTGGTGCTCTATTTGTTTTGGCCTAAGGGAAAAAGAGCGGTTTTAGTTGGCATATGTTCAATGGTAGTTATGCTTATTTTGGGTTTAAGTATCTATTGGAGGTTTTTCTCGCCAACAAGGATTTGTGTGATGGATATTGGTCAAGGTGATGCCATATTGCTGAGTGATGGCGCGCATTCTTTGCTTGTAGATACAAGCGTAGGAGATGTGGTCAATGATGCTCTAGAGCGACAGCACATCTCATATCTGGATGCAATTTTGCTTACACATCTTGATGAAGACCATGCTGGTGGCGTGAGGTATATGGTTGGTTCGGTAAAGACAGGACGGGTATTAGTTGGAGAAGGAATAACAAAACAAGAAAAGCCTGAGTTACAAAAAGCCATTCAGAGGATTTCTGGTAGTGGTTCTTATGAAGTTTTATATGGTGATGAGTTTAATGTTGGCCGCTTTCATGTCAGGGTAGTGTGGCCACATAGGGGATATAAAGCTAAAGAAGCTAATAATGCGTCGGTTGAGCTCTATATGACGTATAACGACGGGCAAAATATTTTAACCACGCTTTTAACGGGAGACGCTGAAAGAGATCAAACAAAAGAGACAGTGATCTCGGGAGATGTCGGCGATATTGATTTTTTGAAAGTTGGACATCATGGAGCGGCAAAGTCACTCTATCCAGAAACTGCTCGTGCGCTAAAACCCGAGGTAGCGGTTGCAAGTGCTGGAAAGAATAATCGTTACGGGCATCCCAAACAGGAAGCGGTGGATATCTTAGAGGGTGTTGGCGCAAGATTTTATTGCACAAAAGATTATGGAGACGTCACGGTATTTCCCGGAGAACATGGACCTAGGGTGAGCGTGCAACATGCTAAAGTAGATACAGATTTAGAGGAGGAAAAAGATGGCGGAGCAGGCTAAGCTACTAGCTGCATATTTGGCTGTTGGCCCTGATGAGATGAAGCGTGCAAGGGCTATCGATAAGCTTAAAAGCCGTCTTAACCAGAGCTTTATTACCTTTAACCTTGATGAGATTTCTGTAAGTGCTGAGCTGACTCCAGAAGCTGTTTTGTCTTCTGCCCAAACACTTCCTATGGGTGATTCTAGGCGAATTGTTGTTATTGACGATGCTGGTAAATTGCCTAAGTCTGTATCAGAAGCTCTCGTGGAGTATCTAAAAAATCCTAATCCAACTACTACTCTGATGCTTTCTGCACAGACGCTAGCAAAAACGACAAGGCTTTATAAAGCAGTAGATGCGTTGGGTAAGCTTGCAGTTATTAATTGTGGTGCAATTTCTAGAAAAGAATTGCCTAAATATATAGGGGATCTTGGAAGAAAGTACGGACTACAAATTCCTGCAAATGTGGCCAATGAGCTTATAAGTCGTGTTGGCGATAATACCACTATGCTCGATTCTCAAGTTAAATCTCTAGCAGCTCTGCTGGGTCGTCCTGGTGCAATTGATATTCAGTTTGTAGAAACACATGTTGCACGAGTGGTTGAGGTCAAACCGTGGGATTTTCTCGACAGTTTATCAGCGAGAAATGCTCAAAAGGCTTTGGAGCTTTACAGTCAGATGGATGAGTCGGGAGCTATTGGCAATCTGTCGCTTATGACTGGACGTGTAAGAGAACTCATTTGCGCTAGGTCTATGGTTAAGCGCGGTACAGAACGGGAAATTGCTCCAGTTTTAGGTAAGCAGGACTGGCAAGTAAGAAATTATGCACGGTGGGCGCGCCAATTTGCTGATGGCGAGCTTGAGCATATTTTGAGTCTCTGCGCAGATGCAGAACGTGGTCTTAAGAGTGGAGAAGATAAAACAACCACAATGACCAAGCTTATCTTTGCTCTGTGCGGCGTCTCAAATGTGTAGATTCAAAGAATTAAGGTAAGAAAAAACGGACTCCAAAGAGTCCGTTTTAAAAAGTTAAAAGTAGATGAGAACTACTTAAGGGTGTTAACAAGCTTCTGAACGCCGCTCTTACGCTGAGCAGCCTGATTCTTGTGTACGATGCCCTTAGAAGCAGCCTTGTCAAGAAGACGGGATGCCTTGTTAGCTGCAACCTGTGCGTCCTCAAGCTGGCCTGCCTCAACAGCAGTGCGAACTGCCTTAATAGCAGTCTTAAGCTCGGAACGAACAGCCTTGTTGCGCTGGCGTGCCTTCTCAGCGGTGAGAATACGCTTCTTCTGAGACTTGATGTTAGCCACGTGCGGTTCCTTTCGGTGTTTACTATGTGAGGCCTCTTCGCTGAGACACGTTTGAGGCAGCTTTAGAAGTATAGCACGAAGGGGGTACTTTACGCTATTATTTTCCTTATGAATACACAGGATACTTCACATATTCGCAACTTCTCTATTGTTGCGCACATCGATCACGGTAAATCTACCATCAGTGACCGTATTTTGGAGCTTACTCATACCGTTGAAGAACGTGATATGGAGTCACAGCTCTTGGATACTATGGACATTGAACGTGAGCGTGGAATTACCATCAAATCAAACGCTGTCCGCGTCATGTATGACGCAGATGACGGAGAGCGCTATCAGTTCAACCTGATTGACACTCCAGGCCACGTTGACTTTACCTACGAGGTTTCAAGGTCTTTGGCTGCCTGCGAAGGAGCGGTGCTGGTTGTTGATGCAACGCAAGGTGTGGAGGCTCAAACAGTCTCAAACGCTATGCTTGCCATGAATGCCAACCTGGATATTGTTCCTGCAATCAACAAGATTGATCTTCCGTCTGCTCGTCCTGAAGAGGTTCGTGCAGAAATTGAGGATGTTCTTGCAATCCCAGCTGATGACGCCGTATGCGTTTCTGGCAAGACTGGTGAGGGTATCCATGAGCTTCTTGAGGCTTTGGTGTATTTGGTTTCTCCTCCAAAGGGAGACCCTACGGCACCTCTTAAGGCGCTTATTCTTGACTCGTACTTTGACCAGTTCAGAGGTGTTGTAGCCACAGTACGTGTTTTTGATGGCTCAATTAAAGCCGGCGATCAGCTTCTTATGATGCAGAGCTCTACGCCTTTTCTTGTTGAGGAAGTTGGCGCCAAGAGGCCTCTTGAGATGGCTGTTGACCAGCTTTCTGTTGGTGAGGTTGGTTATGTGGTAACTGGCCTCAAAGACCCTGAAGCTGTTCGTGTTGGAGACACGCTTACCTATAAGCAAAATCCATGCGCAGAGCCACTGCCGGGTTACCGCGAGGCAAAACCAATGGTATTTACCGGTCTTTTCCCCGTAGATAACAAGCAGTATGAGAATCTCCGCGATGCACTTGATAAACTGCACGTTAACGATCCATCACTTACGTGGTCACCAGAGACTTCTGTGGCTTTGGGATTTGGTTTCAGAGTAGGATTTTTGGGCCTTCTCCACATGGAAGTTGTTAAAGAACGTCTTGAGCGTGAGTTTGACCTGGACTTGATTGCTACCAGTCCTTCTGTTGACTATCACGTCTATAAGACCGATGGAACTATGATTGAGATTACCAGCCCTCAAGATCTTCCAGAGGTCACCAAGATTGACCGCATTGATGAGCCGTACCTCAAGGCAAAAATTATTGTGCCTCCCGAGTTTGTTGGTACGGTTATGCAGCTTGTTGTTGATCATCGTGGCATATCTGAGGACATGGTGTATTTGTCTGATAAGTCCGTTGAGATGATCTTTAGTATTCCTCTGGCTGAGCTTATCTTGGATTTCTTTGATCAGCTTAAGAGTAGAACTAAAGGCTATGCCTCACTTGACTATGAGTTTGATTCATATCGCACTTCTGACCTGGTTAAGCTTGATATCTTGCTTGCTGGCGACGTTGTTGATGCGCTCTCGTTTATTGTCCACAAGGACAAAGCATACGATCTTGCGCGTGGCCTTTGTGACAGGCTTAAAGGCATTATTCCACAGCAGCTTTTTGAGGTTCCTATTCAGGGTGCGATTGGTAATAAAATCATCTCTCGTTCTACTGTTCGCGCACGTAGAAAGGACGTCTTAGCTAAGTGTTATGGCGGCGACATTTCCAGAAAGCGCAAACTGCTCGAGAAGCAAAAAGAGGGTAAGAAGCGCATGAAGCAGATTGGCTCAGTCGAAGTACCTCAAGAGGCGTTCTTGGCTGTTCTCAAGGTTGACGACGAGTAGAAGGTATTTGTGGAATCGCTTCAAACTATTATTGCAACCTGTGCCCCTGAAGCTGGTCTTTCTTCTCGCATTATTCCTTTTGCGTCAGGTACCACGCTTAAGGAGCGCCTGTCTGCAAATCCAGTGCTTATGGCTCCTATGGCCGGCGTTAGCGATGGTGTGTATCGTACTATGGCTCGAGCTGGCGGGGCAGGTCTTGCGTATTCAGAAATGGTTTCTGTTGCAGGAATTCATTATGGTGGCGAGAAAACCTGGGAGCTTGTAGAGCCTCTTACAACAGAGCCTGATATTGCTGTTCAACTCTTTGGTTCAAAGCCAAATCAGTTTAAAGAAGCAGCAGCTCAGATTAGTGAGCGGTTAGGAGATAAGCTGGCTCTTATCGATATCAACATGGCCTGTCCTGTTCCTAAGGTGGTTAAAAAGGGGGAGGGTTCAGCCCTTCTGGACACCCCAGAGCTTGCTGCAGATTTGGTTAAAGCCTGTCTATCTGAGGTTAGCGTACCTGTCACTGTCAAGATTAGGCGTGGTAGACGTCAGGATGAGGAAGTGGCACCTGAGTTTGCTCGGGCTATGGAAGCTGCCGGAGCATCTGCCGTTGCTATCCACGGCCGCTTTGCCACCCAGATGTATCGAGGACAGGCAGAGTGGGAGACGGTTAATAGGGTTTGTGACGCCGTTTCTATTCCGGTCATAGGCTCTGGCGACATGCTCTCAGCTGAAGCAGCAGCTCACGCTCTTACAGAGACGGGTGTGACGGCGGTAATGATTGCTCGCGGAACGTACGGAAATCCGTGGATATTTAAGAACACTCAAGCTTTAGTTGAGGGTCAACCTGTGCTTGTTCCAACACTTGATCAAATGCTTGCATCTTTTATGATGCATGTAAGGTTGCTTGACGCTGCCCACATTCATATTGCTCGCGCTAGAAGCCTCTCTACCTGGTATTTTAGAGGTATTCCAAACGCGGCCTATTGGCGTGGAAAGTCAGTAAGGTGTGTTACGGCCCAGGATTTCATTGATCTTGCGCTAGAGATTAAAGAAACTGTCAAGCAACTTGAGGGTGAGCAAGAATCTTCTGAGCACACTCTACCGCTTAACTAGTGATTCACTGTGGATTCCTGGCAGTCTAAATACAACCAAACGGCTACTCCTGCACTTTACCTGCATATTCCGTTTTGTGCACAAAAATGCTTCTATTGCGATTTTTCTTCTTGGTCCACAAGACAAGACGACAGTCGCATGAATAATTACGTAAAAGCTCTAAAACAACAGCTAGATGAAGCCGCTCAACTTGGGTTGTTAGCAGCTACTAAAACGGTCTATATGGGAGGCGGAACTCCCAGCTTGCTCGGTCAAGATGCGGCTGATTTGTCGCAGTATGCCTCAGGTCTTACGCAGCCTAGTGAGTTCAGCATGGAAGCAAATCCAGACTCATTATCTGATGATCTTCTCGCTAATCTCTCTAAAGGCGGAGTAACGAGAATTTCTTTGGGAGTTCAAAGTTTTAACGATAACGAGCTGAAGAGGCTTGGCAGAATTCACTCGGCTGACCTCGCGTTTGACAGGGTGTTAGCTGCAAAAGAGCATGGCTACGACGTGTCTGTTGACCTCATGTGTGCAATTCCCGAGCAAACAGAGAGCTCCTGGGAGCATACGCTTTCAAGATTTGTCTCGCTTGGCGTGGATCATGTGAGTGTTTATCCGCTTACTATTGAAGACGGTACGGCGTTGGCTAAACAAACCCAAGATAAAGACACTCCTTGGAACGCCTATGACGTGCAGGCAGATCGAATGCAAGCTGCTTCAAAGACGCTTCAAGCAGCGGGATTTGTTCGCTACGAGGTGGCAAGTTACGCTCGCAATCAGAAGAGCTGCAAGCACAATAAGATGTACTGGACGGGAGAATCGTACCTTGGTCTTGGTACCAGCGCTGCAAGCATGCTCACCGCACCTGAGTATGACATGCTTGCAGAGCAGAACGCCTCTTTACCTGCGCGTCCACAAGAAGCTGCTCGCGCACGGCTGGTGGTCCTTGATTCTCCAAGAAAAATTGCTGAAGGTACATCGCTTTTCTCGACAGAGTTTGATGTTGAATTTTTGACTCATAGAGAAGCTGTAGCAGAAGATTTGATGCTGCATGCCCGCCTTATGGAACCAATTTCTGCTGCGCTTTTGGCTGAGTCAGAGCTGGTATTTGGCACGTCGCGTTTACAAGATGTGTTTGATACATGCATTCAAGACGGATTGTTGGACTGCGTTTATGCAGATGTTTTAAATGGCGCAAAAACCTATAGGCCTACCGAGAAGGGCTGGCTGCTTGGAAACGAGCTCTATGGACGTCTTTGGGATTTACGTCTGTAGTGTGTTTGTGCTGCATTAACTTCAAAACAAGTGGGTACACTTTCAAACGTTCTCATGATGCAGATTTAGTTATGGGTTGAATCGGAGAGATTTCATGGCTGCTATGAACGAAAAGGACTACTACGCCATCCTTGGTGTTTCTGAGTCCGCGACAGCTGAAGAAATTAGAAAAGCTTTTCAAACTAAAGCTCGCAAGCTTCATCCAGACGTCAACAAAGAGCCTGATGCTGAAGAGCGTTTTAAAGAGGTTTCTGAGGCATATGCTGTTCTATCAGATGCCGAGAAACGCCGTCGTTATGACGCAATGAGAAGCGGCTCTTTCTACGGTGGCGGTTATGGTCCTGCTGGTTATCCAGGCGGATCTGCCTATGGAGGTTCTCCTTTTGAGGGAGGATTCCCATTTGGCGATATTAACTTTAATAACTGGACTACAGGTTCTCAAAAGCGTTCTCGCGCATACAAGCCTCAGACAGGTGCAGATATTGTCTACGACTTAACCTTGAGTGATGCTGACGCTAAAAATGGTGTTAAGAAAGGCATAACGTACCAGCGTTTTGTGACTTGTGATGCTTGTGATGGTAAGGGTTCTCAGCATAAGACTGAGGCAACCACCTGTCCTACCTGTCATGGAACGGGACACATTGATATTGATCTTTCTTCCATTTTTGGAGTTGGAAAGTTTAGAGTTGATTGTCCAGAGTGTGACGGCGCTGGACACGTTGTACAGGACCCCTGTGATGTTTGCGGTGGTTCAGGACGTGTTTTGTCTGCAAGTGAAATTATGGTTGATGTACCAGCTAACTCGCATGATGGCGATCAGGTCAGAGTTCCTGGAATGGGAAATGCGGGAACAAACGGTTCTGCAACCGGCGATTTTATCGTAAATATCAAGGTTCCTTCAGAGCAGTTGACGTTCCGTCAGCGTGCGGGAGCTCGCATTACTGGCATTACTACAATGCTTTTAGTATTTGTGGCACTTAATTTACGCTCACCACTATTTGCCATTGTTTTGATTCCACTTTTGATATTTGGCGTTAGAAATGTTCTTGCAGATGGCGTCAAGATGAACGCTGGCTGGTGGAGAAGCTTTGCAAATGCATTTGTTTCGGGAATCATCAATGGTGCCTTCTACTCAATTATTATTATGACTTTGTATGCTTGTACGGCTGGTTTGGGCCATGTTGGCTATATGGGAATTTAAGTTTTAGGTTTTACAAGGGGAGAGTTAGTAAGCGTGGCAGAGAAGAAAGACTTCTACGAGCTCTTAGGTGTTGCTCGTGATGCAGATCAAAAAACAATCAAGCGAGCTTTTCTAAAGCTTGCAAGAAAGCTGCACCCTGATGTTTCTGATGACCCTCATGCAGAAGAAAAATTCAAAGAGGTAAACGAAGCTTATTCTGTGCTTTCAGACGAGCAAAAGCGTGCCAACTATGACCGTTATGGTGACCCTAATGGTCCATCTGGTTTTGGCGGCGGCTATGTGGATATGTCAGATATCTTTGGCGGCGGTTTTGGTGGCTTTGGAGATATCTTTGATTCCTTCTTTGGTGGCAGCCATGGTGGCCGAGGCGCTGCTCAGCGCACTCGTGGTAGTGATATGGGCATTAGGTTGTCCATTACGCTGGAAGAAGCCGCAGCCGGAGTTACTAAAACTATCTCGTATAACAGACTTTCTACCTGCGATGACTGTAACGGCACCGGTCTTGGTGAGGGCGGAAAAATTGAAGACTGTCCGCGCTGTCATGGTACGGGTACGGTAGTCCAGGTTCAAAATACTGTCTTTGGTCAAATGCAGTCTCAGACAGTTTGTCCAGAGTGCCAAGGAACAGGCAAGAAGGTTGAGCATGCCTGTGAGACCTGTGGAGGTCAGGGAAGAACCCCTGATCACGAGCGTGTTTCCGTAGAAATTCCAGCAGGCGTTCATTCTGGCCAGTCAATTTCCATTGCTGGTAAAGGTGAAGCAGGCGTTAGAGGCGACGTCTCTGGCGACCTTATCGTAACCATTGAGGTTTCCCAGCATAAAGATTTTGAGCGTAGGGGAGATGACCTCTTTACCTCAGTAAGCGTTGATTCTCTTGAGGCAATTGTTGGTACTACCGTGACCATTGACGGTATTATCAAAGATGAAACTATTGAGATTTCTATTCCAGCGGGCTGCAAATACGGCCAGCAACTGAGTGTTGCTGGTAAAGGTATGCCTCGCTTGCATACCAAGGCTCGCGGCAACCTTTACGTTCTGGTTCACATTGAGACTTCAACTGGATTGACTAAAGATCAGTTAGAGACACTTACCTCTCTTATTGCTGAGCGCAAACAAAACTCAGCTCAAGAAACTCAAGATGAGCAGCACGATCAGCGTTCTGCAGTAGAAGATTCCTCTGATCATAAAGACAAGAAAGCCAAAAAGGCTTCCAAGAAGAGGCGCTAATGGCTCATGGAATTGCGCTCATAAATCTTGGATGTAGGGTTAATCGCGTTGAGCTTGATTTAATGGCAGACTCTCTGCTCCGTATGGGGTGTCGCATTGTTGAAGAGGACGAGGCTCAAGCGATTGTTATCAATACCTGCGCTGTCACTGCAGAAGCCGAGGCTAAGACGAGAAAAGCTGTGCGTAAAGCAGCGCTTATGCCGGGAGCTCCTCTGGTAGTTGCAACGGGTTGTGTTGCAAGTCTTTTTGCTGACGAGCTTGCCTCTCTTGCTCCTAATGTTGTGGTAGAGCCCGAGAAGGACAAAGTTGCAGATAGAGTCCTTGAAGAGCTGGGCTTTGCCCCAGAATCCGTAAGCGATGACGGACTTGTTATCTCTAAGCCAACTCCAACAGGTCGCACACGCCCTGGTATCAAGATTCAAGATGGTTGCGACAATCGTTGCACCTTCTGCATTGTCTGGAAGGCGCGCGGTGCGGGAAAATCCCTCGATCCTCGAGAAGTTGTTTCTCAGGTAAAAGATGCTATGAGCAGGGGAGCTCAAGAGGTTGTCCTTACGGGAATTAACCTTGGCAGCTATAAAGCTCAACTTGAGGATGAGGGTGAGAAAACTCTCAGGCTCCCAGATCTTCTCGAGTATGTGCTTGAAAAAACCGAGGTCGGCCGCCTAAGGCTTTCTTCTCTCGAGCCACCTGATGTAAATGCTCGTTTGGTAGAGGTCATTGCTGCTTCCAACGGAAGAATTGCGCCTTTTTTGCACATCTGTCTTCAATCTGGATGTGACGCTACGCTTGCACGTATGGGCAGGGTATATAGGACAGAACTTTATCGCAGGGCTGTTGAGGAAGCTCGTTCGGTGCTGCCAACTATTGCGTTGGGAACAGACCTGATTGTTGGTTTTCCTGGAGAAACTGATAAAGAATTTGAAGAGTCATATGAGTTTTGTCGTCAGATGGGCTTTTCAAAGATGCACGTATTTAGGTACTCCAAACGACCTGGAACTCCTGCGGCAACCGCTCCAAATCAGGTAGATCCAAAGGTGATGGCTGAGCGCGCCAAGAAAATGCGCGATCTGGGTAATGCCATGCGCTTTGATGCTGCTAAGAAGCTTGTTGGTACCTGCGATAATGTGGTGGTACAGTATCCTGGTAGGGGAATTTCTGGCGGTCTTTTTGATGTTCAGGTTGATCCTACTATTGAGCTTGATGAACTCATTGCTATGCGCTTTGACGAAGTTTTACCTAATGGAACGCTAAAAGCAACTCGTTTGTAAATTGGGGGAACATGGAGCCAACACAGATTCGCTTAACTATTCCTGATTCAGTAGACCCTCTGTACCTCACGGGTCCAGCTGATAGTTTGCTCAGAGAAATCGAATCGTCATGTGCGGCTCTTATTTCAATCAGAGGTAAAGCGATCTTTTTGTCAGGTACTTCTCAAGAAATTGAGCAACTAACACTTATTTTTTCTCGCCTGATTCAAATGGTTGAATCAGGATCTAGGCCAACGCTGGAAGATGTAAAGCTTCTGCTCGATAGTACAAAAAGAAACGCCAGCTTAGAGCAAACAGGCACCCGAACACTGTTTGTCACCCATAAGGGAAAAGCTATTCAGCCTAAAACGCAAGGCCAAATTGAGTACACCAAGGCAATAGCAAACAACTCCATTACCTTTGGCATTGGTCCTGCGGGTACTGGTAAAACCTACCTGGCAGTAGCTATGGCACTTGCTGCATTAACATCTCAGCAAATCAGCAGAATTGTGCTGGTAAGACCTGTTGTAGAAGCAGGAGAGTCTCTTGGTTTTCTCCCTGGCACACTTCAAGAGAAGCTTGATCCCTACATTAGGCCGCTCTATGACGCCCTCTTTGATATGACCTCCATGGAGTACGCAAATAACCTTATTGAACAGGGAATTGTTGAAATTGCTCCGCTTGCATTTATGCGTGGTCGTACTATGAACGATGCGTTTGTTATTTTGGATGAGGCGCAAAATACCACGCCTGAGCAGATGAAAATGTTTCTGACTCGCCTGGGTTTCTCGTCAAAGTTTATTATTACCGGTGATGCAACACAGCGAGACCTTGTAGGAAGAAGCGGTTTGGACGTTGCTCGACAGGTGTTGGGTAACCTTGAAGACGTTGCTTTTGTCGATTTAGATAGAAATGATATTGTTCGCCACACGTTGGTTGGTAAGATAGTTGATGCATACACTATGTATGAGAAGAAACAGCTAGGGGAGTAACGTGGTTAACGAGTACGACATTGTGATCGAAGAAGGCGTCGAATGCCCAATTTCTGTAGAAGAGATTGAAGCCGATTGCAACCTTGTACTCTCTGAAGAGGGTGTAGAGCGCCCTTGCACCGTGTCTATCTCCATTGTCAGTGATGAAGAGATTCAGCAGGTAAATCTTGAGTGGCGAGAAAAAAATGCACCCACAGACGTTATTTCACTTGAGGTAGAGCGACCTGATGATCCAGATCTGGCTCCTGGTGAAATGTGTGAGCTAGGCGATATTATTCTGGCTCCTAACTTTATTGCACGTCAGGCAAAAGAATATGGCACTACGGAGGCAGATGAGTTTAGGCTCATGCTTGTTCATGCCATGCTTCACCTGCTTGGATATGACCACATTGAAGACGATGAGGCAGAGGTTATGGAGGCTCGTGAAGACGCTCTTGTGGCTCTGCTTTCAACGGATAGAACTATTGAGCCAGTTGTGTTGACTCGCCACCGTGAGGGGATTGACGAGTAATGATTCCGGGATCTAAGGGCAGACATCCAAGCTTTAAGCGCGGTCTTCTTTTTGCGCTACAAGGCGCACGTCAAGCGTTTGCTCAAGAGGCAAACCTGCGCCGTATGTCAGTAGCTGCTGTATTGACCGTGATTGCAGGATTGTTTGTTGGCTTGGATGCCGTAAGCTGGGCACTTGTCCTTGCGTGTATTGGTGCAGTTTTAACCACAGAGCTCATCAACACGGCAATAGAAACTGTGGTAGACCTGGTTTCTCCAGAGTTTCATCCTATGGCTGGTAAAGCCAAAGATATTGCTGCGGCTGCTTCATGCTGTATTAGCATTACCGCAGCTCTTATAGGACTTTTGATTTTCTCGCGTGTAATTTTTCATTGGTAAGTTGGAGGACGTATGACCGCCAATTCAGTTTCTGAAAATACTTCATCTGAGACCACTCCATTTAGGAGCGGTTTTGTTGCTTTAGTTGGTCGTCCAAGTGTTGGCAAGTCCACACTTTTAAACGCTTGTATGGGCCAGAAAGTAGCTATCGCAAGCCCTGTTGCCCAGACTACGCGTCGTCGCTTTAGAGCAGTGGTAAACGGAGATAACTCCCAGCTTGTCATTGTAGATACTCCAGGCCTCCACAAGCCTAAAGACGCTCTTGGAAAAGAGCTTAATAAGGCTGCGCTGGGAGAACTCAACGACGCTGATGTCATTGCTTTTTTGATTGATGCTACTAAGCCTGTTGGCCGTGGCGATGAGTGGGTTGCCAATCATGTTGAGCAGGCACACGCCGCCTTTAAGCTGCTGGTTATTACTAAGGCAGATATTGCAACACCAGAGCAGATGGCGGAGCAACTTGAAGCTGCACAGGCTCTTGCTCACTTTGATGACGTACTTGTTGTTTCTGCACCAGAAGACTTTAATATTCAGGCATTTATTTCGCTTGTTTCTGAGCATCTTCCCGAGGGTCCTATGTGGTTCCCAGAGGACATGGAGACTGACGCTTTGCCAGAAGACCTGGTAGCAGAGTTTGTTCGCGAGAAGCTACTGCTCAACCTTCGTCAGGAAGTTCCTCATTCTGTTGCCGTTGTCTGCGATTCGTATGAGGTAGCAACGGACGGCCACTTATCAATTTCTGCCACCATTTTGGTTGAGCGAGAAGGACAAAAGGGCATCGTAGTTGGCCAGGGTGGCTCCATGATCAAGCGCGTTGGCGTCGAGGCTCGAAAAGACCTGGAAAAACTGTTTGGTCGCAAGGTGTACCTTGACCTTCAGGTGCGCGTTCAGCCTCTCTGGAGGCGTGACGCCAACGAGATTAAGCGCCTAGGTTACTCAACTGAGGACTAGTTGTGCCTGGTAGAAAGACTACTCGTCTTAAAGCTATTGTGCTTGATAGAACAAAACTTGCCGAGCAAGACCTCATCTTAACCATGCTTTCTGATTCGGGAGAAGAACGACGAGCTGTCGCAAAGGGTGCCAGAAAGCCAGGTGGTCGCTTTGCAGCCCGTGTTGAACTGTTTTGCGAGTTAGACGTGCTACTAGCAGAAGGTCGCTCGCTTGATATCCTGTCCGAGGCAACCTTGCTTGAGCCGCATGCCACACTTCGCGGAGATCTCTCTAAGGTAGCAGCTGCATCAGCTATCTGCGAGGTCGCACGCCTTTCGTGTATTGACGGCATTGAGGACGCGTTTCTCTATCCGTTGCTTTCTCGTGCTCTCAGAGCCTGTGAAGAAGTAGATGACGAGAAACACTTAGATCTTGTTGTTGCCGCTTACGTGTTTAAGGTTTTGGCACACGAAGGCTGGCGTCCTGAGCTGGAATCGTGCATTGCCTGTGGAGATGAAGCTCTGACGTACTTCTCACCAGCTGCTGGTGGTGCATTGTGTGGAAGTTGTGCGCATGAGATTGAGGGTGCTATTGAGGTAACTCCACTTGAGCTCTCGTGGTTGTCATCGCTTCTCAAACTTACCTTTGACCAGCTCGTTATTGCAGAAATTGCTCCAGAAACTGCGCTCTTTTTGCTCACCAGCGCGCATATTTGGGCGGCTACACACCTTGAAGCACGTCTGAAGGCATTTGAATTTTTGCTCAGTATCTAGCTGAAGTGTATTTTTACTAGCAAAGTTCACCAGTAACTGGTATCCTCTTGTAGGTTATTTCCTTGTTCTTAGGGGCTAGTCACTGCCGGCTACCTTCTCAGTACAAGGAGTATTCAACGCGAAAGGCGGTTTATTATGGCAGTAACTAAGGATCGTAAGGCTGAGCTCATCAAACAGTACGGCAAGGACGAGAAGGACTCCGGTTCCGCACAGGTTCAGGTTGCTCTTCTTACTGAGCGTATTCGTCAGCTCACCGACCACATGAAGTCCCACCAGAAGGACTTCCACACTCGTCGTGGTCTTCTGATGCTCGTTGGTAAGCGTCGTCGTCTTCTTTCTTACATCAAGTCGAACGACATTGAAGAGTATCGTACTCTTATTGCTTCCCTGGGTATCCGCGACAACATCCAGTAAGTTGGCTTTTTAGGGCGCCGTCTGGCGCCCTTTATGTTTGAGGCCCGTTTGCAATGGGGCAAACGGAGATAGAAGAGGAAAGAAATGACTAAAGTAACTCACGAATTTGACCTCTACGGTAAGCACTACACCCTTGAGGCTGGTGAGCTCGCAAAGCAGGCAACCGGTGCCTGTATCGTTAAGTGCGGCGATTCCACCGTACTTCTCACTGCAGTGGTTTCCAAGGAGCGTAAGGATTACGACTTCTTCCCACTGACTGTTGATTTTATTGAGAAAATGTACGCAGTTGGTCGCGTTCCTGGTGGATACCTCAAGCGTGAGGCTCGTCCATCCGAGAAGGCAACCCTTACTGCTCGTATGATTGACCGTCCTCTGCGTCCTTCCTTCCCAGAAGGTTTCCGCAATGAGGTTCAGATCGTTGCAACTTCTCTTGTTGCTGATCAGGTAAACGCTGTTGATACCATCTCTGTCATGGGCGCATCTGCTGCTCTGGCTGTTGGTGGCGTTCCTTTTGAGGGACCACTTGCGTGCGTCCGTATTGGTCGCAACGCTGATACCGGTGAGTTCCTGGTTAACCCAACCTACGAAGAGCGCGATCACTCTGATCTTGACCTTGAGCTTGGTGGCTCTTCAACCTTCATTTCCATGCTTGAGGCTGGTGCAGATGAGATTTCCGAAGAGGATATGCTCTCTGCCATGGCATTTGGCCAGGAGGCAATTGCAGCATTCTGCGAGGAGCAGAAGAAGTTCATTGCTAAGTGGGAAGAGGTTAACGGTCCTATTGTTAAGCGCGAGTACATCCTTGACGAGCCAATCGCTGAGGTCCACGACTGCATCTTTGCTTACTACGATCAGATGAGCGCTGCTCTTAAGGATGCTGACAAGCAGTCCCGCATGCAGAAGGTTGCTGACTTGATGGACGAGATTAAGGCTCAGTTCACCGAGGAGGAGCAGGAGCTTTGGAGCCGCGCTATTGCGGTTGAGCTCAAGGCCCTTGAGAAGCACGCAATGCGCGTCATGGTTGTTGAGACCGGCGAGCGTGTTGATGGCCGTGTGGCTAACGAGATTCGTCCAATCATGGTCAAGCCTGACTACCTGCCACTTGTTCACGGTTCTGGTCTTTTCCAGCGTGGTCAGACTCAGGTTCTCTCCATTTGTACGCTTGGCATGCTCAACGAGTGGCAGCGTCTTGACACCATTGAGCCAATGGACGGCAAGCGCTACATTCACCACTACAACTTCCCACCATTCTGCACTGGTGAGACTGGCCGTATGGGCAGCCCAAAGCGTCGTGAGATTGGTCACGGAGCTCTTGCAGAGCGCGCACTTCTGCCTGTTATTCCTTCTGAGGAAGAGTTCCCTTACACCATCCGCGTTGTTTCAGAGGTAATGGAGTCCAACGGTTCTTCTTCCATGGCTTCTACCTGCGGTTCTACGCTTTCCCTTATGGATGCAGGTGTTCCTCTGAAGCGCCCTGTTTCTGGTGTTGCTATGGGTCTTATCCAGGAGAACGGCAAGACTGTTGTTCTTACCGATATCCAGGGCCTTGAGGACTTCCTCGGCGACATGGACTTCAAGGTCTGCGGTACCACCAAGGGCATTACCGCAATGCAGATGGACAACAAGGCAACTGGCCTTACTCCAGAGATTCTGCGTAGCGCACTTCTCCAGGCTCAAGAGGGTCGTATGTTCATCTTGAACAAGATGCTCGAGCAGATTCCTGCACCTCGTACTGAGACCAAGGAGACCGCTCCACAGATCATCTCGCTTTCCATTCCAACCGATAAGATTCGCGACGTCATTGGCTCTGGTGGCAAGGTTATCCGCGGTATCCAGGAGGATACGGGCGCAACCGTTGACATCCAGGAGGATGGCACCGTCTTTATCGCTGGTACCAATGGTGCTGCTGAGGCTGCTGCAGAGCGCATCAAGGCCATCGTCAAGGTTCCAGAGGTAGGCGAGGAGTACACTGGCCGCGTTGTTGGTCTTCAGCCATTCGGCGCCTTTGTTGAGCTTCTTCCTGGCAAAGACGGCCTGCTTCACATTTCCCGCGTTGCACAGGGACGTGTCGAGAAGATCGAGGATGTCCTGGCTGTTGGCGATGAGGTCAAGGTTCAGGTTCTTGAGGTAGACGAGAAGGGCAAGATTTCTCTTGACCGTCTTGATAAGCCAGAGGCACCACAGGGCGCTCCAAAGAAGGAGCGCGAGGAGCGTCGCCCACGTCGCCAGAACGACAACGGCAACTCTGAGCGTAGGCAGCCACGCCGTCATCACGACGCATAAGCTACGCTCAAACTCAACGGGTTTCTCGCCACGCGAGACCTTATACACATGAGATAGTAAAGAGAGCTTCGATGTATGTCGGAGCTCTCTTGTTATTCTGTTGAGATTTTGATTCTTTGGGAATATATAGCGTAATACGTGCTGATTTTTTATATAATTAAACAACATGTAGATTTTGCAAAAAGTCTTGTAGACGGCCCTTTGGGTTGCGTCTGATATAGAAAGTTGTTTTTGAAAGGAAAGTTTTTTAATGCCTAAGAAAGACCCAGCTCTTAAAGTCATTCCTATGGGCGGACTTGATGGCATTGGCAAGAACATGACCGTATTTGAGTACGGTAATGATATGGTGCTTGTTGATGCTGGTTTGATGTTCCCAGATGACGAACAGCCTGGTATTGACCTCGTTTTGCCAGACTACACCTATGTACTAGAAAATGAAGATAAGCTTCGCGGTATTTTGATTACCCACGGACACGAAGATCACATTGGTGCTCTTCCATACCTGCTTATGGACCTTACTCGTAAGGTTCCAATCTATTCCAGCAAGCTCTCGCTTGGCTTTATTGAAGGCAAGCTTGCAGAGCACAAGATTGTGGGCACTAAGCTTCGTGAGGTTACTGATGGTTCAAAGGTCCAGCTTGGTGCCTTTGACATCACGTTCTTCTCGATGACCCACTCTATTCCTGCAGCTTTTGGTATTCATATGAAGACTCCTGCAGGAACGCTTATTCACTCTGGTGACTTTAAGCTTGACCAGACTCCTATTGATGGCGTGCGTCCAAACTACGCTGCTATTACCAGGTTTGGCTCTGAGGGCCTTGACCTGCTGTTGTCTGACTCCACAAACGCCAACCGCCCCGGTATGACTCCATCAGAGGCTTCCGTTGGTGCAGCGCTTCGTCACATCATCAAAAATGCAACCGGTCGCGTCTTTGTGGCGTCGTTCTCAAGCCACATTCACCGACTTCAGCAGGTGTGCGATGCTTCTGTAGCGGTAAAGCGCAAGGTTGTTGTTACGGGCCGCTCCATGATTACCAATACAAAGGTTGCTCGTGAGCTTGGCTACCTCAACATTGCCGATAAAGACATCATTGATGCTTACGACGTTGATAAACTTGCAGATGATCGCATTGTTGTTCTCTGCACCGGTTCTCAGGGAGAGCCTCTGAGCGCTTTGGCTCGTATGGCAAACGGCGAGCACAAGTCGCTTTCCATTCGTCCTCAGGACACCGTAATCATCTCTGCAACTCCTGTTCCAGGTAACGAGAAGAGCGTTCAGTCCATCATCAACGCTCTCTCTAAGATTGGCTGCGAGATTTACGACAAATCAAAGGCGCTCGTCCACGTTTCTGGCCATGGTAGCCAGGAAGAACTAAAGCTTATGCTTGGTATGGCTCGTCCTAAGAACTTCATGCCTGTTCACGGTGAGGCAGTTCACCTGCGCGCTCATGCAGAACTTGCTCAGCAAATGGGTGTTCCTGCTAACCGCATCTTTATTCTGGATAACGGCGACACACTTGAGATGAGAAACGGCAAGGTCACGCGTGGTAAGACGGTTGAGTCCGGCGTCGTCTACGTTGACGGCCTCTCTGTCACCGACGCAAATCCTGTTGTTCTTCGTGACCGTCAGCGTCTCTCTCAGGACGGCATTGTCACCGCTGTAGTAACCCTTGTTGGTCGCAATCTCAAGCCAGGTGTTGTTGAGATTTCTGGTCGCGGTGTTTCATTTGCCGATGATGATGAGCTTATGAATGACGCACAGAATCTTGTGAGAAATTCAATTGAGAAGGCCTCTAAGTCCGAAGGCGCAAACATTGAAGCAATGAGAAAGAGCGTTCGCAATGCCCTTTCTAACTTCCTTTGGAGCAAAACTCGTACTCGACCAATGGTTATTCCGGTCATTATGGAGGTATAAGCCCAATGCCCTCTAAACGCACCTCAAACGCAGCAAAAAGAAACTCTAGAAATGCCGCTTCCGCCCAGTCAGTAGGCTTGACCCCACTGCAGAACGACATCATTGGTGTTGTTCTTGCAGTGGTTGCTATTGCCATGTTCTTATCCATTATTGTCCCTTCTAATGCTGTTATTACCAGCGCGATGGGTCATGGACTCAAACTTTGCTTTGGTACGGGAGCGCTTCTTTTTCCCATTGCAGTATTTGTCTTTGCTATGACCTTCTTTATGCGCGATGATCAGGGAATCTCTACGCGTATTGCTATTGGTCTTACGCTAGATGTTCTTGCTGCACTTGCTCTTATCTCACTCAACTTTCCAGGAGCTGAGTCTGCTCCAGACATGCTTTTAGGGACAAAAGTCCTAGAGGCAGCTGGTGGCTATGTGGGCGGCGGTATTGCTTGGGTTTTGCTGCGCTTTGTTGGCCGCGTGGTGGGCAATGTCCTTTTAGTCGGTTTTATCATTGCCGGCGTTGTTATCTGTGGCTTCTCCATTTCTGACATGGTTGAGCGCGTGAGCTTCCGCCTGGATGAGGCGCGCGAGAATCATCGCTATCGCAAAGAAGAGCGCGCTCTTGCTAAAGAAGAGGCGCTCTACGCTGCAAATGCTCCACAACCTGCAAAGAAGCAGGGTAGACGTGGCTCCAACAACCAGTCTTCTCTCTTTGATGAGACCGGTGAAGGGGAGACCACGTATCTGGGCAATCGCAAGACTTCTGTCATCAAACGTGACGCCCGTCTTTACGAGGAAGAAGAGGCGCAAGAGGACGCAGGCGATGCTCCTACTACGCTTCTTGATAAAGCTAAGAACAAGCTGCGTCCTAAGAAAAATGACCAGCCAGATGATGCAGTTGTCGAGAAAAACGAAGTTGTTGTAGCTGAGGTTGCTCCTACTACAAAACAGGCTAAACCTAAGAGCAAGGCTAAAACGACGCCCGATTTTCTCGCCACACCAGACCAGCTTAAAAGGCCTGGCGATGACGACGAGTCGTATGAGCTGCCACCATTTAGCATTCTGAAGTCAAACAAGAACTCGGCTACTTCTGCCGTCAGCGATGATGAGCTTGAAGCTACGGCACAGAGACTTCAGGCCACGCTTGAGGAGTTTGGCCTCTCCAGCCAGGTAGTTGGCTGGACTGCCGGTCCTTCTGTTACTACGTTTAAGATTTCGATGGGCGAGGGCGAGCGCGTCAACAAGATCACCAATCTTGAGGACGATATTGCACTTTCGCTTGCTGCAAAGTCTGTTCGTATTTTTGCACCAATCCCTGGTACCTCTCTTGTTGGTATTGAGATTCCTAACGAGAAAGCCCAGGCAGTCAATTTGGCTGACGTTCTGCCTTTTGCAAAGGGCGGTCCTCTTGAGTGCGCTTTTGGTCGCGATTCTGAGGGTAAGCCAATTGTTGTTGACCTTGCCAGCCTTCCTCACTTGCTGGTAGCAGGTACTACTGGTTCTGGTAAGTCTGTCCTGCTTAACGCTATTGTTATGTCTATGCTCATGCGTGCAACTCCAGAGCAGGTCCGCCTTATTATGGTTGACCCAAAACGCGTTGAGTTTACGGGTTACGCCGGCCTTCCTCACCTGTACGTTCCAGTTGTTACCGAGCCAAGGCAGGCGGCAAGTGCCCTTCAGTGGGGCGTCACCGAGATGGAGCGCCGCTTGAAGGTATTTGAGCACTATAAGGTTCGTGACATTAAGACGTACAACAGAAATGTTGATGGCGATAAGTACGCTGATATGGAGAACCCTCCAAAGCACATGCCATACTTTGTTATTGTCATCGACGAGCTTGCTGACCTTATGATGGTTGCGGGCAAAGATGTTGAGTCTTCCATTGTCCGTATTGCTCAGCTTGGTCGTGCTGCAGGTATTCACCTGATTGTTGCTACACAGCGTCCTTCCGCAGACGTTGTAACTGGTCTGATCCGCGCAAACATTGATAACCGTGTTGCTCTCTCAGTTGATAACTCTTTGAACTCCCGCATTATTCTGGACCAAAAGGGCGCTGAGCAGCTGCTTGGTAAGGGTGATATGCTGGTTAAACTCCGTGGTAAGAAGCCTAATCGCGCTCAGGGTTGCTGGGTCTCTGACGAGGAAATCGAAGAGACCGTTAAGTACATCCGTACTCAGCGCACCGCGGAATATCACGACAATATCTTGACCGTTGCAACTCCAACGCAGGCTGATGGCGTTGGGGGAGTTGGCGGTATGGCACAGGCAGACGATCCGCTTATTTGGGAAGCTGCGCGCATTATTGTGGATTCTCAGCTAGGTTCTACATCTAGTTTGCAAAGAGCGCTCTCTGTTGGGTATGCTCGTGCTGGTAGAATTATGGATATGCTTGAGGCAAAGGGTGTTGTTGGCCCAGCTAACGGATCAAAGCCTCGAGAAGTTCTTATTGATAAAGAAGCTCTTGAAGAGCTCAAAGTTCAAGACGCTGCCTATAGGGAGGTAGAGTAAGCATGCCACGCCCTCGTTTTAGTGAGATGCTCGTAGAACGTCGACGTCAACTCGGACTTTCTATCACGCAAGCATCAAAGATTCTTCGCCTCAAAGAGCAGGCACTTATTGCTTTTGAGGAAGGCGATTTTAAGAACATGCCGCAGAGTGGTTATGCTCAGGGCATGCTTTCTTCGTATGCTCGCTATCTAGGACTTAATCCACGAGAGATCGTAGACCTCTTCCAGGAGGAGAGCTACGAGTTTGAAAACGGCACCTATTCTCATGAGCTGCGCCGTCGTACGCGCGATACCCAGTCTGGCCGTGGTATTGCTGGTTATGACGTCGTAAACGAGTCTGGTAGCAGGCCAAAGGCATACGTGCAGTACCACGGTCTTCTCCCCACATCGGGAGGACCAGCTGGCGATATGGGCGCATTTGCAACTACGTCTGGTGTTCGCTCCAGACAAACCGGTGTGCCTCTGGGTGCTCAGGCATCTGAGGAGGACGCTGGCGGCTACTCATATTCTCGCTACGCCACAGGTCATGCGTACAACGCTGGTATTGAGGAAGCATCCCGTCAAAAAACTATGGCAAGTCGTACACGTGGTGGCGTTCAGCGCAGACGTGTAGGAATTGCTGGTGTTAGCATGCCAGCTTATAAAGACGATGTAACCAGAAGAACCGTTGCTCCAAGCGATTACACCGATGACCTTCGCTATGACAACGTAACTGATCCTTATGAGCGCGCATCAACTATCTCCGGTCGTCGTGGCTCTAGAAATATTGCGCAGGTAGATAGGCCTAATGTCCGTCGTCGCCAGCCATCTGGCGCAGCGGCTCAACAGCGCCGTGCTCCTCAAAGACCAGGCGTTATGGGAGCGCTTCAGAATTATTTCTCTGATACGGGCCGCACCATTGCTACCGTGTTTGCTCTAGTTGTTGTGATTATTACTGCCGTTTTGCTGTTCAGCGTACGTTCCTGCATGACCGCACGTACCACGCCTACCACAACAAAGACAGTAAGCGTTAACAACTCAACATCTGATTCTTCTAAGAATTCCACTACTACCAACAGCAACACGGATACCTCTAAGAAGGATTCTACTGATGCTTCTAAGAGCACCACTACAACTGAGCCAAAGAAGGAAGAGACTCCTAAGCAGACTACCGTAGTGGTTACTGTTGCTGATGGTCAGACCAGCTGGGTTGAGATTACGGTCGACGGCAAGAGTGTTGAGGCTGACGCTATTACCGGCCCATGGTCTCAGACATACACCGTCACTGACTCCATGACTGTTCTTGCAGGTACTCCTGGTGCTGTTGCGGTAACCGTTAATGGTACTGCTAAGCCATTTGACGCTAATGCTTCTGGTATTGGCACCTTGACCATTCAGGGTACTAAGCCTGCTGACGCTAACGGCTCAAATGCTTCAGGAACTCAAACAAACAGCACGTCAACAAGTACAACTGGCGGAACTTCTGGCACAACTAACAACCAGAATTCCAACAGCAATTCAAATAACTAAACGCCATAGGGCGAGAAGTTCTTCTCGCCCAGGTAATACGGAGGGGAAATGGCTAAAGAATCAAGCTTTGACGTTGTGTCTGAAGTAGACATGATGGAAGTTGATAATGCATTTCAGCAGGCAGCTCGTGAGCTCACCCAGCGCTACGATCTAAAAGATTCTGGCGCAACACTTGAGCTCTCTAAGAAAGAGGGCAAGTTCACTATTGAGGCTCCTGCAGATTTTGTTGCATCTCAGGTTAGGGATGTTCTTGGCTCCAAGCTGGTAAAACGTGGAATTGATCTGACTGCTATTCGTTGGGGAGACCCCATTCCTGCAGCAGGTTCTACCGTGCGTCAGATTGGTTCTATTGTGTCTGGTATTGACCAGGAGACTGCCAAGAAGATTGCTAAAGATATTCGTGATATGAAAGTTAAGGCTAAGGCAACCGTTGAGGGCGATAAGCTGCGTGTTTCTAGTGCTTCTCGCGATGTTCTTCAGTCTGTGATTGCAAGCCTTAAGGAGAAAGACTATGGCCAGCCCCTCCAGTTCAACAACTATCGATAGGGGCTATAACGTCCTATACATCACGTTAGGATGCGCTAAAAACGAGGTTGATACAGACCGCATGCGTGCGCGTCTTTTGGCCTCTGGTTTTGGTGAAGTTGCAGATCCAGAGTCAGCAAACGTTGCAATTATCAATACCTGCTCGTTCTTGGCTTCTGCAACAGAAGAATCTATTGAGACTACCCTTGAGATTGCCGAAGGCGCTTCTGAGGGAGTGCGTAAGCTGCCCATTATTATGTGTGGCTGCGTTCCTTCTCGATATGGCGCAGAACTTAATGAGCAGCTGCCTGAGGTTGCTGCTTTTGTTCCTGCAGATCAAGAGGACGGCATTGTCAGCGTTGTTGCAGACGTTCTGAATATCCCAGAGCCTACGCAGTCTATCGTTGCTGCTCACGGCATGCTGCGCACCATTGATGGCGCCAGTGCATTTGTCAAGATTTCTGAGGGCTGTGACAGGTTCTGCGCTTTCTGCGCTATTCCGTATATTCGTGGCCACTATCATTCAAGACCTGCTGAAGAGATTCTTCAAGAGGTGCATGAGCTGATGGAAGGCGGTGTTCGTGAGGTCATTTTGATTGGCCAGGACACCGGCATTTGGGGATCTGATATGCCTGACACAGAGGACGGTCAGACGCCAACGCTCGCTAAGCTTATGCAGCAGGTTGCTGAGGTAGTTCGTCCGTATAAGGGCTGGATTCGCGTTTTGTATCTGCAGCCAGAAGGTATGACCGATGAGCTTATCAGCACCATTCGTGATACGCCTGAGGTTCTACCTTACATTGATATTCCAATTCAGCACTGCAACGAGCGTATTCTTAAGCGCATGGGTCGCTCCGGTTCTACGCAGGAGCTTCGTGAGCTTTTTGATCGCCTCAGAACAGAGATTCCTGGCATGGTTCTTCGTACCACCGGAATGTGCGGCTTCCCAGGCGAGACAGACGAAGAATCAGATGAACTCTATGACTTTATTCAGGAGCAGGAGTTTGACTACACATCTGTCTTTACCTATTCGCCAGAAGAAGGAACTCTAGGCGCAAAGATGTCTGATCAGGTTCCTGACGAGGTAAAGATTGAGCGCACACAGCGCCTGCTTGACCTTGTAGAGCAGCTTGGCTTTGCTGCAACTGCTCGTCACGTTGGTGAGCGCTGTGAGGTCATTATTGACGGAATTGAAGAATCCGACGAGGGCACTGAGCTTATCGGTCACACGTGGTTCCAGGCTCCTGACTGCGATGGCGCGGTTCACATTGCAGAGGGAGAGGCCGCGGTTGGAGACATTGTCCTTTGTGACCTGGTAGATTCTTTCTGCTATGAAATGATTGGCGAGATTGTAGACGCTGCAGACACGCAGTCTGGCGAGAAAACCGTTTAGTTGGGGATAGGTCATGTCATCAAAGACAATTTGGACACCTGCAAATATTGTTACCTGCGCTCGAGTGGTGCTGGTACCCTTTTGGCTTCTCCTTGCACAGCTTTTAGGCGTATCTCTGGCTGATTCTCTGGCAACACCTGGTTTTAATCTTGGAGCTTTTGTTGTCTTTATCGGCTATGTTGTCATTTCTTTGACCGATAAGCTTGATGGCTACCTTGCGCGCAGCAGAAATGAAGTTACTACCTTTGGTAAGTTCTTAGATCCAATTGCCGATAAACTCGCTGTTGTTGTGGCTCTTTTTGTACTCCTTGAGTGGCACATGGTTTCTCCCTGGGTGCTCTTAGTGATTGTTGCACGAGAGTTTTTGGTGTCGGGCCTGAGAATGGTTGTTGCATCAAAGGGCGTTGTTATTGCCGCATCTGACTTGGGCAAATGGAAGACTGCAACAACTATGGTTGCTATCTGTGGTTTGCTTTTCTTGCCAAGCATCCCCGGCGGAATGATTCAGGACGTTTTGCTCTTTATCTTTAACACATCTATGTGGGTTGCAGTGGTTCTTACGGCCTGGTCAGGAATTGACTACTTTGTAAAGTCTTGGCAATACATTGCTGAAGTTTAACAAGATGGCGTCTCTCTGAGGCGCCATACGTATATACGATAGGTATGTTTTCATACCAAACGTTTGCAGGCGGAACGAAAAGTTGTGATTCATATGTTTTCATCTGAAGTGCTTTCAGAAGCTCAACAAGTTGTTTCAGAGGCTCTTGAGGCTGGCCTTACCGTTGCTTCTGCCGAGTCTTGCACGGGAGGACTTGTTGCAGGTGCTCTTACCGCCATCTCTGGATCGTCGAGCGTGCTTAAAGGCTCTGTTGTAAGCTATACCATTGAGATTAAACAGAAGGTATTGGGTGTCTCAAAGGATATTTTTGAAGAGCCGTCCCTTGGTGCTGTTTCTGAACCTTGTGCTGCTCAGATGGCTTCAGGCGTTAGAGAAGTTATTGGCTCAGATATTGCTGTTTCCGTAACAGGAATAGCTGGTCCAACAGGAGAAGAGCCTGGTAAACCAGTTGGAACGGTTTGGTTTGGTATTACCAGTAACAACTTTACCCATACGGTCTGTAAACATTTTTCTGGTAATAGAGAACAGGTGCGAGAAGCTGCAGTTTTACAAGCTTTGCAATTAATTCATGAAGCAATTGTGAAGGCTTAAAATCTGATTTTAATAGGGAAGTCCAAAACAAATCAGTTTTGGACTTCCTTTTTTATGCAGCTTTGCAGGACTTATACAGACAAATTGATAATTCAGAAGAAATTTGCTGCTCAAGAGCAAAAAAAGAGAGGTAAGAAATCTGACAAATTACCTCTATAGAGTATATGTTTGACGTTGACATAGAACGTCTGTTCTTATAATATTCTACTAACAAAAAGAGCAAGGAGTTCCCATGGCTAAAAAGTCCGTTTCAAAAGAGATTAAGGCTCGTACTACTGGTGATGAGAGAGATGAGGTTATCTCTTCAACTACCGCAGAGATCGAGAAGAAATTTGGCGCAGGCGCAATTATGCGTTTGGGTGAGGGTGGTCCTGCCTTTGATATTCAGGCTATTCCAACTGGCTCACTTGCTCTTGACGCAGCACTGGGTATTGGTGGCGTTCCTCGCGGACGTATCGTAGAGATTTATGGTCCAGAGTCTTCCGGTAAGACAACTCTTTCATTAGAAATTCTTGCAGAAGCTCAGGCATTGGGTGGCGTTGTAGCTTTTATTGACGCAGAGCATGCACTGGACCCAGGCTATGCGGCTCGTATTGGTGTTGATATTGACGATGTTTTAATTTCTCAGCCAGATACTGGTGAGCAGGCTCTAGAGATCTGTGACATGCTTGTTCGCTCAGGCGCAATTGATGTTGTGGTTGTAGACTCCGTTGCTGCTCTTGTTCCTCGTGCAGAGATTGAGGGAGAAATCGGCGATTCTAGCGTCGGTCTTCAGGCACGTCTTATGAGTCAGGCTCTCCGTAAATTAGCAGGCTCTCTTTCTAAATCTAATACGCTTTGTATTTTCATTAACCAACTTAGAGAGAAGATTGGCGTTATGTTTGGTAGCCCAGAGACCACTTCCGGTGGTAGGGCTCTTAAGTTCTTCTCCACTGTCCGCATGGATATTCGCCGTGTTGACAGCATTAAGGTTAACGGTGAAAACGTTGGTAACCGTGTTCGCGTTAAGGTTGTAAAGAACAAGGTTGCTCCACCTTTTAAGGTTGCTGAGTTTGACATTATGTACGGCCAGGGTATCTCTAAAGAGGGCTCCATTCTTGATATGGCTGTTGACTTTGAGATTGTTAACAAGTCTGGTGCTTGGTTCACCTATGAGGGTGAGCGTCTTGGCCAGGGTAGAGAAGCAGCTAAAGCTTTCCTTACGGCCAATCCAGACCTTATGGAAGAGATTGATCATAAAGTACGAGTTGCTTGTGGTCTTGTATTTGATGAAGATTCTGAAGTTGGCACTCCAGTTGCAACGGAAGATTCTGCTGAATAATGTCAGAGATTTCTTGGACAATTGAGCTTCCACAAAAGAAACAAGCAGTTCTTGGTCAAGCAAAGCCCAAGGCAAAGATCATTTTAGAAACTGAAATTGGAGGAACAGAGGAATTCTTTGTTCCTCCAACAGTAGCTCGAGCTCTTTTGAGTAAAGAGAAAGATGGTGTTTTTACGCCTTCTTCTCGCAATGAGTTTTTGTATGAGGTTAAAGAGATTTCAACGCAATGTATTAAAGCTCGCATTGAGGCGCTGATTGTAAAAAGGGATTACTCTACAGCAGAGCTTCAGAAAAAACTCATGCTCGATGGTTATCAGAAGAATGTCAGAGATGCTGCAGTGCAGAGAGCTGTTGAAGTTGGCTTAGTTAATGACAGTCGATTCGCAGATGTCTATATACGATCTAAAATTTCTCAAGGCTGGGGCCCTCTTAAAATTAAAACTGAGATTACTAAAAAGGGAATCGAGGTTGAGACACTCTCTGGATGGCCTGACGCATATTTTTCTGATGTAGATGAATTTGAAGTTGCGTATTCTTTGGCTCAGAGAAAACACCTTTCGGGAAAAAATGATTATGAGAAACTGGTGAGGTTTCTGGCAACTAAGGGGTATTCATTTTCTATAGCTTCATCAGTTGCTAAAAAGATTTTGGACAAGAACGCCACATCTGAGTGAGTACATCTGCTTAGCTTATAAGTCTGTTGTATTGGTGTGTTTTACTTTTCCTACCTGCTATTTATTGACAAAAGTTACAATGCTCTATACGATAAATATGCCGTGAATAGGCTCATTTCCGCTGGGCAACCAGCGTCACGTATACAGTAGGTATCTCATACACTTGATCTATCTCTGGATGTGGCATGACCAGCCAATGAACCCTGCTCATGGCGGGTTCTTTAGATACTGTTGTGTCTAAAGTCTCCTGAACACTTTTGTAATCGCCATTTGAGGAGTAGGTATGGAATTAGCAGCAGTAGGCATTGTTTGCCTTCTTGTGGGAGTAGGCCTTGCATACGGCGTACTCTCTAACATTAGTAATTCAAAGATTAAAACTGCAGAGCAGCAGTTAAAAGATGCTCAGACCAATGCAGATCGTATTGCTTCTGAAGCAGCTCGCCAGGCAGAAACTGTTAAAAAAGAGGCTGTTCTTGAGGCTAAGGAAGAAGTTCTTCAGCTTAAGCAGGCAGCAGAGGCAGAAGAGAAGAAGCGTAAAAGTGAGCTCCGTAGCATGGAGAATCGTATTCTTCAGCGTGAAGAGTCTCTTGACCATCGCACTGATGCACTAGAGAAGCGTGAGCATCAGCTCTCCAGCCTTCAGGGTCAGCTTGATCGTCGTAAGAATGATTTGGATGCTCTTGTTTCCCAGCAGTCTCAAGAGCTTGAGCGCATTGCGGCTCTTACAAAAGACGAGGCTCATGATGAGCTTCTAGCTCGCGTTCGTTCAGAAAGTGTTCGCGATGAGGCTATGATTCTTCGTGAGTCTGAGCAGCGTGTTCGTGCACAGGCTGATAAAACTGCCCGTGAGATTATTTCTACCGCTATTCAGCGCGTTGCTGCAGATCAGGCTTCTGAGATTACGGTAACTTCCGTTCACATTCCATCCGATGACCTAAAGGGTAGGATTATTGGACGTGAGGGTCGTAACATTCGTACGTTTGAGCAGGTATCTGGCGTTTCTCTTGTTATTGATGACACTCCAGAGACTGTAGTTCTTTCAAGCTTTGATCCTGTTCGTCGTGAGACTGCTCGCGTTGCACTTGAGAACCTCATTGCAGACGGTCGTATTCATCCAGCACGTATTGAGGAGCTTTACAAGAAGGCAGAAGCTCTTGTTAACGAGCGTGTTCTTGAGGCTGGTGAACAGGCTGCATTTGATTGTGGTATTCACGATCTTCATCCAGAGATTGTTAAAACTCTTGGTAAGCTCCGTTACCGCACCTCTTACGGTCAGAATGTTCTTGCTCACTCTGTCCAGGTTGCAGTTCTTTGCGGCATTATGGCTGAAGAGCTTGGTCTTGAGCCTGCTCCAGCTAAGCGCGCTGGTCTTCTTCATGACCTTGGTAAGGCAATTGACCATGAGGTTGAGGGCCCACACGCTGTAATTGGTGCAGATCTTGCTCGTCGTTATGGTGAGCGTCCAGAGATTGTTCACGCTATTGAGGCTCACCACGCTGATATTGAGCCAAATACTGTTCTTGATATGCTTGTTATGGCTGCAGACGCTATTTCTGCTGCACGTCCTGGCGCTCGTCGTGAGTCTGCTGAGAACTACATCAAGCGTCTTGAGAAGCTTGAGGCTATCTCTAACGCACATGAGGGCGTCGAGCGTACGTATGCAATGCAGGCTGGCCGTGAGCTTCACGTTATGGTTGAGCCTCAGATGATTAGCGATTCCGAGGCAACTGTCCTTGCTCACGATATTGCTAAGCAAATTGAGGATGAGATGGAATACCCAGGACAGGTTCGCGTTGTTGTTATTCGCGAGTCTCGTGCTGTGGACGTTGCTAAGTAATCTATGGCAGCCACTTTTACTGACTTAACAGGTTTTGTCGCCTCCATGGGAGGTGAGCGCGCACTCCGTGTCGAGGAATCCCTCGGCGCGGGGTACGTTCGTTTACGCGTAGCAGAAGCAGAGCGTAGGCAGGCAAAGCATGATATTCGTTCAGTAGAAGATATTGTTATCGAGCTCTTGAGAAATTCTCGCGATGCTGGCGCTCGTCATATTTATGTAGCAACCTCAAAAGAGGGTGCACTCAGAACTATCACTATTCTTGATGATGGTCAGGGCATTCCAAAAGACATGCAAGAGAAGATTTTTGAAGCTCGTGTTACCTCTAAGCTTGAGAGCATGCACATGGATCGTTGGGGAATCCATGGCCGAGGCATGGCTCTTTATTCCATCAAAGAAAACTGTGAATCAGCTCAGGTTGTAGCTTCGGCTCCGGGACTTGGTTCTGCTATTCAAATTGTGGTGGATACCACTAAAATTTCCGAGCGAGTAGACCAATCTACTTGGCCAACCTGCGGTTTGAATGAAGATGGGCTTAAAACAACCGTTAAAGGTCCTCACAATATTATTCGTACCTGCTGTGACTTTGTGCTTGAGGTTAAAGGTTCATGCGAGGTAATGCTGGGCTCCGCTGCAGAGATTGCAGCTACTGCTCGTCGCAGGATTGCTCAGACGCTTGATATTGCTGACCTGCTGTTTGTTGAAGGCTTTGAAAACGTTCCTGTCCTTGAGCGCTTCAGGGCCGCAGCAGATGCAACAGAGCTTTCTCAAGTTTGTACATCTCTTGGCCTTTCTATGTCAGATAGAACTGCTCATAGAATTATTGCCGAGCAGATAAAGCCATTACGTAGCGTGTATGCACAGGTTAGCCATTCTGCTGAACCTGAAGGGGTTTCTCGCGAAGTTGATTTGATGAAAGACCACAGAGGCCTCAAGATGAGCAAGGCTGATATCAGCAGTTTTTCTCGAAAGATGGAGCAGAGTTTTGCTGAGTTGTCTGAGAAATACTATGTTTTTTTGACAACTGAGCCTCGTGTTCGTGTAAGTAAAAACAAGATTGTTGTGACTTTTGATATTGAGTCGCAAGAGTAGAACAAACGCACAATAATTGGAGCACTCATGGGTTTGCTTAAAGTTTCAAGTAAGTCTTCACCAGCTTCTGTAGCAGGAGCTATTGCGGGACTGGTTAAAGATAACGAGCCTGTTATGCTCCAGTGCATTGGTGCAGGTGCTGTCAACCAGGGCGTCAAGGCTATTGCCATTGCCCGCGGATTCTTGATTCCGTGCGGCTTGGACATTACCTGCGCTCCAACGTTTTCTGATATTGAAATTGCAGGGGAGAGTAGAACTGCAATAAAAATTGCCATTTATGTTCACACATTGTCTGCTCCTGAAGCGCAGACACCAGCTGTTAGTCCCACTGAGTATAACGAGGTACTTTAAGCATGATTGAAAATTCCGAGCTCGTAGGAAAAACATATCACATCAAAACTTTTGGCTGCCAGATGAATCTGCACGACACAGAGCGTGTCTCTGGTCTGCTTGAGGCTTGTGGCTGCAATGAGGTTTCAGATACTGACGAGGCTGATATTGTCATCTTCATGACCTGTAGTGTTCGTGAGAACGCCGATCAGCGTCTTTATGGTCAGGCTTCTGCTATGGTCAGTGCCCCAACGCCTCCATCAGGCAAGCGTATTGTTGCTATTGGTGGCTGTATTGCACAGCGTGATGGCGAGAAGCTCCGTGAAAAGGTTCCAGCCGTTGACGTTGTGTTTGGTACCAGCGCTCTCGCAAGCCTGCCAGCACTTCTCACCAGCGCATTTAGGGGCGAGAATGACCGTGTAGCCGTAGACACTTCTGAGGAGGGCAAGGGCTTCTCCACAGATCTGCCAAGTAACCGCGCTCAGCAGTATCATGCTTGGGTGCCTATCATGACCGGCTGCAATAATTTCTGCACGTATTGTATTGTTCCTTATGTTCGCGGTCGTGAGCGCAGCCGTACTTTTGAGGCTGTTATTGGTGAGTGCGAGCGTCTTGTTGCAGATGGCGTTCGTGAGATTACCCTTCTTGGCCAAAACGTTAACTCATATGGTCGCGACCTCTACGGTAAGCCTCGTTTTGCAGAGCTTTTGCGTGCCGTGGGTCAGACAGGCATTGAGCGAATCCGTTTTACCTCGTCAAATCCAAAAGATCTTACCGATGAGACTATTGCGGCCATGAAGGAAACGCCAGCTGTAATGCCTCATCTTCATCTTGCGGTTCAAAGTGGTTCTACGCGTGTTCTCAAAAAGATGAACCGCAGCTATACACGAGAAGAGTACTTAGACGTGGTTTCTCGCCTTCGCGCAGCTATTCCAGGACTGGCGCTTTCAACTGACATTATCGTTGGCTTCCCCGGAGAGACCGAGGAAGACTTTGAGGATACGCTTTCTTTGGTCAAAAAAGCTGGCTATTCTTCCGCATATACCTTCATTTACTCCAAGCGTCCTGGTACTCCTGCGGCAAAATATGAAGACAATACGCCTCACGAGGTCATCCAGGAGCGCTTTGATAGGCTTGCAGAGCTTGTGGCTCAGCAGGCGCATGACGCTAACCAGGTTGATCTCAATACCACGCAGGCAGTTCTTGTTGAGGGAACTTCCAAGCGCGACGATACGGTCATGGTAGGGCATAGCGAGAAGAACCAAACTGTGCACTTCAATCTGCCAGAAGGTTACGCGCCAGAAGACCTTATCGGCAAAATTGTTGATGTTCATATTGATGAGGCTCGTACCTGGTATTTGCGCGGAACCATGGAGTCTGATCCTCGATGAGCTCCCATGGCTCGGTTATCTGCATTGTAGGTCCCACGGCTTCGGGCAAAAGCTCCTTGTCGGAGCTGGTAGCCAAGAAGCTTGAGACTTCGGTTATTTCTGTTGACGCAATGCAGGTCTACCTCGGCATGGATATTGGCACTGCTAAAACTCCTGTTGAGGAGCGAGAAGTTCCTCTTTTGATGGTAGATTGTGCCAACATTTCAGAGGAATACTCTGTTCAGATGTTCCAGACTGCGGCACGCGCAGAAGCTCGTAAGCTCATTGATGCCGGTAAAACGCCTGTCTTTTGTGGTGGTACAGGTCTCTATCTTGATTCAATTATTGATCAGATGGAGTTTCCCTCTGGGTCAATTGAGTCTCCTGTACGAACTCGCTATGAAAAGCTTGCAGAAGAGCTAGGTGCTGAGGGCTTACATGAGTTTCTCGCCACTAAAGATGCAGCAAGTGCAGAGCTCATTCATCCAAATAACGTACGACGCGTTGTAAGGGCTTTAGAGCTCTTAGAAGAGGGAAAGTCGTATGCTACTCATCATGAGGGATTAAAGGCTCATACACCCTACTTTGACGCCCAGATATGGGGTCTTACGATGGATCGCCAGCGTCTTTATGAGCGGATTAATCAGCGAGTAGATCTTATGTTTGAACAGGGGCTTGTTGAAGAGGTTCAGGTGCTTATTGAGTCCGGTCTCTCTGAGAATTGCACAGCTGGTCAGGCAATTGGCTATAAAGAGTTCTTTGCGTATTTTGCTGGTGAGCAGTCGCTTGAACAAACGCGTGAGCTTATTAAGCAGCACACCAGGCAGTATGCAAAGCGCCAGATTTCTTGGCTTAAACGAGATGGTCGAGTCAGATGGCTGGATATGGATCAGCTTACGCCTGAGGAAGCCCTCGAGCTGATTCTTGCGGAGCATTCTGACGTACAATGCCAGTAGGACGCATCAAAAACTAACGTATTTACCTTGTCTTAGATGGGGAGTTTATGGGTCGTTTTGTTCCATTTTCTACCGCTCCTAAAGTTGAACGAGCAATTCTTGTAGGCGTTGATTGCGGTAAAAGCGATTGGTCGCTTGAAGAATCAATGGACGAGCTTGAGCGCCTCACACAAACCGATGGTGCTGAAGTCTTTATGCGTTTAACACAGAAACTTGATGCGCCTATCCCTAAAACATTCATTGGCAAGGGTAAAACTGAGGAACTTGTTTCTTTGGTGAGAAACACCAATACTGACGTGGTCATCTTTGATGATGAGCTCACACCATCTCAGCAATCTAATCTAGAAAAATTGCTTGGTGAGCCTGTTAAAGTCATTGACCGAACAGCGCTTATTCTTGATATTTTTGGTATTCATGCACGTACCAAAGAAGGTCGCCTTCAGGTGCAGCTCGCACAGCTTCAGTACGTACTTCCAAGGCTTCGCGGCATGTGGAGTCACCTGGTAGGCGAGCAAACTCGTGGCGGTATTGGTAGCCGTTTTGGCCAGGGCGAAAGCCAGCTTGAGGTTGACCGTCGTCTTATTAGAAAGCGCATTTCAACCCTAAAAAATGAGCTCAAGCAGCTTGGTCAAAGGCGAGAAGTACAGTCTAAGTCCAGATGGAATTCTGGAACGTTCAGTGTCTCTCTGGTTGGCTATACCAATGCTGGCAAATCAACGCTTTTGAACCAACTCACAGGCGCGGATGTATATGCAAAAGACGAGCTCTTTGCAACTCTTGATCCAACTACCAGAGCACTTTCTCTTGATGAAGGAAGAAAGATTGTTCTGACCGATACTGTTGGATTTATTCAAAAGCTTCCAACTAATCTGATTGAGTCCTTTAAATCTACACTGGTTGAAGCTAAAGAAGCTGATCTTCTGTTGCTAGTAGCCGATGCAACTGACAAGAATCTTTCTAAAGAAATTGCAGTTGTTCGTAGTATTTTGAAAGATATTGAGGCCGATAAAAGCGATCAGATTCTTGTTCTTAACAAGGTTGATTTACTTTCTGAGCAGGAACTTCAAATGCTTAAAGCGCTCTACCCAGATGCTGTTTTTATTTCTGCTCAGGAAGGCACGGGCATTAATGGCCTTCTTCACAAGATTCAAGAAATAGCTAGCGCTGGCGATAAGGTTGTTAGTGCACTTATCCCGTTTAACAAAGGCGCTCTTGTTAAGTCTATTCATGAGAGATGCCAGCTTTTGCACGAGCAATACGTTGCTGAAGGTCTTTTGCTGTCAGTTAAAGCCGACACCTATATGCAGGCACTTTTAGAGCCATATGTGGTGTCAGAGGACGATATTCTGACTGACGAATAAGGCAATAAGCAGCAAAATTGGTTGGTGCAAAATATAAATGATAAGCGAGTGTTTTCCCATCTCTGTTATAAGGGGAAGGGAAAATGTTTTCATCCAGTTAGGATAGCCTTCTGCTTTGAGTTGTCTGTTAAACGCAGCTCCACTTACATACAAGAACAAATAGGGAAGCAATGGATAGTAATCTCCAGATGAAAAAGATGGAGAAGGAAATCCCGCCCAGGCTAAATACGGTGTTAAATACAACTCTTTTGGTAACGAGAAAATCTTGTTACCTACACCGATGTGACCAGCAGAAATTGGAATGCAGATAACAAACAACAAAAGCAAAAGAATTGCTGCTGCATATCCTTTTGGATGAACAGCGAAACGTGAAATAAGAGCTTCTACAAAGGTACATGAAGCCATGCAGAAGAAGATTCCAAAGTTAATAGGAGTATCAATATTTGCAAATGTGGTTGCTGCAAATATTGCGAGAGCAACAAGACCGTATACTCCTGCTCGCTTAAAGGAGTTTTTTGAAAAAGCGCACATGCAGCCAGCAATAAAAATAAAAGGATACGAAATTGAAGGCACCCAGATTTGCATGACTAAAGGAGTAAACCACGTAAGCTTGATGCGTGAGATAAAGAACAAATCATAGGTAAAGTGAAACAGAATCATTGAAACTACTGAGAGACCTCGAATAGTGTCAAAAAACGTTATTCTCCCTTTGGTTTGTTCTAGCTCCGCACCCATAATATGACTAAGAGATTGATCTAATAAGCGCAGTAACCCTACCTAAAATGACAGGATTCTGTACGTAGATTGGCTCCATAAAATCGTTTTCTGGTTGAAGACGAATGCGATCGTTTTCTCTGTAGAACGTTTTAACTGTTGCAGAGTCATCAATGAGAGCAACAACGATTTCTCCGTCATGGGCATCTTGCTGCTCTTTTACAACAATATAATCGCCATCAAAAATACCAGCATTAATCATTGATTCTCCGCGTACACGAAGAATGAAAGAGCTTGAATCTCCAACAATGCTTGTTGGAAGAGACAGAGACTCTTCTACATTTTGCTCAGCAAGAATAGGAGTACCAGCGGCAACGCGTCCTACAAGAGGAAGACTAATGACATTATTAGCTACATCTTGAGTAACGGGGGCAAGCTTTGCTGTGTCAGAAGTGTTAGAAGCCTGGGGAACAATCTTCATAGTACGAGGCTTTTTTGGATCTCTATCAATAAGACCGAACTGCTCCAGGACCTTTAGATGCATATGAACAGTTGAAGGAGATGCAAGATTAACAGCAGCACCAATCTCTCTTACTGAAGGGGGATAGCCATGTTTATCTGTGTATGAACAGATGTATTCATAAATTGCTGATTGACGCTTGCTGAGTTTGCCCTTTGGCATATGAGCCTCCTTTTTCTTTTTAATAATAATACACGTGTTCTAAAAATTAATCAAACGAATGTTCTATTTTTTCTTGACACGAACAAATGTACTAAATATTATTAGTACAAACGTTCGGACATGACTTTTTGTCCGGTGTATTAGATATAACTAGTTCCGTAAAAACTATTACGGAAGGAAATGATATGAGGCGTATGTATCAGTCAAAGATGTATCAGGTTAACGGCACTTCAGCACTTGCTTCTTACAAGCCTGCATTCAAGGTAATTGAAGGCGGTGCAAAGAAGGGCTCCGTTGCACCTCAGCGTGAGGAAGTCTCTTACGTAAAGACGCTGACCAACAAAGAAGCTTTTATTGCAGGTCTTATTGTTACTGCTTCATTTATTCTGATGTTTGCGGTTTCTTTCCTTCGCACAACTGCTCTTAATTCATTTGCAACATCTGTAATGGATAGCGCTTCACAAACAATTACCGTACATAGTAATGACACACTGTGGTCAATTGCAGAGAGCAATCCTATTGAAGGTGTTTCTACGGAGCAGCAAGTCAGCTGGATCAGAGAAAGAAACAATCTTGATTCTTCTCTTTTAAGAACTGGACAAACTCTAGAGATTCCTTCTGTATCTAAATAGTAAATATTTATGTAAATTTCTCTCGGAATTCTGTGTTGATAACACTCAATACCTGCGTAAAATGGTATCTTCCTTTTATACGAAAAAAGGGGATTCCATGCGTTGTCCAAAATGCGGTCACGAAGAGTCAAAGGTAATTGATTCTCGTTCATCTGAGAATAACGATGCCATTAGAAGGCGTCGCGAGTGCATGTCCTGTAAGTTTCGTTTTACAACCTATGAGCGCTTAGAAGAGATCCCTATCACCGTTGTTAAAAAGGACGGTCACAAGGAGCCTTTTGATAGGCAGAAGCTCATGAGAGGCCTTGTTGCTGCAACAGTAAAGAGAGATATCTCTGTTGCTTCTCTTGATCATTTTATTGATGGAATTGAGTCTCAGATTAGAGACAAGGGTCAATACGAGATTAAATCTGAAGACCTTGGAAGCATTGTGCTTAAAAACCTGGTTATGCTTGATAAAGTTGCATACATTAGGTTTGCTTCTGTATATAGAGACTTTAAAGATGTTGATGAATTTAGCGCAGAATTAAGGAGCCTGAATTAATGAGCAATTTTGACATCCAGCTACCTATTAAACGCCTTGATCCTACGGTTGAACTTCCTTCGTATGCATATACAGGAGATGCTGGATTAGATCTTAGAAGTGCTGAAGATGTTGATCTTGCTCCTTTTGAGCGCAAACTTATTTCTACTGGTTTAGCTATTGCAATTCCTGATGGATATGCAGGATTTGTTCAGCCTAGAAGCGGCCTTGCTCTTAAGAAGGGCCTTTCTATGGCAAATACTCCAGGTCTTATTGACGCTCATTATCGTGGAGAGCTTAAAGTTTGCGCCATTAACCTTGACAGCAAAGAAACCATCCATATTGAGCGCGGCGAGCGTATTGCGCAGCTTGTAATTCAACAAGTTCCTGTTGTACAGCTTGTTGAGGTTGATGAGCTTGATCAGACCGATCGCGGCACCGGTGGATTTGGTTCCAGCGGAGTTCAGTAATTTCTTATTTTGGTGATAAGCGCTGCGGCGTTTGCATAAAGGAAAAGCCTCTTTAGGAAGGAAGAGCTTAATGGAGAAGTTCTTTAAGGTAGCTGAGCGTGGCAGTAATCCCGCTCAAGAATTTAGGGCTGGAATTACAACATTCCTCGCAATGGCATACATCATTGCAGTAAACCCAGCTCTTCTCGCTGCTGCAGGAGTTCCAATTTCGGCGGCTATTACTGCTACCTGTCTTGGTGGCGGCATCATGACCATTTTGATGGGCCTGTTCTCTAACCGTCCACTTGCTTGCGCATCTGGTATGGGTGTAAACGCTGTTGTTGCTTTCTCTCTTACACCAATCACAGGTGGAGATTGGCACGCTTCGATGGCAGTAATCTTCATTGAAGGTGTTGCTATTCTCCTTTTAGTTCTTTGTGGCCTTCGTGAAGCTATCATGGACGCAATTCCTGTAAACCTACGCCACGCAATCTCAGTTGGCCTAGGTCTTTTTATTGCCATGATTGGTCTCAAGAACAGCGGTATTATCGTTGCTAATGAGTCCACACTTGTTGCTCTTGGCGATATTTTCTCTCCAACCTTTATTGTTGGTGTAATTTCCATTGTTGCAACAGTTGTTCTTTACTCCGCTCGTGTTAAGGGCTCCCTGCTTATCGGCATTATTCTTGCTGTGCTCGCTGGTATTCCTCTTGGTGTTACTGCAAGCCCTACAGGCATTGTTTCTGGTCTTGATTTCTCCACCTTTGGTGCACCATTCTTGACCGATAGTGCTGGTGTTATGGGTATTGTTAAGGCCCTGACAACTCCAGTTCTTCTTGTATTTGCATTCTCTCTGATGATGTCCGACTTCTTCGATACCATGGGTTCTGCTATGGCTATCGCAAAGCAGGGCGACTTCCTCACTGAGGATGGCAACGTTAAGGACATCAAGCAGATCCTTATTGTTGACTCCGCCGCTGCAGCTGCAGGTGGTTTCTTTGGTTGTTCTTCCATTACCACCTTTATTGAGTCTGCATCTGGTGCTGCCGATGGTGGTCGTACTGGTCTTTCCTCTATTTTCACTGGTCTGCTCTTTATTGCAGCAGCATTCATTGCACCTCTTATTTCTATCGTCAGCTCTGCAGCTACCTGCGGCGCACTGGTCCTTGTTGGCTTCCTGATGATGTCTGAGGTCACCGAGATTGATTGGAACGATCTTCTTGAGGGCTTCCCAGCATTCATGGTTATCGCTGGTATCCCAATGACTTACTCAATTTCTGACGGCATTGGCTTTGGCTTCATTTTCTACGTTGTTGTTGCTCTTGTGACAGGTAACGTTAAGAAGATTAAGCCTCTAATGTGGGTAGCAACACTTGCATTTGTTGCTTACTTCATCATCGCTAACTAGTTTTAAATTACTAGGAGAGGCGCGTTCAAGATGGGGGTCTTGGCGCGCCTTTTTTTCATATGTGAATAGATTGTGTACAATTTATTTTTAAGAGATAACTGATAATGATTGTCACCAGTAGGGTATAACAAACCCAGTTACGATTTATAAGATTGGAGCCAATCATGGCAGACGTTATTACTAAAGACCTTGTAATTGTTGGTGGCGGTCCCGCAGGACTTTCAGCAGCAATTTATGCAAAACGCGCTCTTCTCGATACCGTTGTTTTAGAGAAGCAGGCTGTTGGCGGCCAGGTAATCACCACAACTGAGGTTGAAAATTACCCTGGTATGCCAAACACTGATGGCTTCACTATTACCGATACTCTTCAGAAGCAGGCTACAGACCTTGGCGCAGAGATTGTCATGGCCAATGTCCTTTCTATTGTTAAGGATCCAGAGACTAACCTCTTTGTGCTGAAGACTTCTGAGGGAACTTATCACGCAAAGGCCGTTATTGTGTCTGGTGGTGCTAATCCTCGTCATGCTGGATTTACCAACGAAGAGAGGTTCACTGGCAAGGGTGTTTCTTACTGCGCTACCTGCGACGGAATGTTCTATCGCGGCAAGCAGGTATTTGTTATCGGCGGCGGCAACACCGCTGTAGAGGAGTCTCAGTTCCTGGCTCGTTTTGCTGACAAAGTAACTCTTATTGTCCGCAAGGATCACCTAAGAGCTAACGCTACTGCAATTAAGCAGTTCGAGGAGAATCCTAAGACAGAGATTCGCTATCTGACCAGCATTACTGCAGTTGATGGTAACGATTTGCTTACTTCTATCACCTTCCGTAATAACCAGACGGGAGAAGAGCACACAGAGACCTTTGATGAGGGCAGCTTTGGTGTCTTCGTCTTGGTAGGTCGCGTGCCTTCAACCGAGCTTCTGACAGACCTCGTAGACCTCGATGAGCAGGGATATGTCCTTGCTGACGAGCGCATGGCTACTAAGACACCTGGTCTCTTTACTGCAGGAGACCTTAATAAGAAGCCACTGCGTCAGATTATTACCGCAGCAGCAGACGGCGCTATTGCCGCAACTTCTGTAGCATCTTATCTTGGACAGCCTGTCGAGGGCTAAGAGTTTCTCGATAAGAAGCTTTAAAATTTGATACCAAAAGGGGACCGTAGACAAGTACGGCCCCCTCATTATTTCTTTGGCGAGAAGAACTGCTAAAGATCAATCCAATATCTCTGTGTAAGCACATCATCCTCGTCAAGAACTTCGTTTTCGAGTATTCCACCGTTATTGATAATGGACTTTGCCGAGCCGATATTATCTTTACGGCAGCACATAAGAACACGCTCGATGCCAAGTTTCTTACATTCTTTGAGTGCAAGCGCAATCATTGCTGTTGCATAGCCTTTTCTTCTCTCACTTGGTCGAATACCATCACCGATGTGTCCACCACTATGTAGCAGTCCTTCATCAAGATAATGGCGAATATTTACCGCTCCAACAAAGATGTTTTTATCGTAGTCATAGCAAAAGAGGGTTGTGGTAGGCACTCGTCCAGCTGGAATGGGTTCTTTTACGTCTAGTTGCTCTAGATAGTTTGTAAAGTCATGGTGATCAAATCTAAAAATGCGTCTTGGAGATGGATTTGTATGATTTGTCTCGATATCATGTTTCCACTCATCAAGCATCTTTATAAGCTTGTCTTTGTTTTCTTCACTTGGTTTTATAAGAGCAATATTCATGTAACTCCTTGAGGCAATTAAGCCATCTATTGCTTTTTATACAGCAATTCTATCTTAACAATCTGCATGTGCATTATATTGTCTCCCGCGTTTGCCAGAAGACTATGAATGCCTTTGATGCTTGGCAATTTCATATCGTAATAACCGATATTTTTCATTCAAATTTTTTTAGTTAAATCGTAATTTCAATTTGATTGTCTTCAAGGGCAATAATGCAACTTTCATAATAGCCATCTCCGGTTGTTCTCGGTCCGCTAATGACTTCATAGCCGTCTGCTTTCAATTCCGCAGTGAGAGTATCTACCTTTTCTTTACTTCCGACACTAAATGCAATATGAGCGTATCCCGTGCGGTTGATCTCTTTTGGTAAATCTGTCATTTTAGGTTTGTTCATGATTTCAAGTCGCGCGCCTTTATCGAAGGAAAGGAAGTATGAGCGAAAATCCGTTTGAGGATTATGATAGCCATCGTTAGATGTTGCTCCAAAGTACTTCACAAAAAACCGTCGAGCACTCTCTAAATCGTTTACATACAGCGCGATATGTTCAATTCTCATGGCTGTCTCCGAAAATCTATGACTGCATTTTGTTCTTCTAGTCAATAACGCCCAGCGTAATCACTCTTTGCTACAGCAGTCCATTTTCTGATGAATTTTGTTTTAGCTTCTGTATAAGCTTTTTCTTCTTTGATAGTCTCCTAAATTTGTCTTGATATATTACTTTTTCCTCGCCACAAAGTAGTATCGATGAATTTTTCCCTTGATTACGCCATCTTGCTCAATAATTTTCTGAGCTTTAAAGAGGTTCTCTTGGTATTTTTTGACTTCAAAGTATGGGAATTCCCAGTCAATGATTCTTGCAAACCAAACAAGAGCACCTACATCATAAAATTCTATTGGCCTATAGGCTTCAGCTTCCTCAATAATGTCAAATCCATTATTTATGAATTCTTGTCTGGCAATGTTCAAATAAGCTTTAGGAAAGGGAAGCTCGATATCTCCTAGTAGAAGCTCTACCAGGTCCCTGTCATTCTCAGCGCCAACCTGTTGCGTAAGAAACATACCCCCACTTTTAAGAATTCTTTTTAGTTCTTGTATGTTGTATTTACCGTGTCTGTTGGTAACAAGATCAAAGTAATCATTTTCAAACGGAAGCTCATCTCCTCCGTCAGCTGCCTTAAAGTCTATCCCTAAAGGAAGGAGTCTCTCTTCACACAGTTTGATGTTTGGAGCATAACCTTCAATTGCTGCAGTCTGTTTAGGATTGGTGAGAAAAGACAAAAGAAATTCTCCACCACCCGTTTCCATATCTAATAGATAATCAGTATCGTGTAGATAGGATTTGATGATACTTCCAAAGTCCCATGGAAGATCATCTTCTTCTTTATATCTGTTCCTAATATGGGAGAAATCCCATCCCTTGATATGAGCAATTTCTTGTTCATGAAGCCATTGGGCGAGAAGTGCTTGTTTTTCCATAGTATGTTTCCTTAAGACCGTGATTTTCGGATGTACAATTATTATATATTGTTTGACTGTATAGAAGAATTTTTACCTAATCTACCTGCCTATTTATTATATTTATGCAGGTAGATTGCTTATTTTATATATAAAAGGGGAGTAAAGACTAAAAGCATGCAATGAAGCATTAAGCTGTATAATTTTGTACTATCGATACATTAAATATATAAAGCTCTGTTATTAAATTATTTCAAGATGATTTATCAACATGTGTAACTATAAAAATACGTTCAGCTCTAAAAATAAATTTTAGAACGATACACAAAGAAAGCCATTTTATAAATAAAAAGATTCAGTATCGTCGCCAACTTATCAAATTGAAAAATCATCAAATTTATCATGTCATCAAGCATAGTTTCTGGAGCTATAGGTGTAATTACTCATAAGCAATTAATATCGTAGCTTAGAAAGGCTCTCAGAGGCTCATTTTCTGGGTAATAATAATGTGATTGAAGTCCTGTATTCTATTGTAGACGATACTATTTATATAATAGTATATAAAAGTCTGATAATCGATATTATGTAAACTAATCAATTAAAGAAAAAGGAGAAGGATTTTGAGCCCCTCTCCCTTGCGGTAACGTATGTGAAAGCAATTAGTGCTATACCGATAAGCGCTACACCGATGAGTCGGTCATGACATTCAATTTAATCATGACATCGCTTTCATACATCTCATCAAAAATTACAAGAATCTTGTCCAGTGCCATTAATTCAGTTTGGCCGGTTGGAATAATCTCCAAGCCCGCACGATCAATAGTTACAACCCTCACTTTGTCAGGCCATGGGATATCTTGGAGCAATTTGCCCTCAACGGGACTTCCTTGGCCAATAGTGAACTCATGAAGGATTTTCTCGCCAGAATCAAGTGTCGGTTTAGACTCCCCTTGCTGAGAAGCCAAGAATTCTGCAAGTAAATGCTCGTAGAATGGGTCAACACGTAGGATATTTGCGGTTACGTAGGACACAATTGCAACTGCAGACATAGCCATAAGTGCCTCAAGAGAACCTGTGAGCTCAAATATAAGCACTACTCCGGTGACGGGTGCTCTTACTGCTCCGGCAAAAATGCCTGCAACGCCCATAGCAATAAAATTTGGTGCATATGCCATAGGTATGCCAAAAACATGGGTTGCTGCCAGGGCAAACAGTGTTCCAACAAGTGTTCCCATGACAACCATTGGAAAGAGAGTTCCGCCAGGCGTTCCAGCAGCAAAACATGTTGTGGTAAAGATGTATTTGCCCAGTAAAAGCGCTATAACCATGAGTTCAGTGAGCGTTGCTGGCTCTTTGATTTTCTCGATAATGGCGTCGCCACCGCAAAGAAGGTCTGGCCAGGTAAAAGCCATAATTCCAGCCAGCATGAATGGAATAATGAGCCTCGAGAAAGGCACAAGTTTATCAATCTTTTTGTAGAGTCCCTGGGCAAAGAACATTCCTTTATTGTGGAGTGCGCCCAATAAACCGCAGGTAACACCAATAAAAAGCACAAAAGCATAGTCAACATGTGGCAGCGGCGCCACGTACGGAAGCTGAAGAACAGGCTTCATGCCAAGGACGTTTGAAACTAGAAAATCGGCACCTACTGAGGCGGTCATTGCCGAGATAATCAGCGGAGCATGAAACTCTTTCTGGATCTCTTCGATAGCAAAGAGCGTGCCGGTAAGAGGTGCGTGAAAGGCGGCAGACATTCCTGCAGCAGCGCCGCAGGTAACCAGAAGACGTTCTTCTCCCCTTTTGCGTTTGAGCAACTTAGACACTGCTTTGCCGGAAACAGCGCCTAGCTGGACTGATGGACCTTCTCGACCCATGGAGAGGCCACCAAAGGCCACCAGAACGCCCTGGATAAACTTAATGGGAAGAACTCGATACCACGGCATGTCGGCAGATCCCATGACCTCAGCGTTGGTCTGAGGGATTCCAGAGCCAGCAGTATAGGGTTCAAACTTCATGAGCAGGCAAACTGCCACCATAAGAATAAGCAGAACGCCAAGCCAGAGAGCCATATATGGCCAATTACCTGCGATTGATTGGGTAATAGAGCGCATTTGAGCTTCTGCAAAAGAGAGACAAAGGCGATACAGCGTAACCACGCCTCCGCCAAAAAGGCCAACAAGCAGGCCTTCTCCAATGAGAGCTACCTGAAACCTACGAGAAAAGTGACGCTCAATAACGTTTGTCTTATGTTTGAGATGAAACGCCACAATCTCCCCTAGCAGTTCATGGTTAATAAAAAGCACGTAAAGCGTACTTGGATATTGTACGACTTTACGTGCTAGTAGTTAAAAGTTTGTACAGAAAATTGTACGTAGGGAGCGCACCTGATGCGCCTGGCCGGTTAGCCGGAGAATGGTCCTCCACCATAGCAAGCATAAACAGGACCCTCGATAACACCGACGGACTCGTTAGCTGCGTGAATCATGCGGCCACCGCCGATGTAAATTCCAACGTGCTCATAACCAGGACGTGTGAAAACGATATCGCCATAGTTAAGTTCGTCTAGGGAATCATGCCAGTTACCAGCAGCACGAATAGCACGGCCAATGGTTCCTGCGGTACCTGCACGATAGCCGAGGAAGCAGTAGTAGATCAGGCCACCACAGTCAAAGCCGGAAGCAGGAGAAGCTCCGCCCCAAACGTATGGATAGCCGATGCATGCATACGCTGTAGCAACGCCGCCGCCTGCAGCTGGGTAGCCACCGCCACCGCCGGAGTATGATCCGCCACCAGAGTTAGAACTGCTGCTGGAGCTGCTAGAGCTAGAGGAGCTAGAACTTGAAGAGCTGGAACTTGAAGAACTAGAGCTGGAATCGTTAGAAGAGCTGTCGTTAGACTCTGAGCTGTTAGAAGGAGTCTCACGAGTAACAGTCTCAATTGCATAAGCAACGTTGTTGTTAGCAGATGCAGCCTCCTGAGCAGCAAGTTGTGCCTTTACCTCTGCATCGAGGGAGTCATAGTAAGCCTTAGCCTCTGCAACCTGGCTCTGAAGGCCGTCTGCAGTTGTCTTCATTTCAGCGACCTGAGCCTGAAGATTTTCCTGCTCAGCCTGAAGCTCAGCCTGCTGAGCCTGAAGCTGGTCACCAAGAGCCTTGACGGTATTGATGGAGTCAGCCTCCTGCTTGCTGGTACGGTCCATATAGTAGACGCGGCTGACAAAGTCCTCTGGGCTGGATGCTCCAAGGAGGAAGTCCAAAGTCTCCTGTGGGCCTGCCTTATAAGCACTCTTCATTGCTGCAGAAAGGACAAGACGCTGCTTGTTGAGCTGGTCTGTGGTCTCTGCAATCTGCTCCTGGACCTCACCAATCTTGTTGTTGGTGGCGTCAAGTGCATAGGTTTTCTCGTTAAGGTTATCCATGGCCTCTGCAAGAGCTGCACCAAGTGAGTCTAGCTGGGCAGATGCGGCCTCAAGATCGCTTTGTGGGTCTGCGAATAGCCTGGCTGGGGTAAGCAGCGTGGCAGCTACACCAAGACCTGCAAATAAGAGAGCGTCTCGTCTTGTGAAAGATCGGCGCTGTGACATATAAGCTCCTTCCGCAAAGCACGAAATCAATTGGGCAACGTGTTGCTTTGCTTTGCCATCTAGGATAGCTCATTTGATAAAAAATCAAAGTCAACTCGCCGATTTCTTGGCGAGAAACCCGTGTAAACAGGAAGCTACCCTATCGAGTATTTGAATAGTTTACCCCGAAAATGTCATCTCATACAAATTTTAAAGAACATTTATGCAGCTATTTGATGCGGAATAGGTAAATATCATTGCATAAATTTATACTTGACCTGCAATTATGGAGAAATTCTATGTATTGCAAACAAGTTTACGTTGAGTAACAAATTGCTTAGGAAAATAAGACAAATGGCTGACAAGCACGCAGTCTTGTCAGCCAAAATTATCAGCTAAAGAAGATCTGATGTAAGCGATGAGGCTTATTGAACCTTAATAAGTGTGTAGACCTCTTGATCAAAGCATTTGCCAATAATCTCTCTTGGGTGGAGGTAGCAAAGCTCAAGAGCAAACGCAAAACCAGCTACTTTTGCACCGGCCTTCTCGGCAAGCTGAGCACAAGCAACGCAGGTGCCACCAGTAGCAACCAGGTCGTCAGCAATAAGAACCACGTCGTCTGGGGTAAGTGCATCGGTGTGAATCTGAAGCTCGCTGGTGCCGTACTCAAGGTCATATGCCTGAGCATAGACCTCACGAGGCAGCTTACCTGGCTTACGAGCAGGAACAAAGCCTGCGCCCAGTTTGTAGGCTACAGGGGTTCCAACAAGAAAACCACGAGCCTCAGCACCAATAACCTTGGTGATTCCTGCATCAGCAAAGTGCTCTGCAATGTCATCAACAACTGCGTGGAAGCACTCAGGATCTTTAAAAAGTGGAGTTACATCCTTAAAGATAACGCCTGGCTCTGGATAATCAGGAATGCTAATGATATGACTCTCATAATCATACGTAGACACAATGTCCTCACATTCAAAATCAAAATCAATAAATAGTTATATATACCTAGATTACTCGTCTAGATGCATATCCTTAAAAGATTCACGAACTAATTTAGTGATAAGTTCATTTCTGACCGCATTGGTAAGGCCTAACATGCGGGTTAGAGCAGCCATAAACTTCTGGCGAGTCTCGTCAGTATGGTCAACTTCAACTCCCCCGCCTTTTTTAGCGTATACGACAAGTGACTTAGCAAACATACTAGACTCTCGGTTTGCAGCCATAACGTATTGACGCAGGTTTTTGGGCTCAAAACCAAAGTGACGAAGCTCGCTACAAAGACGGATGAGCGTAAGGTCTTTGCCATCTACAAGATCTCTACCATGAGGAGAGCGCTTTAAGGTAATAACGCCTGCCTCGGAGAGCTGGCGTACAAAGCCTACAGAACATCCGACTATCTCTGGAATGCGATCAATAGCGTGATATTTCTGAACAACCTCAGGATCGTCTACAGGTACAACAATGGCATCAGCGTGCGTTGCTCCAAGAATTGCCTGAGATACTTGCTTTCCATCAAGCTGTGGTTGAGCCTGGCGAGAAGAACTTTGAGCTTCAGGTGTAGCCTGAGTCTCGAATACGCTAGCCTCATCAGTCTGACTCTGGGCCTGTTGTTCAGCTTCAGGGTTTTTATCTTGTCTATCAAGCTCTTCTTTAATAACTGAGAGCGGCATAAAACGGCTTTTCTGCAGGTACAGAATAGTCTCAAGACGCTTAACGTCTTTTTGAGAATACAGACGATAACCACCAGCAGTTCTGGTAGGAGTAAGCAAGCCCTCATCCTGCAGGTATCTAACTTTAGAAACACTCAAGTCAGGATAGAGAGTCTGTAATTTCTTGACTACTTTACCAATGGTAAGAAAGCCTGAATCAGCCATAAAGTTATCCTTTAACCTTAAGCTGAAACTCTACTGGTGTGGAAGACCATGCGGAAGGTGCCAATCTGAATGGTTGAACCATCACGCAGGGTAGCTTTGTTGATAATGGCGCCATCAACCCAGGTACCATTGAGAGAATCAAGGTCCTCAATAGTTGCGTAACCAAGCGCAAGATTTGAAAGATCAATGGTGGCATGATTTCTAGAAACGGTCATGTCGTTCAAGAAAACGCTGCTCTTTGGGTCTCTACCAAGAGAGATCTGAGGAAGATTGAGCTCAAAAGTTTGACCAGTCTGCGGTCCCTTAACAATTGTAAGGACAGGATGAGCAGGCTTTTGTTGAGCCATAAGGTCTGGAACCGTAGCGTCAGCTGATGGCATGCGGAAAATCTCTGTTGAGTCTGGTGACTGCTGTTTGATGTCGTCAGTTGACATGGTTTCTCCTTAATTTGGTTACATCATAATAATAACGCTTAACGACACGCAATGCAGTCCATTTCGATGAGCGCACCAAGTGGCAACGCAGAAACTTCAACAACTGCTCGACCAGGTGCAGGAAGAACAAAGTACTGCCTATAAATCTCATTAACCTTAGGTAAATCGTTGATATCAGCAAGGTAGATAGTTGTCTGAGCTACATCAGAAAGCGTGCAGCCTGCCTCCGCCAGAATTGACTGAGCAAGATGGATGACACGGGTAGTTTGTTCTTCAATTCCACCGTCAATAAGCTTCTTTGGGTCTTCTGCAGAAACCGCAATTTGACCTGTGACAAATACCAATCTACCTGCGGTGGTACCTTGCGAATATGGTCCCATTGGAGCTGGAACACCTACTGCATTAATTGCATATTTCATAGAAGATCTCCCCTTGCACCAATGAAATCATCAGAGGCTCTGAGTAAACCCCAACCCTCAAGTTTATCTTTAGCTACTACTACTTTAGTGTTACTTGCAAGTTCTGAAAACCATGGAAGATATGTTTTAAGACCTTCAATAAGCTGCTTATGTCCAAGTGGATGAACCACCTCAAAAGAGAGCAAGCTCCTAAAAAGAATTACCGTATGTACTGGTGGAACCATAACCAGATATGCAGGAACTTTCTTGGTTGAAACATTGGCTACAAGTGCAGGAATTGTCTGGTCAAGCATAAGGTTACAGAGTTTAGAGTCTTCTGGGAGTTGTTGTTCCCCCAGGTAATCCAAAAGGACTTTCTTAGCTTTTTTACCAGCAAGAAGAAGTGGCGTGAGTAGTGGAGTTGCATCTTCTAACGATACTTCAGCATAAGGAGCTACGCCATTTTGTTCGACAGAAGCAATGATAGAAAGCCACTCTTCTAGGACAAGTGAGCGCTCAGAAGCGTCAAGTACCACGTACTCGTTTTGCCCAGATCTGGCGAGAAGACCGATGGAAGACAAAGATCCGTCTCCTGTGAGAGCGCACTCAAACGAAGTCTCTCCTACCTCAAGCTGTTTACCTGCAAAGACGGCTTCAACAAAATTTTGAGCAACCGCTCCACTTACCAGTGTGTAGCTGATACCGCTCAGGTCAACAAGAGCACAGTCCTTTAGAGCTTCCTCAAGAGGTTTCTCGCCATAAAAAGATTGGGCTAAGTTAAAGCCTTCAGTTGAGGTTGAGAATTGTGCGCCAAGATACTCAAGCTCAGTATGAAGGATAGAGCGTTTCTGCTCAGACATTAGTTTCTCCCAAAGAGATATGGAGCAACCGAATACAGGTCAAAGAGGTTATAGGCTGGAATGGTCCATAGCGTAAGATGTGCCTGGGTCATGGTGGTGCCTACCTGTGCGGAATCCTGAGACCAATCTGTTGAAGAAACCAGCTGGTTGTTGGCAACAGGATAGTTGGGAGAAAGCACGGAGGTCTGGTAGGTAAAGTCTTTAGATCCAGGCCAAGCCATATACGTGGTAGAAGTTGATGGCTTAACTACTGCAGAAAGCAAGAAGTTGTCCTCGCTTGTGCGGACCTGAACAATCTGGTCAGCACGTTGAATACTCACGCGATTGTAATTGCGATAAGCCCAGTTCATCAGAATGGCGGTATCGTCAAAACGACCTTGTGTAGTCTCGCAACCAAGCACGCAGGTATACAGCGTAATGTTTCCGCGCTTGGAAGCTCCTAAGAAGGCGGTACCAGAGTCCTCTGCGCCTGTTTTAATGCCGAGAAGACCGCGGTAGGAGTCCATAAGGTCATCAGTTGAGTGGAACGTGCGCTGCTCCCCTCCTACCGTTGTAGTGTATGACCTGGTGTGTACTGCGCTTGCGATGAGTGGATAGTGTTCGCGTGCATAGCGGCCCATCAGAGCAAGGTCTCGTGCCGTTGAATAGTGACCATCAGCATCAAGGCCATGTGGGTTCTGAAATTGCGTGTGAGTCATGCCAATTTCAGCAGCCTTCTTGTTCATTTGATCAACAAAGGCCTGCTGAGAGCCAGATACGTTGACGGCAATGTTATAAGCCGCATCGTTTGCGGAATACACCAGCATCATCATAATGAGCTGTCTGAGTGTTGGAGTATCTTCCGAGGTTAAACCTGCAACCTGAGAGCCTTCTTCAAGATCTGGAACAGTAATCTCGCAGGGTTCATCAAGATTAACGCCAGAATCAAGCGCCACAATTGCAGTCATAACCTTGGTGATGGATGCCATAGGAAGCTCTTGATCTGGATTTTTGCTCCAGAGAACGTTTCCTTGAGCATCAGTAACAATGGCAGTAGTTGCTTCAGTAAGTTTTGGCTCATCTGTCACGGAAGACTTGTTAGAAGAGGTATTTTCTGCCAAAACCGTAGTTGCAGGAGCAAAAGGAGCAGCTAAAACAAAAACAAGCAGCAAGCTAACAAGAAAAGCCAGCGTCTTATCAGAGAGCTGGCGCAAAGAAACATGGTTGTGCTGAAGGAAAGTCATAAACAACCTAACTTATGCTTGAGTGTTTTTACTATCTTTAACTATTTTAGCCGCTTCACCAGTATAAACAACTGCAGTAATTGCCGAGAAAACAATTCCTATATACACAAAGAAGATACCTAGCGCGCTGCTCTCAGAGTTAAGACCTGGAAGCCAGCTAACGTTTACCAGGCCAAGTCCGGATACAACTGGAATACCCAGAAGAAGCAAGCTGAATCCAGTCATCAAAAATGCAGTTGCTGCCTTACCAACAAAGACAACATCAATAGGACGCCTGCGGAATTTGCGAACGGCAAGTGCACCAAGCGTAAGATAGATGTCTCGTCCAATAACAAACAGTGGGATCCAGAGAGGAAGCTCGCCAATAATCAAGAGACCAAGAACACCCGTAATAAGAAGTACTCGGTCCATGATAGGATCCATGATTTTGCCTAGCCAGCTGACCGTTTGCGTTCTACGAGCAATCTGGCCGTCAAGGAAGTCAGTAACAGCTGCAGTTACATAACAACCAAGTGCTACCCAACGATTTCCGCCTGTTGAGAAGAGCACAAGAAAGACAATCGTAAGAATCAATCTGCAAAAAGTAATGACGTTTGCAACAGTAAAAATAGCGTTGGAAGGATTGTTAGAACTACCAACTGGATCAGTAATAGTTCCTTCTGCCTGTGCTTTTGCTGCATCGGCGTCTGCTGCTTCTTTAATTTGGGATGCTACTTGATTAGCTAGCTGCTGCCTAGTTTGCAACGTTTCACTCCCCTTTTTGTAGAACATAACATGCATCTATTTTAACGTAAGTTGCGCGATAGCAAATTATTGGCACATTTGTTTAACAAAGGACACAAGAACGCGGACGCCCTGAGCATACACGCGTTTCTCGATACGTTCGTCAATGCCATGAACGCCGTTTGCCTCATCTTCTGGCGTTGGCCTAAACGGAAAAATGCGCAGAATAGAATCGCAGATTCCCTCGTAGCGGACAGAATCGGTGCCACCACACACAAAGGACGGAACAAAGGTAACGCCTGGATGATAGTGTTCCATAATGGCCTTGAGCTCTTGATAGCCAGCACCAGCTGGAGAATCAATTCTTCCCGCAGGAGTGGAATGCAAAGCCTCAACCTCAATGGAAGGGTCAACCTGAGCTACCACCTGTTTTATGTGTTCAACGGTTTTTTCAACACTCACACCAGGGAGTAGCCTTATGTTGATAGTTGCGCTGACATTACCAGGCATAACGTTAGCCGCACTACTTGAACCCTCAAGCATGTTGAAAGCGTAAGTAGTAGTAACAAACGGATAAAGCTCTTTGATCTGAGCTGCGGCAAGAGCAATCTTATCTGCATTAGCATCTACGTCATGTACCAGCGAAGCAAAAGGTTCTTCGGTGATTTCTGGCGCAAGAACCTTGAAGGTTTCTTTAACAATGTCATTAAGCTCAGGTTGAGGTTTAGCCTCAGAGAGAGCGGCAAGTGCGCAGCTCAAATGCTCAAGTGAAGTTCCACCAAACGGATTAGAGGAATGTCCGCCGTGACCAGGCGCGGTAAGCTTAACGTTCAAGAACCCCTTTTGCGAGATGCAGATGTCGGCCACGGTAGCCTCGGGCGCACCGTACGCGCTGCCGTCAAAAAACGTGGTGGTACCCTCGTCCAGGAGGCAAGCTGCACGCATTTCTCGCGAGGCCATGACTTCTGCAAGCCTAGTGGCACCGTTGCTCAAGACCTCTTCGTCTTCGCCAAATGCCAGGTAGATAGAGCGCCTTGGCGAGAAGCCCTGTGAAAGCAGATACTCAAGAGCTTCAAGCTCGCCCATAAGCATGTCTTTGATATCAAGCGCACCACGTCCCCAAACGTAGGTGTCGTCGACATCTCCACCAAAGGGATCGTGCGTCCATGCATCTTCTGTACCAGGAACAACAGGAACAACATCCTGGTGAGCAATAAGCATGAGAGCAGGAAGCTTAGGGTTAGATCCTGGAATCTCAATAAGGAGCGAGTGGCCAACCACTTCAACGTTAGAGGCTGCGGTCATAACATACGGGAAGCTATCAACAATGTGCTGTTGAAGAGCATCAAACTGAGACCAATCGGTTGTCTCCGCGTCGGTATACACCGTCTTAAACGACAGTGCCTTTGCGAGCCTCTCAGACATTGCTTCTATGTTGAGCTCGGGATATTCATCCTCGTGAGCAAAGTGGTCGTAAATATTCATGGACCCTCTACCGTCTCGTAGCATTATTTCAATAACGTAATAATAACGGCTATTTTTACGCATTCCCCTACTCTTGCTGGTAGAATTAACAAAACACTCATTTAGCACACGTATCTTGGGAGCCCTGATGATTAAGCTTGTTCTTTCCGATATGGACCAAACGTTAAAACCCGCTGACACTCCGGCTATTTCAGAAAGAACCCATCAGGCAATTAATAATCTTAAAGCCGCAGGTATCGCGTTTGGTCTTTCTACCGGAAGGCCAGTTTATGATGCACTTTCTTATCTCAAATCAGATGTTTCTCTAACTGATACTGGCGTGTTTTCAAGTGGAAAGATTCTCTACTTTAATGGCAAGCTCATTTTCACAAAAAAATTTACTTACGAGATGATGGAGAAGATCTACGAGGTCATTTCTCCAATGCAGGATTGCCTGCTTACCTATTACGCAGAAGGTCCGCTTGAGCAGCCTCTTGACACGTCGTTTACCTCTTGTTGGAAAATAGTTGACACTACTCAAGAGGTGGTAGATCACCTTGCGGCCTCATTTAACACGTTTGTACCAGGACTTGGACCACAGTCCGTTCCAAGAGATGTCCCTATGTATGCGGGAGGACTGCTTTTCCCTCAAGATGAAAAGCGCCAACAAGAGATCTATGAGGCCGTTACCAGCGCAGTTCCAGAAGTTGAACTGGTTTCTCCCTATATTGGTTGGTTTGACATCAATTATCGTGGCTGGAATAAGGCACAGGGGTTCGAGAAGCTCATTGAGACTATAGGTCTTAAGCCAGAAGAAGTTATTGTGTGCGGTGATTCCGAAAACGATCTGGACCTTCTTAAGATTGCTCATCACTCATGCTGCATGGAAAACGGCACTGACGAGGCTAAGGCTGTCTCTAAGTATCTTTTGCCTAACGTGTATGAGGAAGGCGTAGCTCAGCTCTTAGAGGCGCTCACAGAGGCTCAGGGAGACTTTGATTCTGAGGTTGTCCAGGCTGTCCTGAAGAGAACTCTATAGGATTAAAGCTTGATGCAGAGCGTGGCTATATAGTCATTTCCATACTGTGATAGTCGATTCCTTTTGTCACACGACTCATAAAAATCAATCATCGCAAGACCATTTTTCAGTTGGCCTCTAATCTGAGTTTCTAAGGTATGACTAAATTCATATCCATATTCTGGATCTATGGTTATTTTGCCCTGCTCTTCAAGCTCTCTTGAATTAAAAGGAATTGAATACTTTAAAAGTAATTCCTCATCGGGTCTGTCCCATACAACGTCAGCGTCATACATGTACGTCCAAGGATTCATAAATCCGACCATTAACAGGCCGCCTTTTTTCAATACGCGAGCGACTTCTTTATACATGTTTTCTAAATCTTCTATGTACACGTTTGAAACCGGATTAAAAATAATGTCAAAAGTTTCATCTTCAAAGGGAAACGTTTTTGTCATATCGGCTTGAACGGTGTTGATTTTTAAGCCTTCTCTTTTAGCAACCATTTCATCTTTTTGTAATTGGGATGTAGAAAAATCCATTATGGTTACGTCATAGCCTTTAGCAGCAAAAACGGGTCCCTGTTGACCGCCGCCACAAGCTAACCCTAATATCTTTTTACCGGTGGTTTTTTCAAACCATTCTGTTGGAACTTTTTTGCCAACAGTTAATGCAACGGCAATTGGATTATTTCTAGCTTCTTCTAATTCTTCATGCGTTAATGGCTGGGTATAGTCATTGTTTACCTTATTCCATCTATCTTTATTAAGTTTTAGATAGTCATTCATCTTATAGTCTCCTCAAAATACCATTGTATTTTGGTGTAAATTGGATGCCTTACCAGTACTTTTTCTTGCTTCTAAAAATTATAAATTGTTTTCTCGATTTTTGTTACTCATGCAGTTTTAGCTTTTTTTACAGGCCTCAATAGTAGTCAGTCCAGTACTCATAGTCTTATCTCAAAGTAGTTTATCTGAATCAAAAAAGTGGCTGCATTTGACGTGTCATCTGCAGCCACTTATGTGTTACTCGCGCGTGTTTAATCGCGTGAGGTCAATCGTTTTGAGCTCTGCGGGTTTCTCCGCACTTCTACTTAATCAGTCCGCTGTTCCTTAGCAGTAGCTCAATATCAGTGCCCTTGACGGCTTTGAGAGCTACCTTCAAGAGCATCTTCTCTTTGAACGAAAGCGGTGCCTTATCAAGCGTTTTCTTGTCCAGGGCATAGTAGGTCGCTCTTAGAAGCTCTCTGATGTCGTACTGAGATCCCCAAACCTCTGGTACGCCTCTATCAACATCCATCAACGTGTAGACAGACTCCATACCAGTACGGATTGAGTACTCCGTAGTAAAGATGGTGTCGCGAGGAGTCTCGGCAAACTGTCCAATAAAGGCAAAGTTAACGGAACCCTCAGGAACAACCAGAGGCCTATCCTCAGCCTTTCTTGGCTGGAAGAATGCGTTGATATAAGGCATGAAGCACGTAGTGGTGTTGCAGCGATTCTTTGCCCAGTCCTCAATCTTCTTGGTTGGAACACCAATGTGATAGAGCCACTCCTGGCACACTTCCTCGCCGGTGCAGTTACGCATAGCCTTCTTAACAAAGTTACCAGGCTTGTTAGTGCTCAGCGCATAGACCCAGATAAGTACGGTGTCCTTGTCCTGAGCTCTGAACTGAGGCTGACGGTTGATGGTCCACGAGAGGTACCAGTTATCGGTACTATCCTTGACGGTTACGATACCGCCAGTTGTGACCTTACCTTCTCTTGGGTCTCTCTTGCAGACGCCAATAATCTTCTTGATGATTTCTTCGTCTTTTGTCTGGATGGTAGCGCTCATCCAGTTAGTTGCCTCAAAGTCGCTGCAGAAATTATCGGGATTGCCGTACTCACCATGCTTGGCCTGAGCTGCAATGTTCTTCCACAGATCCCAGGACTCCCCTACGCCATTTCTGACGTTGCTGATGTCTGGAGCAGTATTTTGATCGCCATAGCAAGAGGTATCGGTGCAGCAGCCATTGGTGATAAACACCAAGTCGTCTTCGGTTAGATCAATGGTCTGCTGTGAGCCGTTCTTCTCGTAAACAATCTGAGTGGCTACCTTTTTACCATTGGTGTCGTTGATGATGACGTTCTTGACGTCCATACCGTAGTCAACGCTTACGCCGTGGTTCTCAAGATACCTGACCAGCGGCAAAATCATGCTCTCGTACTGGTTGTACTTGGTAAAACGCAGCGCAGTAAAGTCAGGAAGACCGTCAATATGGTGGCAATACCTGCACAGATAACGCTTCATCTCTAGAGCTGAGGACCACCTTTGGAATGCAAACATGGTCTGCCAATAGAGCCAGAAGTTGGTGTTCCAGAAAGAATCAGGGAGCACTTCGCTAATCTTCTTGCCCTCAAGGTCCTTCTCGGGAGTCATAAACAGCTTAGCAAGCGCAAGAGAAGACTCTTTATCAAGATTGAACTTCTTGTCTGTGTGAGCATCTTTGCCGCACTTCTCGGAAGCTCTGCAGAGCGAGTAGTTTGGATCGTGCTTGTTGAGCCAGTAGTACTCATCAAGTACCGAGACACCAGGTGTTTCAATAGATGGAACGTCTCTAAACATATCCCACATGCACTCAAAGTGGTTGTCCATCTCTCGGCCACCGCGCATGTAGAAACCCTTGCTTACATCTTTGCGGCCGTCGCAGCTTCCGCCTGCAAGTTCAAGCTTCTCGAGCAGGTGAATCCTTGTACCCTTTACCTGACCATCGCGGACAAGGTAAAACGCAGCAGCTAGACCTGCAAGACCTGTTCCAATAATATAAGCTGATTTTTTGTCGGCATCTTTGGGCTTTTCTGGTTTAGCAAACGATTCATACGTTCCAGCAGAGTAATACATAACTTCCTCCTTAGTTTTCCGCTTAAATACCTGCGGAAATTAGTAAGTCGCCCTTACCTTGCGTTCACTATAAACTTATAAACTGCTAAAGAAAATGCACAAAAAGAACGGACTGTCCGATAAAGTGACAGTCCGCTCATATTGCTCAATTTCACGACAAAGAGGCTATTTTGTCGTATTGCTATTTGTTTCTTTTAGCATTGGTCAGTGCGTGATTAAACGACCCATGAATAAGAGAATTGAGCCTATCAACAATGATTTTAGGATCTTCTGTCATTCCTCCATCAATCCACTCAAGCACTAATCCCACAAAACCATACTTATAAAAATTTGCGATAAAAACTTTATCTTCTTCTCTAACAACCATTCCCTCGGCTTTTTCTTCAAGCACGTCGTAGAGAAGCTGATAGGTAACCTTATACAAATATTTGTACAAATAGTCCTGCGGCACATTGTGATAGATATTGACGATAAAGGCTCTGTCCTTTTTGATCATGTTAAAGATGGCGAGAAACCCCTCTTGCCAGGTATCGTATGTTTTGTTTTCGTTAAGAGCACGCTCTGCGTCTTGCTCACAAATCCATTCGGTAAGTTCAAGCGTGTCGTGGAAATGGTAGTAGAACGTTTGACGGTTCATCTCGCACTTCTCGGCAATGTCATTAACGGTAATCTTGTTAAGCGGCTTCTCTAGTAGCAGCTCTTTAAAGGCAAATGCGATGGCCATTTTTGTTGTGGCCTTGCTCATGTTTGGACTCCTGAAGATTTTGAATCAGTAGCAGAAGTATACCGCGCTCCTACCGTGACAAGTTTTATAACCTAACACCTATGAAATTGTTTCAAAAATAGCAATTAATTTGGCTTTTTTCGCAGGTAGTTCTATGGTTAACTTGTATTAGTTAGATACAGCTAACTTTATTCTTTCATAGTATGAAAGGGGTCTTAGTATGGAAGCTGGTCACGAGTTTTTACTCCGTATGGGCAAGACAAGACTGCGCCCCGGAGGTATCGAGGCAACCAATTGGCTGCTTAACTCAGTAGAGATTACGCCAGAAACTCAGATTCTTGAGGTAGCTTGCAATATTGGAACCACCACGGTTGAGCTGGTAAAACGATTCCACTGCCACGTAACCGCAATTGACCTCAATGCAGACGTGCTCCCTAAGACAAGAGAAAATATCGCGAGAAACAACGTGGAGCAGTACGTAACGGTGGAACAAGGAGACGCCACAAACCTCTCCTACCCTGATAACAGCTTTGATGTGGTTATCAACGAGGCTATGCTCACCATGCTCTCTGATAAGCAGAAAGCGTCTGTGGTTAAAGAGTACGCACGCGTGCTCAAGCCAGGCGGTGTGCTACTTACCCATGACGTACTTCTGCTCAAGGAAGACGATGAGTTGGTTCACGAACTTTCAAGAACCATCAACGTCAACGTTAAGCCACTTACCCTCGCTGGTTGGAAGAACCTCTTTGAGTCTGCGGGTTTCTTTCTAGAGACAAAGAACGGCAAGATGACGCTTATGAACCCAGCGGGACTTATCGCCGATGAGGGTGCTGACGGTGCCTTGAGGGTCATTAGAAACGGTCTTAAGCCCGAGAACACCAAAATGTTCACCAGCATGTTTACCTTCTTCAACGATCATGCTGATGACCTCAACTACATTGCTGTAGTAAGCAGAAAACCAAGATAGCAACCGTTTCAAAATAGGCGTCGCTTCAAGCAAGGCGTCGTCTCAAAATTAGCGCATGTTCGCCCCAAACAGGCATCAATCGAGCTAGACTCGGGCTCGATAGCAAAGAAGGAAGCTGGCACCTCCACCAGCTTCCTTCTCTTTTACTGCGTGTTAAGTGCGGAGCTTACTTGGCCTTTGCGCAGGCAGCCATAGCAACGGAGCCAATGTAGTTGACTGGGTTGGTGAAGTTTGGCTGGAACAGAAGGTCAACAGCTGCAAGGTTGTCGATGGTCATACCAGCAGCAATAGCAACGGAAATAACGTTTGCTGCCTGAGCAACATCGTCATGTGTCGAGAAGAACTGTGCGCCCTTGATAAGGCGAGTCTCTGGATCCCAGACAAGTGTTGCGGTAACTGGCTCGGTGGTCAGCATGAACTCAGGACGGTAGTTCTCGGTGACGGAGACGGAATCATACTCGTAGCCACGAACCTTACCACCCTCAACGGTGAGGCCTGCTGCTGCCATGGAGTAGTTGTAGAGCTGAACTGCGCTGGAAGCCTGAGTACCTGCATAAGCAGCGGTTGGCTCAAGCATGTTAGGACCAACGTGCAGGCCCTGGCGGACAGCGTTGGTTGCCAGAGGAATGTAGTCCTCTTTACCAGTGACATTGAAGATAATGGAGGCGGAGTCGCCAGCTGCAAAGACGCCAGGCTCGCTGGTGCGCATGTACTCGTCAACCTTGATGGCACCGTTAGGAAGCATATCAAGCTGGCCCTCAAAGAGGTCAGTACGAGGCAGGAAGCCAATGCCCAGAATTGCGTAATCTGCAGTGTAGGAGCCCTTATCAGTAACAACAGTGACGGAATCGCCGTTGTCCTCAAAGCTCATGACCTTCTCGCCAAGTGCAAGAGTGACGCCGTGCTCTTTGTAAGCAGCCTCAACCTGATCGGTGATTGCCTTGTCAAAGTTCTTTGCAAGAACACGAGGAAGCATGTCGATGAGGGTGACTGCCTTCTGACGCTCGGAGAGCTGCTCTGCGAGCTCGGCACCAATGTAGCCAGCACCGATGACAATAGCGGACTTGGACTCTGCCATGGTGTCGTGAATGCGACGACCGTCACCCCAGTTCTTGCACTGAAGAACACGAGGTCCGTCAATGCCAGGCAGTGGTGGAACAATTGGCTTAGAGCCGGTAGTGACTACGAGGTAGTCAAAGTCATCCTCAAAAGTCTCGCCTGTCTTGAGGTCCTCCCAAGCAACATGCTTGGTCTTAACATCTGCAGAAGTGACGTTGGTGGTCATGTGAACGTGAGCACCAGCCTCGGCAAGGGCTTCTGGAGAGCTGTAGAACATCTTGTTTGGATCGCTTACGTGGTCACCTACCCAAAGTGCAATGCCGCAAGACAAGAAGGAAACCGTGTCATTGCGCTCAAAGACGTGAACCTCCCAATCTGGGTGTGTGCCCAGGATTGAAGAAGTGGCAAAAACGCCTGCGTGGGTACAACCGATAACTGCAACTTTAGCCATAGAAACCCCTCTGTTAAATGCTACCAATGACTAACATTAATTGTTACTTTGACAGTGGCATTATGCCACATTCTGTTATCAAGAAGAGCGTCATTCTTGAACGTTCTTTAATAAATCGAATATTTGGGGTTCGTGAAGCAATTTGGTTAAAAGAAAGGCGTCTATCAAATCCTGATAGACGCCTTGACCTTACAATTCCTTGTAGATTTCTTTTCCGATGCGATTTACCACACCTACAACAAGAGCGTTTCCCATACAGAACGCACGATTATTGTCGCTCATTCCCGTATTAGTCCAGCCTTTAGGAAAACCCTGTAGCTGGTCAAGCTCATCTGGGACAAGCCTGCGATACCTCTCTCCTACTTTAATGATGTGTTTAAAGCGAGAAGGACTTGCTCCTCCCTCTCCTGTAAGAATTGTTCTTGAAGGATTAGTGAGAAGGTCTGGAAATGCCATGGAGCCTTCAGAGTAAAAATAGGTTTGACCTGTGTACTTATTGACACGCTCTTCACGTTTTGACCCTTTAAGGTATTCCCAGCGAGAAAGCTGCGAATTATCAATAAAGTAGTTCTCTGGAACTTCTTTCTCTGGAGAAAGAACATCTCCCAGTGTTTTAAATTGTCCCTTATAAACCTCTTCAACTTTACAGGTAATAACACGGTTATCTACCATCACACCGGCATCTAAAAACGGAGATGTTTTAGATCCCTCAGAATTAAAGTCTTTTGTAGCAACAAATGGATCTTTAGGAATATCAACATAAGAGATATTACCCACAGGATTAAAAGGAAATGCTCGGGACATAATTCCTGAAGTTAAGCGTTCTGAAAGCTCCCAGTTGGCATTTCTACGTGCGAGAATATATACGCGTTTTCTTCTTTGTGAAAAGCCATATGCTGCACTATTTACCACACGCCATTCAACGCAATATCCAAGGCTAGCAAGACAGCTAAGAATAATTGCAAAATCTCTACCGCGCTGAGATGCGGGACTTTTAAGAAGACGATCAACGTTCTCTAAAAGACACCATTCTGCATTCTCGGGAGACTTATCTAATTGAATTTTTAGGAATTTGTAAATGTCCCACCATAGAACACCCTTTTTTCCTTCAATACCTCCCGACTGAGATAAAGGTTTAGCAACCGAGTAATCCTGACAAGGAAATCCACCTACGACCATATCGACCGAAGGAATATCACGTAGACCCTGTTCATACTCATTAAGAACTTTATTAATGTCCTCATTTACGACTGAATCATTACCAAAATGAGTTCTATAACAATTTGCAGCAAACTGCCTTGTAGGAGATCCTGGTGGCTCCCACTGATTTGCCCATATAGTTTTAAACGTTCCCGCTTTTGGCAGGTTATTAGCTTTATCAGAAGGGTCTTTATAACCCTCTAAGCCAAGCCTAAATCCACCGACTCCTGCAAAGAGCTCGGCTACAGTAATTGCTTTGGCCACGTTTCTCCTATCGCTGCTGTGGACCAATTTTGTGTTTACTATACTAACCGATCAACCGGACAAAAAGTCAGTCTAATTCAGATAACCTAGAAGATTAAATTAATCTTTAAGGGACAGTCCCTTAAAGATTTCTTCAGCAAGATAAGAGCTATTCAGCCAAAAACACTTTTTAACCTCAGGTTTTCCATATGGCTGAGGTTTTGTATCAAGCTTGTTTCTGGCATGAGGTCTTACATGACAACATTTATTTTCAGAAGCCTTGACGCTTATGTCAGCTCGTCCAGCTTTAATATTTTTTTGCATCTGAAGGTAGCATTGTTCCGCAAACAGTAAATCAGAGTCAGGCATTTGCCAGAGCAAAATATTTGAAAGAACAAAATCACCTGCTGAATTTTCTCTATAAATTACAAATAAATATTTAGATAAAAGATCGTGATATAAATCAGATTCTTCAAATGGTTCCTCAGCAACTTTAAAGTAATCAAAGACTTTAAAACTTACAGATTCTTTTGGTACTCCATTTGATTTAAGTCTCATCGTTTTAGGCTTAATACCAGCCTTTTCAAACTCTTCAATTTTCTGGTCTTCAGCAATACCTAGAATATGTTTAGTGATACGCGCACATTTGTCTTTCGATTTACTAATATGAAACTCAGCTGCAAGTTGATCTTCAGTTTTTCCAAAATATGGTTTAAATCTTTTGTACAAAAGATCAATAAGCGAAAGCTTTTGCTCAGATTCGTTCCTTTTAATCTGAGATACACCGTTACCTAGCATCTGTTTTTCTATAGTAGTCATATAAGATGCTTTAAATGCCCAGGCACGCGGCTTAGCTAGAACATTTGAATAAGGCTGTGTTGTTCTTATTGAGCTATTGGCAGCTTTAGTACAAGCTTCTAGATATAAAGTATCTGAGCCAGAAATATCCTCAGCATGACCAGACTGAATCTTGGTAACAACTGTTTCCCAGTCTTGTTTGATTTGAGCATAATCCTCAACTGGAATATTCCATTTGTTTGCCAAAATTACCTTGTAATCAATAGGATTGGCACCTTTTTCATACTTATAAGCCATCAATAAAATATTTGAAGACTTCTCTAGAAAATGACTATCTTCAAATGTCTCATTGACTACTTTGTTGTAGTCAATCATGGTGATGACAAGGCGTTCTTTAGCTACTAAATCGCCTTTTTTATTCTCTTTCATGGGGGTTGTTTTTAATTCAAGACCCACTTCGGCAAAATCAGGATTTGAATCACTATTGATTGGATATTTAAAATAGAGTTCTTCAACTGCATTTCCAAAGGCACCGCGACGCTTTTTGTGGTCAGCAAGGACCTCAACGTTGGTAACTTCACGAAGTGAGTGTCCAACGAGTTTAGAAGCGTATTCAATAATGGATTGCTCGTCAGAGATGTCGTATTCTTTTATACCCATAGCCGTCCTAATGAACGATGTTTAAACCCTTTAGAATTACCAAACTTCGATTGCAAGATTAGCGAGTTTCTCAGATCGTTCCTCAACAGATTTATTAGAGAAGCCATTCTTTTCATATTGATTAACAAAGTCTTCAACAAGCATAAACGTCCTCATAGGTGAACTGTTGGTAGAATTATTTGAACCTTGTCTATATACCTTTATTTTCTCTGAAAGAGTGTTTTTCCCAGCAGCTGAGTTATCATCATCATATAGAAGAAGCATATTTCCAATGGATGGTATGACCATTTCACTGAATTCGCTATAGTCATCTTCTGAAATATTAAAATCAAGTTCAGAAAACCATTTATTCCAAGCCGACTCATCTTGAGGAATGATGTGTTCAACTGTTAATTTTGGGCTAACATCAACTTTATTTCTATCTCCATTTTGCCTTCTGAGGTAATTCTCAATGCCTACAAGGTAATATTTTGCTTGTTTCATATCTTTTATTGATAGATTTTGGAAAGCACTCTTAAATTGAGCGTCATTAGCAATTTCAATTTTTTTAGAATCTATAAAAGTCGTCAGTACAGGAATTGATTCATTGTTTTTAATTTTTTTAATGCATTCTGCAAAAATTGTATCAAGTCTGTTGTTAGACTTTTCACATACTTGCATTCTTGTTATTAACGAACATAAAGACTTGCCGAATTCAATAATTGCCGCAGCATTTGTCTTTGCATCAAAATGCAATAAAACCGCAAATAAAGGCAAGTATGCTTGTTCCTGATTTAGAGTAGCTAAATCAGCCAACACTTCGTCATCTAAGCTTTTAATTCCTGTGCTTTTACTTGTAATTTTTCCATATATCTCAGCGGCATTAACTTGATTTTGATAAAAATTATCAAAATCAACAGTAGCTGATTCGCTAAATTCATTTTTATACTCATCTGGAAGTCTTCTTTTTTGAACACGCTTTCCATTAAGATAGAACATATAGCAAGTGAAAAATTTGACAAGATTATCTTGATCTAGGGGTGAGATTAGACTGTTCCATTTATTTAGTGCATTTTTATTATTACACCAACTTAAAAAAATATTTTTTATACGATCAGCTGCAGTTAAGTCATTACCTTTGCCATTTAAAGAGTCAAAAACTTGAAAAGCATTCATTGCTGTATTGCATTCAATAACCACAAATTTTAACTGATTAGTAAACATTCGAAAGAAAGCTCTATAGAATTCATACGGCTTCACATTATATTCATTGCAATATTCGTCACAGAGTTCCTTAATAGAAAACTTGAGATAGTCGAATGCTTTGATTAATCGTTTTGCACCTTTATATTTCAGTTGTCCTGAAATTTTACTGATACCTAAAACCTTGTCACTCATATATACACGCGCAGTATTGCCATTTAAGAATAATCTTGGTGCACTTTTACCATCGTTAGTCATTTCAGATCCATACAAACAACTTTCAAGATTATGAAGATAACCTTGAATAATATTTTTCTGTTCTTTCAAGACAACTGTTTGTGAAGCTAAATCCATAGCAGCTCTCATGAGTAGAGAAATAGTTGTAAGTCGTTGCTGGCCGTCAACAACGTGCCTAATATTGTCAGGAGAAATTTCGTAGTCTTCTAAAACTATATCCATGCCACTAGATGATTCACTATCAAAACTAGTGGTAACAATAGCGCCCAGGAAATGTTCTTCGTTAGAGTTGTTGATCATTAAATTTTTTATATCATCGAAAAGGGTTGAAATTTCAGCTTCTGTCCAGGAATAATCCCTTTGATAGTCTGGAATAGCAAGATAGTAACTAGAAAAAATCTCTTGAATCTTTTTAAAATCCATTGAAAATCCTTCCATTGATGTTAATAACAATTATATTAAATTTATTTCAATTTACATATATTTTTTCAATTTCAATAAGAAAAAACGCCTCCCAGCGTAGAGCTAGGAGGCGTTTTGAGGAAAGGACTAGAGGGGTTTCTCGCCAATTAGGCAAGCATCTGAGCAAGATCCTCGGAAGCATCGCCGATTGGGCCAATACCGTAGTTCTCAACAAGAATGTTAAGGACGTTAGGGCTGACAAATGCAGGAAGGGTTGGTCCAAGCTTAATGTTCTTGATGCCAAGGTGCAGCAGGGTCAGAAGGACGCAAACTGCCTTCTGCTCGTACCAAGACAGAACAAAGCTCAGTGGCAGGTCGTTAACGCCGCAGTCAAATGCATTTGCAAGAGCGGTTGCAATCTGAACAGCGCCGTAAGCGTCGTTGCACTGACCAACGTCAAGAATACGAGGGATGCCACCAATGGTGCCCAGGTCAAGGTCGTTGAAGCGGAACTTGCCGCAAGCAACGGTGAGAACCACGGAGTCTGCAGGAGTCTGCTCAACAAACTCGGTGTAGTAGTTACGACCAGGACGTGCGCCGTCGCAGCCACCAACAACAAAGAAGTGCTTGATAGCGCCCTGCTTAACAGCATCGATGATCTTATCGGCAATGCCAAGAACGGCACCGTGGCTAAAGCCGGTAGTTACCTTGTGGCCACCGTTGATACCGGTGAGCTCCTGAGCCTCTGCGTATCCGCCAAGCTCCTGAGCCTGCTTGATAACAGCGCTGAAGTCCTTCTTGCCGTTTGCGTCCTCGTCAATGTGAACGAGCTCTGGGAAAGCAACAAGCTCGGTAGTGTAGACGCGGTCCTTGTAGCTTGGACGAGGTGGCATGAGGCAGTTAGTGGTGAAGACAACAGGAGCTGGAATGTCCTTGAACTCCTTCTGCTGGTTCTGCCATGCGGTACCAAAGTTGCCCTTGAGCTGTGGATACTTCTTGAGCTCTGGATAACCGTGAGCTGGGAGCATCTCGCCGTGAGTGTAAACGTTAACGCCAGTGCCCTCGGTCTGCTCAAGGATCATCTTGAGGTCAAGAAGGTCGTGGCCGGATACAACGATGAATGGACCAGGCTCAATAGTCAGAGGAACCTCAGTTGGAACTGGAGTGCCATAAGCGCCGGTATTTGCGCTGTCAAGAAGAGCCATGCACTTGAGGTTGACCTCGCCTACCTCAAGAGTAAGAGGCAGCAAAACGTCAACGGAAGACTCGGTAGCAAGAGCAGCAAGAGCCTTTACAAAGAAAGCGTCAACTGCGTCATCAGTCTTGCCAAGCACGCGAGCGTGGTAAGCGTAAGCAGCCATACCGCGGATACCAAAGAGAATGAGGGACTTGAGGGACCTAATGTCCTCGTTGTCGGACCAAACGCCGCCAAGAGGAAGATCCTCAACAGGCTCTACGCCAGCCTCTGCAGCTAGACGGTTCTTCTCGTCACGAACCTGAGCAGTGATAGCGTCAACCGCACCCTTGTCAAAGTTGACGTTGGTGATGCAGGTAAACAGACCGTCGACGATCAGCTGGTCAGCACGGTTAGAACGCTTGCCAGCAGCAAGCTCGGTGCGAGAGAGACCAACCAGAGCGCCGGTGAGCTCGTCCTGAGCAAATGCAACGTCAAAAGGCTTGCCACAGACGCCAGCGGCGCCGGTACATGCAGTACAAGCAGCAGTCTGCTCGCACTGGAAACAGAACATCTTGTTATCCACTATTTTTCCTCTCCATAAAACCATATAGCGAGAAGAGATTTACTCTTCAGTGTTTCATGATTACAGGAATGTGGAATAGTGTATGTTGTAATTACAACAAAATGATCTTCATGACGAAATTTTTGGAGCGTTGATGAACGTACAAGATATTAAGCCTTCGTTTTTGCTTAACACGGTGGTGTTTAAGGGCGTAAAGCCAGAGCAGCTAGAGGCTCTTTTAAAGCATTTACGTGCTGTGGTACGTACGTATAAACCTGGAGAGATTATTCTATGCGCTGGTGATAAGGCACATCAGTTTGGCATTGTTGTTTCGGGCGCTATTCACGTTGAGGGATCAGACGCACAGGGCAATATTTCTGTTATGGGAGCCTTCCATACGGGAGAGACGTTTGGAGAGGCATATGCAGCTCTTGGAAACGTACCGCTCTTGACCTCGGTAGTCGCTACCGAGAAATCGGAGATTCTACTGCTTGACCTGCGACAGATTACTACCAGAACCTGTGATATCTGCGGCGGCGTGGATATTATTACCAGAAACCTTATGGCTTCTATTGCACAGAAAAACATCATGTTGAGCCGTCGTATTCAAGATGCTGCTCCAAAAAGTATTCGTGGCAAGCTGATGGCGTACTTGAATACACGCTCGCAAGCAACGGGTTCTGCGGAGTTTGATATCCCCTACAATCGCCAACAGCTTGCTGATTATCTTGGTGTAGATAGAAGCGCCTTAAGCGCGGTAATATCTTCTTTGAGTAAAGAAGGCGTCTTTGAAGTAAAGCGAAGTCACTTCAAACTTTTATAACAGTAATTCAGCCTTAGGAGGCTTTTATGGCAGAGATTTATCTAGCAGGTGGATGTTTCTGGGGCCTTGAAGAGTACTTCTCCAGAATTAAGGGTGTTACTGCAACCACTGTTGGCTATGCAAATGGAAAGACCTTGGATACCAACTATCAGGAGGTCAAGGCTACCGATCACGCAGAAACGGTTCATGTCACCTATGATCAGAGCGTTGTAAGTCTCTACGACATCCTGCGTTATTACTTTAGGGTTATCGATCCCCTCTCGGTCAATAAGCAAGGTAACGACGTTGGCAGGCAGTATCGTACCGGCATCTATTACACAAACGATGCAGACCTGCCTGTTATTGAGCGCATTGTGGCTGAGCAGGAGTCTCTCTTTGGTCAGAAGCTTGCCGTTGAGGTTGAGCCACTGGATAACTACGTGCTTGCTGAGGAATATCATCAGGACTACCTGAAGAAGAATCCAGGCGGTTATTGTCACATCAATGTTGATGACGCGTATAAACCACTCTCCTAAGCAGCTTAGTTCACGTTTGCAAGAAAAGACGCTCACTTGTGAACTGCCTCCCATTTCTTAGACACGAGAAATAGGAGGCAGTTCAAAACACACTTAAGTCAGATAATCTGTCAAAAAGACGTATACATGACGCTGAAAATACCTCTAACGCGCAGATTATCTTTATTAGGTGTGTAAAATGCCCGCATCTGAGCAGATTATCTGACTTAGGTGTGTTCCGTAGATACTGAATTTATCGATAGTTAAATTTCTTATATAAGTCTATTCATATTTAAGCATATTAGATGAAGTTTATGCATAGATATGCATATCAGGTAGTGTGAGCGCCTAGCTGCCTGGCTATCTTGATTAAGAACATGTCGATTCTTTGGCAGAACCTCACAAAGCTGCGCTATTTTGTGCGCCAGGCCTAAAAGTCGACGCTAACACGCTGCAGAATCATAATCACCCGCATATGAACTGCCTCCCATTTCTTGGACATAAGAAATGGGAGGCAGTTCATTGTGCGAGCGTCTTTTTGGTTCAACGTTTGTTGCAACTAAGCTAATAAGCAGAACAGTTCAAACTACTTCTTGACCTCGTAGTGACTCTTTACGGTAAACGTGATGACGTAGGTCTTACGATACGACTCTGGCGCAGAGGTAAGAATTGCGCAGTCGGTCAGATTGTAGTTTGTTGGGTGAGCAAGAGCCTGGTCAACGGTGTTGCCAATCTCATCTGCAGACTCAAGTACCTGAGCCCTCTGAGCTGCATCGATAGTAGCTTTTCTCATCAAATCAAACTGATCTGCCGTACCCTCAATGCGAATAATGATGGGCCAGAGGCTGTCTTTATCAATCTGAGTGGTAATTTGAAGATCTGGATACAGACTGTTATCAAAGCTGAATCCATCAGGAATATGGTAGGTGCCATAGCCTGTAGCGTTGGAATTGTTTGATGAGGAACTAGAGGAGCTTGAAGAATCCTCTTTTTTCTCGTCCTTTTTCTCTTCTTTTTGTTCTGATGTGGTGGATTGTGTCTGGTCTTGTTTGTTTTCTGTTTGTGAGCAGCCAGACAAAATGCCCACACTCAAGGCTGACGTTACCAGTAGTACAAAAATTGCAGTAAAGAACTTGCTCATCTCAGAGCTACGCTTCATTTGACCTCCATTAAACGGAACGTGCCAACTACCAGGAACTCACTGCGATTGTACACAGCAAATAGTGCTTCTTAGCTGGGAGAATATTTCACAACATAAAATAATGTTTCATCTTTTATGCTTCCCAAAGAAAGTGTTTCATATCAACCTTGCCGTTTTGTAGAAACCTCACTCCCTCTGCTTCAAGAAGCTCTCGCTGAGCGTCAGGTCCACCAAAGGCAAAGCCTGGAGCAAGTGAGCCGTCTTTGAAGACTACTCGGTGACACGGCACACCACCAGTAACTCCTGGACTTTGGTGCATAGCAAATCCCACATAGCGAGCTTTTCTTGGCTCCCCTATCATACGAGCTATCTGCCCATACGTGCTAACTCTGCCCTCTGGAATTTGCTTGACCACTGAAAACGCACGCTGAAAGAAGTTGTCCATATCTCACTCACTCTATCTTCACGGTTACCGGTAATTACTTGCTCATTTTATGTTGGAATGCTATCGTATCAAAAGCAAACGGGTGGTGGCGCAGCTTGGTAGCGCACTTGACTGGGGGTCAAGGGGTCGCTGGTTCAAATCCAGTCCACCCGACCAGAATTTCTCGAAGCCGTGAAATATCGGCTCTTCTTTATATGTGGTATATTAGTCAAAGAACCCGCGCCACCCCGGTTAATATCCGAGGCCGAGCAGGGTTCTTTTTTATCGCTTTATCGTTATAACCTTGTCATGCAACTATAGAAGTAGTTTATTAAAAACCGGTTTGATATAAGTTGTAGCATAGACAAAGTGACAAATTGGGATTTGTTGAATTTAGCAAGGTATAAATTTCTATGAAATGAGATCTATAAAACTTGTACGGATATATAAGAAGATTAAAGCGGTGTAGACAAATTAGAAGTTATCGAGGTGAAATATGCAAGATAAAAAAGGTTTTGATTTATGGGCAGATGATTATGATAAGAGTGTAGGTTTGTCTGACAAATACGGCTCGTATCCTTTTGCAGGCTACAAATCTATTCTTAATGTAATCTATAATCGTGTAATTTGTTCATCTGCGAAGACTGTCTTAGATATTGGGTTTGGAACAGCAGTACTGACTTCAAGATTATATGAAAACGGCTGTACGATTTACGGACAAGATTTTTCAGATAGAATGATTGAAATTGCAAAAGAGAAAATGCCTAAAGCAAGTTTGTATGAAGGCGATTTTTCCAATGGCTTGGTGGAACCTATACAGAAACAAAAGTATGACGCGATCATTGCTACATATTCTCTCCATCATCTTACAGACTTTCAAAAAGTAGATTTTATTACATCATTATTTAAGCTGTTGAACGAGGGAGGATGTATATATATCGGAGATATAGCATTTGAAACTCGGTCATTACTTCAAGAATGTATGCGGATTGCGGCAGATGAATGGGACGGTGATGAAATGTATTTTGTATGGGATGAGCTAAAAGGTCAATTTCCAGAAATGCGATTTGAAAAAATGTCTGACTGTGCAGGACTTATCACCTTGCAAAAATAACTTCCAGTTTGTCGAGATCAGCAAAGTATAAGTTTCTATGAGATATATCCTTTAAATTTGGATTCCGATAACTAAAGCTTAAAAACCAGCTTGTCGAGCTGAAAAATTTCAGTTTATCAATTACAGGTGACATTGAAAGAGCCAGCCCATTCAAGGTGCTGGCTCTTTCAAAATGTGTGGATAGTTATGCGTCTGTACCCTCAAATTGGCTCTCGTAGAGCTTGGCGTAGAAACCGCCTTGGGCCAAGAGCTCATCGTGAGTGCCTCGCTCAAGAATTGAGCCGTCCTTGAGAACAAGAATGCAATCGGCACCCTGGATGGTAGAGAGCCTGTGGGCAACAACCAGCGATGTTCTGCCGTTCATGATGGTGTCAAATGCCTTCTGTACCAGCTGTTCTGTTCGCGTATCAATACTGGATGTTGCCTCGTCCAGAAGCAGGATAGGTGGATTGGCAAGCATAACACGGGCAATGCACAGAAGCTGCTGCTGACCCTGGGACAAAGATCCGCCAGACTCTCCTACCATGGTGTCATAGCCCTGAGGAAGCTGCTGGATAAACTCGTGAGCCTGCGCCTTTTGAGCTGCGGCGACAATCTCCTCATCCGTGGCATCGGACTTAGCATAGCGGATGTTTTCTTTGATGGTTCCCTTAAAGAGCCACGTATCCTGCAACACCATGCCAAACTGCTCTCTGAGCGATGCCCTCGTGAGTTTTTGCGTGTTATGACCGTCTACATAAATTGCACCAGAATCAATGCTATAGAACCTCAGCAACAGGTTGATAAGGGTTGTCTTACCGCAGCCGGTTGGTCCAACAAGAGCAATCTTCTGACCAGGCTCTGCCTTGAACGAGATATGGCTGAGCAGCGGATGCTTTGCGTTGTAGGAAAACGCTACGTCGTCAAATTCAATGGAGCCTTGTGGGTCCTGAATAACTTCAGCGTCAGCTGGATCGGGCTTGATTTCTTTTGCGTCGAGAAGATCAAACACGCGGCGAGCGCTTGCGTAGGCGGTCTGAACCTGCGTAACAACTGCAGAAATAGCGTTAAAAGGCTTCATGTACTGGTTTGCGTACGAGAGGAAGCTCTGAACTTGACCGATAGTGAGTGGAGAAGGAACTCCCGTCAGAACGCAAATGCAACCAAGAGCAGCTACCAGTGCGTAAATGAAGTTATTTACCAGACGCGTAGAAGGGTTAGAAAGCGAAGAGGCAAACTGCGCACGCTCTCCTACTACACGGAGTTTCTCGTTAATAGCTTCAAACTGCTCAATAATGGCATCCTTGTGGGCAAATGCGGTGATAAGCTCCTGGTTAGAGACCATCTCTTCTGCGTATCCGCCAAGCTGGCCCTGGTAGCCCTGCTGCTTGCTAAAAGATGAGCTGGCGTACTTGGTAATGGCGGACGCAACAATTATAGAGAGCGGCGTAGCTAGAGCAACCACAAGGCCCATAGGAATCGACATATAGAACATGAAGCATAAGGTTCCAATAATGGTCACTACGCCCGTAAGGAACTGTGTCAGGCCCTGCTGGAGGCCGTCACCCAGCTGATCAACGTCGTTTACTACCCTAGAGAGCAAGTCTCCCTGAGAATGCGTGTCGATGTACGAAAGCGGCAGGTTTGCTACTTTGGCATGTGCTGCGTCTCTGAGGTCTCGAGTTACCAGGTAGGTAAGCTTATTGGTAGACCAAGAAGCAAGCCACTGTGTAGCACTTGCAAGTAAAACCACCACTGAGAGCTGAGCGAGCGTTGGCAGAAGTGCTGCCTCGGCGCCCTGTACCAGTCTGATGAGCTGGTCAATGGCACTACCCACAATGATGGGTACCCAAAGTTGCAGAATAACGGTTGCAATAGATGACACAGCCGCTAGAACCAAATAACCTCCGTGAGGAGAAATCCATGCAGCTAGACGGCGTGTCACTTCTGCCGCGGACATAGAAATGACGTCTGCTGAGCCGCCCTTGCCGTGCTCAGGTGCGCTTGATGCAATAGCGGAGGTGCTTCCGCCAGAATACATATCGGCCATTACTCCACCTCCTCAGGACGAAGCTGTGAGAGACAGATTTCTTTATAGAGCGGGCATGTGGCGAGAAGTTCTTTGTGTGTTCCCAGCCCCACTTGTTTTCCGTGGTCAAGAACAAGAATCTTGTCTGCTTGCATTACCGCTGCTACGCGCTGCGAAATAATGATGCTTGTAGTGGTGGCGCTGAGCTTACGAAGCGCCGCACGGAGGTGAGCGTCCGTAGCAAAATCAAGTGCGGAAGCAGCGTCGTCCAAGATGACAATGCGCGGGTTTCCTACCAGCGCACGGGCGATGGTCAAGCGCTGACGCTGACCTCCCGAGAAGTTCTTGCCGCCACGCTCAACAATGCTATCAAGTTGATCGGGTTTCTCGCGCACAAAGTCTACTGCTTGAGCAACCTCAAGAGCAGCCCAGAGCTCCTCATCGGTGGCGTTAGGGTTCTTCCAGCAGAGGTTGGTACGGATAGTGCCACTGACCAGCGAGGTATGCTGTGGAACGTAACCAATGAGGGCCCGCAGCTGCTCAAAGGTATAGGTTTTGACATCGTGTCCAAAGACGCTTACAGAGCCGGTTTCTGTTTCAAAGAGTCGTGGGATAAGGGCAGCAAAACTAGACTTACCGGAGCCAGTACCACCGATAATTCCCAGCGTCTGACCAGCCTGCAGCGAGAGATTGATGTCAGAAAGAGCAGGCTCTCCTCCACCGTCGTAGACAAGCGACGCGTCCTTGAACGCTACAGCAGTTCCGGTAAAGTCGGATTCAGTGAGGTTGATGTGCTTGTTTCCCTTATCAGAGAGCGCTGGCTTGGTGTTCAGAACCTCCATCACACGAGTGGCAGAAGCTGCTCCACGCGTGATGATAATAACCAGGTTAGCAACGTAGCCAATAGCTAAGAGCGCGCTGGTCATATAGCTGACAAGAGCCACCACGGTTCCTTGGGATAACGTTCCAGCGGTAATCTGAGGAGCTGCCAGCCAGAGCGTTACGGCAATTCCCAGGTACATGACAAGGAAGGTTGCTGGGTTCAGGAGCGCTGAGTAATTTGCAGCATCAGTGGCCGTTTTTGTCTGAGCCAAAACCGCCTCGGAGAACTGTTCCTTCTCCTCTGCTTCATGCCTAAAAGCCCTAATAACGCGAATACCAGAAAGCATTTGTCGCATATATAAAGAAACGGTATCAAGGCGCTTCTGCAGCTCAGTAAAGAGCGCGGTAGATTTACGCGCAACAAAGAAGAAAATAGCTGCTACCAGTACGGTCGCCAGTAAAAAAACCATACCAAGCTTAGCGTCAAGCATAAGCGTTGCAATAATGGAACCAGCAGCAAGGATTGGCCATCTGATCAGCTGACGAATACCCAGAGCAACGGTTACCTGGACCTGGTTAACGTCGTTGATAAGACGGGTTACCAGCGTGTCTGTTCCCAATGCAGAAATATCGGCGCTTGAAAGCTCTTGGATCTTTTTAAACAGCTCATTGCGCAAATCAGTTCCTGTGCGCTGAGAAACAATTGAAGCAATTTTCTGACAGACAAGCGTAAAACTAAAGCCAACAATGGCAATAACTACCAGCAGAATACCGTAGCGAATAATGTCATACATGTTTGCCCCATGAATACCCAGGTCAATCATGCGTGCGATAATCAACGGTGTCAGAAGGTCACCAATGACCTCAACTGCTTTGCAGAGTAAGGCAACAAAACTCTTGCGACCATATTTTGGCCACACAAACCTAGAGAGTAACTCTCCCATTACGCTTCACCAAGTTTCTCTGCCAGCGTTAACCACTCATCTTCGAGCTCTGTAAGCGCAGCTTCTGCATCATCAAGCTGCTGCTGAAGCTCCATCAAGCGCTGTGCATCAGTTGCATCAGCGGAGCTCATCTGCTCCCTAATCTGTTCAGGCAACTCCTGAGCCTTGCCCATACGACGCTCGATCGAGTCAAAGCGCTTCTTGAGCTCGCGGCGTTCGGCGTTGCTCAGCACCGCGCCCTCCTGGCGAGAAGACCCGTCTACCTGCGGCTCATTTACACCTGAACTTCCGCGTGTACCCGACAACTCCCCCGCTCTTCTCGCCGTCTGCTTTGCAGCATCAACAAGCTTAAGGTATTCGTCAACGCCGCCAGGGACGTGGCGAATGTGGCCGTCGATGAGGGCGTATTGGTCATCGGTAACGCGCTCAATCAAGAAGCGATCGTGACTGACAACCAGAAGCGTTCCAGGCCACGAGTCTAGAAGGTCTTCTAGGACGGCCAACATATCTGTATCCAGATCGTTGCCTGGCTCGTCCAGTACCAGCACGTTTGGCTCTTCCAGAAGAACGCACAGAAGCGCTAGACGTCTGCGCTGGCCTCCGGAGAGGTCTTGCAAGCGATTGGTAAACTCTCGGCGGTCAAAACCCAAGCTCTCAAGCAGCTGCGTAGGACTTTGCATCTTGCCGTTTACCAGGTAGCTGGTCTTGTACTGGCTCAAAAGCTCAAGTACCGTCCAGGTCTCTTTAGTAGCAAACGTATCAATCTGCTGAGAAAGCCATCCGAATTTGACAGACTTTCCTACCTTTACCAGGCCAGACGTTGGTTGTAATTGCTGCGTCATCAGCTCAAGAAGTGTAGATTTACCAGCGCCATTCTCGCCCAAAATACCATAACGGTCACCTGGGCCAATAAGCCACTCAATGTTCTTGATGACCTCTGCCTGCGTGCTTGAATCTGCGTTCGTAGCCGTCGCGGCATTCTTGTAGGCAAACGAGACGTCATGCATCTCAATAACCTGCTTACCTAACCTAGAGACTGCCATACGCTTAAGCTCAAGCGTGTTTCTGAGTGGCGGATCTTCGGCGAGAAGCTCCATGGCAGCGTCAATTCTAAATTTAGGCTTTGACGTGCGAGCTTTTGCGCCATGAGCAAGCCAGTTAAGCTCTTTTCTCAGCGTGTTCTGACGGCGCTCTTCCATCACTGCTGCCTGTCTATCACGCTCAACTCGAGCTTGAATGTAAGCAGAATAGCCACCGTCAAACGGGTCAATCACTCCGTCGTGAACTTCCCACATGTGGTCGCAGACCTCGTCCAAGAACCAACGATCATGCGTGACCAGAATGAGCGCGCCATTTCCTTCTGACCAGCGGTTTTTAAGGTGATTGGCAAGCCACTGAATGGCGTGAAGATCCAGGTGGTTGGTTGGCTCGTCGATAAGCATTAAGTCCCAGGTACCTACAAGCAATCGAGCCAAGTCGCAGCGTCTGCGTTGACCTCCGGAGAGCTCTCCTACCAGGCCATTCCAGTCCAAGTCGCCAATGAGCTCATCAATAATCTTGCGAATACGAGCGTCAGATGCCCACTCGTACTCTGGCGTGTCTCCTACAACAGCGCTACAGACCGTTTGCGTATCAGAAAGTGAATCACTTTGGCCCATATAGCCAACTTGAATGCCACTTCTCCAGATTACGTTGCCAGAGTCGGGTTCAATTCTTTTGGCGATAAGATCTAGGAGGGTTGATTTACCGTCACCGTTTTTGCCCACAACGCCAATTCGGTCCCCCTCATTAACGCCGATGGTTTGATTGGTAAGAACCTTCTTACCAGGCCATTCCATAGAAATTTGTTCGCAACCTACCAGAATTGCCACTAGTTATCACCTAAAAAAGAACGAAGTAACGCAATTTCTTCTCCCCAACCAGAAAGCTCAGAATGAGGAGTTTCCAAAATCATAGGAAGCGTATTAATACGCGGATTGGTCACCACAGCACGGAACGTTTGTAGACCAATGAAGCCTTTGCCTATCTGCTCGTGTCTGTCTTTATGAGCTCCAAGAGGATTCTTTGAGTCATTAAGGTGCAAGGCTTTGAGCTTTTCTAAGCCAACTATCTGGTCAAATGTATCTAGAACCTCATCAAGATTTTCTACAATCTCATAGCCGCCGTCATGAACATGGCAGGTATCAAGGCACACACCCATAAGCTCGGGATAGTTCACCTTATCTAGAATTGCAGCAATCTCTTCGAACGTTTTGCCAACTTCAGTGCCTTTGCCAGCCATAGTTTCAAGAAGCACGGTAGTGTGCTGACCTTCAAATAGACAGTCATTAAGCGCGCCTGAAATCTGCTCAATTGCTACGTCAGAGCCTTGACCCACATGGCTTCCGGGATGGAAATTGTAATAATTACCAGGCAGATACTCCATACGCTCAAGATCTTCGGTGAGCGCTCGACGAGCAAAATCCCTGGTTTCCTCTTTAGCCGAGCACAGATTCATGGTGTAAGGAGCGTGTGCGACCAAAGGGCCAAAGTGATTGCCCTCAAGAAGCTCACGCAGCTTTGCTACATCAACCTCATCTAGAGCCTTAGCGTTGCCGCCACGGGGATTTCTGGTAAAGAAAGCAAAGGTAGTTGCCCCAATAGAAAGAGCATCTTTACCCATTGCCTCCCAACCCTTGCCTGCCGAGAGATGACATCCAATAAAAAGTTCTTCTGGTCGCACGCTATGCACGCTCCTCAAGCATCTTGGAAACACGATCCAATAGCTCCGAAGCTACGTCTGCCAGCGGCAAAGTCTCAAGCTGTTCTACACCTTGAGGAGTTACAAAAGCCACGCGGTCTGTATCTGAACCAAAGGTTGAATCTGGTCTAGAAACATCATTTGCCACAATCATGGAGCAACCTTTACGCTCAAGTTTAGCCTGAGCATGCTCCAAGAGGTTATTTGTCTCTGCTGCAAAACCTACGATAACCTGGTCTTTCTTTGTTTTAGACAGGCTGGCGAGAATATCGGTGGTTTCTTTAAGGTCTATAGACTCAAGATACTCTATTGACTTCTTGAGCTTATGATCTGCTGGATGAGCTGGTGTGTAGTCGGCAACAGCTGCCGTCAAAATAGCAACATCAACGCTATCAAAGACGCTTACACATGCCTTATACATATCTTCAGCAGATACCACTCTTTGCACGTTGACACCTTGAGGAGCCTCAAGATGCGTGGGTCCAGAGATAAGGGTGACATCTGCTCCACGACTAGCTGCGACTTTAGCCACGGTATAGCCAAGTTTTCCTGTTGAGCAGTTGGCAATAAAACGAACTGGATCGATCTTCTCGTGAGTTGGTCCTGCAGTTATAAGAAGCTTTTTACCTGCAAGATCTTGCTTGGCTGGCGTAGCGTCTTTGCCAGAAAGAACCTTCAGTGCAGCATCTACAATTTGCTGCACGGGAGCAAGCTTTCCGTCTCCGGTATAGCCGCAGGCAAGACGACCTGAATCAGGCATAGCCATCTGGATGCCGCGCTGACGCAGCAGTGCCACGTTTGCCTGGGTGGCTGGATTTTCCCACATGTGAGTATTCATCGCAGGAGCCACAAGAACTGGCGTATGAGCAGCTAGAAGCGTTGCACTTGCAGCGTTATCGGCTATGCCATGAGCCATCTTTGCCATAATATTGGCGGTAGCTGGTACAACAACCATGCAATCTGCCCAGTCAGCAAGATCAACGTGGGCAACAGGAGACTCCACATTGTTGTAGAGCGAAAGCACCACCTCATGATGCGTAAGAGCTTCAAAGGTAGTCTTTCCAACAAACTGAGTTGCATCTTCTGTCATAACAACTCGAACGTCGCAGTCCGCTTTCTGAAGACCTCTAAGCACTTCACAGGCTTTATATGCAGCAATGCCTCCGCACACCACAAGGCATACAGAGGGCTGAGCGGTTTTATCCAACATGGCGAGAAATTCCTTTATTCTTCAAACGCTGTAGAAGTAATAAGCATCCTGTGGCAATAAGGACATTCAGCAATCTCAGAGCTGTGCTGAAGATCGTGGAATGAACTTGGCTGCAGCTTGACGCGGCAAACACTGGGAACATTACCTACAAGGTGCTCAACTGCCAGGCCCTTAAAACGTTTACGTGCGGCTTCATAACGCTCAAGCGTATTCGCAGAAATCTGAGTTGCAAGTTCTTCTCGAGATTTAGAGAGCTCTACAATCTCTGCACGAAGGGCAGCAGAATCAATCTCTAGAGACTGAGAAAGGCTCTCGCGCTCTTTCATAAGCTTTACCTGCAAGTCTTGAGCCGTCTGGTAAGCTTTCTTACACCTCTCAAGCTCTTCTGTTTTTGCTGCAAGCTTAAAATCGCACTTTTCGATATTCTTTGCCAAAGAAGAAAGCTGCTGGTCAAAGTCTCTAAGAGCACGATGATTAGTAGCAGTTTCTACAGCAGCAGAGACCTCTTCTGTCTTTTGGACATAGTGGGCACGCTGCTCATTGAGATCAGAAATATCAATCTCTACGTCTTTTTTAACGCCAAGTACCTGCTTAAGCTGAGAAGCAATCTTTTTCTCTGCAAGTTGGGCGTTTTTAATCTTTTGAACCTGGGGCATTGAGGCCAAGTTGGATGCGAGTTTTAGCAGCTGCAAATCAATATCCTGGAGCTGCATCAGATTAACAGACTCACTCATAGGGCCTCCTCATATACGGTTACTCATCTAGTCTACCGTATATAAGGACGTATCGGACGCAGAACATAACTAATGCAGAGATTAGTATGTGAAATATTTATCCAACAATCTGCAGCAACGTTGCACAGAAGGCGTCGAGGTCGGCCTCTGAAACGCGCTCGTCAAAGGTAATGCGCAGACTACCCAGCGCCTCGTTTCTAGAAATTCCCATTGCTGAGAGAACATGACTTGCGTCCAGAGAACCTGAAGAGCACGCAGAGCCAGCCGAGACTTCAAAACCTGCCTGGTCAAGCTTTAAGATAAGCGTCTCTGAGTCCATTGAAGGAACCATAATGCTTACCGTACCAGGCATGTGGTCTTTGCCAGCGTAAGCCTCTGTAGTCGGCTTAATCTTGGGAGAAGCACAAAGAGTCTCGTACACCTTATTAGCGCGCGCAGAAACGCTCTCCTGCGTTTGTGTAAGGTTCTCCAAGCACCACTGAGCAGCAGCAGCAAAAGCGAGAGCGCTCCTCACGTCCTGAGTGCCATGACGCCTACCAGACTCTTGTCCCCCGCCGTAACTCTGTGCCTTATAGGGAACTTTGGAGCGCATAAGCACTGCAGCAATACCAAGAGGCCCACCAATTTTGTGAGCGGCAATAGTTAGGGCGTCTACGTCTGCCATCTCTAAAGGAATGCGACCAAACGCCTGAACCGCGTCAGTGTGAAAAAGCGCACCCACCTTATGGGCAGCATGTGCAAGGTCTACAACTGGCTGAATAACGCCCGTCTCATTATTGGCATACATGACGGAAACAAGAGCTACCGACTGGTCCAAAAGACCCTCAAGAGCAGAAGCCTCAATCTTTCCCTGACGGTTAGGCTGAGCAATTCTAACCTCAAAGCCCTTCTCGCGAAGAACAGGCGCAAGATCCAAAATAGAATCATGTTCAATTGCCGAGAAAACCACCGTGTTGCGCGTGCGGTCCTTGTTGCGAATACCTTCTGCCATACCAAGAACAGAGAGGTTATTGCCTTCAGTTCCGCCAGAACAAAAGACCACGTCAGGAGCCCTAAACTTGCCGCCCACCGCACGTGCAATAACACCACGAGCACCATCAAGCTCTCGCGCTGCTTGACGACCAAGCGAGTGCAAAGAGTTTGGATTCACACCAGCAATGGGTGAAGCCTCATAGGTTTTCTCGGCATCAAGCGCTTCTTGGCGCATTGGTGCTGAAGCGGCATAGTCTAGGTAAACGTAATCCATAGCGTGTTTCTGTTGATTCAATCTTGGTGATCTGGCGTAACTAATGCTTGAGGCGCAGTTTAGCCCTGAACGGTAAGAGCGGACTCGCCAGCGTCGCGGATTGCCTCAATGGTGGCGCCGCGGTCTTCCTGACCAAACACAGCACTACCTGCAACAAGCATGTTGGCGCCGGCAGCTACAACGTCAGCTGCGTTAGCTGCACTAATACCACCATCAACCTCAATTAGAGGATGAACGTTGTGCTTACGGCAGAGCTCTTTAAGGGCCTTCAGCTTCTCAATTGAGTGAGGAATAAACTTCTGACCACCAAAGCCAGGGTTAACCGTCATGATAAGCACCAGGTCAAGGTCTTCAATAAGATCCTCAAGAACGCTTACAGGAGTTCCTGGACAAAGCGAAATACCAGCCTTAGCGCCGGAGTCCTTAATAAGGTGGACAAGACGGTGAGCGTGAACCTCAGCCTCGTAGTGGAAGGTGACAACATCAGCGCCACGGTCTAGGAACAAAGGAGCAATCTCAGCTGGGTTGGTAACCATCAGATGGACATCAATAGGCAGCTCAGAGGACTTTTTGCAGTACGAGAAAATATCTGGACCAAATGAGATGTTAGGAACAAAGTGACCGTCCATCACGTCGTAATGGATGTAGTCAGCGTTTGCAATTGAATCAAGCTCGCTCTTAAGCTTGGAGAAATCCGCGGACAGAACAGATGGTGCTACCAGGACGTTATTCATTAAACTCTCCTATCGAGTCATTCCATAAAATTCTTCATTAGGAAGGCGATTAGTAAGGCGAGAAGTAATGTCTTCTGGCGTAGCGCCTTCATAAAGCACAGCGTGAACAGCTGAAGTGATAGGCATCTCAACGTCCATCTGCTGACCAAGCTCATAAAGACCAATGACAGCCTGAGCGCCCTCAACAACCATGCCGGTTTCTTCCTGGTAAGACTGAAGTGTCTTACCCTTAACCAGGGCTTCTCCAAATGTTCTATTTCTAGAATGCTCGGAGGTGCAGGTTGCCACCAAGTCTCCCATACCAGCAAGACCCATACAGGTGAGCGGGTCCCCGCCAATAGCGCATACGACGCGACCAAGCTCTGCCAAGCCGCGCGTCATAAGAGCAGCAAGAGCGTTATCGCCATTACCAAGGCCAACAGCAATACCGCAAGCAATAGCTACAACGTTTTTAGCGGCAGCACAAGCCTCAACGCCACGGACATCAGAGCTAATGTAGGTTCTGAAGTATGGACGAGAAAGCAGAGCTTGGAAGCGCTTAGCAACCTCGGCGTCTTCAGACGCTACAACTGCTGCAGAGATTCCCTGTTTAATAACCTCTTCTGCATGGTTTGGACCAGAAAGCACAGCAATTCTGGCAGGATTTCCCAGCTCGTCAGCAGCCACCTCGTGCATAAGCTTATGAGAGCCTGCTTCCATACCTTTGGAGAGAATCAAAACATCAACCTCTGGGTCAAGATACGGTGCACAAGCAGCACAAACAGAGCGCAGAAACGCAGAAGGAGCAGCCATAACAACGGCATCTACACCGGTGAGAGCCTCAGCCTCGCTGGTAGTAGACACAATATTGTGTGGCAGTTCAGAATCAGAAAGATGTCTGCAGTTAACGTGCTCTTTATTGATTGACTCGGTGACATCAGCCTCTCTGGACCAAATGATTACCTCGTCAGATGTTGAAGCAAGCAGTGTTGAAAGTGCGGTACCCCACGATCCCGAACCAATAACAGCAACTCTTTTCATGATTAGTTGTCCTTTTTCTTATCGCCGAAAGAGAATTTAGACTCGCTACCAGCATTAAGACGATTGATATTCTCGCGATGTGCCCAAATAACTGCCGCAGCTACAACAAAAACGGGAATGGTTGCCACGGGATCCATGCCAAATAACAGGCAGAATAGTGGAATGGCAACAGCTGCACCGATGGAGCCAAGCGATACATACTTAGTTGGTACGGCAAGCGTAATAAACACCGCAAGAGCTACCAGAGCAGCAAGCGGATTTACCGCAAGGCCACCGCCAAATCCAACAGCAATTCCCTTGCCGCCATGGAAGTGAAGCCAGGGCGAGAAAATATGACCAAGAACACAGCAGGCATATACAAAAGAAATGATGAGCTCAGCCTCTGCGTGCTCGTTTCCCGAGACCAGAGGTGTAAATCCCTGGGCTCCCAAGAACCAACGGACCAGCATAACGCTGACAATGCCTTTGCCTGCGTCGCAGAGAAGCGTAAGGATGCCTGCAGCTTTTCCAGCATTTCTTGCAACGTTGGTAGTGCCAATGTTTCCTGATCCAAGCTTTCGAATGTCTTCATGAGCCATAACGCTTGCAATAATCAGACCAAATGGAATGCCACCAAGACCAAACGCAATAAGTCCAAAAATCAGAGCAACAACAATTCCAGACATTAGTTAGATTCAACCTTCTTACGGAACTTCAAACGAATAGGTGTACCTACCAGAGAGAACTTCTCGCGAAGTCTGTTCTCAATAAAGCGCTCGTAGTTGTCATCAACAAGGTCTGGAGCATTGCACCAGAACGAGATAACAGGAGGCTTAGAGCCTGTCTGAGTAGCGTACTGAATCTTAAGACGACGGCCGCGGTCAGAAACCGTGTGTCCACCCTCTCTGATCTGGGCGAGAAGCTCGTTGAGCTCAGAAGTCTTAAGCTGGAGAGCACGAGATTCTGCAGCCGAAAGAGCAGCGGCAAGCACCTTATCAATAGCTCGACCGGTAAGTGCAGAAACGTTGATGGAAGCAATCCAAGGCGCAAACGCCAAACGCTTTGCTACAGAAGCTGCTACCTCATCACGCTTTGCCTCAGAGTCAATGAGGTCCCACTTGTTAAGCAGGAGTACCAGTGCACATCCGCGCTCAACGGCCATGTTAGCAAGCTTTTGATCCTGCTCGGTTACGCCAACAGAGGCGTCAACCACAAGAAGACAGACGTCTGCGCGGTCCATTGCCTGAAGACCTCTAACCAGGCTGTAGTACTCAACGTCCTCGTGTACCTGGCTCTTCTTGCGAATACCTGCAGTATCAACAAGGCGAATGGGAGTTCCCTTCCATTCAATCATGGTGTCAATAGCATCGCGCGTTGTACCCGCAACATCAGAAACAATGGAGCGCTTCTTGTTAGCCAGGCGGTTTGCCAGCGAAGACTTGCCCACGTTTGGACGGCCAATGATAGCAAGGTTAAGGATGCCATCATCCTCTGGCTCTTCATCAGCCTCAGGGAAAGCGTTTACGATGTCATCCAGTAAGTCACCAGTGCCGTGACCGTGTGAAGCAGACAGTGGCAGAGGTTCACCGCAGCCGAGTGCGTAGAAGTCCCAAAGACCGTCCTGCTCAGTTGCAGGGTTATCTTTCTTGTTGACAACCAAGAACACAGGCTTGGTGCTCTTGCGAACAATGCGAGCAACCTCTTCGTCTTCGTCAGTAACACCAGTAGTGCCGTCTACGACAAAGACAATAACGTCAGCCTCTTCACACGCAAGAAGGGCCTGCTCACGAATGTGTGGAGCAAAGCGATCCTGCGACTTAATTGATTCAATACCGCCGGTATCAATGAGCTTAAACTCACGACCATTCCAGTCAGCGTCGTGATACGAACGGTCTCGGGTTACTCCCCTGGACTCGTGCACAATTGCATCGCGTTTCTCGGCAATTCTATTTACCAGTGTGGACTTACCAACATTAGGGCGTCCAACAATAGCAACAATGGGCTTAGCCATGTCTCACCTTTCATTCAGTTAGTTTAATGATACCAGCAATATGTGGCTAATCCCACTCTTTGAGCGCTTTAATACACGACTCAGCAATGTTTGTGGGACCAGGAATTGACATGATTACTTTTGCTCCGCGAGCCTCTAGCTGCGCAGTTAAATCGGCAAGTGACATGCCGTCAAGAGTGATCTTATCAAAGTTAAACATAACCTCAGGAAGCACTACCAGGACATCAGTTAAGTCCTCTGGTACCTGGGCGAGAAGATCAACGGCGCAGATAAGTCCTGTGACATTAACGTCTCCACCAAAGAAATCGTTGCGCACGGCAAAGGTAGAAACGTTTCCGTTGGCAGACCAGTTGTCGCAGAAGGTCTGGATGGTTTGCTGAGCTGCCTCGCCTACAATCAGCACAATCTTGCGTGAGCGAGCAGAAAGATAGGTATCTGCCTCATCAAGAGCGGTACGCATAGTGTTGCAGACCTCTTCAGCCTCATCCAGGAAGCTTCTGAGCATGCCAATGCCGTCATAAAATTGAGGATAACCGTCATAGGTGTACGCAGGTGGAATAGGCAGCTGAGCATCTACATAGAACTCGTCAGAGAGCTGGAAGCGCGTAATGCCCAAAGAAGCGCGCGCACGCTCCTGGTAAGGCTCAACAATCTTGACTACAGAGCGGGACAGCTCAACATCATCAGAATACGAATGCGTAAAGCGCTTGGAGTCCTTGGTATAGCCAAGCGGAACAATGGCCAGAGAGGTAATCTGCTGATGAGCCTCCACCCAATCAAGCGTTTTATCAAGCTCTTCACCGTCATTGATGTTAGGGCACAAAACAATCTGGCCATGAATCTCAATGCCGGCGTCCATAAGCTTTTCAAGTACTTCAATGCCTCTGGCAGCGCGAGCACCAATTAAATTGCGGCGCACGTCAGGTGAAATTGCATGAAGCGAGACATTCATAGGTTCAAGCTTATGGGAAATAATGCGCTCAACGTCCTCGTCAGTGAGGTTAGTGAGCGTAACAAAGTTGCCTTGCAAGAAGCTCAGGCGATAATCGTCGTCTCTAATGGAAAGCGAGGGGCGCATGTCTTCTGGCAGCATGGCCATAAAGCAGAATTGACAAGCGTTTACGCAGGTCTTGATGCCGTCAAACAGCACGTCAACAAAGTCAACGCCCCAGTCTTCTCCAGATTCACGCTCAAGCACACACTCATAGAGCTCATCGTCACCAGGAACAGAAACCTCAAGCTCACAGAGGGAGCCATCGGCCTCCCAGCGCCAATCGATCAGGTCTTTTGGCACTACACCATTGACCTTCTCGATAATCATGCCTGGCTCAAGACCGGCTTTCCACGCAGGACTACCCTCTTCAACGGACTCAATCAGTGCGCCAAGTCCACCAGATTTTGTGTTTCCGTAGTCTGCGCGCTGTTCCATATTAGGCGCCTACGATTTTCTCGATAGCTGATTTAACTGCGTTGATATGAGCCTCTGGTGTAGAAGCACCTGCAGTAATGCCAATGTGCTCTGCGCCCTCAAACCAAGAAGTCTCTAACTCATCAGCGCCTTCAATATGGTAAGTTGCGGGGCAATACAGCTTTGAAATCTCTGCCAAACGAGTGGTATTAGCAGAAATCCTGCCGCCGATGATAATCATAACGTCAGACTCTTTTGCAAGCCTCATGCACGAGTCCTGGTGGCCTGCGGTAGCCTCGCAGATGGTATTCATGACGCGAAGCTCGTCAACAAGCGGAAGTACCGCGTTAACCACCTCAGAAAGCTTTGCAGCACTCATGGTGGTCTGTACTACCAGACCAACCTTTTTTGCAGCTCTCATGGCGTCCGCCTGAGCTGCAACTTCTTCCACAGAGTCTATGGCCAAAGATCCTGGCACATGCGCCAGCGTAGCCTCTACCTCGGGATGTCCAGACTCTCCCACCACGTACACGGCATAGCCCTGCTTGGCGAGAAGTTCTGCGGCTCCGTGAGCCTTCTTTACAAATGGACAGGTTGCATCTAACACGTCAACACAGCCGTCTTTGGCAATCTGTTCCTCTTGAGGAGTTACGCCATGAGTGCGCAGCAGAAGCGCACTTCCTGCAGCTTCAGAAGCGGAATCAACAACCTCTACGCCCTGGTCTTTAAGGGACGTGACAACGCGAGGGTTGTGGATAAGCGGACCAAGCGTGCGTACGGGAGCATGAGCATCTTTGACGGCCTGCTGGACCATCTGAAGAGCTCTTTCTACGCCGTAACAAGCGCCTGCTTCGTCAGCAATTCTAATAGTAGGCACGAACTAATTCCTCCCGGGATGCTCTTTGAGCATTGCATCTCTCAGTTCGTATACCCGCTCCATGGCCATCTCTTCCATCTCTTTTGCCTGATCTTTACGTTTTGTAGAAGTTAGATCACTAAAAGAGACCTTCTGACCTGCGCGAAGATAAACCTTAACAGGCTTAACCAGAGGTGAACCTTTTTTCTTAATATCAAGTGCACCAATGATTGCCAGAGGCTGCACATCTACCTTAGCAAGCTGGGCGATAAGCGCAAAACCACCGTGAGTTTCTCCGCGCTCTGTATTGCTTCTGACTCTGGTGCCCTCAGGGTAAATCAGAAGCATTTCTCCCCTAGAAAGCGCTGTAGTAGCACGACGAATTGCCTTCATATCGGCAGTTCCGCGGTCTACTGGAATGCCACCTAGTCTAGAAAGCGCCCACTGAAGTGGTTTGAATTTGTTGAACTCGCTCTTGTAGATGGTTCTAACGGGAATGCCGTGAACAAACAAGTGGACAACGGTAACAATAGGGTCCAAGAACGTTGGATGGTTCATGATAAGAACACGAGGGGTCTTATCGCCAACAAAGAGCTGGTCATTGTCCCAACGCCACCTGAACCAGATTTTTGTAATAAGTCCAAGCACACTAACTGCCAGCCACTTAAAGAACTTGGCAGGAGCTGGAAAATCAGCAAGCGCGGTATCGTAATAATCGTCAAACGAGTTTCCGCCAAAAGGGCGCAAACGCTTAGATGCCTCTTCTATAGAAGACTTTTTCTCGGAGCGCTTAGGCTTTTCTGTGTGAGACTTCCCGTCATCAGAAGAGTTGCCCTCTGATTCATTTCCCTGGTGAGAAGATCTATGGTTACGAGCATCTCTGTTTACAAGACCTGGATGCAGGGCAATAATGGCTGCGATAACCTCTTCAACAGAAAGCGCAGAAGAGTCAATGTGATGAGCGTCTTCTGCAGCACGAAGAGGAGCTGCCTTACGCTCAGAGTCAGCCTTATCGCGAGCCTTGATGTCTTCGAGGATCTTCTCCTCGCTCTTGGCATCTACCTTGGCATCGTTGCCAGTAGCTGCGTCTCCACCCTGGCGCTGAACAGCGCGACGGTGAGCGCGTGCTGCAGGGTCAGCAGTCAAGAAAACCTTTACATCTGCCTCGGGGAATACCACGGTACCAATGTCACGGCCTTCTGCGACTACATCGCCATTCTCGCCAGCACGACGCTGAAGCGTGACCATAGCCTCGCGAACCTCAGGAATGGCCGCAACAGCACTGACGTTTCTATCTACCTCTGGGGTACGAATCTCTGCTGTAACGTTTGAACCGTTTGCATAGACGGTCTGACCGTTTGCGGAGTTACCAAACGAGATGCTAATGCTGCGTGCAACCTGAATGATTTTCTCGGTATCAGTCATATCAATGCCCTGACGCAGGCATTCTACAGTTACCGAGCGATACATTGCGCCCGTATCAAGAAAGATCAAATCCAAACGATCAGAAAGTGCACGAGCAACCGTAGACTTTCCGGAACCTGCTGGGCCGTCAATAGCAACAATCATTACTTAACTCCCTCGGTGACACCCCAAATGTCACGAAAATCGTAAAAACTTGGCTCAGTGGAACGACGTATAACCTCTTCTGGATCAAGGTTAAATCCACCAAGCTTGAAATCTGAACCGCCTGTACTAGTAAAGAAGATTGAAGAGACATTTGCAAGATGTACATTCCAGCTAGAACTACCTGGGATGCCAAAAATCTCTGCCATCATAGAGCGCAGGTAGCCGCCGTGAGAAATACAAACCGTACGTCCAGAGAGGTTTGAGAACTCGTTAAGAATGTTGCGACACCTGCTTCTTACCTGCTCATATGACTCGGCTTCTGGAGCAGGAACGGAATGACCGTTTTCATCTGAAGCCCAGGGAAAGGTGAGACCGTAGGGCTTTAAAATCTCTTCTGCATCAGCAAAACGCTTGCTCTCCAGAATGCCAAAATCCATCTCTGCAAGATCGTCTTTTACCTCGCAGGAAATACCAAGCTCGGCCGCGGCCATCTGGGCCATGTCTTTGCAGCGAGACAAAGGAGAGGTCCAAATTCTATCTGGATGAAATGCAACAAGCGCGCGAACGGCGTGCTCTCGCTGTTCAACGCCATGCTCGGTGAGCTCAACGTCTCTTCTGCCGCTAAAAAAGCGCTGCGTATTAGCCACGCTTTCTGGATGGCGCATAAACAAAATGCGATGAGCCTGAGCTGGAACTTCAAATGGCTGCATTATGTCTCCTCTCTGGGCGGTTGTAGGTATGTAACGTACGCTTGGTACTCGTGTGACCAGTAGTTACTTGTCGGTGTTCAAAGGCATGATAGGAGAAGCGCCCGGCTCTCTGCCAATAGTGCGCTCCAGAGCAGCAACTTCCTCCTCTGTAAGAAGTCTCCACTCGCCTTCTTTTACGCCTGTTAAGTGCAGCGGACCAAACGTATCTCTGTGGAGCGCAAGAACCCTGTGATGAATGGCCAGAAGCATCTTCTTGACCTGATGCTTTCTTCCTTCCCTAATAGTGACGCTCACCAGGGCGTTTGGCTCTCCTCCGCCGGTTTTTCCTAAACCCTGTGGGGCGAGAAGAGCCTTCATCTTGGCATTGTCAGAGGTAATCTCTACCTCTGCTGGAGCCGCAGGCCCATCTTCAAGTTCAATACCCTCGCGAAGACGATTGAGCTGCTCTTCTGTAGGTGTTCCCACTACATGAGCAACATAGTGCTTCCATACATGCTTTGAAGGATGCAGGAGCTCTTGTGCCATCTGACCATCGGTGGTAAAGAACAGAAGGCCTGTGGTATCCATATCAAGGCGTCCAACAGGAAAAAGACCGGGGTATTTGTCAGTTGGAGCCATGTCCACAATGGTTGGTCTACCCTGAGGGTCTTTCATAGTAGTCAGGTACCCTGCAGGTTTGTTGAGCATCAAGTAGACGGGTTTCTCGGCAATTGAACAGACAACGCCGTCAACTGCAACAACATCAACCAGAGGATCAACCTTGCTACCAAGCTCGGTGACTACCTGGCCGTTTACCGTAACGCGGCCAGACGTCATCAGGCGCTCGGAGCCACGGCGGCTAGCTACTCCTGCACGCGCCAAAAAGCGCTGCAGACGCATGGGAACAATGCGCTCTTCTGCCACGGCCTATGCATCCTCTTGCGTATCGTAGTTGTCGCCCAAAAGGGAGCGCTCATCATCAATATCTTCTGCGGCCTCTTCAAGCGTTGAAGTAAAGCTTCTACCAGAGAGTCTCTCGCGAATAAACTGCTTGGACTCCTCATCAGGGGCAAAGTCTTCCAATGGTGGCAGCTCGCGCAAAGACTTGAGACCAAAGCGCTCTAGGAAAAGCGCAGTAGTGCCATAAAGAATGGCTTGTCCCCTATCTGCCTCTTTGCCCACTTCACGAACAAGGTTTTTCTCGCGAAGTGAAGAGATAACACCATCAGAGTTAACGCCACGGATAGCTCGGACGCCCTCACGAGTTACCGGCTGGTGATAGGCAATAACCGCCAGCGTCTCAAGAGCTGCCTGCGAAAGGCGGCGCGTATCCCAGGAGAGCACAAAATCGCTAACCAGTTGATGGTGGGCAGGGTGCGTAAAGAGGCGCCAACCGCCGGCTACCTCTCTAAGCTGAAAGCCCCTGTTGCAGCGCGTATACTCCTCTGCAAGCTCTTTGAGAGCTTCAGCTACCTCAGCGGGAGCTGCATTGGTGACCTTGGCAAAATCAGCTGTGGTGATAGCATCAGTTGCAACTAAAAGCAGCGATTCTAGAGCGCCTTTAAGCGACTCGGAATCTAAATAGGTAAGCTCTTCTGCCATACGTTATTCCGCCTCTTCCTGTACTGCATCGGGCGTATGAGTGAGCGATAAAAGCGTCTGCTGGACATCTTGGAGTGCGTTTTGAGACAAGTTAAATCCCTCAAGATCTGGCTCATCACCAGAGAGCTCTTCAAGTTCCAAAAGCACCGATTCATCAAGCTGGTATGAATCTGCACCCTCTATGTGCTCAATCTCAATCTCGCCAAAGATGACATCCTGCTGAACACGAACAAGACCGCGTTTAAAGAGTTCAAGGACAGCCAAAAAGTTTGCGACCACAATCTCTGGCGTATCTTGACCATCCAAAAGCTCCGAGAACGTTACTTTACCTTTGGAGCGCGTGAGACGATCCACTGAAGCAACCGTCAGAGCCACGGGGAGCCTTTTTGGGGCCACATGTTCTGCTTCAAGCAAGAATGTCTCACGTTTTGAGTCAATGTCCGCACAGATGACTGCAAGGCTTCTGAGCGTAATGCCTTCTAGATAGTCTGGCATCAGGTTCAAGAAATCAGGATCTGGACCCACTGAACGTGGGAACATGTACGATTCTGCCTCCATGCGGCTACCAAGTGCCGCACCAGCGTTTCTAAATTGCTTATAGGCAATAAGGCGAGCAATAAGAACTTCTCGCGCCTCATCAGGAGAAAGGCCGTCAAGCTCGTCATCATACTCATCTTCATCAAATGAGCTTTTGAGCGAAACGTCTTGAGGCACCAGGGCATGAGCCTTCATGTCCAGAAGCGTTGACGCAACAAGCACAAAGTCACTGGCAACGTCCAGATCAAGCTCCTCCATGGCGTCAACTTCTGCCAGGTACTGGTCAGCAACCTCAGAGATAGAAATGGATCCAATGGCCACCTTCTGCCTACTTACCAACTGAAGTAGCAGGTCAAAAGGTCCCGAATATGTTGCGGTGTTTACTTTGTACGACATTAGATGATTCTCGCAAGCAGACTCAAAATGACGTTAGAAATACCCCCGATAATGGACGAGAAAAGGCCAGGAGCAAAGAACATAAGTCCTACTACAGCAATCATACAGTAAGGCTCAATGGCGTAGAACTTTTGACGGTTTTTCTCGCCAAGAAAATACAACAGCAGCTTAGAGCCGTCTAAAGGTGGAATGGGCAGCATGTTAAAGACTGCCAAGCTCACGTTGATCTGGATGTAGAAGATTACCAGTGAAGAAACGTAGTACATTACCAGCGGATTTAGTGCCGCACCAAATGCAACAGCCAACGCATTAAGCAAACGCAACAAGAGTGCGCCGAGAAACGCCTGCAAAATGTTAGAAGCTGGGCCTGCGAGTGCTACCAGAATCTCGTCACGACGACGATTTTTGAGATAGTTAGGGTTATAGGGAACGGGCTTTGCGTATCCAAAGCTAGGTCCGCCCATCAATACCAGCATAAGCGGAAGAAGAACCGTACCAAACAAGTCAATGTGTGCCAGCGGATTGAGCGTCAAACGGCCAGACATTTTTGCCGTAGGATCGCCGCACTTATATGCCACAAAGCCATGGGCAACCTCGTGAACCACGATGGCAAAAATTACCAACGCAAATTCAGCAAGCGTTGTCAAAAGTGATGGAACTGACGTTAAAGCAGTTGGCACAACAATCCTTATCTCAACATCTGCAAGACCATGCAGACAGGCACGTACAAACTTAAACCTCAAGTACAGGGCATTGGATACAAAAAAAGTAAGTCCAAGACAGTAGTTACAAGATAATTTTACCCAAGATTGGGAAAACTACCTACTCATCAATGTCTGCTTCCATTTTTTCTGAAAGCTCCAACCACTCAGCCTCAAGAGCAGGAATCTTCTTGGAAAGCGCCTGATATTCAGCCATGCACTCATCAAACTTTTGAGGATCGTTATAAAGAGCCTCATCAGCCATAAGCGTCATGAGCTCATCGTAACGTTTGTGCGCAGGAGTCAGCGCCGCCTCAACCTCGTCCAGGCGCTTCTTGGTCTCCCTGAGCGCACGACTTCTACGATTGCGCTCCTCCGCCTCAGCTCTCCTCTGCTCCTTAGTCTTCACATTGCGAGAAGATCCTGCAGTTTGACCTGCCTCTGGACCAGCACTCTTAACCGCTCTTGCACCCGAAGTTCCATACGACGACACCGTCTTGCTCGACGTCTCCCCCTGAGCCGCTGCTTGAAGCTCTGCAAGCTTAAAGAGGAAGTAATCGTAGTCGCCGTCGTAGACCGTAACCTTGTGGTCACGAACGTCCACAACCTTGTTAGCAACAGCTCTGACCAGGTGTTCATCGTGACTGATCAAGATGATGGTTCCTGGAAAGTCAACAAGTGCCTTCTCCAGAACGTCAACAGAGTCAATGTCCAAGTGGTTAGTTGGCTCGTCCAGAAGCAACAGTGGATCTGGAGAAACCAGCATCTTAGCAAGGGCCAAACGAGCACGCTCGCCACCAGAAAGTACGTTTACGCGTTTCTCCACGTCATCGCCGTGGAACAGGAAGGCTCCGAGCAATCTACGCTCTTCAGAGGTGGTCCATCCCGCAGCCACCGTATCAAGCTCTGCAAGTACCGTATTTGCAGGATTAAGCTCTTCAAGCTGATGCTGTGCGTAGTAAGCCTCGGTGACGTTTTGACCAAGACTAATCTTACCGGCATCTGGCTTCAGCTTGCCGGCAATGAGCTTCATAAGGGTAGATTTACCAGCGCCGTTAGGGCCAACAAGCGCTACGTGATCTCCACGATACAGTTTAAGGTCAACGTTATCGTAGACAAAGTTATCCTCGTACGATTTGGCTACTCCCTCAAGAGAAATAACCGTATCTCCGGTACGAGGGGGCTCTGGGAACCTAAAGTGCATGTGATGAGACTGCTCTGGAAGAACTACCAACTCTTCACGGATCTTCTCGACCTTTGCCACGCGCTCTTGAACCTGTTTAGCCTTGGTTGGCTTGTATCTAAACCGCTCAATGAAGGTCTCCATGTGAGCAATGTCGCGCTCTTGAGCTGCACGTTTAGCGCGGAGCTGCTCAAGATTTTCTTCTCGCTGATGAAGGTAGCCAGAATAGTTGCCGGTATACGTGACAAGCATGCGATTCTCAAGTGCTGCAACGTGCGTCACGCAAGCATCCATAAACGAGCGATCGTGGCTTACCAGCAAAACCGTTCCGTCATATGACGATAAGAACCTCTCAAGCCATTGGACAGATTCCAAGTCCAAATGGTTAGTAGGCTCGTCCAAGAGAAGAACGTCAGGACGACGCAGAAGCAACTTTGACAAAGAAATACGCATCTGCCAGCCGCCCGAGAACTCTTTGGCGGGTTTGTCAAAATCTTCTACGGGGAAGCCAAGACCTGCAAGAATCTGACGAGCTCTGCTTTCAAGCTCATAGCCACCAAGGCGTTCAAAGCGCTCCATAGCATGAGCATAATCTTCCAGGTATTTGTTAAGCGAGGCACCTTCAGGAGTTTCAGCAATCTTGAGTGAAAGGTCATTTACCTTTCTCTCCCACTGTTTAATCTCATGAGCAGACTCGATAACCTCATTGAGGGCGGTTCTGTCCCCCATGAGTTCTGTCTCTTGCTCAAGGTATCCAAGAGTAGCGTCTTTTGCAAAGGTAACAGCTCCCTCATCAGCAGACTCCAGGCCCATGATGATCTTTAGAAGCGTAGTCTTACCAGCGCCATTAGGGCCAACTAAAGCCCAACGCTCTCCTGCATTGAGCTGAAGTGTTGCATTTGAATAAAGGACTCTACCGCCAAATGACTTAGAAATCTTATCCGCAAGAGCAATCAAGTGAACTCCTCATACATATCTGAACTGGATAAGTATAAGTCATTCACTTGATTTACGTGGTGAATTATGTAAATGAAGCTAGGCTTGTGAAGATTTATTGACGCTTCTTATGAAGGAAGAGAGCTGCGCCAGCAACAACAACAGTTACGCCAGCGACACCAACAATCAGAGGAAGCGTAAGAGCGTTGTCGCCAGTATCTGGAAGAGCAGACTTCTTAACCTTCTTAGCCTTTGGAGCCTCTGGCTGAGGCTGTGGCTCTGGTGCTGGAGTAGGCTCAGGCTGTGGCTCTGGTGCAGGCGTTGGATCTGGTGCAGGCGTTGGAGCAGGAATACGAGGATCAACAAAAGTTACTGTGGCAGTAGTATTTGTACCAGTGATCTGACCAACACGAACCGTAGTATCAATCTGGTAACCATCAATGGTGGTGAGCTGTGTGATGGTAGTGGAAGTGTTACCCATAAGGTTAGGAATTACAACAGAGCCATCTGCACCAGTTGTAAGAGAGTAGCTTCCGTCAGCCTCCATGGTGAGAATACCGGTCTGAGTAAATGGAGGTGTTGGGATACGAGGTCCAGCAACGTTTGCGGCAGTAGCCTTAAGAGTTGCACCGGCAATAGGATTGCCATCTGTGTCAACGACTTTAACAATAATATTGCCTAAAATTGGCTGGTTCTCCAGTTCAGCAACGACCACCTCACCTAAACCATATGTAGCGTCTTGAAAAACGTAAGAAACAGAGTCGACCTGAGGAACATAGCCTTCTTTATAAGAGGTTTGTTCAACTCTATAAGCACCATCAGGAAGTGGAAGATAAGGTCTAAAGTAGCCATCAGGTCCTGTGTCACCTTCGGCCACGATAGTAGAACCACCTTGATAAATTACAACATGTACACCCTCAATTGGTTCACGTGTGTATTTATCAACGGCAAGAGCACTAATCTCATTGGAATCTGCAAGTGCAATCTTTGGAGTGATGACTGATACAGCAAGTGTCAACGCAACAAGAATAGCAAGGACAATGTTTTTATATCGTTTCAATTCAATTCCTTCAAACCGAATCGTACTTGTAAATACTTCTATCCATAGTAAGCGAATCAGACATTAAATTAAAGATAATATCCAAGACTAAACACAATTATTTCAAAATTTGAACCGGAGAAACTACGAGATTTTCTAATCACCTTATAAAAATCAAGTGAACTCCCTATACATTTTCAAATTGCCAAATGCACAGGTCGTTCACTTGATAAACTCAATCAAATTTTGAAACAGATTCAATAAATCCTATTGTTTTAGAAACGCTTCTTATTCAGATACATTGAAACACCGGCGAAAGAGCTTAATGTACCTGCAATTCCAACAATTAAAGAAGAGACACCAGAAACGTCAGATGTATCTGGAAGAACAGCCTTCTTTTTCTTTGGAGTCTTAGGCTTTTCCGGAGTCTGTGGTTGAGGCTCAGGAGTAGGCTCTGGAGTTGGCTCAGGCTGAGGTTCTGGCTGTGGCTCTGGAGCAGGTGGCTCTGGTCTACGATTTACAAACGTAACCGTAGTTGTCTCGTTAGAGCCTGTAATCTCACCAACCTGAGGGTTTGGATCATCAATGGTGTAACCATCCAGAGTGGTAATCTGAGTAATGGTAGAGCCAGCATAAGTCAAATAATCAGGAATAATTACAGTACCGTCTGGACCTGTAGTCAGGTTGTAATGAGTGTCATCATCTTCATTAAAAATAGAAAGTTGACCTGTTTGTGTATATGCTACGCCACGCGCAGGAGCAGCTTGCGTTAAAGGTCGAGGTACATCAGTACCAGGTAACAGAGCAGGATTTGGTGGATCAAAACTTGGAAAATTAGGTGGCATTGCAGGAGAAGGTTCACCAGGTGTGACCACCTCAGCCATGGTAGCAGTCAAAGTTGCTCCAGCAATAGGATTGCCGTATTGATCAACGACCCTAACGATAATATTTCCTACTCTGCGCTTTAATCTATAAACCGCATAAACATCTGTATTAAATGTTCGCGTCGAGGAATCATATTTAAAGGTGACTGCATGTGGAGAATCATACAGATGGCCAGTGCGATCATAATTAACAATATCAAACAAGCCTGATTCTGTGTCATACGAATATGAATCAGGAATATTTTTTGGAATTAAGGTGTAACTGCCATTAACAGGTACTCTAATTGGAGAATTAGAAGCAATATTTGAGCCGACAGTATTTCCAAATTCATCTTGGACATCTACAGTAACTTCAGAAATAGATTGGAGATCTGAATTTGGGCGATGACCGTAGTTTAAGTTTTGTGCTTTTACAGTAATGTTAAGGTTACCTAAGACTTGCTTATCAACGATGTTGAGGGTAGTTGAACTTCCTGTACCAGAAGCAACTCCATTAAGCGTACGTGTATAGGTTGTATTATCTACTTCGAATCCAGCTTTGAACTTTGTCTGCTGAACCTTATAAGTTCCGTCTGGAAGACTAATCTGAACTTTACCGTTTGCGTCAGTGACTTGCTCCGCCACAACGGAACCAGTTACTGTATCTGTGACTGTAATTGTAACGCCATCAACAGGTTTACGATAATAGTCATCAGTAACATTAACCGTGAGCTGATTGTCCCCTGCCGCTAGAGCAACTTTTGGAGCTCCGATTACAATTACGCAGCATAGTGCAACAAGAATTGACGCTGCTACATACTTGAACTTTTTCACTTCAAACCTTCCAAATCCATTTAGGATTACAAATGTCTAATTCAAATGATAAAAGAAAATATCATTAAAATGAATATAAACTGCATTCTAAATTGCAATTTATTAAATTTTCATATCATCAACAATAAGAATTGCCTATAAATAGCTATTCCCTATCCACCCATGCATACAAAAAGCGAGAAGGCCCTTCTACTTGAAAGATCTTCTCGCCAAAAAATCGTCAGTTGAGATTGATGGAAGTGGAGCTACTTATCCATGGTGAGGTGAATAGCAAAGCCGGCAATCTCGTCTTTGAAGTAGACCAAAAAGGTACTGCCATCTGGGTTAAGTCTTCTAGAGGACTCGTCGATTTCAAAGCCACGACCTGCAAAGTATTTCTCGGCAGCGGGAATGTTGTTAACGTGGAAGCCAATATGCCCCTTTGTGCCTCGACCGTTTTGCTTCATAACCTCTACCAGGGTTCCTGCAAAAAATGAAGGTGGCTGCTCAATAGTAGGAAGCCCCATCAGATCGGTAAACAGGTTTGCAATCTTCTCTGCCTCGTCCGCATTACTTGCATTAATGCCAACGTGAGCAACGTACATATCAAACTGCTCAACTGGATTAATGTCACCGGTAGTGTTAATTGAATCTATCATGGTCTCCCCTTTCCTAGGACTCAAGTATATGGGGGAAGTCCTAAAACGTGATGTGTGGCGCCTCATATTTGCCATTGTCGTAACTATGTACTAACAAAAAAGGCCCAGTAACCTAGGCCTTAAAAATTCTATGGTGGGCGATGCTGGATTTGAACCAGCGACCCCTTCCGTGTGAAGGAAGTGCTCTACCCCTGAGCCAATCGCCCGAACGACTTGCAATAATAACAAACAATGAAGCTAATTTCTAGCTTTTGACTTTTTTGAAGGTGAATACGTAGACACTGCCTTGTTCATCTGAACAAGAATAATTCCCAGGAAGATAAGCTGAAGGATCATAGGTGCAATTACCATAGGCTGAGAAGCAAGCTGCGAAACAAAAACCCACTCGATAGTAAAGAGAATAAGTACAACGCCGGCTACAAGACGGACAATACCGTGGGTTTTCTCAAAATCTTTGGCCAAGCTAATGCATTTCTGCAGAATATAGCAGCAATAAACCGACATTAAGCTGCACAGGAGAAGCACGATCATGCTGGAAGAAAAACGGCCATAGCCAACTGAAAAAGCAAAGATGACAATACCAGCAACACCAAGCGCGCCAAGCATAGAGGAAAGCGCCATCATCAACTTAGTTCCACGATCCATACAAACTCCCAACAAGTCATTTCACAAATAAAACCGTACACAAGCGGAGCTAGAGCAACAAAATAACTTCAACAAAATAACTTACTTGGCTTCGAGAGATTTTTTGACTTTATGAGATCCTCGAGCAACAGCACTTGCCATTGCCAACAGTGCAAACAGCTCAATGAACTGCAGTGTTACAGAAGGAGTCAAAATCAACTGACCCACAACAGTAACAGCTAGCACCACACACGATCCAAAAATCATAGGATATGCGGCTGCAGCTCTATTAGGAACATTAGCCTCTCTAGCTGCATAACCACCAGTTAGAAGCGAGATCATACTTGCAAGCAAAAGAAGAGCGGAATCAATTGATGGACCAGCACCAATTACAAGAACCGCAACATTCACAAGACCTAAAAGTCCGCCAATTAAAAGCGTCAGGCTAAAAATCTTCATCTTACGAGTCTCAGGAGTCATGTATCCCCTATCTATCAAATATCACTTTGGCTATTGTACCCGTCTTTTATATAAATTACGTAATCGAATCATTGAACGGTAGAGAGTTTCGGTAAAAGAAATGGCGAGAAAACCACAGGGTTTCTCGCCACAAGTGTATTTGGTGGGCCCAGAGGGATTTGAACCCCCAACCCAGGGATTATGAGTCCCCTGCGCTAACCGTTGCGCCATGAGCCCGTAAGAAAAAAGCGGCGACAGATGCCGCCGCCAGAATGCGTGGTGGAGAATAGGGGGATCGAACCCCTGACCTCATGACTGCCAGTCATGCGCTCTCCCAGCTGAGCTAATTCCCCGAACGTGGTGCGGGAAATACTATAGCAAACCAAAGCTCTGTTTTTCTCGACAATTTTCTAATTGGTTGTATATAAAACGAATTTGCATAAAGTTTACTGGGTACACAAATAGTAATGACTACTTTTAAATGACACTAACTGGGAGTTTGTGATGAATATAGAACTAGTACAGGGAATTTTGATTCCTTTTGCAGGAACTTCGTTAGGTGCAGCGATGGTCCTGTTTATGAAGAAAACCTTGAATCGCACGATTGAACGCGCTCTTACCGGTTTTGCTGCGGGCGTCATGGTTGCTGCTTCTATCTGGAGTTTGTTGATTCCAGCCATTGAATCTTCTGAGGCAATGGGACAGTTTGCTTTTGTTCCCGCAGTAGTTGGATTTTGGGTAGGCACTCTTTTCTTGCTTCTACTTGACCACGTAATCCCCCACCTTCACCTGGGCGAGACAGACGATGAGGCTGAGGGCATTAAAACAAGCTGGCAGAAATCAACGCTCATGGCACTAGCAGTAACACTCCACAACATTCCTGAAGGCATGGCCGTAGGCGTAGTTTTTGCTGGCTGGGTCTCGGGAAATTCTAATATCACTTATGCAGGAGCCATGGCTTTGGCACTTGGCATTGCTATTCAGAACTTTCCTGAAGGTGCCATCATATCAATGCCTCTCCATGCAGGTGGCACCTCTAAAGGCAAATCCCTCATCTTGGGAATTTTATCTGGCATAGTTGAGCCTATTGGAGCGGTACTTACTATTCTTGCAGCAGAGCTTGTTATTCCAGTTCTTCCCTACCTGCTTAGTTTTGCAGCAGGCGCCATGATGTATGTAGTAGTAGAAGAACTTATTCCAGAAATGAGTGAAGGCAAGCACTCAAACGTTGGAGTACTTGCCTTCGCATTAGGATTTACTGTAATGATGACCCTTGATGTAGCGCTTGGTTAATAACCAGGCGCTCTTTTTTAAAGCTCGCGCTCTGGAAGAATCTTCTCTGCCAGCCAGGAAGCAACCTCATCAAGAGCAACCTCAAAGCGCTCGCCAGTAGCACGCTCTTTGACTTCTGCGATGCCGTTAGCAACGCCCTTCTTGCCCACAATAACCTGCCATGGGAAACCGATAAGGTCTGCATCTGCAAACTTAACGCCAGGACGCTCTGCACGATCATCAACAACAGTCTCAAGACCAGCGGCAACGCAAGCGTCAGCTACAGCACCTGCTGCATTCCAAATCTCTGGATCTTTGTCGGAGAGGCAAAGGACAGAAACTTCATAAGGAGCAACAGAGACTGGCCACTTGATGCCCTTCTCGTCATTGTATTGCTCAACAACTGCAGCCAGCAGTCTGGAAACACCAATGCCGTAGCAGCCCATAACAAGAGGCTTATCCTCGCCGTTTTCATCGGTGAAGGTGGCGTTAAGTGCTGAAGAGTACTTGGTACCAAGCTGGAAGACCTGGCCAACCTCAATACCGCGAGCAGCATGAAGAGGAAGACCACACTCAGGACAAATATCACCCTCCTGAGAAGTGACAAGGTCTTTCCACTCGTTAATCTCAAAGTCACGACCAAGCTCAACGTGATCGAGGTGGTAGTCTGCCTTGTTTGCGCCGCAGAGCCACCACTGAGTATCCTCAAGAGAGAGGTCTCCAACAACGCGGATACCCTCAGGTAGACCAACAGGTCCAATGAAGCCCTTGATGAGGCCATACTCTTCTAGTTCTTCATCGGTCATCATGTGGTAGTCACCAAAGACGTGCTCAGCTTTGACCTCGTTGAGCTCATGAGTACCTGGAACAAAGCACACAACTGGCTTACCGTTTCCGTCAACAAGTGCAAGAGCCTTGCGAGTTGCTGCAGGTGAAACGTGGAGGAACTCAGCAACATCATCAATGGAGCCAATACCAGGAGTATGAATCTCACACATCTTGCCAGACTCACGCTCTTCTACGTTGATCTTTGCTGCTGCTGCCTCAGTATCTGCAGCATAGCCACAATCGCAATAAACCAGGCTTGCCTCGCCAGCCTCTGCCAGTGCCATAAACTCAACAGAGGTGTCTCCACCAATCTGACCAGAGTCTGCAACTACCTGTAGAGCCTTAAGACGAGTGCGGTCACAAACGTTCTGGTAAGCAACCTTCTCCTGGTCATAGCACTCTTGCAGCGACTCTTGAGTTGCCGAGAAGGAATATCCGTCTTTCATAATGAACTCACGACCACGCATAAGACCAAAGCGTGGACGACGCTCGTCACGGAACTTATCCTGAATCTGATAGAGCGTTACGGGAAGCTGCTTATAGCTCTTGAGCTCATTTCTAATGAGGTCTGTAAAGGTCTCCTCGTGAGTTGGACCAAGAGCAAACTGGCGATCGTGGCGATCATGCATACGCATGAGCTCATCGCCGTAGACATCCCAACGGCCAGACTCTTCCCAGAGCTCAGCGGGGGTCATAATAGGAACAAGAATCTCCTGAGCACCAATACCGTCCATCTCATCGCGAATGATGGCCTCAATTTTTAAAAGAGAGCGCCATGCAAGTGGCAGATAAGAGTAAAGACCTGCAGCAGTCTTTCTAATCATGCCAGCACGAAGGAGCAGGCGGTGACTTGCAAGTACAGCCTCAGCTGGGTCTTCTTTGAGCGTTGGTGCATACAAAGAAGACATGCGCATCCAGTGCTTCAAGGTAGTTTCCTTTCAATATGAAGTAATACGTATAGTTTACTTATTTTTTGCCAAAACGATTCTCAATTTCGGCGAATAGCTCATCAACAATCTTATCTTCAGGCACTTTTCTAATAGGATTGCCATTTTCAAACAACACTGCCTGGCCTTTGCCACAGGCAACGCCAAGGTCAACACCCCTAGCCTCACCAGGTCCGTTAACAACGCATCCCATAACTGCCACAGAAATTGGAGCACGAACGCCATCCAAGCGCTTGGTAACTTCTTCTGCAATAGGAATCATGTCGACGCCACACCTACCGCACGTAGGACAGCTTACCAGCTCTGGCTTAATGCGACGCATACCAAGAGCTGCAAGAAGCTCCCATGCCACATGGACTTCTTCTACAGGATCAGCCGTCAGAGACAGGCGCATGGTATCACCAATGCCACTCTCAAGCAGAATGCCAACTGCGGCAGAATTCTTTACCGTTCCCTGCCTCAACGCACCAGCTTCTGTAACACCTACGTGCAGAGGAATCTGTGGAAGCTCCTTAGAAAGCGCTCGATAAACTGCAAGCGTAGTGGGAACATCGTGAGCCTTTGCAGACAAGACAATATCGTCAAAACCGCGAGAAGAAAAATGCTCTACAAATGACTTTGACGATGCCACGAGTTTCTCGACAAGGGTCATATCTTGTCTTGTATCAAATTCTTTAGCAAGAGAGCCTGCGTTAACACCAATTCTAATAGGAATATGGGCCTCTTTAGCTGCCTCAATGACAGCATCAACGCGCTCCATAGAGCCAATGTTTCCTGGGTTAATACGAAGAGCTGCCGCACCTCGCTTTGCAGCTTCAAGCGCCAGCTTATAGTCAAAGTGAATATCGGCAACAACAGGAAGTGGCGAGTATTTGCAAATCTCTTCAAAGCCATCCAGGGCCTTTGCGTCTGGAATTGCCACACGAATAATCTCGCACCCTGCCTCGGCAAGCTCCTTGATCTGACGGAGCGTTGCGTCAGGATCATCTGTTTTAGTGGTGCACATTGACTGAACAGAAACGGGAGCGCCACCGCCAACCTGGACAGATCCAACCATGACGGGATGAGTTTTTGTGCGAGCAATCTCAGACATAAAATCAGCTACCTAAAAAGTAAATGAAGGATATCGTTTCGGAGCGCTACAACAAAGACAAACAGGAAAAATGCCAGTCCAATGTAAGACAAAATATTTTGAACTTTGATAGACAGAGGCTTTCTAATAATCACCTGGACTACCTCAATCAGAATCTTTCCGCCATCTAGAGGTGGAATAGGTAAAAGATTCATGAATCCAAGCGACATAGAAATGGCTGCTACCAGCATAATAAGGGTCGAGAAACCCTCTGCAGCAGCTTCTGATGCCATCACAGAAATTCCCACAACAGAAGACGACTGGTTAAGGACTTCCATGGTTTGCGTAGGGATGAGCAGTCTGAGTGCAAACTGTCCAACCTGTGCAGCATACGATACAGCTGCGACAGACGCGTCAATAAACGAGAAGTGATACATGGTCATCACGGGCGACACGCCGATGATTTTATCGTCAGGACGCAAAACAGGCTTAATGGTAGTTTCAAGCTGAATACCGCCGCGATCATAGGTGACAGGAATATCAGTTTTACCTGAAGACATTGCGTCTTTGATAGCTGCAGTAAGGTCTTCCCAGGTATGGACCTCTACCTCATTAAACGTAAGAATGGTATCTCCGGCAGTAAGGCCTGAAATAGCAGCAAGAGAGCCAGATTCAACGGATCCCAGCTGAGCCTTGTTTTGAGCAGCTGGAATACCAACAAACATCAAAGAGCCAACCACCAGCACAAAGGCGAGCGCAATATTGACCAAAGGTCCGCCCAAAATCATGAGCAGGCGCTTAGGAACATTTACACCAACATAGGTATGAGCCTTCTCTTGAGCAAAGAAATCATCAGCGGACATCTGAGGAACACGAGGCTCCCCTGCTGCCGTTGAACCTTCAAGCTCAAAATTGTGACCGCGATCATACTCACAGCGAAGCTCAGCGTCTCGTGCAAGCGTCTGGAACGTTGTATGTGCCAGCTCGTCTGACTCTGACTCCTTGACAAGCTCAATAGAGCCCCAGTCTGCAAGGGTGTACAGAAGATTGTAGGCACGCTCATCCTCACAGTTAAGTTTTGCTGCAAGAGCACCAACCTCAAGTAAACCCGCCTCTTGAACGCTCATCAGAGCTTGTGGAAGCAGCTCATCAAGCTGACCTTCCATGCCGCAGATGCGGGTATAGCCACCAAAAAGAAGCGGTGTTACACCAACCTCAGTGCCATACTTTTTGCTCTTATGAGAAAGCTTGTACTTGAACGGCATGCCCAAAAAGAACTCGGTAACACGGACACCACACAGGCGAGCCATGCCGTAATGCCCTGCCTCGTGAACAAATACAAGGAGCGAGAGAACCAAGAGTCCCCAAAAAATTGGTGAGAGAACAGCTAACAAATTCACAAAATTCCTATCCCACAAAAGAACGGGCTAAGGCTCGTGCTTCTGCGTCTACAAGCGTCAATTGTTGAAGGTCTTCTACCCTTTGGACATGAGAGGCATTCATAGTCTCTGCAACAATGCGCTCGATATCAAGAAATGAACATCTTCCTCGCCTAAATGCATGGTTAGCAACTTCATTGGCTGCATTCATAATGCAGGGAAGCGTTCCACCAACAGTTCCCGCATGACGAGCAAGGGCTAGGCATCCAAAGGTTTTCTCGTCAGCATAATCTCCTGTGAGAGGAGTTGTCTCTTGCCACTCAACTGGCTTTGCAATTGCTGGCCAGCGATGTGGATAGCTCAGGGCAAACTGGATAGGCAGCCTCATGTCAGAGGCTCCCAGCTGCGCCTTTACGGAACCGTCCACAAACTCAACCATAGAGTGAATGCGGCTCTGACGATGTACCAGCACCTCAAGCTTGTCCATAGGAGCGTCAAAGAGATGATGGGCTTCAATAAGCTCAAGGCCCTTGTTCATGAGCGTTGCACAGTCGATGGTGATCTTGGCACCCATCTTCCAGGTTGGATGCGCCAAAGCGTCGTTGGCCGAGACATTCTTGAGCTGCTCACGAGAATATCCGAAGAACGGACCACCCGAGCAGGTGAGCCAAATTCTCTGGATGTCAGCGGGATTCTCGCCAATGAGGCACTGGAAGATGGCACTGTGCTCGGAGTCAACAGGAATGAGCTGGCCAGGCTTTACCAGCGGCATCAGCAGGTCTCCGCCAACAACAATTGACTCCTTGTTGGCGTATGCCAGCACCTTGCCAGCCTTTACAGCGGCTAGACCAGCGTAAATGCCAGCCTCTCCCACCACTGCGTTGACCACGCAGTCAACCTCATCCAGCTCAGCGAGCGCCTGAACAGCCTCAGGACCAAAGCTTGCTTTGCAGCCTTGTGGCAAGCTGTCGAGAAGAACGTTGCCCTTGATACTTACATCGGCAAAAGCAACATATTTGCAGTTGAACTCAGTTGCTGCCTTCACGGCAAACTCAGCCGACGACCTCACCGCAAGGGCAACTACCTGCACCTTTTGCGGGAAATGACGACATACATCAAGCGTCTGCATGCCCACAGAACCCGAAGCTCCAAGGACAGCAACACGCAAAGGCTCATGCCTAGCAGCACGAGGCGCAGTATCTTCAAAAATGCTCAAACCTATGCTCCAAACGGCAGCGCAATAGGAAGCTTGACCTGGCTAAAGAGCACGGCAAGCTGGAAGAGAAGAAACGCCGCCATAGTTCCAAAAATCATCGAATCGGTTCTATCAAGCAGGCCACCATGACCAGGCATAATTGAACCAGAATCCTTGAGGCCTACGCCTCGCTTAATACGAGACTCAAAGAGGTCTCCCACAACGGAGAAAATACCCTCGGTTACGCCAAAGAGCAGCGCAAACAGAGGATTCATATTAATTGCGCCAAACACGGCAATCAAGAACCACACCAACATTGAGCCTAAAAGGCCACCGTAGAAGCCTTCCCAGCTCTTATTTGGAGAAATTCTTGGCGCTAGTTTATGCTTGCCAAATTTAGATCCAAACAAATACGCAAAAGAATCGTTAGCCCACACAGAGAGCATGACGGCAAGCGTGATCCAAGGAATAGAAAAACTAGGCTCTGTGGACCTTAGTAGTACCACTGTAGAAAGAGAAAGCGAGGTATACAGTGATCCAAAGGCCGTAACAGCCACGTCTGCAAGGTTTGCTCGCGGAGTAAAGACATACCAAAGACCACAAAGGATAATCAAAAGCAGGGAGAACGCCAGCGGAAAGACGTGACCAAAATACGCAATTATGGGGAAAATAAGCGAGAAAACAAGGCCAAGAGGCTCGTTTGGCATACGTCCGCCCATGCGACAGATGTGGAAGAATTCAGAGCAGCACAGCCATCCCATACCAGCAATCAAAACAATAGTGGCTTCTTTACCCACAAAAAGTGCAGCAAGCACAATAGCTGCATAAACTACGCCAGACAGAGTTCTGGTTAAAAGCTTCTCGGTAACGCCACGAACTCGCTGACCCATAAGGTTACCAGCGGCTCGTTGCAGCTCTTTAAGTGAGCGACGAATCTCCAGCTTTTCAATCTGTCTATCAATTCCAACGCTACCTGTTTCTTCAGGATTAGGCTGAGCGTCAGCATCAATCCTAGAGGTAGGCCTACTGGAATCGCGCGTATTGTCCACCACTATTTCACTCCTCCGAATCGCCTTTCGCGACCCTGATAGTCCTTAATGGCGCGCAAAAAATCCCACTTAGAGAAGTCAGGCCAGTAAGTTTGCGTGACATACAGCTCCGAGTAAGCCAGCTGCCAGAGCAAATAGTTAGAAAGCCTCAGCTCTCCTGACGTTCGAATCAACAGGTCTGGATCAGGAAGACCTGCCGTATAGAGGTTCTTCTCAAAATCTGCTGGAGTCACCGACTCAGCAGACACGGCGCCCTCAGCAATTTGATTAGCGAGAAGAACAGCTGCCCTGGTTAGCTCTGCGCGAGAGCCATAGTTAACAGCCAGCGCAAACGTCATACCAGTGTTTTGCGCAGTCTCATCAAGTCCGCGCTGGAAGGTCTTGCGGGTCTTCTCAGGCAAAGCCTCAAGGTCACCAAAGAAACGCAGCTTAACGTTTTCTTGGTGGAACAGTGGGAGTTCTTTAAGCAGCGTCTCTGCAAAAAGACGCATGAGCAAGTCAACCTCACGCTGAGGACGTTTCCAGTTTTCTGTGGAGAACGCATAAACTGACAAAACGTCCAATCCAAGACGCACGCTCGTAGTAACAGCCTCGCGCAAAGAAAGAACGCCGGCCTTATGACCTTCGGTTCTGTCAAGTCCGCGAGCCGTAGCCCATCTACCGTTTCCATCCATAATGATAGAAACATGAGACGGAATAGTTTCTAAATTGATATCAGAGAGACTGATATCTTCTGGTGCGTCAGAGAAATACTGGACGAGTTTGTCTGTATCAAACTGCACTTAAATCTCCATGATTTCTGAAGTCTTGGTCTTAAGAAGGGTCTCAATCTGTGCAATATAGGTATCGGTCAGCTTCTGGATACCGTTCTTCTCGCGCTTCTGATCGTCCTCAGAGAGCTCCTCATCGCGCTCAATCTTGCCATTAACGTCACGACGAACGTTACGGACAGCTACGCGAGCTTCCTCAGCAATCTGAGAGCACTCTTTAGCAAGCTCACGACGGCGCTCCTCAGTTGGCATTGGGAAAGGAAGCCTAATAGCAGAACCATCATTAGATGGAGTAATGCCAAGGTCAGAAGTCTCAATGGCCTTCTCGATGCTCTTTAGAGCGGTCTTATCCCATGGCTCTACAACCAGCATAGATGCCTCAGGAACCTTAATAGCTGCAAGCTGAGAAATTGGAGTTGGCTGGCCATAGTAGTCTACCTTGATGTGGTCGAGTGCATGTGGATTTGCACGACCAGTACGAACACGGCCAAAGTTATTCTTAAGTGCCTCGATGCACTTCTCCATAGACTGCTTAGCTTTATCAGAATGAACGCTCATTAGTCCTCCTCAACGACAGTGGTACCGACTTCTTCTCCGGAAATTGCCTTCATGAAAACGCCTTCAGACTGCATGTCAAATACAAGAATTGGCATCTTATTGTCCTTGCACAGCGCAATTGCTGCAGCGTCCATAACCTTAAGTTCTTTGGCGAGAACATCTTTGTAAGTGACGGTGTCATACTTAACTGCATCTGCATGAGTAACAGGATCGCAGTCGTAAATGCCATCTACCTTTGTTGCCTTCATCAGAGCCTCAGCGCCAATCTCGCAAGCGCGAAGAGCTGCAGCAGTATCAGTGGTGAAGTAAGGGTTACCTGTACCAGCAGCAAAGATAACAATACGGCCCTTCTCAAGGTGTCTAATAGCACGACGGCGAATATAAGGCTCTGCAACTTGAGCCATAGAAATTGCACTCATAACGCGGCAATCCATGCCGTTGCGCTCAAAACAATCCTGAAGCGAGAGAGCGTTAATTACAGTTGCAAGCATGCCCATATTGTCACCCTGGGCACGATCCATACCAGCTGCTGCCTGAGAAACGCCTCTAAAGATGTTTCCGCCACCAACAACAATGGCAATCTGAACGCCAGACTCCCAGACAGGTTTGATTTCTTTAGCAAGCATCTCTGGAATTGAGGGGTCAATACCAAAGGATTGCTCACCCATCAATGCTTCACCAGAAAGCTTTAAAAGTACTCGTTTGTATTTAGCTGAAGACAAAGCTTCCTCGCTCTCTCCGTTTGCCATAGTTGTAATAATTTTAACAAACGACACCGTAAGTTTTGCAGGAATCGCGGTAAAAAAAGAGCCGGTTGAAGACAACCGGCTCAAAATAATTGAAGTAAAAAGTCTTACTCTTCACCAAAAGCAAAACGTACGAAGCTGACAATCTTAACCTCGTCGTCAACCTTCTTGGAGAGCAGCTTTGCGTACTCAGAAATGGTCATATCTGGGTCCTTAACAAATGCCTGCTCAGTAAGGACGTACTCCTTGTAGTACTTCTCGAGACGACCATAAGCCATCTTCTCCTGAATAGCCTCAGGCTTGCCGGACTCAGCAGCCTGTGCCTTATAAATGGAGAGCTCGTGATCAACGATGTCCTGTGGAACATCCTCACGGCGAGCAGCAACTGGAGCAGCTGCAGCTACCTGCATTGCAACGTCGTGTGCAAAGTTCTTGAAGTCCTGAGACTCAGCGGTCTCTGGCTTGTTGAACTCAAAGGTAACAATGTCAGCAAGCTTGCCACCAAGGTGGATGTAGCTAGCAAGAGCGCCGTTTGCAGCCTCAACGCGCTGGAAACGAAGAACACGCATGTTCTCGCCGATGTTGTGGATCTTATCGGTGATTGCCTCGTCGACAGTCTCGTCGCCAAGCTTAGCAGCCTTGAGCTCCTCAACGTCAGCTGGGTTGCTCTCAGTGACAACTGCAGCAAGATCGCCAGCAAAGCCGGTGAACTGAGGGTTAGTACCAACAAAGTCAGTCTCGCAGGAGAGCTCGAGGATTGCACCAGTCTTGCCGTCTGGGCTGATGAAAGTAGCAATGGTGCCCTCGTTGGTGTCACGGCCAGCACGCTTAACTGCCTTAGCAACGCCCATAGTACGAAGGATGTCTACTGCCTTCTCAATATCGCCCTCAGCCTCGACGAGTGCCTTCTTGCACTCCATCATAGGAGAGCTGGTCATATCACGAAGCTGCTTAACAAGTGCTGCGGTAATCTCTGCCATGTTTTCCTCCCAAAAATCTACTGAATAACTAAATTATTTGACCCGTTGCTAAGAGTTACTCAGCAGCTGGGGTCTCGGACTCAGCGCCCATCTCTTCAGCAGAAATCTGCTCCTTGCCGCTACCTGCAAGAATTGCGTCTGCAGCAAGCTGGCACATAAGAGAAATGGAACGAATAGCATCGTCATTTGCAGGAATGCCGTAATCAACAACATCTGGATCAGAGTTGGTGTCAAGCAGGGAGACAACTGGAATGTGAAGACGGTTTGCCTCACGAATTGCGTTCTCCTCACGCTTAGAGTCAACAACAAAGAGAGCCTGTGGAAGAGAAGTCATATCACGGACGCCACCGAGGTTAAGCTGAAGCTTCAGAAGCTCCTTGTTCTTAAGAGCCTGCTCCTTCTTAGGAAGAGCTGCCATACGGCCGTCCTCTACCATTGCCTCAAGCTCCTCAAGGCGCTTAATGCGGGAACGCATGGTGACAAAGTTGGTAAGCATACCGCCAAGCCAACGCTGATTGATGTAAGGCATGTTTGCACGAGCTGCCTCAGTAGCGATTGGCTCCTGAGCCTGCTTCTTGGTGCCGACGAAGAGAACACGGCCACCCTTAGATGCAACATTCTTCAGGAAAGTGTAAGCAGCGTCTGCGCCAAGCATGGTCTGCTTAAGGTCAAGAATGTAAATGCCGTTGCGCTCACCAAAGATGTATGGCTTCATCTTAGGGTTCCAACGACGAGTCTGGTGACCATAGTGGCAACCAGCATCCAGAAGAGTCTGAATAGTAATCTTTGCAGCCATTTTTACCTCCATTGGTTGTTCCTCCGTACGAGTTCAGACCTTGTTAAAACCACCCAACACCTGGCTTAGCGTTAGGCACCACGGCAAACAAGTAGTCGTACGTGCGATTTTGTGCTGTTTGGTAACAGCATGTTGTGCTTCTACACAACTTTTGAAAGTATAACAGGAAAACAAGGGCTGCGTCTATAAAGAATTTAGACCATAACCTCTACAAATACTGCACAAATACATCCAGCTTCCAAGTGCAAGATCTTCCGTAACAAAGCACGGTTTATTTTGATCTTGGATGAGCTGCCTTTGCCGCTTCTTTAAGCCTATCAACTGACAAATGCGTATACACCTGCGTAGTTGAGAGTGACTCATGACCTAAAAGTTCCTGGACAATACGCAAGTCTGCTCCACCACTAAGAAGCTCCGTAGCGTACGTATGCCTCATTGCGTGTGGCGAAAGTGAGCTGTCAAGTCCTGCAGCCACTAAATACGACGAGAAAACCTTGCGCAATGAATCTGCGCTCATGTCATTTCCTCTGACAGAAATAAAGAGAGCTGAGTGTGCACGCCCTGTTTTGTCTTTTAACAAGAGCGTAGGACGAGAAGACCTAAGGTACTTCTTAAGCCACTCAACTGCGGACTCATATAACGGAACAATTCTCTCTTTAGAGCCTTTACCAAAGAGGCGTACTATTCCATTTTGCAAATCAACCTGCTCAAGCTTGAGCGTTGCTACCTCAGAAATACGGGCACCTGTTGCATACAAAAACTCAAGAAATGCTCTATCTCTCAGGCCCACTGCTGTTGAAGTATCACATGATTCCAACAGTCTGTTTACATCAGAGTCAGTCATGGTATGTGGAAGATTGCGTGGCGCTCGAGGATTGCTAAGTGCAAGAGCAGGATCAGTAGCAATCAGCTTTTCTCGCTGCATCCACTTGTAGAAACCCCGTAATGCAGATAAATGCCTATTTAGTGTTTTTGCTGAATATTGAGCCTGTTTGAGGTAAGCCAAATACAAACGAAGGTTTCTGTGATCAACCTTAGTTACCTCAACGCCTTCCCTATTGCACCACTGCTCAAATGCTAGAAGATCAGTTTGATATGACCTTAAAGTATTCTCAGAAAGATTCCTAACCTTACTTAGATACTCAATAAATTGTTCAACGTGACTACCCTGCTCTTTTGAAATAGCCACGTTAATCACACTTTACGCAATCAAAGAGTTCATGACGAGAGGCAAGATACTCATCAAAATCTTTATGAGCGCGCTCCGCCATCTTCTGACGGCGCTCGTCTTTTCTTTTAATATGCTCGTCCAATGGCTCAAAAATTCCAAAGTTAACATGCATGGGCTGATAATCTTTGGTGTTTGGATTTGTTGCATATCCCACAAGAGAGCCAAACGAAGTTGTTAAAGGAAGCTTAACTTCCTCTTTGCCTAACAGGCGAGCGTACATGTTAAGCGCTGCAAGCAAGCCTGAGGCAATTGCTTCGACATAGCCTTCTGTACCAGTAATTTGACCTGCGAGAATAGTTGAAGTGCCTGGAATTCCAAATGACCTATCAAGCGCATGAGGAGAATCAACAAAAGAGTTTCTATGCATGACGCCGTAGCGAACAAACTCAGCGTTCTCTAGACCTGGAATAAGCGTAAATACGCGCTTCTGCTCTCCCCAGGTAAGGTTTGTCTGAAAACCAACCAGGTTAAATGCTGTTTTTGCTGTATTTTCTGCACGAAGCTGAACGGCTGCCCAAGGACGTTTACCCGTTCTGGGATCAATAAGTCCTACAGGTTTTAGTGCTCCAAACCTAATTGAATCATGTCCTGTTCTTGCAACCTCTTCAATAGGCTGACATGCCTGGAACAAATCGGATTGCTCAAAATCATGACCAATAACACGTTTAGCGGCGAGTAGCTCATCTACAAATGTATCGTATTCCTCTTTATTCATAGGGCAATTGAGGTAATCGCCAATTCCTAAATCCTCATAACGAGATTGGGAGAATGCAATTGAGCGATCGATTGACTCTTCAGACACAATAGGTGCTGCCGCATCAAAAAACGACATCCTGTCAGTTCCCACACGCTTAGAAATAGCCTGGTACAAGCTGTCAGAACACAGAGGGCCTGCGGCAATAACTGTTGGTTCATTAGTAAGCTCTGTAACCTCTGCGTGAGTCACAGAGATGTTGGGGTGATTTTTAATCTGCTCAGTTACTGCTTTTGAAAACTCTTCCCTATTTACCGCAAGTGCGCCACCTGCAGGAACGGAGTTTTCCTCTGCTATACGAAGCAGAAAACTACCCATCTTCTTAAGCTCAGACTTTAAAATTCCAGCTGCAGAATCTTCTTTGGTAGATTTCAGAGAGTTGGAACAAACTAGCTCAGCAAACATGTCTGTGTGATGTGCTGGAGAAGAAACAACAGGACGCTGCTCAATGAGCTCTACAGAAATACCACGAGAAGCAAGCTGTAAGGCACATTCACTTCCAGCTAAACCAGCGCCTACTACAGTAACTTTTTGTGTCATTTTTCACCTATCACACACTACGAGTCCAAATAAAAGTCTTTAGAAGGAGTATACCTTCCATCCGGTAATCTTTTTACCATTCCACGAGCTTCATAATCAGTTAGAGAATTTAGTACGGTAAGAACGTTTTCCGATAACCGCCATGCAAGCTCTTCTGGTCTTGAAGGAGAGGCTATAAGAGCAGATAAAAGCGGTGTTAACTTCTTATCATGCTTCATTTGTTCTTGAATCAAACAGTCAAAATCTAAAGAAATTGCAAGGCCCAATGAAGTCTCGTCAGGAATAATTTGAGCACCTTCAGCAATTAGTCTATTAGTGCCAGCAGAAGCAGGTGAGAAGATAGATCCAGGTATTGCATAAATAGTTTTTCCAAGTGAATTAGCAAATTCGGCAGTGCTCATCGTGCCCGAACAAAGTCCTGCTTCCGTTACCAAAAGCACTTTTCCTAATGCTGCAATTACTGCATTTCTTCTGGGAAACGCATAGCGTCTAGGCGGTGTTTCCCACCTATCTAAAGATATAACCGCTCCCCTTCCTTCTCGAGCTGCTTCAAAAAGATCTAGCGATGTAGTCGGATACGTTACATCAGCGCCACAACCTGCTACTACAACGGTTTTTCCGCCAGCACTAAGCGAAGCCATGCCCGCCGTATAGTCGCAGCCAAGCGCTCCTCCAGATACCACCACAATATTGTTATCGGCAGCGCATCTACCAGCCATTTCTGCAATTGCCATTCCGTATGGAGTGGCTCTACGAGCTCCAATTACCGACATACAAGGTGCTTGCAAAACACTTCTATCTCCCATTCCGTATATCACTTCAGGAGGATGGTTGAGTAGTAGCAACTCTTTTGGATAATCCTCATCTTCTGATGAAATCTCCCATCTCTTCATTACTACTCCAAAGAACGAGACCTATAAGCTACAGCCTCAGATACGTCGTCTTTTGTCACCTTTTCGTGGTGAGCAATATCTGCGATTGTCCGTGCAACTCTGCAAGTGCGGGTAATTGCCCTTCCTCCTAAATGAAGTCCTCGAGCAAATCTATGCAGTAGTTGCAACGCTGCTTCATCAAAACTCTCCACGTACTTTTGGCGAGAAGTGCTCTCCACTTCACGGGTTTCTCGCCAAGAGGCAAAATCTCTACCAGAAATAACAAGAGAGCGCATGCCTGCTGACGTGAGTCCTAGCTCACCTTGAATAACTCGATCTGAAGACGGACGAGCTACATCACACACAATATCTATTCGATCCATCAAAGGACCTCCAATTTTTGACTGATAGGTAGAAATCTTTCCCGGAGAGCACTTACAGGTATGTGTTTTGTCTCCAAAGTAACCACAGGGACAAGGATTAGCTGCAGCAATAAGCTGGAACTGAGAAGGAAACTTGTAAATGCCATCAACTCTCGCAAGACGAACGTATCCATCTTCAATAGGCTGACGTAACACTTGCAACGTATTAGAAGCGAACTCAGGCAGCTCATCTAGAAAGAGCACGCCTTTATGAGCAAGAGAAATCTCACCTGGAATAACAGGTCTACCTCCACCAATCATGCCTGCTACAGAAGACGAGTGATGTGGAGACCTAAAGGGCCTTACTCCTGCCTGAATAGAATCTGTCTCACAACCTGCTACAGAATGAATTAACAACACCTCATCTCGCTCATCTTTGGAAAGTTCTGGGAGGATAGTTGGAATTCTTTTAGCAAGCATAGTTTTGCCTGCGCCGGGCGGACCAATCATGAGCATGCCTAGGTTTCCCGTAGCTGCGATAATGATTGCTCGTTTGACTAGTTCTTGATCGATAACCTCTTCAAAATCTAAGTTGTCGCTCAGAGCTGTATTGTCTACCTTGTGCTGGCGCTGAGCTAAAGGCTTGCAAAATGACGGATCCTTTAAGCTCAGATTAAGCAGCGATTGAATTCCAATAACATGATTCCAGTCAGAGCCAAACAAATTGCAGTCCGAAGAAGAAATAAGCTTCATCCCCAGTTTCTTAGCAAGCATTGCATACGCTGCCATACCTCTGACAGAAGAGATCTTTCCGTTTAATGAAAGCTCTCCAACAAATAACCTGTTGTGCACAATCTCTTGAGGAATCTGTCCTGTAGCTGCAAGAATAGCAACTGCTATAGGCAAATCAAATCCCGTGCCTGTTTTCTTTATATCTGCAGGTGTCAGATTGATTGTTACCAGCAATCGAGGAATGGTAAATCCGACAGCTTTTAGTGAGCATCGTACACGAGAGCGAGATTCCATAATGGAACTATCGGGCATACCCACGATAGTAATTCCTGGTATGCCACCTGAAATGCCCACTTCAACATCAACAGGAATTGCCTCGATCCCTCTTAGAGTTGCTGTATGAACGTAAATGGTTGCTTGGCTCATTGCTCATCCCAGCTAAAAGCTCCAATTAGATGCCTTAAGCTTGCTGTACTTGGAGCTACCAAATTGATGGCAACAACATCAAACCTAATTGAGGTGAGCGCCGGATGAAGTGCTGCATACATAAGCGCAAGCGTCCTGTATTTTTCCTGCTTTGCTTTATTTACCGCAAGCTCAGGCATGATGCTGTCATCTTTGTTCAAGATGCGTCTTGTCTTTACCTCAACAAGCACAACGTTATCGCCATCTTGAGCAACAATATCAACCTCACCAATCTGACACGTCCAGTTAGTTTGGATAATTTTGTATCCTCTTTTGATAAGGTATTTTGCAGCAATCTCTTCGCCTTTCTCGCCAATTTGACGAGAAGACATCTCTTCTAGCGGAATTCTTCCCTCTTGTTCGTCATCATCTTGAGGGCTCTTATCCTGAGTCTTTGGCTCTTCCTGTAGTACAGGTTTCTCCTCCACCTCGTTAGATGTTGAACCTGCATGCTTACTTGTTTCTTTCTTGCTCATAACTCTCCTTTCATTGTGGGAGAGTTCAGTTTGCAGGAGCACTTTGACACTAACTTGGCCACTGTCTGTCCAAGCGGCGTAATGATTCTGTCGGAACTAAAAAATTTGATGTTACTGTCTCGCGGTTATAGAAAAAGCCCGTTCAATCCTCTTGAAATGAACGGGCTCGGATTTATATCTGCATGTTAATCTGATTGCGTAAAATGGGTGTATTAAAACAGTCTTTGCGTCTTAACAAAGTTTCCACAAAACGAAGCTCTGTGTATAGGAGAAAGTCCCATCTCGCCAATAGCCTCGATATGTTCAGCGGAAGCATATCCTTTGCATTCTGCCAGGTGATAGCCTGGGTACTCCTCATCGTAGGCCACCATTAAAGCATCTCGTGTTACCTTTGCCACAATTGAAGCAGCAGCAATAGATGCAATGCGTGCGTCGCCCTTAACAAGAGTCTTCTCTTTAGGATGGATGTGCATAGGATTTCCATCAATCAAGACACAGTCAGGCTCAATACCTGTGTTTTTAACAGCTTGTAGCATGGCGTCTCTTAGGCACTGTGCCATACCAACTTCATCAATCCTTTGAGGCGCAATATGAGCAATTCCAATTGCTGTAGCAATTTCTTGAATTTGTGCCGCTAGAATCTCTCGCTTTGTTGCGGTTAATTTTTTGGAGTCGTTTAGTCCATAGATGATCGGGTCTTCAGGTAAACATACCGCACAAACCGTTAAAGGACCAGCTACAGAGCCTCTGCCAACCTCATCAACACCAACAACAAGTCCGCCTCCAGAAAGCTCCTTCTGAAAGCGATACATTTCTTCTACACGAACCTTCTCGGCGTGTTCTTTTTCAATACGCTTTTTAGCTGATTCCAACGCTTTGATAACTTGTTTACGAGGGTCTTCACTATAACGAGCTATAAGTTCGTATACCTCAGTCTCTGGAGCATCGCTTAAACGAGCAATTATGTCTTTAGCGGAATCAGCCATGTTTTCTCCAAACCACATGACTATGGTACTAAAAAAGCCGCCCGGAGGCGGCTTTAAAGAGCATATGAAGTTGATTAGCGCTTCTCGCGAAGACGAGCAGCCTTACCAACACGATCGCGCAGGAAGTAGAGCTTAGCGCGGTGAACAACACCGTGGCGGAGAACCTCAAGCTTAGCAATCTTTGGTGAGTGAAGTGGGAAAGTACGCTCAACACCAATGCCGAAGCTGATCTTACGAACGGTAAAAGTCTCACGGGAACCCTCGCCGGAAAGACGAATGATGTCACCCTGGAAGACCTGCTCACGAGTACGGTCACCCTCGACAATACGATAGTGAACCTTTACGTTGTCACCAACGCGGACCTCAGGAATGTCCTCGCGGATCTGCTGACGCTCAATAGCGCGAATGTAGTCCATTGTTTCCTCATCTCTAGAGGTGCCGACGCCCCTGCGAACGACACATAGTTAACACACAGACGGAAAGTATACGTGAATATTTTCCACTGTACAAGGGTTAGTTTGGATAAAACTTACTTTACATATCTTCTTTTACCCCAGGAACGAGGCAAACGAAGATCTTCAAACACTCTGGTAGCGTATCTATCGGTCATACCAGACACGTAATCTGCTACTTGAATCTCTGGATGATCAAAGTCATGACACTTGTATTCTGCAGGAACCTCATCTAAATGATTTACAAAATGATCGAACAACTCAATGATGAGGTCATACGCCTTAGGCTCTTCGTATTTTGCATCCCCAGATGCATACAAATTAGCAAACAAGAAAGCTCTCATAGTCATCATGGCGCCCCACATGGAGTCGGTCATTTTAATATCGCCTACGCGAGAACTCTCAGAGACAATATCGTGGACCATGTTTTCAATGCGTTCAGGAGAGCTATTGCCCAACACCTCACGAGCTTCAGTTGGAAGATACTCTTCCGAAAGAAGTCCTGCTCGTTTTGCGTCATCAATATCATGTGTTACATACGCAATACGGTCCGATATGGCAACAATTCTTCCTTCTGCTGTTTCTGCACGTAGATTACCTGAGTGACATCTAATACCATCAATAACCTCATGAGAAAGATTAAGACCCTGGCCGTCTTTCTCCAGATACTCAACAATACGAGCACTCTGCTGGTTATGGGCAAAAATACGCTCATTTTCTGAAGCGTCGGGGTCCATTCCCCTATACAGACTAATAGCGTGAGAAAGTGCCTTCTCGCCAATATGACCAAACGGTGTATGACCTAAATCATGTCCAAGCGCAATTGCCTCAGTAAGATCTTCGTTTAAGCCAAGAGGACGCGCGATTGAGCGTGCAATCTGCGAAACCTCAAGCGTATGAATGAGACGAGTTCTGTAGTGGTCCCCTTCTGGGGCGAGAAAAACCTGGGTCTTGTGAGCAAGCCTTCTGAAGCTCTTGCTATGCAAAATACGGTCTCTATCACACTGATAGCACGTACGGTACTGGTCAGGCTCCTCTGCTATCGCGCGACCTTTACTTTGATCAGAAAAAGCCGCTTCAGGAGATAAGATTTGATGCTCACGAGCTTCAAGATCTTCTCGTTGAATGGATAACATAGAACCTCCTTGTACCTGCATCTTTACCACATAATAGCAGGTTATTGCTGTCTAGCAAAAGAGGGCGACCGAAGCCGCCCTCTAGAGTTTGTTGCAGTGTGTCTAGAAGAAAACCTACTTGGTAGCAATCTTCAGTGGACCACCGTTAGCCTGAATCTTAGCCTGTGCTGCAGCAAGACGTGCGATTGGCACGCGGTATGGTGAGCAGGAGACATAGTCAAGACCAAGGTTGTAGTACATGTGGATGGACTCTGGATCGCCACCGGTCTCACCGCAGACACCAATGGTGAGGTTAGGATTACCCTTACGGCCACCCTCAACGCCCATGCGGACAAGCTCTGCTACGCCCTTATCAAGGGTTGCAAATGGGTTGGTCTTAACAATCTTGCGCTCAAGGTAGAGAGGCATGAATGCGGACTCAACGTCATCGCGAGAGAAGCCAAGGCAGGTCTGGGTGAGGTCGTTAGTACCGAAGGAGAAGAAGTCTGCGTGCTTAGCAATCTCCTCAGACATGATGGCTGCACGAGGAAGCTCGATCATGGTACCAACTGGGATGTTGAGCTCAACACCGTACTCGTCAGCAACCTGCTTGATGGTCTGCTCAACCTCTTCACGGACCTGGATAAGCTCCTCTTCGAAGCCAACCAGAGGAACCATAATCTCTGGGCGAGGGTCAAGACCAACGCGCTTAAGCTCTGCAGCTGCGCTTGCGATAGCACGGACCTGCATAACGTTGAGCTCTGGGTAGACAAGACCAAGGCGGCAGCCACGAAGGCCGAGCATTGGGTTTGCCTCCTGGAAGGCGTCAAACTTAGCGAGAAGAGCACGCTTTGCAGCGGTGTCCTTACCCTGCTCCTCATCATGAGCAATCTCAACGTCAAGCTCACGTGGGGAATCAAGGAACTCGTGCAGTGGTGGGTCAAGAAGACGGACAACAACGTCTTTGCCGTCCATTACCTTGAACATACCAAGGAAGTCACCCTTCTGAGCACGGCCGAGCTGCTCAATAGCAAGCTGCTTAACGTCCTCAGAGTCTGCAAGGATGAAGTCCTGAATGAGGTGCTTACGCTCACCAAGGAACATGTGCTCAGTACGGTCAAGACCAATTGCCTCAGCGCCGTTATCAACGGAAGTCTGAGCGTCTGCTGGGTTATCAGCGTTTGCACGTACACCAATGACGCGACCACGGGACTCGTCAAGACGGACCTCGTCTGCCCATGCAAGGATGGTCTGAAGGTCACCAGAAAGCTCTGGCTGAACAAGCTCAACAGCACCAAGGATGACGTCACCGGTGGTACCGTCGATGGAGATAACATCGCCCTCGTTAACAACAAGGCCGGAATCAGCAACGGTGAAGCGCTTGTTAGCAGCATCAATGCGGAGTGTATCAACACCGCAGACGCAAGGAGCGCCCATACCACGAGCAATAACAGCAGCGTGGCTGGTCTTACCGCCGTGGGAAGTCAGGATACCCTCTGCAGCAACCATGCCGTGGAGGTCATCTGGAGTGGTCTCCCAGCGGACAAGAATACAAGGCTTGCCTGCCTCTGCAAAAGCCTCAGCGTCTGCAGAAGAGAAGACTGCAGCACCAACAGCTGCACCAGGAGAAGCGTTAAGACCCTTAGCAATGGTCTCATACTCAGCGTTAGGATCAAACTGTGGGTGCAGAAGCTGATCGAGCTGCTCAGGAGCAACACGAGAAACAGCCTGCTCCTTAGTAATACGACCCTCTTCGTACATCTGAATTGCAACCTTGAGTGCAGAGAGAGCAGTACGCTTACCAACACGAGTCTGAAGCATCCAGAGCTTACCATTCTCAATGGTGAACTCGATGTCCATCATGTCTGCGTAGTGGTCCTCAAGAATCTCGAAGACGTGGAAGAGCTCCTCGCCTGCCTCCTTGAGTGCAGGAACCTTAACAAGGTCTGCAATAGGCTCAGTGTTACGAATACCAGCAACAACGTCCTCGCCCTGAGCGTTAATCAGGAAGTCACCGTAGCGCTCGTTGGTACCGTCTGCAGGGTTACGAGTAAATGCAACACCAGTTGCAGAAGTTTCACCCTTGTTACCAAAGACCATGACCTGAACGTTAACTGCAGTACCAAGCTCATCAGGAATCTTGTTCTGCTTACGGTAAAGGATTGCGCGGTCGTTCATCCAAGAACCAAAGACTGCCTGCTCAGCAAGGCGGAGCTGGAGGTAAGGATCAGATGGGAAGACAGCGTAACCGTTCTTGGAGACCTCTGGGTGCTCCTTAACGTCAACGTTTGCAGCAAAGATGCCCTTGAACCAAGTTACAAGGTCACGAAGGTCGTTTGCGTCCAGCTCTGTATCAAGCTTAACGCCCTTCTCGGCCTTCTTAGCAGCAATTGCGTCCTCAAAGAGCTGTCCAGAGACGCCCATAACAACGCCAGAGAACATCTGAACAAAACGACGGTAAGAGTCCCAAGCAAAGCGCTCGTTACCAGTCTGCTTAATGAGACCCTGAACGGACTCATCGTTAAGACCAAGGTTAAGAACAGTGTCCATCATGCCAGGCATGGAGAATGGAGCACCGGAACGGACGGAGACAAGCAGTGGATCTTCTGCATCGCCGAGCTTCTTGCCCATGCGCTCCTCAAGAGTTGCCATTGCAGCGTCAATCTCATCAGTGACGCCCTCAGGCCAGACGTTGCCGTTGTTGGAATAAGCAACGCAAGTTTGGCAAGTAATTGAGAATCCTGGAGGTACAGGCAAACCAATCTTAGACATCTCCGCAAGGTTTGCACCCTTGCCACCAACAATCCACTTTGCCTCTTCTACGGATGCGCCAGCGACCTCAGTAACATCGTTACCGGCGTGGTCCTTTCCGAAGCTGTAAACGTGCTTCTCGGACATAACACTCCAAACTCTCAAACTGTCACACGCAAAGCGTGCACCAACACAATTGAACGCAAAGACATCAAACCAAACAAGTAGGTTCTGTCCTCACATTCATAGTATGTTACCAACCTACGCGATTCATCTGAACAAAATAACGGTGAGCGGTCAATATCGACCGTTCACAGAATAATTTACAAACTTATGGTTGCAGATTGTGAAATTCTCCATAAAGAAAATGAGCACCCAAAGTGGATGCTCATTTAACTTTTTGATATTTTGAGGCGTCAGCACTCTCTTAGCGCGTAACTCCCTCAAAGAAAGCGCCAATTGCATGACTTGGCTCTTCACCCGTAAGCGTAGAAATAACGTTTACTGCTGGTCCCAGAAGGTCAATAGATGGGATGAGGCGCTGATCAAGCTCACGACGAATCTCTCTTCTGAGAGAGCCATCTGCAAAGGTGTGGAAGACTGCACGAGGGCGATCCTCATCTTCATGCTCATTGAAATACGCGCGAACGTCTTCAACGTTATGAATATTTGGAACCCTTACAATCTCTACGGAATCATCGCCAAACTGAGCAGCAGCAGCCTTAACTACTGCAGCACCAGTCTCTCCGCGAGAGTCTGACAAAACATAGACGATAGGCAGACCATCACCAAGAGTGTTGTTGTCAATATCAAGTGTGCTCATGCTGTAACCCTTTCAGTCAAGTATTCAGAAAGATACAAACATTTATCAGTCTAAGCGTACCCTACTTCTTACGAGAAAGCACACTAATATCGGCGACATTACTAAATACCTGGGCAAACTTGTTCAAAAGACGCAAACGATTTCGGCGAACGGTATCATTTTCGTCCATGACGAGCACTTTGTCGAAGAAAATGTCAATTGGCTCACGCAGTTGTGACAGTGCAGAAACAGCAGCGGCATAGTCCGCGCTAGCAAGAGCTGCAGCCACCTGCTTCTGTCCTTCTTCACAAGCAGTGAGCAACGACTTCTCTGGCTCAGTGAGAAGCTCTGTATCAACTTCTGTGCCAAGTGAAGCGTCGCTGAGGTGAGCTGCACGTGCATAAGCAGTAGCAAGGTCCTCAAAGAGCTCAGGCTCGTTCTGACGTGCCTCATCAAGCGCACGAGCACGCTGAAGGAACTCATCAGGATTAATAACGCCAATTGCGCTAACAGCCTCAATAGCATCTGCAGAGATCTTCTCGTCCTTTGCAATAGATGCAAGGCGGCCAATAAAGTACTGCTCAACCTGAGACTGAACAGACTTGTCAACTACAAGACCCTGCTGACGGTAGAGCTCCAGGGAGCTTGCAATGAGCTTCTTGAGGTCAAGGTTTGCCGTTGAGCGGACCAGTGCAATAACACCAATAGCTGCACGACGAACGGCATAAGGATCGGAAGAGCCGGTTGGTGGCTCGTTGATGGCAAAGATGCCGCAGATGGTATCAAGCTTGTCAGCAATAGCTACAAAGCGACCAATCTGGCCACTTGGGAGCTCGTCGCCGGCAAAGCGAGGACGATAGTGCTCGCGAATTGCTGCAGCTACATCGCTCTTCTCGCCAGCAGCCTCTGCGTAGTAGCCACCCATGACACCCTGCTGGCTGGTGAACTCGACAACCGCCTGGCTGACAAGGTCTGCCTTTGCAAGGTGAGCAGCGCGAGCAGCAAGCTCAGCCTCTTCCTGGTTGGAAGTCTCGTCAAGCGCAATCTCTGCAGCAAGAGCCTCCATACGCTGGGTCTTCTGCAGAACGGTTCCGAGCTTTTCCTGGAAGACAACAGTCTCTAGGCGCTGAGCAAACTCATCAAGCGTATGCTTCAAGTCCTCCTCAAAGAAGAACTTAGCGTCGTCGAGACGAGCACGAACAACGCGCTCGTTGCCGTCAATAACACGCTCTGCGCAAGATGGATCTGCGTTTGAAACCACAATAAACTCTCGAGTCAGCTTGCCCTGAGCGTCATAGATTGGGAAATAGCGCTGGTTGGAAAGCATTGACTCAGTAATAATCTCTGACGGAACGTTGAGGAATTCCTCGTCAAAGGTGCCCACAAGAACCTGAGGCCACTCAGTTAGGTTAATGACCTCCTCAAAGACCTTCTCTGGCATATCAACGTGAGATCCTGGACGAGCAGCCTCAACCTCTTTAATGCCGGCGAGAATAACATCTTTGCGCTGCTCCTGGAGCAAAACGCCAGCATTTTTGAGCACCTGCTCATAGTCAGCTGGAGTAGCTACCTCATGGTAGCCAGGTCCAAGAACACGGTGGCCCTGGGTGGTGTTTGAGCTGGTTACATCAGCGTACGTAACAGGAACAATCTCTGAACCAAAGAGGACGCAAAGCCAACGAACAGGGCGTACATAGCGCTCGTGGAAAGAACCCCAGCGCTGGCTACGAGGCCAGTCAAGAGCAGCAATCCAAGAAGTTGCCAGCTCAGAGAGAATCTTTGTAGCTGGAACTGAAGGAATGTTGAGCTCCGCAAAGACGTACTCGTGACCATCAGTATCTACACGGCGGGTCAGTGCATCAGCACTTACGCCGCACTTACGAGCAAATCCTTCAGCAGCCTTAGTTGGCTTGCCCTCTGCATCAAAAGCGATTTCTGCCTTAGGACCACGCTTAACCTCAGAAATCTCTTCTGTAGCCTCAGCAACATCCTTAACGTAGGCAGTTAAACGACGAGGTGTCGAGAGGATCTTGACCTCTCCAAATGACAAACCAGAGTCTTTAAGTCCCGAAACCACGAGCTTATTGAACTGAGCAATAGCTTTCTGCAAGGGAGCAGAAGGCATCTCTTCAGAACCAATCTCAAAAAGGAAGTCTCTAACCTCAGCCATTTAAGCCACCTCCTCCTGAGTAGTTGCTGTAGGTGCTTTCTTAGAAGCAACCTCCTCCAAATACGACTCGCAGCATGCCTTAGCCACGGTGCGAACGCGAAGAATATAGTTAGCTCTCTCAACAGCAGAAAGAGCACCACGAGAGTCAAGCAAGTTAAATGCGTGGCTGCACTTCATAACGCAGTCATATGCAGGAAGTGGAAGCTTGCGCTCAAGGCAGCTATGACACTCTGCCTCATACTCGTCGAACTTCTCGCGCATAAGCTCAATATTGGCTACCTCAAAGTTATAGGTTGAGAACTCACGCTCGTTCTCAAGGAATACCTGGCCGTATGTCATTGGAGTGCCGTCTGGCAGGTAGCTCCAAACCAGGTCATAGACGGAATCAACACCCTGAGCATACATAGCAATACGCTCAAGGCCATAGGTAATCTCAACAGGAACAGGATCTACCTCAATACCACCTACCTGCTGGAAGTACGTGAACTGAGTAACCTCCATGCCGTTGAGCCAGACCTCCCAGCCAAGACCCCAAGCGCCAAGTGTTGGGCTCTCCCAGTCGTCCTCAACAAAGCGAACGTCATGGTCTTTTGGATCAAGGCCAATAGCAGCAAGTGAGCCAAGATAGAGATCTTGAGAGTCTGCAGGAGATGGCTTGAGCAAGACCTGGAACTGATAGTAGTGCTGCAGGCGATTGGGGTTCTCGCCATAGCGTCCATCAGCAGGACGACGACAAGGCTGTGGATAGCAGGTACGCCAGGCGTCGGGGCCAAGTGAGCGCAGGATAGTTGCGGTATGGAAGGTACCAGCACCTACCTCAGAGTCGTATGGCTGCATGACCGTGCAACCCTTTTCTGCCCAGTAGTGTTCAAGGGTCAAAATCATATCTTGAAACGTTAGTGGTGTTGCGCCCATGATGTTCTTTCTCTCAAATGTCCGACGTAAGTACTATAGCCCGCGAGCATGGTCAAAGGGCCAGAAAATAAACATTGCCTTAGAGGTCACGGTAGAAACCGCAACTGCTCCAAAATACCTGGAATCAAGCGAGTTTGTTCTGTTATCCCCCATAACAAAAATATGACCTGCAGGAACAGTATACGGATAATTCTGAATTACGGCACCTGTGCGATCCGCAAGAGAATACGTTGGCTTACCTTCTGTGTAAGGCTCGTCCATAAGCTGGCCATCAACATACACAGCGCCGTCACGCAAATCAACCGTTTGCCCTGCTGTAGCAATGACGCGCTTTACTAGAAGCGTATCGGGGTTTTGAGGGCTAGTAAAGGTAACCACATCACCTGCTTGTGGAGTACCGCCAAAGCGATAGGTAAGCTTCTCTCCTACTAAGCGGTCTCCCAGCTGAATGGTATTGAGCATGGAACCTGTTGGAACCTCATACACCTCGGCAACAAAAGTCCTAATAAAAAATGCCAGCGCAACGGCAACTGCCACAATTACCAGGTATTCAAAAATTTCTAGTACTTTAGAGTGTCCGCTACTCATTGTTATCACCAGATTGCTGATCAAGCTCTGCTAAATACGCTCTATCCTTCTCAGTGAGCCGAGCGCTCTCTAAGAGGTCTGGACGCCACGCACGAGTGCGAGCAAGTGCAGATTGTCGTCTCCAGATTGCTACCGCTCCGTGGTCTCCAGATAGAAGCACAGACGGAACTTCTCGCCCCTCAAAGTTTGCTGGTCGCGTGTACTGAGCATACTCAAGAAGGCCATCATCCGAGAATGACTCATCCTGCGAACTCATCTCATCGCCAAGCGCACCAGGAAGCAGGCGCACTACCGAGTCAATCACGGTAAGTGCAGGAAGCTCTCCGCCCGTTAGCACGTAATCTCCCATAGAAATAACGTCATCTGCCAGCTCGTAGGCGCGCTCATCCATGCCCTCATAACGGCCGCAAACAAACAGAATGCGCTCTTTTTGAGCAAACTCTTGAGCAATAGCTTGAGTATACGGCCTACCAACTGGCGAGAAAAACACCACGTGGGGCTTGGCATCTGCCTGCTCAGAAATCTCTCGAACTGCCTCAAAGATGGGAGCAGGCTTCATGAGCATGCCTTGTCCGCCGCCAAAAGGAGCGTCGTCTACCGTACGATGCCTATCATGCGTCCAGTCACGTAAATCATGCGCATAGAACTCAAAAATGTTTGCCTTTTGAGCCCTGCCCATAATAGAAGCATTTAAATAGGGCGAGAAGACCTCAGGAAAAACTGAGAGCGTTTCTAGACGCATGCTACTCACCCAACCTTAGAAGACCCTGAGGAATTGAGACAATAATGGGACCCTCAGCTGGAGCCTCTTTGATAAATTCATCAACGGCAGGCACCATTACCTGGCCAAAAGGTCCCTCAATTACCCACACATTTTGTGTAGGTCCAACAAGAACCTCTGAAATTTCACCCAGAGAACCATGTTCTATGTCAAGCACTTCTCTACCAACAAGCAGAGAAACATTGACCAGACCAAAGTTTTCTGGAAGACAATCTTCTTCTACCAGAAGCGTTTTACCCACAAGCTCTTCTGCGTCAGAGATAGTAGTTACGTCTTCAAAAGTTACAAGACTACCTTCTCTGTCATCTGATTCAACAGAAATAACTGAGAACTGCCTTGGGCCTTTAAGCGCAGGCGGAACAGGAACAACCGTCATGCCTTCAGCTATAAGAGAAGGAAGGCTGTGAACGGGAACCGTCACAACCTCCCCTCTTTTACCATGCGTTTTAACAATTTGAGCAATTGCTCGCCAGTGTTTACGCAAAATTAGCCTACAACCTCGACATCAACAGAGGTGCCAACACGCTGGCCAAGAGCACGAGCCAAAGTACGAATAGCCTTAATGGTTCTACCCTTGCGGCCAATGACACGTCCAGCGTCTTCCTCAGAGCAAGAAACCTCAATTAAGGCTCCATCCTCGCGATCGGTGACGTCGAGTGCAACAGCATCTTCATTATCGACAAGACCACAAACGATGTACTCAACAAGGTCAGCAACCTTGTCAGAAGGCATCTCTTGAATGTCTTGATCGACAGCGTCTACCTCAGTGGGCTCTGTGAATTCAGACACGATTTACTCAGCCTCTGGAGCCTCGGACTCCTCAGCAGCTGCGGCAGCAGCCTCAGCAGCAGCCTCTGCAGCTGCAGCAGCCTTTGCCTGTGCCTTCTTGGAGAGCTTGGTCTTCTTCTCTGCAACTGGAGCACCAGTACGAGCGATCTCAATGAGGTGAGAAACTGCGCTTGTTGGCTGAGCGCCCTTTGCTACCCACTCGTCAACCTTCTCGAGGTTGATATCAATCGTCTTTGGGCTAGTCAGTGGGTTATAACGACCGACTTCTTCAATGTAACGACCATCGCGAGGCATACGACCATCAGCGACAACTACGCGATAGTACGGACGCTTCTTGGCACCGTGACGGGCCAGACGAATCTTAACTGCCAATGAAAACTCCTCCATACGAGCGGTGCCTCGGATGTTAGATGGGCTGCACCGCAAAGCCACAAATCGGGTTACAAGTGTACAACAACGCGTTAACCTCGAAAAGTATAAATTTGTTCTCTTCAAAAAGTACTCGTATTTATTTATGAAACACTTGTTCTATTTACGTAAAAAGTATACACTATATCTATGGAGACGTCAAAGAATATATCGGATAAAACCGCACGTAAATCGTGTGATTTTGAATGGCATGGTAAGGCTATTGGCCTTCTTGACCTTGATGCGTTCTTTGCGTCTGTAGAACAACTTGATCATCCTGAGTGGCGTGGAAAACCTGTAATTGTAGGAGGTTCTCCTCACAAACGAGGCGTTGTTTCAACCGCATCTTATGAAGCAAGAAAGTATGGCGTTCATTCTGCCATGCCTTCAGCTACTGCGGTAAGGCTCTGCCCGCAAGCAATTTGGACTTCAGGACGCTATGACAGATACTCAGAAATGAGTGCTCTTGTTATGGGTTTTCTCAAAGATGAAACTCCTCTTGTTGAACAAGTTTCTATTGATGAGGCATTTTTTGACATTACTCCTGGAAGATTTTCTAAAGAAAATCCTTTAGAAATTTGTAAGCGCATACAAAAGAAAGTTGCCGCACTAGGTGTTACCTGTTCCATTGGTCTAGGAACAAACAAGACAATTGCCAAGATTGCTTCTGAACAAGAAAAACCTCGAGGTCTTACTGCGGTCTTTCCTGGTACAGAAGGACGTTTTCTAGCTCCTCTGCCTATTGAGGCCATGAGCGGCATTGGTCCTGCTTTGGCAAAGACACTTCATCAACAGGGAATCAGAACGCTTGGAGAGCTCTCAAGAGCAGATGCAACGTATCTCACTTCCCTTGTGGGCAATACTGCCTCAAAGATGATTTTGCGTGCACAAGGAAAAGAAGTCTCAGAGGTTCATGAAGCTGCTCAACCTCGCGATGTTAAATCTGTCTCTAACGAGAGAACCTTTGAAACAGATTTGTTTGATAAACAAGAAATAGAAGAAGCCATCAGACACATCTCTGGTGTTGTAGGCAGACGTCTTCGCCGAAAACAGTTACAAGGTTATACCGTAACGCTTAAGGTAAAAGCCTCTGCAACAGAGTCTCATACCGCTCAAAAAAGAATGTCTGCACCAACTGATGATGAGCATCTCTTTGCAGAGATTGCTGTTGGTCTGCTTCCTACCATTTGGAAAGAAGGACAACCAGTAAGACTACTTGGCGTTGGCATTAGCTCATTTACAAATGAGACACAGAGCAAGCCTGTTCAAACATCTCTTTTTGATCAATTTGAAGACACGTTTGATGAGGAAGCCTCTGGACCCACAGCAAAAAAGAAACCTCGGAGTGACTTACGTCATCTCTCCGAGGTAACCGATAAACTCAAAGATAAATTTGGTGCAGATGCTGTGCAGTATGGTAGAGACCTACGCTTTGAGCATCGCGTTTCTGACACCATGCCTACAGGCAAAAACGAGCAAATCTAGTACACCAGCACTACTCAGTAGGATCAGCGGACTCTGGAAGATTATCTACCAGGTCATCCTCGGAAAGCTCAAAGGCTGGAGCCAACGCATCCTCTGGAAGATCAGCGTAAGGAATCTCAGAAGTCATAGCTCCCTCAATATCCAGCTCTACACGAGGAGCATCTGCCCAAAGTCGCTCAAGACGATAGTAAGACCTTACCTCAGGCTGGAATACGTGAACTACAACTGAACCGTAATCAATCAGAATCCAATTAAGGCCGTCACGGCCCTCAGTAGAAATTGGACGAACGCCGCAATTTGCCGTGACCTTCTCGCGAACTTCATCAACAATAGCGTCAGCCAAACGAGCATTTCCGCCGGTACAGATAACAAAATAATCGCAAACGTCACTGAGACCAGTGAGGTCAAGCACAAGAATATCTTCAGCTTTCTTTTGATCTGCAGCAATTGCAGCAGTCTTTGCAAGCTCAAGTGAAGTTACAGCCATGAATTTCTCCGTTTTCTCATGTAGCCAGGCTACTTAGATGTCTTCTCAATCATCTCATTGTATAGGGCAATTGAGTTTGGATACAAATAACTTCTAGTAGAAATTACATACATCATAACGCCACAAAACGCCGTCCCATAAAGCTCATCAAGAGAACCGCCGCGTAAATATACCTCGCGCGCCTCTTCAACTGACTTGAAACTTGGTCGCAAGGGTTCAATAAGATCCGCTACATACAAGATTTTATCTAGCTTACTCATCTGACGGTCGCCCGCAGTGTGTTTCTGAATAGCACTGAGAATTTGATCAGAGAGCCAAGGATAGATTGCTGGCAGGGTTTTTGCGGCGAGAGGACCGTGCAAGAGTCCTACGATTTTCTGATAAGGAGCTGCTGTCTGGATACGAAAGTGCTCAGCCAGTTCAATGGTTTCTGCATCAGGAAGAAGTTTCTCCCAATCATGCAAAATACCTGCCACACGAGCGTTAAACATTTCTGCTCCATAGGCCTGCGCGAGGGTTTCTGCACAATGTCCAACAGAAATAGAGTGTGCAAAGCGCTTAGGATTCTTGTGGTGCATATGAGACTTTAGATCAGACTCAAGCTGATCAATGAGCGCCTGTTGTTCTGCGGTATAGACAATATCTTTTGCTATAAGTGTTCTTTCCATTATGTCCTACAAAGTATTGGATAAAACCTACTATCCATCTATTTGACTCGGCCTAGCTACTTGCGTATATCAACCTGAGCAGCAGGTCACTTTGGCTTGACCGCTTAATCGAGCGGTGTTGTATCAGCACCGTAAAGGCCATGCTTATGAATGTAGCCTGTAACTGAATCGGGAGTCAGATATCTGAGGCTCTGGCCTTTTTGAACCCTACTGCGCAAATAGCTTGATGAAATAGCCAGTGCTGGAACCTCAAGATAGGTTACTTTAAAGTCATACGGTGAGTCAGCAATAACCTTTTGAGCACGGCTTAATTCATAGCCAGGACGCGTTGCAGCAACAAAGTGAGCAAGCTCTGCTACCGTCTGCGCATCTTTCCAGGTAACAATGTCAGCAATTGCGTCTGCGCCGGTGATAAAGAAAAACTCAACGTTAGATGGGTATATCTTGCGCAATCTTCTGAGCGTATCAGCAGTGTACGTAATACCCTCATAGTCCACCTCAAAGCGAGAAGCTACAAAATGAGGATTATCTGAAGTTGCCAGAAGCGTCATAGAGTAACGGTCTTCTCCCCTGGTAACTCCCTTATTTTGTTTAAACGCAGGACGTCCGGCAGGCATAAAGACAACCACATCAAGATTGAGGTCATCATATGCCTGCTCTGCAGCTACCAGGTGGCCGTTATGAATGGGGTCAAAGGTTCCACCCATGATTCCCAAACGATACGTACGATTTTTATCCTGTCCCAAGCGAGGCAGGCCAGGGTGCATGTTATTTAAGACGTCAACTGCCATACACTACTCAGATTCTGAAGAAGCCTTGGATTCATGAGATGCATCAGATGGAGCATCTTCAAACTCAACATCATCAAATTGCTGGTCAGAGGCATCCTCGTCAGAAATCTCTATGCCATCCGTATTTGGCTTATTTGGATCCTCATAGGTGAAGGTAAGCTCAAGAATGCGAATCTCATCACCATCAACAGCGCCTGCCTTAGCCAGCTGTACTTCAAGACCCATACGGTCAAGACGACGCTGTAGGTATGCCACAGCCTCATCATTGTCCCAATCGGTCTGAATAACCATGCGCTCAATCTGACCGCCGGAGACACGCCAAGCATGACGCTCTTCTCGCTCAATACGAAGCTTGTTATCACGGCGAAGTCGCTGGTTCTCCCAAGCCTCACTACGGTCAACCGTAGGGGTGGTAATGGCAATTTCTTTACGGAGCTCTGCTACCTCTGCGGCGCAGGTGGTCACAAAGTCATCAAGATTTAAACCAGTTACGGTAGAAATGGCAAAGAAAGTCCTGCCGTCAGCCTCTGCAGCCTTTCTGAGAGCCTCAATAGCGTCTTCTGTACCAGGCATGTCGCATTTATTTGCTACCACAATCTGAGGGCGATCAGCCAGCTTTGAGGCGTAGGCCTTAAGCTCCTCGTTAATGGCGTGGTAGTCCTCTACTGGGTCTCTGCCTTCATAACCACCGGTAACGTCAACCATATGGACAATGAGTGCCGTACGCTCAATATGGCGAAGGAACTGATGACCAAGACCCTTGCCCTCAGAGGCGCCCTCGATAAGACCAGGAACGTCCGCACAGACAAATGACTGTCCATTTTGTGCACGGACGACGCCAAGATTTGGCACAAGAGTAGTAAAAGGATAGTCAGCAATCTTTGGACGAGCAGCACTGATACGTGCGATAAGAGAGCTCTTGCCAACAGAAGGCATGCCTACCAAGGCCACGTCTGCCATGAGCTTCATCTCTAGCTCAATCCAATGCTCTTGGGCTGGCTCGCCCTTCTCGGCAAATGCTGGTGCACGCCTTACAGAGGTAACAAAGTGAATATTGCCGCGACCGCCATTACCACCAGGAGCAACAACTACCTGCTCACCTGGAGAAGTAAGATCAGCAATCTCGTAGAGAGGCTCTTGCGTTTCTGGATCAAGCTCGCGCACAACGGTTCCCAGAGGTACCTTAAGCAGCAAATCTTGTCCGTCAGAGCCATGACGGCGGGCGCCCTTACCGTGGGTGCCGCGCTCTGCTTTAAAGTGATGCTTGTAGCGGTAATCAATCAGAGATGAGAGCTGCGGATCTGCAACAATGACAACATTGCCGCCGTGACCGCCATCGCCACCATCAGGACCACCTTTTGGTACATATGCTTCTCGGCGGAAAGACATGCAGCCTGCGCCGCCGTCGCCGCCTTTAACGTTGATATGACAAAGATCAGTGAAAGTTTCCACGTGTCCTCCTTCTAATACCATAATGTTACGGCATTTACCAGCGAAGCACAGTGAAAACGCGAGAAGTTCTTATGAGAACACGAGGATAACAACAATTACCGCAACGCCAAGAATCATCAAAGCAAAGTCTGATGGAGCCAAAGGATAGCGTTTAAATGCAGATGAAGCATTCCTTAAATAGAAACCTCGCTGCTCAGCCGCAAGTGCTGAAGCATCTGCTTTTTTAACCGAGCTTACCAACAAAGGGACAATCAAAGGCATAGTAAGCTGAAGCTTCTTGAGTGGATTTTTAGTATCAAACTCAACGCCACGAGCCATCTGAGCTTCCATAATGTGGTTCATCTCGGAAGCAAAGACAGGCACAAAGCGCAGAACCGTTGCAATGGTAAACGCATAAGGATATGGAACATGCGCAACTTCTACCAGCGCATTCATCAGATCTTCTACACGCATCAGCGAGAGCATAGAAAGCAGCGGCAGCGCAAGCGCGATTGTTTTGAGAGCAACGTTAAAGCCGCGCTCCAAACCACCTACCGTGATGCATAAAAAGAGCACTTGACCAGCAGGGGCAACAAGCGTCTGTACCACGCACAAGATAAGACCTAAAACGGCAAAGCCAAATACCAGCTTAAAAGTCTTCTGAGCGTTCTGTGAGACAACTCCCACAAGAATGGTGAGCGCGAGCACCGCAAGTACCTCAAGCGTTCCCTGCGCAGCAAAAGCGGCTATAAAGAGCTCAAGCGCAAATACAAGCTTGGCCACGGGATTTGCTTTATGAAGGAAGCTTGTTCCTTCGGTGTAATCAATAACACTACCCACGAGGAGCCTCCTCACCATTCAGCGTTGCTGCGATACGAGCAATCTCAAACTGGTGCTGCAATGCCTCAAGCACTTCTGGAGCACTGCTGAGCCCAGCAAATGACGGATCTACATGCGCGCCCGCAAGCTTTGACAGCTGAATCATCTGAGGAGCCTCAACGTATGCTTCCTTCAAAACCTCATCTGTCGAGAAGATCTGTGTAACTTCCCCATCGTCTAACACGCTGCCATGTGCCATAACGACAATTCTTGTGGCAAAGTCCAGTACAACCTCCATGTCATGGCAAACCATAAGAACTGCACAGCCCTTCTCGCACAGTGATTTGACCATATTCATGACCTGCATACACTCTTTGTAATCCAGGCCTGATGTTGGCTCGTCAAGCACAAGAATATCTGGTTCACAGGCAACCACAGATGCAAGCGCAACCATCTGGCGCTGTCCGCGAGAAAGCATGAACGGCGACGCCTCTGCGTCCAGTCCCATGCGATTAATTACCTCAAGCGCCTTCTTGCGAGCATCCTCTGCAGACACGCCCTTGAGCTCAAGACCAAACGCAATCTCCTCAAGGACGCTTTCCTTACAAATCTGGTAATCAGGATTTTGGAACAGCGTAGAGACATGCTGGGCAATCTGCGACGTCTTCCAATCCTTGCATGAGGCACCCTTAATATGAATGTCTCCCGATCGAGGACGCAACAGGCCATTTACCAGCTTAGTTAATGTGGTTTTACCGGCGCCGTTTTGACCGACGAGTGCCACAAGCTCACCAGGGTGCAAACTGAGAGAGACCCGCTCTACGCCATCAGTACTATTCTGATACTTAAAGGTGGCGTCGATAACATCAAGAACAGATTGCACACTTGGCTGCTCAGCGTCTTGAAGAACACCAATTCTGTCAAATGGTCCACTCGATTCAGCAATCACAGGACCATCTATTTTTGGAAGATACGTCTCCCCTGCTAGCTCAACAGCATCAGTAACTGGTGATTCAGCGCTCTCTGTAAGAGAAATACTACGATGCTGCAAAGTCCCAACACAGCACGCAAGCTGCTTGGCGGCTGACTGAACTGACAGTGCAGTCTCATCGCAGACATCCAGGTCAGCCTCGCTGAGTAGATGAGCATGTTCCACCTGATGCGAAAGCTCGTGGACACCCTTTGAGACACGCACGCAACGAGGAACGTCAACACCAACCTCTTGCAGCAAATCTACCTGTGAGAACACTTCCTCGCCGCTGCCGTATGCGCAAATGGCGCCCTTGTCCATAACGGCAATCTTTGAGCAATACTTGGCGAGAAGACCTACTTTTTGCTCAATTACCACAACCGTAATACCTTTGGTTCTGTTGAGCTCTGAAAGGGTCTGGAAGATTAGCTCGGACGACGCTGGATCCAAAGCGGCTGTAGGCTCATCAAGTACCATAACCTGTGGCTGTAGCGCCAAAAGTGCTGCTATAGCAACCTTTTGCTTCTGTCCACCAGAAAGTGAAGCAATCTCTCTAAAGCGAAGGTTAGCAATGCCAACAGTTTCTAGAGCATAGGTAATGCGCTCTGGAATTTCTGCATGAGGAACAGCAAAGTTCTCAAGACCAAAGAGAAGCTCATCCTCAACAATTGAAGCAACCATCTGCGCATTGATATCTTGGGTAATGGATCCCACAATCTTAGAGATATCAGTTAAGGCAACCGTACAGGTATCCATTCCAGCAACAAGAATCTTGCCAAAGAAATTACCTCTAAAGTGATGAGGAATGGCGCCAGAAAGTGCAAGAGCAAGCGTAGACTTACCTGCACCAGAAGGACCAACAATACCTACAAAGTCACCCTCCTGAACGCTCAGGGAGAGCTCATTCAGAGCGCGTGCTGAGCTCTCAGGATAGCTGTATGACACAGATTGAACTTCAATAATAGACACAGTGTTCTCCAGGAAATATGTGCGTATCTAAGAACTTATCGACCCAAAACCTTTTTAAGAGGAGCCGCAAGAACCTGAACAACAATAGCATTAAAGAATGCAGTTCCTACGATGACAGGAAGCATTACGTAGAAAAGCTCAATAGTTGCACCTTTGGCTGGAATAGCAATGGCAGCAAAGATCAGGCCAGAGATAAGAGTGGTTACAAAAGAACCAATTGCGGGCATTACTGGTTTATCTGCAAGAGCAGACTTAGTGAAGGCAAACATGACAAGCGAAGCAACGCCCTCTGCAACAAAGTCTGCACCTGGAACAGAAGTAGTCAGCTGAATAACAGTAGCTGCAATGAGACCAATAACCAGACTCTGAACAGCAGTTGGCTTCAGCAGAAGAATAGCCAGGCAGAACGATGCAATGATGAACTCTGGTCCAATACCAATAGCACTAATTGCCTTGCCAACGGTTAGATTAAGAATAAAACCAGCAGCAATAAGAACGGCAACAAGAACAAGAGAAGTAACATCCAAAACACCTGCAGACTTAGAAACAGCAACAACGCGTGGTGCCTGCTCAGCAGATCCTGTCTCTATGTCTGCGGCGTTGACCTGATTGAGATTTTCTGTAGACATACAAACTCCTTTAACGCAAAACAAAACGAACAAACAAAACTTTCAACTAAACGGGTTTCTCGCCATCCGGATTTAGCAAGAAACGTACGCACAAAAAAAGCTCTCGGTCACCCGAGAGCCTCTCAATGCGTATGCAGAAGCAACTCATCGCTGACCGGAGAAAGACAAGTTGTTCCACCACCACTGCTGAGTGCATGTAGCGCGCATGATATGTCCTCCTCCCAAAAGCGTAAATTGCAATGTAAGAAGAATACCATTACTTGGCCTGATTGTGTCAAGAAATACATGAAGAAACAATTTAGAAACTGAAAACGGTAACGCAAAGACAAAATACCGCGAGAAACAAAAAGGGGCCCCGAAGGACCCCTTGAATGAACTGCGAATGTTCAAGAAAACTTATGCCTCATCAGCAACGACGTTAACGACGTGCTTAGCACCCTTCTTGAACTCAACAACGCCATCGCAAAGTGCAAAGAGAGTGTCATCCTTGCCGCGACCAACGTTTACGCCAGGAGTGATGTGAGTACCACGCTGACGGATGATAATCTGGCCAGCCTTGATTGCCTGACCACCGTAAATCTTAACGCCAAGGCGCTGTGCTTGTGAGTCGCGACCATTGCGGGAAGAGCCGAGACCTTTCTTGTGTGCCATAAATGCTACCTGCCTATCTCAATATCAGAAGTGACCAATTACTCTGCAGACTCGTCGGATGCCTTAGCAGCAGCCTTACGAGCGGTAGGGAGCGCGGTAACCTTCAGCTTAGTAAGGTTCTGACGGTGACCGTTGGCGCGGTGATAGCGCTTACGCTTGTGGAACTTGAAGACGAGGACCTTCTTGTCCTTGTACTGCTCAAGAACCTCACAGGTAACCTTCTTAGAGGAAAGAGTGGCAGCGTCAGCAACAACCTTCTTGCCGTCGTTAAGCATAAGAACATCAAGCTTTACCTTATCGCCAGGCTGCGCATCAAGCTTCTCGACGCTGATTACGTCGCCCTTGGCAACCTTATACTGCTTGCCACCAGTTGCTACGATTGCGTACATGTGTGTAACCCTTCATTGCTGATTCTTGCAACGATTAATACTATCTTTGCATTTCTGAAGATCCGAGCAAAGATCTTCGCCGCCGTGACCTGTGGCATCCGCGGGAAACTGTCGGTGTCCCATGTCCCTCGGCGAGAAACACAACTCGAAATAGTCTACTGCATATTTCAGAAAATTCCAAGCCAAAACTACATGTTATAGAGGCTTCACAAGGAGTCCATTTTCTGACACGTGCGCCTGTGAGGTGCGACACACCTTCAACGAGTCAATACCTTGCAGGCCATCCACTCCTGCTTGAGCTGCAATTCTTTGTGCCTCATAGATCAAAACTGCAGGTCTAAGCGCTGCTCGTGGATCTTGTAACGTATCAAGCTCAAATGAAATGCACGTATCAGATGAGTCCTCAGAGATGTTGTAACCCGCAAATGTTGTCTCTAAATTGACCACTTTTTGCTTGTCACCGCGCATGTACTTCAGCTCTTTTTTGGCGAGAAGATCCTCAAACCCCCAACGCAACGCCTCGGACTTAAGACCCTCTCCCAAAATGTCGCATCTCCAGTGAGCAGCATTCAACCATGCTTCAAGCGCTGGCAGTGACCGATCAACGTAGCTGGCAGCAAACGGAGCAAGAGCGGGAGGCGTTGCCGACAACAGCCTCTCGAGTGCCTCATCCGGGTCTACATATTCTGTGAGCTTCAAGTCAAAGTACTCCGCCTCAGACGAAGCGCCAACAGGAAGCGCCTGAGAGAACTGCACACCCATGCGCTTTGCAAAGCCGTTTCCCACTCTAAACGGAAGTTGAGCTCGACGAATACAGCGCTCAATAGTGCCAATGAGCTCAAGGTGTCCTAGAAACGCAAGGCGATCGTCTTTCTTGTAAGCCACGCGAAGCCTAAAAATCTCTGCTCCACGTTCCGTCATAATCTCTGGCTGAATCTGTGGCCTACCAGCGCGCCAGTCTTTTTTCGCTGGTTCAACCGCCTCAGGAACTACGCCCTCTAGCTGCTTGTCCGTCATGAGCGCACCCCCATCAAAACGTTGTCGACCTTCAAGGTCTGGCATACCGCACATCCCGTACAAGAGGTAAACGTGCAGTCTGGTGTGGTGACCTCATCCATTGCTCGACGGTATTCTCGCTGTAGATAGCCCTTGGAAACACCAGGAGATGTGTGATCCCAAGGAAGTTTTGCCTGGATATCAAAGATTTCTGTTGCAATATCAGACAGCGAGAAACCCAGACTTTCTGCGGCCGCATTCCAAGCGTCAAGATTAAACTCGCTGGTCCACGCATCAAACTTGCAACCATTTTTCCAAGCCTGGTAAATCAGGTCAAAGCCATCGCGGCCCATCTTTGAGAGCGCGCCTTCTACCAGGGATGTTCCAGAGTCGTGATAGGCAATCTTAAGTCCCCTATCGTGGTTTGAGGACAAGAGCAACTGCTGTCTGCGCTGGGCTTCTTCGCGAGAGATCTGGCCAACCCACTGGAACGGCGTGTAGGACTTGGGCACAAACACGGCAACAGAGGCAGAAACCGTAACGCCCTTGCCACCAATTTCTCGGCCGATGTCCAAAATACGCTTTGCAACTGCAGGAATAGCTTGGATGTCCTCATCGGTTTCTGTTGGCAGGCCCATCATAAAGTAGAGCTTCATGCGGCGCCAACCGTTTTCAAACGCGTTTCTTGCTGCGGACTCAAGGTCATCCTCGGTGACGTTTTTGTTGATGACATCGCGCATGCGCTGAGAGCCTGCTTCTGGCGCAAACGTCAGACCGCCGCGCCTTGAGGTGGAAACAGCGTCTGCCATTTCTGCGCCAAACGCATCCATACGCTGCGACGGAATAGAGATGCGCACGCCACGTTTACGCAGGTCAGAATTCATACGACGAAGAATATAACCGCACTGAGAGTGGTCCGTTGTAGAGAGCGACGTGAGCGAAACCTCATCGTAGCCACTCTTCAAAAGGCCCTCTTCACCTGCTTTGACAATCTGCTGAGCCGGGCGCTCGCGAACAGGACGATACGTCATACCAGCCTGACAGAACCTACAGCCGCGAGCACAGCCGCGCTGAATCTCAAGCGCCAACCTGTCCTGCACAATCTCGGTATACGGAACAATGCGCTGAGCCACGGGATCAGTCACCGAAAGGTCTGGCAGACAACGTTTATGCACTACGCTTGGCGCGCCGCTCCCCTCTTTAGGGACCGCATAACCCCAGCGTGTTGCGGTGTTGTCACGCACAATCTGATACAGCGACGGCACGTAGACACCTTGAATTTCAGACAACCTCTTCAAAATCTCTTGGCGAGAAACCCCTTCAAGCTTGGAAGTTCTCACGCACTCGCACATCTCTACCAACGCTTCTTCGCCATCACCTAAAAGAATTGCATCAAAAAGCGGGGCCACAGGCTCAGAGTTCCAAACAGAAGGACCGCCACCAAAAATAAGTGGATCTTCCTCATCACGCTCTTCGGAAAGCTTTGGAATACCTGCTAGATCAAGCGTTTCTATGATATTGGTAGCAATCATTTCATGCGCTAGGGTGAAGCCCACCACATCAAAAGATGCTAAAGGTGCGGCACCCTCCAAAGAAAGCATGGGAACCTTGCGTTTGCGCATCAAAACTGCCATATCTGTCCAAGGCAGATAGGCGCGCTCACAAGAAATATAAGGTGCCTTATTAAGAGCGTTATACAAAATAGCGATGCCCAAATTAGGCTGACCCACCTCGTACACGTCGGCATAAACCATACAAACGTGAAAAGGGCCTTCTTGCGCCTCTACCGCTCCCCACTCGTGATTTAAATACCTTGAGGGTTTCTCGACATGCGGAAGCATGGGCTCAATGAGATGGAAGAGATTTTCTCGTTTAACACGCACGATAGTCTACTTTCTATCTTTTAGCGAGGGACTGTGTGGTTGGTATCTCTACGGTATTTGGTTGTGAATTTGTATCTGCTGTTACCGTTGCGTCTGTAGAAACGCTCGAAGTGCTGGTCTTGGAAGAAGAGTCTGTTGCTACCCCATCGCGTTTCTGTGCAATTTTGCGAGCGTACGCGTGAATGACGCGAGCAGTCGTATGAGTTCCTGCGTATCCCATGCCCGCCTTAAGTGCCCAGCCAAATCCTGGAACAGTGCCTGCAACGGTTCGCGCCACCGTGCGGTATCCAAAGCCCGCGCCCACAACGCCGAGAAGTTCGGCGATGGTTTCAACACTCATATTGATGTTGTAAGCAGCGGTAATATCAAGCGCAAGTCTAATCTGACGTGCAGTCATCAGTGGCATGTCAGAGCCAGGAACAAAGGCTACCGCACCAATAGCTGCATTTTCTTTAGCGCAAGCAACAGTTATCTGCTTGACTACATGAGTTCTGCAAAGAGGATATGCTGCCGCAAAAGAAACTGATTTTTCTGTTGCAGTGGCAATCCATGAAGAGAGTCGATCAAAGAGCACTTCTTCAGTAGTGCCTGCAATGATGCTAATAAGGCCTGTGTTGTAGAGCGTGTCAGCAATTTTTGGAGCTTCAACTGCAGACTCAACAACCACGGCACAAGGAATTGAATGGCTTACCAACATGGTAAGAGCATCCTCATACTGTGATGTTGGCGTAGGAATAATCACCACAATATCAGGAATAGCGGCATTCTTTCCCGCACGACCAGTGCCTCCAGAGGTAAACGAGACGCCATCGGCAAGCTTAGAAACACGCACTAAAGCATCTGTTCTCTCTGGCATAAAATACGTATGAACAGCAAGAATTGCCTCTTCAGAGGCAAGGGAATCAACATAGATATGCGTGTAGGTTGGCTCAAGAGATGAGAGTGAGCCGCGGAATTCCTGCAGTACAGAAGTTGCAAGCTTGCCTAAGCTGTTTCTTTTTGCCATAGCTTATGCCGCCTTAGTTCTATGTCTGTAAACGGACTGAACAATTCCTACAGAAACAAGCTGGGCAATCATCGATGTTGATCCAAAGCTGATAAACGGCAGTGGAATACCGGTAATAGGCATGATGCCAATACACATGCCAACATTCTGTAAAACCTGGAACGACCACATGGCCGCACAACCAACAAGCACCAGCTTAGAGAAGGTATTTTCGGTCTTCATGGCAAACAGAATAGTTGCAAAAATCATCCACGCAAAAAGTGAAAGCATAATGAAAGCACCAAGGAAGCCAAACTCTTCCGAGAAGAGCGCAAAAACAAAGTCCGTATGTGCCTCAGGTAAGAATCGTCCACTTGCCTGCGTAGCGTTACCTGGTCCTTTTCCAATAAAGCCACCTGAACCTACGGCAATCTTTGCCTGCTGCAGGTTATAGCCATCTCCTGACGGATCAACGGATGGATCCAAAAAGACGGTAAGACGCTTCATCTGGTACTCCTTAAGGATGTGAGGAATATCAGGAATCATAGAAGTCACAACAACAAGAGCTACAACAGCAACGAGCAACAGAACGGTCACAAGAATCCAAGAACGTTTTGCGCCAGAGCAAATGATGATAGTAGCTCCGATAACCAAAATAATCAGACCAGTTCCCAGGTCAGGCAAAAGCATAATGGAGCCAAATGGAACCATCAGCGTTCCACAAAGCTTTACGTAGTCTCTCAGTGTTTCTACCTTGCCGTTATACTGAGCGCACACTGAAGCCATAAGAAAGATTGTGACAATCTTTCCCAGCTCAGACGGCTGAAATCTAAAGCCAACAAACGGGATATTAACCCAACCAGTCATACCCTTGACCGAGACACCGAAGCCTGGAACCTTAGGCAAAATCATCAATACAACAACGCCGACAAGCAGCACGTTTGTCATATTTGCTAGCGCTCTGTAGTCATAGCGCCACATAAACATGGCAAAAACAAGACCCAAGCCAATGCCCAAAAGATGCCTAGGAAAACTGGCTTCAGCAATGTTCATCGATGCGGTCCAAATAACCACAATACCAATGAGGACGAGAAGAGCCGCGGGAACAAGCTGCGCAAGATAGAGGTTGTTCAGAATATTCTTACCAGTAAGTCTCTCTTTCTTGGCAAGACCGCCTGAAGGAATACCTCCACGCCTTCTAAAGGGAGAGCTCATTCTCTGTTTTGTAACTGCAGATGAATCAAGTGCCATGGGTTTCTCGCCTCCTTACCTACCAACATTGTCTGGCTGATTATAAATTGCGCCAAAGACGTCTCGAACAATATACATACCAGAACCTGCACCAGAAGGTGCGCAGTCAAGGTTTGCAGCAACAACGTACTGAGGCTTATCAGCCGGTGCATAGCCAACAAACCAACCAACGGGCTCTCCGACGGACTGCTGCTCAGCGGTACCTGTCTTACCATTAACCGTGACATCAAGATTGGTCCAGTGGACAGTCTGAGAAGCGGATTCCTCATAGACAACGCCGTAAAGGCCACGAGCGACAATATCTCGGTGCTCATCTTTTTCTTCAGGCGTCAGGATGACCTCGTTTTTGTACTCAATAACAGAGCCGTTACCATTTCTGGCGTTAATGCTCTTAAGAACATGTGGCTTATAAATTGGACCCCTGTTTGCAATGCCGCAATACGCATTTGCCATCTGAAGGCAGGTTACCAAAAGGTCACCCTGGCCAATAGCAAGGTTACAGTTGTCGCCACCCTGCCACTTACGAGCATCATCAGGCGAGCTGGTAAAGTAATTCCACTTCCACTCTGCATCTGGAACGCGACCAGATGCCTCTTCTGGAAGATCAATGCCAGAAAGCGCGCCAAGTCCAAAGGCACGGAATGTCTCCTGCATGCCCTCTGGATGATCGTTGTTGTAGAAGAAGCCCTTACCAATCTCGTAAAAAACGATATCGCAAGAGTTGGTGATACCGGTAATGAGGTTAACCGTGCCGTGGCCAGAAAGCAGCCAGCAGTGCATACCGTACTGCTCACCAAAACCAGTCCAGAAACCTGTGCAATACCAGCTGGAATTTCCATCGCAAATGCCGTACTTGAGTCCAGCAAAGGTAGTAAGCGCCTTGATAGTAGAGCCAGTTGGATACTGGCCCGCAATAGCACGGTTCATCAGCGGGTAGTTTGCTTCTTCAGAAGAAAGCGTATCCCAGTCAGAACTGGAAATACCTCCAACAAACATTGAAGGAGAATAGGTTGGATAGCTTGCCATGGCAATAACTTCGCCGTTAGTGCAATCAAGTGCCACGACACTTGCGCTTCGGCCTTGATAATCTTGAGACCTAACGGTATTGATAACGCTGACCAGCGATGCTTCTGCTGCTTTTTGAATGTTTGCATCAATGGTCAAGACAACGTCTGAGCCACTCTGTGGCGCAATAGACGTTGAGTGCGAAAGTACGTTACCAGCAGCGTCAACGTACACCGTCTGCTCTCCACGAACGCCCTGAAGCGCAGACTCGTACTGATACTCCACGCCCGTTTGTCCCACGATATCACCATGGGCATATACAAAGCCGCCATCTGCAGTTTTACTGCTTTCAAGCTGCTCTTGCGTGACAGTGCCGGTATAGCCAACTACATGAGCTGCAAGGGATCCGTTTGGATAGGCGCGCTGGGTACGCTCCTCAATTGAAACACCATCAAGCAAAGCGCCGTGAGCATAAATGTAGGCAACTACGCGCCTGGATACGTCTACCGAAACAGTACGAAGCGCCTGAGCGCCATCGGAGGTATCCATAATTTTTCTGCGCACCGCCAGCATAGGCATACCCAAAAGATTGGCAAGAATCTGCAGCTTAATGTAGTCTTCTGCAACATCTGCTCGAGCTACTACCGTTGGACTTGGCCTGTTAGTAACAATCTCCACGCCGTTTCTGTCCAAAATACGACCACGAGGAGCTGCGGTGGTAACCGTTCGTGTACGGTTACGCTCTGCTTGCTCAGTATAGTCAGCTGACGATAAGAGCTGCATGGTCCAAAGACGACCAATAAGCACGGCAAACATGCCGCCTACGGCAATTGCAAAGCCGATAAGCCTGGACGAGAGGGTCTTCTCGGCAGAGCCATCAGAGCCGCCAGAAGCCTTAGGCGCGCCGCCACCAATGTCAAAGGTAAACGGTGAGTCTTTTCTACCAAAAGTGAGATATACGATGATCAGACCAATTGCTGCAACAGCGCAACAAGCAAGGATAACAAGGGTGAAATTCATACTAACCCCTTATTTAAGGCGCTGTGGAGCTCGGTGAGATCCGCGGTAGAGCGAAGTTCCACCCAAAGATGAATGAGACCTCTGGGAATGAGAAAGCACATAGAAAACAGGAAGCGCTGCCAAAATGGTGAACAACATCGTGGGGAAAGACTTAAACAGCAGCCCCTCAAAGAAGTTGCCACCAGAACCAATCAAAGAATTGATGAGCTGGTACATAAAGGTAACGCCAAAGGTCTGAAGCGCAACAAAACCCATAGAGGTACCAAAATTGCCAGAAATTCTGTCTCGTACCTCTTGGCCCATGAAATAAGAGCTCACCACAAGCAAGAGTGCCATAAGGCCAATGGGGTTGGCAGAAGTCAGATCATAGATTAGACCTGCAACAAAGCCGCTTATTACGCCAGTTTTTCCACCATACCTTAGAGCAATAACTGCCGAGAAAATCAGTGCAAAATTGATGACTCCCCCACCAAAAGAAACCTGTGGTGTAAGCATAATTTGCAAAATGAAGCAAACAACAGCAAGAACGGCGATGCTGCGTGTGTTTTTATTTCTATCAGAAACCTGCATACATCCCCCTTAATCTGTTCTTCCGCTGTTATGTTGTGTGTTACCCGTTGGAGCAGCAACCGTTGCATTCTGCTGAGAATTTGTTGTGTTGTTTGTAGAACCGCTGCCAGAAGAGCTGCTTGATGACGAACCCGAAGATCCGTCTTTGGAGTCTTTATCCTTACCGTCTGAATTAGTTGCTGTTGGAGTATTTTGCTTATCTGCCTCTGCAATATCATCTGCGGTAGCTTTTTGCTCCTCAGAAAGAGACGTGATAACCATTACCTCTTCATTGGTGCTGACATTTCCAAACGGCTCAATAACAATGGTGTAGTAGAGCGATCCTGGAGCTGCTTCAACGCTGGTAACCTTGCCCAGAGGAAGCCCCTTAGGGAACACGCCACCAAGACCACTGGTAACAACGGTATCGCCTACGGCAACCTTCTGGTTGGTGTTAATCAAGTTAAGAGTAATCTGCCTTGACGCGGAACCCATAAGCATGCCCTGAGCTCGGCTGCTTTGAACCATTGCAGCCACACCGCTCTTCTCGTCAGTGATAAGACGAACGGTAGAGGTTGTAGGACCACACTCAATGATCTGGCCAATAACGCCGCCGCTATCAACAACAGGCATGCCAACAGCCAGTCCGGATGAAGTTCCCTTGTCAATCACAATGGTGTTATTAAACGAGTCAGTAGAACCAGAGATGACACGAGCACCTGTAGACTGTAGGTTATAGGTATTTTTAAGGTCGAGAAGACCTTGCAGACGCTGCGTAGACTGGTTTGTTTCTTCCAGCTCTGCATTTCTTGAGCGTAGCTGCTCGTTTTCTGCCTTAAGGTCAGAAAGTGTTTGCTGGTCTGCTGTTAAGTTACTAAAAATGTTACCAATGCCCTGGAAAGGCATGGCAATAGCAGAACCTGCCATCCTAAAAGGCATGGTAATAGTAGAGAAGCCACCTCGAACCATCTCGAGCGGTCCTCCTGCACCCATACGAGCGCTAACCGTCAATAACACAATTGAAAGCAGCGAAAGAATAATAAAACTACGGCCGCCTGTATGCTTATTATTGTTAGATCCAAGGCCTGATGAAGCGCCCTGGATCTGATGAGACAATGGCATATTTATTGGCCTGCACTCTGAACAAATCCACCGGACAATGCGTTAGCCTCAAGAACCTTTGCGCAACCGGTAACAACATTTTCTAGCGCGGTTGGGCTTACGTTAACGGGCACGCCAGTCTCTTCACGAAGTCTCTGGTCAAGACCGCGAAGCATTCCGCCGCCACCAGTAAGCAAAATACCGTAGTACATAAGGTCAGAAGCAAGATCTGGAGGAGTTACATCAAGCGCATCTTTAACAGCCTTAGTGACCTCGTCAAGAGGACGGTCAAGAGCACGACGAATCTCTTCTGATTCAATACGAACTGTCTTTGGCAGACCGCTCATGACGTCACGGCCGTTGACCTCAACGTCAAGCTCTTCTGCAAGAGGAGCTGCAGAGCCAACCTTAATCTTGATGTCCTCTGCAGTGCGCTCACCAATAGAGAGGTTGTACGCATCACGAACATGCTCAAGAATGGTCTGATCGAACTCGTCACCTGCAGTTCTAATGGACTGCGAGACAACAATACCGCCCATGGAGATAACGGCGACCTCAGTTGTACCGCCACCGATGTCAACAACCATGGAACCTGTAGGATCCTCAATTGGAAGGTCTGCGCCAATAGCTGCAGCCATAGGCTCTTCAATCAAGAATGCCTGACGAGCGCCCGCCTGAATAGTTGCCTCAAAAACAGCGCGTTTCTCGACAGATGTAACGCCAGAAGGAACGCAGACAACTACGCGTGGACGTGGTGACCAAGGATATTTGCGCTCACGAGCCTTCTCGATGAAGTAACGAAGCATAACCTCAGTAACATCAAAGTCTGCAATGACGCCGTCTTTAAGAGGGCGCTCAGCAATGATGGAGCCAGGAGTACGACCAATCATGCGCTTTGCATCAGCGCCAACGGCCAAAACGCGGCTCTCACTTTTATCGATTGCAACAACCGATGGCTCATTGATGACAATACCCTGACCACGAACTGCAACAAGGGTGTTTGCAGTTCCCAGATCGATGGCTAGGTCTCCGCCATATTCTCCGAAGAGCGAATCGAAGATAGACATGATATCCAATCAAACGTGCTACGCGTGTGCGTAATAATCCTGCAGAAAGAACGGTTAAAACAGTTTAGTACTAGTTACCAGACTTTGAAGAGCTGGAGGAACTATTAGAGGAATTTGAGGAGTTAGATCCATTAGTTCCAGAGGTAGTTCCTGAGTTAGAACCGTTGGTACCAGAAGTTGTACCAGAGTTCTGATTATTCTGGCTGACATACGAAGTGGTAACGCTTGCCACCTTCCAGCCAATGCCATCACGAACAAGCTCAATGGTGTAGTCAACGTTTCCGCCGTTAGAAAGGCTGACAGAAGCGTTTACCGTTGAGTGAGTCATGCTCTGATCAACACCATTGATGGTGACAGCAGAGCTTGATGGCAGGCTGTTAGAAATCTGCTGAAGCGTGGTGCTAGAAACAGAACTAGAGACATAGCGACCAATATCAGTACCCTGTGCCTTTGCGTTGAAAATATCCTGAACAACGGACTGCTGGGTTGGCCATCCATAGCCACGATAGTAGGCATAGCCAGCGCCACCAACAGCCAAGATAAGCAAGATAAGAATGGTAATGAATACCTTAAGACCGGTGTGGCGATGCTTGCGCCTAATCTTCTTGTCCTTCTTGTCCTGCTCAATAATCTCCTGCTCAGTAATCTGGAAGAAGCCAGTATCTTCTGCAGAAGGAATAAGCTCGCCAGACATACCTGTAGGATCAAGTGGATCGTAGGCACCATAACCAGCTGCCTGAAGGAAAGCATCGGTCTCAGATGGCTTACCAGAAGTCATTGCAGTAATTGCCTTACGAGCAGCATCAAAAGCAGACTGCTGCTGATTAGATAGGACAAAGCTGCCATCTGCGGTTGCGTGAGTAAAGGCGTCAACTGCCTCAGACATGCGATTAGCTGCAACGTACGCAAGACCAAGCTCTGCATAAATCTTATTGGAGTTCTCCAAAGGATTAGCAAAATCAAGAGCAGTGCGATAAGCCTCAACTGCATCAACAGGTCTGTTCAGACCCATAAAGCATGCACCAAGGCTGCAGAGCGCAGATGAAGGATTAGGGTTCTTCTCGTCAACTGCAGCGTTTCTGTAAGCAATACCTGCGTTACGGATATCGCCGATTTTCTCGTAAGCAGAACCAAGGGCAAGCTGTGCCTTATAAGGAGTTGCGTAAGAGACGTCCTGAACAGCATTGGTGAGCGCAGCAATTGCCTCCTGTACCCTACCGGCAGCCAGAAGAGCGCGACCCTGGTTTGTGGAGAGTGCGCCAACCTTGCCGTATGACGTATCAGCAAGAGCAGACTTGTAAGCAGAAGCGGCAGAATCAAACTGGCCAAGCTTCATATATGCGTTACCAAGAAGGTGGTCAATCTGACCGTTTACCTCGCCTGGCTCTTTTGCCACATCAAACTGACTGATAGCTACAAACCAGTCGCCCTGATCATATGCAGATTTACCTAACTCAAATGCCTGTTGATTCACAATATCCTCCAAGAGTCTGTGCGACTTGGCTTTAAGCGTTTTCAATTCTAATGGAATTGACGATATCGCCAACCTTTAGCTGGGAAATGACATCCATTCCCTCGATGGTGGTGCCAAATACGGTGTAACCGGAATCCAAGCCATGCTGTGGACCAAGACAGAAATAGAACTGCGAACCCGCGGAATTTGGATCTTGAGAGCGAGCCATAGCAAGGGCGCCATCAACGTGAGAGTTGTTGGGGTTAGTAGTGAACTCCTCTTTGATGCGATAACCAGGACCGCCGGTACCAGGAATTCCGTCAGGACCAGGGTTGCCAAAAATAACATCCTCAACACTCATCTCACGAGTATTTGGATCTCCGCCCTGAAGAACAAAGCCAGGGACAAGACGGTGGAACTTGGTATCGTCATAGAAGCCAGACTCTGCAAGCTCGCAGAAGTTAGCTACATGAATAGGCGCGCCCTTACCGTCAAGCTGAACCTTAATGATTCCCTTGTTGGTATCAAAGACAGCCACCTCAGTACCAGTGACCTGGCGCTCTGGTGTATACAATGGATCAAGTCCAAACATAATTCCTCCAAGCTTCTTTACATCTAAGAGAAGAAGAAAACGCGAGAAACCCTTAGTAATAAAGAACTTCTTTTCTAACCTAATTATTTTACCAGTATGATGAGATTTTTGAAATTAAAGCAGCTGAACGGTAGATTTTTACTGCTTTTGTGGCTTCCAATTCACGTAATTTTCATCAAAAAGTTTCTGGTATGAGCTAGAACCACTTGAGTCTCTGATGTTATCAACTGGCGCCAAGATGTGCTCTTTGTCCTGAGAAGGATTAGAAGAAGCCACAGAGCGCTTCCATCCCTCGCTCAAAGCATCAGAGCGATTGCGAAGCCAGTTACCCAGCTTAGTAAGATTTTCAATGGTCTGACGATAGTTTCCATTGGAGTCATCAAGGCTTGAAAGGTCAGAGATAACATTGCTGATATCCAGCGAAATCTGCTCTGCTTCCTGCTGAGCATCAGCACGCTCTTGATCAGAGCCAGTAATGGCAAGCTGATCAAAGGTTTTCTCGTTATCATCAAGGCGCTTTGAGAGATCGCCCAGCTTCTGATAATCGCTATTAAGTGCATCAAAAACAGCATCTGAACTTGTGTTTTGCTGAGTTGTACTAGTGTCTTGACCTGTGAGATGCGTAACAGGAGTGGTGGTAGGAGTAGATGAGACGGGAGCCTCAACCTTTGCTCGATTATCGGTTGCCTGTGGATCCCATGGGTGCGTAATGATAAAAATAGCAGCTACTACCAGCGTTGTGACAAGAAGCGCTGAGAGCAGAATAACGCGCGTGCGAGGGATTCCTTCTGCCTCAGGGAGGTTTTCTTTTGAAGGCTCAGAAGGAATTGCAGACTCAAAACGAGGAGCTGGTCTACGACTTACCGAAGCAAACGCGCTGGTGGCATCTGGGTCAGCGCTGTCGGCTGGCATTTGTTGCAAAACAGTAGGATCAGCTGCAGCAGAAGATGATGCATTAGGGTCTGCGTCTGCTAGTGGATCGTGTTTCTCGCCAGATGCTGGAGCGGCGTCGATCTCTGGGAGCGAGATGTTGCGCGTGGGTCTAATGGCTCGCGCGGGACGAGCAGCAGGCACCGCCTGTGGCAAAGGAAGGCCGCACTTGGGGCAGCTTTCTGCGGCAGCAGGAACCAAGGCACCGCAATGAGGGCACCAGTGAGCTTGAGTAACAGGAATCCTTTGGGTCAAACTTAGATCAATCTGACAATGAGGGCAGGTTAAAGCCCCTTCATCGACCTCAGATCCACAGTTTGGACAACGCATACACCCTCCACAACTCTTTGCTTGTGATTCAGTTTAATCGTTTATATCAGCAGAAGAGCTATAAGTTGACTTTCCTCCCATTAATCTCACAACCAGGTCAAAGAATCGATCCTTTGCATAGTTGTGAATGTAACGCTCGGAAATTCTGTTGAAGATGATAACGGAAATCACCAGACAAAGTGCCAAATACGGCAAGATGCGTGGGGTGAGAGGCGCAATACGGAAGAAGTCCTGCGCCACCGTACATCCGCCAACAACAATGGCAATGCATACCACGAGAAGTGAAATGCGCAGCTTGGTGAGCGGCAAAGAAATCCTTCTGAGCAGCGCAAAACCAACTGTTGCAGTGGTGATAAGAGCCATCGTTGATACCTGAGAAAGATTGAGCTTAAACAGATGACCCGCAGTCATAAGAAGCGCAAGCGTGATAGTTACCGCAATAGAAGCAGGTAGTGACTTGCGCAAAATGTTGACCAGGAAGTTACCCTTTACGCGATCGTGATTTGGCTCAAGCGCCAACACAAACGATGGCAGGCCAACGGTTGCAAATGAAAGCAGCGACATCTGAACAGGAATAAAGGGGTATGGTGGCGCAATAATGCAATAGAGCGCTAAAGCCGCAGTATAAACCGTTTTTACAAGAATGAGCGCAGCAGATCGCTGAAGGTTATTGATAGAGCGCCTACCCTCGGCAACAACTTCTGGCATGTGTGCAAAATCGTTGTCTGCCAGAACAATCTCTGCAACGTTTCTAGCTGCAGCAGAACCAGAAGCAACGGAAATAGAACAATCCGACTGCCTCAGCGCCAGGATGTCGTTGACACCGTCGCCGGTCATGGCAACGGTGTGTCCAAGATTCTGGAGTGCAATAACAAGCTCACGCTTCTGTTCTGGCGTAACACGACCAAATACATGGTACTTCTCGACAGCTGCAGCAATATCTGCCTCTGTATGCAGTGTGGTTGCATCTACCCAACCGTCGGCATGAGGGACTCCCGCTCGCTCAGCAATAGCGGAGACGGTGCGAGGGTCATCGCCCGAAATAACGCGTAGGTCAACGCCTTGCTCAAGGAAGTACGCAATGGTTTGTGGAGCAGTCTCTCTAATCTGGTCCCTGAGTACCACGTAACCCAAGAGCTGAGGAGTTCCCTGGAAAGAATCATGCTGGTCAAAGCCATCAACGCTACAAGCAACCAGCACGCGTTCAATGGACGCAAACGCATCGGACGACGCAATAACGTCTGCCGCCTCGGGACCAAGCACAAACTGAGCGGCGCCGATAACAAATGCCTGTCCGTCCTCAGTGACGCAGCCAGAGTACTTTCTCTTGGAAGAAAACGGCACAACGCGAGAAGGACGTTTGCTTTGAATCCCCTGCTTGGATGCGTACGCAAGGATTGCAGTAGCCGTATCGTTAGCGTCATCTTTATTTGCGCCGACAACGTTTACAGCTGCTTGCAGAGCGCCCGCAGCCTCAGTAATTGGCGTAAATGAAGCGTCCAAAACACGAGCAACTTCCATGTTTCCCGTGGTGATAGTACCCGTCTTGTCCAAACAAAGGGTGTCTACGCGCGCCAGCGTTTCAATGCAGTATTGCTGCTGAACCAAAACATTTTTCTGGCCAAGCCTAATGGTTGCAATAGCAAGAACCGAGCTGGTGAGAAGAACGAGTCCTTGAGGAATCATGCCAATAACGGCAGCAATCATCGAAAGAAGTGCTTCGTTTAAATCAGCGTGACCAATGAAATAGGTACGAACAAAAAGACCAATACCCAGCGGAATCAGCGCAATGGAACCCGCGCGGATGATTGACTTAATGGTGGTAAGAATCTCTGAGTTGATCTCTTTTACAAACTTAGCTTCTGCGTTAATACGCGCAGCATAGCCTTCCTGGCCTACGCGACATACCCTACCAACAAGACTGCCCCTCTCGACAAAACTACCAGAGAGAAGCTCGTCTCCTGTGGTCTTTTGCACGGGCTCTGCCTCACCTGTTAGAAGGCTTTCGTCAACGCTTACGTGCTCTGACACAAGAATACTGTCAGCAGGAATTTGATCGCCTGTCTTCAAGCGCACAAGGTCATCGATGACAAGCTCGTCTGGTTTGATAAAGGTATCTTTTCCGTCACGAATTACGCAAACACTCTGAGCTGTCATAAGAGACAGGCGATCAATCATGCGTTTTGCACGAATCTCTTGCACAATACCAATGACCAAGTTTGCAAGAACTACGGTCATGAAAAGCGCATTTCTGTACTGTCCCGTTACAACAACAAGCAGCGCCATCAAAACATTAACTATGTTAAAGAGCGTAAAGCTGTGCTCTGCAATAATCTGAGCAATAGATTTGGTTTTGACGTCTGTATTAGTATTGACTTTACCTGCAGATACTCTTTCTGCAACTTCTTTTGACGTCAAGCCTTCATACGTTTCTTCAAAACGTTTACTACTCTTGCCTGCAGTATCTTGCAATGACATATAAACAATCTCCAGTCAGTGATGGCCGGTTTTTTGCACGTGGTGACCCCGGTGGGTTTCGAACCCACGACCTTTTGCTCCGGAGGCAAACGCTCTAATCCACTGAGCTACGGAGTCATGGTGCATAAGTATACCCCAGCCTACTTACTGCCTTTTGTAACGGTTTGCGTAATTTTCTTCTGGTATTTTCCCATGCTAAAATGAATACAACCAGCAAATGAGGAGCTCATGAATACTATTTCTGTTGACCTACCATCCGACTCATATCAAATTCATGTAGGGCGTCACCTGCTTGCACAGGCCGGCAGCCTTATTCATTCCTGCACCTCAGGATCAAAGATTCTTGTAGTCACTCATCCAGATTTGAATAAGCTCTATGGCACAGAACTTCTCGCCTCGCTAGAGTCCGCTGGCTTTTCTGTCACAACTGCCACAGTTCCAGCGGGTGAGCATGCAAAATCATTTGAGTCGTATCAAAAGCTGATAAGCATCCTTGCAGAGAATCGTTTTACGCGAGAAGACGTTGTTGTAGCACTTGGCGGAGGCGTTATTGGCGATCTTGCGGGATTTGTTGCAGCTACCTACATGCGCGGCTGCGCGCTCATCCACGTTCCTACCTCACTTTTGGCAATGATTGACTCCTCAATTGGTGGAAAAACCGCTATTGACTTACCCTTTGGAAAAAATCTGGTTGGAGCCTTCTATAACCCCAGGGCGGTTATTGTTGATCTTGAGCTGCTGAACTCTATTCCGACTCCCCTTTTGCAAGATAGCTGCGGAGAGCTTATTAAATATGGCGTTCTTTCTGGACATGAACTCTTCAATAAAATCTCTCTGGCGAGAAACCCTGTGCAGGTTATCGATGCATCGCATAGGCAAGAGCTCATTCAGGCGTGTATTGAAATAAAAAAGTCAATCGTTGAAGCAGACTTCAAAGAAGCAGGATCAAGAAAACTGCTCAATCTGGGCCATACACTTGGCCATGCTATTGAGACGCTCAGCAACTTTGAACTTGGACACGGCTCCTGTGTAGCTGCTGGAACTTCCATGTTGGCAAAAGCTTGTTCCAAGCTTGGCCTTTGTTCTGTTGAAGACGCAGAGAGCATCACCATGCTCACACAAGCTTATAACCTTCCTACCAGCACTTCATTTACTGTGGAGGAGCTTTACAGCGCAGCACTTCATGACAAGAAAAGCCACGCAGATTCAATTGATATGGCGCTTATCTACGGCATTGGTGATGTACGTATTGAGCGCAAGTCATTTGCAGAGCTCAAACAGCTAATTGAGCTAGCAAAAGAAGACTAACGTCCTAGACGCTCTAGCTCTTCTGCAAGCTTGCGTACTGACTGTTTTAGAGCAATCTTGTCTTCAGCTAGGATATCGTTTTTGTTGAAGATGCCGTTAGCAGTTCCTACATAGGCATATCCACCAGCAAATACTTCAGCAATAGTATCTGTAGTAACTCCACCAACCGCCATAAGCGGTAAGTTTCCTAAAGGCTCGCATACCTTTTTAGCGTACCCATAGCTAACCTCATTAGCGGGGAATACTTTGACAATATCCGCGCCAAGAGCAAATGCATGAGCAATCTCTGTTGGCGAAAACGCTCCCGGAACACTCAAAATCTCATGCTCTTTGCAGTAGTCAAACATCTCTTCAGAAAGCAACGTTGGTGCTAAAACAAACGTAGCTCCAGCTTTATGAGCCGTCCGCAGATCTTCAAGAGTAAGCACGGTACCAGCGCCGATATTGATATCTGAGCCATATTCACTGGACAGCTTCTGAATTAACAAGGCAGCTTCTGGAGTGTTCATGGTTACTTCAACGTTATGTACAGGAGAATCAACAAGAACCTCAACGACAGCTTTAACCTGATTGTACGTATAGCCACGTAAAACCTGAGTTACGGCACTAAAAGGCTTATTCACTTGCTTCCTCCTTTAATCTTCAAACAATTTTAACCATATCCTTCTCTCTCACTCAACTGCGGTATTCTTACAACAAACGATTAGTTACGGAGCGTGTGAAAAATGGATGTTTCAATAACTCCTCATGATTTGTTTGGAACGGTAGAAGCCATCCCGTCAAAATCATGCGCTCATCGCGCGCTCATCTGCGCTTCATTTGCAAACAGCACTACCAACATTACCTGTCCTTACATCTCAGAGGACATTCAAGTAACGGTTGATTGTCTTAAAGCTTTAGGCACCACTATCGCTAGAACCAAACAGGGATTTAGAGTTGTCCCTGCAAAAGAGCAAAATCGCCCTCAAAACGTGCAGCTTAACTGCAAAGAATCTGGCACCACGCTCAGGTTTTTACTCCCCCTTCTGGGCGCGCTGAACGTAAACGCCACAATTTCTGCAGAAGGAAGACTCTTTTCTCGACCCCTAGAGCCGCTTGTCTCAGAACTCTCTGCCCATGGTATGTCTTTTAGCTGGCAAGACGAGAAGATCCTTGAGGTTTCAGGCAACCTTATGGGTGGTTTATTTGAGCTATCAGGAGATATTTCTTCTCAATTTATTTCTGGACTTTTGCTGTCATTGCCTTTGATAAGCGAATCTTCAACAGTACAGATTACAGGGTCCATCCAGTCAAAAGACTATCTGGCCATCACAGAACAAGTCATGGGAGACTTTGGCGTCACCGCTACATTCAATGCGCAGAACTCCACCTATACCATTGAGCCTCAACGCTACGTTTGTCCAGGCGTTTATTCAATCGAAGGAGATTGGTCTAACGCCGCACCCTGGCTTGCCGCGGGAGCAATTGGACAAGGAGTGGAGGTCACAGGACTCTCCATGCAAAGCGCTCAGGGCGACAGAGCCATCTTAGCCGCGTTATCACTTGTGGGTGCACGTGTTTCTCGCCAGCAAAAGGGCGCAGCTTGTATGATGGAACACCTGCGACCGTTTACTATTTCTGTCTCTGAGGTATGCGATCTTGCTCCGATACTTGCTACACTAGCTGCGTTCATCCCTGGCACAAGTAGGCTTACCAATATTCAGCGTCTTCGTCTTAAAGAGTCCGACCGTGTCCAAAGCATCTGCAGCACACTTAAGGCATTTGGTGTAACCGTTGAGCTCTCTGAAGATCAAACGGAGCTTATTATCACAGGAGGAAAACAGCCCATCAGCTGCATTGTAGACTCGTGCAATGATCATCGCATTGTGATGATGGCTGCTATTTTGGCTTCGTATGCAACGGGTCCTGTCATAATCACACATGCCGAGGCAATCAATAAGTCGTATCCGTTCTTCTTTGAGCACTTTAAGCAGCTTGGTGGCGTCTGCCACAGTATGGAGTCATAAATGATGACCTCAACTTTTGGGACAACAGTAAAAGTATCTATTTTTGGCGAGTCTCATGCTCCACAAATCGGCTGCACCATTGAAGGTTTACCTGATGGTTTTGTCGTCGATTTAGCTGAACTCAAGACATTCCTTCAAAGAAGATCTCCATCGCATCCGTGGGATACCCCGCGTAAAGAGACTGATAACCCACAGTTTATTTCTGGAATTTCAGCGGAGGGAATTCTAGATGGCTCCCCACTCACAGCGGAGTTACCCAACACAAACGTTCATCCACAAGATTACGCAGCTACAAAGCTTGTCCCACGACCAGGACATGCCGATTTCTCTGCCTGGGCAAAATGGGGAGATTCGTACAAGCAAACGGGCGGAGGACATTTTTCCGCTCGCCTAACCGCCCCTCTTTGTATTGCAGGAGGAATAGCGCTCCAGATTTTGCGCGCTCAGGGCATAACTATTGCAGCTCATGTGCTCAAAATAAAGGACATCAGCGATACTCCTCTTGAGCTCGTAGACAACTCGCTTGAGGCTAACAAGTTACTTGCTCACCAAATGAATCAGTTACTTAAAGCTGACCCTCAAGAGCTTCCCTTTCTTGATGTTCAGGCTGGCGAGAAAACCCGCGCACTCCTTACACAGCTGCGCTCAGAGAAAAATACTGTTGGTGGCATCATAGAATGTGCAGCAACGGGTGTTCCTGCAGGTATTGGGTGTCCTCATTTCCATGGACTTGAAAATACCATCTCTGCCGCAGTCTTTGGTGTTCCCGCTGTTAAAGCCATAGAATTTGGTAGCGGCATGAATGTTGCCAATTTACTTGGCTCTGAGAATAACGATGCCTTTGAGGTGCGTAACGGCTCCGTTGTGCCAACCACCAATTATGCTGGAGGTATTCTGGGGGGCATTTCAACAGGCGCTCCCATCTGGTTTAGATGTGCGTTAAAACCTATCTCGAGCATTGGCCTTCCACAACATTCAGTTAACCTTCAGACTATGGAACCAGAGCAGCTTATTGTTCAAGGCAGACATGATGTTACTGCGGTTTTGCGCGCTGTTCCCTGCGTTGAAAGCGCTTTTGCATTAGCTCTTCTCGACACCTTATATTCCTGACCCTCTGAGCAGAACGGATATCACAATGACTAATCAGCTAGAAACGCTTCGCCAGGAAATCGATTCAATTGATGCGCAAATCTTTGATCTCTTTGAGCAGAGGATCGCGGTTGCCAAACAAATTGGTGCTTACAAAAAGGTGCAGGACCTCGCTGTTCTTGATTCCTCAAGAGAAAATGCCAAAAGAGACCAGGTTAAAGCCTCTGTTTCTCATGAACTTGAACCTTATGCTTTAGAGTTGCTTGAGGTTTTGATGAACGCTGCAAAGGCAGTTCAGGAGACATCTCGTGAGCTCTAAAACTGTACAACAAGGTTCAAGTAACCCTACAGCTCCCCTTGCTCCTTATGGGCTTATTGGCGAGAAACTCTCTCATAGTTGGTCGGCAGAAATTCATGAAAAGTTGGGGTCATTTCCCTATCAGCTTCATGAGCTTTCTGCTTCTGAGCTGAAGGGTTTTCTTAAAGACCAACCTTGGCAGGGCTTAAACGTTACTATCCCCTACAAAAAGGATGCTTGTGCTCTTGCGGACTCAACTTCTGAGGATGCACAAGCTATAGGAGCAGCTAATACCCTGGTAAAAGATGCCAAAGGTTTTATAACTGCAGACAACACCGATGTGTATGGCTTTGAGTATCTGGTTAAAAGTCTCAAGGTCAACTTGAGCCAAAAGAAAGCGATTGTCTTTGGGACCTTTGGTGGTGCTGGTCAGGCAATTTGCTATGCGCTCAAAAAAGGCGGTGCATATGTTGTAGGAGTCTCCAGGAACCCTCACGAAAGTTCTTCATCCGTAGACTGCGCAATTACCTATGACCAGATTAAATCCCACTATGACGCTGATCTTCTCGTCAATGCAACGCCAGTAGGAATGTGCCCACATGCTGGTGTTTCTCCTCTTTCAAAAGAGGAACTTGCAGCTTTTACATCCCTCCAATGTGTGATTGATCTTATCTATAATCCGCTGCGCTCTCAGCTTCTACTTGATGCATCCAGCCTTGGACTGCAAAACGCGAACGGACTAAAAATGCTGGTAGCTCAAGCAGCTAGAGCAAGCTCACTTTTTTTGGGACAGGATGTATCAGACCCTCAGATAGAAAGCATCTCGCGTGAGCTTCATGCTTCAAAAGAAAACATTGTACTTATTGGTATGCCGGGAGTTGGAAAAACCTCTACGGGAGAAGCCCTAGCAAAACTCATGAATCGACCCTGGATAGACACTGATTTTCTCATTAAGCAGAAAGCTCACTGCAAGGCGGCAACCTACCTACAAACACACGGCGAAGCAGCATTTAGACGTCTAGAACATGAGGTAATTCAAGAGATCTCTAGCACAACTGGTTCCATAATCTCTTGCGGAGGTGGCGTAGTTGTTACACCCTCAAACTACCAGCTCCTTCGTCAAAATGGAAAGCTTGTCTATCTAACTCGCCCTCTTGAAGAATTGGCTGTTGCAGGAAGACCACTCTCACAAAGAGTTGGCATACAAGAACTTGCTGCAGATCGACTACCTCTCTATGAAGCATGGGCAGACGTAACTTTTTCTTGCCTTGGCAGTCCAGAAGCTGATGCCAAAGGTCTTCTCGCCACAGCATTTAAATAACAGAAAACGTTTACAGTTATTTTTCAACCGTTCACCGGACGGACAAGAGGCGTGTCATTTTGGCACGTTGAAGCCCCTATACTTGTATCTCGTAGGTTTGTATCAAAAAACTTCAAGGATGTTACGTCCGGTCAAACAGTTAAGTATTTGATATTCGGTCGTATTTGGGGAGATATCCGATGGATAGCAATGCTATTGCTCGAGAGATTCTTAATGCAATAGGTGGTTCAAAAAACTTAACGCACAACGAAGTATGCATGACGCGACTTCGCCTTTCTATTGATGATATGACGCTTATCGACCACGAACAGCTGGCCACGGCCACTGGTGTTCTTGGCATTGTAGGAAAAGGCGCCAACGGACTTGAAGTAGTCTTTGGTCCCAATCTTGTCGGTCAGGTAAATGATGCCCTTAATCACATTTTGGGTGAGCCAGAAAAGACTTTTTGTTCGTTAGACGAGAAACGCTCAGATAACCCAGCTCAGCACAATGAAGAGGTGGATGAGCTAATCTCTCTGCTTGCTCAAAAAAATACTTTTGATCAAGACGAAGAAGACTTTGACAGCCTTGCCTCTGACATAGACGAAGACGACTTCGAAGACAACTATGAGGATGACCTCGACGCTTCTCGCCTACTCATCATTAACGGCCCAAACATCAACATGCTGGGTATTCGTGAGCCAGAGATTTACGGAAAAGCCGACTACAGAACCCTTATAGAGACTTGTAAGGAAGAAGCCCTCTCTCAAGGTTTCTCTGATTGTGTCTGCTATCAATCAAACCATGAGGGTGATCTAGTTGATGCAATCCAGGACGCGCTGGGCAGCTATGATGGCATTATCATCAACCCTGCCGCCTATACACACACCTCAGTTGCCCTGCTCGACGCGGCACTAGCGGTGCAAATTCCCATGATTGAGGTGCACCTTACTGATATCTCTACAAGAGAAGACTTTAGGCACATTTCTTATATAAAAGATGCATGCTTTGCTACAGTTTCCGGTAAAGGAATTGACAGCTACAGAGAAGCAATCCAATTGATGGCAACTCATCTTAAAGATGAAGCATAGCCAGTTGCTTATAACCACTTGGCGAGAAACACAAACCTGCTGTAACTTTGCCGTTGCAGCAGGTTTTTTATGCACACGTAAGTACATCTGACTCGGTTATCACCATATCTACGGCAACATCAAATGCTGTATGTAGAAGCATTTCTCGGCTCAAATTTTGCTGGTAAGCAAGACAAATTTTCTTGCCAGAGTACGTAGACAAGAACCGGTCATAAAAACCAGCACCATAACCCAAACGATATCCCTTTGTATCAACAAGAAGTGCTGGAACAATGCAAATCGAATTGCTCATCTGGTCTCCTGTTAAAGCAGACAGCTTTCTTGCAGGTTCAAGTAAATTAAATGGTGCCGCTACCAGCTGTTCCAATGAAGCGATGGCAACAAACTCTAAACAATGTCCAGGTAGACAACGAGGCACCGCCACCGTTTTTTCGTCGCGTAGAGCGCGCTCAATGAGTTTTCGCGTAGAAACTTCAGATGAAACAGAAACATACGTTAAAACAGTAGCTGCTTCTGCATATTCAGGGGATGCAAGAAGATTTTGGGTAATGCAGTCATCAAGCGCACATCTCTCTTGCTCAGAAAGAGTTTCTCTTGCTGCCAGACGTTCTTCTCGCAAGCGTTGTTTTTCTAATGCCACAGTATCCATGAAACCTCCCCTTTAGCTAAGGATAGCAACAATTTTGTGGACATTTGGAGAAGAAACGGACACCTGTCGCAATAAATGTGACTAATTCTCAACAATTTTTATATAGCTTTCTTTTTAGCAAATTTCTGACCTGCGCAAATGTAAACCGATTCTAACTTGTCAAAATATTGCGTATTTGTCACTTGTTTGGCACTACATATTGAGTAAAGTTAGAGTTCGCAACTAATATTTGACGTCATTTGTCCAAAGACATACCTGCTGTCAAAATTAGTCTCAAGATTGCTATTTGTAAACTGCTGAGCGGCCATGCTCCACTCAACACGCTCAGCATGAACATGGACTCAAAAATCCATGTAAAAAGGAGTGTGTTATGCAGGAAACACCAGCACAGGAGGCTTGGGACGGCTTTGTCGGTGGTAACTGGCAAAAAGCAATTGACGTCCGAGACTTCATTCAGAGGAATTACACCCCTTACGATGGCGATGATTCCTTCCTCGCTGGTCCAACTGAGGCTACCACAAAGCTTTGGGCGGATGTTATGGATCTCTTTGCTCAAGAGACCGCAAATGGTGGCGTGCTTGATATGGATACCAAGCAGGTTTCCACTATCACTTCCCACGAGGCCGGCTACATTGACAAGCCCCTTGAGCAGATTGTTGGCCTTCAAACTGACAAGCCATTAAAGCGTGCTCTTATGGTAGACGGTGGCATTCGTATGGCAATGGCTGCTTGCAAGGCCTACGGTTACGAGGTTGACCCAGAGATTGTTGACTTCTACACCTATCGTCGCAAGACTCACAACGCTGGCGTTTTTGATGTCTACACCGAGGACATGCGCAAATGCCGTCACTCCCACATCATTACTGGTCTGCCTGACGCATACGGCCGCGGCCGCATCATTGGCGACTATCGTCGTGTTGCTCTCTACGGTGTTGACGCTCTGATTGCCGATAAAACAAATCAGAAAAACGGTACCGGCTCCATCATGGACGAAAAAACCATTCGTCATCGCGAGGAGCTCTCCGAGCAGATCCGTGCTCTTAAAGAGCTTAAGCAGCTTGGCGAGATTTACGGTTTTGATTTGAGCCGTCCTGCAGAGAACTTCAAAGAGGCTGTTCAGTGGCTCTACCTGGGCTACCTTGCTGCTGTAAAAGAGCAGAATGGCGCTGCAATGTCCATTGGTCGCAACACCACCTTCCTGGACATCTATGCAGAGCGTGATCTTGCTCGTGGCACCTTCACTGAGTCAGAGATTCAGGAGATTGTTGACCACTTGGTTATGAAGCTTCGTATGGTCAAGTTTGCTCGTACTCCTGAGTACAACGAGCTCTTCTCCGGAGACCCTCAGTGGGTCACTGAGTCCATTGGTGGTATTGGCATTGATGGCCGCTCCATGGTTACCAAGTCCTGCTTCCGCTGGCTCCACACCCTTGAGAACATGGGTACCAGCCCAGAGCCTAACCTGACCGTTTTGTGGTCTACCAAGCTTCCTGTAGGTTTCAAGCGCTACTGCGCAAAAATCTCTATTACCACCAGCTCTATCCAGTATGAGAACGACGATCTTATGCGTGTCTATCATGGCGATGACTATGCAATTGCTTGCTGCGTCAGCTCCATGCGCGTTGGCAAAGAAATGCAGTTCTTTGGCGCTCGTGCAAACCTTGCTAAGTGCCTGCTTTACGCAATCAATGGCGGCCGTGACGAGAAGACCGGCGAGCAGATTGGTCCTAAGTACCGTGCAGTTGAGGGCGAGTACCTTGATTACGACGATGTCTTCTCCAAGTATATGGACATGATGCGTTGGCTTGCTGGCGTTTATGTCAACGCTCTTAACGCAATCCACTACATGCACGATAAGTACAGCTACGAGCGCATCCAGATGGCTCTGCACGATGAGCATGTTCATCGTTGGTTTGCAACAGGCATCGCAGGCCTTTCTGTTGTTGCTGACTCCCTCTCTGCAATCAAGTATGCAAAGGTAAGGGTTGTCCGCGATGAGACTGGTCTTGTTACCGATTACGTCACTGAGGGCGACTTCCCTAAGTACGGTAACGATGATGACCGCGTTGACACCATTGCTCATGACATCGTTGAGATCTTCATGAACATGATTCGCCAGAACCACACCTACCGTGATTCTGTTCCAACCACTTCTATCCTGACCATTACCTCTAACGTCGTATATGGTAAGGCTACCGGCAACACTCCTGATGGCCGCCGCGCAGGCGTTCCTTTTGCTCCTGGTGCTAATCCAATGCACCACCGCGACACTCACGGTGCCGTTGCATCCCTGGCATCCGTTGCTAAGCTTCCATTCAACGACGCACAGGACGGTATTTCCAATACCTTCTCAATCATTCCTAACGCTCTTGGTAAGGGCTCTGACGTCTACTTCCATGGTAGTGAGCTAGACCTTGAGCACATCGACTTCTCTGATATGAATCTTGATATTCAGATTGAGAACAAAATTGATTGCGCCTGTGAGGCAGACCCATCCGCAGCTGAAGGTGCTGAGGATCGTAAATAACAAGCCCTGGCGAGAAGATCTATCAACATGTCTCTTCTCGCCAACAAACTCGTAAGGAGAAACACATGCAGTCCAACGAAGTAGCTTCCGAGCAGATTGACAACCTGGTAAACATGATTGATGGCTATGCCGAGAAGGGCGGTCATCACCTCAACGTTAACGTATTTACTAAGGACACGCTTCTTGATGCTCAGGCACATCCAGAGAAGTATCCTCAGCTGACCATTCGCGTTTCTGGTTACGCTGTTAAGTTCAACTCCCTTACCAAAGAGCAGCAGGACGACGTTATTTCTCGTACCTTCCACGACGCTCTCTAAGGATTTCTTGTCCATGTCTTGTTCTGATACTCACATGGATCTCAATGACCCGCTCACAGTTTGTGGGCGGGTCCACTCTATTGAGACCTTTGGTACTGTAGATGGCCCTGGAACTCGCCTGGTTGTATTTACCCAGGGGTGTCCCATGCGCTGCGCCTATTGCCATAACCCAGATACCTGGCAATTTGGTATTGGAACAGAAACATCAGTAAAAGAAATTCTTGCTACTTTTAACCGCAATAGAGCTTTTTATAGAAACGGTGGAATTACGGCTACTGGTGGCGAACCACTTGCTCAACCAGAGTTTGTTGGAGCTCTTTTTGAGGCAGCGCATAATGATCCTCGTGGACGTATTCATACCTGTCTTGATTCTTCTGGCGTCGCCTACAATCCAGATACTCCAGAGAAATTTGAACGCGTGCTTGATAATACTGATTTAGTGCTTCTTGACATCAAACACTCTGATCCAAAGGGTCACATAAGTCTTTGTGAAGTTGGCTCAGAAAGACCGCTTGCGTTTGGCGATGAGCTTAATCGTAGAGGTATTAAAGTTCTTATCAGACATGTTGTAGTACCTGGCATTACTGATACAGCAGAAGAGCTTGCAGGTGTTGGTAGGATTATTGCCCACTGGGACAATGTTATTGGATTAGACGTACTTCCCTATCATGTGATGGGTGTAAAAAAATACGAAGAGCTTGGCATTCCTTACAAGCTTTCTGGCACTCCTGCCATGGATGGCAAAAAGATTCCAGAGCTGCGCAAGCAAATCCTTATTGCTCGTGCCCTTGAACGCAAAAAGCTTGGTAAACAGTAGATGATAAATATCTCTACTTAGATAATCTTTTACCAAAATAATATATATTGTAAAAAATTTCAAATAAGAGTAAAGTTCTTACAAAGTAGCACTTATCTTTTCTCATCTGAGGAGGAGATATGTGGTATTGCAGGAGTCTTATCAAAACAGCTATTAGGCAACCTTTATTATGGCTTGCTACCTGTATTTTTGCGGCTCTTTTACTAATTCCAGTTTTTACAAATCTAGATGTATATAGCATAAATTTTGCTCGCAATGGTGTTGTAAGCGATGAATACGATTACCTTGTCAAACAAGCGGAAAGTTACGGCTCTGATCAGCGCTCATCGGAAGCTTTCAAAACTCTTGAAAAGCAAATAGAGCTGTTAGGGAACGTTAGGCTTGCCACAACAAGCGTGCAATTCTATCAAGCAAGCTTAACCTACTATTCATTTGTGTTATCAAACAATTTAGCTCTTAGGCTCTACGATAATGGCTTTTATTATTTAGCTCAGAAAGCATTTTCTCAAAAGATGCAGCAAGTTCCATTAAGTAATCAATATGAGACTGAGAGTAAATTACCAGCTATACACTCAATTTCATACTCACTAAATAGATTGCCTATTGTTTTAAGATTTCTACCAGCAATTGGAACCTTCATTGTTTTAGCTCAAATCACTTCTCGAGAAAAACTTCTAGGAAAAGATCAAATACCTTACCTGAAGCGTCTTTCTGGATGTATTGGCGCATCTGAGATTATTGCCTTCAGCATCTGTCTCTGTTCGTATATTCCACTGCTTACCATTGAATTGATGCATAACGGGATTGGATTAGCTTCTTACCCTGTTGTTCTAGTTCAGGCAGGAACCATTTACACTTCAGATGCTCTCCAGTGTGCCGTTTGGTCTGTTATATATACCGCGGTAACTAACATGTTTGTGTCCTTAGTTTTAATCTGTGCATTCTCTATTACCCGTAAGTTTCTTATTCCTCTAGTTATCTATTTGCTTGTAATTTGTTCATCTATCTTTGCAATGGACCATTCTTCACACCATTTACTTTTAGGGTGGATTGAGTACCTCCCTATTGGTTATTTGGATATTGGTGCAATAGTCGGCTTTGTTGGAGATGTTCAATTTTTTACAAACAAGATTGACTATGCTCAACCTCAACCTTTATATGGGTTACTCATATTCATGCTATGGGCTGTTTTAATTATTTTCATAACGATCGGAATCAATAAACTCAGAAAATTATTACAAGCAGACTTAGTGGGTGAAATAAAAAATGCTTAATCTCAATGATGTTTCAATAGGCTATAAAGACAAGGTCATCTTGAACAATGTTACCTTTTCATTTAAGCCAGGGAGAGTCTACGGACTTATGGCTCCAAATGGCTTTGGAAAGAGTACCCTGCTAAAAACTCTAAATGGGGATATCAGTTTATTAAAATCAGGATCAATAACCTGCAATGATATTTCAATCATTGATTCAGATATTTATGCTCAAAAGATCTACTACTCACCTGAAGATAATTCAATTTTATATCCAACAATGAATGGAAGATTCCACCTGGAACTTGTCAAAAGGATATGGAGATCAGAGGCTGATATTGACACACCCCTTAAAATGCTCGACGCATTAAATCTAAAATCTCAAAGAATTAGCAAATTCTCTCAGGGAATGAAAATGCAACTACAGCTTGCTATGGCCTTTGTTTCGCACTCACCTTACATTCTCTTAGATGAACCGCTCAACGCACTTGATATACAACATGCAGAGTATAGTTCACATCTAATTCAAACACTGGCAAAGTATGGTGCCTGCGTTATCATTTCCTCTCACTTGCCAGAAGAATTAGATAGAGTGTGCAACTCCTTTGTATTCATAAAAAATAAAACGCTACAGCAAGTTAATGCATGCGAAGAATCGAGGTCTTTATATCACAAGTTGTTTGACGGCTCAGCTAAATAAGGAGCTTATATGTGGCACCTAACATCTAATATAAAGCTATTGATGAAACACCCTTTCACATGGCTAGTAATATGTGTCTTAACAGTTTATTTTTCTTCTATTCTTATTCAACCATCTATGTCTAACTGGTTTTTAGACTGGAATATGCGTGAGGTTTTTAATGAAACCTATTTAAATTACAAGAGAGAATACGAGAGCGGGATAGAACAACAGATTCCTAACGATGATTTAATTCAATTAACTAAAAAACTCTCAATAACCTATGCTCTGGCAAACAGTCAGGATAGTTTAGATTTTGTACAAAGATACTTAGATTTCTTAAATAACCAAATAGAAGATGCGCAAAATGGACTTCGAACAGCAGAATCCATATACGATTTGCAGGCTAAGCAACTATACTATGAGCATCTTTTGCGATTGGGAAATAGCGCACTCTACAAAGACGTACAACAATACCCTTTGATTGAAATGATGGCGTCTCTGTTTTTAAATAGAACACCACTAGTCATCTATGCAGCTATCGGTATATTTTCATTTATCGCCGCAAAAAGTAGTCATAGAAATAAGCTATTGGGAAATAGGCAGCTAACCCTAGTAAGATTTCATATATCAAAATGCCTATCTATTCTTTTCACAGGAATGATTTCGTTCGCTATTTCTATTGCGCCATTACTCTTATATGCACTGGTCCGTAACGGTTTAGGACGACCAGATTACCCTGTAGTATTTAGAAGGGGTGGCGAAATTATTTATTCATCCGCGCTTCAATTAATCACATCACAGCTTATACTCATTTTTTTGTTTTCGATTCTAGTCGTCGCTTGCTATGAATTGCTCTTGACTATTTCTAAAGAACCAACTATTTCTCTTCTGATAATCTTCACCCTGTTATGCATTCCGTTTTATCCAAAATATTTCTTAACTCGAGACTTTCAACAGTCAATTATCAAATGGATACCCCTCACGTATTTGGATTCTAAGTCAATAGTGGGAGCCTTAGAAATCTTCCCTACCACAGATGTATTTAAGTCTGGAAGAATTTCATATTTTGAAGTTTGTCTCGAAACGCTTCTATGGACCTTCATCTTGATACTTATGACTGTAATTATTGCTTTGATTAATAAAGCAGTTGTAAGAAGCAAATTGATAACACAAGGATGCTGTCAAACGAAAGGGGCTAGTAATGAAGATTGATAAACAACTAAAACGTAGGCTTTCAATTGAAGCATCCTTGTTAGATACGCCGGCGAAAGTCGGCGTATCGTATTCGGCGATTATTAACTCATTATTTAAACCATAGCTTGGAATGCGGTAAACTTACTAAGTTCACGCATTAATTTACTTCAAGGAGTCACTATGCCAAATGAAGGCAGTTATGAAGCAGCTGTTCGCCGTTCTGATGAAATCCAGGCGGATTTAGCCGAGCATGCAGGAAAGTACAACATGCTTACTGGTGACCGACCTACCGGAAGACTTCACCTTGGCCATTACTTTGGCACCATTATTGAGCGCGTAAGACTCCAAAATCTTGGTGTTCATACCAATATTATTATTGCTGACTATCAGGTAATTACAGACAGAGACACTACTGAGCATATTGCAGATAATGTCTACAATATGGTTATTGATTATCTGGCCTGCGGAATTGATCCAGAAAAGACTATGATTTTCACACATTCTGCAGTTCCAGCTCTCAACCAACTTATGCTACCGTTCCTCTCGCTTGTTACCGAGTCTGAGCTACATAGAAATCCAACCGTTAAGGCAGAGCAGGAAGCATCTGGACATGCTCTTACAGGCCTTCTCCTCACGTATCCCGTGCACCAAGCATGCGACATTCTTTTCTGTAAAGGAAATGTTGTTCCTGTTGGTCGCGATCAACTGCCTCACATCGAGATTACTTCTAAAATTGCTCGTCGCTTTAACGAGCGCTATGGAAAGGTATTCCCAGAGGTTTCTGGCCTTCTCACCTCTACCCCATTGATTCCTGGTCTTGATGGCCGCAAGATGAGCAAGTCTTACGGTAATGCCATCTCGCTTTCTATGACAGCTGAAGAAACTGCCAAGCTCATCAAGAAGTCCAAGACTGACTCCGAGCGCATGATTACCTTTGATCCAGATAATCGTCCTGGAGTCTCCGCGCTTCTCACCACTGCTGGCATTTGTACTAGCCGTGATCCAAAAGAGATTGCTGACGAGATTGGCATGGGTGGCGGCGGAGCGCTCAAGGCTTACGTCATCGATGCTGTTAACACCTACTTTGAGCCAATTCGTCAGAGGCGCGCTGAGTTTGCAGCTCAGCCAGATCTTATTCGCGATATCCTCCATGACGGAAACGCTCGTGCAAACGTTATTGCTAACGCCACGCTTGACGAGGTCCGCGAGGCAATGGGAATGGTCTACTAAGTGTCTGAAATCACCTTACATGTAGAACGTATGAGCTATGGTCCAGACGCTATCGCTCATACATCAGAAGGTAAAACAGTCTTTATCTCTGGAGGCGCCGTCCCTGGAGATACCGTCAGTGTACAGATTACCGAGGACTCAGACAGGTTTTCTCGCGCACAACTTGTAAAGGTCTTGGAAGCGTCTGCGTCCAGAGAGCCTCATCCCAATCCCTTTGTGGCGCTTACGGGTGCCACTCCTTGGGGCAACATTGTCTATGAACAGCAACTTGTCGAGAAACGCAACGGTGTGATCTCTGCTCTTGAACGCATTGGGCATTTTTCACACGACGATGTTTCTGAACTGGTAAAAGATATTGTTTCCCCTGGTGAGCCATGGGGCTATCGCAACAAAATTGAACTTGCATTTAGGCGCAACGGCAATAAAACGCTGGTGGGCATGTATGCGCCTAACGGGCAAGATATTGTCCGCATTAAAGACTGTCCGCTTTTAGATAAGAGCAACCAAAAGGCAGTAGGAGCTGTAAGCGGCGCTCTCTCCTACCTCTCGGGCTCTCACGAGCTTGATATAGAGCGTATTGGCATCAGGGCGTCTAGACGCACTAAAGAGCTTGAAGTGGCACTCTGGACCGCTCCAAGCGGCTTCCCACGCGCGCAGGTTGCTCGCGTTTTGAGTGACGCAGTAAAAGCAACAAGTGTTGTTCGCGTAATGACCAAGGGTCCTAGTAAAGCTCGCCGTGTTGTAGGCGTAGAGCGCCTGAGCGGCTCCGGCTCATGGAGCGAGCTCATTGATGGCCAGAAGATGCAGCTTTCTGCTCCTTCTTTTTTCCAGGTCAATACCAAGGGTGCCGAGAAACTCGTTGAGCTTGTGCTTTCTGGTTTGGATGTTCAGCCAGACGATGAGGCTATGGACCTCTATTGTGGAGCGGGCACCTTTACACTTCCTTTAGCCAAGCGTGCAGGATTTGTTTCTGCTGTTGAAGCCTATGGTCCAGCAGTTAGAGATCTACGCCGTAACCTTGAGTTGGCAAAGCTTGATAACGTTGACGCAGTAGGCGGAGACGCAGGCAGAGAATTCCCTGATACAGATGCTGACGTGATTATTGTTGACCCTCCTCGTGCAGGACTTGCTCCTGAAGTAATTCAGCAGCTTTCTAAGCAGCCTGCACGTGCTATTGCATACGTTTCTTGTGACCCTGCAACACTTGCGCGTGACCTTAGGCGCTTTGTTGAGATTGGTTCATACAAACCTGTGAGCGTCACCCCAGTAGATCTATTCCCACAGACCTTCCATGTGGAAAACGTTTGTCTGCTTAAGCGTGAAAAATGATAAGAAGGGACGCGTGGACTTACTGATGAAAGAAGAATGTGATAGCCCTATTACCCTTTATACACCGTCTTTAGAAGATCTTTGGTTTCGTCAGGAAATGATGGCAGATGAAGAAACGATGTCATACAACCATGCCTGGGGAGGAACAATTCCCTTTCCAAAAGAAGTGTGGCATGGCTGGTATGACTACTGGATTGTAAAGCACGAGAATAAACGTTATTACAGGTATTTAACGGATAGCAACGATAATTTTGTTGGAGAGATTGCCTATCATTACGACAGTGATCAAAATCTCTATATGGCAGATGTCATAGTCTACGCTCCGTATAGAAAAAAGGGCTATGGCAGCATTGGGCTGAATCTGCTCTGTGGAGCAGCAAAACAGAATGGTATTAAGCAGCTCTACGATGATATTGCCATAGACAATCCATCAGTCACGATGTTTCTAAAGAATGGATTTGTTGAAGAGTACAGAACGAGCGAAATTATCATGCTCAAAAAAGAACTATAAAAGAGTTCTTCAATAGGACAGTTGTACTAATTGGAGTGGTTGTCCTAAAAATTAAACCTTTTATATATGCAGGTCAGATGTGTACTTACTACTTCAAGTAATGTTCTTTCAATTATCTGCGCCTTTGTTGTTGCATAACAGCAAAGAAACGTGTAAAAAATACATTGCACTCAAGTACTCTTGAATGCAAGATAAGTATTACTCGAGTAAGGGGCTCGAGATACGGAGAGGAATGTATTATGAAGGCAACAGTTAATGAGGATTGCATCGGTTGCGGTCTCTGCGAGAGCACTGCTCCTGAGGTATTCGAGATCGGCGAGGACGGTCTTGCTCACGCTATTGAGGAAGAGGTTCCTGAGGCTGCAGAGGACGCAGCACAGGAGGCTTGCGACGGCTGCCCAGTCACCGCTATTGAGCTTGACTAGTTTTTAGCTTAGCTTTTCTTTCTTAGCATGTAAGCCTGATGGGTTTCTCGCCTATCAGGCTTCTTTTTTGGGTACAGTATCAGCAAAACCTCAAATGATAGGAACGCGTATGATTCTTGCATCACAATCCCCTAGGCGCCTTGAGCTTATGCAGTCTATGGGAATCGATCCACAGGTTATGCCAGCTGATATTGATGAAACTCAAAAAGTTGACGAGAAACCCCTTGCACTGGTAAAGCGCTTGGCTCAAGAAAAAGCCATCGCAGTGTGTTATAAGCTCATGGAGCAGCCTAACTTTGAGCAGCTCAACAACGAGATTGTACTTGCGGCAGACACGATTGTCTGGACAGACGACGGCCAGGTTTTTGGCAAGCCCGCAGATGCTGAAGACGCCAAACGCATGCTCTCTAAGCTTTCTGGTCAGACTCACCATGTATCCACTGGTGTTGCCCTACGTCGCTTCAAGGCTTTTAAGTCTCCTTCTCCTGACGGAGCTCCCTCTGTTGTTGCCGTAACGTTTGTGGAGACCACTGACGTCACGTTCTTTGAACTCTCTGAAGATGAGATTGCTGCCTACGTTGCCTCCGGTGAGCCAATGGACAAGGCTGGTGCTTACGGCATCCAGGGAAATGGTCGCTATCTGGTTCAGAGCATTCAAGGAGATTACGAGAATGTCGTGGGACTCCCCGTTTCTCTGCTTTCTCGTGAGCTGGTTAAATTTACCGGCAATCATGACTATCTAGAGCATGCTCTTGCGGGTCGTAAGCACTAAAGCGCCTTTATAAATGAAAACCCTCGTATCGCCATGGATGAACTGCCTCCCATTTCTTGGACACGAGAAATAGGAGGCAGTTCAAAACACACTTAAGTCAGATAATCTGTCAAAAAGACGTATACATGACGCAGAAATTACCACAAACATGCAGATTATCTTCATTTGATGTGTAATATGGCCGCAATTGTGCAGATTATCTGTCATAGGTGTGTTCCCTAGAAGCGGAATTTACCTATAGTTAAATTCTTTATATTTCTTTATTCATTATTCAGCATATTAGATGAAGTTTATGCATAGAGATGCATATCAGGTAGTGTGACCTCCTAGCTGCCTGGCTATCTTGATTAGGAACATGTCGATTCTTCGGCAGAACCTACCAAAGCTGCGCTATTTTGTGCGCCAGGCCTAAAAGCCGACGCTAACACGCTGCAGAATCATAATCACCCGCACATGAACTGCCTCCCATTTCTTGGACATAAGAAATGGGAGGCAGTTCAGGATACGAGGGTTTTGCTTTTAGATTTGAAAGAACGTTTAGTTGAACTTAACAACCTTCTGAGCTACACGGTAACCACCAATGGTGACTGTCTTACCAATCTTGCCAGGAAGGTTTGTAGCGGTGCCTACAAGGCCATAGCGAGCCTTGCGGTACATCTTCTTATCGTAAGCGCGAAGCTCATCCCAGAGCTCTTCTAGCTGGTCCATGGCATCTTCACGGTCACTCATCTTAGAGAAGACAGAGCAGATTGCCATGATGATAGTGAAGTAGCTCATCATGTACGTCTGAAGACGTGGAGAAGAGATATCATCGTAGATGTGATATGCATGCATCATATTACGAGCAACACGCCAGTAGTGATCAACGCGACTTGTTAAGACCTTCTCGTTAACTGATTGATCGTCTCGACCAATGAAGTAACGATACAGGTCAACGTCAACGTAGTAGATAGTCTTTACCTTAGGGAATGGAACATAGGCGTAGACGTTATCTACATAGAAAGTGTGTGCAGGCATCTGAATGTTTGCAGAACGCAGAACCTCAACGCGGTACGTAATTGCATGCATCAGAAGGTACTGAGACAGCTTGAAGCGGCCAATCTCTTCCCAGCCAATAATCTTGTTGGTAGGGACAGCGTCGCGGTAGTCTACAAAGTTCTGAGTATTATCCTCAACGTGCTCGTAAACGTAGTTGGAAAGAACCAGGTCAACAGGGTTGTCGGAGGCAATAAAGGTACGAAGCTGCTGAAGGAAAGTCTTCAAAGCATCGCCATCTACCCAGTCATCTGAGTCAATATTTTTGAAATACACGCCATCAGCATGAGAAACGGCCTTCATAACAGCAATGCCGTGACCGCCGTTTTCTTGATGAACTGCTTTGATGATGTTTGGATGACGCTCCTGCCAAGCGTCAGCTTTAGCAGCAGTGTCATCTTTTACAGAACCATCATCAACAATAACAATCTGCACGTCATCAGCGTAATCAGAGCCCTCAAGAATTGACTCAATGCAGTGATCCATGTACTCCGAAGAGTTATAGCATGGAATACCAAAAGTGATTGTCTTTTTCATGCAAGCTCCCTATGACTGATGAGCAATAAGCTCGTCAGAAAGTTCCAGTGCAGAAGCAACAACGCCATCCATATCGTAGTAACGATACTCAGCAAGGCGACCAACTGCGTGGAAGTTCAGAATGCCAGAAGTGCGCTCCTTGTAAGAACGATAGAGCTCCTGATTTTCTGGCTCGAGAATAGCGTAATAAGGGGTCTGACCACTCTCTGGAACATATGCGTGTGAGTACTCACGCATGATGGTTGTTTTACCAGGAAGAACCTGACCAGTCATGTTCTTAAACTCAGTAATACGAGTAAAGTCCTCGCTGGTGGTGTAATTAACGGTGCCAACAGGCTGGAACTGATCTTGATCAAGCGTCTCAAACTGCATATCAAGCGTACGATAAGGCAGAGCGCCCTGATCAAGATTGAAGAGCTCATCCAGAGGACCGGTGTAGATTACCTCGCCCACAAATGGCTTCTCGCAAACACTGATGTTAGAAGCGCTGAGCTTCATGATGTCACGAACATCAACATCCAAAAAGACATCAATCAAGTCATGGTCAAGCATGTTTTCAAAGAGCTTGGTGTAGCCCTCTTTTGGCATGCCCTGATACGTTGCACCTGGGAAGTAACGATCGTCATCGCCGACAAAGATTGGAACGCGACCTGTGATGGACTTGTCAATCTGATCTGGAGTCTTTCCCCACTGCTTCATGGTGTAGTGCAGAAAAACGTTCTCGTAAACGTAGTCAGCGATCTCTTCCAGATCTGGATCGTTCTTCTCGCGAAGCTCCATGATAGGAACTTTGACGTTTTCACCAAACGTAAGAACCAGCTTCTGATAGAGTTTCTCGCCACGCTCTTCTCCAAAGGCAAGCTTCAAAGACTGGTGGTTAAAAGGAACAGGCATCAGCTGGCCGTTAATGTTAGCTAGAACTTTGTGCTGGTAGTCAGTCCACTCAGTAAAGCGCGAGAGGAACTGGTGAACGCGGTCACTCATGGTGTGATAGATATGTGGACCGTACTCGTGAACAAGAACGCCTGCGTCATCAAGGCGATCGTAAGCGTTACCGGCAATGTGGTTTCTGCGCTCAAAGATTGCTACCTTTGAGTTGCAGTTTTCTGCCATACGGCGAGCAACAACTGCACCTGCGTAGCCAGCTCCAACAACAATAACCTCGTAGTTGTCGGGGTTAAAACCGGCAGGAAGACCATGATTGATAGACATGTAAACCTCCATGTGCGCCTAAGTGCGCAGGATTTGTATGTGAAACTTCACTCATTTTAACACGTGGCCATAAAGTGAGTCATGCGGGGCGCAAAGCTCTGCCGTTAGGCGTAAAATGTTCAACTAGTGTGAAAATGCATTTCTAGGCTTTTTGTGTCTGGTTTTTATACAAATTGCAAGCTGAGAAGTGCAAAATTCAACGAGGCACTGATGTCAAAGTATGATTGGAGCACGACACATGAGCAAGTTTCTTGACCGTATGAAAGAAACCGCTAAGTCCGACGTAAAGACTATTGTCCTTCCAGAGGGCGAGGACCAGCGTACCATCGATGCAGCAAAGAAGATTGTTGCAGATGGTATCGCAAAGGTCATTATTCTTGGCGACCCTGAGCAGATTGATGTTCCAGGTGCAACTGTAGTAGACCCTGCTACTGACGAGCGTCATGAGGCATATGCTCAGAAGTTTGCTGAACTTCGTGCTCGCAAGGGCGTCACCATTGAGGAAGCTCGCAAGCAGATGAACGACGCCACCTACTTTGCAACCATGATGGTTAAGATGGGCGACGCTGATGGCCTGGTTTCTGGCGCTTGCCACTCTACCGCAAACACCCTAAGACCTGCACTGCAGATCATCAAGACTGCTCCTGGTACCAAGCTTGTTTCTGCATTCTTCATCATGAGCACCACTACTGACTTTGGCGAGGACGGCACTCTTCTCTTTGCTGACTGTGGCCTCAACATTGATCCATCTGCAGAGGAACTCTCCGAGATTGCTCTTGCCTCCGCCGATTCTTGGCGCGCATTTATGAGCGATGAGCCTCGCGTTGCTATGCTCTCCTACTCCACCATGGGCTCTGCTGGTGGCGCAACTGCTGAGAAGGTCCAGGAGGCCACAAAGCTTGCTCACGAGAAGAACGCTGAGCTTGCACTCGACGGCGATCTTCAGCTTGACGCAGCTCTTGTTCCTGAGGTTGGTAAGCTCAAGGCTCCATTCTCTAAGGTTGCAGGAAACGCAAACATCCTGGTCTTCCCTAACCTTGAGGCTGGCAACATTGGCTACAAGCTTGTTCAGCGCTTCAGTGGTGCTGAGGCATACGGTCCAATCCTTCAGGGCATTGCTCGTCCTGTTAACGACCTCTCCCGTGGTTGCTCCGCTGACGACATTGTTGGTGTTGTTGCAATCACTGCTGTTCAGGCTCAGATGGCAGACAACAACTAGTCTTTCTGAGTATCTAACTTGGTATACTAAGCCAGTCTCAAAAGAGGCTGGCTTATTCTTTAGCTGGAGGCATCTATGTCTGAACTTGTTTCTATTTCTAACGGCTCTCTTACCGCTGCAGTCGACACCATGGGTGCGCAGCTCATGAGCTTACATAAAGGCGAGTCGGAATACCTCTGGCAAGGCGATGCCAACTGGTGGCCAAGGCGTGCCCCTATTCTCTTCCCCATTGTTGGCGTGCTTAAAGACGGCAAGGCAAAGTCTGCAGAAGGCACCGTATCTCTTGCCCGCCACGGACTTGCTCGCCTCAACCAGTTTGAGGTTGTCGAGAAAAGCGACTCTTCTGTAACGCTCCAGTTAAAGAGCACTGAAGAGACTCGCAAGTCTTATCCGTATGACTTTGAACTTAGACTGATTTTCTCGCTATCTGACGATACGTTGACACAAACATATGAGGTCACCAATACGGGAAATGTTGTGCTGCCATTCACTCTTGGCGCACATCCCGCGTTCAACATTCCTGTACCGGGCGTTGAGGCAGCCTCTTTGGACCAGTATCGCCTCTTGTTTACGCGCTCCTGGACCAGCTATGGTCCTTCCATTACTGATGAGGGTCTATGTGACTACGCAAATCCACAAAGACTTGTTGTGGACTCTGACACGCTTCCTCTGTCATGGGAGCTCATCGATCGCGAGAAGACCATCACACTTGAGGATGTCCCCGACAGACGTATTACGCTGACAACAAATGCGGAAGCTTTCTCTGAGGCCCATGGCATTCAGATGGAGTTTGATGGCTTTGATTACCTGGGTATTTGGAGCGCGGCTCCTGGTTGTCCATTTGTTGCTCTTGAACCATGGTGCGGTATTGCAGATACCGTTGATACCGATGGTATCTTTGAGCATAAACCAGGCATCATATGCCTTGATCCAGCTCAGAGTATTGCTAAAACATTGAACATAAAGGTCTTCTAGTGCACATCAGAAGAGCAAATACTAAAGATCTTAAGGCTGTGGCTGATTTATATGACATTGGCCGTCAGACCATGGCTCGGCATAACAACACATTCCAGTGGACCAAAAATTATCCACTTTTAGAAGATGCTGAAGCTGATCTTGAAAGAAACGGTCTCTTTGTAGTTACAAAAGATAAGAAATCAGAAGAGATTCTTGGTTGTTTCTCGCTCTTACCTGGTCCTGATGAGGCATACGTCAATATTGCTGGAGGTGCTTGGATAAACAACCTGGATTACGTTGTTATTCATAGAGTAGCTGTTAAATATACAGGACGAGGAATTGCCACCTTTATGTTCAATTGGATTTGCAAGAACTACTCAAACGTTCGCGCAGATACCCATGAAGCCAATGTTGCTATGACTACAACACTTATGCATGCTGGTTTTGTGTATTGTGGCAAGGTAGTTGGACACGATAAAACACCTCGTAACGCATTTCATTTTGTAGCCCAATAAGCCATGTGAAAACACTTCAACAAAAAAGAGCCTGTGAATCAATCTCACAGGCTCCTTAGCGTTTACCTTGTGTTGTTAAACTAACCTTACTGAGCACGCTTCTTACCAAGAACACCAGCTGCAATAAGGGCGGAAGATGCAGCTGCTACAGACGCTGCAGCAAAGGAAGCATCACCAGTTGAAGGAAGCTTTGGCTCCTTCTTCTTTGGCTGCTTTGGCTTCTTTGGAGTCTCTGAAGGTGGAGTAGTTGGAGTTGGAGGAATGTGGGTGTTAGTGATGGTGAAGCCACTGGTAGCATCACCTGTTACCTCAGCGGTATAACCCTCAACCTCATCCTCAACAACGGTGTACGTAATAGCTGTTGTAGTGCCAGCCTGATTCTTATCAAGGTTGCTAAATGTTGCAGTCCAACCGTTTGCGTCAGAAAGAACCTCACTCTTACCAGTGTCTACGCCATCTGCATAAAGGTGAACGGTAACAGAAGTTGGACGAGTACCGTCAACGTTATTCTGATCATCCCAAACCTTGGACACAGAAACGCTTACCTGCTCATCACCAGTTGCAGTACCAGCACCACGAGGGTTAATCCACCAGCCCTCACGAGTGAAGTTATCAGTGTTGCCATCAAAATCAAGAGTTGCTCTGTTGTCAACCTGGGTAACATTAGCTGGAACAATAGTCTTGTACTCAAGCCAGCAGTTTTGAATGAGTGGCTGGAAGCCAGCAAAGTTCACCTGGTCATTAAGACGAGCAAAATCAAGGGTGTATCCATTAGGAGTAAAGGTAATTGCAGGAAGAATCTGATCTGCGGAAAGTGTCTGAACAGCACCGTTAACAAGGTGAAGGACAAAAGAGTGCTTAAGGTATGGACCAGCAAGCTCATCAGAAGGGTTAACGCCAGTACCAGTGAGTTTTGATGCATCAACGGTATAAGGATTTACAATCTGATCCTTAACTGTTGCATTAAGCAGGCCAACCTGAGTGATATCAGTTGGAGTTAGGTTAACAACCCAACTAGTAACGTAATAATCATTTCCAGTTTCAATGGTTGCACCGGAAGGAAGTGTATAGGTTGTCTCTGCAGCTGCACCAGTTCTGTTGTACTTAGTAATTGCAGTATCCATTGCAGCAATAGAGCCGCCATATGTCATGTTAAGGCTGGTATTGCCAATATTAAGTGTAGTGCTGCCGTTGCCTCTCTGTGCAATTGCGCTTGACCAATTGAGTGAGAAAGACATCTGACCATGAACATTAGTAAGACCTGCAATATTGTTATTGAAGGTAACAGTCATAGTATTAGGGTTACTGGTAGGAGTTGCCGTACCAACAGAAATGCTATTTCCGTTTGCATCTACACCCATGACCTCAAAAGGAGCTGGAGTATTATTCTCTAACTCTGCAGGAAGCATAATAGTGAAGGTATCACCTGGTTGAGCAGGAGCACCGTTGTTGAGCGCATAATCAAAATTTACGCGGATGTTGCTACCAACTAGTGTTGTATAGGTAGCATTTGAAATAGTTGGTGTGTACTCAACAGCCTGAGCCTTTGCGTTGAATACGGTAAGCGCAGCAAATACAGTGAGCACAAACATAACCGCAAAGCTTAAAGACCTGCTAACTAAACCCTTAGACTGCATGATGCTCCTCACAGATAGTTCAAAGATTTATTAGTTCGTACAAAATAACCTGCACAAAATAACAACATATCTTTGAAACACTAAACTCCTTCTTAAAAATATAAAGTTCTAAAGTACTAATGTCAAAGAACTATCTATATCTTCATAAAAAAACTCCCGCACAAAGTGCGGGAGTTTTTAAACTATTTCTGAAGATAAGCAGAATTTACTTACCAAGAAGTTCCTGAACGTCAAGAGCAATCATGTACTCCTCGTTGGTAGGAACTACCAGGACGCGGACCTTTGAATCTGGAGCAGAAATGTCACGGATTTCACCAGAGCGAACCTTGTTCTTCTCCTCATCAATCTTGACGCCCATCCACTCAAGCTCTTTGACAACGCCAAGACGCATCTCATCGGAGTTCTCACCAATACCAGCGGAGAATGCCATGGTATCAAAGCCGTGCATAGCCTGAGCCATCTCCATGATGAGCTGGGAGGTACGATAGTAGAACATCTCAAGTGCAAGCTGGCAGTCCTTATCGCCAGCGTGAGCGCCGTCCTCAATGTCACGAGAATCAGAGTGACCAGACAGAGCGAGAAGACCGGACTGCTTGTTCATCATTGTGTCAATCTCATCGATGGAGTAGCCACCAACGCGAGAGAGATAGAAAACGGTAGCAGGGTCAATAGTGCCGCAGCGGGTACCCATGATAAGGCCATCAAGTGGAGTAAGGCCCATGGTGGTCTCAAGATCGCGACCATCCTCAATAGCGGAAAGAGAAGCGCCAGAACCAAGATGGCAGCTGACCAGCTTGTGAGTCTGACCATTGGTAAACTCATTAGTTGCACGCCAAATGTAACGGTGAGAAGTACCGTGAGCACCATACTTGCGAACGTGGTACTTATCAACAACGTCGCGAGGAAGAGCATAGCGATGTGCTTTCTCTGGCATATTGAAATGGAAGGATGTATCACAAACGATTACATTGCCAACCTCTGGGAAGAGCTCGCGGCAAATCTCAATAACATCAGCCTCAGCATAGTTGTGAAGAGGAGCAAGTGGAGCAACCTCACGGACCTGAGCCAGGACCTTATCGTCTACAACAGCAGACTCTGGGAAGTACCAACCACCCTGAACAACACGGTGACCAATGCCGTCGATTGGCTTATCAATAGTCTTAAGGATGTCAAAGACATGCTTAATAGCAGTCTTATGATCAGGAAGAGCAACCTCAAGCTTCTGCTTCTCTCCGCCAAGTTCCTCATGACCAACAAAAGAACCTTCGATACCGATACGCTCGCAGTTTCCTTTTGCGTAAACCTCGCGGGTGTCAACGTCAAGAAGCTGATACTTAAGAGATGAGCTACCTGCGTTGATAACCAGTACGTTCATGTGACTCCTCTTTCCGTGAAGCAGAAAAGACCACTAGGTCTTCCTCTCCTACTTCAAACAAACATAACCGCATGACATCATAAACCCCAAGATACCCCGGAGTTAAATAGACGAGCAAAAAACTTGAATATTTTTATTTACAGCCCATTAAATCATCCATCTGCTTGCCACCTAAAATGTGGAAGTGGACGTGATTGATTGACTGGCCGCCGTGTTCTCCGGTATTGGTGATTACACGGAATCCAGTCTCCTTAATTCCTGTCTTTTCTGTTACTGCGGCTATAGCCTTAGTAACACTCTCAAGCGTTGCAGCTGGAATGCCATCAATGATGTTATCATAGTGGCTCTTTGGCACAACAAGAACATGCACGGGCATAAGAGGATTTAGGTCATTGAAAGCTACAACGTTTTCATCCTCATAGAGAAACTCTGTAGGGATTTCTTTGTTAGCTAACTTACAGAAAATGCAGTCAGACATGGTCTCTCCTTTACTCGTCTAAATATGCAGTAGAAGGTGCTGCGGTAGTATCTGTAATTGCAGCTCCCGCCTGAGACTCATCAAGCAGAACCTTAACTTTTTGCTCTGCCGTATCAAGTCTTCCACGAAGGTCTTTAACCAGTTCAACACCACGAGCGTACAGAGCCAAAGACTCCTCGAGCTCCAAATCTGTGCCCTCGAGCTTACGTACAATCTGTTCAAGTTCAATAGAAGCGTCTTTAAAAGTTAGCTCTTCAGTCTTCTTAGTATCCATGTTGTTCCCCTAATCTATGAGAGCTCAATATCAGAAACAGTTGCCTTGATTGTTCCGTCCGTCATTTTGACCAGCAAAGAATCTCCAACTGAAGCATCTTTGGCCGTTTTAATGACAGAACCCTTTTCATCTTGGACATATGCATATCCCCTTGTAAGAACCTTTAAAGGAGAAAGCGCATCTAGTTTTCCCGCAAGCGAAGAAAGAGAAGCCTCATATGGATGAAGCATGGCTGCACTAGCTCTGGTAAGCCTTTGTGACTCAACGGAAAGAGTCTCTTTCTTTCTTAAAAGAAGCGCTGGTAGAGCATCCATTAATCTTTGCTCTGTCTGATTAAGATCTTCCGTTCTCGTAGAAATAATATAAGCAGGATCTTTTAGACACGGACGATCAGACAGCTTCTCTAGCTGGAATTTTTTACTTGATAGGGCATTTCTCATTGCCAAGTTAGAACGCTGTTCAACAGTAGTTAGGTCCGTCTTATAGAACTGCAAAATCTTTCTTGTTGCGTTTCCAAGGCGAGAAATTCTGTTGTTAAACGTAGTTTGTAGCTCACTAATAGCAGGAGCCACAGACTCTGCAGCAGCTGTTGGCGTTGAAGTTCTTCTATCAGAAACCATATCTGCAATAGTGGTATCTGGCTCATGGCCAATACCTGTAATAACAGGTACAGGACACGCTGCGATAGCACGCGCCACTCCCTCGTCATTGAAGCACATAAGGTCTTCAAATGAGCCTCCACCACGCACCAGCAAGATTGCATCTGGACGTGTAGTTGCGGCCACCTGAAGTGCCCTAATGATAGTTGCAGGTGCATGAGTACCCTGAACAGCACAGCCGGAAACCTCAAGCTCTACAAGAGGGTTTCTGCGTGCAAGCGTACGCTTAACATCGTCAATGACGCTGCCAGAAAGTGAAGTAACCACACCGATGCGTGTACAAAACTCTGGAATGTAACGCTTTCTGGAAATATCAGTAAGGCCCTCTTTTTCTAGCTTTTTAGCAAGCTGCGCCACCTTTTGGCGAAGGTCTCCTTCTCCGGCGATCTGAATGGTGCGAGCATGAAAAGAAAGTTTGCCACTTGAAGCGTAAATATCAAACTTTCCTGTCATCTGAATCTTCATACCGTCTTGCAGCGTAATGCCGCTAGCAGCATAAATCTTTGACCAGACAATAACCGCCATAGAGCTAACAGGATCTTTTACGTCAAAGTAGCAATGACCAGACTTGTAGTTTGGCCCTCTAAATCCAGAAACCTCTCCCACTACCGTCATGGACGGCATTGAAGCAACTTCATTTTTTGCAAAGAGCACTGCATCAGATACTGAAAGAACAGAATCTTCTTTCTCTTGAATCTGATCCATTACTAGTTCCTGTTTCTAGAAGAACCAAGTAGATATAGAAGCTGAAGTGCAGAAACCATTGCAGCAGCTACGTAAGTAAGAGCAGCAGCAATCAGTACCTTTTTAGCGCCATTGTAGTCAAAGCCTGCGGGAGCGTTTGCCTTCAAAAAGGCTAATCCACGCCTTGAGGCATCAATCTCTACAGGAAGCGTAACTATATGGAACAAGAAGGTAAATGCATAGAGCCAAATTGCAAGCACCGTCATGCCTGAAATATTGAGCAAGACACCAGCAATAAAGACATAAATCCATGCTGCAGATGCCAAGTTAACAACAGGGACAAGAGCGGAACGAACGCGAGATGGCATATACATTTTGGCTGTCTGAACTGCATGGCCCGCCTCGTGACAAGAAACAGCAACAGAAGCTACGCTACCCTCTGAGAAGTTTGCATCAGAAAGGTGCAGGCAATTGTCACGTGGATCATAGTTATCGGTAAGTTCACCAGAAATCCTCTTGATACCAACATTAGCTGCTCCATTTGTGTCCATCATGGCACGAGCAACAGAAGCGCCGGTGGCATTAAATCCTGAAGGAACTAAAGAATACTTTTTAAATTCATGCTTGATGTACCACTGAGTGCCCAATCCGAGCACCAACGAAGCAACTACTAGAACAACGTATGGAATAAACGCACCAGAGTAATACATATTTTTCTCCTATCTATGTATAAAGATGAGTATACCCAACTCACCGGACAAAAAGTCAGGTTTGAATGAGTAATCATACTTAACCCTAAGTTAAAACGCCTCTATTACAGCAGCTCTACTCGACCGTTTTTGACGGTAAGTCCTACCTCGCCATTGAGTAGTCCCACAAGCTGCTTGCCCACTAATTGATAGCGCCATCCAGTTTTAAGTCTTGCGTCGACCTTGTCCAAAAGCAGATCAGTTAGATCGTCCTTATTGGCAATCAAAGGAGATGCAATTCCTTCTTTTTCTGAAACAATCCTAATAAGGGCATACATAAGTTCAACAACGCCTTCAGAACCGGCAGAAGGATGAGCATGATGCTCAATTTTTGGACACTGATCAGCGAGGGTCTTTTGACCTCGTTTGATTGCATCCAAAAGATGCACTACCCCACCTTGAGAAATCTGCTCGGTACCACGAATTTTGCGTAGTCTATCAGGCGTTGTAGGGACACGACGACAAATCTCAATAATGAGTTCGTCAGAAAGCACCCATTTACGTGGAACATCTCTTTTAGCCGCAGTTTCTTCTCGCCAAGCACAAACCTCTCGAGCAATAGCAAGCTGTCTACGCGTAAGCGAACCAGAACGCTTTAAACGAAGATACGCCTGATAAGGGTCTCGACGATACTGTTCAATATTGGTGTGCTGGTCCATCTCTGGCTTTACCCAGCTCAAACGGTCAAGCTTGATGAGTTTCTCGATCATTTGATGATAAATTGCGGGAAGATATCTCACGTCATCCTCGGCATATACCAGCTGTTCTTTATCAAGCGGTCGCTTTGACCAGTCTGTTAAAGACTCAGCCTTAGCAAGCTTAACGTTAGCAAAATTTTCTACCAACCCGGCGTAGCTCACCTGCTGGCGCATACCCAAAAATGCGGCTGCTACCTGCGTATCAAATACAGGTGCACACGCGCAGTCCATTTTTTCTAGCAAGACCTCAAGATCCTGTGAGCATGCATGAAAAATCTTGACAATCTGCGGGTTTTCCAGAAGCTCTTTAAGAGGAGTAAGGTCATCAATAAGTAGCGGATCAATTGCGACAATCTCGGAACCTGTGGAAACCTGTACCAGGCAAAGCTTGGGGAAGTAGGTTTTCTCGCGAAGAAACTCCGTATCAACTGCAAGGATATGCGAGGTCTTTGCTCGCTCACAAAATGCGGAAAGTTCTTCTGAGGTTGCTATATACAATGCGTCCATCCAATTGCCGATTAAGTACCTGACGTAAAGCGATACACTCATACGTATCAAAATGATATACCAGCTTGTCGCAAATCTTCGGAGGATATATGAGAACCCTCATCATTCACAATCCTTGCTCAGGTTTTAGCTCTGATGCAATCTTTGAATTTGAGCGCGCTCTTCTGAAGTCCGGCGACGAATGCCTGGTAAAACTTGTCGAGAGCCATTGGCACACAGATGAGGTTCTAAGCTCTGTTCAGCCTGAGGATTTTGACGTAGTGGTGGTCTCCGGCGGCGATGGTACGGTATCGAGCCTGCTCTATGGCCTCAGGGGTTGTCAGACGCCTATTTTGGTATTCCCTTCTGGAACAGCCAATCTTCTGGCCGCAAGTATCGGAAACGCGCCTGAGCCTAACGCACTGGCACTGGCCTGCAGAAACCTTCAGACCGCACGTCTTGACCTGGGTGAAATTACCTGGACCACCGTATCGGGAGAAACCCATGTAGCTGGTGTGCCTTTAATGGCTGGTACGGGCCTTGATGCCGAGATTATGCGTTCAGCTATCCCCCACAAGCAAACCTTTGGAGAAGCTGCGTACTTTACGGCAGCCCTTGCCAACCTTATGCCACCAGTTCATGACTTCAAAATTACCGTTGACGGCAAAGTCCATGAGCTTCAAGGCATTGGCTGCCTCATTGCAAACAGCTCCATGATGCAAGCAGGAATTGAATTAGCCCCTGGTAATCGTATGGATGACGGTCTGCTTGAGGTTATTGTCATTGAGACTCACATGACCGCAAAGCTGGTACGTCCGCTACTCTCTGGCTTCTTTGATCGCACGGGAGACTCGCTTGGTAGGCCTTACCTCAATAGCTTTAGCGGCAAAGAAATTACCGTTGAATCAACAACGCCTATGCCTCTAGAGGTAAATGGCGAGGTTACCTGCCACGACATCTATGCTTACTCCGCTCGTTGCCTTCCAGGTGCGGTAAACGTTGTGGTGGACCACATGAGTCCTTACAGCAAGAAGGCGTAAGTGCAGGTAAACGTCATAAAGTGCAGCGACAAAGCTTGCGTTTTCTATTCTTTCGTTTTCGTAACATTCAGCCAAAAAGATTGCGCGTAACCGTCAGATTAACTAATCTTTTATAGAAATATTACTAGGGTACGCACAGATACTTCTGTAGTGTACACGCAGTTGATGGGATATTTTTTGGTTGACGTTTCTAAAATTCGCGAGAGGTTCGATGAGCTTTCAACTCCTATTCTGAAGTCTGGAAGACTCTATCAGCTTGCAACTTTTACACAGCATGGAACTACCAGCACACTCGACCACGTTATCGCAGTTGCTTATAGCAGCCTTGCTTTTGCTATGAACGCTGGTATCAAAGTTGATGAACGTGCGCTCGTACGTGGTGCACTCCTCCATGACTACTACCTTTACGATTGGCATGATCACGAGGCTGCACCAGACAACTGGCACGGATTTACTCACCCTCGCCATGCGCTTGATAATGCCCGCGAAGACTTTCCTGATCTAACACCTGTTGAGGAAGACATCATCTTGCACCACATGTTTCCTCTTGTCCCCGTTCCTCCTCATACCAAAGAGGCTTGGATTGTTACGACCTGCGATAAAGCTTGCTCAACTGCAGAAACGCTAACAGGCAATCCATACAAAAAAGACGGTTTCCACCCAACGGGTTTCTCGACGCCTGAGAGTGATTTCCAGGGCACAACCAACAGCGAGTCAGACGAGTTCAACGACTACATGGATTACGGAAATCTCTCGTGAGTGCCATGGCTGAGACACTGCGCACCCTTTTTGCACTCGATAAGAATATTGAGCTCTTTGTACAGTATCTGCCTCAGATGGTCATAATTTTTGCGCTGATTTCTTTTGGCGGCTGGGTGTACGAAACCATCTATTGCTCCGTTGTCGAGGGCGAATTTACCAAGCGCGGATTTCTTTTTGGTCCCACGTGCCCCATTTACGGCATTGGCGCACTTGCAGTTTGGCTGGTACTAGGCCAGATTTCCAATCCGTTTATTGTCTTTATTATTGGCGGATTTTTGGCCACCGTTATTGAGTACTCAACTGGCCTTTTCTTGGAGCGTCGCTTTAAAAAGAAGTGGTGGGACTACTCCATGTTTAAATTCAACTTACATGGTCGTATTTGTCCCCAGGCCAGCGCCGTGTTTGGTGCTTTTTCAGTTACTTCAGTCTTTGTACTAGTCCCAGCAATGCTTAATATTTTGATGCTTTTCTCAAGGCACACCATCTCTGTACTGGCCTTTATTGTGGTCACGCTCTATTTTTTGGATACGGTTGCTAGTCTTCTTTGGAATGGACCAACCACCCATCACAAAGTTGAGGCTGCAGCTCAGGATGCATCTTTGAGGATTGAAGAGGCCGCACATAACGCATCACAGCAGGTTGATGCGATGGCTCAAAGCGCTTCGCAAAAAGTGAGTGCTGCGGCACAAAATGCTTCGCAAAAAGCAAACGAAGCTGCTCAAAAGGCAAACGCGGCAGCCCAAAAAGCTAATGCAGCTGCTCAAACTGCAACCCTTCTTGCCACTCAAAAGGCTAAAGAGGTTTCCCAGAAAGTCCAGGTAACCAAGCAAAAGTTTGACGACACTACCCAGAAAGTCAAAGATCACCTGCCAAGTTCGTTCCCCTGGGACAACTAGACGGGCTTCTCGACATACCAAAATACCTCAGCAAACGCTGATTTCGAGTTTGGATTTGTATGTACACCATTGAAAGTAGAGTTAGATACAGCGAGTGTGATGAGACCGGAAAGCTTTCCCTGGTAGGCGTTATGAACTACCTGCAGGATTGCTCGACGTTCCACTCGGAAGATATTGGCCGCGGCTTTAAGCAGCTGACCAGCGAGGGATACGCTTGGGTGCTGGCAACTTGGCAGATTCAGGTTGACCGACTCCCTCAATTTGGCGAGAAGATCTGCGTGGGTACGTGGTCGTATCAGATGAAGGGCCTTCAGGCGTCCAGGTCATTTGTCATCAATGATGCAAATGGCACAAACATTGTAAAAGCTGATTCTACCTGGTATTTAATGGATATTAAAGAGGGTAAGGCGGCTCGCGTTCCAGAGAGCGAGAGCATCTACATTACTGGCGAACCTCGCGTTGACCTGCCACCAACTCCCCGCAAAATTGCACTTGAGGGAAATGCCGTTGAGGGTCCAGCTATTCTTGTTTCTCAGCAGCACCTAGATACAAACAAGCATGTCAACAATGCTCAATACGTGCTCATGGCTGTCGACACGCTTGTGGCACTTGGCTATTCTCACAAGCTGCGCCGCATTGTGGTTCAGTACAGAAGCCAGGCGCACTTGGGCGACACCATTACTCCCCAGGTATACACCGATGAGATGGGTTTCTCGGTAGTGCTCAAAGATGCCGAAAATTCCACCGTCTTTGCGACAGTCAGACTGGAGGGATAACATGTCCGAGGCCAAGACAGTCAATGTAGCTGCGGCTATCTTCTATAAGGACAATAAAATCCTTGCCGCTTGCAGAGCTGACGCGGATAACGCTGGCTTTTGGGAGTTTCCTGGCGGAAAGGTTGAGGCTGGAGAAACCTCCGAGCAGGCCCTACGTCGAGAAATTCAGGAAGAGCTGCACTGTAGTGTGCAGGCAGCGTTTTTCTACGACACGGTAACTTACCCCTACCCCACCTTTAACCTGCATATGGATTGTTATGTCTGCACTCTCGGCGAGTCTGAGGAGCCTGTGGCAGATCCAGAGGTTCACTCAGAGCTTCGTTGGCTTGCCCAAAACGAGCTGCTTGACGTGCAGTGGCTTCCTGCGGACATTGAGCTTATCAAGCAGCTTGGCACGTTCTGGAACGACGTCTTTGCGTCGCAGCACCTGTAGAGGCTGCGGAGAGCGCGGGGCGCGCGAGCCGCGGGCGCGAGCACTGCGGGTGTTGGCGAGCTGCAAGCGTGGATGAGTTGTCGTGTGCAGAATACTTTGCAGAGTATGTGGAGTGACAAAAAGAGGGGTTTCTCGCCATGAAATCCTTGGGCGACGACGGGTATCATCAAAGTGTAAGCGTTTGAATGAGGATTGATGGCAAAGAAAGACGACAACCAAGATACCAGGCACAACAGGCATGAATTTGGCGACGAGGGCCCTGATTTTGACCCAAACGATCCGTCGCAGATGCCTGATGGCTCTCCTTTTCCTGCGGGCTTGCTATTTTTTATAGTTATTATGCTGCTCTCGGGACTGGGACGTTCTTGTGTCGCAAGCAATCAGACTTCCTCTAGCCCGCTTTTTGGGGACCCCTACAGCGCTTATTCTGATAGCAATTGGTAAGGTACTTGGATAAGACTTGCTATATAAGCAACTAGCAGGCATCTATTCCATTTTGAACAGTAATTTGAAGGATTGAATATGAGCAAAGCAGATCGCATTTTTATTGATATGTGTTCCGACATTATTGAAAACGGCACCACCACCGAGGGCGAGAAGGTCCGTCCTACCTGGGAAGATGGTACTTCCGCATACACAATCAAGAAGTTTGGCGTCTGCAATCGCTATGATTTGCGTGAGGAGTTCCCTGCGCTGACGCTTCGCCGTACTGCGCTCAAGAGCGCCATGGACGAAGTTCTGTGGATTTATCAGAAGAAGTCCAACAACGTGAACGACCTCAACTCTCACATCTGGGATTCGTGGGCTGATGAGTCTGGCTCCATTGGCAAAGCTTACGGTTATCAGGTTGGACAGGTTTCTCACTATGCTGACGGCGATTATGACCAGATGGATCGCGTGCTCAAGGATCTCAAAGAGAACCCATTTAGCCGTCGTATTATGACCAATCTGTACACCTTTGCCGACCTCTCCGAGATGAACCTTTACCCTTGCGCATTTAACGCAATCTATAACGTTACTCAGGAGCCAGGCAAGGACAAACCAACGCTTAACCTGCTGCTTGTTCAACGTAGCCAGGACATTCTTGCCGCTAACAACTGGAATGTTTGCCAGTACGCCATCCTGTTGATGATGGTTGCGCAGGTTAGCGGCATGGAAGCTGGCGAGCTGGTTCACATGATTGCCGACGCTCATATTTACGATCGTCATGTGGATATTGTTAAAGAATTGATTTCTCGCCCAACCTTTGATGCACCAAAGGTGAGCCTGAACCCTAACGTCACCAACTTCTACGACTTCACTACTGACGATCTCATTGTCGAGGATTATCAGCACGGTCCACAGGTCAAGAACATTCCGATTGCTGTTTAGGCGCAGCTGAGGGTGTAATTTCACGTAAGACGATACTTGCCAGGAGAACCACATGAACACAATTGTTTCTGTAACACGCGATTGGGGCATCGGATGCGACGGAGACCTTCTCATCCCCAACAAGGCCGACATGAAGCATTTTGTTGAGCACACGCGCGGTTGCACGGTTGTCATGGGTAGAAAGACGCTGGAGAGCTTCCCAGGCGGACCGCTTAAAGGTCGTCGCAACATTGTCATTTCGAGAAATGCCGATTACCAGGTCGAAGGTGTAGAGGTTGTGCCGTCGGCTGAGGAGGCGCTTCGTTTAGTTGCGGATGAAGCTCCCGAGAAGGTCTGGCTTCTTGGCGGAGCTTCAATTTACCGCGCTCTTCTCGACAAGTGCTCTTACGCGTACGTGACAAAGCACGACACCGTGGTCAATGCAGATACGTACTTCCCCAACCTGGATGAAGACCCTGCGTGGGAAGTTTGTAACGAGGAAGACGGCGGCGTGACTCCGGAAGGCGTTGCTTTCAAGTTTGTTACTTACAAGCACGTTTAACTGGTGTATTAATCAGTCATATAAGTTTTGTGTTGATTGATCAGGCTGTTTCATTTGAACTTTAATCTGCTTTGTTATCAAGTCCTCTTTTACCTGCAAGTATAAGAGGACTTTTCTAGTTTTGGCAGAACAGAAACGGAAACCTGTCAAGCTATTAACAAGTTGCTGAAAAATCGAGCTGATATATTCGTTTCTCATTCTAAGGAGGAACGAATGGATATTGTTTTCTCGCATGAAACTGCACTACAAATCTGTGCGCAACTTAAGATAAGCGGAAATGATGATGTTTTGTTGCAACGGACAACAAAGGATTTTCGCGCGACGTATTCTGCGTGTTCGACCGAAACATACAATGAAAAGCTTTGTTTTCTAAGGAAAGCATATGGCATTGTCTTAGGGCAAACTACCCATGAGCTATTAAGAAACAATTCAAGAACAAGATTTTGCGATGAGCAAGTATCTCACCAGTTCAAATGCCTTTTACCAGCCGGTTCCCTTATTGATTTGGGTCAAAATATCTATTGTGTTGCGCCTCCCCTAGCAGTTTGTTTGCTTTCAAGGAATAAAAGTACTCTTCATCAAATTGTGCTTGCGAATTTAATGATGGCTAGTTATGGACATCTCCCAAACGGTGACCTCTGTGAATTTAATGCACCGTTATTGACTACGGGCGAGCTCATATCTCTATTGAATATGCTTGAACCTTATTCTCCTGGATTACATGTCACACAAAAGAATATGCGCTTTTTCTTTTCTGATGCAGCCTCTCCCATGGAAGTAAAGATGGCAATTAGATCCGCTCTCCCATATTGTGAAGGTGGTTTCAATCAAATGCCGATTGCGTTGAATAAATCGTATGTAATAAAAGACCAGATAAACCCAGAGTTACAAGCTAAGGAAAGAAGATTAGATTTACTTTTTGGCAAGATGTCTAAGTCAAATTTGTCTGGATTAAATTTAGTGGCTATCGAATATAACGGTGCGTATCATGATGACTTCTACCAGCAAAGAAAAGATAATCAAAGAACTAATGAACTGAACTCGGTGAGTATTAAAGAGTACTTTGTAAATGCGGAAATCTACAGGAATCAGCTGGCAATGCAAAATATGTTCCTGAGCATTAAAAAAGACTTGGGAGACAGCAATCTGTACCGGATCAAGCGGACGCTGCGTCAGTATTCTCATGAGCAATACATTTTGATGAATAAACTTGATTCAATATACAGATTTACGAATGAACTCATATATAAAGTTTAACTATCCCTAAATTGCCCTATGTGACAACACGGCAAAGTCAGATAATCTGCAAAATTCGATGTCAATAGCACATCAAATGACGATATTCTGCATCAAGCACTCATTTTCGAAGCAATGTATAGGCTTTTTTGACAGATTATGTGACATAGGTGTGTTTTGTGATTCTAGGGTCACGATTTCATTCAAAACAGCTCATTGACTGATCAGATAAAGAATTTAGTTAGCCAACAAAAGAGCCGGTTACCTGGGGTTTAGGTAACCGGCTCTTGCTTTGTGCTTTACGCGCTCCGCAGTAGGCGCTCCGCAGTGGTGCCGCTACGCAGCGACGGGCGCGCTACGCGAGAGGATTAGTCCTCGTAGAAGCCTGGCTCGCGACCGTAGTATGCGTCCAGGTAGAGCTCGCGAATCTCGGAGACAAGTGGATAGCGTGGGTTTGCGCCAGTGCACTGGTCATCAAATGCCTGCTCAGACATCTCGTCCAGGGTATCGAGGAAGTACTTCTCATCTACGCCGTAATCCTTGATGGTCTCCTTGACGCCAATGTATGCCTTGAGCTCCTCAATCTTCTTGACGAAGTTCTCAAAGACCTCACGGTCATCCTTACCGGTAACACCGCAGAAACGACCTGCCTCAGCATAACGTGCAAGAGTGTGTGGGTGATCGTACTGTGGGAAAGTACCCATCTTTGTTGGGCGCTCAGCTGCGTTGTAGCGCATAACGCGAGTAAGGATAACTGCGTTTGCCCAACCGTGTGGAATGTGGTGGAAAGCGCCCAGCTTGTGAGCCATGGAGTGGTTGACACCCAGGAATGCATTAGCAAATGCAAGGCCGCCCAGGCAAGAAGCGTTTGCCATGTGGTCGCGTGCCTCAACATCGTTTGGATTGTCATAAGCACGTGGCAGGTACTCAAAGACCAGCTTCATACCACGAAGAGCCATACCGTCTGTGTAGTCAGATGCCATCATGGAGACAAATGCCTCGAGGCAGTGAGTAAGGACGTCGATACCAGAAGCAGAGGTCAGGCCCTTAGGCTGGCTCATCATGTTGTCGGTATCAACGATTGCCATGTTAGGCAGCAACTCGTAGTCTGCAAGTGGGTACTTAACGCCATTATCAGCATCAGTGATGATAGCAAATGGAGTTACCTCGGAACCGGTACCAGAAGAGGTTGGGATTGCAACGAAGAATGCCTTGTTGCCCATCTTAGGATAGTTGTAGACACGCTTACGGATATCCAAGAAGTCCGCTGCCATGTCCTCAAACTTCTCCTCTGGGTTCTCGTACATGGACCACATAATCTTACCTGCGTCCATAGCAGAACCGCCGCCGATTGCAATGATGCAGTCTGGCTCGAAGGAGCGAATGCGAGCTACACCCTCAAGAGCGCACTGAAGGGTTGGATCTGGAGCAACATCCCAGAATGAAGAGTGAACAATGCCCAGGGAATCCAGGGTCTCCTCGATAGTCTTGGTGAAACCACTCTTGTAAAGGAACTGGTCTGTGACAATGAAGGCACGCTTCTTGTTATAGACCTCTTTGAGCTCACGGAGAGCAAGAGGCATGCAGCCCCTCTTGAAGTAGACCTTCTCAGGTACACGAAGCCAAAGCATATTCTCTTGCCTCTCTGCAACAGACTTGTAGTTAAGCAGGTGCTGTGGGCCAACGTTGCCGGAGACGGAGTTGCCGCCCCAGGTACCGCAGCCAAGGGTTAGGGATGGAGCCATCTTGAAGTTGTAGAGGTCTCCAATACCACCCTGAGAGGAAGGAGTATTGATCAGGATACGGCAGGTCTTCATTGCCTCCTGATGCTTAGCAATCTTCTCTTTCTCGTTGATGTTGACGTAAAGAGAGCTGGTGTGACCGTAGCCGCCATCAGCAACAAGACGCTCTGCCTTAGCAATAGCCTCGTCAAAAGTCTTTGCACGATACATACCAAGAACTGGAGAAAGCTTCTCATGAGCCATCTCTTCGGGAGGCTCAACGGAAGTTACCTCACCAATAAGAACCTTGGTCTTCTCTGGAACATCAACACCAGCGGTCTTTGCAATAAAGTGAGCAGACTTACCAACAATACCTGCGTTAACAGCACCGTTAACGATGACGGTCTTACGGACAGCGTCAAGCTCTTTGCCCTGGAGGAAGTAGCAGCCGCGATCAGCAAACTCCTTCTTAACCTGGTCATATACGCTGTCAAGGACGGTAACGGACTGCTCGGAAGCACAAATCATACCGTTATCGAACGTCTTGGAGTGGATAATGGAGCTAACTGCAAGCTTGATGTCTGCAGTATCGTCGATGATAACAGGAGTGTTACCAGGTCCAACGCCCAGAGCTGGCTTACCAGAAGAGTAAGCTGCGTTAACCATACCTGGACCACCGGTTGCCAGGATGATGTCAGCATTGCTCATGACTGCTGCAGTCATATCAATGGTAGGAGCTGGTACCCAGTCGATAATACCCTTGGGGCAGCCGGCCTTCTCGGCAGCATCGCGAACAATACGAGCAGCAGCAATAGTGCACTCTTTAGCGCGTGGGTGTGGGGAAATAATAATGGCGTTTCTTGTCTTAAGAGCAAGAAGTGTCTTGAAAATTGCGGTAGAAGTTGGGTTGGTAGTTGGAATAACTGCAGCTACGATACCCATTGGCTCGGCTACAACTCGATAACCTGCAGCTGGATCATCCTCTACAACACCACAGGTCTTCATGTCCTTGTACTTGTTGTAAATGTACTCTGCTGCGTAATGGTTCTTGATAACCTTGTCTTCCATTACACCCATGCCAGTTTCTTCAACTGCCATGCGAGCAAGAGGGATACGATTTTTCTCCGCCGCAAGAGCAGCTTCATAGAAAATCTTATCGACCTGCTCCTGAGTGAATGTTGCAAACTCTGCCTGTGCCTCGCGCATCTCTTCGAGGCGCTTGAGCAAAGTATCAACATCCTCAATTTGAGTAGCCTTCTTTGCCATAAAATCCCCTTCTGTTTAGGAACATTAATTCAAATTATACCAAGGTCTGCTAAACAAGTGCTTACCGTTAACCGAGTCTCTCAAAATTTATAATCTGCGTTCTGGCGTCTTCATCTGTTGCAGTAAATCTATGCCATTCACCTGGTGATTCTTTCCACATGTAATCCACGTACGGGCCAAATCCGCCCACCAGCTGAGACGTTGCGCGCGCAAAGCTCGGATCCGCTTTGAGGCCCGGATAGCGCACCGCCTCGACGCGCGGATGGCACGCCAGGTACGCGGCAACCACCTGCGCCGCGTCGCTCGCCACGTGGCGAGAAACCCGTGCACTCGCCTGCTCTTCCGCTCCCGTGGCAGCTACCGTCACGTCCTCTGTAGAGCACGCCTTGGCTTCAACTGCCTCTGCTAGCCACGGTATGCAGCACTTCCGCATGCACACGACAACATATCCCGGCACCCGAGCATCCTCGGCCACTGCAAGTTCTGCTCCCAAGCGACACGCGGGGCTAAACTCGGCGCCAATCGCACGCACGTCCGCCACCAGCAACTCCCCTGCTGCGGCTCTGCCTTTGATGTCGCAGACCTCAACGGGCACGCCAACAAGCGGCTCCACGACGGTTGCTCTTCCCGCAATCAGTGTGGCGAGAAGTTCGTCTACATATGAAACAGGGACAAGCCGCGCACGGCCTGCCCCTGTCATTTTTACGTATTCAGCTACAACATCGGTTGCAGTTTGCGTCACATCGCTTGCGGTCTGCATAACGTCACTTGCGGTTTGCGGAACATCAACAGCTCCGCCGCTGTTCTCGCCAGCCGCAGCGCTACCCGTAACCTGCACTTTGTCTGAAACCCTATTAACCAACGCGCTCAGCATTCTCTTTGACAACCTGAGCAATAAACTCGTCAAGCTCTGCGGTGTGAGTCTCGTTGGAGCGGTCGCGGACAGAAATGTTTCCTGCCTCAACCTCCTGCTCACCAAGGATGAGCATGTAAGGAACACGGTCAAGTGAGCGAGCCTCACGAATCTTATAGCCGATCTTCTCGTCACGGTCGTCAACCTTAACGCGAATACCAGCAGCTGCAAGCTTCTCGGCAACCTCATGAGCATAAGGACGAGACTTCTCGGAAACAGGAAGCACCTTGACCTGGCATGGGCTCAGCCAGACAGGGAACTTGCCTTCATAGTTCTCGGTCAGAATACCAATGAAGCGCTCAAAGGAACCAAAGCCCGCGCGGTGAATCATAATTGGCTGCTTCTTGGTACCGTCAGAGTCAATGTACTCAAGCTGGAAGTTGTGAGGCAGCTGGAAGTCAAGCTGGATGGTGCCGCACTGCCAAGAGCGACCAAGGCAGTCGGTCAGATGGAAGTCAATCTTTGGACCGTAGAAAGCGCCATCGCCCTCGTTGACAACGTACTCAATGCCCATAGACTCAAGTGCGTCGCGAAGGCCCTGCTCAGCGCGCTCCCAATCCTCATCAGAACCCATAGAATCCTCTGGGCGCGTAGAAAGCTCAACGCGGTATGGGAAGCCAAACTGTGCATAGTAAGCGGTAATGAGGTGAGATGCATCCGTAACCTGCTCAGTAATCTGATCAGGGCGGATAAAGAGGTGTGCGTCGTCCTGAGTAAACTCACGAACACGGAACAGACCGTGCAGCGCACCCTTCATCTCGTAACGGTGATCAAGACCAGCCTCCGCCAGCTTCATAGGAAGGTCCCTATAAGAACGTGGCTTAGACTTGTAAATCAAGCATGCACCAGGGCAGTTCATAGGCTTAATGGCAAAGTCCTCTTCATCTACCGTGGTGGTATACATATTCTCTTTGTAGTGGTCCCAGTGACCAGAAGTCTCCCAAAGGGAACGCGAGAGGATCAGTGGGGTCTGAACCTCCTGATAACCAAAGCGAGCCTGCATCTCATGCCAGTAATCGGTCAGAGCATTGCGCAGGGCCATGCCGTTTGGAAGCCAGAATGGAGAGCCTGGACCAAAGTCGGACATCATGAAGAGCTCCATCTCGCGGCCAATCTTCCTGTGGTCGCGCTTCTCGGCCTCTTCAATCATCTTGAGGTACTGAGCAAGCTCCTCTTTGGAACCAAATGCCACACCATAAATTCTGGTGAGCATTTTGTTGTTCTTATCGGCCTTCCAATAAGCGCCAGAGATGCTGGTCAGTTTGAAGGCCTTAACACCCTTGGTGTAGAGCATGTGAGGGCCAACGCACATGTCAACGTATTCACCCTGCTTGTAGAAAGTGATGTGTGCGTCAGGAGCAAGATCACCAATGTGCTCAACCTTATAAGACTCGCCGCGCTCCTTCATGTAAGCAACAGCCTCATCGCGAGGAAGCTCAAACGTCTCAATCTTGAGGTTCTCTTTGACAATCTTCTTCATCTCAGCTTCGATAGCTGGGAAATCGTCCTCGTTAACCTTGGTGTCTCCAAGATCAACGTCATAGTAGAAACCGTTTTCGGTTGCTGGACCATAGGCAAACTGTGCGTGAGGATACAGACGCTTTAAAGCCTGAGCAAGCAGGTGAGCTGCATCGTGACGAATAACCTCAAGCTCTTCAGCTGGATCGTTAATCTCGCCAACATGGCCGTCGTTATATAAAACCTTCATGTAAAACCCCTCAGAGGTAGATACTCATAGAAACAGGCACGGCGCCTACTCTGCTCACACAGGAGCTTAGGAGCAGACGCCTACATAGTCTCTGTTGTAAAACACCAGATTGCCATCATAAAGAACAAAACCAAACGTTATTGAATGCGAGTACGGCAGTAAGGACAAACCTTCCAGTCTGCGTTCAGAGGACGATGGCATGTTGGGCAAACATTTCTAACCTGCGTATTGCAGATTGGGCACACGATAAAATCGCGGTCGATTGGAGCGGAGCACTTAGGGCAAATGCCGTAGTGAGACAGCTGGTGCTCACGAAGGGCAATATCAAGGTCCTGCTCCTCACGGTCAATGAGGTAGCTGCTTGGACGCAGAATAACGTATGCAAGCAGGCCAACAACAGGAACAACAGAAATGACTGCCCACATCCACCAAGGCTCTGCGCCACGACGCTGAGCATCGCGAATAACGTAGATGATGGAAAGGATGTAAAGCATTACGACGCAAATGACCATGAGGTAAATAACCATACGTACCTCAGGTGTAATAATCTGATCAAGAATCTCCTGCATCTGACAGCCCCTTCTGCTGGCTTTTTGTTCTCTCCTAAATCGTACGACAAACCGTCTCAAAAATGAGCGAAATGTCGCAGATAAATTTATTTTACCAAAGCATCACTAAATTGTGCAGCAACCTCGCCAGCAAGTGAAATTGTTCCACATGCCACAAAGCCCTTCTCGCGCAAGGCATCCACTGCCTCGGGGACGCTTCTGTAGACCGCTACCACGTTGGCGCCGCAGGCTTTGTACAGCTCAGCAAGCTCTTCTGCATCCATGGCACGATCGTTGTCCGTCTGGGTTACCGCTACCTCAGGGAACTCATTGGCGAGAAGTTCTGCGATGCCCTTAACATCTTTATCTGCAAAAACAGCAGTCAAAAGCATAGGTCGATTGGCAACTTCTGGCTCAATTGAGCGGATAGCAGTTAAGAACGTCTCGATTGACTGGGGGTTGTGAGCTGCGTCGATAAGCACCAAAGGCTTAGGCTGAAGCAGCTGGAACCTGCCAGGTGTAGGGCACCTGGTTGTGGAGAAAAACGCCTTCTCAGCATCAAGAGGGCGACCCAGAAAATCCTCAGCTAAGCAGGTTGCCAGGGCAATGTTTGCAGCCTGGTAGCTTGGCTTAAGTGCAGCAAGATCCTCGTAGGTTGCACGCGGTGTTACAACCGTAAGCTCAAGAGGAAAACCAATGCTCTTAGGCTTTTTGGTAATGAAGAAATGTGCGTGAGGCAGCTCTGGATGGTCAGTAGCCTTACCAGCAGAAACCTCTCCCTCAACGTCCTCTGGCTTATCAGCTACAAGAAGAGTTGGAACAACACCCGCAGAAGCTGCTTGGGACAAGAATACGTCCTGGACGCTCTGAGGAGTTGTCGTTCCCACACCAAGAACGCAGGTACGACCAGGCTTGATGATGGCGGCCTTCTCGCCAGCAATAGCTTCAAGGGTATCGCCTAGGATGCGCGTGTGATCCAGGCCAACGCCCGTGATGGCAACAGAGGTGATGTTTTGAGCAGCACTTGTTGCGTCCCATCTGCCGCCCATACCGCACTCAAGTACGCAGACGTCAATCTCTGCCTCGGCAAAGACCACTAGAGCTGCGACCGTAAGCAGGTCAAACTCGGTGATGTCATAAGGACGCTCGCCCAAGGTGGCTCGCTGAGCGTTGACGCGCTCCCCTGCTACTTGAGCTGCAGAGACGCCATGAGCAAAGGCAGCCTCAGAAACAGGTATGCCGTTAATCTCCATGCGCTCGGTATAGCTGATGAGCTCGGGAGACGTGTACAGGGCGGTCTTGAGACCCTCTCCCTTGAGCAGGGCTGCAGTGTATCTGGAGGTAGACGTTTTGCCGTTAGTACCGGCAATCTGGACGCTTTTGAAGTGGAGATCAGGATTGCCCAGCTCTTTGAGCATGTCTTCCACGCTCTCCAGCAGGGGTTGAATACCAAACTTCTTTGTATCGTGAAGTACCTTTAAAGACTGCTCATAACTCAGCTCAGGCACAGAAAAAGGAACGGAATAACTCATAGCGCACATACCTCTTATAGGCCGAGCAGACGCATAGCTTCTGCTCGGGTTTTCTCGTTAGTCTTAAAAACACCGCGAACCGCAGATGTGGTGGTAAGAGCGCCCGATGCCCTAATGCCACGCATACTCATGCAGGTGTGCTCAGCCTCCATAACCACCAAAACGCCCAAGGGATCAAGCTCTTCTACCATGGCGTCTGCAATCTGGCCCGTAAGGCGCTCCTGTACCTGCAAACGGCGAGAATACCCGCTGACGCAGCGAGCAATCTTGGAAAGGCCGGTAATGCGACCATTTTGCGGGATGTAGCAGACATGTGCCTTGCCCACAAAGGGCAAAATGTGATGCTCACAGGTAGACGAGAAAGGAATGTCACGGACAATAACCATCTCTTTATTGCCCTCTTCATGGAACTGCTTGCGTAGATGAGCTGCAGGATCTTCCTGCATGCCACCAAAGAGCTCCACGCAAGCACGAGCAACACGGTCTGGCGTATCAAGCAGACCTTCTCGCTCTGGATCCTCACCAATAGCAAGCAAAAACTCCTTGACCGCGGCTTTTACGCGCTCTTGATCAAGTTTTTTATAGTTATTCTCTGCTGCCATGAGGCAACCTACCTTTCACTCTTATGCAAGCGTTCTTTGAGCTGCAGCAACAACATGGCGAGCAAGAATTGCCGTTGTCACGCTACCTACACCGCCAGGAACAGGAGTATAAGCACTTACCAGAGGAGCTACCTGCTCTGTATTAACATCGCCAACAAGCTTTTGAGCTGCTTCATCCCAGTTAATACCTACGTCAACGATGGTCTGTCCTGCTCTTACGCAGTCAGTCCCAATAAGGTGCGCACGACCTGCAGCCACAACCAAAACATCTGCCTGCTTAAGCGTAGCGGCAAGGTCTTTGGTCTTGCTGTGACACACCGTCACTGTAGCGTTTCTTGCACTTAAAAGCGCAGCTACCGGACGACCAATGACGTTTGAGCGACCAACAACTGCAACAGACGCTCCCTCAAGGGGTACCTGGTAGAAATCAAGAAGCGCAAGAACTGCCTCTGCGGTACAAGGTCCTAAGGCACCAGGGGTTCCACAAAGCGTTGCCAGCAACATGGAATCAGTTGCGCAATCAACATCTTTTTCTGGTGCTAGATGCTGAAGCGCTTCGTGCTCGTCAATTCCAGCAGAAAAAGGACGCATGGGCAGACAGCCATGAACCGATGCGTCGGCAGAAACCTGGTCAAACGTAGCATTTACCTGCTCTTGTGTAGCGTCTTCTGGAAGCTCAATGGTCTCAACTTTAAAGCCTACCTTCTCTGCACGCGTATATGCTGCGCGTTCATAAGTAAGGTCATCGCTTTTCTGTCCAATGCGAACAATAACCAGCTTAGGAGTTACCCCTTGTGCTCGGAGCTCCTGGACTTGAGCAGCAAGTTCTTCAGTTATCGCCTTGGCAACAGGAGCGCCACGAAGCTCCTGTGAAATAGTCTCTGAGCTCATATTATGCCTCCTGTCTCAGCTGTGTGCTCACCGCATCACTTACGGCATCAGCTCGTGATACATAGGTGTCCAGAAGCTTATCCGCCTCATCAAGCAGCGTTTGAGCGTACGCCACATCATGCATAGAACGAGTGTTAACAAACAGCGTATGAGAAGCTGCAATCAAAGCACCGCGCGCAAGAGCAGCACCACAACCCACATCAGATAAAAGCATGCGGGAGCCCTTAATAAGCATCTCTTCGAGAAGCTCAATGGACTCACACACTTTTCTCATAACCTTTAGCGGTGGTTGAGCTGCTTCTTTAAGGGCGTCCTCAACAATCTCTGCACGCTTTGGATCATCTTTAGGCACGCTAAACGCACTTGAAACCAGCAAGAACTGGCGAGAGTCCTCATCCATAAGCTCCATGAAGTCTTGGCGAAGCGCTCCAGCTCGGGCAATGTATTTTGCAAGATCATCCTCATGCTGAGCATAAGCAGGCTTTCCTTGTGCATACACTCCAGCCATTGAAGCCAAAGACACTGCAAGCGCACCTACATAAGCGGCGGCACTGCCGCCACCAGGAATAGGCTCTTTAGCAGCAAGGTGTTGAGCATAAGAGTCTGCGCTATAGGTTGTAAACGCTACTTCTTCAGGTGAAGAGGGATAAGACATTAGAAAAGACCCACAATTCTTCCATCATCAAGAACATCAATATGCTCTGCAGCAGGAACCTTTGGAAGTCCTGGCATGGTCATAATAGAGCCAGTAAGGCAGACCACAAAGCCAGCACCTGCAGAAACACGAACTTCTCGCACGGTAATCTTAAAGTTTTCTGGGGCGCCCAATTTGGTCTGGTCATCAGTGAATGAGTACTGGGTTTTTGCCATACAAATAGGAAGCTCACCAAAGCCAAGCTCTTCAAGCTGCTGAAGCTGCTTGGCAGCACTTGGAGCAAATTCAACACCATCGGCGTGGTAAATCTTGGTAGCAATGTCAGTAATCTTCTGCTTCAAAGACTCTTTGACGTCGTAAGCAAAGGTGAGTTTGGACTCAATCTGGCAAAGACGCATAACCTCTTCTGCCAGAGCCTGACCACCCTTACCACCTTTTGCCCAAACCTCAGACAGAACTACGTTTACGCCACGCTTCTTGCACTCCTCCTCTACCAGAGCAAGCTCTTCAGCGGTATCGGTTGGGAACGCATTGATGGCAACAACTACAGGAAGACCGTAGACTGTCTGGATGTTGTCAACATGACGAAGCAGGTTAGGAATGCCCTCTTTAAGTGCTTCAACGTTTTGCTGATTAAGGTCTGCTTTAGCAACGCCTCCGTTGTACTTAAGTGCACGAACGGTTGCTACCAGAACAACAGCTGAGGGAGCAAGACCAGTAGCTCTGCACTTAATATCCAAGAACTTCTCGGCACCAAGGTCTGCACCAAAGCCTGCCTCGGTAACAACGTAATCTGCAAGACGCAAAGCAGTCTTTGTTGCCTCAACCGTATTGCAACCGTGAGCAATGTTGGCAAAAGGACCACCGTGGACAAGAGCAGGTGTGTGCTCAAGCGTCTGGACCAAGTTAGGCTGAATAGCATCTTTGAGCAGCGCTGTCATAGCGCCCTCTGCGTGGATATCGCTGACGGTAACAGGCTTGCGGTCATAGGTGTAGGCAATAACCATTCTGCCCAGGCGCTCTTTAAGATCTTTGATGCCGGAAGCAAGGCAGAATACTGCCATGACCTCGGAAGCAACGGTAATATCAAAGCCATCTTGTCTTGGCATGCCGTCGGCAATGCCGCCAAGGCCGTCAACAACGTTTCTGAGCTGGCGATCATTCATGTCAACGCAGCGCTTCCACACGACACGACGTGGATCAATGTTAAGGCTGTTGCCCTGCTTGATGTGGTTATCCAGCATGGCTGCGCAGAGATTGTTTGCAGCGCCGATGGCGTGGAAGTCTCCGGTAAAGTGAAGGTTAATGTCCTCCATAGGAACTACCTGGGCATATCCGCCACCCGCAGCACCACCCTTGACACCAAAGACAGGACCCAAAGAAGGCTCTCTAAGGGCCAACATGGCAGACTGTCCCAAGCTGGTCAAGGCATCTGCCAGACCTACCGAGGTAGTAGTCTTTCCCTCACCTGCTGGCGTTGGGTTAATGGCGGTTACCAGCACAAGCTTTCCGCGAAGAGGCTTATCTGCCAGAGCACGTGCATCAAGCTTTGCCTTATAGCGACCATAAGGCTCCAGAAGATCCTCTGGAATACCTGCACGCTTTGCCACCTCGAAGATGGGAAGCATCTCGGATGATTGAGCAATCTCGATATCGGATTTAACCTCAGACATGTTGTTCCTAACCTAAAGTGGACTGCATGCACGTACTAAACACAAGATGCGGCTGTTACACCGCATCAAGCTTTACTTATGAGAAGTCAGCAATCTGCTGCTCGAGCTGAGAAACAAGCGTAGTAAGTTCTTCCGCGCGTGCACGTTTCTTCTCGATAACTTCAGGTGCTGCCTTAGCAACAAAGCCCTGGTTAGCAAGGGTGCGCTCCACGCCAGAGAGTTCCTTCTGTGCAGACTCAAGGTCCTTCTGAAGACGTTTGGCCTCAGCAGCAAGGTCAACAAGCTCACCAAGAACAACGTACATCTCAAGGCCAGCATCGGTGACAGAGACAGAACCAGCAGGCTTCTGAGGAGCTTCAGCAACCTCAAACGAGCTTACGCGACCAACGTTCTGGATGAAAGCCGCTTGCTCCTTCAGCGCTGCAACGTCCTGTGCTGGAGCTTTGACCACAACAGTAAGGTCTGTCTTTGGCGACAGCCTATAGCGAGCGCGAGAAGAACGAACAGCAGAAACAACAGTCTTAGCAAGCGAGAAGTTATGCTCAGCTGCCTCGTCAACAAAGTTGGCAAGCTTCTCTGGATCTGGCCACTCAGAGACCATCAAGAACTCTGCGTCGTGGCTCAAAAGACCAGATGCAGGAAGGGCATCCCAAACGCTCTCGGTAACAAATGGCATGGCAGGATGTAAAAGCCTCATGCTGACATCCAGGACAAAGACAAGGTTGCGCTGAACCTGCAGACGCTCTTCAGGAGTTCCGTCCAAAAGACGACCCTTGCAAAGCTCAATGTACCAGTCGCAGACATCATTCCAGAAGAAAGACTGAATGTTGCGAGCATACTCACCAAAGCCGTAGGTCTCAAGCTGCTCAGTTGTCTCTGCAACAACCTTAGCAAGGCGCGAGAACATCCATGCATCTTCAGGTGTCTCTGCCTTTGGCATGCCGGCAGTGTAGCCGTCAAGATTCATCTGAACAAAGCGGCTTGCATTCCAAATCTTAGTAACAAATGAACGTGCCTGGTCAGTTCGTGGAGACTCAATAAGCTCACGAGTCTTCTTATCAAGAACAGCATCAAACTTGACGTCCTGGTTGTTGGTGATAAGCGTAAGCAGGTTGTAACGCATTGCGTCAGCACCATACTTAGCAATCAGGTCCATAGGATCTACGCCGTTACCCTTTGACTTGGACATGCGGCTGCCGTCCTTAGCCAAAATGGTTGCGTAAATGTAGACATCGTGGAATGGAATCTCTTTGGTGAAGTAGAGCGAGCTCATAATCATACGAGCAACCCAAAGAGCAATGATGTCTCGAGCGGTTACCAGGACCTGCGTTGGGTGGTGACCCTCAAGCTGCTCAGGATGGTCTGGCCAACCCTGTGTAGCAAAAGTCCACAACTGAGAAGAGAACCAGGTATCCAGAACGTCCTCATCCTGGTGAACATGATGACCGCCACACTTTGGACAGACATCAGTGTCTTCCATAAGTGCATCCTGCCAGCCACAATCATCGCAGTAGAACACAGGAATACGGTGTCCCCACCAAAGCTGCCTGGAGATGTTCCAGTCGCGGAGATTCTCCATCCAAGTGAGGTAGGTCTGAGTCCAACGCTCTGGGTGGAAGGTAACCTGACCATCTTTTACTACCTGTGCAGCAGGCTCTTTGAGCTTATCGACAGCAACAAACCACTGCTCAGAGAGCCATGGCTCAAGCGTAGTGCCGCAGCGATAGCAATGCATAACGGAGTGATCAAGGTCTTCAACGTGATCAAGCAGGCCATGCTCTTCAAACCAAGCAACAATAGCCTCACGAGCCTGATCTCTGTCAAGGCCGGAGAACTCACCATAGCCGTCAACAACAACAGCGTGCTCATCAAAAATATTGATCTGCTCAAGATTGTGAGTCTGACCCATAGCAAAGTCGTTAGGGTCATGAGCTGGGGTTACCTTAACAAAACCGGTACCAAAGCCTGCATCAACATGCCAGTCAGAGAAGATTGGAATCTCTCTGTCAACAATTGGCAGAATAACGGTCTTTCCAACAAGATCTGCCTTTTCTGGATCTTGAGGAGAAACAGCTACGCCAGTATCACCCAGCATGGTCTCTGGACGAGTAGTTGCTACGGTAATGTACTCAACGCCATTAACAGGCTCTTTGAGCGGGTAACGCAGGTACCAAAGATGGCCCTTCTCGTCAGCGTACTCTGCCTCATCGTCGGAGATAGAAGTCTCGCAATGAGGACACCAGTTTACGATGCGCTTTCCGCGATAAATGAGCTGGTCATGATACCAGTCAACAAAGACCTTACGAACAGCCTGAGTGTACTCAGGAGACATAGTGAACTTCTCGTCATAAAAATCAATGGAGCAGCCCATGCGCTTAATCTGAGAAACAATGGTTCCGCCGTACTCGCGCGTCCAATCCCAGCAAGCCTCCAGGAACTTCTCGCGACCAATCTCCAGGCGAGAAATACCCTCTGACTTAAGCTTCTTATCAACCTTAGTCTGGGTTGCAATGCCTGCGTGGTCAGTTCCTAGAATCCAACGAGTTGAGTAACCACGCATGCGAGAATAACGAATGTAGGTGTCCTGGATGGTGTCATCCATGGCATGGCCCATGTGAAGGATGCCGGTAACGTTTGGTGGAGGGATAACTACCGTACGGTCTTCAGTTCCTTTGCTACGACCATAGCAATCTGCCTTTATCCACTTTTCAATGAGCTCAGGCTCAGCTGCCTGAGGATCATAATTCTTGGGCATTTCTTCCACAGTAATCTTGCCTTTCATATGCTTTTAGCAGTATTCCTATTAACCATTTGAACAGTATAATGCATTAAAACAGATGTAGCTCAGGGGAATATAGTAATGTTCTTTTAATATTTCATATAAAAAATTACACTTTGTATAAAAAAGTAGTAGTATTGATTTGTCGCGACATTCAATTCAAAGTTTTAGCTGAAGGGAACTACAATGAATGTACCAGTAGCTGAGATTTCTTGGGAAATTGTCGATGTTACAGATCTAGACAGTGATTTGGCTGCGAGCATTTCTACAGTCGATAGCAACGGGTGGTGTGGAATTTTCTGCTCCGGCGCAGATATCAAAAATTAAAATACTTTTACATCTAAATTAGAATAATCTAATGGCATTAGCATTGTTCTCAATGCTAATGCCTAGGATTGACCTTTGGTGGCATACAATGCTTAAAGAAAATGCTTTTATACATATCTCAAATAGTACTCAAAGTGCTATTTTGTTTGATACTTTTAACTGTAAGATTTACAAAATTCCGTATGAACTCGCTTTGAAAATTCAATCTGGTGACTATTCTGTAAATGAAGAATCATTAATTAATCATTATCTATCTGATTTAAATTATTCTGATTATCCACTCTCAACACCAAAAACATTAGACTCTCTTCGGTTGATTATTACAAATAAATGTAATTTTACCTGTAAGTATTGTTTTGCTCATGCAGGAAGCTATGATTTACCAATTCATGAAATGACAAATAGTGTTATAGAACAGACTATTGATTATTTTTTTCATAAATATCAAAAAGTCTTACAAGTTAGTTTCTTCGGAGGGGAGCCTCTTTTAGCACTTAATAAAATAGAACATGCATGTTCTTATATTCAAAAAAATTATCCATCAAAAATTCCAAACTACTCTCTTGTTACAAATGCGTCACTACTATTAAAACCAGCAATAAAACTTATCGATAGATACGATATTTCAGTAATAGCAAGTATTGATGGTCCAAAGGAAATAAACGACTCATACCGAATTCTTAGAAACGGTTCAGGCACGTATAGTATTGTTGATAAGAATATAAAAAAATTTTCTGAAAATCATATTATTGCTATTGAATCAACTTATTCTTCCCTCCATTTAGCTAAAGGAATCAGTAAATCTGATTTATTTAGCTATCTATCATCTCGTTATAATACGTCAAAAGTTATTGTTGCTGATCTTATTAATAATGATCCTTCAAAGCAATCTAATTTTGATGTTCCCTTAAGTGAAAATTTAAACTATTTCAAAAGTTTTTTTAATCTAGAAGAAAGACAATATAACGATGAAATAGTTTTTTTAATTCGTACCCTTATATCAGGTAAGAGTTACAGGTTATTTTGTGGTGCAGGATACAATAAATTTGCAGTAGATATGTTTGGAAATGTTTATCCATGTCATTTATTCCTTGATGAGCCAAAAAATATTCTTTTCAATGTAAGCAATTGTTCTAAACAGAATGACATTAGTTTATTTGATAAAAATAATGAGCGCTGTTCTCAGTGTTCTTTTAGAGCGTTCTGCTCAATTTGTACGCATGAGATAGAAAAGCAACCTAAATTATGTACTTATCAACAAAACAAGATTGAATTTTTTCTTCATTCAATGCTTGAGCTGTTTTTATCTAATCACAAAAAATACCGAGAAATTATTCAGGAAGCCTTACTTTACGGTGTAAAAAGCTCAAAATAAATTCTAAGAAGATAAATGAAATCTTAAGAGAGGTTTGACATGAAAAGCAATGTTAAAGAAATTCAAAATGACCTTAAACGGAGTCTTTTTTGGAGTAACAAAAAGTTATTATTTGGCTCTTTTTTCTTTACAACTTCTCTAGAACTAGTTACGGTATGTTCTCCCTATATAACTTCAATTCTCATGAATTCCGCTGTGTCAGGATCATTTAATGATTTTCTACAAGGTTGTCTATTTGCCGCCATATTAACAATCTCAGCAATTACAAATAAATTAGTGGTTCGTTATTTTGTTCCTAATTATCTCTATCATGCTGCAAACTCTTATCGCAACACCGCATTTAAATACATGCTAAAAAAGGGTATAAACTCATTTGAAGCAAGCGGCAGTTCTGTTTATGTATCTGCACTTACTAATGATTTAAATACTATAGAGACTACATATCTTGAACAGATGTTTTCTTTGGTAAGCGATAGCATATCTTTCATTGTGGCCCTCATAATGCTCATGGTTCAAAGCATTCCATTAACTATGGTAGCTATTGCTGCTTCAATTCTTCCTCTAATCATTGGTGTAAAGCTAGGTGGAACACTCGGTAAAATTCAAAAGGAATCTTCTGCAAAAACTAGTCAATTCATTGCCCAAGTCACTGATCTGGTAAAAGGCTTTCCTTTGATAAAAGCTTACGGAGCAACAGAGGCTGCAGTAAGACTTTTTGAAAAAGACAATAACGCTCTTGAAAGCTCAAAAAGAGAAAGTAGAAAAACTACTCGATTCATTAATACTCTGAGTTGGAGTGCTTTCGGCTTATCTCAATGGGCTGTTTTGATTGCTGGTACATATCTTTGTATTTCAAATCAAGGAGTAACACCTGGTGTAATTCTTATGGCTACGTTACTTATGAATTACATTAGTCTCCCTTTACAAACAATTCCACCGGTACTCGCATCGCGTAAGGCTTCAAATGATTTGATTTTAAAATTTTCTGAGACTCTTGCTGACAATGAAGAAGAAGAGGGACAACAGACATTAGATAAAGTTACAAAAGGAATATTCATCAACAATCTTTCATTTGGCTATGAACAAAATAAAGCTGTGCTGAAAAATTTATCAATCAAACTTCTACCTAATAAAAGTTATGCAATTGTTGGAATATCAGGATCTGGAAAGTCTACTTTATTTAATCTGCTCATGGGTGGCAATTTAAGTTATCAAGGAGATATATTTTACGATAGCTTAGAGTTAAGAACTATTAATAAAAAGAGTCTCTATCAAAACGTTTCACTTGTACAACAAGAGAATTTCTTATTCAATGCATCAATTGAAGACAACATTACTATGTTCGAAAGTCACTCAAAAGATGCTATTTCTCAAGTATGTGAAAAAGCTGGTCTTACAGAGTTCATTAAACAAAATAAACTGAGTTATCAATGTGGTGAGGCAGGTTCAAACCTTTCTGGCGGCGAACGTCAAAGGATTTGTATTGCTAGAAGTTTGTTAAAAGGTTCTAAAGTTCTATTTTTTGATGAAGCTACATCAGCACTTGACCATTCAACTACTGACCAAATTATAAATTCAATAACAAATCTCAAAGATACACTACGTTTAGTCATTACACACAACTTAGAGGAAGCTCAACTGAAAAAATTTGACGAAATTATTGTAATGAAAGAAGGTAGTATTATCGAAATGGGTTCGTTCGAGGAACTTATGCAACAAAATCATTACTTTAAGGCTCTCTATACTCTCGAACAATAAATACTATCTGCAGATACATTTTATGAGGAGCTCTATGTCTGCCACAATTCCTGAAGCCACTGCTCGACTTGAACTCGTCCTGGGAAAAGATCGCCTTGGACAGATTCAAAATTCCTGCGTCATGGTCTTAGGACTTGGCGGCGTTGGTTCAAATTGTGTCCAGGCACTGGCCAGAGGCGGTGTAGGCTCGTTTGTTTTAGTGGATGCCGATGCAGTAGAAGCATCCAATCTAAACAGGCAGGCTATTGCCTATGTGAGCACCATTGGAAAAAGAAAAGTTGACGTTACCAAAGAGATGATTCTGGACATCAATCCAGACGCTCATGTGGTCACACTTGACGCGTTTTTGCTTAAAGACAACGTTGACGAGCGGCTCTCTGCTCTTCCAAAACCAGATGTTGTAGTTGATGCCATCGATACCATTTCTGCCAAATTAGCTGTTGTGGCATGGTGTCAGAAAAACGATATCTACCTCATCTCCAGCATGGGAGGCGGCAATAAAATCCACCCAGAACTCCTGGAAATTACTACACTTTCAAAAACGCATACCGATGCCCTTGCAAGGGTAATGAGAAAAGAGTCCAAAAAGCGCGACCTTGCCGACTTCCGTGTGCTTTACTCCCCCGAGCCAGCGCGACCAGTTTTTGCACCAGAGGGCGCAACCGGCAAATCTGCCAAGCTAGGCACTATGTCCTACTACCCTCCTATTATGGGTCAGATGATTGCCTCGGACGTCATCTTGCATCTTTCAGGGCTTGACCATGAGTAACCTCACATACTTTGATGCGCACGTCCATGCCAACCTTATGGACTATCCACTCAATGTGGCGAGAAGTTCTTATGACGCCGGATTAGGTTTCTTTGCCTGCGGTGTTACTCCTCACGACTACCTAGAACTTGCTCCTCAGCTTACGCAAGACAACATCCGTGTGGGACTTGGAGCACATCCCTGGTACATCTCTGATGAGCGCGTTACTCAAAAAGATATAGAGCTCCTGCTAGAGCTTATGGAGCAAGCGCCTTACATTGGCGAGATTGGACTAGATTTTTCTTCTCGCTATTGTATTGATGGGTTGCAAGAGCTGCAGGTTAGCGCTTTTACGCAGATCTGCAAGCGCGCAGCAGAGCTTTCTCAAGACAGCAAGCCTCGGGTGCTCTCGATGCACACCGTGAGAAGCGTTGATGTGGTACTAGACATTCTTGAGCGGACGAGAGCCGCTCAAGCGTGTGTTCCTATCATTCATTGGTTTAGCGGCAGCTCAGAAGAGCTCCAGAGGGCCATTAAGCTTGGCTGCTGGTTCTCTGTTGGCGAGATGAGTCTTAAGACTAAACGAGGTCGTGAATACGCTAAGGTGTATCCAAAAGATAGGCTTCTAACCGAGACTGACCTTCCTTCCAGTGATCAGACGAATATTGGCTCGGCAGACATTGTGGACAGCCTGAAACGCGCGCTGAGCGGTCTGAGCGAGGCTCGTGGATACTCCGTGCAAACCGAAGTAATGGCAAACGCAGCGGGCGTTTTTGGCGTCTAAGTGTTAAAGTTTTACGTATGAGAAGATTACGTAAAATACCTACACAACGCCTTGCTGGAACTGGCAGAGCGCAACTTTCTGGAGCAATGCTTGCAAGCTCATCCGATGAGCTTGGTCTTGCCCTTAATGACGTTGTGCTTGTATTTGCCTGCAGCGATAACTTTGTGCCGTATTTATCTGTAGCAATTCAGTCCATCATTGAGAACGTCAATTCAGAGCGTCGTTACGACATCATTGTTTTGACTCGTGACCTCACTCCTACTAGCATGATTACGCTTACTCGTCAGGCTCAGCTTGTTGATAACGTACATGTTGGCTTCTTAGATGTTGACGCAGCTCTTGGTGATATTGAGCTTCCTCATCATGGTCACTTTAGACCAGAAACTTACTACAGACTGCTTGCTCCCTCGCTACTTCCCAACGTCAATAAAGCCATCTACCTTGACTCTGACCTGGTGGTTAATACCGATATTGCAGAGCTCTACGATATTGACGTTACAGGATACTTGGTAGGCGCAACACGCGACGCAGATACTATTGGCCAGATTGATGGCTATGACGCCACAGTTGGCCCCTACCTCAAAAATGAGCTGGGCATGGATGATCCTCACGATTACTTCCAGGCAGGCGTCATTTTGATGAACCTTGAAGAGATTAGAAAGCAGATTTCTCCTGAGGAGTTTCTTAAAGTCTCAACCATGCGTGCATGGCGCTGGCTTGACCAAGATGTTCTTAACAGGTTTGTGAACGGCCATTATCTTCGTATTAATATGAAGTGGAATTACCTGGTAGACTGGCAATTCCTGCGTCGTGATCACATTGTTGCTCAGGCACCAAAAGACGTGCGAGAAGAATACGAAGAAGCTCGTAAGAATATCTGCATTGCGCATTTTGCAGGACCAGACAATAGACCTTGGCTCTATCCAAATTCAGATCTTGCAGGTCTTTTCTGGTTCTATGCTCGTCGCTCCCCTTACCTTGAGGAGCTCCGCTCACAGCTTGAAGAGTCAAGACGTACGGTCAGAGGTCTTTCTCACCGTGTGCAGAGCGGTGTGCTTTTCCGCGGCTTGATGCCTTTGTTTGATACCGTTTTTCCACCAGGCACCAAAACCCGCACCCAGCTTATTACGTCATACAACAAACTTGGTGGTGGCAATCTGTAACGCAAAAGGAGGTCTTTCGACCTCCTTTTTTATTGCTATGCAAGTTATTTCTTTTTGCCTCTAATGATTTCTGGGGCGTTTTCTCCGCCAACACTTTCTGGAGTGACCACAACCTTAGTGATATCCAAATCTGATGGCAGATCAAACATGGTCTCTTGCAGCGTAGACTCGCAAATTGCACGAAGACCACGAGCTCCAGTACCGCGAGCCAAAGCCTTCTTGGCAATCTCTCTGAGTGAATCCTCAGTAAACTCCAAATCTACTCCCTCAAGCTCAAACATGCGCTTGTACTGCTTGGTAAGAGCATTCTTTGGATCTGTGAGGATACTCATCAGATCTTCCTCACCAAGCTCACGAGTAGAAGTGATAACTGGAATACGGCCCAAAAGCTCCGGAATCATGCCAAACCTGTGCAGGTCCTGAGGCATTACCTTGGCGATAAGCTCAGACTCACCTTCTTTGACATTCTGAGCAACATCAGAGTTAAAGCCAATTCCCTTTTTACCAATGCGGTCAGCAACAATCTTATCTAGGCCAACAAAAGCGCCGCCACAGATGAACAAGATATTGGTGGTGTCAATGTGAATAAGCTCCTGCTGAGGATGCTTACGGCCTCCTGTTGGAGGAACGCTAGCCACCGTACCCTCAAGAATCTTCAGAAGCGCCTGCTGAACACCTTCACCGGAAACATCACGAGTAATAGAGAGGTTCTCGGCCTTGCGAGCAATCTTGTCAATCTCATCGATGTAGACAATGCCTACCTGAGCGCGCTCAACATCGCCGTCAGCAGCAGTGATAAGCTTAAGCAGGATATTCTCGACATCTTCACCAACATAACCAGCCTCGGTAAGGGTTGTTGCGTCAGCAATGGCAAACGGAACCTCAAGAAAACGAGCAAGCGTCTGAGCAAGCAAAGTTTTACCAGTACCAGTTGGACCTAGCAGTAAGATGTTGGACTTTGCAATCTCAACATCCTCCTGACCCTCCTGAGGCTCATCGTTTCCCGAAAGAATACGACGATAGTGGTTATACACCGCTACCGACATAGCACGCTTAGCGTCTTCCTGACCCATTACGTACTGAGACAGCTCATTGTAAATCTCATGTGGAGTTGGCAGGTCTTTGATAACAGGCTCATCAGAGTGGGTCTCAATCTCTGACTCTTCATCAAAACCGAGAGACTCATCAATCATATCCGAGCAGGTAGAGACGCACTCGTCACAAATGCATACGCCACCAGGACCCTGAATAAGCTTATTTACCTGCGACCTACTCTTTCCGCAGAAAGAACAGTGCATCTCATCTAATCCGCCAAAAGGCGAGAAGTTCTGGTCATTAGCCATAACTTAAACCCTCAATACAAGAACAATTATTGGTCGTTACGAGAAGAGATAACGCGGTCAACCAGACCGTAGTCACAAGCCTCCTGTGCACGAAGATAATTATCGCGCTCGGTGTCTGCATTGACCTTCTCGATAGGCTGTCCAGTATAATCTGAAAGCAGCTCGTTGATGCGCTGACGAATCCACTTTGTCTCATCTGCAACAATCTGAATGTCAGTCTGCTGACCCTGAACGCCGCTGGATGGCTGGTGAATCATAACCATAGAGTTAGGAAGCGCAAGACGCTTACCCTTTGCGCCTGCTGCAAGAAGAACGGCACCCATTGATGCTGCCATACCAACGCAGATAGTAGAAACATCAGGCTTGATGAAATTCATGGTATCAAGAATGCCCAGGCCTGCATAAACGTCTCCACCAGGAGAGTCAATGTAGAGAGAAATATCCTTGTCTGGATCCTGACTCTCAAGGTGCAAAAGCTGTGCAATAACCAGGTTTGCAGAATCGCGCGTTACCGGCTCTCCCAAGAAAACAATACGATCATTGAGCAGTCTGGAGTAAATGTCATAGCTACGCTCACCACGAGGAGTCTGCTCAATAACATACGGAATAGTTGGAATGTTTGTTGGATAATGCATAATCCTCCTTCAAATGACTTTCTTTAGAAACATACCCCGGGAAGCATGTCTCTAACCCGGGGTATGAAAAATTCAAAGTAACTGCAACTTTTTGCGCAGTCTTTCTGGCGAGAAACCCAACCAGTTGTGGACTACTCAGCGTCCTTCTTTGCGTCCTCGTCCTTCTTAGCTGCCTTCTTCTTAGCAGGAGCCTTCTTTGCAGGCTTCTTCTCTGCCTTCTGCTCTTCCTTTGCAGCCTCAGCAATCTCGTCGACAATAGTGACGGTTGCGTTGTCACGCAGCCAATCAAGAGCCTTGGAGCGACGGATGGACTCGCGAATTGCAGGAAGACGGCCAGCCTTGCGCCACTCCTCGATTGCAGCCTCAACGTTAGGAACACCAGCGCGCTCAAACTCTGCACGGATGTCATCCTCAGTTGCCTCAAGCTTGAGCTCTGCAGCCACTGCGTCAAGAGCCAGGGACTGACGTGCGCGCTCCTCAGCCTGAACACGAAGATCAGAGATAAAGTCATCGGTCTTGATGCCGCGTGCAGCCAGGAACATATCAAGAGTCATACCCTGCTGCTGAAGGCCACTCAGGAACTCCTGAGCAATCTCGTTGAAGACCTCGTTCTTGTACTCCTCTGGAACCTCGTCAAGCTGAAGACGCTTGCCTACAGCCTCAACAACGCGGTCCTCTTTAAGAGTTGGAAGAGAGTTCTTCTTGTCGGACTCAATCTCAGACTTAACAGCCTCACGGAGTTTCTCGACAGTGTCATAACCAAAGGTGGTCTTTGCAAGCTCATCAGTCAGCTCTGGAGTGACAGACTTCTTGTGAGCAACAACCTTGACGTTGATATCGTAATCGTGGGAGTGAACCTCATCGCCGTGAGTGTGGCTGTGAGTCCACTTGACCTCTTTCTCCTCACCTGGCTTCATGCCAATGAGTGCCTCCTCAAGCTCTTTTGGAGCCTGGGTGCCATTAAGGGTAAGAACGCGGTCCTCGCCCTCCATGTGAGCAGCGCCCTCAATGTTCTTGATGTCTACACCAATGGTGTCGCCCTCTTTAACAGCGCGCTTCTCCTTGGTGTTCTCAAACTTAGCCTGATAAGACAGAAGCTGCTTAATCTGGTGATCAACCTCAGCCTCAGTTGCCTCATTTGGAGGCATGTTGATTGCAGGAGCATCATAAGAATCAAGCTTAGCCTCAGGACGAACGTTGAAGACTACCTCGTAGGAGTAATCCTGACCCTCAACAGGAAGGTCTGCATCCTGGTTGTAATCGCCACGGCCAACAGGAACAAGGTCAAGCTCCTCAAGAAGCTGTGGCTCTGCTGCGCCGAGAAGATCGTTGGTTGCCTGAGCAAGGACTGCCTCGCGGCCAACAATGCCATCAATGACAGGACGAGGTGCGCGGCCCTTGCGGAAACCCTGGAAGGAATACTTGTTTGCAATGTCCTTGTAAGCCTGCTTAATGGCAGCGTCTACCTCTGCAGCAGGAACTGTAACCTTGACGGTGAGTTTCTCGTCAACTGGCTTATCTGCGGTAACGGTGATGTTCAACGTTCCTCCAGTGTCTCGTAAAAAATGCTGGCGTACCAGCTCTTAACCAAATTTCTGCATGGTGCGGGCGGAGGGAATCGAACCCCCACGGACTTAGTCCACTAGAACCTAAATCTAGCGCGTCTGCCAGTTCCGCCACGCCCGCATATTTATGCAGCCTTGCAATAATAACAAACTTTTGCGCTCTTCACTAGGAGAACTTCGCATTCTAAACACTTCCCTCACGAAAAAAGACCGGTCTTTTTCAAGACCGGTCCAACTTTAAGTAAAAAGCTCATCTTCCAAGCACGTTTTAGAGATCTTGCAGCGCAAAAGTCTCTGGCTCACTCTTTCTTGCTGCTGCAAGTGCCTGAATAAGAGCAGTTGCTGCAGACATTGCCGTAACGCAGGTAATACCCTGGCTGACAGCCTCTGCACGCATCTTAGTACCGTCGCTATGAGCCTCGTGACCGTGAGGCGTATTGATGATGAAGCTGACGGTCTTATCGCGCATGAGGTCAACCACGTTTGGATGACCATCGGAAATGCGGTTAACGGTAGTGCAGTCAATTCCAGCCGCGCGCAGCGTCTTAGCCGTGCCACCTGTGGTGTAGATGCCATAGCCAAGGTTCTCCAAAGCCATAGCAACAGGAGCAATAGCGCGCTTATCGCGGTCGCAGACACTGATGAAGACGGAACCCTGCTCAGGAAGCTTGTTCTCAACTGCCTCACGAGTCTTTGCGTACGCTGCTGGGAAGGTGCGGGCAATGCCCATAACCTCACCAGTGGACTTCATCTCAGGTCCAAGGATTGAGTCAGCACCAGGGAACCTAGACCAAGGCATAACCGCCTCTTTGACCGCGTAGTAGTCGACGGTACGGTTCTCATCAGGGAGCAGACCCTGTGCTCTGAGCTCGCTGATCTTCTCGCCAGCCATGATACGAGATGCGTATTTGGCCAGGGAGACGCCAGTTGCCTTTGACGAGAAAGGCACGGTTCTCGAAGCGCGAGGATTGAGCTCGATGACAAAGACATGCTCGTCGCGGACGGCGTACTGGATGTTCAGGAGGCCTCGGATACCGCAAGCAAGCGCCAGCTTTTTGGTGATGGCCCTAATCTGGTCAACAATCTTTTCAGAGAGCGAGAAGGGCGGCCAGCAGCAAGCGGAGTCGCCCGAGTGAATACCGCACTCCTCAATGTGCTCCAGGACGGAACCCACGTAGCACTCCTCGGTGTCGCAGAGAGCGTCAACGTCCAGCTCAATGGCGTCCTCGAGGAAGGCATCCAGGTAGACAGGGCGGTCTGGCGTGACGTGCGTCGCGGATTCCATGTAGGTGACCAGGTCAGAATCGTCGTAGACAATGGCCATGCCGCGACCACCAAGAACGTAGCTTGGGCGGACAATCAGCGGGTAGCCAATGCGTCGAGCGGCGTCGCGAGCCTCGTCCATGGTAGAAGCAACTGCCGATGGAGGGCAGGCAATGTTCAAGCGGTCCAGAAGGGCTGCAAAGCGGTCGCGATCCTCTGCCAGGTCAATTGCCTCTGGCTGAGTGCCCATGATAGGAACCCCGGCGTCCTTGAGAGCGCGTGCTAGCTTGATTGGAGTCTGGCCACCAAGGGTAACAATGACGCCTTCTGGCTTCTCAACCTCAATAACGTCCATGACGTCTTCAAAGGTCAAAGGCTGGAAATACAGACGGTCGGAGGTGTCGTAGTCCGTAGAGACGGTCTCTGGGTTGCAGTTGACCATGACGGTCTCATAACCCTGCTCGCGAAGAGCGTAGGCAGCATGTACGCAGCAGTAGTCAAACTCAATGCCCTGGCCAATACGGTTAGGACCTGCAGAGAGAATCATGACGCGTGGCTTTTCTGCCTCGACGTACTCTGTGGCGTTACCCTTCTCGTAGGTAACGTAGTGGTACTGCGTGGTTGCGCCAAACTCACCAGCGCAGGTATCTACAGTCTTGACCTGCGGACGAACACCCAGCACTTCCCTCACAGCGCGGACAACGTCTGTCTTGGTGCCGGTAAGATGCGCAAGCTGCTCATCCGAGAAGCCCAGCTGCTTGGCAGCAAGCATGTTATCGGTGGTGAGGCCAGAAAGTCCCAGCTCCTTGATGCGTTTCTCGGCGTTGATGATGCCTGCCATACGGTGTAGATACCAAGGATCAATGCCGGTCATATCGTGGATGCGCTCAACGCTCCAGTTTCTGCGCAGAGCCTCAGCAACGTAGAAAATACGCTCTGGCGTTGGCTTGCTGACCAGCTCATCAAAGTTCTTCTCGTCAAAGACATCGTGGCCGTCAGCGCCCAGACCAGCACGATCTTGCTCCAGGGAACGAAGCGCCTTCTGCAGAGCCTCCTCAAAGGTCCTGCCCATGGCCATGGCCTCGCCGACCGACTTCATGCGGGTGGTCAGAACGCGGCTGGTGCCCTTGAACTTAACAAAGGCAAAGCGAGGAACCTTGACCACGCAGTAGTCGATGGAAGGCTCAAAGGCAGCAGGAGTTGCCTTGGTGATGTCGTTGGTAATCTCATCCAGTGTGTAGCCAACAGAGAGCAATGCCGCCATCTTTGCAATGGGGAAGCCAGTTGCCTTGGAAGCCAACGCGGAAGAGCGGCTAACGCGAGGGTTCATCTCAATGACGATGACGCGGCCGTTAGTTGGGTTGACCGCAAACTGAACGTTAGAGCCACCACAAGCAACACCTACACGCTCGAGAATGGCGATGGAGTAGTCACGGAGGTTCTGGAGCTCTTCATCAGTAAGCGTCTGAGCTGGAGCAACGGTAATGGAGTCTCCTGTGTGAACGCCCATGGGATCGAGGTTCTCAATGGAGCAGACAACAATACCGTTACCTGCGGTATCGCGCATGACCTCCATCTCAATCTCTTTCCAACCCTCAATGGACTCCTCTACCAGTACCTCGTGCTCTGGGGAAAGCAAGAGGCCCTGTTCAACAATCTCTACGAGCTCTTCTGGGGTATGAGCAATGCCGCCACCCGCGCCACCAAGGGTGAAGCTTGGGCGAATGACCACGGGATATCCCAGGTCAGCAACGATGCGCTGAGCGTCTTCCATAGAGTGAGCGATGTCTGCACGAGCAACCTCCAGGCCAATGTCCTGGACTGCCTCGCTGAAGAGCTCACGGTCCTCACCGGTACGAATGGACTCCAGGTTGCAGCCGATGACCTCAATGTTGTACTTGTCAAGAATGCCAGCCTCGCCAAGGCTGATGGTGCAGTTCAGGGCGGTCTGGCCTCCCATGTTTGGCAGAAGCGCATCAGGACGCTCGCGCTCAATGACGCGGGTCACCGACTCAACGGTGATTGGCTCAACGTAGGTTCTATCTGCAGTTTCTGGATCTGTCATGATAGTTGCTGGATTTGAATTGACCAGAACAACCTCAAAGCCCTCTTTACGAAGGGCGCGGCATGCTTGAGTGCCGGAATAGTCAAACTCGCAGGCCTGGCCAATAACAATTGGGCCAGAGCCGATGACCAGGATCTTCTTAATATCAGTACGCTTTGGCATTAGAAGCGCCTCCCCTCACGAACGTCGATGGCAAGATAGTCAGACTGTCCCTTCATCAAACGAGCAAACGCCTTGAACAAGTAAGATGAATCGTGAGGTCCTGGGCTTGCCTCAGGGTGATACTGGACGGAAAAGGCTGGAATATCTAGGAATTGAATGCCCTCTGGAGTGCCGTCGTTAAGGTTGACGTGTGTGAGCCTGACACGGCCAAACTCCTTTGTCTGTACAACAGGGGCAATACGCCTTGCGGACCACTCGCAGAGGTTGTCAAAGTGCTCGGAGATTCCACCAGACTCCTCTGCAATGAGCTTGCCCAGGCTCGGGAATACCAGGCCATAGTTGTGGTTTTGGGCAGTAATCTCAACCTTGCCGGTCAGAAGATTCATAACTGGTTCGTTGCCGCCATGGTGTCCAAATTTGAGTTTCTCGATATCTGCGCCAGCAACAATAGAGAGCATCTGGTTGCCCAGGCAGATACCAAAGACGGGAACCTTGCCCAGAACGCCGCGAGCGGCCTCCTGCGTAGCGTCAACCTGCTCTGGGTCACCAGGGCCGTTGGAGAAGAAGATGCCGTCTGGGTTGTAGGCCAAGGCGTCCTCAGCAGGTGTGTTCCACGGTACAACCGTGACCTCGCAGCCGTTTGCCGCAAGACCCTGGAGAATGCCGTTCTTCTCGCCACAGTCGTATGCGACAACGTTGAAGCGCTTCTTGGACGTAGCGGAGACCACGTGAGGTGCGTCGACGGACACGTCGGGGACAAAGTTGTGCTCGGAGATGTTGGGCGACGCCTGGACGCGCGCGAGCAGATGGGCAGGATCCAGGTCCTCGGTGGAAATGGCCGCCTTCTGAGCGCCGTGGTCGCGCAGATGCATGGTCAGCGCGCGGGTGTCGATGCCCTCGATGGCAACGACGCCGTTTTCCTGCAGGAACTCAGGAAGGCTCTGCTTGGATGTCCAGTTGCTTGGCTCGTAGCACATGTCGTGGACGACAAAACCACGCAGGTGCAGGGTGTCTCGCTGCATAACCGCAGGATCGATGCCGTAGTTGCCTACCTGCGGATAGGTCAGCGTGACAATCTGGCCGGCGTAACTTGGATCGGAGATGATCTCCTGGTAGCCCGTCATGGACGTGTTGAAAACGATCTCGCCGAAGGTCTCTCCGCTAGCACCACAACACCTCCCCTCGAAGGTTGTTCCATCTTCGAGAACAAGCAGCGCGCGTGGCTGCGAGGTGGCACTTGCCAGTGGATTCATATACTCTCCGATCTGCGTAGGAGCATGCCGAGCCATAAAAAAAGAGCACTCCTTATGGAGGCTCAACAGCGAACATGCGCACTCAACGCTATGGGCCTTGCCGGTGTCTCGCACCGTCCTTAAAGGTTGGTAGTATTGTAGCGCATAACCAATAAAGGAGATGGCATGTTTCCAGATTTTCTAGAGAATCCCTCAGATGTGGCTGCGCCGCTGCTTCTGGGATGCACTCTGACGAGGACAATTACGCTTAATGGCGAGAAACACAAACTAGTTGCAAGAATTGTGGAGACCGAGGCGTACGACCAAGATGATCCTGCAAGCCATGCGTTTGGCGGACCCAGCGATCGAAATGTCGCCATGTTTGGACCGGCGGGCCACCTGTACGTGTACGTTTCGTACGGCATGCATCACTGCTGTAATGTGGTGTGTGGACCTGAAAGTTTTGGCAGCGGATGTTTAGTGCGCGCCGTTGAGCCTCTTGAGGGCGTAGAGGTGATGCGCGAGCTCCGCGAGGCGGGGCGTGCGGGTAAAGTGAAAGCGGGGTGCGTGGCTGCGAGCGCTGACCATGACTGCGAAGCGCAGGCGAGACACGTGGCGGAACAGGCGGGGCCCGCGCGCAAGCACTCGCTCAAGCTGCGCGATCTTACTAACGGCCCTGGTAAAGTGTGTGCTGCGCTTGGCATCGACAAGGCTCTGTATGGGCATGACCTAACAATTGAACCGCTTGTGCTGGACTTTACTCCCCTGCTGCCAGGAGAAACGATTGGACGCTCACCTCGCGTTGGCATCAGTAAAAACGCTGATGCTCCAAAGCGCTATTTCATCGAGGGAAACGCGTTTGTTTCACGAGCGTAAAGCACAGGACGTTTCAAGAGCGTAAAGCACGAGAAAGCTGTAATCAATAAGCGAACAAAAAGGACCTTGGAAGACCAAGGTCCTTTTTGACAATTACGTTAAACCAACGATGCAGTTTGTTCAATTAAGTGCTGCAACAACGGGTTTCTCGCCAAATGCGATACAAACTAGCAAACACCCTGAGCCATCATTGCATTTGCAACCTTGAGGAAGCCGGCGATGTTTGCGCCAAAGACCAGGTTGCCAGGGTGGCCGTACGTTGCGGCAGCCTCTGAAGCAGCAGTGTAAATGCTCTCCATGATTCCCTGAAGCTTGGAGTCTACCTCCTCGAACGTCCAAGAAAGGTGCTCGGCGTTCTGGGACATCTCAAGACCAGAAACAGCTACGCCGCCTGCGTTTGCAGCCTTGCCAGGTGCGAAGAAGACACCGTTCTCGATGAGGTAATTGGTTGCCTCGAGGGTGGTAGGCATGTTAGCGCCCTCGACGACGTACTTGGTGCCGTTGGCAACAAGTTTCTGTACGTCGGCGAGCTCGAGCTCGTTTTGAGTTGCGCATGGCATAGCAATGTCGCACTTCTGGCTCCAAGGACGCTCGCCTGGGAAGAAAGTTGCGGAAGGACGTGCGTCGGCGTACTCCTTGATGCGTGCGCGGCGGACCTCCTTGACGTCTTTCAGCAGCTCAACGTCGATGCCCTCTGGGTCATAAACGTAACCTGAAGAGTCGGAAACGGTTACCACGGTTGCTCCCAGCTGCTGTGCCTTCTGGGCAGCGTAGGTAGCAACGTTTCCGGAACCAGAGATGCAGACCGTTTTACCTGCGAGCGAATCGTTCTTCTCGGCAAGCATGTGTGTGAGGAAGTAAACTGCGCCGTATCCGGTTGCCTCGGTGCGAGCAAGGGAGCCGCCGAAGGACAGGCCTTTGCCGGTCAGGACGCCAGTCCACTCGTTGCGGAGGCGCTTGTACTGGCCAAACATGTAGCCGATCTCGCGTGCGCCGGTGCCGATGTCGCCAGCTGGGACGTCGGTGTTTGGACCGATGTGACGAGCGAGTTCGGTCATGAAGGACTGGCAGAATGCCATAATCTCGCGGTCGGACTTGCCCTTTGGGTCGAAGTCGGAGCCGCCCTTGCCGCCGCCCATTGGAAGCGTGGTCAGTGAGTTCTTGAAGATCTGCTCGAAGCCGAGGAACTTCAGGATAGAAAGATTAACGGTTGGATGGAGACGGAGGCCGCCCTTGTAAGGTCCAATTGCAGAGTTGAACTCGATGCGGTATCCGCGATTGACCTGGACGTTGCCGGCGTCATCAATCCATGGGACGCGGAACATAACAATGCGCTCTGGCTCGACAAGACGCTCAAGCAAAGCAGCTTTCTCGAACTCTGGATGTGCGTCGAGCGCAGGCTGGATGGTAGTTAGGACTTCTTTTGCAGCCTGGATAAACTCAGGTTGATCTGCGTAACGCTCTTCGAGCTGTGCAATTACCTTAGATGAGTAGCTCATAAAACCCCTTTCGAAGTGGTTACGAATAGCATAATCATCCATTGTTTCGATTACATAACAAAATTGAAAAATCTAATAGACGAAAAATTAGTTCAAAAAGATTGCAATTTCTTCTTGCTCTCGGGCGATTTGTCACCTATACTTTTCTCTCGGCTCGGGGTGTAGCGCAGCTTGGTAGCGCAACTGCTTTGGGAGCAGTGGGTCGCTGGTTCGAATCCAGTCACCCCGACCATTTTTCTTTTTGCTTTACCCTTGCGGCGGTAGTTCAATTGGTAGAGCATCAGCCTTCCAAGCTGACTGTTGCGGGTTCGAGTCCCGTCCGCCGCTCCATAAAATTCCCTATTTTTATTTCTTCCATCACTGCCCTGCTCTAGGCATTATTTTGCTCATTCCCTACTTATTCTGCTTATTCTTGCTGTGTTTTTGCTGAGCAAGCTGATAACTTTTAAGCGCGATGCGGCCTTTTCCTGTGCCTCTTCCCTATTTTCCCAAACATTTTATTAGCAATTTTCTTCTTTACTTGTCATCATCTACTTTTGATTAATTTCCTTGAATATTCATGCAATTAAATTCATTTCTATGAATACATAATTTTCGAGCTCAAAATTATGTGCCGAAAAAGGTAAAAAACCCGTTTAGTTGGAAATGAAAATTGAAATTTAGCTGTTTTATCTCCAACTAAGACGATTTTTTACCGCACCAAAAACTTTTATCTGGGCAAACGTTGTATGCAGAAAAATGAAATCTCCAACTAAACGCATTTTTTACCACTTGCAAGATATGCTTGTCTTCAAACAGCGTCTATTGCATAGACTGCGCAGATCAACACGCAGGTCAACGTGCAGATCAGCGTCCACTTGTTGCAACGGTCACCCAACTGCAAGCAGCAAAAAAGAGGCTGTGCGAAGCACAGCCTCTTTAGCACTTGTAATCTGTAAACCAAGAACTAACGGCGAACCTTTACAGAGTACGCAAGACCAGAAGCAATAATACCTGCAGCTGCAAGTGCGCTTGCAATGGACATTGCATCACCAGTATCTGGCAGGTTAGACCTCTTCTTCTTAGGAGTCTTAGGCTTTGGCTCTGGATTAGGATCTGGCGTTGGGGTTGGTGTAGGAGTAATTGGCTTATCAGCTGTGGTAACTTCCGCAGGAACAATAGTCTCATCTGCAGCATTGAATGTTGCAGGAGCTACGGTAAATGGAATCTGATTTGTGTTGAGCTCATATCCCTCAGGAGATGCAGTCTCAACCAAATAATAATCGCCCGGTGTCAGATAGAACTTATCTCCATCCTGATAGATACCCTTGGTCAGTAGGTCTGCAGTTGCCGTAGTATTCTGAACCAGTGCGGTTAGCTCTGTCTTTGTAAGAATATCACCAGATGTGAAAGTACCATCAGCACCAGTAGTGAGTCCCTCTTTGACCAGTGTGCCATCAGCCTTATAGAGGCTATAAGTTGCACCAGCAACAGGCTTGGAAGCATCGTCAGAGTCAGTCTTCACAAGCTTCAAAGGAGATGGAACAGCACGATACGTGAGGTAATACTGCCTGGTACGGTTTACAGAACCGTCTGCATTGAAGCCAGGAGCCAAAACGGAATTATCGCGAGGACCAGAGTTATACGTACCAATCGCAAGAGATGTTCCCTCTGGAACGTCGATATCATTTGCGATATAGACGTAAGAATCACCAGGTCCCGCAGCCTTAATTTCGTCGACTGACTTACGAACAGTGGTTAGCAACAGGTTGGTTGAAGGATCAGTCTCAAATTTATTTCCGCCAGCAACAGAGTCATCTGCGGTAACGCCAGCATACTCGGGCATGTACACAACATGACCCTTTGTGTTGTAACGAGCAGATACCTGACGATCTTCAAATGCTGCAGAAGTTGTATACGTAGCAGCAAGATCATCAAGACCAAGAACACTCACTGCGCCATTACCATAAATAGGAAGGCCAGCATTTCTTTGAGCAATAGGATCACTTAAAGCAAGGCCGTTGAGCTGCCTATAAGCAAGGTCATCAACATAGTGATACACAGCTGTTGCGGTATCAATAACTCGCGCAGGATAACGCTTGGTGTATGCGTGAGTACCTCCCCAAGATTTCTTAATGCCACCCTGAATTCCCAGCTGATAAGATCTATCAGAGATGTTCAATGGTGCGGAGAACTCAATGTACTGACGAGCTGTAACTGGTGCAGTAAATACAGCAGCAGGCTCCTCATAAGAAGTGCCACCCATAATAGACTGACCATTGACCTTGACGGTAAACATCAAATTAGTCTTTGGGCCACCGCCCGAAAGAGCACCTGTTGCATCCATTGGCTTGTAGGTATCAACGGCAGCATGAGCTGAAACAGCTATCTTGCGCAAGCCATAACCATTTGGATCGTTCTGTGGGAAATTGATCAAATTCTCTGCGTCGCCGAGAAGGACGTAGTACGCACGAATTTCTCCGCCCTCAGCAATCATCTGCGCAACGGAATATTTAGTTGGATCCATGTCCAGCTTGAGCGCAGTACCATCAGGCTTTACCCAATAATAACGCGCGATAACACCTGTACGGTCCTCTCGCGGTTTAGCAGCCTGAGCATTAATCTCTGCTTGAATCTCAGCATCAGAGATGAAATCTGGGAATGGGTTTGCCGAGGTATGTGTACCGTCCAGCGGAGCACCATCCACATCTTCAGAATAAACTGTTGGATCAGCAGCAAATGCCGTGCGTGGAAGGGCAAACGCCAGAATTGCGCCCACAAAAAGCACGCAAATTGCTAAAACCGTGAAGCGAGAAAACCAAGCGCTTCTTACGCTTCTAACAGGAGTACCGTTCATACATCCTTCTTTCAACGTGAAGGGTGAATATTTATGCATATACCATAGCTCATTTCATACTTTCATGCGCAGATGAGGACATATCAAATGTCCTTTCCAAGCATTAAATCGCTTAAGGAACACATTCAAACGGCCTAGACTACTAGTCTAGGCCGCTTGTTATGGCCGTTTGTTAAGGCCACTAGCTAAAACTGCTCGTTAAGACCGCATTAGACCGCTGGTTTAAGCGACGGTTTACTGGTCCGTACTGCTTGCAGTTACTTGTCAGGAGTAAGATGCCAAATCTCATCGTTATATTCAGCGATGGTTCTATCGGATGAGAATGTTCCTGCCATAGCAATATTGATAAGAGACTTCTGAAGCCATGCTCTCCTATCCTCATAGTCATTAAACACGCGCTCTTTTGTTGAAATAAATGCTTCCAAATCAAGAAGTGTCATGAACCAATCTTTTGAGCACAGGTTTTTGTGAAGCCTCTCCAGGCGCTCCTTATTTCCAAGAGAAATAAATTCTGGACTGATTAAGAAATCAACAAGTGGTTTAATCTGAGGTTTCTCATAGAACTCTTTTGCTTTGTAACCCTTGCGCTCATAGAGGTCCACAACCTCATCGCTTGAAGCGCCAAACGTGTAGATATTCTCCTCGCCTACCAAGTCGGCAATTTCTACATTAGCGCCATCAACAGTGCAAACAGTAACAGCGCCGTTAAGCATGAACTTCATATTGGAAGTTCCAGAAGCCTCTTTGGAAGCCAGCGAAATCTGCTCTGAGATATCTGCTGCTGGAATAACATGCTCAGCTGCACTAACGTTGTAATTCTCGATCATTATCACCTGAAGATACGGTGAAACATCCGCATCGTTTGCAATCAAAGATGAGAGAACAAGAATTGCATGAATGATGTCTTGAGCAGCTACGTATGCTGGTGCTGCCTTTCCACCAAAAATAACGGTAATAGGATGCTTTGGTAGATGGCCAGACTTAATATCAAAATATTTCCAGATCAAATAGAGCAGCAGCATTTGCTGACGCTTATATTCGTGGAAACGCTTCACCTGAACATCAATAATGGAGTCAGGATTAACTTTTGCATCTTGATTATCCAGCAAAAATTTGACCATTCGATCTTTTGCTGCTTGTTTTATCTGTTGTAGCTGATTGAGGACTTCTTCGTTGTCTCGATACTCTAAAAGACCCTCGAGATGAGCGGTTGTTCTCCAGCTATCTCCTATCAACGTATCAAGATACTCAGCAAGTTCTGGATTACAGCCCATCAACCAGCGACGGAACGTAATTCCATTAGTCTTGTTTGAGAACTTTTCTGGATATAAATCAAAGAATGGTTTGAGTTCAGTCTCTTCCAAAATCTTAGTATGAAGCGCCGCGACGCCATTGATACTAAAGCCGTAATGAATGGCAAGGTTGGCCATGTGAACTTTCTTATCAATGATGACTTGTACGCTTGGATCGGCAACGGTACTGCGGATGCGCTCATCAAGCTTTTTGATAATCGAAGCAATCTTTGGAGAAACTTCCTCAATGAACTTAAGAGGCCATTTCTCAAGAGCTTCAGCCAAAATCGTATGATTTGTGTATGCGACCAGTGAAGAAACAATGTCTACAGACTCATCAAACGCGATGTCGTATTTCTCGGTCAAGATACGAATAAGCTCTGGAATTACCATTGTTGGGTGCGTATCGTTAATCTGAATCACAACATAGTCAGCAAGGTCGTGAATATTGCTACCGCGCTCAATCGCCTCTTTAACAATCAGCTGTGCAGCATTAGAAACCATAAAATATTGCTGATAAACGCGAAGAAGCTGGCCATCTTCATCAGAATCATCGGGATACAAAAAGAGCGTTAAATTCTTTTTTAATGCGGTTTTATCAAAATCAATAGCGTCGTCAGAAACTAATGATTCATCGATACTCTGTAGGTCAAACAAACGAAGTCTGTTTTTCTTTGATCGGCCATATCCCAAAACATCAATGGAATAGAGCTCAGACGTCACCGAGAAATCTCTAAATTCCACGGTAAATGATGTCTTATCGTCTTCAAGCCACCTATCATCAGCAAGCCAAGCATCTGGAACGGCAGTTTGCTGTCTATCTAAAAACTTCTGATGGAAAAGACCAAAATGATACTTAAGACCCACACCATCACCTGGCAGCCCGAGTGTTGACATAGAATCGATAAAGCATGCTGCCAATCGACCAAGACCGCCGTTTCCAAGCGAAGGCTCAACTTCAAGCTCTTCAATATCTTCTAATGAATGACCAGCCTTTGAGAGCTGCTCTTTTACCTCGTTATAAATTCCCAGATTAATGAGGTTATTTGAAAGCAGCTTGCCAATCAGAAACTCTGCCGAGATGTAATAAAGCCTCTTCTTACCGTTGTTTAACGGAAGATCTTCCGACTTACTCTTAACCACCTGAAGCAGTAATTCAAAAACCTGACTGTCAGTAATTTCAGACAGAGGTTGGTTAAATTGTTGAAGAGATAAGGTGTCTAAGTTCATTACTTCTCCTCTTTGTACACCCTGAAGTACATCTCAGTGATAGTTCTTAAGAAATCTTCTGTGTGACGCGTGATAGCCCCTTGCTTCATACGCCAGCACCAGTTACCGCCAACAGTGGCCGGAATATTCATGCGTGCAGAATCATCTAAGCCGAGAAGATCTTGCATGGTGTGAATACAAGTGTCGCTCACAGAAGCTGCAATTCCACGCGAAAGCGCCTCACCAATTGGCTCATCTTTTGAGCGATGCAGGTAGATATCTGCCTGCTCACGCTCTCTATCAGTAGCCTGTGTCTCGTACCAACCACGAGCCGTTGGATTGTCATGTGTTCCTACATATGCAATGGTATTTGCAGTGTAGTTGTGAGGAAGGTCTCTTGAATCATGCTTTCCGTCAAATCCGTATTGCAAGATTTTCATTCCTGGGAAACCAGTTTTTTCTCGCATGACAATAAGCTCTGGTGTAATCAGACCTAGGTCCTCTGCGATGATTGGAAGCTTTCCAAGCTGTTTCTCTAGCTCCTCAAACAGTTCCATATCTGGACCTTTAGTCCATTTGCCTTCTGTGGCATTTGCAGCTCCGTAAGGAATCTCCCAGTATGCTTCAAAGCCTCTAAAATGATCGATTCGAAGCACATCAAACATCTCAAGATTTGTCTGTACTCGCCAAACCCACCATGCGTAGTGCGATTTTTTCATATACTCCCAGTTATAAATGGGGTTTCCCCAATATTGACCGGTAGAAGAAAATTGATCGGGAGGAGTACCCGCAACCGTAATAGGCCGTCCCGTTTCATCCGTTTTAAACAGTTCTGGCTGTGCCCACATCTCAACAGAATCGCGCGAGACATAAATGGGAAGGTCGCCGATTATAAGTACTCCCCTTTTATTGGCATAAGCCTTAACCTTTGCCCATTGAGTAAAGAAGAAATACTGAGTCATCTTGTGATACAAAACTGACTTTTGCAGTTTCTTGGTCTCTTTTGCAGTTGTTTCATTTCTTTGTTGGTAATGTTTTGGCCACTCCCAGTAAGCTTTATGGCCAAACTCTTCCTTCAAGGACATGAACTCCGCGTAAGGATCAAGCCACTCTGCCTGATCGTGGCAGAACTTCTCAAAATCAGCAGGTATATCTTGCACAAACCTATCAAAAGCACGATTAAGCAAGCGACGATGATTTACAAAAAGCGCACCATAATCAATGCAAGTTTTACTAGTTCCAAAAGAAACATCTTCAAAGTCATCTGACTTCAAATATCCAAGTTTTTCAAGATCTTTTAGATCAATATAGTAAGGACTTCCTGCTGCTGCAGAAAACGACTGGTAAGGAGAGTCACCATAACTTGTAGTAGTAAGAGGTAAGACCTGCCAATACCTTTGTTTAGTTCTGACGAGAAAATCGATAAAATCGTAGGCTTCTTTGCCAAACGTGCCAATCCCATATGAATTTGGAAGAGAAGAAACGGCCAAAAGTACTCCGCTTGCTCGTCCCATAGTTGCCTCTTTCGCAAAAAGAGTACTGGCTTATCTCTTTCAAGATAAGCCAGTACAAAGCTTTAATACTTAACTAGATTATCTTGCGTGTTCTTATCAAAGAGATGAACGGCGTTATCTTCAAATTTAAACCATACCTGGTCGCCAATGTTGAGGTTTCGTTTTGCAAGCTCAGTTGCAGGAACGATAAGAACAAAGTTGCCGTCATCAGTATGAACATGAAGGTGAACTGTGGAACCCATAAGCTCGCTTACTTCAAGATTGCCCTTGAAGGCGCCAATTTCATTTGGCTCAGTCAGATAAATCTGCTCTGGTCTAATGCCAACAATAACATCTGTTGCAGGGGCAGCTACCCAAGACTGTGCTAACAGATTGGCCATCTCAGGAGAAATATCAAATGACATGCTTTCTGTCTCTACATGGAACTCATTGTCCACGCGGATAAGATGTGCGTCAAAGAAATTCATTTGTGGCATGCCAATAAATCCAGCAACAAAGAGGTTTGCGGGCCTATTGAACACTTCTTGAGGAGTTCCAATTTGCTGAACAAAGCCATCTTTCATAATGACAATACGATCACCCAAGGTCATAGCCTCTGTTTGGTCGTGTGTAACATAGACAAAAGTTCCATTGACCTTTTGACGAAGCTTAATGATCTCTGTACGCATCTGATTTCTTAGCTTTGCATCAAGGTTTGAGAGTGGCTCATCCATCAAGAAGACTTTTGGATCACGGACAATCGCGCGACCAATTGCAACACGCTGACGCTGACCACCAGAAAGCGCCTTTGGCTTACGATCAAGATATGCCGTGATGCCCAGTGTTTCTGCAGCTGCACGGACCTTCTCGTCAATGACTTGAGGATCAACCTTCTTAAGCTTAAGGGTAAACGCCATGTTGTCGTAGACGGTCATATTTGGATACAGCGCATAGCTTTGGAAGACCATTGCGATGTCGCGGTCTTTTGGTGCGACGTCATTGACAAGCTTTCCGTCAATATAAAGCTCACCAGCAGAAATATCTTCTAGACCTGCAATCATACGCAGCGTAGTAGATTTTCCACAACCTGAAGGACCAACAAGGACTACAAACTCGTGCTCCTTAATAGTGAGATTGAAATCCTGAACAGCAACAACACCCTCTTCAGTCACCTCAAGGTTGCTCTTTTTCTGTTCAGTTTTCTTACCAAAGAGAGACTTGCGCTTTTTCTCATTTGGATAAATCTTTTTTATATTCTTTAAAACAATTTCTGCCATGATAAAACCTTTCAGAAATGCCTATAGTCTGCTGCAATACAGTGAGATTTAGCCTTTTACAGCACCAGAAATGACACCATTGATGATGTAGCGCTGGCACAGCAAATACATAATGACAATTGGGATAATTACCATCATGATGCAGGCAAACATTGGACCCATCTCTACTTTTCCATATCCACCTCTAAAGTACTGAATCAAAATTGGAATAGTTTGGTATTTAGTCCTATCCAGTACAAGATATGGAAGCAAATAGTCATTCCAGACCCACATGGTTTCGAGAATACCAACAGAAATATACGTTGGCTTCATAATAGGCAAAACAACATGGAAGAACGTCTGAAGTGGGTTGCAACCATCAATAGTTGCAGCTTCTTCGATCTCAAGTGGAATGGTCTTAACAAATCCAGCAAACATAAATACTGCTAGACCAGCGCCAAAGCCCAAATAAATAAAGCAAATATTGAAAGGAGTATTAAATCCAAGCGTATTTGCCATATTGGACAGCGTAAACATAAGCATCTGGAAAGGCACTACCATCGAGAAAACAAACAGGTAGTACAAAATGTTGCTAATGCGATTTTTTACACGGACAATAAACCATGCACACATTGAGCAGCACACCAAAATCAGTGCAACAGATGTGATGGTAATTACTAAAGAATAACCAAAGGCTGCCAAAAAGCCCTGCTTCTCTACAGCAGCAATGTAGTTAGCTAAACCTGCAGAGTTCTCCGAAGTTACAAAATCAAATGCCGTAGATGTAGTAATAGTTGTTTCTTCCTTGAATGAATTCATCAAGATCATAACCATTGGATAAATCCATGCAAGAGAAAGAATAGTAAAGAATACAGCAAGAATTCTATTAATGATTTTATCGCGCTTCATTATTGCTGCACCTCCCTTGACCTGGTGGCTCTCAGCTGAATCATGACAATACAAATAACTAGAATGCAGAAAATAACAGCTTTAGCCTGGCCGATACCCATCCACTTTGCTCCCTGTCGAGCGTAGAAGGTATTGTAAATATTAAGAGCGAGCATTTCGGTTGCATGCTTAGGCTCACCTGCAGTAAGTGCCAGGTTCTGATCAAATAATTTAAAGCCATTTGTTACCGTCAAGAAAAGACAAATGGTAATAGTAGACATTAAGTTTGGAATTTTTACCTTCCAAAGTGTCTGCCAAGCATTTGCTCCATCAACTCGCGCTGCTTCAAGATAGTCACTTGGAATAGACTGCAAGCCGGCAATATAAATAATCATCATGTAACCAACCTGCTGCCAAAGAGTAAGGAAAATCATTCCCCAGAATCCAGCAGTGCTATTAAGCGCAAGAAGCTGCTCGCCCACAATAGAGAGCACACAGTTAATCAAAATATTCCAGATATAACCTAAAACAATGCCACCGATAAGGTTTGGCATAAAAAAGACAGTCCTAAATGAATTGGTGCCCTTGAGGTTCTTGCGAGTTAAGGCAAGTGCAATTGCAAGCGCCAATACATTAATAAGAACTGTTGAGACTAGTGCAAATAATGCGGTATACCAAAAAGCATGAGCAAACTGTGGATCTGAAAAAGCTGCTACATAGTTATCCAGACCAACTGGCTTAGCGTCGCTAATGGTAATAAATTTACAAAATGAAAGATAGAATCCCTGAACAAACGGGATCATAAAGCCAAACAAAAAAGAGAGCGCTGTAGGCAGAACAAATAATGGCCACCACCGCTTCAACATCTTAGCCATAGAGATACCCTCCAATAACAAGAGACGAGAAGAGAGATCTCTCTTCTCGTCTCTCACCAATCAAAGCATTACTAGAAGGACTACTATGCGTTAGCCTCTTTCTCAGTCTTCCAACCATCAACGAATGCGGACTTAACAGCATCCCAGCCCTCAGTTCCTGCTGCATAGCCCTTAAGCGCACTGGAGAGGTTATTCTTCCACTCCTGAGAAGGAATGTAGATGAAGTCCCAAGCCACGGGCTCATTGCCCTTCTTTGCATACTCAGCTGCAATGTTTGCAAGTGCATTCTTAGTTGCCTTTGCGTTCTTGAAAGGAATGGTGAAGCCCATATCCTCAGCAATTGCAGTGGTAGCAGTATCAGAAGTTACGCACCAATAGATAAAGTCAAGTGTTGCCTTCTGAGAAGCGTCATCTGCCTTGGAGCTTACGCACCAATAGTTCTCGCCACCAGAGCACATACCCTGCTTCTCTTCACCCTTAACGCCAATGTAAATTGGAATCATACCGAGGGCATCGTCGCCAAGCTTCTTGATGTCATTGTATGCCCAGGTACCATTCTGGTAGAAGACTGCTTCACCGTTAACAAACTCTGCAACAGCGTCATCGCCAGTCTTGCCAGAAAGCTCAGTTGGACTGCATGTAGCGTTGTTGATATAGAGGTCAAAAATCTGCTTGTAGTTAGGAAGATAGGTTCCCTTGATCTCTTTAGCCTCTGGATCACCAGTATCCTTGAACTCATAGTACAGAGGAAGGTTTGCAAGGTGTGTGGTAAAGCGCCAGTCAGAACTGGAATCAAGGCCAGCGCTGGTGAATGCGCCCTTTACGCCAAGCTCTGCCTTGCGAGCCTGAATATCTTCAGCAATCTTCTTTAGGGAAGCAAAGTCCTTGATATCGTCTCCCTTATAACCTGCCTTCTCAAGCAGCTTCTTGTTGTAGATAATGCCGTAGTCTTCCTCAACGTAGTCAACACCGTAGACAACACCATCCTCCTGAAGCTTAAGAGCATCATTGGTGAGCTCATCCAGGATCTTGGCACCCTTAAGGTCAATGCAGTAGTCCTTTACGCCAATAAGACCAGAAGGACCATTTGTCTGGAACAGTGTTGGTGCTACAGAAGCATCCTTGTTAATCTCAGACTGGAATGTCTGTGCATAAGTATCAGAAGCAGCAGTTACTACCTTTACAGGAACCTTAGTTTCCTCAGTATACTTAGCTGCAAGATCTTTCCACTGCTGATCAGACTCAGGCTTGAAGTTTAGAAAATAAACTGAGCCTTTTGCTGAATCAGAATCTCCCTGCTTTGAAGGGTTATTTCCTCCACAAGCAACAAGACCAAGTGAGCAAAGAGCTGATGCACTTAAGGTGACGAACTGCCTACGATTAATACCGGACATAAGACTCCTCCTTAGAGAGCGCTCCTAACCCTTTGCTAGGTTGACGTCTCTTCTCATGATTTTCATAAGCCATGCTTTGATACACTGTCAAAACAATTTTGCTTACGTCTACAAAGAAAAGTATATTTGTACTACCGAGTTGTTTAAACAACTCACTTCCGAGCGGTATGAAATTGTCGGTAAATGGTATGAAAGGAACCATTTTATGTTCGTTTCATTTTTATAAAGCTACTATCTACTCAAGGGCAATCTGAACACGTAACTCTGAACTTCTGCAGCCTGTTAGGGAAAAATATGCCAAGCGCACGATTTGATACGATTTATCAAGATTTGAAAAATAAAATCTTAGACGGTACCTACACCTATGAGTCCTATTTACCCACCGAGATGGAGCTTACCAAAACATATTCCTGCTCCAGAAACACCGTCCGTCGAGCACTCACTCTCCTATCAGACGAGGCATTCCTTCAACCAATTCATGGTAGAGGCGTACGTGTTATTTGGCAGAAAAAACCAAGTGAGGTTATTGGTTCACTAGAAGGACTTGAATCCTTTCAGGAATATGCCCATAGAAATCACCTTGAGCCCGATACGGATGTCATTGTCTTTGAACACGTACCGTGCACAGATGACATTTCTCATCAAACTGGTTTTAAGGCGGGAGAAGAACTTATACATATAGTTCGAATCCGCAAACTCAACGGATCTTCTCGCCAGATAGACAACGACTACCTTTTAGCGTCCGCAGTGGGAAATTTAACCAAAGACGATGCGGCAACCTCGATTTTTGCGTATCTAGAGAACACGCTTCATATGAAAATTCTCAAGAGCAAAAGAACGATCAGTGTTGAGCTGGCAACTAAAGAGGACCACCAGCATTTGGAGCTTGGATCTTTTAATTGCGTAGCGGTGGTTGAAAGCCACTCTTTTAACTCAAGAGGCGTTATGTTTGGCTTTACGCAAACTCGCAGTCACCCAGAAACGTTCTGCTATAAGGTTATTTCAAAGAGATAACCTGCGGTTAAATGTGCAGAATAAATTTCTTCTCTAGTTTGTGGAAGACGGTGTAGCCAATTACGAGGGCAAGAACTGCAGAAACAAGGCAGCCTAAAATGGTGCTTGTTGCAGGGAATTTCTGGAAAAGAAGACAGTCTCTAATAAACGTTACAAAGTGGAACATTGGATTAAAACGTTCGATCTGAAGCATCCAAGGCGACATGATGTTAACGGAGTAGAACAGAGGCGTACCATACATCCAGGCGGTAGTCACAACACTCCACAGGTGAATAACATCTCTAAAGAAGACCGCAAGGGCCGAGAGAAGCATTGCTAGACCAATGCAGAAACAAGCCAAAAGTAGCAAAGCTACAGGTGTGAGCAGGGCATAAATTGTGAGCGGAATGCGGAAGACAAGCATAACAATGCCAACAGCAATGAGCGAGAAAAGATAGTTTACAACCGCAAAAAGTACTTTCTGAACAGGGAACACAACGCGGTTGATACGGACTTTTTTAAGCAGGCTAGATGCATCAATAATTGAACGCATACCCATAGTAGTTGCATCGTTCATCAGCTGAAACGCCGTGTTACCAAGAATAAGATACAGAGGATAGTTCACAACATCCTCGGCACGGTTGCCCAAAAAGGTAGAAAAGACAACCGCCATAACGGTCATCATCAAAAGTGGGTTCAAAACCGACCACACAACGCCCAAGATAGAACGACGATACTTGAGCTTGAAGTCTTTGCTTACCAGCTGACGCAAAATAAACTGATCACGCTGGTGTGTTGGGTACCACGCATCTCGAGCAGAAACAGATACAAGACTTGCACTTGTACCATTAGTATTTGCAGAAACTATGCTTGCATCCTGCGCATTATTGGTTTGTGTTGAAGACTCGCTCACGCGCTATCCTTTTCTACCGATTTCTGTATGGTTTATCCTAGCACAGACAGACAAAGCCGTTTAAACTTGAAACGTTGTTGAACTGTTTTCTCCACTATTTTGTTGTATATGTGGTGACAAAACTATTTAGTAACAGCGCGCTCAACAGCAGCGCTTGTAGAAATGGTGCAAAATGTCTCAATCCCCTCTTGGACGCACGCTTATCATTGCTAATCCAGCTGCTCATAGCGGTAAAGGCGCCGCTGGTGCAGAGTTTGCTCGTCATTTCCTTACCAGCTATTCAGCTGCGACCGACGGATACGAGCTTAAGCTCACCACAGCCATGGGAGATGCTCGTGTCATGGCCGCAGAAGCTGCAGATTTTGATACGGTTGTCGCACTTGGCGGAGATGGCGTCATCCACGAGGTGGTCAACGGCCTCATGACCTTATCGCCAGAGGTGCGTCCAGCGCTTGGCATTATTCCTATGGGTTCCGGAAACGATTACGCGCGCACTCTGGGCATGAAAATTAACGACCCCGAAGGCGCCTTTGCGCAGCTGGTTCGTGGCAAGGTTAAGCAGCTAGAGATTGGTCGCATCAACGACGTCTACTTCATGGAGACCATGTCGTTTGGACTTGACGCGGCTATTGCAGCCGATACCACAAAGCGCCGAGCGAATAACTCGTCAACTGAAGGTGAGGCGCTCTTCTTAACCTCGGGCCTCAAGTTTATGGCTGCAGGCAGCAAGGGTTATTCTTGCTCCGTCTCGTTTGATGGCGAGAAGGACATTGATCTTCAAGCGCTTATCATGGCCTTCCAGGTTGGTCCTACGTATGGAGGCGGCTTTAAGGTCTGCCCGCATGCCCTGCCAGACGACGGTTTGCTCACGGTCTGCTACAACACCAAAGTGCCTATCATTCCTCACCTGCTGGCTCTGTTTGGCCTGGCAAGGGCTGGTAAACACGTCAACTCCCGCATCATCGAAGAGCGCCATCTCAAACGTGCAGAGGTGACTTTCCACGAGCCCGTTCCTGTTCAGGTTGATGGCGAAGAACTTCCTTTTACGGAAAAGTTTGTCATTGAAGTCATTCCCGCCGCGCTTTCCGTAATTGTTCCCTAACGCATGGAGCGGGTCGCACATCGCGGACCACGCATCGCGTCTCGCAGCACGGACCGCACATCGCGAGAAGATCGGTCTTCTCGCCAGAAGGTTTAACGTTAAAGAAACAGGGGCACCTGCCAGCGCAGATGCCCCTGAATTTGTTTGTGTGAGCTAAGACTAGCGAGCTTCACGCTCAAGCAGAGCCTTAACCTCAGCTGCGGTATCAAGCTCCATGACGCGAGTGGTAAGCTCGTCTGCCTCAGCCTTTGTCCAAGCAGCAATGGTCTTGCGGGTGCGCAGGACAGATGGTGCAGAAACGGAGAACTCGTCCAGACCGAAGGAAAGCAGGACTGGAATGAGCAGTGGATCTGCTGCTGCCTCGCCGCACATGCCAACCATGATCTTCTCCTTGTTGCCCTCGCCAATGAGGTACTTGAGGGAACGGAGAACGGATGGCTGGTAGACCTCATAGAGGTAGGCAACGCGGTCATTACCGCGGTCAGCGCACATGGTGTAGCCAATAAGGTCGTTGGTGCCAATGGAGAAGAAGTCGCACTCACGAGCCAGCTTGTCTGCAATCAGGGATGCAGATGGTGTCTCGATCATGGTACCGACCTCAATGTCCTTGTTGTAAGCTACGCCCTCAGCGTCAAGCTCACGCTTGCACTCCTCAACAAGAGCCTTAGCCTGGCGAACCTCATCAACGGTGGTGACAAGAGGAAGCATAATCTTGATGTCACCAAATGCGGATGCGCGGAGAAGAGCACGGAGCTGAACCTTGTACTGCTCGGCATTGTTGAGGCAGTAACGGATAGCGCGGAAGCCCATGAATGGGTTCTCCTCAGCCTTCATGTTGAGGTAAGGAATCTCCTTATCGCCACCGACATCAAGCGTACGAATGATGACTGGCTTATCCTTCATGCGAAGAGCAACCTTCTGGTAAGCAGCAAACTGCTCCTCTTCGCTTGGGAGCTCCTTAGCATCCATGAACAGGAACTCGGAGCGGAAAAGACCAATGCCCTCAGCGTCAGCGTCAACTGCACCGTTAGCGTCATCTGGGTTACCGATGTTAGCAACAAGCAGAACCTTGATGCCGTCAGCAGTTACGGTCTCCTTGCCGCGATAAGCCTCAAGAGCAGCCTTCCCTGCAGCATAAGCCTCAGCCTGAGCCTTGTACTCAGCAAGCTCAGTCTCGGAAGGATTGACAACAACCTTACCGTTAGTGCCGTCGACAACAATAGCATTGCCAGTTGCAACCTCAGAAGTGATGTTAGGAACAGAAAGAACTGCAGGAATCTCAAGAGCGCGAGCAATGATTGCGGAGTGAGAAGTACGACCACCAGTCTCGGTAACAATACCTGCAACGTGGTCCTTATCAATGTCTGCAGTCATAGAAGGAGTCAGCTCATGGCAGACAATGACGGAGTTCTCTGGAAGTGTGGAGAGGTCAACAACCTCTTTGCCAAGCAGGTCAGCGAGAAGACCGGTCTTGACGTCAGCAACGTCTGCTGCGCGCTCACGGAAGAGCTCATCCTCCATGCCAAGGAACATGTTGTAGTACATGTCATAGGCATCGCTTACAGCCTGCTCAACGCAGGTGCCGCCATCAATAGCACCGTTAACAGCCTCTTTGATGCCCTCATCCTCAGCAAACTCAATGTGGGCACCCATAATAGCAGCGGCTTCCTCGCCCACTGTCTTGGTCATACGCTCAATCTGTGCGTTAGTCTGTGCAATAAACTTAGTTACAGCCTCTGCGTAACGAGCCTTCTCTGCAGCAGTGTCTTCAACAGTGTGCGGAGTAAAAGTGAGGTCTGGATCTACGGCAACCTGAGCAGTACCGATGCCGATTCCGTTGGATGCATTGACTCCCTCAAACATACATGCTCCTATCATTGTCCACTTAGCGGTGTATAACGTTCTGCAAGCCTATCCACACAGGACAATAGTCGCAGAAACAAACCTGTCTTTGTACAGAGTAACATTTTTTTGACCTGTTACGTTGTGAGTATCTTTAAATAAATTTCAATAAAAAACACTTGGCGAGAAAATCTTTCTTGCCAAGTGTTTGTACGTTCACGATAGTAAAGCCGCTCTGTTTACTCCACGCGGAAAGAGCACACCATCTGAGGGTCTCTCGCCAAAAGAACTGTGGGTTCTAGCTGCAATTACTACTCAGAATCTGCAAGCCAAGAAGACTTGCCCTCGCGACTCTCCTCTTTCTGGCGAGCAAGCTGAATCTCTTCAGCAATAGAAGCGGGCATTTCTCGGCCCATCTTCTTGTAAAGAGCAGTGACAACGCGGTCAATGGTTGCGCGCTTTGCGATTCCTCGACTTGCTGCAGTTGCAGTACCGCAAGCAGAAGCGTAGATAAGCGCGGTGTCGTAATCGTAGCCAGCGGTGGTCTTTGCCAGGAAGCCTGCAACCATGGAGTCACCAGCGCCGGTTGCGTTAACCAGGCGAATCTTAGCGGTTGGAACAATGTGCTCAGTTCCGTACTCGTCCAGAAGCAGAGAGCCTGCGCCACCACAAGAAACGATAACGTTGCGAGCGCCGCCATCCTGGAGCTTCTTTGCAAATGGAATGCACTCTTCTGGGGTCTCTGGATTGGCATCAAAGATACGGCCAACCTCGTGGTTGTTAGGCTTGATCAGGAATGGCTGAGCCTTGATAGCCTCCATAAGCAGCTGACCAGGGGCATCGACAACAAACTGGATGCCGCGACCTGCAAGCTGAGCCATAAGGCGAGTATAGATATCCTCTGGAAGTGAGCTTGGAATAGATCCCGTAAGAACCAGGGTGTCACCTGCGCCAACAACATCCATGCGCTCCAGTAGCTCATCAACCTTTTTCTCTGGAATGCGTGGACCATTGCCGTTGACCATGGTCATAACAATGCCGTTGAGCTTGACATTGATGCGAGTAAAGCCAGAATCCAGCTTGACGAAGTTACTAGGAATTCCCTGACGCTGCAGGTCACTGAGCAGGTATTCACCAGTAAAGCCACCAACAATACCCATGGCAACGGTGACTTTATCAAGCTCATTTAAAAGCGTGGAGACGTTAATACCATTACCACCGCAGTGCAACTCTTCTGAGGAGGAACGGTTAGTAAAGCCCATGTCCAATGTGTTTGGATGCATGACATAGTCAAGCGCGGGATTAAGCGTCATTGTGTAAATCACGGCGAGTCCTCCGAACTACAATAAAATCATGGAGACTTCAGTATGACGCAATCACTCTCAACAAACAATTAGAATCTAGCGACTCACAAAAAATAAAAACCCCGACGCAAGCCGGGGTTTGAAATTCAAATGGTGGATCGTCAGGGGTTCGAACCCTGGACCTTGGGATTAAGAGTCCCCTGCTCTACCAGCTGAGCTAACGATCCAATTAACGTTTCGAATGGGGTGGGAAAAGGGGCTCGAACCCTCGACCTACGGAGCCACAGTCCGTCGCTCTGCCAACTGAGCTACTCCCACCATTTGGCCACCTCATGAAACGCAGCTAAATCATTATTACAGAATCAGAAAAAGATGCAAGCGAGAAACGCAGATTTTTCAAACTCTTTTTTGATTTTCTTTGAAATTCGCCGGCACGATGGGTTTCTCGCCATACAAGATGCGGAGAAGAACGAGCTTCTCCGCATCTGAGTGAATGTGCCATACGTGCAGGTATATGGTGTTATGTCAGTGTCGCGCTGCCAAGAAACCACAGTCAGCGCGCGCAGAAATCGAAAACTGCGCTTAGAATCCGTGAGCCGTGAGCGCGGCGTCCAGGCGATCCAGCGCCTCTTCAATCTCCACACGAGGAGCCGCCAAATTCCAGCGCTTGAATCCTTGGGCAGCCTCGCCAAAGAAGACGCCGTCGGTGAAGAAGACCTGGGCCTCAAACTGCAACAGGTGGTCAAGCTCTTCTGGCGTAAGACCAAGATCTCTGAAATCCAGCCACTGTAGGTAAGTTCCTGTAATTGGCGCAAGCTTCACGCGAGGGTGCTTGGTGGCAAAGAAGCCCAGAACCAGCTTCTGGTTGTCGTCGATGGCCTTGATGCATGCGTCCAGCCATGCTCCACCCTTGCTGTAAGCCAGCTCACAGGCCTTGAAGCTGATTGGATTGCACGAAGTGGTCTCTCGGGCCTGAAGGCGTTTCTCGAGACGTGTGCGCAGCTCTGGGTTGCTCACGATGATGTTGCTGAACTGTGTGCCGGCCAGGTTGAAGCTCTTTGAAGCGGAGGTGCAGGTGATGGTGCGCGCTGCGACCTCCTCAGAGATTGTTTCAAAGACGGTATGCGTAGAGCCTGGCATGATGAGGTCGTGGTGGATCTCGTCGGCGACCACGATGAGGTTGTGCTTAACCGCAATCTCTGCGATGCGCGTGAGCTCCTCTTTGGTCCACACGCGGCCACTTGGATTGTGAGGCGAGCACAGGATGACCATGGTGTTCTTTGGCTCGGCGGCAAGCTTCTCAAGCAGGTCAAAGTCAATGTCGTAGTGAGGACCCTCTGACAGGACAAGCGGACACTCTACGAGTGCACGGTTATTCTCCTCAACTGCCATGTAGAACGGATGGTAGACAGGCGTGAACAGAATGACGCCCTCGTCTGGCTGGGTGAACTCGGCAACAGATGCAAAAAGCGCAGGCACCACGCCCGAAGAGTTGAGCAGCCACTCAGGTTTTACGTCCCAATTGTGGCGAGTCTTCATCCACTTGCACACAGCCTGCTTCATCTGATTGGTTGGCACGGAATAGCCAAGGATTGCGTCATTGATGTATTCCTTGAGGCCCTCGACAATCTCTGGAGCTGTGTGATATTCCATGTCAGCAACAGAAAACGGTGGAATACCAGGAGCTACATCAGGATTAACGTCGTACATGACGTTCCATTTTCTAGAACCAGTACCAGCGCGATCAACGCGGGATTCAAAATCGTAAGACATACCGTCTCCATTCACGTAAGCCTATAACCAGTGTAGCTGCTTTTAGTGTAGCCACTTTTCTTTTCCTTTGTCATTCTTCTGATAAGAAAATCTTTGATGGTGCAACGTATTTGCAGTCCTTATTGCTATAATGAACGACGCTATATGTCTCCTTAGCTCAGCTGGATAGAGCGTCGGTCTTCTAAACCGCAGGTCGCGCGTTCGAATCGCGCAGGAGGCACCAGAAACTCCAGGTAGATGGCTTGCCGTCTACCTTTTTTGTTAGACCAATACTACAGCCGCCCCCTTTTTGCCCCCAAACTGTATGGCTACTGCGTAAGAAATTGCGATTCCGTGTCCGACTAACTACCAACGGGCGATTTGTGCATAAACACTGGCTGATATGCAGGAAAACTAATCAAGAAATTGATATATCAAACTGGAGGTACTGTTTTGGGTAAAAAACCCGTTTAGTTGGGGATTATTTTTGGACTTCGGAGTTTTGACACTTACGTTTTCCCAGTTCAGAAATTTTGTGATAATTTCCAAAATTTTGTCCACGTAAAATTGCTGGTAGATAGCTTGCATAAAATCCGAGCTTTTTTGGATACTCCAACTAAACGCATTTTTTACCACTTTGCCGCCGAACGGTACTAAATCTCTAAAAAATCCCACTCGGACGCACAAAATTACCCGTTCGATTCGATGAAATAGAATCGAACGGGTACTGGGTTAGTGAAAATGCTGCGTTGAGCGTGCTAGCACTCATCGTGTAACTATGCGTACAGTTGATGAGCGCAACTACACGCCAGGTATTACAGCAGGTACTCTGCAATCTGGACGGCGTTAGTTGCGGCGCCTTTTCTGATTTGGTCACCGCAGCAGAAGAATGTCAGTGCATGAGTGTCCTTATCAGCAGAGAGATCCTCACGAATACGGCCAACATAGATGAGGTCCTGGTCGGAGGTATCAAGAGGCATTGGATACTGAAGCTCTGCATGGTTGTCCACAACCTTGATGCCTGGTGCGCCCTCAAGAATAGCGCGAGCCTCATCTGGGCTCAGAGGATGCTCGAACTCAACAGTGATGGACTCAGAGTGAGAGCGCATCGTTGGAACACGAACGCAGGTGCAGTTAACGCGCAGCTCAGGAAGGTGCATAATCTTGCGACCCTCGTTTTGCATCTTCATTTCCTCAGAGGTATAGCCAACCTCGTCAAAGCCGCCAATCTGTGGAATCAGGTTGACTGCTAGCTGGTATGCAAAAGGAGCGGTCTCGGTTACTTCCCTACCTGCAACAACATCAGCCATCTGGTTCTTCAAGCTGGTAAGACCAGGAAGACCAGCGCCTGATGCAGCCTGATAGGTAGAAGCAATAATGCGCTTTGCACCCGCTGCCTTATGCAGAGGATACAGAGGTACCAGGCCAATGATGGTTGCGCAGTTTGGATTAGAGATGATGCCGTTATGGTTCTTGATGTCCTCAGCATTAATCTCTGGAATTACCAGCGGAACGTTTGGGTCCATTCTGAATGCATGAGAGTTGTCAACGCAGACGCATCCGCGCTTGACTGCCTCAGGAAGCAGCTCTTTTGCCTGCTCGTCGCCAGCTGCACCAAGAACAATGTCAACGCCTTCAAAAGCCTCAGGAGTTGCTTCGCGGATAACAATCTGCTGTCCCGCAAACTCAATAGTCTTACCAGCACTTCGAGCGGATGCTAAAAGCACCAGCTCCTTAATAGGAAAATTACGCTCTTCAAGGCACTGCATCATCTGAGCACCAACAACGCCGGTAGCACCAAGAATTGCAACAACCTTACCGTTTGGATCAAAAGCCATAGTTACCTCGAAACCATTTCGTCACGAACAAATCCGTTATAAATGACGCCAATTGTGCGATCAAAGTCCGCATTATCGACGCCCACGATAATACTAATCTCTTCCGAGCTCTGCGTAATCATACGAATGTTGACGCCTGCATTACCCAGCGCACCAAAGATCTTGCCAGAAGTGCCGGAACGCCTGGACATGTTACGACCAACAACAGAAACAAGAGCTAGGCGGTCTACCATCGTAATGTCATCAGGCTCAATCTCGCGACGAATATCGCTGATGATGGAATAGACCGTATCCTTAACGTCGGAGGCATTTACCACGATACCAAACGAATCAACGCCTGTTGGGATGTGCTCAACAGAGACGCCGTAACGCTCAACAATATTGAGTGCACGGCTAATAACGCCGACCTCGTTGGACATGTGAGCCTTCTTGACGTGAATAGCCAGGAAGTCCTTTTTACCTGCAATACCTGTAATCAAATGCTCATTTGTATCGCCATCAGCGGTCTCACGGATAACGGTACCCGTATCCTCTGGACGGTTGGTGTTCTTAATCTGAATTGGAATGTTTGCCTCGCGAACAGGGAAAATTGCCTCTTCCTGAAGAACGGAAGCGCCCATGTAAGAAAGCTCGCGCATCTCGTCAAAGGTAATGCGGCCAATGGCGCGTGGATTCTGAACAATGCGAGGATCTGCAGAAAGGAAGCCGGAAACGTCAGTCCAGTTCTCGTACAAATCGGCGTCCAGGCAGCGAGCAACAATTGCACCGGTAATATCACCACCACCGCGCTGGAACAGCTTAATTGCTCCGTCAACGGTAGCGCCATAGAAACCAGGCAGCACAAACGAGCCGCTGCGAGCTACAACCTCTTTAAGCCTAGAGGCAGTGCGCTCCATATCAATAGTGCCGTCATGATGGAACAGCATGACGTCGGCAGCATCAACGAAAGGCAGGCCAAGATACTCAGCAAGGATCTGGCAGGTAAACCACTCACCCCTACTTACTACATACTCTGGCGAGAAGGACTTGATGTTTGAAGCAAACTTCTCAAACTCCTCGGCGACAGGCCATGCAACTCCCAGTTGGTCAGCAATCTCCACAAAGCGAGCCTCGATGTCTGCAAGCAAAGACGTGCAGTCAACGTGATACTCAATGTGAGCGTTTACCAGCAGCAAAAGGTCCGTAATCTTGTTATCAGTTGAGTGGCGCTTTCCTGCTGCAGACGAAACAATAAAGCGTCTATCAGGGTCAGACTCAACAATAGCTTTAACTTTTTTGAACTGCTCTGCAGAGGCAACACTTGAGCCGCCAAATTTTGCAATTTTGATCATTTCTAATTCCTCTTTTCGAGTGCAGCCATAAAGGTTGTGGGGTCTTGCGAAAGTGCGCCGGTAAGGAGCTCGCGGGCCTTCTCGGCACTTAAGTTCTTAACCAGCTGAGCACCTGGCTCCCAGAACGTACCGCCCGGGACATCCGCCTGTGTCCTAAATACGTAGTCGGAAACAAGCAGCTCAGGATTATATGAAAGACCTGCCGAGAAGGTCTGCTGGCCTCCAGCAGGAGCGCCGGCACAGTCAATAATATCCTGAACGACTGCGTTTGCTGTTGGGTCGCCACCGGCACCTTGACCATAGAACTTGAGCTCGCCAATGGTATTTCCCACGGCAGTTGCAACGTTAAAGTTAGTTGGAACGTTTGCCTCAATGGTTGAGAGCGGCACAGCAACTGGCTCAACAGCAACCGCATACGATGTTCCGTTAGAAACACCTCGTCCAAAGAGCTTGATGGTCATGTCATGGCTGCCAAACATGGCAAGGTCACGCTTAGTTAAATTTCTGATGCCAGACATAGGAATCTGGTCTGTGCAGATAACATCAAAGGCAATGGACGCAGAAATCATGGTCTTAGAGCGGACATCGATGCCATCAATATCGCTTGACGGGTCTCGCTCTGCGTACCCCAGCTCCTGAGCTTTGCTTAACACCTCAGCAAAGTCTGTTCCATCTTTAAGCATGGAGTAGACAATGTAATTAGTGGTGCCGTTCATGATTCCCCAGAACGCAGAAATCTCGTCAATACGACGAACTTTCTGAATTCCCGCAATCCAAGGAATGCCGCCACACACGCAGGCTTCAATCTTGAAATTGACGCCCGCTTCAGCGGCAAGAGTCATGAACTCCTCAAAATGCGCAGATACTACGGCTTTATTTGAAGTGACTACATTTTTCTTAGCAGTGAGCGCTGCTTTAATGTACTCATAGGCTGGCGAGAGACCGCCCATGCACTCGACAACCGTATCGAGCGCGGGGTCAGACAAGAGCGCATCAAAATCTGACGTTGCGCGAGGGTCAACATGCTCTTTACCAGCTCTAACCAAGATGGACGTCAAGTTAGCGTCAGAAACGCGCTCATCAAGAATGCGCGCAACCGAAGCACCAACTGTTCCAAATCCAAGTAGGGCAACGTTTTGCATATAACTCCAAATCTAGCAGCCATCTTTGCGAGAAACCCGATTGCCGGCAAGGCTAAATGAATAGCAAACAACCGCACGCAAAGGTGACTACACTGATAACAATCTCATAGACAAAAACTACCAAAAGTCTAGACAGAATCTAGTCGACAGTTTTTCTCGTCTTCATAATGCTATGAACAATTCTATGTTACAAGCGACATTTACTTCTCACTGTTAAAATAATAGAAACGCAATACGCAAAACGCGCAACATGGCGCGTGCAATACGCGCGGCGCGACACGTTAAACACGCGGCACATTCAACAGATTGGTGGTTTCATGGCCGTCGCATATCACAGCACAAGAAGCTCTGACCATAACGTCTTGGCTAAGCAGGCCATTTTGCAGGGAATTGCTCCCGACGGCGGCCTTTACATCCAAGATTCTATTGGCGAGAAACCCCTTGATCTTGCGAAGGTTTGCACTCAGGGCTTTAAGGCCACCGCTTATGACGTGCTTTCTACTCTGCTGGATGATTACTCTGATGAAGAGCTGACTCGCTGTATTGAGGGTGCTTATGGCGCTCAATGGGATACCGAGGCTATCACCCCTGTTTCCGCTATCGGTGAAGACTGGCTGCTGGAGCTCTTCCACGGTCCAACGTCGGCTTTCAAAGATGTTGCACTTCAGATGCTCCCCCGCCTGATGAGTGTTGCTCGCGAGGATGTGGGTGCTGCGGGAGCCGCGGGCGTTACAGGCGCGACCAGCAAGAACATCATGATCGTGACCGCTACCTCCGGAGACACCGGCAAAGCTGCACTTGAGGGCTTCAAAGATGTTCCTGGTATGGGCATTACCGTCTTTTATCCTGAGGGAAAAGTCTCGGACATTCAGCGCCTGCAGATGGTGACCCAGAAGGGATCAAACGTTGCTGTTTGCGCAGTTAAGGGCAACTTTGACGACGCTCAAAACGCTGCCAAGACAATCTTTGCTAACAAGGGGCTGGCACAGGAGCTTGCAGGCAACAGCACCGTACTTTCCAGCGCAAACTCCATCAATATTGGTCGCTTGGCTCCACAGGTAACCTACTACTTTGACGCATATGCCCAGCTCGTTGCCAAGGGTGCCATTACACAGGGCCAAAAGGTCACATTCTGCGTACCAACAGGCAACTTTGGCGATGTCCTTGCAGGCTACTTTGCAAAAGAGATGGGACTTCCTGTTGATCGCCTCATTGTGGCTTCTAACAGTAATAAGGTGCTGACTGATTTCTTGGAAACCGGCGTCTATGACCGTAGACGTGCATTTGAGAAGACTATCTCTCCATCGATGGACATTCTGGTTTCATCAAATCTTGAACGACTCCTCTATCTTGCGTCCAGCAAAGACACCGAACTTGTCAGCTATCTTATGAACCAGCTGGTAACAAAGGGTATCTACACAGTTCCAACTCAGGTCATGGACACTATCCGTGAAACCTTTGACGCCGGATATGCCACCGACGACCAGACACGTGAGACTATCCGTTCTACCTGGGAGAATTGTCGTGTGCTGATTGACCCTCACACAGCCGTCGCAAAGCACGTGCTTGACAGGGTTTCTCACCAGGCGAATGACGTGCGCGTTTGTCTGTCCACTGCGAGCCCCTATAAGTTCTCGTCCGACGTGCTTGCCGCGCTGGGTCACTCGACCGTTGGCCTAGACGACTTCGCGTGCATGCATACGCTCGCCGAAATCACGGGCACTAATCCGCCAATCCAGCTTTCATCGTTGAATGATAACGTTATCATTCATACTGACGTTCGCGAGAAGGAACAGCTTGCTTCGTACGTTTCTGAAGCATGCGGGCGTATTTTTGCTTGTTAGACTCTGAGAAAGCAGGTTCTACATGCTCGACAACACTATCTTGACCGTTTCTGTACCTGCTACCTCTGCAAACATTGGCGTCGGATACGATACGCTGGGTCTTGCGTTTAACCTGCGCGCAAAAATTACGTTTAGGGAGTCCCCTACGCTCATCATTGATGGCTGCCCCGAGCAGTTCAGAAATGATGACAACCTTGTGTGGACGTCGTATATTCGCGCCTGCGAAAAGCTGGGTGAAGAGCCCACTCCTAAGCACATTACTATCGACTCGCCTATTCCGCTTTCCGGCGGACTCGGCTCAAGCTCTACCTGCGTTATTGCAGGTATTGCAACCGCGATGACCGAGTCTCACAGCGGTTGGGATCCTGAGCGCGCGCTCGACTTTGCCTGTCATTTTGAGGGCCATCCCGACAACGTTGCTCCTGCTATTTATGGTGGCTTAACCTCGTCTTTTGTTGAGGGTGGACATACCATTTGCACCAGAAGACTTGTGGCACGCGGACTATCTTTTGTTGCGATTGCGCCACCCTACACGGTCAACACTGAGGATGCCCGTAAGGTGGTTCCGCAGGAAGTCTCACTTGAAACGGCCGTTTACCAGATGGGACGCACTGTTGCTGTCACCCATGCACTTGAAACAGGAAACGGCGGACTGTTGGCAGCGGCTTGCAACGATAAGATCCACGAGCCGTATCGCAAGGAGCTCATTCCCGATTACGAAGAGCTCAAGCAGGTGGCCAAACTTGCGCGCGCATGCACGTTTGTCATTTCCGGATCTGGCGCCACCATGGTTGCTATCTGCGACTCCCCTGTTACGGCGCGCGCCGTTGCCGAGAATGCCAAGCAGGTCAGAGGCGACCTCTGGATTCAGATTCTTGAGCCAGCGCTTCTGGGCACCGTCCTCACTCTTGACGATGGCCAGCAGCACCACAACACGTTCGACGAAATCTAACGCCGGCGTTTGCAAGCGCCACACGGCGGCGCGGGCGCAAGCGTGGTTACGGGCGCTCGGGTTTCTCGCCAGCTGTGAGCTGTGACAACGCGGGTTTCTCGCCAGCTGCGAGCTGCGACAACGCGGGTTTCTCGCCAGATGAGAAGCGGGTTCTTCTCGCCAAGTACGACTTTCCGATATCGCGCGCCTAAAAAGTGCAAAGAATCTGTATTTGAGGCACATATTCTTTGCAGAAATCAGGCAAATCCACAGTTTCTTTTACATTTTTAGGCAAAAGTTACAGATTCTTTTAGGAAATCAGGCGCATGAAAGATAGGCTGCGCTGCTCCAAATTTTTCGAGCCTGAAAACTGCACCATGTCTGAGTAAAACAGTTCAGACTTGGTGAGAAAAACAGGCAAATAGCTCAGACATGATGAGCTTTTCCGGCAAATTACTCAGACACGACAACAAAACCCGGCTCCTACGTTGTATGGGAGCCGGGTTGTCGTTTAAGTCGCGTGTACCGTAAGTCGCGCTTATGCGCCGAGGTAGGCCTTGCGAACATCATCGTCGTGCAGGAGTTCCTGGCCAGTTCCGTGCTTAGCAACCTTGCCAAGTTCGAGGACGTATGCGCGATCGGCAACCTTAAGTGCCATGTTAGCGTTCTGCTCGACCAGCAAAATGGTAGTACCTGCATCGCCAAGCTGACGAATAATCTGGAAGATCTCCTCGATCAGGATAGGAGCCAAACCCATGGAAGGCTCGTCAAGCATCAAAAGCTTTGGTCTGCTCATCAGAGCGCGACCCATGGCAAGCATCTGCTGCTCGCCGCCAGACAGCGTTCCTGCCAGCTGATTCTTGCGCTCACGAAGACGCGGGAAGTGCTCGTAGACCATCTTGACGGTCTTGGCATTCTGGGAATCAGACTGGGTATAGCCGCCCATCTCGAGGTTTTCGGCAACACTCATACGAGAAAACACGCGGCGACCCTCAGGACATAGCGCCAAACCAGCCTCAACAATCTTGTGCGCACGCTGGCCTACAAGGTTTTTCTCGTCAAGCGTAATGGTGCCAGAGTCAGGCTTTACCAGACCAGCAATGGTGTTCAGTGTGGTTGATTTACCTGCACCGTTAGCGCCAATAAGGGTAACAATCTCGCCCTCGTGGATATCAAAAGAAATACCCTGGACCGCGTGGATAGCGCCGTAAGAAACGTTAAGGTCCTTGACGGACAGCAGGGGCTTTCCTGCGCCAGCTGCCTGGGTGTTTGTAGTTTCAGCGGCCATTAGCGCACCTCCTGCTTTCCAAGATAAGCCTCGATAACGCGAGGGTTGTTCTGAACTTCTTCTGGCGTACCTTTTGCGATGATGTTGCCGTGATCAAGAACGGCCAGACCCTCGCAGATGCCCATAACAAACTTCATATCATGCTCGATGAGAAGAACGGCAATCTTGAAGTCGTCACGAATCTTAAGGACATTCTCCATAAGCTCGTCAGTCTCTGCTGGGTTCATACCTGCAGCTGGCTCGTCGAGCAGCAAAATTTTTGGCTGAGTTGCCAAAGCACGAAGAATCTCAAGCTTGCGCTGAGCACCATAAGGCAGGTTGCCAGCAAGGGTATTTGCAAGGTTCTCCATGCCAAAAATGCGAAGCAGCTCTCGAGCGTTATCGGCGCTCTCTTTCACCTGCTTCCAGTGAGCTGGAAGACGAAGGACGTCCTCAAAGAAATGAGACGTCATGTGGCTGCCCTGGCCAACCTGGATGTTCTCCATAACAGTCATATTGTTGAACAGACGAATGTTCTGGAAGGTACGAGCAATGCCCATGTGGTTTGCCTCAACAACGCTCTTACCAGCAAGATCGTAGCCGTCGATCATTACGGTACCACGGGTTGGCTTATAGACGTTGGTGAGCAGATTGAAGACAGTTGTTTTACCTGCACCGTTAGGGCCGATAATGCCAGAGATCTCGGTAGGACCAAGAGCGATGTTGAAGTCATTAACAGCAGTCAAGCCACCAAAGTCAATGCCCAAGTGCTCAGCCTGAAGAACTGGAATTGCACCAAGGTCTCGCTCAGGAATGAGGTTAGGAGACTCTTGCCTGATAAGTTTTGTGGTGTTTTTAGTTGCCATCGCTCTTACGCCTCCTTCGAATCAGTTGAGGCTTCTACCTGCGTATCCGCCTGCTCGCTTGCCTGCGCTTCTGCCTTCGCATTCACCTGCGCGTCTGCCTGCTCGTCCGAGTCATCCTTGTTCCAAGGGAAATCCCTGTTCATGACTCGCTCAATGATGCGAGACAGCGAGAAGTCATAGGAGCCAAACAGACCCTCTGGCCTAAAGATCATGACCAGAATCAGAACGATTGCATAAGCAACCATACGGTAGTCGGCAAAGGCACGTAGAGCCTCTGGAAGGACGGTCAGGACAGTTGCGGACACAACGGAACCAAACATAGAACCCATGCCGCCCAGAACAACCATAACCAGAATCTCAACAGACTTCATGAAGCCAAATTTAGCTGGTGCCATAACACCAATGCAGCCCGCGTAAAGACCGCCAGCAATGCCAGCAAGGAATGCGGAGAAAACAAAGGCCAGAGTCTTGTAATACGTGGTGTTAACTCCTGATGCCTCTGCTGCAATCTCGTTATCGCGGATGGCGAGAATAGCGCGTCCATGCCTAGACTTCATAAGAGTATGAATGGCAAAGATGGCAAGAGAAACGACAATTGCTGTATTCAGATAACCCGTATAAGCAGGAATACCCGTGAGACCAGATGCGCCACCAGTAAGCTTGAATCCAAGAGCGGAGTCAATGTTAACCAGGACAACGCGGATAATCTCTGCAAAGCCCAGGGTAATGATGGCCAGGTAATCACCACGAAGACGCAGTGCTGGAATACCAATAACCACACCCATAAGAGCAGCGCAAATACCGCCGAATAAAAGGCCAATAACAAAGAGAATTACTGCTGGTGTGGAGCCGGAAGCCATGGATTGAGCATCCAGTCCAAAGAGTGGCATCATGCGAATAATAAAGATTGCGCAGGCATAACCACCAATGGACATGAAACCAGCGTGACCCAGAGGAAGCTGTCCAAGATATCCGGTAACAATGTTCAGAGAAACGGTCATCAGAACATAGACGCCGATTTGCTCAAAAACAACGGTCTGATAGCGAGAAATAAGGCCCTCTCCTACCAGGAAGTTTCCGCCAAAGACAAAGAGTGCAACAAGAATTGCATTGATGGCATAGCGAGCAGGCATAGTAAGCTCACGGCGCTGACCATCTTTTCCACCAAAACCAGTGACAATTACTGGGTTGTGGTTGTTATCGCGTGGATACATTTTAGTCATGTGAGCCTCCTTACACTTTCTCGGTAACTGGTCGACCAAGCAAGCCAGTTGGTTTGACAACTAGAACAAGAATCAAGAGTAAGAAGACTACAGCGTCCTGCCAGACAGACAGGCCAAAGGCAGCAACAAAGACCTCGGAGAAGCCAACGATAAGGCCACCAATAACAGCGCCTGGAATGGAGCCAATGCCGCCAAGAACTGCTGCAACAAACGCCTTAGTGCCAAGCATAACGCCCATGGTTGGAGAGACCTGCTGATATGCCATGGAGTACAGAATAGCTGCAATACCTGCAAGCGCAGAACCAACTGCAAAGGTAAAGCTAATGGTGCTGTTGACGTTGACGCCCATCAGACGAGCTGCGCCCATGTCCTCGGAAACGGCACGCATTGCTTTACCAAGACGAGTCTTCTGAACCAAAAGGGTCAGAACAACAGTTGCCACAATGGTGACGGCAACGGTCAGAAGAGCGGTGCCAGAAAGCGTTGATCCAAATACCTGGACAGTTCCCAGGTCAATGATGCTTGGAACAACCTTAGCGTCAGCACCAAGAAGCAGCTGAACGCCGTTCTCAAGCAGATAAGAAACGCCAATTGCCGTAATCAGAATAGAAAGTCTTGGAGCCTCTCTGAGTGGCGCGTAAGCAACCTTATCAATAAGAACGCCCAGCACAACACAGCCAAAAACGGCGAGAAGAACAGCGATTGCAGGATTGAGTCCAAGCTGAACAAGGGCAATCCATGCAACGTAGGAACCAAACATGATGATGTCACCATGCGCAAAGTTAAGAAGCAAGATGATGCCGTACACCATTGTGTAACCAAGCGCCACCAGTGCGTAAATACTGCCCAATTGAAGTCCATTGAGCACCTGAGTTAAAAACATCTGAGGCTCTCTTTTCTATGAAGGATTAATCGTGTCATAGATGGACTCTTTGCCATCTTTAAAGGTAATAATCAAGGTGGACTTCACTGGGTCACCTGTTCCCTGATATGAAAGGGTGCCAGTAACACCTTCGACCACACCAGATGCAATAGCATCGATAATTGCCTGCCTGTACTCATTAGAGTTGTAGGTATAGCCGCGTTTCTCGGCAACCTCAAGAGCGGAGCAAAGAATCATTGCTGCGTCATAACCCAAAGAGCAGAAGTTAGTTGGAGCCTCACCGTATTCCTCGGTGTAAGCCTTAACAAAATGCTGAACCTTTTCATCTGGGTTTGAAGCAACAAATGCAGAACAATAGAAGCAACCTTCAAGGTCAGCTGCAGAAGCATAGTCCTGCTCGCCACCAATGATACCTGCCCAACCATCTGCGCCCATAAAAGGCTTCTTGCAGCCAAGCTGACGAGCCTGCGTCACAATCTTGCCGTTATCCTGGTAATAGTTTGGTGCCAGGATAGCATCAGGATCAAGTCCAATAATGCTAGTAAGCTGGGCGTTAAAGTCAACGGCTCCTGTTGGGTAACCTTGCTGAGATACAACCTCAACACCCAACTCACGAGCTCTCTGAACAAATGCGTTATTAACGCCAATCTCGTAATCGCCGCCGGAGTTAAAGATGGTTCCTACGCGCTGATACCCCTGCTTTTTAGCAAACTCTGCAAGAACAACGCCCTGGAACGGGTCAGTAACGGTAGCGCGGAACATGTTATTGCCGTGCGTTACAACATCTTCGGCGGTAGCGGATGCGGTTACACAGGGGATGTTGTCCAGTACCGATTTCTGTGCCAGTGCAATGGTAGGCGTTGAGGTAACGTCTCCAAGAATTGCACAGACATTCTCGTCAAGAAGCTTGTTATAGACAAGAATGGCCTCAGTTGAATCGCCCTTCTCGTCCTCAACAATAGGAACAATCTGACGTCCGTTAACGCCACCCTTCTTGTTGAACTCCTTGAGGTACAAAAGAACGCCGCTACGCACAGCAAGACCATACTGAGCAACGTCGCCGGTGAATGGACCCATCACGCCAACGTAAATGGAGTTAGGGTCTTGGTTCTTTGGCGAACAGCCTGCTAGAGCAAACGACCCCGCAATGGTCCCGGCCACCTCCAAAAAGCGTCGTCGCGTAAGCTTATGTGCCATATTCATCTCCTTTTCTCCATAGCGTTGAATATGTGACTCAACACAATATGGCTGCGGCTCTTAAAAAAGAACCACAGCCAAAAAATGTTATCTAACTTGAAATAATTTTAGAGAACCCGGATGTTTCTACTGACCCCAACCTTGGTGACGATTGCCACCGTAGCCTTTAGGCCGCTCAGCACGCGCCTACTTATGCCTCACGTACTAGCGGAAGCTCGCCAGCAAAGTGACGAGGCTTGTAAGAAGGCTTGTCTGCAGCGGTCTTCTCGCCCAGATCAAGTGAAGATATCTTCTTCATCTTGCTAGTGCCACCCTCAATGAGGCGGAGCAGCTCACGCGTTGGCCTTTCGTCAGCTGCCTGGAGCTCAGCCGCCATCTCGCGTTCAACCGCGTCAAAGATGTCCTGAACGTGCGAGGAGGTGTCGTTTGTTGCTTTGACCAGCGGCATTGCGGTTGACTGCGCAACCACGCCAGCGTAGTTTGGCTCGCGAGAAACACGTACCTGAGCTGCAGCAACCTTGCGAGGCGCAGCAGATTTTGCACCCGACAGCTCCGCCGAGTTTGCAACTTCTGCCTCTGCAGCGGCCTGACCAATGAGTGGAAGCTGTACTGGATGGTACTTGCGCATCTGCTGCTGATCATGGCGAGCCAAATGCTCATCCATTGCAGCCAGCGCAAGCGTCCAGTCATCAGTGTGCTCAAGCTCGTCAATCGTGCGCTTCTCAGGGAAGACTCCCTGGTCAACGTAAGAAATGCGACTAGAAATATCAGCGGCGTGGTTGGTGAAGTCTTCAGGAATAGCCTCGGCGCCAATCTCGGCAATGCCAAAATCACGCGTAATAGACTCTTCGCCCACAGCCTTAGTCCACCAAGCAGTGCCAACGTCACCAACAGTTCCGTCAGCGCGCTCGATAATAGGCAGGCCGTCCATAGGATCTTGTCCCAAACGCTCAAGAAGTACGGCAGCAGCACCCTTTGCTCGCGCAACGGTGCGCTCACGCCAGCTCAACAGCTTAGTGTAGTTCTCTGCAATCTGAGCGTAGTCGTTTGTGGAGTGCGCAGGAGCCTTCTTCGCACGAACGGGAAGCACGCCTTCTGCGACCGCGCTTACAACCTGCGCTTTCTTTGCAGGCGCCTTAGTAGACTGGACAGCAGCCTGGACAGGCGGCTCAGTAGACTGAACACGAATAGAACCGGTCATATCCCACTGAGAAGCCTTCATGTGCTTTGGCTTGTATGCAGCAATCGAACGCCTTGGCGAGTCCAGCGGAATCACCATGCTCTCTTCTGGCGAGAAGTTCGATGCAGCTGCAACTCGCTTTGGAGACGAAGCCTCATCCTCAACCTGAGACGTAGTGCTTGGCTGAATCTTTGCTTCTGCCCCATCGGTTTTCTCGCCACGATTTACCGCGCGAGAAACCACGAGTGCAGCGCCAGAAATAACAGCGACCGCAGCAAGTCCCACTCCGATGCCGGTAAAGATTGCACCAAGAGGGGTTTGGCGAATTTCATTAGCGGTAAGGGCATACGCAGATGCTGGCTCTGCTACCAGAACCAGTCCACTGAGCAGGCCGGCGACTACTGCCGGATTCCTACCTTCTGTCATACATACTCCCCCTACAAACGCTAAGAAGATGCATGAAGACACACGCTAAATTTGCATATGCTACTAAACCCAATACGGGCGACGTGAGCAACGGGTGGGCTTCATTTCATCTTTGTATAATCCGCTGCAACACATAATTGTGCTGTTAGAAATGACTATAGCGTAATTCGTTATTTTTTACAGCGTCTTTAAAACTTTTTCATAATTCTTTGGCAGTTATTCAACAAAATGACGAGAAAAAAGAAGTGCCTTCCAACAATAGCTGGAAAGCACTTCTTAAGCCCTATCTTACATTGGCTAGTTCTGTGGATAGTCAGACTGTGCAGCCTTCTTTGCAGATCTAATCAGGAAGTCCTGGTTGTTATCGGTCTGCTTAAGACCACTGATAAGCGCAGTAGTTGCACGCTCAGTATTATTGAAGCCTGCAAGGATGCGGCGAACACCCCAAACCATAGGCTGAAGCTCTGGCTTAATAAGCAGATCCTCATTACGAGTACCAGAAGAAACAGGATCAATAGCTGGGAAGATACGACGATCTGCAAGATCGCGATCAAGCTTGAGCTCCATGTTACCGGTGCCCTTGAACTCCTCAAAGATAACCTCGTCCATCTTGGAGCCCGTGTCTACAAGGGCAGACGCAATAATGGTGAGCGAGCCGCCGTTCTCGATGTTTCGAGCTGCACCCAAGAACTTCTTTGGTGGATACAGAGCTGCGGAGTCAACACCACCAGAAAGAATACGGCCAGATGCAGGAATAGCCAGGTTATATGCACGAGCAAGACGTGTAATGGAGTCCAGGATAACCACAACGTCCTGGCCCATCTCAACCAGACGCTTTGCTCGCTCAATGACAAGCTCCGAGACAACGGTGTGATTCTCTGCTGGCATATCAAAAGTTGAAGCAACAACAGTGCCCTTGATGGAGCGCTCCATGTCCGTAACTTCCTCAGGACGCTCGTCTACCAAGAGGCAGAAGAGGTGAACCTCAGGATTGTTGGTAGTAATAGACTGACAAATGCGCTTCAAAATGGTGGTCTTACCTGCCTTTGGAGGCGAGACAATCAAACCACGCTGACCCTTACCAATAGGAGCCACCAAATCAATTGCACGACCCGTAATGGAGTCTTTACCGTGCTCCATAGTAAGAGGCTGATCTGGGAAAATAGGAGTCAGATCTTTGAAGCGAGGACGGTCCTTAAGACCCTCAACTTCCCCACCGTTAACCTGGGTAACCTTAAGAAGTGGTGGATACTTGCTGTTTACGCGAGCAGGTCCAACCATGCCCAAGACGCTATCGCCCGGACGCAGACCAAGATTTCTAATGATCTGCTGGTGGACAAAGGCGTCGTCATCGCCTTCCATGTAATTGCCCGTACGAATCCAGCCGTAGCCTTCGTTGCTAATCTGAAGAATACCCTCAACAGTCTTAAAGCCCTCAGCGGCTGCAGACGCAGCGTATACAAGCTCAATCAAATCAGACTTGTGAACGCCTGCGTACTCAATGCCCAGCTCAGTTGCTTTTGCACGAAGCTCAGAAAGCTTCATCTCTTGCAGTGCCTCTTTGGAAAGCGATGGCTCGCTTGCCTGGCCCTGCTTGCGATTCTTGTTACGCTGGTTGTTCTGTCTACGATCGCGAGAAGGACGCTCCTGGTTGTTAGCGTGAGCGTTTTCCTGTGTCTTCTCGCCCTCTTGAGCCGCTTCTTTTGGCTCAGCATTACGATGTCGACGACGTGCAGCGCCGGTGCGTGCGCGTCCTGGACGCTCTGCTGGAGCTGCCTCAGCATCTGCCTCTGCGCCAGAAGCCTGCTCTTGAGTTGCGCCTTCCTGCTGCTCAGCGCTACCCTGCTGCTCAGCAAAGTTCTTCTGAGCTGCATTGTCATTCTGGCTGGCTGCACCTTCTGCCTCAGCTTTGGTGAACGCTGGAGCAGGAGTTACCTCTGCAGAAGGCTGAGTTGCATCCTGAACAATCTTGGTAAGACGATCAGTATCTACAACGTCAGAAGAAACCTTGCCGCCTGCCTGGACCTGAGCAAGAACCTCTGCCTGAAGAGCCTCAAGAGTCTGCTCCTGTAAAGCGCGCTCCTCCATCTCTTCTTTGCTTGGACGGCCACGACGACGTTTAGGGGGCTCTGCAATGCCAGCTGCATTTAAAGCCTCAGCCATAACTGCCTCTACTGCACGACGAGCCTCGGTCTCCTTTTTAGTAGGACGACCACGACGGCGCTTAGCAGCTGAATTAGAAGTCTTTTCTTCAGTTGTCTCAGAATTAGCATTTTCAGAAGTAGTATTTTCAGAATTACTATTTTCACTCTTGCGAGGTCTACCACGTCTACGTGGTGCTGGAGTATTTTCTACATCATTTAAAGAATCATTTTGGACCGAAGATGTTTCGTCCGACATGTACAAACCTCTCTGTTTGCTCATCAAAATAATCTGTAAAAATACGTGAGAAATATGATGAAGGGATAACAAACAAAATCAAATAGGTGCAAATCCAAAAGGAATATACCACGAAAATGCCCGCCTTATGATGAAAAAATAAATAAAATTCACCATAAAACGGGCAAATGGGGATTTATAACCACTAACCCTTAAACCTCGAGAAACCCAGCTTCTAGATTTCTTAAATCTGCATAAATCATTTAAACAGCTGTACGGCTCTTTCTTTTAACAATAATATCTTCAATTTGCTGCACAATTTCTTTGATATACGTCTTGCCTTGAGGCGTGAGCTCAACCATAGTTACTCTTCTTGAAAGAGCATCATCATGTTTGCGCTGTACCAGGCCACTTTCTGCCAAAGCAGTAAGAGACATAGAAACCGTTGGCTGCAAAAGACCAAGTGCATCAACAATCTCTGTAATTGAAAGAGCGTCTTTAGGAGAATCTAGAATTGCAAGAAGCACCATGTCTGCAGCCCTGCAATACAGAGCCCCCATAGCGTCAACATACATGACAATACGCTCAAATGAAGTACGAGAAAGTGCCTGACCAGGTGCAATACGAGCACACGTGAGCTTAGACAGCTCCTCTACTGCTTCTACACCTTTTTCTGTAATGATGCACACTACGTTGCGTCGATCAATGGCGCCTTCATCTCTTTTGATGAAACCAAGCCTTGCCAGGTGCGAGGTACGATGAGTAATCGTAGGACGAAGAGCACTCTGATACTCGGCAATTTCTGAAGTCTTAACAGGAGCGCCCTTCACATTGAGGCGACACAAAATAGCAAACTCTTCAAACGTGAGTCGTCTGTTAGCAGGTACCACTCTTCTAACTAAGTTGTAAGACCTGCGAATGGACATGTACTCGCGAAGTTCCATAGAGACCTCCACTCCTATGCCCGAACCATTTACTATTTGCTCGCATAATGAGTATACCCCTAAAAAACACGCGTTAACGTGGGGACAAAACAATAGTTAGTCAAAAATATGTTAGAAAAAGGCGTGTATATGACATCAATATAGGCTTTTATATGCTGCAATATAAAATTTGAGTAATAAAAATTAATTTTATTATCTCTTTTATACATTAAAAAAGTTTTTACATAACGCAGAAATGTGTAAATTATCTGGAGGAATTCACAAAAGATACCGTGCAGGTATTCAATCCTTGCACGGTATCATGACAAAACAACATAGTTAGCTATCGTTTACATTGCCTCAGGAGCGGAAACGCCAATCAGATTAAGGGCAATTGCAAGCACACGGCGAGTTGCATCGCAAGCAGCAAGACGAGCCTTAGAAAGCTCCACGTCAAGTGGACGTCCTTCAGAAGGAAGTACCTGGCAGACGGTGTAGAATGCGTGGAACTGACCAGCAAGCTCTTCAATATAGTGCGTAATGCGGAATGGCGCCCTATCGCGAGCACAACCCTCAACAAGACCTGGGAACTCAAAGAGCTTACGAGCAAGAGCCTGCTCAGCTGCATCAGAGAGCAGTCCAAGATCAACCTCAGGGCCAATAGCCTTATCTGCGACGGCGTCCATACCAAGCGCCTTTGCCTCTTCCAGGTCAACGCCAGCCGCTCGACGCAAAATGGAACAAATACGAGCGTGGGCATACTGAACGTAATACACAGGATTAGAGCTGTCCTGACGCTTTACCTGCTCAATGTCAAAGTCAATCATCTGGTTGGAAGACTTTGAAACAAGGGTGTAGCGTGTTGCATCAACACCAACCTCGGCGAGAAGTTCGTCAAAGTGGATGCCAGTTCCCTTACGCTTAGACATTCTGACAGCAACGCCGTTTCTGAGCAGGTTAACCAGCTGACCAAGCAGAACCTCAAACTGAGTTGGGTACCCAAGAGCTGTTGCAGCAGAGCGAACACGCTGAATATATCCGTGGTGATCTGCTCCCCAGATATCAATAACGTGGTCGACGCGCTGGAACTTATTCCAGTGGTAGGCTACGTCGGAAGCAAAATAGGTATACTCGCCATTTGTTTTGATGAGTACGCGGTCCTTATCGTCACCAAAATCAGTAGAACGGAAGAAAAGTGCACCCTCATCAGAACGATAGAGGTAGCCAAGCTTATCAAGAGCATCAAGCGCGCGATCGACAGCGTCTTTACCCTGGTCATCCTTGACGTAGAGAGAGCGCTCAGAGAACCACACATCAAAGTCGGCGCGAGCGTTGTGGCAGGTGTTTTTGATGGACTCAAGCATCATCTTGTAACCGCGCTCACGGAACTCAACCATGCGCTCATCTTCGGACTTGTCTGCCCAGACCTCACCGTCATTTTTGAGGAAGAAAAGTCCCAGGTCAACAATGTAGTCTCCGGCGTATGCATTGCCGCCAAGAGAATTGATGAACTCGTCAGTAAATGGATGCTCCTCGGGATGTGCATCCTCTTCATCTGCAACGTAAGCATTGCGATCTTCAGCCAACACCTGAGCGGCGGCGTCGGCGTCAATTCCGCGCTCCTGCATGATGTCAATAAGCTGCAGATAACGCTTAGAGATGGAGTGACCAAAGACATCCATCTGAGAGCCGTGATCGTTTACGTAGTACTCACGCTCAACCTCATAGCCTGCGAATGCAAGAATGCGGCTCAGGGAATCTCCCAGTGCTGCCCAGCGACCGTGTCCAATATGCAGAGGGCCAACAGGGTTTGCAGAAACGTACTCTACCTGAACCTTCTGGCCAGCACCAAAGGTAGAACGACCAAAATCAGCGCCTTGCTTGCGAACGGTGTTAAAAATCTCATTGCCCGCAGCGGTAGACAGGTAGAAGTTTACAAAGCCAGGACCTGCAACCTCAACGCGCTCAATCTGAGGGTCTGCAGCAATATGAGATACAAGAGCTGCAGCAATATCGCGAGGAGCCTTATGTGCCAGCTTTGCAGAACGCATTGCAACCGTAGAAGACCAGTCACCATTTGATGAGTCCTGTGGGCGCTCAAGTCCCACGTCATCAATCTGGAATTCAGGCAACTCACCCGCAGCCTGGGCATCTGCCAAGGCTTGACGTACAAGTTCCTCGATCTTCTCGCGCATGGTTCTCCTTTAAATTCAGTACACGTGTGCAGCGTAAGTACGTAGTAGATTGCGTAGTTCCTAGAGGGCTACTCGGTTTCCTCGGAAGATTTTACCTGATGTTGAGCAGCAAGTTCGTGACGCAAATTGGCCAGACCGCGCTCGAGGCCTACAGGATAAATCTGAGGGTTCAAGAAACGCGTATATGCTGCGTCCAGGCGCATAAGCGCAGCGTGACAACGGTCGCGAGCAACCTCAATGGACTCACTCTCCCCTACACGCTTGCCACCTTCTACCAGCCTTACCATCAGTTCGCGAGAAGTTCCTTCAAGCTTGTGAGTGGAGTATGGATCAATGATATCCACCACGGTTGCCTTAGACTCTGGACTCTTGGTTACCAGGTAATCTGGGTCAAAAATCATGTCGCCTGCAGGGCAGCCGTTTGCATCGTAGAAGCGGCGAATGTGCTGAATGCCTGGGACGGTACGCTTGTAAGCCATCTCAGACAGTTTGATAACAGGAGTCCAAGGCTCAGTGGAAGACTGACGACGAGCGGTTAGCTTATAGACGCCACCAAGCGAAGGCTGAGGATCGCAGGTAGCAAGCTTGGTACCAACTCCAAAGGCGTCAATAGGTGCGCCCTGAGCAAACAGCGACTGGATAGTGTACTCGTCAAGATCATTTGAAACAGAAATCTTGATGTATGGAAGGCCAGCCTCATCAAAGGCCTTACGAGCCTCCTTGGAAAGGCGTGCGAGGTCTCCAGAGTCAATACGGACAGCGCTCAGGCGCTCGCCGCGCTCCTCCATCTCTTTTGCCACAATGATGGCGTTCTTGATGCCTTCGTGAACATCATAGGTATCAAGCAGAAGTGAGCAGTTAGTTGGGCTAGATTTTGCAAACGCCCTAAAGGCATCAAGCTCAGTATCAAACGACATTACCCAAGAGTGTGCGTGGGTACCAAAAACAGGAATGCCGTAAATTTTGCCAGCAAGGACATTTGAAGTGCTTGAAGCACCCGCAATATAGGAAGCACGAGCAACTGCCAAGCCACCATCTGGACCTTGGGCACGACGCAGGCCAAAGTCAGAGACAGGATTACCCTGAGCAGCCTTGATAACGCGAGCGCACTTAGTTGCTGCCAAAGTCTGGAAGTTGACCAAGTTTAGCAGAGCGGTCTCAATGAGCTGACAATCAACAATAGAACCCTCAACGCGGACCATAGGCTCACGTGGGAAAACAAGCTCTCCCTCGGGGATTGCATCAATGGTTACATTAAGCTTGTGGTTGCGCAAAAACTCAAGGAATGCTGGCTTAAAGAGACGACCGCCACCAGGAGAATTAATGCTTGCCAGGTAGTCAATATCGTCGTCTTCATAGACAAAGTTTTCAATTAAGTCAGCAATTTGACCAGTACCACAAGAAATTGCAAATCCACCATTAAAGGGGTTCTCGCGGAAAAATGCAGTAAAACATGCCTCTGCATCAACAAGACCCGCTTCCCAATAACCTTGAGCCATTGTGAGCTCATACAAGTCTGTATTAAGGCTTACGTCCGAAGGCTTGGTACGATCAGTGAGTGACATAGTTGCTCTTTTCGATTGGTCAAAAACTGACGGTGAGACGATATATCTAGAGTAGCAGTCTTACAAAATAAATTGGCTTACAACAAAAATAACTGCAAGAATTACCACAGTTCCAATAACAATTTTTTGCCCCAGAGGCATCTTAATGTCTTCGTCGTCCTCATCGGGCTCCATGAGAGCACGGCCCTTGGCACGCTGCTCCTGAATGCGACGAATCTGCTCGGCTTCCTGCTGAGCTGCCTTGCGTGCGGCACGCTGTTGAGCTGCAACAAGTTGAGCATCTTCTTCGGCGGCGGCTGCCTCCGCCTCTGCTTGCGCTGCTGCTTGGGCTGCATGGGTCTTCTCGGCACGAAGCGCCTCGAGCTCCCTGCGCTCTTTCTCTGCGCGAAGGGCTTCAAGCTCGGCGCGTTCCTTCTCTGCGCGAAGAGCCTCGAGCTCAGCGCGCTCCGCGTCCGTGAGCGCGGCCACCTGTGGTGCTGGGGTAGTTTGGAGCTCTTCGGGTTTCTCGACAGACATGGTTACTCCTCGGTTTGTGTATCGGGGAAAGTTGTAGTGGTAGGCGCATCGGCGGTGCCAGCAGCGCCGGAGTCGTCGGCGGTGCCGTGAGCCGTGCGAAGCTTGAGCGCGGGACCTTCGACTCCCGTTGCATCAAAGGCTGGAACAAAACTCTCCGAGACCGTTCCGCCCTCCTGCCACCACAGGTTTTCAAAGCCCAGGTCATCCGCATGACAGAGCACCAACTCGTACTCCTCGTCAGAAAGCGTCCCAGAAAGCGGGCCGCCAGTCGCACGCATGCGCTCGTTGGGCGTGTACTGATTCATGATTGATACGTCTACATCATTATGACAAAGATTCCAGACGCGGTTGAGCACCTCGCAGGAATCGTCCGCGTGCGTAGGCATGACCAGATGGCGCACAATAATGCCCTGCAGCATGCGTCCGTCATCGTCAAGCTTGCGGCCGCCGCGACTCATCACCGAGTTGTGCATGACTTCAAGCGCAGCCATGGACATCTCGGGATAATCCGCCGCGTACGACAGCTCTTTTGCCAGCTGAGGATCTGCGTACTTGACATCCGTCAGCCAAATATCAATGACGTCCGAGACTTTCTGCACCACCTCTGGCAGCTCATATCCCGAGGTATTGCACACAATTGGGAGCGTGAGTCCCGCCTCTTTTGCCAGCGTTACCGCTTCAATAATGTGTGGCGAGAAGTGCAGTGGGGTCACAAGGTTAATGTTAAGTGCGCCCTGAGCCTGGAGTTCAAGCATCATCTGGGCAAGACGCTCGGTTGTGACAGGCTTGCCAAAACCCTCCTGCGAGATCTGATGGTTCTGGCAGAACACGCATCTGAGCGGGCAGCCTGTGAAAAAGATAGCGCCCGAGCCAGCCTCACCAGAAATGGGAGGCTCCTCCCAAAAGTGCAGTGCCGAACGGGCTACACGAATGGTGCTTGAAGCGCCACAAAGGCCTGCTTTACCAGCGTTTCTTTGAGCATGGCAACGCCTTGGGCATAGTTCACAGACGTCGTAGGCAGAAAACGTAAGGGTATCAGGTGATGGTGCACTACCCAAGGGTTTCTCGCCTCCCGTCATATCTGCCCAGGCAGATGTAGGTATAAAAAACGCGCAGGGTCTCTGCGCGCGTCAAAGTCATGGTGGAGATAAAGGGATTCGAACCCTCGGCCTCTGCCTTGCGAAGGCAGCGCTCTCCCAACTGAGCTATATCCCCGTTGCGGTACTTATTGTGGCAATCAGGGGCAGGTATGTCAATGATTATGCGGGCAGAATGAAGTAGCTCGCGGACCGTCGAAGCAGAAAAATATCCTTCCCCGCAGTCATCTATGAACCCACCTTCATAAGGTGGGCGCCGCGCTCGGGCGTTCCAGCTTCCTTAACAACGAAGGATGCCTGTACTGAACACGAGATTAGGCTCCCTGAAAAAACTTGTCGGTTCACCCAGTTTAGACCGCGGGAAAAGGACAATTCATACTATAAAGAGATTATAAAAAGATTAAAGTCTTGACTTGTTTTTTAATGAGCAGCACAATTAAATGGTATGGATTTTAACAGTTAAATACTGTTTTTTATTGGAGGGTATACGGCTTGAACCTCTGGGTAACCATGTTTTGTGTTTTCCTCTCAGCTGGTCTTGGTTCAGCTCTGATTACCCCTGCCGTTCGTCAACTGGCTTGGAAACTTGGAGTTGTCGATAAACCCTCTGCTCGTCGAGTTAATAAAAAACCTATCCCTCGCATGGGTGGCGTCGCCATTTTCTTTGGATTAGCCGTTGCTTTGCTTGTGCGTTATGGCGTTGAAGCAATCCTTGGACATGCCGAGATCAACCTTTCTTCTCGCTATTATCTCAACGTCAACTTCTGGATTGTTGGCGCTGCATTTGTGGTCATTTTCTTGACCGGTCTGCTTGACGACATTTTTTCTCTCAAGCCGATTCAAAAACTTGCTGGTCAGGTAATTGCAGCAAGCATTGCGGCGGCTGGCGGCCTGATTATCGGTAACGTTGTTGACCCGTTTTCCGCATACGGCTTTGTGGATCTTGGATGGCTCGCCTATCCAGCAACCGTCATCTACCTGGTCGCTTACGCCAATATCATTAATCTGATCGACGGCCTTGATGGACTTTCTTCAGGTATTACCTGCATTGCCTCTACCACCATGTTTGTGCTCTCCATTTGGGCAGGCAGAATTGACGCTGCGCTTTTAAGTGCCGCAATCGCAGGTACCACGCTTGGATTTTTGGTTCATAACTCATACCCGGCAACTATTTTCATGGGCGATTCTGGTTCGCTGACCTTGGGATTTGCTCTGGGAACAATTTCGCTTTTGTCCGTCACTCGTTGGGCGGGACTTACAACCATCATTGTTCCTCTCGTCGTTGCAGGTATTCCAATCATCGATACCTTTTCCGCGATTGTTCGACGTACACGCGCGCACGTTAGTTTTGCAACCGCCGACCGAGGACACATCCATCACCGCTTGATGGCTCATGGTTACAACCAGCGCCAAGCGGTTCTTTTGATGTACGGCTGGACCGCCCTTCTGTGCGTTGGTTCGCTCATTATGACGCAGGTCAACACGATGCCTCGTATTGCAATTTTTATCCTGCTGCTTACGATGTCCGCACTCTTTGCAAAGTATCTGCACCTCTTTGAGCCAGTTTTGCTGCACCACACTGATCCAAAGACTGGCGAGGACGAGCTTATTGGTCCAAAGGACCCAGAATTCGACGAAGAGATCAAGCAGCTTCACGAAGAAGAGCATGAGCATTTCGAAGAGCTCATCCACAGAGAGCACAAGAGCGAATAACTGCTAAAACCACAGCTCACGCATCGGTTTTCTGTAAGCCCGCGGTTACAGCCACGTGAGCTGCGCGTTCACAGCCACGGCTACACGGGTTTCTCAGTCTCTGAGCTGCACGTTCTTCTCGCCAAGCGTGTAAATGACATACTCTTCTCACTAAGGTCGACTTTGCAACATCGCGCGCCTGAAAAGTGCAAAAAATCTGTATTTGAGGCACAGATTCTTTGAGGAAATTAGGCAAATCCACCGATTCTTTTACATTATTAGGCAAAAGTTACAGAATCTTTGATGAAATCAGGCGCGTGAATGACAGAACGGGTGACCAAGTATTTTGAGCCTGAAGCATGCATCACGTCTGAGTAAATTCACTCAGACATGACGAGAAAAACCGGCAAAGAGCTCAGACATGGTGCGCTTTTCCGGCAAATTGCTCAGACATGGCGAGAAAATCAGGCGCGTCGTAACCTCAACTGTGCGCGTCGTGACCTCGACCGATTGTGCCTCCCGGACTCTTGCCAAAAGAAAACCCCGCACATCCGGGATGTACGGGGTGTAGCTATCTAGCTGCGAAGAAATCGCTTGGCTGAAGTCGCTAGCTGAAGTTACTCAGCGAGAGCCTTCTTAGCGATCTCTGCAAGATCTGCGAAGCCCTGCTCGTCAGAGTAAGCAATCTCTGCGAGAACCTTGCGGTCAAGCTCAACACCAGCGAGCTTGAGGCCGTGCATAAACTTGCTGTAAGAGAGGTCGTTGATGCGTGCTGCAGCGTTGATACGCTGAATCCACAGTGCGCGGAAATCACGCTTCTTGTTACGACGGTCACGGTAAGCATACTGACCAGAATGCTGTGCCTGCTCCTTCATACCACGGAAGGTACGAGAGGAAGTTCCGTAATAACCCTTTGTGCGCTCGACGAGCGTCTGACGCTTCTTGCGGCCAGCAACTGCGCGCTTAACTCTTGCCATATCTAATCACTCCTTGTTATTTGATCTGGTGGGTGGCGCGCTTAGTTCTTAGCGCCCATACGCTGAGAAACTACTGCTGCATCGCCAGCGGAAAGAACAGCTTCTTTACGGAAGCCACGGATACGCTTCTGGGACTTCTTGGTAAGAATGTGGCTCTTAAAAGCCTTAGCACGCATAATCTTGCCAGTACCGGTGCGGCGGAAACGCTTAGCCGAACCCTTGTGCGTCTTCATCTTAGGCATACTACTTCTCCTCCTGTGTGGTGCCATCCTCAGCACCCTCGGGCTTCTCGTCAAACGCTCCCTTGATTGGAGCAACGAGCATGTGCATGTTACGGCCTTCAATGAGCGGTTTCTGCTCAATTGTGGCAAAAGGCTTCAAATCTTCAGCAAGGCGATCAAGTACAATACGGCCCTGCTCTGGGTGAGCCATCTCGCGTCCACGGAACATGATGGTGATCTTGACGCGTGCTCCCTTCTTGAGGAAGCGCAGTACGTGACCCTTCTTGGTCTCGTAATCGCCCACATCGATCTTTGGGCGGAACTTCATCTCTTTGACTTCGATCTTGACCTGGTTCTTGCGAGCTGCCTTGGCCTTGCGAGCCTGCTCATACTTGAACTTACTGTAATCAAGAATCTTGCATACAGGAGGCTCGGCATTTGGAGCAATCTCTACGAGATCAAGACCGTGCTCACGAGCTCTCTTCATTGCATCATTGACGCCAAAAAGACCAAGCTGACTACCATCAGCGTCAATCAGACGGCACGTGCGAGCAGTGATTTCCTCATTGATGCGAGGACCATCGTTCTTGGCTATCTTGTACACCTTCCCTCTTGGACAATTGCTTGTCCGCCAATAAAAAACCCAGTGCACAAGCAACTGGGAGACAATACGCACAGGTGGCGTGCGAAGGTTAAATTGTCTGACCAGACAGCTGCTTTTGCGCTGTGTAGGTGGGGACTCACGTTCAATCCCGCTTCAAAAGTACCTTGTAAGGTTACCTCTAACGAGAAAACATTACAAGTACCAAGTTAGATATGACGAGAAATTCACATCTAGCTTAAACTTTTAGCTGGTGCCCGAGGTGGGACTTGAACCCACACGAGTTTCCTCAAAGGTTTTTGAGACCTCCGCGTCTGCCATTCCGCCACTCGGGCTAAAAAGTTTGCATAGGTACTATACCGCACCTATGCAAATCTGTCTTGCTAAATCATCAAAGTTGTAGCTGATTTAATCCTGCAAGAATGGATTAGTTGCCAACTCTGCCTCTAAAGATGTTTGATTTCCGTGTCCGGACAAGATGACAGATGTTGGATCAAGCTCAGTCTTAATACGATTCAAAGAAGCTTTGAGGGTTTCAAAGTTGCCACCTGGAAGATCAGTTCTTCCAGCAGAGCCCTGGAAAAGCGTGTCGCCTACAAAAACGGCGCCAGTAGCAGTTCCTTCTCCCACCAAAACGATGCCACCAGGAGTGTGACCAGGCGTTTCCATAATCTTGAACTGAGCGGTTCCAACAGAGAGAACATCTCCCTCGTGGAGAAAACCGTCTGGCTCTGGAGCATCATCATAAATTTCGTTTGAGGTATGAGCTCTCTGGGCAAGCTCATTATCTGCTTCGTTGATAAGGTACTGAGCACCAGGCACCGCAAGCTTCAAAGCCTTAACGCCACCAACGTGATCAGCATGGCCGTGAGTAGCAACAATGTACTTAAGCTCAAGGTTCAAGAGCTGTGCAGCAATCTCTGCACCCGATGCACCGGCATCAATAATCATGCACTCATTACCAGAAACATAAATGTAGCAGTTGGTCTCAAGGGGACCTACCTTAAAGACGCCAATCTGGTCTTTTGCATGATGGCATCCACCGTGACCGTGATGACCACAGCAACCGCCGTGGCCATGCTCACCGTGGCCGTGCTCGCCATGATGACCACAGCAACCGCCGTGTCCGTGCTCTTCGTCGTGGTGATGGCCGCCGCAGGAGCAGCCCTCATTCTGGTTAGCCATAGAGTCTCCTTCTCATCTGGTTAGCGCCTTCACCTGGCATAATACGACGAGCGTCGTAGACGGAAGGCACGCGAGTTACAAATGCAAATAAGGTATCGAGCAAGCTGGTATCAGAGATTGAAACCAAGAAGCGCATACGTACCACGCCCTGCTCACCTACTTGTGTAGCAGCAGAAAGAATGTTTGCGCCAGCGTCAGACAACGCAACCGTAACGTCTTTGAGAAGACCCATGCGGTCTGTTGCCTCAACGACAATCTCAACCCTAAATTCTGTGGCGCCACTGGCATCCCAAGAAACAGGAATGATGCGCTTTGGATCGTTGAGCAGGTCTTTAACGTTAGGGCAATTAGCTCGGTGAACAGAAACGCCACGACCACGCGTAATAAAGCCCACGATATCGTCACCTGCAACAGGATTGCAGCAATGCGCAAGATGAACAAGCAAATCTGGATCGCCATTTACCACAACGCCGCAATTAGATTTCTTGGGACGACTTCCCTTAGCGGTACGAGAAATAACATACGAACGAACCAGTGGCTGATCGTTTGCAATTGCCTTGTTCTTCTCTTGAAGTCGCGCGGCATTGCGCTCTTGCTCAGTAACAACCTCGGGGTTTTTCTCCTCCAAGATTTCGCTCACGCGATTAACAACCTGCTTAGCAGACTGATTACCTGCACCAATTCCTGCAAACAGGTCATCTACGCTGCGATAATCAAACTGCTCAGTAAGCTGATCAAGTGCCCTGATAGTACGTGTAGCGCTGATGCCATAACCGCGCTTACGCAACTCTTTTGCAAGCTCAGAACGGCCGCGCTCAGCATCGTCAGACTTGTTCTCTTGCGAGAAATACTTGCGAATCTTTGCGCGCGCAGACGGCGTCTTTACCAGCGTCATCCAGTCGCGAGAAGGACGAGCATTCTTGTTAGTCAAAATCTCAATGCGGTCGCCCATCTGAAGCGTATGCGTAAGCGGGACAACAGATCCGTTAACACGCGCACCAACACAGTGATTGCCCACCTCAGTGTGGACAGCGTAAGCAAAGTCCAGAGGTGTTGAATTGACACGCAAGCTCATGACCTCGCCCTTTGGCGTGAAGACAAAAATCTCATGCTCAAAGAGGTCTACGCGCAGGTTATCCAAGAACTCGTGAGGATCGTCAATATCGTCTTCAACGGCCCAGTCAAGACTGCGGCGAATCCAGTTGATAGTTGAGTCAATAAGCTTGTCTTCAGAGGACATCTTGCCCTTTGAATTGCCCTGCTCCTTATAAAGCCAGTGGGCAGCAATACCGTACTCAGATGCCTCATGCATCTCGGCGGTCCTAATCTGAATCTCAATAGGACGGCCGTCTGGTCCAATAACCGTTGTATGCAACGACTGGTAAAGGTTGGCCTTTGGCGTTGCAATGTAGTCCTTAAAACGACCAGGCATTGGATGCCACAGCGCATGAATAGCGCCGAGTGCAGAGTAGCAATCACCTACAGAGTTTGTAATAACGCGCAGGGCGATAAGATCGTAGATGTTGGAGAACTCCCTGCCCTTGCGGACCATCTTTTGATAGATAGACCACAGGTGCTTAGGACGGCCTGTAATCTGAAAGTCAGTAAGGCCCGCGGCGTTGAGCTCATCTGTCAGAGTTTTTTTAGCATTGTTGAGATCATTCTCTCTTTGTGCACGAGAGTCAGAGACCATGCGAGCAACACGCTGGTACTCCTCTGGTTCAAGCCAGAAGAAAGACAAGTCCTCAAGCTCCCACTTTACCGAAGAGATACCCAAGCGGTCAGCAAGTGGCGCATACACGTCCATGGTTTCTCGCGCCTTAAACAGACGGCGGTCCGGTGGAAGAGCTGCCAGCGTACGCATGTTATGGAGGCGGTCAGCCAGCTTGATGATAACAACGCGAATGTCTTTTGACATAGCAAGGAACATTTTGCGCAGGTTAAGTGCCTGTTTCTCGTCCATTGAGCTGACCTCAATAGACGTAAGTTTTGTGACGCCATCAACAAGCTCTGCAACTGACTCACCAAAGCGAGAAGAGATTTCGTCGAGCGAGGCAGACGTATCTTCTACGGTATCGTGCATAAGAGCAGCGCAGATGGTGTCTTCATCCATGTGAAGATCGTGCGCAAGAATAAGGGCTACCTCAACTGGGTGGTTGATATAAGGCTCGCCGGAACGACGACGCTGGTCTTTGTGATAGTTAGCAGCAAAGGCATACGCAGCAGCAATCTTTGCCTGAGCCTCCTCAGGCAGATACGTGCGCACAGCTCCCTCAAGCAGGCGGTAATTGTCTGCGCCTGGCGCCTTAGCTTCTTTTTTGGTCCTCTCGTCACTCATCAGAGGACTCCCTTCCCCCATCAAACGTTGAACCAATTTCTGGAACGATGGGTTTTGTTATAGCATCTGCCAGCTCATCTGGTGAAGCAGAAAGTACCCACTGAGCAAATGATTCAAACTCAGCGTGCGCTTTAAGCCCCTCAGCGTAGCGTGCTGATTCCAGCAAGTCCATGTGCGAAGCTTGACTGTTGACAGAAATTGTTCGCGTTTGATCAAATCCCTCAATGCTAATAAACCCCAGCTCAGCAAAAACGTCAAGTGCAACACGAACGGTTTGCTCGTCAGCCTTAGATCGTGGGTCAATTTCTAGCGCCATCTGCGCAATATATTCATCAGTGAGCGCCGATGCGTCTGTAGGTGAGCTAAGCTTTGGCTGCAGTGCGGTAAGGGCGCGATAGACAGCTACCAGGGCTTCTCGCTGTGGTGCGTGAGAAGAAAGAATGCGCTCGTTCACACGCATATCATGCGCATCAAAAAGCATCTGGATTTTAGAAGGCTTACCATCTCTACCTGCGCGTCCGCTCATCTGATTGAACGCAACGCGACCAAACGGCAGGTGATACAGGATAACCTGGCGAATATCAGAGATATTGACACCCTCGCCAAACGCACTTGTTGCCATAATGCAGCAAACGTCTCCACGCCTAAAGGCGCGCTCAACGTTTTTGCGTATCTGAGGCGTCAGGCCTGCGTGGTAGAACGCAATCTTGTGGCCTAGCTCTGGAATACGATGACGCAACATACGCGTCAGTGCCTGCGCCTGCTCTCTTGAATTGACGTAGACAACCGTTTTTGTGCCGTCAGACACAAGGGAAAGCAGCGCACATTCCCTGTCTTTTGCGCCGCGAAGGTCCTTGAGTTCAAGGTTAGTGCGCGCAGTTTTGTCTTTGTATACGTGCTCTGCTTCTATAGAGAGAAGCTCACAGATATGCTGAGCTGCCTGCGTGGTAGCTGTAGCTGTTGTAGCAAGTACCTGCGGACTTCCAAGCATCTTTAGCACCTGCGGCATTTGCGCATACGCAAGCCTGCCCTCAGAAGCATTCATGCCCACATGATGTGCCTCGTCAAACACCACAAACGAGATGTTCTGCGCTGCAGCAAATTGATCAGCGTGGAGCGAGAAGAACTCTGGCGTAGTCAACACAATATCAAGTTCATTGTTTGCCATACGAGCAAACAGGTCTTCTCGACTGGTAAGGTCTGTTTCTCCGTTGAGCACCTCAACAGAGATTCCCAAAGGCTCAAAGGTGTTTTTCATGCTTTGGACCTGGTCGTTGATAAGGGCTCGCAGCGGGTAGACAAATACACTCATCTTGTGTTGCAGAAGCGCAACGCGAGCAGCATGAACCTGGAAGATAAGCGATTTACCTCTGCCTGTTGCCATAACTGAGAGACAAGACGTTCCCTGAGAGAGAACCTCTAATGTCTTCTTCTGCAGAGGCAAGAGCTCTCTTGGACCAATCATGGAAGTAACCAGGGTCTGCGTGAGTTCCTCGGAAGACAGCTTCTCCAGCTCATGGCGCTTTTGCTGCGCCTGCTCTTGAGACGCCTGTTCAGCCTCTGTTGTCTCTTTGGTAACCACAAGAGGCAGGTCAGCAGCGCTGCCGAGAAGATCTGCTTCAATGGGGCCGTCATCTTCATCGGTAAAGTCTCTGTAGAGAATGTCTCTGACCATGAGTTTTGGCTTGGTTCTACCCTGCCAGGTCTCGTTAACTGCTTCAAAAATCAAATCAACAGCACCGTCATACTCAGCTGCTGCCTCGACATGAGGCGTTCTGAACATGATGGATGAAATTGAAGAGATGCCGTTTGAAGCCATAAAGCAAAGGTGAGCACCGCCTGCGCCAACGCGCGAGCGATTCTTCATCACCACACCCTTGACGCCAAAGAGCGGCTTTTTGTTGCCCTGACCAAACGGCTGCAATGCCTCAAGCGCGTCGATAGAGTTGATAGTAATCTCGTCAAGATTTACTAGAGCTGTTACTTCTCCTGAAGACTCAAACTCTTCTTCTGGAAGCTCTGCCATGACCTCGGATAAACGCTTTCTAAATGCGTCAATCTTTGCTGTTTCTACTGTTACGCCAACAGCTCCTTGGTGACCACCAAAACGGACCGTAAGATCTGCGCACTGCTCAACCGCGTGGAACAAGTCAACAGAGCCAACTGAGCGACCAGAACCACGGGCAACACCGTCTTGAATGGTGAACAGAATACAAGGCACGTGATAGCGATTAACAATTCTTGAAGCAACAATGCCCTTAACGCCCTCATGCCAACCCTCTTTGGCAAGCACAATAGCGTGGCCACCGTCGTAGATTTCTTTTGCCTGCTCAAGAGCCTCATCGGTAAGCTTTGCCTCAATAGCACGACGCTCGGCATTGATCTCTTCTAGCTTGCCAGCAAGAATGGTTGCCTCTTCCGCGTCTTCTGTAAGAAGAAGATCAAGGGCAATATCGGTAGTGCCCATGCGTCCAGCTGCATTAAGACGAGGAATAATAGAAAACGGCAGATTATCTGCAGAAATCTGAGCAATATCTTGACCAGCAACAGCAGCTAGAGCCACAAGACCTGGACGAAGACCTTTCTGGAGACGCTTAACACCTTCAGAAACCAGCGCACGATTCTCTTTGTTGAGCATCATCATGTCAGACAGCGTGCCCAACATAGCAACATCAATGTAATCAAGCCAAAGCTGAGGCTGATCTTGAAGCTGTCCTAAAACCTGCACCAGCTTAAGGGCAACGCCTGCACCAGCAAGTTCTCTAGAAGGACAATCTTCAACAAGCTTTGGATCAGTGACTGGAACACCCTGGGGCACCAGATCTGCGGGCTCATGATGATCGGTAACAACAACATCAATCCCCTGCTGCAAAAGCCATGCGACTTCTTGAGCAGCAGCAATGCCATTATCTACGGTAATAATTAAATCTGGCTTTCTATCTTGTAAAACCCTTGCAAGAGCCTCTTTAGAAAGTCCGTATCCCTCACCAAAACGATGCGGAATATACGGCAAAACATCTGCCCCCAAGCGACGTAAAGCCAGCGTAAGCAGACAAGTTGAGCTCATGCCATCTACGTCAAAATCGCCAAATACGGCAATCTTTTGATGCTCAACAATTGCCTTATGAACGCGGGCAGCAACCTCAGCCATTCCAGGAATGCACTGTGGATTCAGCCAGTCTCTTTGCAAGGATGGCGAGAGGAACTCTTGAGCTGCAGCTACATCGGTAAATCCACGCGCTACTAGTACACGAGCAACAAGTGAAGTGACATGCAATTCTTTTTCAAATAACGACTCTAGATATACGTCTTGTGTAAGAACACTCCAACGAGTGCTTTTCTCGATGCCGGGCATCATGTCCTCTTTTCTGTGGCGGCAGAGCCAGCCAGGGGCGCCTTGGGCACCCGCGAATGTTTATCTCTTTCATTCTACCCGTGTCACCGGACAAAAAATGACTAGCCCGCAAATTAGTGAGCTAGTCATAAAAAATTTAAATCAAACTTACTTGAGAAGGCCTATTGAGCAGGTCTATCAAAAAGACGGGTTTCTCGCCAGACGAACTTAGAAATCAACCACGCCGTCAGAGTTTTCCCACTCTTCAACAAAATCGCTATACGTACCTGCGAGAATTGCTTCTCGTGCCTGGCGCATCAGCTCAAGCAAGAAGTAAATATTGTGCATAGAAAGCAGCTGTCCGCCCAGCATCTCGTGCTGTTTGACCAGGTGGTTAATGTACGCGCGAGAATAACCGCCCGTGCAAACCGGACAGGTGCACTTGGCATCAATAGGACCCGCGTCGGCAAAGTACTTAGCGTTCTTGAGGTTCATACGGCCCTCGTGAGAAAACGCGGTGCCCATACGTGCGGTGCGCGTTGGAAGCACGCAGTCAAACATATCAATGCCACAGGCAACGCCACGTATAAGTGTGGACGGATTACCAACGCCCATCAGGTAGCGAGGCTTATTGCGAGGCATGTAATCGGCGCAAAGTGGAGCCAGCGTTTCAAACATAACCTCGTGAGGCTCTCCAACGGAATAGCCACCGATGCCATAACCAGGGAAATCACCAATGGACTCAAGATGCTCAATGGAGCGCTTGCGCAAATCAAGATGCATACCACCCTGGACAATGCCAAAAAGCGCCTGATCAGGACGGGTATGAGCCTTGAAGCACCTCTCGGCCCATGCACTTGAGAGCTCTACACCGCGCTCAACTTTTTTGCGCTCAGCAGGATAGCCTACGCACTGATCAAGCTGCATAACAATGTCTGCACCAAGGTTCTGGGCAATCTGCATGTTAGTTTCTGGCGTCCAATAAGACCAGGCACCGTCGTAATCTACCGCACGGAATTTAACGCCCTCATCAGAGAGCTTCATGAACTCCTCGTGACTAAAGACCTGGAATCCGCCGGAATCCGTCAGGATTGGTCCATGCCACTGCATAAAGTCATGCAGGCCACCCATCTGCGCCACCAGCTCATCACCGGGGCGTTGAGACAGATGATACGTATTTGCCAGAATAATCTTGGCGCCAAGATCACGGACGGTATCGGTCATCAAACCTTTAACAGTCGCCTTGGTACCAACCGGCATAAAAATAGGCGTTGGAATATCACCGTGAGGCGTGTGGAAGATGCCGGCGCGTGCGTGCGTCTTGGGATCTTCAGCGAGAAGTTCGTAGGTAAACCAAGATTCTTCTTTTTTCTCTGCCCAATTTTCTGTGTGTACGCAGGAAATTTTGGTGGTAAAACCCTGTGCTTTTTTGGAGCCGTCTGGCATGTAACCTCGATTACAACGTGCGGAGAGCATCAACCAAAGCTGTCTTGCCCTCTGTTTTCTGGTCCTTCATTTTTATCACACGTGCAGGACATCCCGCTACTACAGCATTTGCTGGAACATCTTCAACTACCACAGCACCAGCCGCTACAACAGAGCCTTCTCCAACACGAATGCCCTCGATAACTACAGCGTTTGCACCAATAAGAACGTTATCCTCAACAATAACTGGTGTAGCAGATGCAGGCTCAACAACACCAGCAAGAACGGTGCCGGCGCCAATGTGGCAGTTCTTACCAACGGTTGCACGGCCGCCCAGAACAGCACCCATATCAATCATGGTGCCTTCGCCAATAACAGCGCCAATGTTAATAACGGCGCCCATCATAATGACGGCGTTATTGCCAATCTCAACACGCTCACGAATCAGTGCACCTGGCTCAATACGTGCGTTTACGTCCTTCATGTTAAGCAGAGGAACGCCGGAGTTTCGACGGTCATTCTCGATATCAAAATACTCAAAAGCTTCTGCGTTCTGCTCAACAACGCTCTTGAGCTCAGACCAATCGCCAAAGACTACCTTTGAAGTGCCCTCGCCGTAAACGCGAGAAGAACCGTAAGACACGGAAGCACCCTCGCGCTCTTTGACGTAGAGCTTAACAGGGGTCTTCTTCTCTGACGTGGCAATGTAGTTAATAATTTCCTGGGCGTCCATACGCGTCCTTTCTCAAACAAACAGGTGCTGACCTGCAAAGGCCAGCAAGTGTATTTATCCAAAAATCAACTCTTCAAAGGTATAAAAACCGGGAGCTTTTGTAAGCAATTTCTCAGCGCATGCAACGGCACCGTTGACAAAAATCTGACGAGACGTTGCGCGATGGGTCAGACACACTTCCTCATCCTGTCCAAAGAAATGCACCTCATGAGTGCCGGCCACTGTGCCGCCTCTGAGGGCAAACACGCCAATCTCATCTTTGGTGCGAGCTCCGCAGAATCCCTCGCGGCCAGAAACAACCGGACGAGTTCCCTCTGGATCAATAGCAGAAAGCAGCAGCTTTGCTGTGCCGGATGGAGCATCAACCTTCTGGTTGTGGTGCGTCTCCACAATCTCGGTATCCCAGCCATCAAGCGCCTCAGCAGCCATAGCCACTGCGCGCCTCAACACGGCAACGCCTACCGAATAGTTTGCCGCATGGATCACCGGCACGCTCTCTCCCAGCTGCTTCAGCTCTGTAAGCTGCTCTGGCGAGAAACCCGTAGTGCCAGAAACAAGTGCGCACCCGCGCTCACGCACAAAGCCGACAACAGCATCAAAGGCGGCAACGCCAGAGAAATCCACAACCACATCTGGCGTCTGCTCAACGGTGTTCAGCTGATTGATATTCTCGTGACCAAACGCACCAAGTACCTCAAAACCGTGGGCAATAAGGGTTTGCTCGATGAGCTTTCCCATCTTGCCGGTACCAATTACTACTGCACTAGGCATCAAGAAGACCAGCCTTTCTCATAGCGTTTTCAAGCACCTCTGCGTGCTCATCAGTCATCTTCCACAGAGGCAGACGATAATTCTCTTCCATAAGTCCCATGCGGGCCAATGCAGCCTTGACAGGAATTGGATTAACTTCGCAGAAGAGAGCGTGAACCAGGTCAAGATACTGAAGTTGCAGCTCACGGGCAAGGGAGACCTCTCCGCGATGCCACGCAGCTACCAGGTCATGAACCATCTTTGGATCCAGGTTAGACCAAACAGAAATAACGCCAGAAGCACCAAGAGAAAGCAAAGGCACAATCATGTCATCATTTCCTGACCACATAGTAAAGTCATCGCTCAGATAACGAGCAACCTTTGTTGCGTACGCAATGTCTCCAGAAGCCTCTTTGATACCCCAAGCATTTGGATGTGCAGCAAGTCTCTGAACATTGCGCTCAGAAATTGAGCAGCCCGTTCTACCAGGGATGTTATACAAAATACAAGGGACATCAACACGGTCAAGTACATACGAGAAGTGCTGGTAGATACCTTCTTCATTACTCTTGTTGTAGTAAGGGGTAATCAGCAGCAGGCCGTCAACACCCGCCTTCTCTAGAGCTTCTGCCTTGCGCAAAGACTCAGCAGAAGAGTTGGAGCCAGCACCGCCGATAACAGGAACTCTGCCCTGGGCTCGTGCAAGAATTGCCTTAACTACCTCGATGTCCTCCTCGTCTGTCATGGTTGAGGACTCGCCAGTAGTACCAAGAGCGAGAATACCGTCAATTCCCTGCTCAATCTGGAAGTCAACAAAGTGCTCAAGCGCCTCAAAGTCAACATTTCCTTGAGCATCAAATGGGGTTACTAAAGCGGTGATTGCACCAGTCAAATTCTTCATGTCCATAGTTTTTCTCGCCCTCTAACGTGTGGTGTTTGTAGTTGTTTGTTGTGCTAGATCTGAAAAGTCCGAGCCATCAAATGCAAGCGTTGCAAAGTAATCGGCCTCTGTCTCGGCGCGACGAATAAGCTGCACGGATCCGTCTTCTAGAAGCAGCAGCTCAGCGGAGCGCAGTCGGCCGTTGTAGTTATAGCCCATCGAGAAACCATGAGCGCCCGTATCATGGATGAACAAGAGGTCACCCACGGACACCTCTGGGAGCTGGCGGTTTTTTGCAAACTGATCGTTATTCTCGCAAAGTCCGCCTACAACGTTGTACGTATGCGTTGCAGGAGTATCCTCTTTGCCTATAACAGTGATGAGATGGTAGGCGTCGTAGATTGCGGGACGCATAAGGTTTGCCGCGCAAGCGTCCACGCCAAGGTAGTGACGATACGTCTCTTTTTGGTGCAAGACGCGAGTAACAAGTGCGCCAGCAGGACCCAGAAGCCAACGTCCCAGCTCGGTATAGATAGAAACGTCTCCCATACCTGCAGGAACTAAAACCTCTTCAAAAGCGCGCTTTACGCCCTGGCCAATAGCCAAGACGTCTGGCTCCACCTGGTCTGGCTTATACGCCACACCAATACCACCAGATAGATCAATAAAGCCAATATGAATATCAAGTTCTTTGTGCAGCTTGACGGCCAGCTTAAAGAGGACGCGCGCAAGGTTTGGATAGTAATCTTCCTCTTGAGCATTACTAGCCAGGAATGCATGAAGGCCAAACTCGGTCACGCCCTTAGCCTTAAGATACGCAAACGTCTGGAAAAGCTGCTCTTCTGTCATGCCAAACTTAGCGTCATCGGGATTTCCAATAATGCCGTTTTGCGACTCAAACACGCCACCAGGATTAAAGCGTGCGCACATGACCTGCGGCATGTTGCTTCCCACCGCTTCTTCAAGCGTTGTAAGCATATCGCCGCCAGCGTCTAAGTTGATAATAGCTCCCAGCTCATGAGCGCGAGCAAAGTCAAGCACCGTGGTGTCGTTTGACGAGAGCATAATGTTTTGGCCGGTAACTCCACAAGCCTTTGCAAGTGTGAGCTCGGTGGCATTTGCGCAGTCACAGCCACAACCAAGCTCTGCCAGCAGTCTCACAATGTAAGGATTTGGCGTAGCCTTTACTGCAAAATACTCTTTAAAGCCAGCGTTCCAGCTAAAAGCCTCTTGTAAAAGCTTTGCGCGGCGAACAATCTCTGCCTTGTTATACAGGTGAAATGGCGTTGGATACGTCTTAGTGATTGCCTCTAGGGCATCTACAGAAACAAACGGTTTCTTACTCAAAGCTCCCCCTCAAATTGGGGGCGCAATACACCGTCAAAGTAGCACCCCCGAAATCTCGGACAGTCTTGCATGTATTTCATACAAGCCCACCTGACAACCACGCCTGATTGCCAAGTTCGGCGAACCTCGCCTCCTTCTGGGGTCACTGCCTGCCGACTAACCCAGAACCCATCGTGCTCGCTCCTCTATTGACAGTAAAACCCTACCACAGAAAGCTCTGCATTTGGGCTAGTTTTGTTCTTCTCGCAAAGTATTAACAAAAGTCTTAAGGCGAGAAAGGCCTTCTGTCAGATTCTTGTCAGAAGCGGCGTAACTGATACGCACATATCCCTCGGCGCCGAAGAAAACGCCAGGCACCAGTGCTACACCAAACTCTTTGATTGCTCGCTCACAGAATGCCTCGGAATCAAGGGAAAATTCCTTGATTGAAGGGAATGCGTAGAAGGCGCCTTCTGGTTCTTCAACAGGAAGTTTCATGTCTTGAAGCGCAGAAAGCACAATCTGCCTGCGCTTTTGATAGTTTGTGCGCATAGGCGTGACATCGTAAGAAAGTGCATAGAGAGCAGCTGGCTGCAAAAATGAAGGAACAGAAGACACCAGTTGGGCGTGAACCTTTCCAATATCTGTCGCAAGCTCATCAGAGGTAGCAACCCAACCAAGTCTCCAACCCGTCATTGCCCATGGTTTGGAGAAACTATTTGTCACAATGCAGCGATCAGCCAAGTCTGGATAGAGCTCTGCAAAACGAGGAACATCCTCAACATACGTAAGCTCTCTATAAACGTCATCGCATAAAACATAAAAGCCGTGTTCACGGGCAAGATTATCCACCGCATCAAGCGACTCTTTTGTATAAATACATCCTGTAGGATTATTGGGAGAAGTCAGCACAATAAGCTTTGTCTTCTCTGAAATCTTTGACTTAAGCTGCTCAGCATCAATCTGGAAATGATTATCACTGGTATCAAGCGGCACAACAACACCACGATTAAGCTGGCAGAGTGTTCTGTATACCAAATACGCAGGCTCAGGAATAATAACCTCGTCACCTGGGTTCATAAGCGTCAACATAGCAGCAGAAATAGCCTCTGTTGCTCCTACGGTAACTACAATGCCATCTGGACTTACCTTCATGCCACGAGCTGACTCATAAGCAGCAATCGCGCTTCTCAGCTCAGGGGTTCCGATGTTAGGTGGATAGTGAGTATTTCCAGCTACAAGTTCTTTGTCTACCTGATTGCAAATAGGAGTTGGGGTGTCTTCTCCAGGCTCTCCAATAGTTAAAGAAATACAGCCCGGCGTTGCAGCCGCAAGTGCCGAGAAACGCCTGATACCTGAGGGTTTGAAAAGCTCTAGTGTTGTATTTCTTGAAAGTGGCATACAAACTCCTCAACGTACTTTCAATCCATAATAGTTATCATTTAAATCATACGACACTTGATTGATACGAGGTTCGCATGAAAAGAGTTTTATCTCTTGTCCTTAAATTTATTACTGGCCTACTAAAAAGGGTTCTTGCACCTCTTTTTAAGTTTGTGGGCGGTCTTTTTATTCTGGCTTTGCTGGTGCTTGGTGGATACGTTCTCTACCTGCAGCTTACTTACTACCGTATTCCTGACAACACTCCTGTATCTAATCAAGGCGCCTCTCCTGAAGCCACAACCGTACAGGTTGGTCAAACATACACAGCTTCAACCTATAACATTGGCTTTGGTGCTTACACCCCTGATTACACCTTCTTTATGGATGAAGGCATCATGCAGGACGGTACACGCACCGTGGGAACTCACGGCCGTGCGGTCAGCAGAAATTCCGTGCAATACACCACAAACGGAGCTCTGAACACTGTTTCTTCTCTGAATGACGGCGCAGCTCCTGACTTTATTCTCTTCCAAGAGATTGATACCTCATCCGACAGAAGCTGGCATGTCAATCAGGTATCTGAAGCAGAGAGCCGTTTTGGTGGCTATGCATCGTATTTTGCTCAGAACTTCCACACCGCGTTTCTCGCCTATCCACTTACGGAGTTCCATGGAACCTCTAACTCGGGAATCCTGACGCTTTCAAACGTGCTTGCTTCTAGCGCAACTCGTCGTACGTACCCTATTGACGAGTCATTCCCAACAAAATTCTTTGACCTAGACCGTTGCTTTATGATCACACGCTACCCCACTAGCGATGGCCATGAGCTGGTACTTATTAACAGCCACATGTCTGCCTACGACAAAGGCGGCACCAGCCGCGCTCAGCAGCTTGCACTTCTGACCAAGGTTATGTCCGAAGAGCGCGCTAAAGGTAATTACGTTATTGCAGGCGGCGACTGGAACCATGCAATTTTAGGTTCACTTACGCTCTACCCTTCTATTCAGCAGGTACCTGACTGGGTAGCAGAGCTCAAAGAGTCTGATTTACCAGAAGGCTTTAGTGTTGTGGCTCCGGATAACCTCAACAACGTTCCTACCTGTCGCGGAGACGACATTCCATACGAGAAGGATAAAACGTACACCACCACGGTTGATGGCTGGATTGTCTCGGATAACGTTGTTGCAACCGCTAGAAACATTGACACGCAATTTGCCTACTCTGATCACAACCCGGTTCTGTTGTCTTTCACCTTAAAGAGCGCAGAGTAAAAATATATTTAGTTGACTATGTCCATATTATGTGCGTGTTGTACCTATAATACGCACATATTTATTGACTTTATCATCCTCATCTTGTATAACAAAATTACAGGAAAGGCGGGTCATCATGGCAAAAGTAAGTACAAATATTAATTTGGATCCAACGCTCAAAAAGAATGCTCAGGAGCTTCTCAGAGATTTAGGCATGGATCTTACTACTGCTATTACCATTTTTCTTCGTCAGACTGTTCGTGAGCAGGGAATTCCTTTTGAAATTAAGCGAGAAGTTCCTAATGCTCAAACTATAGAGGCTCTTAATGAATACACCAACATGAAAGAGCATCCAGAAAATTACAAGCACTATGCCTCATTCTCCGACGCAATGTCGGAGGTCCTAGATGCTTGAGATTGTTCTCTCTAATCAATTTAAAAAAGACATCAAGTCAGCTCAAAAAAGAGGGCTCAAGCTTGAGTTACTTACTGAAGTTGTGAACGCCCTCGCCTCTCAACAATCACTTCCAGAAAAATATCGTGATCATTCTCTGACCAGCTCTTACGCAGACTTTAGAGAGTGTCATATCAAGCCGGACTGGCTTCTTATTTACAGAATTGATAACGAAGACTTGCTTCTTTTCCTTTTTAGAACCGGCTCTCATTCTGATCTCTTTTAAAACTAAAGAATAATTTCTGTTTTGTTGTAACCACAACAAAAGCAACGTGAGAGTCCTGCCACACTTTGAGTATAAAGTAAGCCATAGTAGACTTTCTAAACCTATCCGAGAGGAGCCCGTATGGCACAGGTTCTTGATTTAAGCAAATCCGTTTACGAGATTTGCACTAAGTATCCCGTCATTAAAGGCCTCATGGCAGAAAACGGCTTTGCCGAGATCACCGAGCCAGGCCGCCTTCAGACTATGGGTCGTTTTATGACCATCCCTAAAGGCTGCGACCACAAAGGCGTAGACCTTGAGGAGCTCAAAGCAATCTTCCGCTCCCACGGCTTTACCATTCTTGGTGATGAGGAGCCTGCAGCAGCAGAAGCTCCAGCTGGCGAGAAACCCGCGGAGACAGCAGCAACTGACGCACCTATCGCGCAGACTCCTGAGGAGCGCAAAGCTCTTATCGCCCAATACCTTGAGCGCCTCAACGACGGCGAGGACATCGAGACTGTTCGCGAGGACTTTGCTCGCAACTTCAAGGACGTCTCTGGCTCTGAGATCTCTACCGCTGAGCAGGAGCTTATTGCTGGCGGCGTTCCTATGGAGAAGGTCCTGAAGCTCTGCGACGTTCACGCCGCTCTCTTTGAAGGCAAGGTTTCCTGCGCACCAACAGGTGCTGTTGAAGAGACTCCTGGCCACCCTGTTTGGACCATGCGCCAGGAGAACGACCGTATTCTTGCCTTTATCCACGACCGCGTTGCTCCAGATGTTAAGCGCGCTCGTACCCTTACTGAGTCTTCCAGCAACGAGGAGTGCGCTGGCGTCGCAGCAATTCTAAAGGCTGATATGGACGCCTTTGATGAGGTCTTTGTCCACTACAAGCGCAAAGAAGAGCTGCTCTTCCCTCACCTGGAGCGTCACGATATTACCGGTCCTTCAAAGGTTATGTGGGGCAAGGACGACGAGGTAAGAAACGCTGTTAACGGCGCAGAGGCTTTGCTTGAGACCGCATTTGGCCAGTACGACGCAGGCCTTATGGCAGGCGTTGCCGACTACCTGGATGAGGCTATTGAGGGCGCTGAGTCCATGGCTTCCAAGGAAGAGAACGTCCTTATTCCACTTTCCCTTGAGCACCTAACCGCCACTCAGTGGACCCAGATTGCTGCTGAAGAGAACGAGTTTGGCCACGCATTTGGCGTCAATCCTCCTTCATGGCACGCAGATCCTCTTGAGCTTGCAAACGACAAGCTCAAAGAGATGGAAGCTGCAGGTGCTATGGGCGAGAAGGACGCTGAGGCAGAAGAGGAAGCAATCTCTGCTGACGGCAAGGTTAAGCTCTCTACCGGCGAGTTCACCATTCCTCAGCTTGAGGCTGTCTTTGCAACCATTCCGCTCGACATTACCTTTGTTGATGCAGATGACAAGACTCGTTACTTCAGCCACGGCGACACCCGCGCCTTCCCTCGTCCTAAGAGCTGCCTTGGCCGCGACGTCTATGACTGCCACCCACCAAAGAGCCAAGAGGCTGTTCGCCGCATTCTCACTGAGTTCAAGAGCGGCAAGCGTGATTCCTCTGAGTTCTGGTTTGAGGTCAGAGATAAGTTCCTCTACGTCCGTTACTTTGCTGTTCGCGATGAAGAGGGTAACTACCTGGGCGCTCTTGAGACCACTCAGGACATCGGCCCAATCCGTGCTCTTGAGGGCGAGAACCGCAGGGGCTCCGACAGCTAAGATCTTACGCACGTAAAACAACGCATGAAAAGCGTAAGTAAAACGCATACATGAAGGCTTTTAGCTCAAATAAATTTGTACGACTCGGTAGGCGATGTGTCCTTTTTAAGGCACATCGCCTACACTATTTCTGGCCAAAAGAGAGGAGCCTCAGTGCTACAACGTTTACTAGGCACTAAGTATGCATACGCCATTGTTGCAACTTGTATTGTCATCATGTTTTTGCCTTGCGCCATTATCCTTACGTGCTTTGGCATCTTCATCACACCAGTTTCACAATACTTTGGCGTTCCCCGCGTCGCCTTCTCTGCGGTCTTCTCGGTACTCTGCATTGCCATGACAGTGGCTTTGCCGTTCATAGGCAAGTTCTATAAAACGCACGACACTCGCCTGGTACTTACTGCAAGCGTCATCATCTGCGCAATCTCATACGGATCCATGTCAGCCGCTCAAGAGATCTGGCATTTTTATCTCTGCGCAGTGGGACTGGGTATTGGCGTTCCTGCGCTTATGTTCTTGTGCGTCCCGGCCCTCATCAACGATTGGTTTGACCAGCGCGTTGGTACTTTTATGGGTCTCTGCTTTGCATTTACCGGCATTGGCGGCACTGTCTTTAACCCCATCGGATCTGCCATCATATCGTCTGGTCCTGAAGGCTGGCGAGCCTGTTATCTGATTTTTGCCCTGGTCATGCTTGTTGGAACACTTCCCTTTACCCTTTTTGTAGTGCGCGAGAAACCCCAAGACCTTGGTCTTACGCCTCTTACCTTCTCCTCTACTGACGAGAAAACCGTTGAAGTTGCAGAGGTTTCTTCAACCGACATCTCTGCTGATGACGCAATGAAATACCCAGAGTTTTATATGGTTGCTGCGTTTTACGCACTCATTACCTTTAACCAGCAAATCTCTCAGTACTTCCCTAGCTATGCAGCAACGTTTGCAGATACTGCTCCTGCCATTGCCGCTGCCACAGGTCTTCTTGCTGGAACAACTATGCTTGGTCAAGCAATTGGAAAAGTGCTGCTAGGTGCTTTGAGCGATATCTCTGTAAAGCTTGCCTGCTTTGTAGGAATTATCTCGGGTATTGTTGGCTTACTTATGCTGGCATTTAAGCTTCCAGTGCTTCCACTTTTGCTTGCAGGAACCTTCCTTTTTGGAATTGCCTATGCTCTTACAACAGTCGGCTCACCACTTTTGGTGCGCGCTGTCTTTGGCAAAAAAGATTCCACTCTTATCTACTCAAGAATTGCAGGTGTAAGCTGCTTTGTCTCTGCCTGTGCACTTATTATTTGGAGCTTGATTGTAGACGGCTCAGCCCACGGTTTCTTGGTGCTCTTTGGTATTGGAATTGCCCTGATGAGCAGCTGCCTAGCGCTCGCACTCACAGCGCTTAAGCGCGCTGGCAAACGAGCATAAGATTATCTGGCTCTGTCGGATCTGCTTCTAGATCTAAAGGTACAACCTTTACCTGTTCAAACACCGTGCGAGCAGCATCCATGAGCTCATCAAGCTGACGCGCTTTCTCTCCCACCTGTGCAGAAACTACATTTGTAAGATATCTTCCACCAGGAGTAAGGCAGTGTGCCACCAGACTCATCCACTCACTGGTCATCATAGCAGCAGGTGGAACTTCTCCGCTAAAGCAGTCATTCAAGATAGCGTCATAGCGCTTATTATCAGAGGTAGCTAGGCTCTTTATATACTCAACGCCATCAGCTACCTGTACCTGAAGCCTACCGTTGCTCTCTCTGATAGCCTCATCTACAAAGAAGTAGCTGCGAGCCAGGGCTGCAATTTTTTGATCAAGCTCCAGTGCATCGCAAGAAACCTCTGGATGCTGAGCTACTAAATAACGAGGATACGAGCACCCGCCGACGCCCAGCATCAAAACAGAATGCACAGGACAGGCAGCTTCAAACAACAAGTCATACAGCTCAAGATAAGGAAATACCAGCTGATTCTTTCTAGAATCTGTGTACGTTGCACTCTCATAAGCGCCACCCTGCCACAGCACACGTATTTCACTACCCTCACCATCTGAGATAGGAAATACCAGTGCAGGACCATTCAGTGCCTGAGGTTCAACGTAAATACCTGCACAAGTTAGGAGCTCCATATCATGAGCGGTAAGCTGTTTTTCTGACATGGAGCTCCTTTAGATAATGTGTTGTATGCGATGTACGTAAGTATAGCTAGTGCACAGGGTTTCTCGCCAAGCGGTTACCTCAACTCAAACGAATCGGCATCGGTGATGCAGACGCAGGTGTCATAGAACGCCTTGAGTGCTTGGTAGCCCAGAAGGGTGTCTTTGGTGCCGGCGGTCTCGTAGACAGAGTGCATAGCAAGCTGTGGAAGACCCACATCAACGGCGTGCATACTTGCCTGAATGTTGGAGAGGTTGCCCAGAGTAGATCCGCCTGGCATGTCGCTCCTGTTAGCAAAGATCTGGTAAGGAACGTTTTGCTGCTTCCAGATAGCCTCGACAATGGCACGACTGAACGCATCTGTGCAGTACGACTGACGTGCTGCTTCCTTGATAACCATGCCGCCATTGAGATACGGCTTGTTGGCCGCATCGTGCTTCTCGGGATAATTGGGGTGCACGGCATGCGCATTGTCGCAGCTTACCAGCAAAGAAGCCGAGAGTGCGCGGTAGTAATCTTCCTGCGTAAAGCCAAGCGTGGCGTTTACGCGCAGCAGCGTGTCTTTAAGGAACGTAGACTTAGCGCCCTGCTTGGTGTTTGAACCAACTTCCTCGTTGTCAAAGCAGGTGTACACAGAGATGTCCTGCTCATTTGAGGAAGCAAGGAAGGCCTTAAGTGCTACAAAGGCGCACTGAAGGTCATCCAGATGACCAGCGGAAACAAACTCCTTCTTAGCACCCCAAATGCGGCCGCCCGTGTGATCAACTAAGAACAAATCGCGAGAAAGAATGTCTTCTTGAGACACGCCTGCTGCATCTGCTACCAGGGCGTTAAAGGCACCAGGATTGAGCTCTCCAGCACTGAAAAGTGGCATCAGGTCTTTAGCACGGTTGAACTCTGGCGAGAGACCATTTTTGTGCTCAAGATGAATAGCCAAGCTTGGAATCATGACAACATCGTCTTCGATGTTGACTAGCCTGGACTCTACCTTGTTTCCTACTTTGACCAGTACACGACCAGCAACGCCCAAAGGACGGTCAAACCAGGTGTGGTCAAGCATGCCGCCATAAGCCTCGGTGTTCAGACGAAGCGAGTTGCCCTCACCAGTAAGCTCTGGCTGAGCTTTTACCTTGTAGGTTGGAGAATCGCCGTGGGCAACGGTAAGCTGGAAATGATAAGGAGCATCAGCGGTTGAGGTTTGAGCCTCGCGGTACTTCTCGCCAACTTTCCAGGCAACAATTGAAGAATTATTGCGCGTAGTAAAGTAAGAGCCGCCTGGCTGAATATCCCAAGAAGAACCCTCGGAGAGGTACGTAAAACCATTCTCTAACAGGTACTCTTTGATAGTTTGCGTGGTATGAAACATAGAAGGGCTCTGCTTAATAAAAGCAAGAAGCTCCTCAGAAAGAGCAAGTGACTCGTTTAAATCAGACATGCGTAAAACCTTTCATAGAACTGTGTTGCACCCAACAGCCTAGCACGCATTTTTGGTGAGTCGTCCACTTTCTAGAAAATGACGCAAAGAATACGCGCTTCAGGGTAGATACTTATATGTTGAACTAATTCTCACCCACCAAAGCGAGAGTGTATGGATATCAATCAAGCTATTGAGCACGCAAATGCGTTTGTCATACCTGGACTTCTTGTTGATGATCAGTCCATCATCGGCGAGGTTAACAAAAACTGTGACGCTATTAAAACGCTGCTTGATGCCTGGAAGGAAGCGCCGCTTGGCCAAGAGCCTGTAGAGTTTTCTGTTATTCAACAGCTTGCTGATAGAACGCGCTCACTCTGCGACTCCTACGGCGTGGAAAGGCTCAGAAACCATCGAGGCGTTGGCCTTTCTCGCGGTCTTTCAAACGACGATCTTGCGGCAGCCGTTGCAAAGATGCAGCGTCGTCGCCCTAAGGCTGTCTACAAAACCGCAGGTCCCCTTCTTAACGACTTGCAAATTGCGTATGTCGAGAAGAGTGTTTCTGGCACGGTGCTGGGCATTGATATTGAGACTACGTCACGCTTCCCTGAGCTGGGCTACATTGTTAACGTGGGCTTTGAGTTTTGGAATCTTGGTCGCAATACTGTTCCAGTAGAGCCCCACACTGCCTACTTTGGCATCCCAGAGATGTACAAAGAAAAAGGTGTCCCTCTTGCCGATATTCACCAGATTACCTGGAAAGATGTTGAGGGCAAAAAATCATTTAGAGACGATAAAAAAGCCCAAGAGGCTCTGCTGGCAACTATGAAAAAGATTCCTTTTATGGCCCACAATGCTGCCTTTGAGGATTCTTGGTTCATGTTCAACATTGATGGTTACGCAGAGGCTAGAAAAGCAGGCAAGATTATTGTTATTGACTCCCGCGACATCTGCCGTCGCTTGGACCCAGAAATTAGGTCTCTTCCCCGCGAGTCTTCTCCTGCCGCACTTGAGAACTGGGCACGTCGTAGACACACCCTTGCCGCGGACGAGAAGGAACGTCACTTGGGACTTGAAGACGTAGACCTTATGATCCGCACCGTTCAAGCAGAGTTTGCAGACCACAATATGTTTGAAGACTAGGCAACGTTGTCGGTCATGTGTGTTCAAGCGTTATACTAAAGAATGCAAAAACTAGATTTTCTCGCTAGAAAATAACTGCCAAGGAGGAGTTTTGTCAGAGAAGCAGGTAAGAGTACGTTTTGCGCCATCCCCAACAGGTAAGCTGCATATCGGAGGTGCGCGTACTGCTATCTATAACTGGGCTTTTGCTCGTGCAAATGGTGGCAAGTTTATTCTTCGTATTGATGACACAGATCCTACGCGCTCAACTGAAGAGAATACTCAGATTATTCTGCGTGCTATGAAGTGGCTTGGTCTTGATTGGGATGAGGGTCCCGATAAGGGCGGTGATTGCGGTCCTTACAGCCAGACTGAGCGCCTTGACCTATATCGTGAGGCAGCAAATAAACTGCTGGCAGAGGGCAAGGCATACCCTTGCTTCTGCACGCCAGAGAAGCTTGCTGAAGACAAGAAGGCCGCTGAGGAGCGCCACGACCCCTTCCAGGGCTATCAGCGTACCTGCAGAAACATTGATCCTGCAGAGGCACAGCGTCGCATTGATGCTGGTGAGCCTTATACCATCCGTATCAAGGTTCCACTGGACCGCGGCGACGTTATTGTCCACGACGCTGTTCACGGCGACGTAACCTTTAACGCTCGCGAGCTTGATGACTTCATCATCTTCCGCTCCGATGGCACCCCAACCTACAACTTTGCTACCGTTGTTGATGACGCTGGCATGGGCATCACCCACATTATTCGTGGCGATGACCACCTGTCCAACACTCCTCGCCAGATTATGGTGTACGAGGCTCTGGGCGCACCTGTTCCAACCTTTGCTCACATCTCCATGATTTTGGGTCCTGACGGCAAGAAGCTCTCCAAGCGCCATGGTGCAACCTCTGTTGAGGAGTATCGTGACCAGGGCTATCTTGCAGATGCCTTTGTCAACTACCTGGCCCTTCTCGGCTGGTCACTTGATGGCGAGACAACCATTGTGCCTCGCGACGTTTTGGCATCTCAGTTCTCTTTGGATCACGTTTCCAAGAATCCTGCTAAGTCTGATCCAGAGCGTCTGAACTGGATTAATGCAACCTATCTTGCCAATATGGACAACCAGACCTTTGCAAAGACGGTTCTGATTCCAGAGCTTGTGAGCGCTGGTCTTGAGCCAGTTCAGGACAGTGCAACTGAGGCAGAAGAGATTTACGCAACTCGTCCAGGCTGGTATGACCTGCTCTCCGAGATTCTTCGTCCTCGTACTACCGTAAGCCCAGACGTCATTGAGAAGTCCCGCTTCCTGTATGAAGGTGCAAACGTCACCTTTGATCAGAAGAGTGTTGAGAAGGGTCTTACCAAAGACGCTGCTCAGAGTGAAGCTGTTCTTGCTGCTGCAAAAACTGCTCTTGAGGGTGTTTCTGAGAACGAGTGGAAGGCCGCAGCAATTGACGCTGCCCTTGAGGTGCTTCCAGAGCAGCTTGACCTTAAGAAGCGCGTTGTCTTCCAGTCCATTCGCGTTGCTGAGTGCGGCAACATGGTCTCCCCTCCTCTTGGAGAGTCTATGGAGCTTCTTGGTCGTGAGGTTTGCCTTGCTCGCCTTGAGCGCGCTCTGGAGCTTTGTAAATAACGCGCTGAATGCGCTTGCCGCGTATTCTTCCAAACATAAGTGGGTATCAAAAGTAAAACCACACAAGAGCTGTAAAACAGATGGTTTTGCAGCTCTTTTATCGTTACCGTTTGTTTAGTTTTGGAGTAGTTATGATTTCTATGTCTGCGTTTGAGGTCCTGGGCCCCATTATGGTGGGACCTTCTTCCTCGCACACAGCAGGAGCCCTGCGCATTGCCCTGGTTGCACGCTCACTTGCACCAAAGCAGCTGGAGCGCGTTGAGTTTTGGCTCTACAACTCCTTCTCACATACCCACCTTGGTCACGGCACCGATTACGCTCTGATTGCAGGCATCTTGGGCCTTGCTCCAGACGACACGCGCGTCCGTGAAGCGCTCACCTTGGCAGAAGAAGCCCACCTCAACTACAGCGTTATTGAGAAGGGCGACGACGAGACTCTGCATCCAAACACCGTAGAAATTCATCTCTACGGCGCAGATAACGTCCACGTTTCCGTTATGGGCGAGTCCGTTGGTGGCGGCCGCATTCGCATTTCTGGCGTTAACGGCGTACGTATTCGCATGTCTGGCGATATGCCCACCATTTTTGTTTCACATCGCGATAAACCCGGTGTTCTTGCAGCTCTCACTACTATTTTGGCTACGCAGAACATCAATGTTGCAACTATGCGCACCTTCCGCTCGGAGCGTGGCGGCTTTGCACACACCGTCTTTGAGATTGACGAGCCTATTGAGCAGAAAGTCCTGGATCTCTTCCAGCTGGCACCGCACGTTTCCTATGCCGCGCAGGTTTCCATTCCAGGAGCTGCCCCTCAGGTCACAAACGACGTGCTTTCCGGGGCGTTTGACAACGGCGCAGATCTTCTCGCCAGGTGCTCTAAGACGGGAGCCTCTATTGGCCAGATTATGCTCCAGCGCGAGAAAGACTTGCGCCCAGATGCAGATGTAGACGCCGAGATGGCTCACGTTCTAGAGATTATGCGCGACGAGGTTCACGACACTATCAAGACGCCTCGTCAGTCCATTGGTGGCCTGCTCAATGGCCAGGCCAAGACCGTAGCAAACACCCCAGCCGCTATCTCGAATGCGCTTATGGGTACCACGCAGACACGAGCCGTTGCCTACGCAATGGCCGTGCTTGAGCGCTCAGCTACCATGGGCGTTATTGTTGCCGCTCCTACCGCAGGTGCTTCTGGCGTTGTACCAGGATCGCTTATCTCGGTAGCAGAAGAGATTGGCGCCACTGACGAGCAGGTTATCTCTGCGCTTTGGAACGCAAGCGCCATTGGCGCCATCCTCACCACCAATGCAAGCGTTTCTGGCGCTGAGGGCGGCTGCCAGGCAGAGGTCGGCTCTGCTGCTGCCATGAGTGCGTCTGCCCTGACCGAGCTTCTGGGTGGCACTCCTCAGCAGTGCTTGGACGCAGCTTCTATTGCTATCTCTAACCTTCTGGGACTGGTCTGTGACCCTGTCAGAGGACTGGTTGAGTATCCTTGCCAGGATAGAAACGCCATTGGCGTAGCTGCGGCCGTAAGCTCTTCTCAGCTTGCTTTAGCCGGTGTTGGTAACCCAATTCCGTTTGATGAGGTTGCACACGCTATGGCAGAAGTAGGTGCCGCACTTCCCGTTTCTCTCAGAGAAACAGCTAAAGGCGGTCTTGCTGCTACTCCAAGCGCCCCTACTGCTTGCGCAAGTTGTACCGGTTGTGCCCCTCTCGACCAGGCACTTATCGACGCAGAACGCATGCTCAGCTCAAATACTAGAGACGTTCCTTGTGCTTAGAGATGCGTTTTGTATAATATTTTTTGCTGCAAACAGAATTTCTTGAAATTATTGCTTGCATCTCTGACGAGTCTCCTTTATAGTTATTTCTCGCGCTGATGCGCACGGATGACATCTTGGGATATCGTCTAGTGGTAGGACAGCGGATTCTGGTTCCGTCAACGGGAGTTCGACTCTCTCTATCCCAGCCATGTCCTCCCAGTCATACATGGCCCGTTCGTCTAGCGGTTCAGGACGCCGCCCTCTCAAGGCGGAGATCACCAGTTCGAATCTGGTACGGGCTACCAAAAGTTCAAGGACTTCTTCGGAAGTCCTTTTTTGTTTATCTCAACACCACTTTTGCTTCTATCGTAAAATAGACCAGTCTGTTTGAAATTTCTGCCGCACCCAGCTATGCGGCCAAGAAGTATAAGAATTTTTACTAACACCTTGATTGGATCAGGATGTGGCTTGAGTTCTTCCAAAGTGCAGTTGTAATTGTTGCCCTGCTCTATGTGCCAGGCATCATTTTGCTACACGCCTCCGGCATGCCTAAGCCTTGGGCTCTTGTTACTGCTCCTTTAGTAAGCTGCGCACTCTACTTTATTGAGGGAGAAATCTTTAGCGCGCTGAACATCCCTGTTCCTTTAGCTGTGATGGTTCTCGTTCCACTACTTGTCGCAGCCCTGGTCAATGGCTACGTTTTTTATGTTGCTCCCAAACACAAAGAAGACCTCAGGGGCGAGAAACCCCACAAATCCAAAGCAACACGCACTGGTAAGCAATCAACTAGCCTTGTACCTGCATTTGTCTGCGAAGAACTCCCCTTCTGGATGCCTCTTCTATACGTTGCAGTTGGTCTTCTAACCGTAGGACTTCTCTTCTTACCCACCCTGCCATCTGCTAGCTCCTTTGTACAGGGCTGGGATATTGTGCATCACTTAGATGTCACACAAGCAATGATTGAGTCTCAAAAGTACTCATCTATCCACTATGACTTCTACAGCACCGTAGAAGCTTCAATTACCCCTTGGGAGCCGGGTACTTCGGGATTTTATCCTTCTGGCTGGAACATCATTGTTGCTTTAACAACACAGCTTGTTTCTACAACCGTTCCTATTGCCGGAAATGCGCTTAACTTTGTAAGTGCCGCAATTGTCTTTCCACTCTCAATTTGCTCAGTTATTGCAAAAGTTCTTCCCAAGCATCGTATTGCACTTGTAAGCGGCGCTTTTGTTTGCCTGGCATTTTTTGTTTTCCCTTGGTCGCTTTTAATTTACGGACCAATTTTCCCTAACACCGTGGCCTTCTGCGTAATGCCTTCTATTTGGTGGGTTTTTATGCAGATGACTCGCTCAAAGACTCCAAAACACGATCTTATCTGGCTAATTGTCATATTTGTTCTTGGCTGCATCACCCTCTTTATCTTGCATCCTTCCACGATTTTCTCGTCAATTGTTGTTCTTCTACCTTGGAGTTTTGCACGCATTGGAGAGTCAAAACGCCGAGTTATTCTTTTTGGAAAACAAATTAAACCAGTCACGCTCGCGTATGCATTCTTTATCTTTGCGCTGGTTATTTGGTCTGTTTTCTACTACGTTTTGATCGTCCGAGGCGTGGCTCTCAACTTCTGGTGGAGCGCCTACTCAAGCTTGCAGGATGCTATTTTGCACGCTTTTGGCATGGACTTTATTGGACAGTCCTACGCAGGTGGAGAGCTTGTTTCTCCGCAGCCGGTGCTTTCAATCTGCGTGTTGGTAGGTGCTGTGTGGACATTCAAGCATAAGCAAGCTCGCTGGATGGTATCTGCCTTTGTCTACCTGTCCATTCTCTGCATTTTTATTATTACGTTTGATGTTCCCTTAAAGGGATATCTCTCGGGATTTTGGTATACCGATCCGTTCCGCATTGCCGCAAGCTGCGTCATTATGGCAATTCCACTTGCGGCGCTTGGCCTAGCAACTCTTACCGAAGCTGCGCTGGAAACATTCGCTTCCTGGCGAGAAAAAGCTGCTCAGACCCAGATTCAGAGCCAAAGCCAGACTAAGGCTCAGACTAAAGCTCAAACCTGCGTCTTTTGCAACGTTTGGGCTAAACCTCTGATTGCTGGTGCAGTTATAGCGTGCGTAGTTGTGCTCAACTATGTGGTCCCAATGCCTAATCTTAAATCGGAAGAGCCAATTCCTGCTGCTCTTGCGTTTAAACAGGCTTCCGAGAAGGCCTATGGTGATCACTACATTTTGACCTCAGAAGAGCTTGAGTTTTTGCGCCGCGTAGAGCTTACCGTTCCTGCAGGTGCCGTTATTGCCAACCTTCCTCAAGATGGCAGCCTCTGGGCGTATGGCACTAACGACTTACACGTGCTCTGGCGCTTCCCTAACGGCTATGACGCCTCAGAACGCCCTGCAAGCGCAATTCTTCGTAAACGTCTTAATCGCATTGCCAGCGACCCTGAGGTGCTTCAGACGGCACATGACCTTAACGTGCAGTACGTCCTTATTCTGAACAACGTTGTTGATTACTCCAACGCTGTTACCAGTACCTACAAACCTGGAACCTTCAGAGGCATCACGCAAATAACAGACACCACCCCAGGTTTTGAGGTGGTGCTGGAAGAAGGTTCTATGAGGTTGTACAAGATTACCTTATAAGAACGTTATGCCTGAAGTGCGGAAACTGCGTCCTTAAGCTCTTGAACTCGGTCAGTTGCTTCCCATGTGAAGTCTGGATCTTTGCGGCCAAAGTGACCGTATGCTGCTGTCTTAGAGAAGATAGGACGACGGAGCTTAAGATCTCTGATAATGGCGCCAGGACGAAGATCAAAGACCTTCTCGATAGCCTGCTCAATAACAGTGTCGTCAACAATACCAGTGCCAAAGGTATCAACCATGATAGACAGTGGATGAGAAACACCAATGGCGTAGGCAAGCTGAACTTCACACTTCTTTGCAAGGCCAGCCGCTACGACGTTTTTGGCAACCCAACGAGCGGCATATGCTGCTGAGCGGTCAACCTTGGTGCAGTCCTTTCCAGAGAAAGCGCCGCCGCCATGACGACCCATGCCACCGTAGGTATCAACAATAATCTTTCTGCCGGTAAGTCCTGTATCTCCCATAGGTCCACCAACAACAAAGCGACCAGTTGGATTGACGTAAATGTCTGCGTTATCCCAAGCAATGTTGACCTCACCCATAACAGGAGCAATAACGTGGTCAATCATGTCCTGCTTGATAACGGACATGTCCTCAATCTCTGGGGCATGCTGCGTGGAGACAACAATAGCTGTGACCTCAACGGGTTTCTCGTCCTCATAGCGAACGGTAACCTGAGTCTTGCCATCTGGACGCAAATACTCAACCTCGCCAGACTTACGCACCTCTGAGAGGCGCTGAGCAAGGCGCTGAGCCAGGTAAGCTGGCATTGGCATCAGAACATCAGTCTCATCGGAGGCAAAGCCAAACATCATACCCTGATCACCTGCGCCGATAAGATCAAGCGGGTCAGTGGTACGTCCTGCTTGTGTATCATAGGACTGGTCAACACCCTGGGCAATATCTGGGCTCTGCTCATGGATAAGGCTCAAAACACCGCAGGTCTCGCAGTCAAAACCATACTTAGCGCGGTCATAGCCAATATTTCTGAGGGTGTTACGAACAATCTCCTGAACATCAACGTAGGATTGCGTGCGAATTTCTCCTGCTACCACAATAGTTCCTGTAGTAGCAAAGGTCTCGCATGCACAACGAACGTTATCCAAGCAAGCTGGAACGCCGCTTGGAGAAACGTATCCACGCTCTTCGAGCTCTGCCTCTTTTGCCAGGATTGCATCAAGAATTGCGTCAGAAATCTGATCACAAACCTTGTCTGGATGTCCCTCAGTAACACTCTCTGAGGTGAACAAATAGTTTTTGTGTGCCATGAACTGTCCTTTCACGCATGGCTTCTCTGCGTATGCAGAATATTTGCGTTCTTCTACGCGCAACCACTCTTACTATACCCGCCAAAGACACTTTTGAGCAGGATCAGTCAAGAAAATTGTTAAAAAGAGCACCACAAGGGCGCTCTTTAAATAGCATGATTAAACTGGCATTATGCAAAAACGCGTATGATTACTTGTCTATTACTCGTCTATTCCAATACCGGCAAGTGTCATATCGAGCAGATTCTGAGCAAGCTCGTCAGAACCCTCCGCACCGTGACGCTCTCCCATCAGACCAATAGCCGAGAGGACTAATCCACCCGTAATAGAACAGGCAGCAAGTCTTGAATCAACGCTCTGACGAATAAAACCTTGCAATTTTCCCATCTCAAGCTGATTAGCAAGAAGCACAACCACACGAGAAAGTGGTCCCTCAATGTTGGTAATAAGTGCCTGCTCAGAGCTTGCAAGCTTGTTAATTAAAGCCAAAACCAAAGGTGAATCAGGCAAAATATGAGCGGCAAGTTGAGCGATGATTGCATGAAGCGTCTCTTTTGAGGCAGGCTTATTACCAATGGTATGCGCAATGTCTTTTGCAAGCTCATCAACACTCTCGTCAAAGATTGCCTGCAAAAGAGCCTCTCTATCAGAAAAGTAGTAATACAATGCACCCTTTGAAAGACGAGCTCTATCAGAAATCTCACTCATTTTGAAGTTGGTATTTCCGCGAGCAAGCATGAGCTTTGTTGTCTCGTGCATAATACGCTTGCGTGTAGCTGCGCTTTTCTTAGTACGAGCTTCGGCACGAATATGAGAAATGGAAGGTGCTGGAGCTTCAGGTTCTTCTGTAGGCTGCTGTTCATAAGCATTGTGATGTATGACTTCTAACGTAATATAATCGCGCTTCTCGCCCATGAACTCCCCCATACGACACTATCCGTCATATAAAATGACGCCTCTCTGATAATTTTTTATGCCTACTATACCGTTTTACCGAACCTATAAAAATACAAAGGCCTGACTTTTTTATTGATTAAATCTGGCACTCTTTATTATTTTTACCAATTACTCTGAGCAAGAATGGCGAGAAGATCTTCTTGTCTATTCTCCACTTGACCAGCTAAATACAACTCAAAGAGCTTGCGCTGACATACTCCAACAGCGGGTCCTGGCTGAAGCGAACGTGCTTCCATAATTTCTGCACCCGAAATGCACAGCTCTTGTGGACGCTGAGCAATTCCCTGTTTAGCGTCTTGCAAGAGAAGGGTTCTCATTGCCTCAAGCGTTACTGCATAGCTACGATACGGATTTGCCTTTGCCAGGGCATCTGCCTGCTTTAACGTCAAAAGATCATACGCAAGAGCAATGCCATCTGATTTGCTTGCCTCAGCCAAAAACGCAACCATCTGCCTAAGCGACGCTGTTGTGACATCCACATCGTAGTCATGCAATGCCACAAGAGCACAGACTTCATTGCTCAAATGCTGCGATAAAGCTAAGCGTTTAAATAGAGCCTTTGCTACAATCGCGCCTTTTTCTGGGTGACCATAAAAATGACCTCTTCCATCTGCGTCAACGCTAAACATTTCTGGCTTTGCAATATCATGCAAGAGCGCCGCCCACCTAAGAGCTGGAGTAGCACACCCTGCTGTAAACGCCTCTGTTGCAGAGCATACCCGAGCAGTATGTTCGAGCACGTCATAAGCATGATACGGGCTTCTCTGGTCAAAATTTTGCAACGGTAAAAGCTCTGGAACTGCTACCGCTAAAACAGGAAAACCCAACTTGATAGCATGAGCACTATGGCCTGCCTCAACAATTTGAGCCACTTCTGAGCCAATACGCTCGGCTGCAACCTGAGAAAGCAGTGGTGCGCACTCAATGAGCGCCTGATGTGTTTTCTCCTCAATTGAAAATGAGAGTCTGCAAGCAAACCTCAAAGCACGCAGCATGCGCAATGCATCCTCAATAAAGCGAACGCTAGGCTCTCCAACAGCACGAATCACGCATGCTGATAAATCTTCTTGACCGCCATAAAGATCAAGCAATCCCCTCTTTGGGTGATATGCCATAGCATTAATGGTGAAGTCTCTACGTGCAAGATCTTCCTCTATACGAGAGACAAACTGCACAGAATCAGGACGACGGCCGTCCAGGTATTCTCCATCACAGCGATACGTTGTGACTTCAATGGGATGCTTCTCAACAACAGCAGTAACAGTTCCGTACGCAATGCCTGTCTCATGCACAGGAATGCCTGCAGCTACAAAAGCTGCTTTACTCTGCTGCCATGTTGCCGATGTTGTGATGTCTATATCATGAGCAAATGAACCACGTAGCGCGTCTCGTACCCAGCCGCCTACAATCCACGCCTCAAATCCGGCATCTTCAAGAACTTCTAATGCACGCAAGGCGTATGTGGGAACCTGCAAATCCACAGGGCGAGAAAGGCATGGTAAAGAGCCGTTTTTCTGTATGCTCATGGCCATTCCTTCCGCAGTTGCTGATGGAAAAAGTATACATCCTTCACACGTCATTCACATCCTTTCTGCGGTTTTTAAAAGACAAACATTTGTTCTAAATTTTTCTTTACTTCTTTCTCATTCGTGATAGTCTAAGTATACGAACATACGTTCTATTTTCAAGTAGAAAGTTGCCGCCATGGATACTCTTGATAAACTCACCATACTTGCAGATGCAGCCAAATTTGACGCGGCGTGCACCTCTTCTGGTGTAGACAGAGATCCGCAGGCAGGAAAGGTAGGAATGGCCTCAGCTGCCGGCTGTTGTCACTCATTTACCCCTGATGGTCGCTGCATTACGCTGCTAAAAGTTTTGCTTTCTAATGCTTGTTGCTATGACTGTGCTTACTGCGTCAATAGGTCGTCCGCACAAACCAAACGTGCCACCTTTACGCCACAAGAATTAGCAGAGCTCACCGTAGATTTCTATAAAAGAAATTACATAGAAGGACTTTTTCTTTCCTCAGGTGTTATAGGGTCGCCAGACCACACCACTGAACTCATGATTGAATGTCTCTCCTACCTCAGAAATGAGTTGCTGTTCAACGGCTATGTTCATGCAAAAGTAATTCCTGGAACAGACCCAGATCTTATTGACGCTATTGGTCGGTTGGCAGACAGGCTCTCCGTCAACTTGGAATTACCTAGCTCAACCTCACTTACTAAACTTTGCCCTCACAAAAATGCTGAAACAGTTACTAAACCTATGTCTTTCATTCACCGCCTGCGCGTCTCTGAAGAGCGTCAATTGCTGGAGGCTAAAAATGCATCAAAGGGCATTGTGAAATCTGCTGGTAAGTCTAAGGGCATTATTATTCCAAGTCAGAAGCAAATCATAAAAGAAGGTTTGGCTCTGCGTTCCAACTGTTTGAAGAACACGTTTATGCGTTCATCAAGGGTATCTTCGGGCAAGAGGTCCTTCTCGCCTGCTGGGCAATCAACTCAAATTATCATTGGAGCTTCTCCAGAATCAGATAATCAAATATTGCACTTGTCTCAAGCGCTTTACCAGCAATTTGAGTTAAAACGAGTATTCTTTTCTGCCTATATTCCTGTTATAGAAGACAATCGTCTTCCTGAGTTGGATACTCCCGTTCCCCTTCGCAGGGAACACCGCCTTTACCAGGCTGATTGGCTTATGCGCTACTATGCGTTTTCTCCTGATGAGCTGGTTTCTCCAGAAGCACCTTGGCTTGATTTAGAAATTGACCCAAAGCTTGGCTGGGCGCTGGCACACCTTAATCAATTTCCTGTAGAGATTATGGATGCTCCACTAGAAATACTTTTACGAGTGCCCGGTATTGGCCCTACCGGTGCACGAAGAATTATTGCCGCAAGAAGGCGGTCTCGTCTCACCTTTGATGATCTTAAACGGCTGGGCATACAGCTCAAACGATCACACCATTTTCTCACCTGCTGTGGCGTAAGAGATGCCTCAGCCCCACTTGACCAAGAATTGATTAAACAGAGGGTAATTGCTGATGCCAAAGCAAGTTCGTACAACAAAACAAGACGTCGTATTGAGTCCTCTCAACTCAGGCTCTTCTGATCAAAGTGTAGAGCTTTTCTCGCTTGTTCAGAGGCTTACAAGACTCTCCAAGCCTCAGAAGGTTGTTATCTCCTGCAATCCAAGCTTAGAAGGCGTTGTAGGGGCTGTAGGGCTCACCTATCTCTCGCATGCTAACCCAGCACACGTACGTCTTGTTAGAGAAAGCTTTTGTCAGCCTAGTCTTGGGGAGCATGTTCTTTGTGGACCAGACCCCTCTGATGACTCAGTAGTTGCCTTAGCTCGACGAGTTCTTACAGGCCTAGAGAAGAAAGTAGGAACAAGAGAGATAACACGTCGCATTGTTCTCGCATGTGCTTCTGATGCTCATGCTATGCCAGAGATTGTGCATAGGTACATCCGACTTGCATTCTCCTACGGCATAGGAGCGCTTGAAGATATTGCTGACCCAACTGTGGCAGAATTTAACGCACTGGCTAGGCAGGTAGAAACTGAACGAGAGCACACGCGACAATTTGTTCGATTTTCTCGCATGTCAGACGGATCTTTTATGTCTGTGTTTCAGCCCAATGCAAACGTAGTGCCACTAACCTGCAATTACTTTGTCAAACGAATGAGTACGGAACGGTTTTTTATTATTGATCCAGCTCACCATATAGTCAGTTTTTATGCCCCAGAAATGAAGACCTTTGGAACCATTCAGCTTGATGGCACTTCTTTAGAAGAACTGCTCTCTAGAACAGATCTTGCAACTGATGAGAAATACGTGCAAGCCATGTGGAGACGCTTCTACGAAGGAGTTGGTCTAGAGGGTCGCGGGCCTGCAGAAAGAGGATACGACTTGCGCGCTCATTGGATGCCAAAGCGTGTCTGGCAAGGACTTCCTGAGCTTACCGCAACCACAAGCGCAGAAGCTGCGCGTAGCCAAGGTGTGCCCGCTCGCTATCAGGGGCGAGAAAACAGAAAGGATGTGCATCATATAGAACAAAAGCAAGCGTTTAACCAAAAGCTTACCTCTGGATTATAAGGTTGCTGCTTAAGAAGACTTACAAAAAAAGCGCCCAGCAAAGCTGGACGCTTATCAGTTCAAATGAAGTGACTATAACTTAGTCAAGATCGTTGAAGTCACCAGCTGCAGGTGCAGGTGCGGAAACCTGAGTCTGCTGTGCTGCAGGCTGTGCAGCATTCTGGGAACCAGTTGGAGCGTTGTTGGTAAGAACAGTCTCTGGGAAGACAGAGTCTGCATCATCCAGGAAGTGCTGAAGGAGCTTACGGTACTCAGCGCGGAAGTCCTCACGGGACTGCTTGAGGCGATCAATCTCATCAAGCTCAGTCTGCTTCTCTGCAAGAGCCTGACGGATAACCTCACGAGCCTTCTGGTCTGCCTCGTTGCGGATGCGCTCAGCGTTTGCACGAGCGTCTGCAACAAGCTTATCTGCGCTCTGCTGAGCAACAATGAGGACCTGAGAAATCTGGTGCTCAGATGCAGCAATAGCAGCTGCGTTTGTCTCCTCAACAGAAGGAACGCTTGCGTTCTCCTCAAGGTTTGCAACCTGAGCCTGTGCTGCAGCAAGCTGCTGCTCAGTGCTAGTCAGACGGCCCTTAAGGTCAGCGATCTTTTGAAGCATTGCATCAACCTCAGAAGAGAGCTGCTCAAGAAATGCGTCAACTTCCTCTGGATTGTAGCCGGTCTCAGCAGGAGAGAATGTCTGCTGCTCGATGTCTGCTGGTGTGATTGCCATCTTTGTTCCCTTTCAGTCTGCGAGTAGACGTACCACACATCATAACTACTCAGTTTGTAATTAAAGACAAACTAGTTTCCTATATTAGTATAAGGCCCAGCGTCGAAATGGCAAAACGTTCCACAAGATTAAGCACAAAAAGCGCAATAATAGGTGAGAGGTCAAGGCCAGAAATTGGAGGAATCACCTTCCTAAACACATTGAGATATGGCTCAACAATTTTGCCAATAGCCTCAAGAATGTTTCTAACCGAATCATTTGAGACGGTAATCCAAGAGGATAGGCACCATACCACAATGCAGACGCTGTAAATCCTAAACAAGGTATAGAGTGCGTTTAAAACATAATACGAGAACACAAAAACCTCCAGTTACCTGGTAATCTCTCCCTCATCAGCAAGCTTATCAAGATCAGCCTGCGTCAAAGAGACGCCATGAGGAAGTACAACAAAAACGCGGTCAGCAACTTCTTCAACAGCACCATCAAGGCCATAAGAAAGGCCAAAGCTGAAGTCCAAAATTCTCTTTGCAACCTCAATGTTGGTGTTCTTAAAGATAAGAACAACTGGCTGACCAGTACGAACACGACGGACTACCGACTGAACATCGTCATAAGAAACGGGACGAAGAACATATGGTGGCAGCTGTCCAGAATAGCTTGTACGGCTCACAGGACGAAGACCAATATCGCCAGGAGTTGGCAGATTTGGGCTTACGGTGTGCTCGTAAGAAGGAGTGTATCCAGAGGGCTCCTGACGAGATGCATACGCAGAAGCACGGGAGCGCATATCCTGCTGAGGATTATAAGAGGCAGCTGGATTGGTGCTAATTGGCTTGCCAGAACGCGTGTAAACAGAAACGCTCTCTGCCTCTGGTCTGGATGGATTGCCCAGTAGCCTATTAGAAGAACCCTGCTGTGCACGGTCATCGTAGGAACGAGGAGAAGCTGCATCTACCTCGTCATAACCCTCGTCGCCGTAATACTCATCGTCGTAGTACTCATCGTCCTGACCACCACGAAGCTTTGCTCTTAGCGTATCAAGAATGCTCATCATTGTGCCTTTCTGTAACGCACGTAACTTCTTACTACTGTATCAAAAACTTGCAACTATTTTAGTGCCCACTCAACGTATAGGCTGGATCAAACAATACTCGACCCAGGCGAATAGTAGTAGAACCCTCTTCAATGGCATACGTAAAGTCATCGCTCATGCCGCAAGAAAGAACATCTAACTTCAAGCCAACTTGCGCACTCAGCTTGTCACGCAATTCTCTAAGACCTGCAAACGTCCTCTTAGCACGTTCTGGATCATCCTTTGGTGCCATAGTCATAAGTCCCACAACAGAAATGTGAGGAAGCTCAACAATCCTTTGGATAGACTCAGATACCTCTTCTGGCGAGAAACCCGATTTTGAGGCTTCAGCGGAGACGTTTACCTCAAGTAGCACAGACTCCTGAGAGTCCTTTACTTCTGCACGCTTTGAAACCGCCTCTGCGAGGTGCTCAGAAGAAATTGAATGAATGTAGCGAACCTTGCCAACTACCTGGTTAATCTTGTTCTTCTGAAGATTGCCAATCATGTCAAACGTTATTTCAGACGCAAAAGGAGTTTCAGATAAACAGGTCAGTTTGTGTGTCAGCTCTTGTGGGCGATTCTCGCCAAAAACTCTATAGCCCGCCTTATAAGCTGTAAGAACAGCTTCAACAGGTACCGTTTTGGAGACGGCCACAATCTCAATCTCGGAGGCACTTCTGCCGGACTTTTCTGCAGCATCCGCTACAAGCGACTCAATCTGAGCTTTGCGAGCCTTAATAAACTCAAGATATTCGTCTGAATCGTACGTCATAGTCATCATCTCTTGCGGTGAATACATCAATTCTTACGTAACGATAAACGCTTCTCTGTAGACCTAAACGCTTCTCTGTAGACCTAAACGCTTCTCTGTAGCGCTAAACGTTTTCTCCGATAGCGCTAAACGTCTTCTACCCTACTTTGCAGCCATGTAAGCAACAGCTGCATGCCTTCCGCACTTACCATGCTCTGCACGGTACGAGAAGAACCTCTCAGTGGTAGAGGCCGTCGAGTCAGTAACCTCTTCAATAGCAGACGCGCTTACACCAGCATCTACCAGTGCAGCTCTGACGGCGTATCCAAGATCTAAGTACCTCTCGCCAGATGCGCGGTCTACAACGCCTGGACCAAACTCCTCTGAGAACATCTGAATGAGCTCAGACGAAACCTCGTAATCAGCACTGCCAATATGCGGACCAATATAGGCTATGACCTCGGAGGGTGTGGAGCCAGTTGCCTGGCAAAGAGCCTCTGTTGCGCGCGCAGAAATGCGAGCAATTGTGCCTTTCCAGCCAGAATGCGCGACCGCAAATCCACCGGGAGCTACAAGAATTACCGGCACACAATCGGCAAACGCCAACATCACAGGCGTATTTTGAACGGTACACACGATAGCGTCTGCACCAGCCTCTGCCTCAGTTTTAGCCTGCTCAAAAGCCTCTGGTGTATCGGAAGTTAGACAAACAACGTTGCTTCCGTGTACCTGATGAGGAATAAGGAGTTTCGAGAAGAACTCTTTTGCTCCAAGAGCCTCTAAGACTAGCTGGCGATTCTTTTGAACCTGTTGCAGATTATCTCCGCATCTGCTGCCCAGATTGAGGGAACTAAACTCTCCTTCTGAAAAACCACCTGTACGCTCGGTAAATGCGAGCGTGACCCCGCATGGAACCTCAGGATCCATGAGCAGGGTCACGCCGTGTAAGCACTGTCTATTCAGCGCGCACATGTTTAGATGCGGCTACGCTTAAGGAAGTCTGGAATATCAAACTCTTTCTCATTAGAAGAGTTATTGGTGCGAGCAGGCTGTGGCTGAGCAGTCACAGGACGAGTTGGCTGTGGCTGAGCAGGACGGCTTGGACGGCTGACGCTCTGAGTGTTCAGAGTTGGAAGCTGCTGCTGAACGTTAGAGTCGTTGAAGCCAGTTGCGATAACAGTTACGCGAACCTGATCGCCCAAGGACTCATCAACAACAGTACCAAAGATGATGTTTGCGTCAGGGTCAACGTTCTTAGCAACCAGGTCAGCTGCCTCGTTAATCTCCTGAATACCAAGATCTTTGTTACCAGCAATAGAGAGAAGAACGCGGGTTGCGCCCTCAATAGAGCTCTCAAGCAGGCGGCTAGAGATTGCCTCAGTTGCAGCATCGGCAGCGCGGTTATCACCAGCAGCAATACCAATGCCCATCATTGCGCTACCAGCGCCCTTCATGATGGTGCAGACGTCTGCAAAGTCGAGGTTGATCAGACCAGGAACAGTGATGAGGTCAGTAATACCCTGGGTACCCTGGCATAGAACGTCGTCAGCCATGCGGAATGCCTCAAGCATGGTGGTCTTCTTCTCAGAGAGATCAAGCAGACGATCGTTTGGAATAACAATGAGTGTATCGACGTTCTCGGAAAGAGTCTTGATTCCGTCAGCTGCAGAACCATAACGACGACGACCCTCGAAGGAGAATGGCTTGGTAACAACGCCGACGGTCAGTGCGCCAACGTCATTCTTTGCAATATCAGCAACAACTGGAGCAGCGCCGGTACCAGTACCGCCACCCTCGCCAGCAGTGATGAAGACCATATCAGCGCCAGCAAGTGCTGCCTTGATCTCATCGCGGCTATCCTCTGCTGCCTCTTTACCAACCTCAGGGTTAGCGCCAGCGCCAAGGCCCTTGGTGATGTCAGTACCGATGTGAACCTTAATGTCAGCATCGGAGATTGCAAGTGCCTGTGCATCGGTGTTTACAGCAACGAACTCAACGCCACGGATGCCTTCTTCAATCATGCGGTTGACAGCGTTAGTTCCGCCGCCACCAACGCCAACAACCTTGATAACAGCAAGATAGTTGTTAAGGGTATCGGTGTCCTTAATCATGTCTTCCTCCTTGAGGCACGCTTGTGCCCGTTTGTCCCGGAGCGCGACTGCGCTTAGGCTACGTTTATGCGCTCGCAGAACCGCTGTATAAAACCCTAAACCTCAAGTTAAGGCTTACGCTTCATGCAAAGCGGGGTATATTTGCACAACTCACCCATGCAAGTCAAATAATATGTAGAAATTGTGAAGAAACCTGGTAAACGGTAGGAAAAAATAGCCCAACGGCGCGTGGTAGTACCGCGCTTCCCTACGAAACGCCAGAGCCGGACTGAACGTTTCCAGTAGAAACACGCCTATAGGTTGGGCTCGCAGGTGTTCTTACGTTCAAGTACGTAAGCTCTCCTGGGAACTGCTTGAGCATTGCCAGGATCACTTTTTCTTTGTCTGCAATCTGTGTTGGAGAACCAAGAGCAACTTGTACACCATTGGTGAGGGTGACAGAAATTGCATCAACACTACTAGCCGAGTAGCTCACAATCTGTGAGGTAAGCTCTGACGAGAATGTGGACTGATACTGCATAACCGCTTGAATTTCTGCATCTGTTGCTGTGGTACCTGCTACCGGAGAAACCGTTGCAGGAACATCGGTAATAAGCAGCTCGCCCTCTGAAGTTGCCTTCTCAAGTGCAACGGTAGCAGTAGTTTTTCCTTCTGGCACGTTCAGCTGATCTGCCTCAAGCCAGACGTTATTCTCGCCCAGATACCATGCAACAGGGCCAGAAGAAAGTGCCACTATGGCTGTGACCTTACGTTCTGTGATGGTAATGCGCAGCGTATTAGGGAACTGTCTCTCGTACGTTGCGGACGCCACCCAAGGATCTTTCTGGAGTTCTTCAGTGATAAGGGACTCGTCCATATTGAGCAGCGTTGTTCCCTCTTCTACTGCAATGAGCTTTTGAATTTGCTCGTTAGTAACGTGCTCCGTTGGCTCCACCTGAATGTTGGTAATAGCAAAGACTGAGGAAGAGCGTAAGACGAGAAAAGCGATGCCAGCAAGAATGGCCAGACTCATCAAGACAATGAGAACCGTGCGAACCGCCTTAAACGAAACTTTTCTGCTGTGCTTAATACGCTCGGCACGTGCTTGAGCTGCAGTTTTAGTAGCGTTATTGGGCTTTTTAGTAGAAATCTTTTTAGCAGAAGGCTTGGCATCAGAACCTACAGCCTCAACCTTTGGCTTAGGCTTAAAAGCCTTGCTCATAAAAGAAGGCTTGGTTGCCCCTGCCGCCTGAGTAGTTCCAGACGATAAAGGCTCCCTCTTTGTGCCCTTGCGGCGTGTTGGTTGCTTTGAAGTATCTTCTGCCATATCTTCCCTATGCCCCAAAACCCAGAAGTTTAACCTCTGGCTGAAGATCAATGTCAAACTTTTCTTGCACGGCATCGTGTGCCCTGCGCATGAGCGCAATGACATCTGAGGCGGTAGCGTTGCCGGTATTCACAATAAAGTTTGCGTGGATATCGGAAATCTGTGCGCCACCTTCTACAGCACCCTTAAGACCGCACTCTTCAATAAGTGCCCCTGCAGACCTGCTGCCTGGATTCTTAAAGACAGAACCGCAGCACAACTGTCCTGTTGGTTGCGTGTTCCTTCTACGCTGCAAAAGCGTGTCCATGCCAAGGGCAACCTTAGGACGATTAGACGGTGTCAGTGCAAACGTTGCCTCAAGAATAATCTCGTCTGGCGCAAACGTGGTATAGCGATAACCCCATTCAATCTCGGAGGCATCATAGCGCACAAGACCCTTGCCAGGCTTAAGCACCACACAATCGCGGACGGCTTTACCAATCCAATCATGCCTGGTACCCGCATTCATAGAAAGCGCGCCACCAATGGTTCCAGGGATACCAGCACACATCTCAAGACCAGAAAGACCTGCTTTCATGGCCTCGTTGCAAACACGTGCTGTCAGTGCACCTGCACCTGCAGTAATGAGGTTATTCTCGCCAACTGAAATGGTGGAGAGCTCATCGTCAAGCACAATAACGCAACCGTTGTAGCCTTCATCGGAGACAAGGATGTTTGAACCCTTACCCAGAAGCACCCAATCAACTCGATTGGCTGCGAGCACCTCAAGCACGCGCACAAGAGCCACATGGCTGTGAACAGCAGCAAAGAGCGACGCCTTACCGCCAATCCTGAAGGAGGTATGGTGGCTCAGCGGCTCATCTTGCTTGATTGTTGCATCAAGGGCCCCAGAAAGGCTTACATAGGCGTTAAACAGGCTCACAGCAAAGGCCCTAGTTGCTCTGAAGGCGCTCTTTGAGTGCGCGGATAAACATTGGACCAATCTGAGTAACGTCTCCTGCGCCCTGAGTAATCAGCAGATCTCCTGGCTGAACCGTATCAAGAAGGTCAGCGATAAGATCACGGCGAGAAGGAATATAGCGTACGTCAGGAACAGTATTGGCAGCCTGAACTCTTGAAGAGACGGTCTTGCCTGAGACGCCTGGAATAGGAAGTTCACCTGCGGAGAAAACATCCATGACGCGCAACACGTCAATGCCGTCAAATGCGTGAGCAAACGAATCTGCCAAGTCCTGTGTTCTGCTATAGCGGTGTGGCTGGAAGACAACAACAACGCGCTTAAAGCCAAGAGGAAGAGCTGCAGACATGGTTGCTGCAATCTCGGTTGGATGGTGACCGTAATCGTCAACAACGGTAATACCGTTGATGTCACCTACGTGCGTGAAGCGGCGGCGTGCGCCCTTGAACTGCGAAAGCGCTGCTGCGGCCTCCTCAAGATCAAAGCCAAGAGCATCGGCAACGGCAATTGCAGCGGTTGCGTTAGCAACATTGTGCTTGCCAGGGTTAGCTGGAAGTACTACAGAGATAGTCTGGCCAGAAGGAGTCTTGATGGACAGAGGGTTCTCGATACCAGCTTTTCTCTCCTCCTGCTTGCAAACAAAATCGCAGCTTTGATCAAAGCCGTAAGTAACCACATGCCTGCCTGTTGACTGAGCAAGCTCGACGTAATGAGGGTTGTCACCGTTGATAACAACGGTTTCTTCCTTATCAAGCAAGCTCATAAACTCACAGAAGGTCTTCTCGATATTCTCGAGAGAACCATAGTGATCAAGGTGGTCTGCCTCAATATTGGTGACTACCACCACGTTAGGGTTAAGGAACATAAACGAACCGTCAGACTCGTCAGCCTCGCAGACAAAGTACTGGCCATTGCCGTTTTTACCGTTGGTGTCGTAACCCTCAACAACACCGCCAATCAAAAATGATGGATCGGCGCCCAGCTTATCCAGCATGGTAGCAACCATGGAAGACGTGGTGGTCTTGCCATGAGTGCCGGCAACAGCAATAGTCTTGCGACCGCGTGAGAGATACGAGAGCATCTTAGCGCGCGGCCAAATAGGAATGGAAAGTTCACGTGCGCGAATAACCTCTGGGTTAGTCTCTGGGATTGCCGTAGAGGTAACAATGACATCGGGCATCACAGCGTCAATGGTAGCTGCGGTGTGGCCGATGCTTACCTGAATACCTGCATCTTCAAGCTCTCTAACATAATGCGAGCTCTTTAGATCAGAGCCGGTAACAGTGCAGCCACGCTCGTGTAGAACAAGAGCGATTCCGCTCATGCCAGCGCCACCAATTCCAATAAAATGTGCACGCGAGATGGTCTTCTCGCCCATGGAATCTGCCATAAGAGAGCCTTTCCAAGTATTGTTATCGTATGAGTCTTGGACATACCAAGACATGTTTACTCTAACGCAAAACCGAATGTTTTATGCGCCACAAACGGCACTTTCCACCGCGTCAGCCACAAGAGATGCGGCGCTGCGCTGGTCAAGTGTGGCAGCTGCCTCAGAAAGCTTTTTGCGCTGATCTGCGTTGTCTACCAGATCAAAGAGAGCTGTCGAGAAAGTCGTGGTGCCCACCTGGTTATCTGGTACCAGAATGGCTGCTCCCGCATCCGACAACAGGTGCGCGTTAGTAGTCTGGTGATCTGCTGTTGCCAAAGGATACGGCACCAAAATGCTAGGAAGCTCAAGCGCTGCAATCTCGGCCACAGAGGATGCTCCAGAGCGAGAAACTACCAGGTCAGCCGCTGCAAGCATGGCACCCATGTTGGAGATGTAGGGCTTAATCTCCCAGCGAGCAGCCTCCTCTTCGGAAAGCTTCATAAGCGAGACAACCTCGTCGTAGAGCTTTTGGCCTGTTGACTGGATGATGCGAAGGTTAGGACGGGCAAGAAGCTCCTGCTTAAGTGCAGCAAAAGTCTCGTTGATACTACGTGCGCCCAGACTGCCACCAAAGATAAGCAGCAATGTTTGATTGTCTGCAATGCCCAGCTCTTGCCTAGAGGTAGCTCTATCAGCAGAAAGAACACTCTTACGCACGGGATTTCCGGTGACCACAATGGTGTCTTGAGCTTTAATGCGTCCCTCAAAAGCCTTGCGAGCCTCTGGGAAGGCAATACATACCTTAGAAGCTTTTCCAGCAGAAACGCGATTAGCAAGACCGGTTACCGAGTTCTGCTCGTGAATCAAATACGGAATATGCAGCTTAGCGCAAAGTTGAAGCAAAGGCAGCTCAACATAGGCTCCAAAGCCAATGGCAACATCAGGAGCTCCCTGCTCTTTAAAACGCTTGTGAAGCTGCATCTTTGCGCGCTCAAGATTGTATGCCGCACTGATAAGCGTCCAAGGACGTCTGCGATCAAAGCCATTTACATGGATAGGTACCAGCTCAAATCCTGCCTCAGGCACCAGAGTACCCTCAAGCTTATTGGGCTGGCCATAAAACGTAACCTGGTGACCTCGCTCACGAAGCTCCTCAGCTAGAGCCAGAGCTGGGTTAATGTGACCTGCGGTTCCACCTGCAGCAATTGCAACAGAGAGTTTCTTCTGTTCTGCCATGCAATCCATCTCCTAGAAATCAGCTATCGACGAGGCCTGGTGCTATTTCCACGAAGCCTGTCCGATGCAGAAGGTCCCAAATCAATCCTGCGCCTTCCGGAGGCATCTGTCGTAATGCGGCCTTGAGGGGCGTCGTCATCTCTTGAGCGCAAAACGCCTCGTGATGGGCGCGCGGAGCTTTGTGCACTGCTCTTAGGGCGAGAAGAACGTGGGAGTGGCGTGCCTACTCCTACCCCACCGTCAACCATGGTAAGACCAGCAAAACCTGGAGCATCAAAGGTATCCTGCTCTTCAGCTATGCTCCAAGAAGCGCGCTGCCTATCGTACTCGGTTTCTGGAAGCCTTGACTGCCTTGAAACAGACATCAAAAGACCAACCATCAAGATACTAGACATGATGGTTGAACCGCCGTATGAGATAAACGGCAGAGGCTTACCAGAAAGAGGCAAAAGGCCCAAAACACCACCGATGTTAACAAAGGCCTGGATGATAAACATAGAGGTACAACCTGCAGCAATAAGCCTACCGGTCAAATCTGGTGCATAGCGAGCAATCTTAAAGCCTGCCCATACCAGGGCGCCAAATACAACCAAAAGACCCAAAACGCCAATAAAGCCCAGCTCTTCTCCAATAACCGCAAAAATAAAGTCATTGTGAGCCATAGGAAGATAGGAATATTTCTGGCGAGAAAAACCAAAGCCAACACCAAAAATACCGCCAGAACCAAAAGCATAAAAGCCCTGTGCAAGCTGATATCCTGCACCGTAATAATCAGCCCAAGGGTTGAACATAGTCACAACGCGAGCACGAGAATAATCATCTTTAAGAGATAAGAAGGCAAAGCCAATAAAGCCAGCAACAGCAATAGTTGCCAGAACTCTTCGGTCAACATCGGCAAGGTAGCCAATGACCAAAAGTGTTCCCACAATAATCAGTGTAGAGCCCTTGTCTGGCTGGGCCAAAATAAGAAGCAGTGGCGCAAGCGCAGCAATAGCAAACTTTTTAAAGAACTCCATCTGATCTATGGTCTGATCAATAAAGTACTGCTGAGCCAAATACGAGACAGAAATTAAGATGGTAATCTTTGCAAACTCAGACGGCTGGAAAGAAAACGGTCCAATTGAAATCCAACGGGTCGCGCCATATGCATCAGCACCAGCAATAGGAGTAAAAATAATTGCCAGCATTCCAATGGTCACAACCCAGATAGGTACCTGGAGATTTCTTACTACTGCGCGATAGTCAATGCGAGAAACAATAAACGCTAACGCAACTCCTGCTGCAGCAAAGCCAAGCTGACGCTGCACGTAGTAGAAGGGGTTATAGCCCATGTCCTCAGAAGTCATTGCAGAAATCGAGGATGCGGAATAAATCATTACCAGGCCAAAGCACACCAGAATAGCCGTTGATACCAGAAGCACCAAACGAGGCTGCATAAAACGCTCTGGAATAGCACCAAAGCGGCCTTTAGCCTGCGAGCCCTCGGAAGATTTCTGGCGAGAAGTACGTGGTTGCTGCGCGCGCTCCCCTGTTCTGTTTCTGCTGGTAGCCATTATCGACCGCTCTCTTTTTGAGCAAGATCTGCCACGAGCTGTTTAAAGACACGACCACGCTGAGCCATGCCTGTGAACTCGTCAAATGAGGAACAAGCTGGTGAGAGAAGCACTACAGAACCTGGACGAGCAAGCTCTACCGCACGGTCAAAAGCTTCATGCATATGAGGCTCTTCTACCACTTCTGCATGGCTGCCAGAAACGCGGCGAAGCGCCTCTGCAAAGCGAGGACCTGCCTCTCCAAAGCAGATTGCGTATGCACAGGTAGCGGATACCTTCTGAGCAAACTCATTAAGCTCTGTGCCCTTATCGTGACCACCAAGTAGCAAAATAACGTCTTTACCTGGGAACGAAGTTAATGACTTTTCAACTGAATCAGTGTTTGTTGCTTTGGAATCGTTGACGTACAAAACACCATTAACCGTATCAACTGGCTCAATTCTGTGCTCAAGCGGCATAAAGTCCAACAGGGCATGCCTAATAGAAACAATATCAAGTCCCAGGAATAAGCCACATGCAGCTGCAGCAAGAGCGTTGAGTGCATTGTGCGCTCCCCTAATGTGGAGTGCATCAGCTGCTACAAGCTCCATCTCTTTACCAGATAGCCTGACTACCAGCGCTCCATTGCGTACAAAGGCGGCGTTTTGCGTACCGGGATCTGTCTGAGCAAGATGGCATACGGCAATGCCGCGAGCCTCAAGGCGAGAAGACACGTCTTGGCAGAACTCATCCAAGTCAGAGACAATTGCCAGGTCATTTGCATCAAGGTTGGCAAAAATCTTCTCTTTGGCTGCTGCATACGCCTCGAGCGAACCATGCCACTCAAGGTGATCAGGCGTGATGTTTAAAAGCATCGCAACGTGAGGATGCAATTTTTGAGTAGTAGCAAGCTGGAAGCTTGAAAGCTCTGCTACAAACCAGCTCTTAGGCTTTCTCTCTGCAAGTTGGTCAGTAATAGTAAGACCAATATTGCCCACAGCGCTTGCATCAAGGCCTGCATACTGCAGGATAGACGTGGTCAAGCTTGTGGTAGTAGTTTTACCGTTTGTGCCGGTAATGCCAATCCACTGTGAAGGACTCTCTTGATAGGCAAACTCTGGCTCGCCCATAATCTGCTGAGAAGCTGCCTTTGCACTTAAAAACAGCTCAGAGGTGTCTGGAATACCAGGAGATGCAATAGTCAGGTCAAAGGTACCCTTAACCTGATCGGAGCCACATTGTACCTGTACGCCTGAGTCTGCAAGCTCTTGGATCTTCTCGCCAACAGTAGCATCTGCGCCGCCCACAAGAGTTACGGAAGACACACGACCCTCTGGCTGCTGCAGCAAATACGTGCAGACAGAGACGCCGGTCTTACCAAAACCAAGAACACATACATTTCCAAGTGTTTCTAGAAGCGACACGCAAACGATCCTTTCTAAGAGCAATATCTTTAGTGAAGCTGGAAGTACAGAGCAAAGCCCAGAGCAGCAAATGCGCCGGAAATAATCCAGAATCTAAAGACTACTTTTGTCTCGTTCCAGCCAAGTTTCTCAAAATGATGATGCAGTGGAGCCATCAAGAATACGCGCTTTTTAGTTGCCTTGTAGCTGACAACCTGAATGATAACGGACAGTGCCTCGATGATAAAAAGACCGCCCATGACCAGGGAAATTACCTCTGTCTTGGTAAGAACAGCCAGGGCCGCAAAGGCAGCGCCCCAGGCAAGAGAGCCGGTGTCTCCCATAAAAATGCTTGCAGGATAGCTGTTAAACCACAAAAAACCAATACAAGCGCCTGCGATAGATGCGGCAAAAACAGCAAGGCTACTCTCGCCATAACGGAAAGCTACCGCAGCCATAAAAATCATGACAACCATAACGCAGCCACCAGCCAGGCCATCAAGGCCGTCGGTCAGGTTAACAGCGTTGGAGAGGCCTGCCATAAGCAAAAAGACAAAGAAGAGATACAGCCAAGGGATAGAAATGACGTTTCCGCCTAAATTGACGGTAGTGGTGAGGATGCCCAGGTTGATATCAAGACCACCGGGGAACGCAATAATGGGCGTAATGCCCCAAATGTTAACTGCTGCCAGGCAAAATGCAACAGAAATGGTAATAAGTCCAGCCATCTTCTGAGATGCGGTAAGGCCAAGGCTTCTACCATGAGCAACAGACTCGATATCGTCCAGAAGACCAAGCGAGCCCGTGAGCAGCATAGCTGCCATAGCAAGAATGAGGTCGGTGTTCCACTGAGCAAGTGCAATACAGGTCAGCACAATGCTTACCAGCATAACGACGCCGCCCATAGTAGGAGTACCCTGCTTGACCAGGTGCTGCTGAGGACCGTCAGCGCGAACCTGCTGTCCCACTCCCTCTTTCTTCATCAGTTTGATAAAGAGTGGCATTAGGATCAAAGTGATGATGCAGGAGACACCAAGCGCCACAAACACCTGGTATGTTGGGTAAATAGTCTGGTAAAACATTACTCAGTAACTCCTTTTACAAAAATATCAAGCTGGGCAGACCTCGATGCCTTGGCGAGAAGAACGTCTCCTTGCGCAAGCACTGGTCCGAGCACGGTAAGTGCTTCGTTGACATCGCTAAACTGTTCAATTTTATCTTCCGAGAAGCCCATAACGCGTGCGGCTTCAACCATTTCACGCGCGGCTCCTGTGCCTACAAAGGCAACAAGGTCTGGGTTCTTAGCAGCAATATAGGCGCCCACATAACCGTGGAGGCGCTTCTCCTCTGGTCCAAGCTCGCCGATCTCTCCAATAAGAGCAATGCGGCGGCCTTCCGCTGGCATCTGCATCAACACGTCAAGCGCTGCAGCTGTTGAGTTAGGACTTGCGTTGTACGAGTCATCAATAATTTTGGCCCCACATGTTGCATCAAGCACTGAAAGACGCATGCGGGTGGCTGGCATCTGCTCAATAGCCTCTGCTGCAGCGTCAAGATCAAGACCAAGCGTCTCTATAGCCTCAAGTGCCAAAAGAAGGTCGTCGACAACAACGCGCCCAGGTACCTCAAGGGTTACCGTGCGCGACCAACCAGATGCAGCAACAATAGTGGCAGTTGGAAGGCCCTTCTCGTCAAGAGTGACCTGCTGCGCGCTCATGACGTCAGCTTCTGTTGCGCCCACTGTCTTGCAAACAACGTGAGCAGGACGAGCAAACTCATCTGCGATGAACCTGGTGTAGTCCCCTGCCGATGCCTGAATAAGCGTAGGTTCAATTGAGTCAAATGCGCGCATGCCCGAGACAATCTCTGCTTTGGCGCGCGCAATGTTTTCTCTGCTGCCGAGAAGACCAATGTGGCTGGTACCAACGTTGGTAATGACAGCCACAGTTGGGCGAGCAACCGAGGTGAGCCTAGTAATCTCGCCGGCGTGATTCATGCCCAGCTCAAGCACAAGTACCTCGGTATCTTCTGGAGTAGAAAGCACCGTAAGGGGCAGGCCAATGAGGTTGTTGTGATTGCCCGCGGTTGCATGCACACGACGGGTGGCGCCAATGCCACGACGAAGCATTTCTTTGGTGGTAGTTTTACCGACCGATCCGGTTACGCCCACAACCAGCCAGTTTGGATGGGCTTCTCGCCAGAAAGCGGCAAGGGCCAGCAAGAACGCCTCACAGTCATCGTCAGCGGCTTCAAGAACGCTAACTCCTGTAACGGCCAGGTTGTCGAGCAGATCATCTGCTACAGGTTCAGATGCCACTACAACAGCAGCGCCCGCCTGGGCAGCAGATAAGAGATAGGAGTTTCCATTGACCTTCTCGCCAGCAAAGGCCACGAAGAGCGAGCCTTCCTGGACCTCGCGAGAGTCGATGACGGCCGAGCCCGCAACCTCGCGGGTTCCGCGGTGGAGCAGTCGTGCATTTGTAGCTGCGACTATCTGTTCAACCGAAAGCTTAACCATGAGCTCTCCTAGTTATTGATTGGTTGAATATTAAGGCGTGTAGCTGCGTCTTTTGCAAATTGCGAGAAGACTACAGCAGCAGATTGCGATGCAAGTTGGTGGGTATCGTTAAGTCCAACGTAAACCATCAGGTCAGATTCTGAAGGGTTCACGATACCGCAGAACGAGTCAACAAAACCGGAATTCTCGCCGTACGAGCCGGTTTCTTCCACAACCTGCTGACCGGTACCTGTTTTACCAGCAACGGTATAGCCATAGATACCTGCACGAACACCGGTGCCCTCTTTGACAACGGTAGTCATCATGTCAAGCTCGGCTGAAGCTGTGGAAGCCGAAATAACGTCTTTAGTAGGCCAGGTAACCTCTTGGCCGCCCTTTGAAACCATAAAGTGCGGAGTCACCATAGTTCCCTTATTGGCAACAGCGGTGTATGCGCGAATAACCTGGATAAATGGAATTGCAAGACCCTGACCAAATGCCATGTTTCCGCCAGTTGGGCCTTCGTATTCATCCAGAGAGCGGACAATTCCTGTAGCCTCACCTGGGAAGTCAATGCCTGTAGCGTGTCCAATGCCAAACTTGTCAATTCCTGCCGCAAAGCGCTCATCACCTATGAGCTGCGTCTCTAGGAAGGCCATACCAACGTTAGAGGAACGCCTGAGCATCTCTCTTACGCTCATGTCCATGGCGCTGGTACGCCAGTCGTCGTCGGTGACCTTGTTATCGCCAACTTTAAGCTCGGTTGGGATATTGAAGGTTGAATTTGGACCAAAGAGGTTGTCATCTATACCAATTGAGGTGGTGATTACCTTAAATACGGAGCCTGGCTCATAGATACTTGAGACAAGCTTAAGGTTGAGGGATTCGTAGTCAACGCCGTTATCGCTCTTAAAATCTGGCAGAGGATACGAAGCTGCGGCATAAATCTCTCCAGTACGAGGGTTCATAGCCATGATTGAGCCACCCTGCTGGGCCTCAAAGTCTTTTACTGCAGCAGTAAGCTGCTCTTCTGCCTTCTTCTGCAGCTCAATATCAATGGAAAGAACAATATCCTGGCCGTTTTGTGCCTCAGTGATGTTGGAGGTGCCACCTGCGATTGGCGTACCACCTGCACCGGTCTCAACAATCATGTGGCCATTAGTGCCTGCAAGGATATCGTTGTAGTAGTACTCAAGGCCAGAAGCGCCCTCATTATCTGCGTTTACAAAGCCCAAGATCTGAACGCCAACGTTGCCGTATGGATAGACACGCTTGGTGTTATTAACAAAATAGACGCCCTTGAGGTTTTTCTCGTCAAGTGCTTTTTCAATCTTGGAAGCGGTATCCGTGTCAACACGACGACGCACGTAGACAAAGGTAGTGTCTTGCTGCAGGTCCCCAAGATAGTCTGAAGGGCTTCCTCCTAAGAAAGAGGCAAAAACCTGAGCTACGGAGCTTGCATCTTTAATCTCTGAAGGATTGGCGTAGATGTCTTTGCAGTCAACACTCATGGCTAAGACGTTACCGTTCCGGTCGTAAATAGTGCCGCGGCGAGCGTGCAAAACAATATCGTTTGTGCGGTTATTCTCAGCACCCTTTGCAAGATCTGCTGCCGTAAAGATTTGCAGCCAAGCAAGCCTTAACACAACAATTGCCACCATAATGGCCATAGCGGCTGCTACGCGGCGGAGTCTACCTTCAGGGCCAACACCGTCCGAGCCACCGCTGCTGCCACGATGACCACGAAAATGCACACGAGAGGCCTCGTCGTACGAGGCCTCAGGAGTTTTTCTGCGCGATGCGCGAGTATGTCGATTCTGCGTACTCACAACGTATATTTTACGCCTAAGCGTTGTCGCTTACATCTACAACAGGACGATTTGTCTCAAGAGTCATACCATAATTCTGAGTAGCAATGCGCTCAATGCGTGTTGTGCTTGCAAGCAGGGAGCGAGAAACGCGCAGGGAATCGTTAGTTGCAGTTGTTGCGCGCATTTCATTTCTGATGACGTTATTAGCCTGAAGAGTAGAAACCGTAGCGGTAGAGATGCCAATACGGACAACACCAAGTGTCAGAAAGAGTGCTGCAGCAACAGCAATAAGCTTGACACGCTGGATGAACTGGCTGCTTACGCCACGGCGAGCATCAGCATCAAGGCCGCCACCAGGGACAACCTCAAAAGATGTGCGAGTGCTCTGTTCAGGAGCGTACTCATGCTCAAACTGAGTTGTGCGTGCTACAGCTTCTGATCCGTAACGTGCCATTAAACTTCAATCCCTTCAAAAACTTCTTAACAACAAGCAACAAGTGCTATGGGGTACTTCATTTCTCTGGGTCGCGTTTAACCGCTACCCTCATCAGGGCGCTTCTCGCCCTTGGGTTGCGCTCTATCTCTTCTGGGGTTGCCACAAGAGGTTTGCGCGTAATCACGTCAACTATCGGCACTTGACCGCACATACAAACCGGAAGGTCTGGCGGGCAGATACAACCTTGACTGAGCTCGGAGAACACGTGCTTGACAATGCGATCTTCAAGCGAGTGGTACGAGATAACGCAAATCCTGCCTCCTGGATTAGCCCAGGCAATTGCACTGCGTAGTCCGCGCTCCAAAACCTCAAGCTCGTGGTTTACTTCAATACGAAGTGCTTGGAACGTCTTTCTGGCGGGATGTCCGCCGTGACGACGCGCTGCTGCGGGAATTGCTGCCTTGATTACCTCAACAAGCTCAAGCGTCGTTTGAATGGGACGCTTTTCTCGCGTTTGTACAATGCGTCGTGCAATGCGTGAGGCAAATTTCTCGTCTCCGTAAATTCGAAGGATTCGGGCGAGGTCGGCTTCGTTATAGGTGTTGATGACCTCTTGTGCAGTTGGAGTTTGTTTGCCCGGGTCCATTCGCATATCCAACGGGGCATCTTCGTGGTACGAAAAGCCTCGCTCTGGGATATCAAGCTGAGGAGAAGAAACACCAATGTCAAAGAGGAAACAGTCAACTCCGGGGACTTCTGCAGAAACGAGAAGTTCATCGAGGTCGCCAAAGTTTCCCTTAAGCGGCAAAAACTCCGCGTTTGGTACTTCTTGCTTCAGGCGAGCAGCTGCTGCTTGATGAGCCATTGCGTCCTGGTCAATTCCAATGGAAAGACCGTCTGGAGTAATCAGCTTTGCCATCTCTACGGTGTGGCCCGCTCCTCCCAAGGTGCAGTCGCAAACAACTTCACCTGGCTTGGGGTCCAGCTCGCGCAGCACTTCTGCAAGCATTACTGGTTGGTGCCGATATTCGACTTTCAAGTTACCGTCTTCTACCTTCACGATCTTCTCGCCTCACTAGGCGCCAAAGATGAGGTCCTCGAGCGTTGCAACGCGGTCATCTGCCGAGAAGAGGCTGTTCCACTTGTTGGTGTTCCAAATCTCAAAGTGGTCGCCGTTACCGACAATAGTGACGTCGCGGTCAAGCTGGAGCTTCTCCCTAGCCTGTGGATCGGACTCGTCAATCTTTCCCAGAGCAACGCGGCCGGCCGAGTCAATGTCGACGGTTGTTGCTGCTGCGTTCAGCATGCGAAGTGCTGTGACGTCGTCGCGGTTCCTTGGGTTGAGGTTCAGACTTGCAATCCAAGCCTCATACGCCTCAGGTGAGTAGCCGTAAAGCGCGTCCTGTCGACGGAGCAAGATGACAACATCGCCAAGCTGCTTGCGCTGAGGTGCAGGAAGAGTCACGCGAATCTTGGAGTCCAGCGAGCGCTGATACTGACCAGTAAGCATGTCTCCCCCCTTTCACGTTGGCGCCCCTTGCCGCGCGGGCTGTGTTTGTGTTGTGTGTGCGCGGCAATGCTTGGGCATAGTCCGTCGATTGAACGTGGAATAAATATAACTCATTCCGACACTTACACACACTAGAAAACACTTTCCAACACCAAGTATTTTTCTTATGGTCTAGCTGGGGTTTAACGAAAATATGAGATATGACATTTTGACCACAATATGTAGTGTTTAAAAAAATCCAAACTACAAAAGAACGGATTTTCTTAGTCTTAGACACGATTTATTAAATTTTTTATGAAGTGAAAATTTTTGAGGAAATTGTGGTGAACTCGTGGCGAAAACCACACGTTACCCTGACAAAGCCTTCGCCTGACTTTTACGCAGTCACCACTTTGCCCCACGGCTGTCCCACGCTTGCTCCGCAATTGCGTCAAGCGCAAGTCACGCTTGCATCAAGCGCGTTTATTTGTCGGCACGAACATGGGCTCTTGGGTGAGCCTCAAGATACACGTCTCTAATGTGAGACCTATCTACGTGTGTATAAAGCTGCGTAGTTGAAATATCAACGTGTCCCAAAAGCTCCTGTACCGAGCGAAGGTCAGCGCCGCCTTCTAACAGATGTGTAGCAAAACTATGACGTAGTGTGTGAGGGTGCAATCCTTCAATTCCCACTACCCTGCCGTAATTTGCCACCAATTTATGTACCGACTGGCGAGAAATGCGTCCACCCCGAGTGTTTACAAACACCTCAGATACCTGTCCATGCTTCAGTAAGAGAGGACGAGCTTCATAGAGGTATGTTTTAAGTGCACGATGCGCAGAGCCTAATACAGGAACTACGCGCTCTTTAGAGCCCTTACCAAAAACACGCAAGAGTTCATCTTCTAGAAAGACTCCACGAACCTCAAGATCACAAAGCTCAGATACACGAAGCCCGCAGCCATACAACAACTCAAGTATTGCTCTATCACGAATACCTAAAGGCGAATTAGGGAACGGCTGATCAAGAAGTTCTTCTGCCTTCTCTTGAGAGATAACATCAGGAAGCCTTTGAATTCTTGCTGCAGTAGGTAAATCTTCAGCTGGCGAGGACTCACAAATTTGCTCGACAGCCATAAACTTGTGGAAGTTTCTAATAGCTGCAGTATGGCGTTCAACCGAAGCTGGAGCCATACCTAAATCTCTGAGAGAGCCAATGTATTCTTCCACATCAGAGCGAGTTACATGGTTGGGCAAAGTAATCTTTTTGCCACTCAACCAGAGTAGATAACCCTCTAAATCTCTGGTATAGGCATCGAGCGTATTTACAGAAAGACCTCGCTCAACAGCAACATACGCTAAAAATTCTGTACGCGCCTGAGTGAGGTCCATAAGTAATCTTCCCTACTAAAGGCTCTAATTAAAGAGTCTGATTTACATCATGACGATCAACGCCCTCATGATGAGCAATTGCTGCACGTGCAAACTCACGGAACAAAGGTGCAGGATGAGTTGGACGGCTCTTAAACTCTGGGTGTGCCTGGCTAGCAACAAACCAAGGGTGAACAGACTCTGGAAGCTCAATCATCTCTACAAGACGATCATCTGGAGAAACACCAGAGACTACCAAACCAGCCTCAACAAGCTGATTACGGAATACGTTACTTACCTCATAACGGTGGCGGTGACGCTCGTAAACCAAGTTGTTGCCATATGCCTCATGGGCAAGAGTTCCCTCAACAACCTTACAAGGATAAGAGCCAAGGCGCATGGTGCCGCCCTTGTCAGTAATATCTTCCTGATCAGGCATAAGATCAATGACAGGATATGGAGTATCTGGACCAAACTCTGCTGAATTTGCGCCCTCCATACCACAGACATCACGAGCAAACTCAGTAACAGCCATCTGCATACCAAGGCACACACCAAGGTAAGGAATCTTGAGTTCACGAGCACGACGAATAGCAACCATCTTGCCCTCTACGCCGCGAAGACCAAAGCCGCCAGGAACCAAAATACCATCTGCTCCAGCAAGCTCCTGCTCTACGTCTTCTTCTGTAAGCTCTTCGCCATTTACTAGGCGGATATCAACGTGTCTGCCGTAGAAAATACCGGAGTGATGAAGTGCCTCAATAACAGAAAGATAGGCGTCAGGAAGCTGCGTATACTTACCGACAACATAAATTCTTGTTGTGTCTTCAAGCGCATTTGCCTTATGCATAGCAGTGGTAAATGCTTCCCAGCCGCCAAGATCACTTGGGCGAACTTCAAGACCAAGACGCTCAAGTACCTTCTTGTCAAATCCCTGCGCTGCCAGGTGTGCTGGAACATCGTAAATTGAAGGCAAATCGTTGTTCTCAAAAACGCAATCTGCATCGACGTCGCAGAAATTAGCGATTTTCTCGCGAATAGATTCATCCACGAAATGGCTAGAACGGCAGACGATAAAGTCTGGCTGAATACCAAGGGAGCGAAGCTCTTTTACGGAGTGCTGCGTAGGCTTAGTCTTAACCTCATGAGCTGCTGCAATATAAGGAACAAGGCTTACGTGAATAATAGCAACGTTGCTTGCGCCACGCTCTTTTCTAAACTGGCGAATTGCCTCAACAAAAGGCTGTGACTCAATATCACCAATGGTGCCACCGAGCTCTGTGATGACTACATCTGCGTTAGTAACCTCTTCAATGCGAGCAAAACGAGCTTTAATTGCATCAGTTACATGAGGAATAACCTGGACTGTGCCACCAAGGAAGTCTCCAGCGCGCTCACGCTGAATCAAAGACTGGTAAATAAGACCAGTAGTGAAGTTAGACTCCCTGGTAAGGTTCTCATCAATAAAACGCTCATAATGGCCAAGGTCAAGATCAGTCTCTTTACCATCTTCGGTAACAAAAACCTCACCATGCTGGAAAGGACTCATAGTACCTGGGTCAACGTTGAGATATGGGTCAGCTTTTTGCATCATGACCTTATAGCCACGAGCCTTAAGAAGTCGGCCGAGAGATGCAGCAGTGATTCCTTTTCCAAGAGAGGAAACAACGCCACCTGTTACAAATATGTGCTTGGTCATGGATTACTCCCGTAGGTAAGATTAGCCAATTACATTTCTACGGGTCTTTATATTATTCCGCTTTGAGGCCCATAGAGACGAGAAATTTAATCTCCAAACAAATACATTGTTATGTCCATGTGATTCCGAAAAATCTAGCGAGCTTCAGTCAGTAGTTCATGTGCGTGTGCTAAAGAAGCCTCAGTTATTGATCCTGATAGCATGCGAGCAATCTCTTCTTCTCTCTGAGTACCAGAAACCTCTGCAAGTGAAGTTACAGGAAGTGCGTTATGTTCTTCTGTCTTTGAGACTACATAGTGTTTGGAAGCCATAACAGCAACCTGTGGCAAGTGAGTTACCACAATCACCTGATGTGTTTTAGCAAGCTGCGCTAAAACCTCTGCAAGGGCAACAGCGGTAGCTCCGCCAACGCCAGCATCAACTTCATCAAATACAAGCGTATCGCAGACGTCAGACTCTCCTAGAACCACTTTGCATGCAAGCATAACGCGAGAAACCTCACCACCAGAAGCAATCTTTCTAAGCGGACGAGCTGTCATCTGAGTTGAAGGCTTATACATAAGCTCAATCTTTGTGGAACCAACTTTATTCCACTGCTCAAAGGGAAGATCTTCAAAGTTGAGTTCAATCTGAGCTGAGCCCATCTGCAAATGACTCATTTGCTTATTGACTGCATCACAAAGCTTTGGAGCTGCAGCTACACGAACCTTTTTAAGCGCTTGAGCCTTAAGAGTAAGGGTATCTTTTGCAGTATCTACCGCTACCTGTGCTTCACGAACAAGCTTTTCTGTGTCTCTGGTTACCTCGAGAAGGTTTTGAGCAGCCTGGTATTTCTTAAATACATCTTTCATACCAGGACCGTACGTTCTCATAAGACCCTGAAGACGAGCCATACGACTCTGCATCTCTTCAAGAGCTTCTTCATCAAAATCGAGAGATCCTACATAACTTCTAAGCTCTGAAGAAACATCTTCAATCTCTATAAGTGCACTTGAGAGAGACTCTGCATAGTTACCAAGCGCAGCATCAAACGTTGAAGCATTTTGAAGCATCTGGACCGCATCAGAGAGCGAATCGATGACACCCTCATCACTTGAGAGTAACTCATGTGTTCCTCCAGCAGCTTGAAGAAGAGCCTCTGCGTGCTCAAAGCGAGGAAGTTGTTCCTCTAAGTCTTCTAGCTCTCCTTCTTTAGGAGAAACCTCATCAATTCTTTGGACAAGAAATGCTGCTTCATCAATTTTTGCATTGCTTGACTGACTTACTTCAATAACCCGCTGAAGCTCGGTAACCGCAGCATGATAAGCATGCAAGGCATCTACATACTCTGTCTGGTAAGACTGAATATCTGATCCAATCCATGCGTCCAGCATGCCGACATGATTCTTTACATCGAGCAATCTTTGATGTTCATGTTGACCACACAGATCAATTGATGTTCCAATGCCTCCGGCCAGCTCTTTAACTGATGCCATGTGGCCATCAATCTCTACCCTGCCCCTGCCGTCAGCAGAGACTTTCCTAGAGACAACAACTCCCTCTTGATCTTCTGGTGAGGTAAAGAAACGCGCTTCAACCCTAAGGGCATCTGTTCCTTCTCTGACTGCAGAAGCATCTGCACGCTCTCCTACTAAGAGCTTAATTGAAGATAAAAGAGCGGTTTTACCAGCACCCGTCTCTCCTGTTAAAACAGTTAAACCTGAGGCGGGAGCAAGAGAAGCGTCTTCAATAAGTGCAACATTTTGCACGCGAAGTTCATCAAGCATATATGACCTGCTTACTGACCAGTTTTACCGTAAAACACGCGAGAAACTGAACGATAGAAACTATCAGCGCTTCTATCAAGCAGAATGATATCTCCTGGTCCACGGCTGATGCGAGCTTTGGTAGCCATACCCTCCTCTGGATGCTTGATGTTTTGTCCATCAGAGAAGAAGTGACATGGTGCAGGCCTATCTTTTGACATGGTGATTTCAACCACATCAGAAGGAGAGGTAAGAAATGCGCGAGCCAAAATAGTATGTGGTGCAATTGGCACACAAACCATTCCTGAGAACTCTGGTGTAACAATAGGACCACCAGCAGCAAGAGCATAACCAGTAGATCCAGTTGCTGTACTTACTACAAAGCCATCTCCGCGAAGCTTATCAATATGATTGCCCGATACAGAAACCGTAAACTCAACCATATCGCCTGCTCCACCTCTGGAAACAGCAAAATCATTGAGCGAGAAGGTCTTCTCGACGTAAGTTTCTCCAGAAGGAAGCTCATATTCTGTTTCTATTGCAAGCGTTGCTCTTCTAGAAACGTGGAGCTCTCCTGCAAGAGCGTCAGCTACCATCTCAATCATTTTGTTAGGGGTTGCACTGGTCAAAAAGCCAAGGTGACCGTATGAAATACCCAAGATTGGAATTTCTGAATACTCGACAATTTTGGCAGCTCTCAGAAGTGTTCCGTCACCACCAAGAGAAATAACAAGCTGACAATCAGAGCAGTCTACAACTTTATCTGGGAATAGCTTTTTATCGTGTGCCCACTGGACATCACATCCTTGCTCAAAAAGCCATTCTTCAAGTTCACGTGCACCAGAAACAGCAACTTCTCTTGAATAATTTGGAACAAGAAGTACCTTCACGCAAACCACTCTCCCGATTTTGCTTGACTGCACAACTGAAACAGTTAAACGTCTGATTCGATGTACTTAGTATACCTAAAAACCTACAAACAATACTACAAAATAGAACATTCGTTCTATTTCACTATTTCTACAGAATGATTCAGAACCACTGAAGCAAGATCTAAATCGTACGACCCTGCCCTAAGCTGCCCAAACAGCAAATATTCCACGTTACCCTTGGCGCCATGAATAGGACTCTCACATGCGCCTAAAGGACCCATATGAGCTTCTTTGAACGCTTTGGCAACCTTTTGCAACGCATAAAGGCGCACGGACGCATCGGTCACAATGCCACCCTCGCCCACTTCTTCCCTTTTAGCTTCAAACTGCGGTTTGACCAGCGTAACAAAAACTCCTTCAGAAGCTAAAACATCTAAGACAGAGGGAAGAATTGACAGGATTGAAGTAAACGATACGTCGCACACGGCTACATCAAAGACGTGAGAATAACCCAATTCCGGCAGCGAAGTAATATTTGTTCGTTCGAGCAGCTCAACCCTACTATCGTTTCTTAGTGACCAATCAAACTGCGCATAGCCGACATCAACTGAGGTAACCGAAGCTGCTCCATTTTGAAGCAGACAATCGGTAAAACCACCAGTTGAACAGCCAATATCTAAGCATTTTTTATGTTGTGCCGTAAAATCAAAAACTTCAAAAGCGCGCTCGAGCTTAAGCCCGCCTCTACTCACGTAAGGAATAGCGCCTTTTACGTGCAGAAATAATCCCTCAGGAACAAGCTCTCCTGCTGAGGTCAGTCTTCTGTCATTCGTAGAAACATCGCCCGCAAGAATTGCGCGCAGCGCGGCCTGAGTATCTTTGAAAAATCCTTGCCTAACCAGCTCTTTATCAAGCCTTTGGCGAGAAACACGTTGAGCCACTAGTGCTCATCGCTTTCTGAAACTGCGTCATCAGACGACGTTTCATCTGCAGCTGAAGCCTCAGCTTGCTCAGAAGAAGCAGCTTCTTCGTTGGATGCGTCCCCTGCTGCCTGAGCCTGAACCAGACGCTCTTCCTCTTCTGCCGTAAACTCTGTAGTGTCAACCATGTTGACAGCCTTTGAGCCTAGAGCAATTGCCTCATCAAAGAGATCAAGAGAATGCTCCAGCGAGACGTTTTTATCGCGAACTTGATCAACAATTGAATCAAGTCTTGCAGTTATCTGGTCAAAGCTCTGATATTCAGACGTATCGATTTTTGCCATGACTACTCTGCATCTTCCACAGAGCTTACTGGCTCTTCTTCAGAAACGTCCTGCTCGGCAGACTGCTTATGGCACAGAGAATAAATGTCTTCTCCCGCCTCAATATCATCAACAATACGACCAAGAACGCCGTTAATAAAGCGAGGAGAATCATCGCCACAGTAAGCGCGAGCAAGGTCAACTACCTCGTTAATAGCAACAGCTACGTCAACCTCAGGAACCTCCAGAATCTCATAAAGAGAAATTCTTAGGAGATTGCGGTCTACGGAAGGCATACGATCAATTGCCCAGTCTTTTGAGTAAGCAGCAATAATGTCATCAAGATCATCTCTGATGCCATCTGCTCCTACTGCCAGCGACTGCGCATACTCGTCAAGAGGTCCCTCGGAGAGCGTGTAGTCTCCGTCGAGGACCTCAAGAACGCTGCGATTAGTGGCTTCAGCCTGGAATAAAAGCTGTAGTGCTTGGCTACGGGCGCGGGTACGTCCAAAAAACTTAACGCTCAAGCCTACTCCTTAGGAAAAACAAGGCTGTCAATGTAAACATCAACGGAAGCAATGCTGACGCCAATCTGCTCATTTACAGCAGTTGCAACAGCAAGCCTTACCTCAGATGCAAGCTTTGTGAAAGGATAGCCATAGAAAACGGTAAGGTGAACTCCGAGGTGGAGCTGACCGTTCTCTACACCTGCCTCAACAGCCTTCTCTGGAGCAAGACTTCTGCTGGTAAAGACGTTAATAAGGTTGGATGCCAGGGTATCGTTTCCGCCAACGGAGGCAACACCTTCAACACTTCCAGCTGCGCCGGAGACAACCGTTGAAATTACATCTTTTGAGATGCCGATGCCTGCTATACGAAGCTCTGTTTCAGCCATGTCTACCCCCTAAAAAGACAAACTGTCTTTGAAATAATTACTCAATACTGTTGGATGCTTATGCACCCAAAGAGAATGCATTAAACGCGAGAAACAAACTTGCCGTCGCGGGTGTCAACCTTAATGCGCTCGCCCTGGTTCAAATACATTGGAACCTGAAGAGTTGCACCGGTCTCAATAGTTGCTGGCTTAGTGCCGCCCTGAACGGTGTCACCCTTGAAGCCTGGGTCAGTCTCAGTGATCTCTGCCTCAATGAACATTGGAGGCTCAACGCCAAGAAGCTCAGTGTCTGCATAGAGAAGCTGTGCGTTATCGTTCTCCTTGAACCAAACGCTCTTCTCGCCAATGAAATCAGCAGGAACAGCTACCTGATCGTAAGTCTCATTGTCCATGAAGTAGAAGGACTCGCCGTCGTTGTAGAGATACTGCATCTCTTTGGTGAGCAGAAGAACGTTCTCAAACTTGGTACCAGCGTTGCAGGTCTGATCAATAACGCGGCCAGAACGAAGGTCACGAATCTTATAGCGGACAAAAGCGCCGCCCTTACCTGGCTTTACGTGCTGGAACTCAACGATGGTGTAGTACTTATCGTTAATCTTAAGGCCAAGGCCGTTCTTAAAATCTGCGGTGCTGATAGTTGCCACGTCTAACTCTTTTCACTCGATAAAGTCGCGAGAAGAACGTGAATTTTCAAACTACCCGCGACACGTATATGCATGTTGGATTTTATCAGTTTCACGCCTTCCGTGCTGGCGGCTCTTGTGAAAATGCAAAATTTGCTTACTTCTTTTTAATAAAACTCTCTTTGATAAGGCGAGGAAGCTGTGGGATTGCCATAAGTCCGTGCTTAAAAACAAACCAGAAGTTTGGAGAACGCACGAGTTTCTCCTCCCCTATATGAGTGCGAATTGCCCTAAGCGTTGCCTTGTTGTCTCGCGTAGAAAACGAGTAATTACCATTGCTTTTAGTAAAAATAGCAAAGCGAGAAATACTTTTGGTACGTCCCATAACTGAGGCGGCCACATGATCAATTTGGTCCCAAGGAATTTGAATGTAATCTTCAGGATTTTTCTGGTTGTAGAACTCAAAGGCCTTATTGCCAATAAGGATGTCGCCATACGTAGTTAGCCCGTGAAATGACGTTGCCTTTGCGGTGAAGTCAACCGTACTGTTTTGAGACTGAGCCATACAATCCTTTCAAAAATGGGTCGCACCCATTATAGAGCGCGACCCATATTCGTGCGACTTTAAGTACTAGAACGTACTCTTACTCATTACATAAAGCCAAGGAGTCGACCAATAATACCAACAGCAAAGAGAGCCAGGATGATAGCAATTGGAGAGACCTTCTTCTTAAGCAGTGAGCAGCAAAGCAGTGTCAGACCAACAGCTGCCAGTCCAGGAACAAGCGAGTCAAGGTTGGACTGCAGTGTGGTTACCTTCACTGGATCAAGACCGTTTGGTCCAAGAGCAGCGTAAAGCTTCAATGCCTGGTGCATTCCCTCTACTCCTGAAGGAATGCTTGTCCAATCAATGTAGGCACCTGCCTGCTGAGGAATGGTAGAAACAACTGGGGTAAATGAAATTGAAACCCAACGCTGTACCAGCGCGCCAATGATAAACATACCAAGAATAGAAGCACCCTCAGTAATCTTGCCCAGCATGCCGCCAGAAAGATCGGAAGAGATTGAGGCACCTGCCTTGTAGCCAAACTCCTGGGTGTACCACAGGAAGGAAAGGCGGATGACGTTCCACAGAACAAAGAAAAGAATAGGACCAAGTGCAGAACCACCAGCGGCAATAGATGCGCCGAGTGCTCCAAGAATTGGACGGACGGTAAACCAGAAGACTGGGTCACCAACACCGGCCAGAGGGCCCATCATGCCTACCTTAACACCCTGAATTGCAACGTCGTCAATAGGCTCACCGTTAGCACGTCCCTCCTCCAGTGCAAGGGTAACGCCCATGACTGGTGCAGAAACATAAGGGTGAGTGTTGTAGAACTCAAGATGGCGCTTAAGAGCTGCTACCTGATCTTCTTTGTTTGGATAAAGCTTTTTGATGGCTGGAATCATTGAGAATGCCCAACCACCGTTCTGCATACGCTCGTAGTTCCAAGAACCCTGAAGGAACTGATGACGAAGAGCAACAGACATGCGGTCTTTCTTAGAAAGCTGAATCTTATTCTCCATTAGTTTCACGCTCCTTCAGAATTAGTAGTTGTCAATAATGTCGCCGAGTGGATCGCCTGATCCGCCGCCTGCGCCGCCACCCTGCTTAGCAAGGTCTTTAAGACCAAGATAGATAATAGCAAGGCAAACGCCAATAACACCAAGAGCAATAAGAGTGAGCTGGTTAATAGCAGCAAAGACAAAGCCCAGTGCAAAGAACGGCCAAACCTCACGAGTAGCCATCATGTTAATGACCATTGCGTAACCAACAGCAGCAACCATGCCGCCGCCAACTGCCATACCGCCAGTGAGCCACTTAGGCATTGCGTTGAGAGCATCAGTGACAATAGCTGGATCAATGAAGCAAAGAGCAGCTGCAGGAACAGCAATACGTGCGCCCTGCATAAGGATAGCTACAATGTGCCAACGCTCGATTGCAGCAAAATCGCCCTTCTCGGCAGCTGTATCCATTGCGTGGACAATACCGGTTGCAATAGTACGAGCAATCATGGTGAGGAACAGGCCTGCTACGGACAGAGGAATTGCAAGAGCAATAGAGGTGTTAATAGCAGCGGTGGTATCAGTGTCTCCACCGTTAAGTGCCAAAACCATGATGATTGCAGATGCGACAGATGCCAAAGCTGCGTCTGGTGCAACTGCAGCTCCGATGTTTGCCCAACCAAGAGCAATCATCTGAAGAGAACCGCCGAGGATAATACCCTCAGCAGGGTGACCAGTCACAAGGCCAATCAGTGAGCAAGCAACCAGGGGCTGGTGGAACTCCCACTGGTCAAGAATACCTTCCATGCCAGCGAGAAGAGCAACAATTACGACAAGCAGTATTGTGATAGGTGTCATTTCTACCTCCTTCTAGTTACTTACGGGCGTCAAGCTCGGACTTAGCTTTTTTAAGCATTGCCTCAAAGTTCTCTGCACTGTCTGCAGGAACCTTGCGAACATCAAACGTTGTACCGCACTCGCGGATAGCCTCAAGGGTCTTTACGTCGTCTTCGTCCATAGCAACTGCGTTGGTAACAACAACTTTGCCAACAGAGTGAGCCATAGAACCAAGGTTTGCTTCCTTGATCTCTACGCCACCCTCAATTGCGCGAAGCATATCTTGAGGAGTCTCAAACAGAAGCATTGCCTTGGTATTGCCAAAACGAGTGTCGTGAGCAATCTCAATAATCTTCTTGATAGGAACAACGTGGACATGTACTCCTGGAGGAGCTGCCTGAATAATCATGGTCTTGCGGAGCTCATCTTGAGCAACACCATCAGAGCAGACAATAATTCGATCTGGCTTGGTCATCTTTGTCCACGTAGTTGCAACCTGACCATGCAGAAGGCGGGTATCAATACGAGCAAGAACAATCTTAAGCTTGCCATCGCCAATAACGGTACCCGCAGGAATTGCACCCTGAGGAGCTGCTGGAGCAGCAGGAACATCAGTAGGTGTTGCCTCTTGAGGCTCAAGCTCTTCTGGCTTGATCTTGACGCCCATACGAGCCTCAGAGTAAATCTCTTTTGCTACCTCAGTAGCAGTATCTACGCCAAGACGAGAGCCATAAGCTGCAATAAGCATTGGGAGGTTAAGGCCAGTAACAGCAACCCAATCCTCTTTACCCTCTTCCTCAAGAACACGAGAAATCTGGTTAAAGGGGGTGCCACCCCATAGGTCAACCAAGAACAAAACGTGCTCTTGATCTTCAAGCGTGGCAATTGCGTCGAGAATCTTCTGATGCAGGTCATCTGGGCCCATATCAGGAGTAAGCGTTACAGCTACAACGCCTTCCTGTGGTCCAAAAATCATGCCGCCAGAATCTTTGATGCCCTCGGCAAATTTACCATGGCTGGCTAGAACGATACTAACCACTTCTACCTCCTTCTTTTACACCTAATAAAACAAATGAAACTGTAAACATAACAATGAAAATAACATTTACTTTTCTGATTTTATTACATATATCTGAAACGCGCCTTCACTAACCTAACTCTTTTTAGATTTTTTAGGTTATTCAAGTCAATTTTAGGGCGAGAAGATCTTCTCGCCCAAAAACGAACAAAAAATGCGGCCAGAAACATACAGCTTCTGACCGCAAAAATTCTGTATGTCGCAGCTAATTAGCAGCCAACGGACACAAGATCGTGTGTGGACTGAGTAAAGACGTCATAGCCGTCCTCGGTAACAACACCAAAGTCCTCAAGGCGGATACCAAACTTGCCAGGCAGGTAAATACCAGGCTCATCAGTAACAACAGAACCTGCTGCAATTACCTTGTTCCAACGAGGATTGAAGAATGGACGCTCGTGAATCTCGACGCCAACACCGTGACCAAGGCCGTGACCAAAGTACTCGCCGTAACCAGCCTCAGAGATAACCTTAACTGCAAGGTTGTGGATGTCAGAACCAGTTACGCCTGCATGGATAGCTGCAGCGCAGGTCTCATTTGCCTTGCGCACAACGTCAAAGACGTGCTGCTGCTCCTCGGAAGGTGCACCAACAACAACGGTACGAGTCATATCTGAGTGGTAATCCAGATATCCTGCACCGTAGTCCATAACAATCATGTCGCCTGTCTGAACCTCACGCTCACCTGGCTGTGCGTGAGGGTTAGCGCCATTAGGGCCAGAAGCAATGATGGAATCAAAGGAGAGAGCATCTGCGCCGTTAGAGAGCATATAGTTCTCAAGCTCAGCGCGAATCTGCTGCTCAGTGAGGCCTGGCTTGATGTACTCGCAGATGTGGAGGAATGCCTTATCAGTGATTGACTGAGCATGCTTCATAAGCTCAATCTCTGCTGGGTCTTTAACAATACGCAGCTCAGCAATATCGCCATGCATACGAGGAAGTAGAGCAGCAATAGAACGATCACGCAATGCCTGCTCAAGGCCATCAAAGAAAGCAAGGTCAACAGTGTCCTCAATAGCAACTACGCGAGCACGAGCCTCAGCAACGTGTGCAGCAACCCACTCAGTAGGAGTAGTGACCTCCTGGTCAAACTTCCATGGAGAGTCAGCACCAAGGCGCTCTAGGAATGTGTTGTAGTAACGGGAGTCAGTGTGCATGAAGAGCTCATCCTGCGTAATAAATGCAGTATGTGCCTGCTCAAAGTCAAAGGTACGCTCAGCATCAGTCAACCAACGAAGGTCTGGGTTGTGACGTAGAACAACAGCGTCATAACCTCTCTGAGCCATTACCTCGCGAAAGCGTGCGACGCGCTTTGCAGCTGCCTGTAGATCTGCCATTTCAAATCCCTTCTCGAGATGTTTACAACAAAGAATTGTACTCGTGGAGCTGTCAAACCAAACGGAGCTCCTTGGTACAAGATGCGGCACTTTAATGCGAAGCGTGAGCCTCACACCAAGCGCGGGCATGTTCGGCGAGAAGTTCCTCGTCGACCGAAGCTAATCTTACCCTTCCAATAGACATTGGAATCGGCAACATAAAACGATTAGTAGAACGGAAACATTCCTGTTTGAGCGCTTCGATGAGCTGCTCGGGAGTGATGTCGCAAGTGACAAAACCAATATTGAGGCGCTCAAGAATCTCATCTTGAGCAAGCATATCGTCAAAAGAGAGCGACTCTTTAGCTACAGCAATTCTTGCCGAGAACCGCAGTGCATCTGCATAAAGTGCAGAAAGAGGCTGGTCAGCTGGGATGAGCGGACGAAGCGCCTCCACAAAAACCCAGCCATAAGGCACAGACTGCTGAATGGCAATAGCTGAAGAATCAGACAGGCGGCCACGAGTCTTAGTAGATTCTGCCAGCTGCTCTGCAACGATATCGGCAACTCCAGAGGAGAGGTTATCTGCCCTATCCCAAATACGGCCAAACTCCGCCTCATTATCAGACATAGCTGTTGCAACCATGCACACCTGGGCAACCTTAGCGTTGTCATCGCAAAGATCCATAACCTCAAGGTCTGCAAAGCAGAAACGAGCGCACGGCTTAGTGGTAACAAGGCGCTGATGCTCAGCGTCAGTATCAAGTGCACGAGGAGTAATAGACGAGACAATAGCTGCTGATAGATCAAGTGGAACAGTAGCAAGGGAGACTCCCCCGCACCACTTGTTAGCCACGTGGTTAGCAAGAGAAATAACTCCCGAGTGACCCACGGCAACTACCAAGTCATCAGCTGTAAGGTGCATTTCTGCCAAAGCGGACAATACCTGCGCTTCAGTTGCCACCGTAGTTGCTTCTTCACCATCTTCTACATCAACGCGTGTGACGAGAAAACCAATGGTAGTGAGGTCTCTACGCAAAAGCTCAGCAAGGTCTTCATCCGCCTGATTGCTTACAAGAAAAGCGCAGCGATGAGGCCTTCCTACCGCAGTCCTAAGCTCGGTGCCAAAGTTTGAAAGTACGCCTGCACCAGAACGAAGTGCAATAGAGCCTCCAGGAATAGAAACCCACTGTTTAATCTGAACAGGTGGCAGTTCCTCTTCAATCTCATTCTGGACATTGTCACTCATAGAAGTCCTCTTTCCCAAAGCAGCTTGCCAGAATCAATGGCTACCTGCTCAAACGTTTTCTCGCGAATATCAATAGTAATATCAGCGGCGGCCTCATAACGTGGACGCAGACGCCTATAAAGCTGAGTAGCGTTTTCAAAGCTTCCCAAATCAGGGCGTCTATCCGTGCGCTGAATTTGACGAAGTGAGTCAGAAAGATCGCCGTCGAGAAACACAATGACTCCCATCTCGCGCATAAGCGCAAGATTGATGTCCTTCTCGACAATTCCACCGCCGCAGCTTACCAGCAGTGACTTCTTAGACTTAAGCGTTTGCAAAACCTCAGTTTCTGCCTGCCTAAAAAGCTCTTCACCGTCATCTTCGTAAATTTCTGCCAGTGATTTACCTGCTATGCGTTCTGCCAAGCGATCGGTATCGACATAGCGGCGGTGAAACAGCTCGCCCAAATTACGTGCGAGTGTGGACTTTCCGGCACCCAGAAAGCCTACAAAAAAGATATGATCACAGCCCTCATGTACGACGTATCTTGAATCGCGAAGCTCCATACTCCTCCAGCCTTTCAAGATGATTCTATCATCGAGTTGGAGCAAGTAAACTAAAGCCGTCTTGTTATGACGTAAAAGTTACATTTTTTAAAATGCGGCGCTCTGCGTGACGAATGATATTGGTGTACCAAAGATCCTCAGTAGACTGCGGCTTTACCAAAATAGTTGAAACACCAGCCAAATTACCTGCAATAACATCAGTAAAAATCTGGTCCCCCACCATCACGGTTTGCTCTTTAGTTGCCGAGAAACGCTTCATAGCAGCAGTTAAAGCGCGAGGCAGTGGTTTGCAGGCAAAGCCTTCTCCCTCAATTCCCAGCTCATGAGCGCTGCGCTGAACCTCATCGAGGTGAATGTTGTTGGAGATGAGACAGAGCGTTAATCCAGCCGCATGAGCCTTCTCAAACCAAGCAGAGACCTCTGGTGGCACCATCTTGGTGTCTCGGGGCACACAGGTATTATCGCGATCTAAGAGCACAAGCTTAATCCCCTGTTGAACAAGGTTCTCTATAGAGATGTATTCAACAGCAGAAACGTATTGTGTTGCTTTGATCAAACTCATACCTATACCAACTATTGCTTGCTTGCGGCTTCACGCTCGCGTGCGTTTTCAATAGCCTGCTGGTGCTCTTCATACGTCTCAGAGAAGACGTGTTCATCCGAGGTAATCCAGAAGTAGTAATAATTGGTTGCCGCAGGATCCATGGCTGCCTTAATTGAGGCATAACCTGGGGAGCAAATAGGCGTAGGAGTCAAACCCTTAAACGCATACGTGTTGTAGGGGTCGCTTGTCATTGAGCTGAGCTCTTCTGCGGTAGCTTCCCTACCCAGAGAATAGGCAAGAGTTGCGTCGCTCTGCAGGTACATATCGTCATACAGACGATTGTAGAAGACAGATGCAACCTTAGGACGATCCTCATCAGTCAGGGCTTCTCGCTCAATAATAGATGCCATGATAATGATTTGCTCGTTTGTAAGATTCAAGTTGTAACGCTTGTTGAGCGTAATGCGAGCGGCATCCAAGTTAAGGTCAGCCGTCTCAGTCTCAAACTGATCAAGCATGGCACGAATGACCGTATCGGCAGTTACGTTGCTTTCCGTAAAGGTATACGTCTTAGGGAACAGATATCCCTCAAGAGAATCGTTAGCGTCTACCGCGCCCGCAAGGAACGGATAGTCAGCAACATAATTGGATGCTTTTGCCTGATTTAAGAAATCATCGCGAGAAATGCCAAAGTATTCCTGCGCCAAATCAGCAACCTGAGATACGGTATAACCTTCTGGTACGACAAAGCCACTACCAGGCGCATTAGGACCAGAAATAAGAAGATTCACAATGTCAGATGGCTTAGCACCAGTGGTAATAACATAAATACCACTCTTGATTTTCTGCTCAGCATCCTGGCGCTTAACCTGGTTTAGGAACTCACTCTTAGTAGCAATAATTTTGTTCTCAAAAAGAATCTTTGCAACTTCCTGAGCACCAGCGCCATCTGGAATAGTAATGGTAACTTGCTGGCCAGCGGTAATTTCTTGCGAATCGGAATTGGTACGAGAAAGCTCTGGAAGTGCGACTTTCCATACAAAGATGCCAAGGGCTGCAATCATGATAAAAGCAATAAGTGCTGCAAAAATACGAGAACGCTTTGAAGCCTTCTTATCTCTATGCCTTACCTGCTTGTTCTTTGCCATATGAGTGACTTGAGCGCTTCTTGAAGAAAGCTTGCCGCCAGTAAGTGCAGGTAGCGACCCTGTAGCCTCAACAGAAGGCTGCTTGATCTGTTCCTGCTGAGGCTGCTCTTCCTGAGCCTGTCCCTCTGGTACAGGAGAAGAAAAATGTGCGCCCTGACGACGCGGAGAAGAACCATTGGATAGGGTGGGCATTTAGTCTCCCTTATGTATCTGTGCATCAAGCCACGATTGCAAAAAGAGCGAAGCAGCAACCATGTCAACTTTTCCACGCATGGCTTTCTCAGATAAACCTTGCGCTCGAAGGATCTTCTTCGCTTCCGCAGAAGAAAGTCTTTCGTCAGTAAATTCTAATGGAAGTTGGCAGTTCTTCGCAATTTGCTCAGCTTGAGTGGTAATTTTTTGGGCCTGTGGTCCATCTTCGCCGGCGAGCGTTTTAGGACGACCACACAAAAGCAGTTCTGGCTCCCAATCTTCAAGCACAGCTTTAAACGTGCGTGCATGTGAGAGCACCTCTTGCGCAGGAAGCACGCAAACAGGTGACGCAATAGCACCATCGGGGTCACTTACAGCAACCCCGATGCGAACTTCACCAATATCTAGAGCTAAAACGCGCAAACGTTACGCACCAAGCTTTGTTCTTGCAGCCTCAAGTGCTGCGTCAATTCCTGCAGCATTTGAACCGCCTGCCTGTGCCATTGCTGGCTTGCCGCCACCGCGACCACCAACAAGCTCTGCAATCTCTTTGACAATGTCTCCTGCCGAGAAACCCGCTGCAACTGCAGAATCAGTTGCACCTGCAAGCAGGGAAACCTTACCGTCAGCGGTTGCAGATGCGATGACGCAAGCAACAGGCTGGCAGTCAGATGCATCGCGGATGCCATCCCATGCGGAGCGGAGCTCTTTACCAGAAAGACCCTCAAGCTTAGCAATTACGCAGCTATAGCCGTTAAGCTGAACAGCAGACTTAAGTGCTTCTGCCACCTGGTTGCTGCCTGCTCCAGTAAGAGCAGCCTCAAGCTTGTGGTTTGCAGTGCGAAGGTCCTGCTGCAGCTGCTCAACACGGTCTGCAACAGCGGAAGGACGGACCTTCAGAGCTGCTGCAACCTCATCAAGCTGAGCCAGGCGCTCATCAACGTACTCAATAGCGCCCATAGAGGTTACAGCCTCAATACGCCTTGAGTTAGAACCAACGGAGCTCTCAGAAATAATCTTGAAGAGGCCAAGGTCTGCTGTGTTGCGTGCATGAGTACCACCGCAGAGCTCGCGGGAGAATGGAGTGTCTTCTGCGCCAGCAGAAACAACACGTACGACATCACCGTACTTCTCGCCAAAGAGTGCAACGGCACCGGCTGCCTTTGCGTCCTCGATGCTCATGATCTGAGTGACAACAGGTTTAGCAGCAAAAATCTCTGCATTTACCATGCCCTCAATACGATCAAGCTCGTCTTTGGTAAGAGCCTCAAAGTGCGTAAAGTCAAAGCGCATGCGATCTGGGGCAACAAGAGAACCAGCCTGGTTAACGTGATCTCCCAGAACTTTCTTGAGCGCAGCATCAAGCAGGTGAGTTGCCGTGTGGTTGCGGCGAATGAGCTCACGGCGGCCAGCGTCAATGGTTGCGGTGACAGAGTCACCAACGGAGATGGTGCCCTCCTCTACCACGCCAACGTGGGACTCAAGACCACCGTCGCGATGCTTGGTGTCTGTGACGTGAACGTAGAGACCAGAAGCCGTCAGCTTGCCGGTGTCCCCTACCTGGCCACCCATCTCTGCATAGAAAGGTGTGCGATCAAGTACAACCTCTACCTCGGAGCCTGCAGCAGCAGACTCAACCTCCTGTCCGTCCTGAACAAGAGCAACAACACGAACGCCGGAGAGCTCATTGTTGTCGTAGCCGTCAAAGACAGTCTCATCAAGACGGTCAGAGAGTGCAACCCAAATGCTCTGAGCATTACCCCAGGCATCGCGGTTAGCAGACTTGCGAGCGCGCTCACGCTGCTCCGTCATTGCAGCGTCAAAGGCATCCATGTCAACAACGTGACCTGCATTTGCAGCAATCTCACGAGTAAGATCAATAGGGAATCCGTAGGTATCGTGCAGAAGGAATGCAACCTCACCAGAAAGCTGCGCGCCATCCTCAAGCTGCTCAAGCTCAGCGGTAAGCTTGGACTCGCCTGCGTCAAGCGTAGCGCCAAAGCGCTCCTCTTCTGCAGTCAGAATGCCGTCGATAAGAGCGCTCTTCTCGACAAGTTCTGGATACTCTGCGCCAAGCAGAACAGCAACCTCATGTGCGTACTCTGCCATGAAGGTGCCCTGGATGCCCAGCAAGCGACCGTGATAGACGGCGCGACGGAGCAGGCGGCGAAGAATGTAGCTTCTACCCTCATTACCAGGGAGAATACCGTCGCCAATCATAAAGGTAACTGCACGGGAGTGATCTGCAAGAATGCGCAGGCTGCGGTCAATCTCGTCAGTTGAGTGATACTTTTTACCAGAGAGTTTCTCGCCCAAAGAAATGAGGGAACGCATGATGTCACCCTCGTAGTTAGTGCCCTCATGCTGCATGATAGCTGCGATACGCTCAAGGCCCATGCCGGTATCAATGTTGCGGTGAGGAAGCTCAGGCAGAGAGCCATCTTCCTGACGGTCAAACTGAGTAAAGACGAGGTTCCAGAACTCAAGGTAGCGGTCACCATCGTCTCCAGGAGCCTCTCCCTCAAACTCAGGACCCTGGTCAAAGTAAATCTCGGAGCAAGGACCGCAAGGACCAGTTGGGCCAGCTGCCCAGAAGTTGTCCTCCTCGCCCAGACGGGTGATGTGATCTTCTGCTACACCAAGAGACTTCCAAATCTCAATTGCCTCATCGTCGTCAGTAAAGACGGTAAAGTACAGACGATCAAGAGGCAGACCCAGGTGCTCTGGAGAAGAAATAAACTCCATTGCCCAGGTGCATGCGTCGCGCTTGGTGTAACCACCAAAGGAGAAGTTACCCAGCATCTCAAAGAATGAGAGGTGGCGAGAGTCACCAATGTTGTCAATATCGTTAGTACGAAGGCACTTCTGGCAGGAAGTGGCGCCAATCTCCTTCATAGTCTTGATGCCCTGGTAATACTCCTTGAACTGGTTCATGCCAGCATTAGCAAGAAGCAGTGAAGGGTCAGAAGGGACCAGAGATGAAGAAGGATAGCGCTTGCAACCCTTGCTCTCAAAGAAGCTTAGGAAGTCATCACGAATCTCTGCTGTTGTCATTGTTTTATAGTCAGCCATAAAGTACTTCTCCGTATTCAAATAACTACTCTTTTGTACTGTCTGAGTCTACCGCATCTGACGATGGTTTATCTGGTTCCTTAGTAACTTCTTGAGTATTCCTAAAAAGTAACTGAGAAAAATCATGACCAAGAATCTTTGGTGCGGGAATTGACGACTTGCTGCGCACATGAGCCGTAGTGTCTTGGTCAACAAGACGAGACTCCTCAAAGAACTTTGGATCGTCCAGAGCGTCATATTCTGGAAGGATGGCGCCTGTCTCATCCACATACTGCGTAGAGTTAAAAAGCGCGCCATTTGGCGAGACAATCTGTCTGCCTGAATACTTCTCAAAGAAGTACACAAAAATACCTCTTAGAGCTGCAGTCAAAGGAATGGCAAGGATAGTTCCAACCACTCCGCCAAGAGCGCTACCAATAACAATGCCGACGAGCGAAAGACCCGGGTGAACTTTAACGCTACTTGCCATAACCAAAGGTGAAAGCAGGTTATCAACAAGGTTTTGTGCGATTACCAAAATGACAATGGTCCACACGGTCATGATAGGGTCTATCAAAATGCTCAAAATAAAAGCAATACCTGCCGAGAAAACCGGGCCGACTACAGGAATAAGGTGGAAGATTCCCGTAACCATGCCAATAAGAGCGGCATAAGGATTGCCTAGAATCAAACACCCAAAGTACACAAGAACGCCATTGACTACCGAGGTAATAATGGTTCCACGCATATAGCCACTGGTAGATCTACTCAAGATTGCAAGAATAAGCCTAAACTCATTCTCTTTTTGAGGACCAGCAATAATGGCCATCTCACGAACAATAACCGGATAGTCCTTAGCAAGCCAATACGCAAGAACCAGGCCCAAGAAAAAGACCATGAGCTGGTTTGCCATAGAAGAGATATTGCCTAAAGCAGATGTGGAAAGCCAGCTCAAAATACCAGAAGCAACTGATATTCCAATACTTGATGCCTGTTCAATTGCAAGTTCTACCGTCTGCCTGACTGCAGGGTTGCTCTGAGTGTCAAAGTTCTGCCAAAACTCCCTTGCCATTGCTCCTATCTGACTTGCATACGAAGGAGCGTTTTTGAGCAGCGTAGTAAGCTCAAATACCAATGGCTGGGCAATGAGAATAAGAAATCCTACCAGCACAATGAGCGTGAGAACAAGCGCAATTAGAGCAGAGATACCACGTGGCACTCCCCTGTCTTCAAGCCAATTGGTAACAGGGCTACAGACAAACGCGACAATAGCGCCAATGGCTAGCAGCTCAACAGCCTGTCCCAGGATGCCAAGAACATGCAGCGCAAGTGCAAACAACGCAGCCAGACCAATGGCTGTCCACACCATTAAGCCACGCTGTTTCCATTTTTGAACCGAATCAGAAAAGTTTTGGTGCTTTTGATCCATTAACGATTCACACTTTCTGGGTCAATCTTTTCTTGAATACGCTTTAAAGTGCGACGAAGCAGCCTTGAAACCTGCACCTGAGAAATGTTGAGTTTCTCCGCAATCTCTACCTGGGTAAGTCCTTCAACAAAACGCATACGGATAATCTCTTGCTCTCGTGGCGAAAAGTCTCTAATAGCCTCTTCAAGAACAATGCGGTCATCTGAACCAGCAAGATCTTCATCTTCGGTCACATACTGATCAATGATTGAAGGAGTCTCGTCTCCATCAGCGCCAGAGCCGCCTCCCTCAAGAGGAACAGAGCTATAAGCACTAGAAGACTCCATAGCCTCAAGGACCTCTTCAACATTAGTATCAAGACGCTGGGCAATCTCTTCAATTGAAGGGCTTCTTTGCAGCTCTTTAGTCAAGTCATCAGTAACCTGATTAATCTTGGACGAAAGCTCCTGCAGACGTCGAGGAACACGTACTGACCAGCCTTTATCACGGAAGTGACGCTTAATTTCTCCCATGATGGTTGGCGTTGCATACGTTGTAAATTCAAGACCGCGATCAGGCTCAAACCTATCGATTGCTTTGATAAGTCCAATGGTTCCCACCTGAATCAAATCATCAAGGGGTTCTCCACGGTTTTTGAACTTAGAAGCCAAAAAGCGCACGAGGTTTAAGTGACTCACAATGAGCTGGTCTCTTACCTCAGGATCTTTTGTTTCTTTATATTGGGCAAAGAGCTGGCGTGTTCTATCTTTATCCCAGGCCGGGGTACCTTTAGAAGCACGACGAGCAGCTCTTCTTGCGGCTTTCTGCTCTTCTGCAGATGCCTGTACTGCCTCGTTTGCTTCAGGTTTAGGCATGTGCACCGCCAGAAATCTTTACAAGATGAAGCGTGTAACCATCATCGCTGAGTTCAAACTCGTCACAAATAGCGGAGAGCAACAGCTCTACAAGCTCAAGTGGCTGAGAATTATCTGTCTCAGACTCAACTGGATCTTCATCACCCAAATCAAAATCAATAGCCATAGTATTGTCTTCGAGGGTGAACGTAATATCTACAGAGTCTTTCTGAGTGCCACAAGCAAAGACAAAGCCTTCTTCTGCGGCCATTTTGACATCTTCAAGCTCATCAACGTTCATCTTGCACAAAACAGCAAGGTTTGCAGCCATCATTCTGACTGAACGAGCAAATGTTGGATCTGCTGGAGCGGAAAGCTCAACAATTTTTTGTGCCATTACAATCTACTCCTCAGTCTTCTGAGAAGGCTCAGAACCGTACTCAATATAGAACTGTTCAGTGCGAGCAGGCTTAGAATGCTTTGTCTTATCCTGAGAAAGCAAAGGGAGCTCTTCAAGGTACTCTTGAGCACGCTGTGCACTCTGCTGAGCTGTTGCAGTTGCGCCACTCAGGCGTGCCTGAGCAGCCTCAGCAAGCTTAGAAGGATTCAAAGATCCACCGAGGCCAGTTCCCAGCTTTGAAACAGACTCAACAACACCTGTAACAGCATCACTTGCAGCTTTGCTGACAGTGGCAGTTACGGCTGATGCTGCACCAGAAACGGTTGCTACGTCACCAAGAACTACATTGAGGCTCTCAAGGGAGGTATTAGCGTTCTCTGCAGCCTCATCAACTTTCTGCATAAGTGCAGGTAGCTGCTTAACAGTTGGATCAAGCTCATCAACCATGCCATCAATCTTTGAAATAACAGGCTGAATCTGCTCAATAGTGTTGTTAGCTGAGAGTGTAATCTCAGTAATTGATTTTCTTGTTGTTCTTAGGGTCAGAGCAACCTCGACAATAGCCCAAACACCAGCTACGGCTAAGACTACAAGGGCAATCTGTAAGTAATCCATCTATGCCATCCCTCAAAGCTAACGGTTACAGTTCTTTCTATTCTACCCGAGGAGCGCGTTCTTAATGCTCCCACTTAACTAATTCAAAATCCTAGGCTTCCTCGTGACGATCACGCTCTGTAGCTGCAATTCTCCATGCTTCCCAGCCTCTTGGAGATGGCGAGAAGAACGCACCACGTTCGAGTCCCTCTGGAAGATAACGCTGCTCAATCCACCCGCCAGGATAATTATGAGGATAGAGGTAGTTGCCGTACTCTTCAGAACCAGGGCGCGTGCGGTCTCTTAAGTAACTTGGGACTTCTCGCCTTGGACCTGTTCTGACCTCATGAAGTGCTGCATCAATACCCGCTTCTGCAGCATTAGACTTTGGAGCCAATGCCATATAAATAACTGCTTGTGCAAGGTTAATTCTGCACTCAGGGTAACCAATAACCTCGGCTGACCTGAATGCTGCATGTGCAATAAGCAGCGCCTGAGGATCGGCATTGCCAATATCCTCTGAGGCCAAAATCATAATGCGTCGAGCAATAAATTTAGGGTCCTCACCTGCATCAATCATGCGCGCAAGCCAATACAGTGCCGCATCTGGGTCTGAGCCTCGCATAGACTTAATAAACGCAGAGATAATGTCATAGTGCATATCCCCTGCTTTATCGTAGGGAAGTCCGCGGCGAGGATTTGCCTCAAGAACGTTTTGCTTGGTAATAACATGCGGCTCAGATGCCTTACTATCAGCTGATTCTGGAACGTCAACCATCTGAGAAGCAAGCTCAAGAGAAGTTAGGGCTGCGCGACCATCTCCGCCTGCAAGCGTCACAATCTCTTTGCGAGCATCTTCTTCTAGAACAAATGCCCCAGCCAGACCGTCTTCTGACTCAAGTGCTCGCTGAATAAGCTCATCGATTGCTGCATCTGACAATGCATGCAGCTCCACTACACGTGAACGAGAAATCAGAGCACTATTAACCTCAAAGTAAGGGTTTTCTGTAGTAGCTCCAATAAGAACAACAATTCTGTCTTCTACCGCGTGAAGCAGGGCGTCTTGCTGAGAGCGCGTAAAACGATGAATCTCATCGATGAATAGAATGGTTCTTCTACCTGCTGTTAAAAGCCTTGATTCCGCAGCCTCAATCTCTCTGCGAAGGTCTTTAACAGTACCCGTAATTGCAGATACTTCTACAAATTCTGCGTGCGTTGTATGAGCGATGATGCGCGCAAGTGTGGTCTTACCGGTACCAGCTGGGCCGTACAACAAGACAGATGAGAGCGTATCGTGCTCAATAGCCTTACGCAGCCATGAGCCAGGACCAACCGCATCTTCCTGACCCACGTATCCATCAAGCGTGGTAGGACGCATGCGAGCAGCAAGTGGTGCATTTGCTTTTTTAGCGGCACGTTCCATGCCAGAAAATAAAGTATCCATGCAGCTATTTTACCCCGTCTCAAACATAAAAGCTTGGCGAGAAACCCGCTTAACACAAATGCTCTTTCAGCGCCCGTTTGCCGTACCGTAACCGACTAACAAACCTTACGCGCGTACTCCTTCTGCAAAGTAGCTCCTCTTTGGAAAGAGCTCCTGAGCTTCTGGGAAGAGCGCTTCACAGGTAGCCACAAAGTAGTCATCAGTCATTGCAGAAATAAAATCAACAACAGTGCGGTGCACGTCACTCTTCCAGTCATACGTATGACCGTACCTAGAAAGGTGCCTGCTCACGGGTTCAATATGATGCTTAAAGATTGCAAGGCTCTGATCACCAGATTTAAGCGAGGACAACTCGTATTCGTACAACTTCTCAAACAGATGCTTGATGTCTTCAGAGAAATCACCATTAGCTTCTGATGCACCATAAATCTTCTGGTAATTCTCGCGCTTTGCTCGCTTCATCTCGTTAAATGCCTCTTCTGAGAGAGAAATCTGAGGTTTGCCAAAGCTGTTCTGGACAATATCTGCAACAAAAGCAGAGGTAGCCCATGCGTTATAGGCGCCACCAAGGCCGTCATCAAACGTTTCTTCTGTTGCAGCACCTGCACGAAGCGCATCCTGTCTATCTTTTCCAACATACGCAATAATGTCGGAGATGCGCATAACGCAACCTTCGAGCGTCATGGGACGCAGGTGTGCAATAGCTTGAGGGCCTCTCTCCCAGCAATCTTCTACCACCTTGTCAAAATCATCAAAAGTTGAAAGATTACTCATTTGAAGTATCTGCTGTTCAAACTCACCGTTGTGGCAAATTACTCCGTCAAGCGTCTGTAGAGAGAGGTTTCTTGCATAGAGGCCATCAAGAACGCGTACGCTCTGTACGTTGTGGAAAAACCAGCGCCCCGTTTGCTCATGATAAATATCATTGAGGAAATACTCCCCTGCATGACCAAAAGGAGTATGTCCCACATCATGACCAAGAGCAATTGCCTCGATCAGATCAAGGTTAAGACCAAGTGCACGTCCAATATCTTTAGCAACTCTACAAACAAGCTGCTCATGAAGGCCACGGCGAGTAATATCATCATGCGCACGGAACGAGAAGACCTGTGTTTTGCCATTTAGCCTGTTATACGCAGGGGTATGCATGATTTTCTCGACATCTCGCATGAAAGCGGGACGCAAAAGCGACGCCTGATCATGGGCAGAATCTCGACGAATGATGTCTTCATTTTTACACGCGTAAGGGCTTAAGGTGCCCTTAGCTATTTGTTCAGCCACAAGAGCCTGAGTTTCTTCTGAAAGTTGCCCGGTCATATGAGGTGCAAAAAGATTAGTGATGTTCATGTGTATCCTCTCTAGATGTTTTTCACCTCTAGTGTAGAAGTTTCACCGGACAAAAAGTCGTGTTGAATTTTGAGAGAGCTTTTAAAGAACTTTTGAGAAAGCCTGGCGTCTAAAAAAGACTATCCTGAACTGGCTGTTTCAAGGCTTCAAACAGATTTTTTGCTAAAAGTGCCGCACCCTTAGAATTTGGATGCACATCGTCAGCAAAATATTTCTTCTCCTGAGGCAACAGTTTTTCTCCAGAAATGCACTGCAAACCAAACTTACCAGCAACTTCTTCAATAATTTGGGAAACCTCAGCAAAACAAGAATAAGGGTGCGTGGGATACGTATCCTCAAAATAAGGGGTAGGCGTCAGAACCACCACGCGCGCATCCGCATACATCTGAGAAATCTGCCAGAGTGAATTTTGAATCTCATATGTTACCTGTGATTTTGCGCATTTCTCGTAGCGATAATTTGCTCCAAGTGCAACAACAACTAAAGAAGTATCCTCAATGAACGTATACGAGCCAGGCTGAAAAACTTGTCCACCAATTCCCTGGTTAACCACCTCAAGCTTCATGCGCTTAGCAAGACAGTGCGGCCAAGTTTTGTCTGGACGCTCCACAATAAAACCCTGCGCAATAGAATCGCCAAACACCACCAGTTTTTTCTTAGGCTCAGCGGGCGAGAAAAACGTGCCATTGCCACGGAGATTTTTAACGGAAGCACTCTGCAAACAGGGCAAGTAAATACTCACGTGATGTGTGTCATTAAAACCTGGAAGCCTAGCAAGATCATCCTGAGAGGTTTCTGTTTCTAGATGAATAGAAAGTGTCTGTTCACCTGCATCATCCAACGAGAAGTTCTTGTAAGGTTTACCGTCAATCGTCACAAATACAGAGCTGAGCTTTTTAACATACGTGGATTTAAGCAGCTGTAAAACAGACGAGGACCCCTTAGGAAGTTCATCAATTTTTAAATCAAGCGCCACTTCTGAGCTGTCCGTGGTAAAAGCAACTTGAATATCTGAAGTGCACGCTGCCATTTGTTTAAAAAGACCGGGGTGCCAAGAAGAGCAAGAGCCAATAACTCTAAGCTGATTGGAAGAGATGCGCAGCGGATGAACCCATCCGTGAGCAAGCTTTTCTGACCATGGTGCACCAAGTAAAAACTTAGATGCTGGAGAACTAATGCTCCACTCCCCAACTTCCATAGGCACCTCCAATCACAAGTTAAATTACTATAGTTATATACTACGAGGTTAATAGACAGTATTACAATCTTTAGTAACAAATAAACTGCTCTTGTTGTCCATAGGGAGGCAACAGATATGTTTGGTGAGAAGATTTTTAATTTTTCAGAACCGATTTCTAGAAAAACATTTCGTATTGTAATATTGGTCAGTTTTCTGACTTATCAGGGAATGCGGCTACTGTGGAAACAGGGACTTATTCCACCATTGCTGTTTTTTCTAGTATTAATTCTGACTGAGGTTATCGATTTTTATGTCTTTTTTAAAAGCGGTATCAAAAAATGGGTAAGAATTTTGTTCTTAGTTTTCCTCATACTTGCGCTTATATTTGAGATCAGCCACATCATTTATTTTCTTTAACCGGTGAACAAAACCCTCTTCTACCTGTGCAGAAGAGGGTTTTTCATGCTGATTATTTGAAGCTTACGTAATTACTCAGTAGCAGCTACTTCTTCTGAAGTCTGTACCTCACCGGCATCATTTTTCTTAGCCAACTTCTTGTCAAGCCAACCGGTAAATGCTGGAGCTACAAGTGCAGTAATAACTACCGCAGCTGCAAGCTGAGCGTTTGCGTTTGCAACAACCTGAGCTGTATACGTTGGATCAACACTAGCAACCGCAGCAGGAGTGGTTGTTGCAGTGCCTGCAATAGTTGCACTTGCAAGACTTGCCTTACCAGAACCACCAAGAAGACGCTCAACAAGCATGGTAAGAATACCGGTGATGATGCACAGAACTGCCAAAAGAATACCTGATGGACCACCAGTAATAAGGTTCTCAACACTCATACCGCAACCAAGCGCAAAACCAACAACGGCAATGCAAGGGTTAATACCAGGAACCAAAAGTCCCCTGATAAATGGGCTAAGGTTGCCAAGAACAACACCAAGAACCAGAGGGAGCAGCGTACCAATCAGCGCGGTAGGAGAAATTGCTGCAACGCCTGCTGCGCCTAGAGCAATCATGGTAACTGCAGGACCAGCAACAAGAGACAAAACAGCAGCAGCACCCTGCTCATCAGGAGTTCCATACTCAGCAGTAATACCAATGTACAGAGCAACATTACAGAAGGTAATACCGCCAATGATGGAAAGTGCATTAAGACCAAAGAAGTTATCGTTCATGAATTTGGCAACAAAGAGACCAAAGGCAATAGCAATGGCAAGCTTAGGGATAAGAATGGTCAGACCAGTCTTCAGAACCTTTGGAACCGTCTTAAGGTCAATAGAGGCACCAACAAACAGCAGAACAATACCAACAATCGTAGGGGCGCCCTTAGCAACAGCTGTGGTAAAACTACCAATTTCTAGAACCTGAGGGAAAAAAGAGTGAAGCAGTAGGCCCACGGAAAGCGGATAAAGCATAATATCGCCAGGGAACCTGGGGACGCCAATCTTACGAGTTGTCTTTTGCTGTTCAGCTGCCATTATCAGCTCCTTTGCCCTGGTGGTCAAAAAATAGTTGACCTACTTTATCAGCACAAAGAAGCATTTTTGAAAAGCGCTATACAAATTAACAATTTAGCTACAAATACGAGAAGACCTTACAAGCTGCAAGGTCTTCTCGCGAAATGGGCGTATTGAGTGTTGAGGACGACGCGGCGCGTAAAACTAAGAGCTATACCTTAGATTTTGCCACCCTCAACGACAATGTTGTTTGGATCTACCTCGTCGCCATAAATTGGAGCAAGTGTCTCCTCATAAGCCTTGTGGAAGAAGTTCTCCTCTGCAAGAGGACCGGTAATCTCGTTGTTGATAAACTCCAACAGCGAAGAGTTACCTTTGTGAACTGCAGCAGCAATAGTATCGGAGTCGCCCAGGTCATCAATACCAACAACAAAGCCGGGGTTAGACTTGATCCATGCAAGTACCTCGGTATTATCGGTTGAGAAAGCATCGCCGCGGCCGTCGAGCAGCGCGTTATACGCGTCAGCGTAGCTATCAAATTTGACCAACTCAACCTTAGGTGCGTTCTTAGCAAACCAGACCTCAGCTGTGGTTCCCTTAGAAACAATAAGCTTCTTGCCGTCAAGCTGGGAAACGTCTGTGATTGGCGCGGAGGATGGAGAAACAACGCCCAGCTTGATCTTCATGTATGGCAGGGAGAAATCAACCTTCTCTTTACGGTCATCAGTTACCGTAAAGTTTGCCAGCATGATATCTGCCTTATTGGACTGCAAGAAAGGAACGCGGTTCTGTCCGTCGGTGGCAATGTAGTTAATCTTGACGCCCATATCCTTTGCAAGACGCTCAGCAAAAACAATGTCGTAACCAGCGTAATTGCCGTTTGCATCAACATAACCAAAAGGAGCCTTATCGCTGAAGACGCCGATATTTACCGTTCCTGCCTTCTTGATGTCATCAAGAGTTCTAAACTTTGAGTCTGTATCAGAAGATCCGCCCTGAGCTCCATCGGAATCCTTTTTCTTGCAAGCAGCCAAAAGAGCTGCAGCAGAGAGTGCGCTTGCACCAAGGAAAGCACGACGAGAAAGAGAAGCGGAAGTATTTTCAAAGAAGTTCATTTTAAATCCTAACAAGCTGAATCAATTACTACATCATTTACGTGCAAAAACACGTTGTTTACTTATGTACACGTTCAAATTCAAAGGTACGCAAAAACTCTTGTGCCCTTTCTGTTTTAGGTGCCGAGAAAAACTCTTGTGCGTCGGACGACTCTTCTACGATGTGTCCCTGATCAATCAAGATGACTCTATCAGCAACTGCTTGAGCAAAGCGCATCTCGTGAGTTACCACCAGCATGGTCATTCCCTGCTCTGCCAACTCCATAACTACCTGCAAAACCTCGTGAACCATCTCGGGATCAAGAGCTGCGGTAATTTCGTCCAGCAGAAGCACCTCAGGGTTAGTCATCAAAGCACGAACAATGGCCACACGCTGCTTCTGACCGCCAGAAAGCGCTGATGGATAAGCGTCCTTCTTCTCCCACAGCCCTACTCGACGTAGTAGCTCTTCTGCCTGAGTTAAAACCTCAGCCTCTGAGCGTTTCTGTACCACCAGAGGAGCCAGAGTTACGTTTTTCAAAACCGTCATGTTAGGGAACAAGTCATAGCTTTGAAAAACCATTCCAATGCCTGTTGCAGCGCTTTCCCTCTTCTGACCAGAAATTACCTGATCGTGGAGAAGCACCTCTCCCCCTTGGATGTCTTCTAGGCCAACAATGGCGCGAAGGAGCGTAGACTTACCGCAACCGGAAGGCCCCAACACCACAACTACCTCGCCTTTATTAATGGAGAGCGAGATCTTATCAAGCACGGGTTTCTGGCTTGAGGGATATACCTTAGTGAGGTCCTTAACTGCTAAAACGGTGTTACTCATGTGAGGCGCTCCTCTCAAGCCTGCGTGAAAGATACGAAAGTGGGAAGCAGGCGGCAAAATACAGGAAGAAAATAGCTCCATAGATCCAAAGTGCTCCGTCGGTTGGGAACTTGAAGCGATAAAAATCAGAAATCTGGCTACCAACTCTGAGCAGCTCAACCACACTAATCAAATTACAAAGCGCTGTTGTCTTAATCATGCGCGTAATCAAATTGATGGCTGGTGGCAAAAGACGCCTAAAGGCCTGAGGTAGGATTACCCTCAAGAACGTCTGTTGGCGAGAAAGGCCAAGTACAAACGCACCGTCATACTGAGATGCTGGAATTGACTCCAACGCTCCTCTTACCAGGTCCCCAAGCTCGGCAGCTCCCCAGAAGGTAAAGACCACAATTGATGCCTCAACGCCATCAAAGTTGACATCAAACCATTCAGAAGTACCAAAGTACACCACAAAGAGCAGTACCAGCTGAGGCATAACACGAACAATCTCAAGGTAAACGCGAAGAATTGCGCGAACAACCTTGTTGTTGGATGTCATAAAAAGTCCAACGAGAATACCAAGAGGAATGGAAAGTGCCACAGAGATAAGGCCAATGTGCACCGTTGTTGCAAGACCTCCAAGAAGGCGCGTTATTACTCCTTCCTGCAGCAAAATGTTATCGACGGGCATAGTCAAGCCTCCTCTCTAGCCAGCTGCCAAGCAAAGAAATAGGAACAAGGATAATCACATAGGCAATTACCAGCATAAAGAGGGCTTCTGTAGTGTCGTACTGCATGCCAATAATGTCCTTGGTCACGTACATCAAATCTGCAAGGGCAATGCCAGAAACAACGGAGGATTCCTTGATCAAGAAAATGACGTTAGCAACAAGGCCTGGAATTGCTACAGAAAGTGCCTGTGGAAGAATAACGTGCTGGAGAGCTTGAGTCTTGGAGAGGCCCAGAACCTGTGCAGATTCAAACTGAATGGCTGCAACTGATTCAAAGCCTGCACGAAACACCTCTGCCATATAGGAACCGCCAAGAAACGTTAGACCCACAACAGCAGCTACCTCTGCGTCCATTTTGAGACCAACTTTAGTCAGACCAAAGTAGATAAGAAACAACTGAATGAGTAGGGGTGTTCCTCTAGAAAGCTCAACGTAGAGAGCATTGAGCTGACTCAAAACAGGAATTTTTGACAGCGAAATCTGAGCACTTATCAAACCAACGATAAGCGAAAAGATAACTCCAAAGAAAGAGATGGTAAGCGTTATTTTTGCAGCTTCTGCATACAGCGGGAGATGTTCCCCTATGAAGCTCCAGTCCATGCGAATAAATCCTCTCGGGATATGTGAATACTCACACAAGAGTTACAAAATAGCTTTACGCCCGAGTCTATACCAGGAAAATTTTGCTCAGCGACAATTACACCCTGGTCGTATGTGACCCGGGCACCAGACACATCGCGGTGCATGCACAAAGTGCAGTGTATGTCGTAGCCATAATTCGCATGCGTATAATCCTAGCCGCAACTAGGATATTGTCAACTCACAATTGGTAAATTTTTTGATAATGGAAAATTCTTCCACTAAATCATCAACTGACATACGTGCATTAGCAGGACTTGTAGAAGGCAGTTGACGTGCGGGAATACCGGTTTGTTGCTCAGTGTAGCGCTTATAAAGTTTTGTTGCCGTCCCACCAAGCGTAAAAATGGCACAGATTGATGAATCTTGAATAAGAGTGCCAATGTTATGCGGAATCGGATTTGCAATAGAAGCATCACTTGCACCCTTAATATCACAAGCCTTAAGCACATCACAAAGGGCAAGATGATGTCTTTTACAGAAGTCAATCTTTTCAGGTATGGACTGCAAGGGTTTCTCGCCATATAGAGCGGCAACTACGCGCCAGAATCTATTCTGAGGGTTGCCAAAGTAAAAGCCGATTTCTCGAGACTTGGGACTTGGCATTGACCCCAAAAGCAACACGCGAGAATCAGGGAAAATGATGGGGTCCAGCGTGTTTTCTACATGCGTAAGCGCGGTTTTGGCAGCATCGTCGGTAGGCTGTTGCATCTTTGCAGCCACAACTACTCGCCTTCTTGCAGCGGCTCAACAAACTCCTGCAGATCGTCAAGGCGCAGTACAGTTACCTGACCGTAGCCGGCTCCACCCGTAGTGCCCGTGTCAATTCCCCACTTGTCGCCATCCGACTGGACCCACTGTGCGAGACCATCCTCAGTTGTAGCGCTTCGGTTCAAATTTTTTGCACCAAAGCTTGCTAACAATGGCGTAGGCGTATGGCCGCAAATAACAATAGGATACGCAGCATCTGACGTGCGGAAATCCGTTGGATATTGCCAAAACTCTTCGCGAATCCACAGTAAATCGTTTTCAGATTGCTTGCTCAAATACTGTTCCAAAGATGCCTTATCCCACGCAGTTGGCAAGGGAACGCCATTAGACTTTATGCCAGCATGTACCAGAACAAAGTCTCTACCTTGGACCTCAACGGTGGCGTACAGAGGCAGTGCTTGCAACCAGGCAATTAGCTCACCATATTCTTCTTCAGAAAGCGTCTTGAGCTCAGCAAGCGTTGCGTCTCCCCCGTTAATCTGCCACATAAATTGAGCTTCAATATCAGCTTCTGGATCCAATGCTTGCAGCGCAAGTTGCTCATGATTGCCCATTAAAACGGTGCAGTTAGGAAGCGCGCGAATTGTCTTAATAGTGGCAAGCGAGCTAGGACCACGGTCAATCATGTCGCCAAGACAATAAAACACGTCTGACTCGGTTGGATTAATACGCTCCAGAGCACGCCTCAGCGGCTCCACATGGCCGTGAATATCAGAAAAAACGTACGTTGCCACAAAAACCTATTCTGTCGAACCTTCACCTGCAAGCATCTGACCATCAAAGTTCAGATTTTGCGTAAGCTCTTTTGCAGTATCAAGATTAAAGTCTGGCGAGAAGAAAACGTCAAGTGCATACGGCACATTTGCCAGCGCGTGGTCATACAAATCCCAGAAGCTCTCTTTGCGAACCTCTCCCGTAAAAGGATCAGTCCACTCATTTCCTGCTCTGTTATCAAAATCAGAATCAGAGGATTCCCTTGCCCCATGAGAGAGCGCCTCAATCAAAGAAAACCTATTTGTACCAAAGGTACGCTCAAGATGACCCAGTAGCTTTCTCTTCTTACCTGTTGGCGAATACGCTAGGTGCTGAATAATCCTAAAATCAACAGCAGCTGACGAGAAAATCCTGGTATCGGTAGGTTTTTCATATGTCCATAGCAATGCAAAGAAAAATACTCTATCCAAAACGTAGAGCGTATGCAGCGATGCCTTCAAAACTTCGCTATAAGGCCTATACGTAGCTACTGTTTTGCCAAGATGAGCGTAAAGAATTGCTTCATCAAGGTCCTTCTCGATCTCTGCATGTACTTGATTTTTAGCAGATTCATCCAAGCCCTCTACACCTTGAGAGGTAAGCATGTTTTGCCAGTAATAGACAAAGGGATGCGCAGTTGAATCAAGCATATAGTGACAGAGGAATCCCGCAATATAGGCGCGAGCAACTGCAACATCTTTGAGCGGCAGAGGCGCAATTGCATCACGCATAGAAAGAAGGAGTTCAGGCGTTTTCTCTTTATGCATGATTGATGCGTATTTGGCATAGCGATGTAGCAGCGGGTCTGCCGCTAAATAGAACAGTGGATCTGGACCTTGATTGCCCAGGAGAAAAGCTTCTCGCTCCTCCATTGTGGAGAAACCAAGTTTGCCTGCAGCTATATCAAAGGCATCTTTGCCAAAGAAGTCATGAGTCAAAATTGCGGCCATGTCCATTCCTTTCAGTTTGCTACCGTCCATTTTACCTAGCAATGGCACAGTGCGTTAGAGAGAATATAAAACAGCATGTAGTCACTATTGTGAGCACAAAACCTCTAAGCTCCCTTCAGCTACCGCCTACCGAATAATGAGGCTACCTCCTGTAGCAATACTTAAATATTTGATATCTTTAAACATACTTGGGGGAGATATTTTCTGTCTGAGCCATCTAGTTTGTATTGCGACTACAAGCTGGGAAAGTAAGGATCTAAGGAGTGAGGTATTCCTTACGGCACAGCAAAGAAAAAACCTGCAAAGACAGAGAATATCTAATTGAGGGGAGCGATCATGGCACGCTGCTATGAGAAGCTTATCTCTGCAGGTAAAAATAGTCTCTGCAGAGCCAAAACATCACGTTCTTCTGGCATGAAGAAGCGTGAGTAACATGAACACGGCAAGAAAAATCAAACTCTATAGGATGCTCACGGCTCTTGCCTATGGCGACGCTTATGGCATGCCAACAGAGATGATGTCACCACACCAAATTGATTTTGCGTTTCCTGATGGAGTTCAGAGTCTTTCAAGTCCACCGAAAAACGATTTCTTTGGAAGACCTTTTACTGCAGGTCAAACTACAGATGACACCGCAAACGCAATCATTTTGACTAAAAATATCATTGATAACCAGGGAGTTTTTAACCAATCCCGCTACTTTGACGCACTGGAAAACTATGTGGCAACAGAGCCAAATGCTGCCCAAGTGGTTGGTCCTTCCACAAGAGCTGCACTAGCCAATCGACTTTCTGGTCACTCACTTAAAACGTGTGGACGCCTTGGTACCACTAACGGATGTGCCATGAAGTGTGCTCCACTGGCTTCAATTGTGAGCTGGAAAGACAAACATGCGCTTATTAACAGTGTCACTGAGCTTGCGCTTCCCACTCACGGAACCAATGTAGCTATTATGGGTGCAGCAATGATTGTTGCCGCCATTAACAGAGGTCTTACTGAAAATTCGTTTACAGTGGAAGACGCTCTTGAAACTGCTTTAAGCTACGGACACCGAGCGCTCTATACCAAAATTGGTACACAAATGCCCATGCCTAGCATGTATCAAAAGTGCATCATGGCGCTGGAGTTCTGCGAGGGTGCCAAAAACCTTGAGGCTCCCCTAGCGGCATCAAGAGACATCTACGACTACTGCGGCTGTGGCTACGAGACCATAGAGACCATACCTGCAGTTCTTGCAGTGGTAAAGCTCTCTCAGGGCAAAGTCTCTAGAGCGGCGAGAATAGCCGCGGAGATGGGTGGAGACACGGATACCATTGGATCTATTGCCTGCGCTATTTGCTCGCAGATTCACTATGACGTTTTGCCTGATGAGGTGCGCCTACTAGAGCGCATCAATGGGTACCAGTTTGAAAAACTTGCAAACGATTTGGAGAATGCCACTTCCCTACCGTATGATGTAGCTATCTAGTCTGCGCTCTTTGCGCCATAGCATACGTTTCTTGTAGGAGGCGCTATGAGCTCCTGTGCTCTTATCGATTTGCATGTCCATCTTGATGGATCAATTCCCCTTCCTGCCGCAGCTCAACTTGCAGCAGAAGCAGGACTTGATTTGTCTTTGGCTGAGCTCCAAGAAAAGATGCAAGTCCCAGCACATTGCCAGGATCTTAACCAGTATCTTGCAACCTTTGAGTTGCCGCTCAAGCTTATGCAGTCAGCACAGGGCATTCGTGCAGTTGCAAAGGCATTCCATGAGCAGCTTGACGCAGAGGGTATTCTCTACGCTGAGCCCCGCTTTGCACCAGGAAGTCTTACTGCAGGAGGTCTTTCTCAGCAAGAAGTTCTTGAGGCTGCTCTTGCTGGTAGAGCTGACTTCTATGCAGAGCATCTACAGTCAAAGCTCCACACGGCATACATTATTTGCGCTATGCGTGGCACAGGTGAAGAGCTTAAGCACAAAAATGAAGAGTCAATTGATCTGGCTGCAGCGTACCTTGGAAATGGCGTCGTAGCAGCAGACTTAGCAGGAGCAGAGGCGCTCTTTGCCACAGAGAACTTCTCGTCACTTTTTGCTGAAGCACAAAGAAAAGATGTTCCTTTTACTATCCACGCGGGAGAAGCCGCTGGTCCAGAAAGCATCAAGGCTGCACTTCGACTTGGCGCACGACGTATTGGCCACGGTGTTCGCTCTTTGGAGGACGCGGGCGTTATCCAGGACCTCAAAGCTGCAAATGTTGCCCTTGAGATTTGCCCTACCAGCAACGTTCAAACGCGCATCTTTGAGTCAATAGAGCGCTTCCCGCTTGAGCAACTGCTTGATGCTGGTCTGACGGTTACTATCAACACGGATAACATGACGGTCTCCAACACTACCCTCTCGCGCGAGTTTGAACTTTTGCAACAGTACTGCGGTCTAGACAAAAATACCGCACGTGAGCTTGGTGAAAATGCTGCACGTGCGGTATTTAGTGATTCGAGCGAGAAGGACCGTCTACTTGCCTACCTTAGGCAATAGTAGCCTCGTATCCTGCCTGAACAACAGCGTCAACCAATGCGCTATCAGCAACATCAGAAGACAGCTCAACTACAGCGCTCTTCTCGTCAAGTGAAACGGTTGCCTTAGAGACACCCTCGACAGCCTCAAGAGCCTGTGTGACGTGTGCAACACAGTGCTGGCAAGACATGCCCTCTACGTTTAGTTTCTTCTCCATAAAAGATTCCTCCTTCTGTGACGCGGATGCGTCGTTTGTGGACTTAGGTTGGACGTCAATGACTGGTTTTGTGTCATGAGCGTTTTGGCGAGTTGCTGAGCTTGTATTCTTTGGCTTCCAGGTGCGCAGGCGCAGTGCATTGCATACAACAAAGACTGACGAGAAGCCCATGGCGGCTGCACCAATCATAGGGTTCAGCGAAATACCAAATGGATACAACAGGCCCATAGCAACAGGGATACAAATGGTGTTATAGAACAATGCCCAGAACAGGTTCTCTTTGATGTTGGTCATGGTGGCTCGAGAAAGCTCAATTGAGGTGGCAACATCAGCTGGATCAGACTTCATCAAGACAATGTCAGCGGACTCAATAGCAACATCGGTACCCGCACCAATTGCAATACCCACGTTTGCTCGAGCGAGTGCTGGGGCGTCGTTGATACCGTCGCCAACCATGACAACGTTTTCTCCGGCGTCCTGGAACTGCCTAATGTAGGACTCTTTCTGGCTTGGCAAGACGTCGGAGATTACCTGGTCAACGCCGAGCTCCTTACCAATGACGTTTGCTGTTGTTGCCTGATCACCGGTAAGCATGACAGACTTAACGCCCATAGCACGAAGACGAGCAATGGTGGATGCACTGGTCTGCTTAACCTTATCGGCCACAGCAATGACACCAAGAAGCTTACCCTCAAGTGCAAAGTACAGCGGTGTTTTTGCCTGTTCAGCTAGCTGCTGAGCCTGGGAAGTCAGCTCTTGTGTGCTGATGTTCTCCTGCTCCATAAGACGAGCGTTTCCTGCTACAAGGCGTTTCTCGCCAACCTTTGCTGTAAGGCCGCCGCCTGCAATCTGTGAGAACTCCTGTACATCAAGAGAGCTTCCTGCAGACTCTCCAAGCTTCTCTTGAGCGTACGTAACAATAGCCTGCGCAAGTGGATGCTCGCTCTTTTGCTCAAGCGCATATGCATACTCGAGCAACTGATTCTCGGAAGTACTACCTGCACAAAGAACATCAGTTACGCTTGGCTTGCCCTCAGTGAGCGTTCCCGTCTTATCAAGAACAACCACGGTTGCTCTAACCGCACCCTCAAGCGCCTCGGCGGACTTGACCAAAATGCCATTTGAAGCGCCCAGGCCGGTGCCCACCATAATGGCGGTAGGTGTTGCAAGGCCAAGTGCACAAGGGCAGGAAATAACCAGAACAGCAACAGCGTGCGAGAGAGCAACCGCAAAGTCACCAGGTGCCACAAAGACAAACCATGCTGCAAACGTTACCAGCGCAATTCCAATAACAACGGGAACAAAGACGCCAGCAATACTGTCAGCAAGACGCTCAATAGGCGCTTTGGAGCTTGTTGCCTCGTCAACCAGGCGGATGATGCCTGCAAGCGTTGTGTCATCACCAACAGCGGTGGCGCGCATCTTAAACCAGCCGCCGGTAGATACCGTTGCACCTGTCACGGAATCGCCAACGGTCTTACTTACAGGAACGGGCTCTCCGGTAATAGCGGACTCATCGACAGATCCTTCTCCTTCGATGACTTGGCCATCAACAGGAATTGACTGTCCAGCCCTTACCACAAGCACGTCTCCCACTACAACGGTCTCTGCAGGAACTTCCTGTTCAACACCGTCTTTGACGAGAATAGCAGTCTTTGGAGCAAGGTTCATAAGTGCGCTAATTGCACCTGTGGTATGACCCTTTGCGCGCGCCTCAAAGAACTTGCCCAGGGAAATCAGAGCAAGAATCACACCAGCGGTCTCAAAGTACATGCCGTGCATTGCTTGGTGAGCTGCAGCAACATCTCCTGCAATAAAAGCATTTGCCATCTGGTACAGGCTAACAACACTGTAAGCAAACGACGCTGCTGAACCTAGCGCAATGAGCGAATCCATATTAGGCGAGCCATGCAAAAACGCGCGGAATCCGCTAATAAAATAGTGACGACAAATAAAGAGAATAGGAATGCAAAGCAAAAGCTCAGTAAGAGCCAAGTTCATCATGCCATTCATTCCAGAAACAGCAGATGGAACAGGTGCTCCTATCATCTCACCCATGGCAAGATAGAGCAGTGGAATGGCAAACGCCATTGAGGAAATAAGCTCGACTCTCTTCTGCTTTACCGCCTTTTCTGAAGCATCGGTAGCATCTGCCTTAGTAGCTGCAGTAGAATCTTTTTTGTCGCTACGAGGTGTTGCCTCATAGCCTGCTTTACGTACTGCGTCAGAAATCTGCTTGAGGGTATCTGGATTACCGTCGTAATCAACTTCCATAGAATTTTTAAGCAGATTAACGCGAGCCTCAGAGACACCAGAAACAGAGTTTGCCGCCTTCTCCACGTGCGCAGAACAACTTGCGCACGTCATTCCTTGTACATCAAAAACTTTCTGATCCATAACGCCACCTTACATAAATCGCTTAAAGAGGTCCATGACCTCATCAATAACTTCTGTATCACCCGACTGGATGCGGTCAACTACGCAAGACTCCAGGTGATCCTGCATTACTTCTCTTGAGACAGCCTTAACCGCAGACTCAACTGCTGCAAGCTGAATAAGGATATCTCCGCAATAACGATCCTCGTCAATCATTGTTTTAATGCCATTTAGCTGGCCGATTGCGCGGTTAATACGGCGAGAAACCCCACTTTTAAGCTCGTTTGAGCGAGGAGTAGCCTTGTGATCACAGTGACAACAGGTCTTCTGTGGTTGGCTGTCTTTCTGAGCCATCTGTCCTCCTTTACATACCCTAAGGGGGTATTAGTTTCTGTAAACAGTATACCCCCATAAGGTATTTTTATGCAACAAAAAACAGCGACCGAAGCCGCTGTTTTTATCTACCCATGATTCCCATAAAACCTCCTTCAAATACCCTTATGGTTTATTAATATCCGAAGGAAATTACCCCTTATGGGTATCTTTATACAGTATTTACAAATGCATTCCCTCTATTTGACCAGTAATTCTCTGTCTGTTGTTGCAAAAAGAGATGAAAGCAAGCGTTATCAATATCCATAAAAGTTCTAAGAACAACGCATAACCACACAATAGAAACGCATCACTTGTATTAAAACTCAAAAATAATCCGACACTTTCAACAATCCATGAAATCGGAATGCACTTGCAGATAGAAATCAAAGGGTTTGGAAATAAATAAAGTGGTATAACAGCTCCAGAAAGTATGGGGATACTTATTGATAATAAGTTTAGTACTGCAAATCCATCAGTTAACAATAAACCAATTACTGAAGAAAATACTCCAAATATAGCGCCACCAAGAGAAGCAAGAATAAGGGATATGCATAAAGGAACAAGTAGGGCCAGAACATCAGCTGCTGCAATATAAAGAACAATAACTGAGGTTATAAGAGAACTCATAAAACAAATAACAGTAATTGTTATGTATCTAATTAAAAAGAATACCATTGCACGGTTTTGAGAAATTAAATACATAAAAATTGTTTTAGCAAATCGATCTTGAACAATAATATTGGCCGAACATTGCATTGCAGAAAGCCATGCTGATAAAGTTAAAATTCCTACAAGCAGTGACATACTTGAAGCAGAAAGCTGCATACCAAACAGAACAAAGTATAGATATGAAAAAATAGGTTCAATAAAAAATTGGATGCAAAAAGCTAAAATAGAGCCGTAGCTGGATAAAGAAGTCAATGATATACAAATTGCAGGATAGATATATGAAGTAATTTTTTTCATAATTATGAACAATCTCCATCCTTGCGAAGATTTGAAAATGCTAATTGAATTAGAAACCGTCCTAAAAAAACATATGCAATCGAAAGAATCAAACAAACAACCGAATACAAGAAAAAATCTTGGACAGTAGCTGAGGTAATTAACTTTACTGCTGGAGTCAAAGGGTGTAAGTATGCGATTATACGCATTGGTAATGGAAAGTTTTCTATTGGTAAAACTATACCAGACCCTATCCATATACCAGTTAAAATAAGGCTTTCAAATGATGAAGCATTTTTTGTTAAAACATATAAAGAAGACAAAACCAAAGATGAAGAGGCGCATGCAACCGTTGAAAAAAATAGTGCCAATATCTCATTTATAGAAAGAATAATAGGAACATCAAAAAATAAGCTAAGAAGAATAGAGCACGGTACTCCAAGAACTAAACCTAATGTAGTTGCAGAAAAAATAATTGGATAAAAAATATTAGCAATTCCCTTCGGACTTATAAACAAATAATCCAAAGTTCCCTGATAACGCTGATATCCAATAATACCTGTTGAGAGAATTGTAGAAGCCCATATAGTTGCGATAGATGAATAAACCCAAAATGAATGATTACCAGACCCCTGAATCATTGAAAAAATCTTAAACAAAGAGAAGCTAAAACATGATCCAAGAACACTTATTAAAAAGAATGGAGTCGTTAAAAACATACTCGTATGAAAGCGTAGCATCTGCAATTCTGAGCGCATATCAAAAATTGAATTAACACTATATTTCATTATCTTTTCCCATTACAGCAAGGTACACCTCTTCGAGTGAGGCACGTCTTTCATTGACTTTCTTCCAACCAAAATCATCAACACATAAATCAAAAACCATTTTCTTATTTCCTGACACATCCACATAAATTGAATCAAACTTCTCAAGAACTTCAACTGATGCAATTCCAGAACATTCCTTTAAGATTTTAATTTTAGATTCATCAAGACAATCAGTTATAAACGTGTATACGCCCTCTATTTTTACTTTCTGTCTTAACTCCTCTAAGCTGCCCAGAAAAATACACTTTCCTTTTTTGAGAACAAGCACGCGATCAGCTAATAATTCAACCTCTCTCATGCTATGAGACGTAAGTAAAATACCACTAGGGATATGACGTAACTCAGCGATAAGCCGCCTGACATCTGCCGCATTATTTGGATCTAAACCAGATGTTGGCTCATCAAGAAGAATTAAACTATGAGCTGAAATTAAAGCTCTTGCAAGATGAAGCCTTTGTCTCATTCCCCTAGAAAAAGTTGACACATTTTGATTTGAAAATTCAACTAAATGTACTTGTTGAAGGGCATTTTTAATTCTTGATTCTTGCTCATCAAAAGGGACACCACTCACTTGCGCAAAATATCTTAAGTTATTAATAGCAGTAGCATGAAGATAAAACCCGTTTTCTCCACCAAGAACTAAAGAAATATTCTTACAAGCCTTGCGAGGACATTTAAGGACGTCTACACCACATGCTTCTACTTCTCCACAATCTGGGAGTAAAAGCGACGAAGCAATTTTTACTAAAGTGGTCTTTCCAGCGCCATTCGGTCCGAGTACACAAACTATTTCCCCTAAATGAACAGAAAACGACACATTATCTAAAACTATACGTTTCCCTTCTTTCATCCTGTATGATCTACTCACCTTTTTTACATTCAGAGGAAGCAGAGTGTCATGGTCAAGATTTGATTCCCGCTGGATCATTTTTCATCTCCTCTCGGACCAAATTGTAACCATTCTCATTTCCAGTTTTACTATACGAAACGCAAAGAAATTTCCTTATTAAATCAAGTTGCGACACAAAACCAAATTTTTTGCAAACTTCTGACGCTCTTTCAAAATAATCAATAGATTCCTTCCATCTTTCTTGTAAATAATATACATATCCCACAAGTACCTCCGCTTCTGACTGAGAGGATATATGTTTTTTCTTAACCCACTCTAAATTACATTTAGCCAAAAGCTCAGCTTCTGCAAAATTATTTTTAAGAAGGTACAACTGAAAAAGATTGCCTGATATCTGCTCTCTAATTCGTTTTGCTGGATCAAGTCCAACTGCTATCAAATTATCTCCCAAATTATTTATAGAAAGATTAGCTTCAGACAAAATAGAAAAAGATTTATCAAAATCATCTCTTTTTAAGTAAATAAGTGATTTCAAATTATCACACGCTGCTCTGAGGACCAACCCATCATCTTGCGAAATATTAAATTCACATATTGAATGAGATATGAAACTCTTTGCATTTTCTAAATATTCTTCAGCTTTATTCAATTCTCCTAGCCTTTTAATCAACCTAGAACAATATCTAATATATGTTACGACAATTTTATCTGGAGATAATTTCTCGTTTTCAAGCAAACGAAGATACATTTGATCTGAGATTTTATTTAACTTCTCGTGATTTCCAATCGCAGAAGCAAAGTAAGTTAATATTAAATAATCAGAACATGCTAAATTATTCTCCCAAAATATTTTTCCTAATTCAGATACAAAATCCCATCTTCCTGCAAAATTAACTAATACATCCACATGCGCAGATAAATCTAAAGTTGATAATCCTGAACGAGTCCACTTAGCAAAGAAGTCTTCTGGCTTTCCTAGACTCTGGTCATACAAAGAAATGTCCAAGCTGTTCATTTTGCAATATTCTTCCAAAAGAATTCTAGGATCATTTCTAAAACGAACTCCCAAATCAGATAGATAATTTTGTGAACCAGCAGATCGTAACTCAGGGCATGCAGGAATAGAGGCAATAACAGCCCTTGAATAAATCGAATAAGGAGTTAATTTGTTCTTTAAAATTTCACGAGATAAGTTCACATAAGGGTTCTGTAACATTATAAACACTATCCTTATTATTAAAGGAAGCACCAGTCACAAACTGATGCTTCCATATCTTAACCATGATTCCAAGTAATTGAATTCCAGCCACAGACTTTAATAATGTCTTGTAACTCCTTTTGGAACTTTTTTACTTCTTCGCATTCCTTCATATCCCCTCCTTTCTTAATGAGTATCTCTATGTTAATAAAAAAAAATTTAGCATAATCAATTCTTAATAAATTTTATACTAAAAAGACATAACAAGAATATAACTACAAACTATAGCGATGGTATCACTTATTTATCTCTTAATATTTTTAACTAAAAAATATTAAGCCATTTTACTAATCTTCTTCAACGTTTTTATCAACAGTACCATTAAGATCCAAAATATTTTGTGCCTCATCTGAACTTTCAAGAGCGGTAACCGTTCTTAATTTGCGATTCATAGCCTTTGTTCTGGTAGTAAGAATCTTATCAATGGTGGTTTCTACAGTTCTAATCTGTTTCTGAGCTTTCTCAAGCTGTGCCTGATACGTCTCAAACTCTGTTTTAACAGCAGAAAGAACCTTTTGAATCTCGTCGGCATGCTTCTGAATAGCAACTGACTGGAATCCCATCTGAAGACTATTGAGAAGCGCGGCCATAGTGGAAGGTCCACACACATTAACGCGATACTCTCTTTGTAGCTGCTCAAGAAGACCTGTCTGACTGACTACCTCTGCATAAAGTCCCTCAAAAGGAAGGAACAAAATAGCAAAGTTAGTTGTCTCTGGTGGAGCAATATACTTTGTAGAGATATCTTTTGCCTCTGCCTTAATTCGAGTCTCTAGGCCCTTTTTAGCAGCAGCGATAGCCTCTTCACTTCCTGCATTGATTGCATCTACTAGGTGCTCGTACGTATCTCCAGGGAACTTAGAATCAATAGGAAGCCAAACGGTCTCCCCTGACTCTCCAGGCAACTTAACGGCAAACTCAACACGCTCAGTAGAACCAGAAACAGTAGCAACATTTTCTTCATATTGCTCTGGAGAAAGAATGTCTCTTAGAATTGCGCCAAGCTGAATCTCTCCAACAATTCCGCGAGTCTTAACGCCAGAGAGAACTTTCTTTAAGTCTCCAACACCCTCTGCAAGGCCGCGCATTTCTCCCAAGCCTTGATGAACTTGCTCAAGTTGCGTAGATACGCGCTGGAACGATTGGGTCATACGCTCATCAAGCGTTTTCTGGAGCTTCTCGTCAACGGTCTGACGCATAAGCTCAAGCTTTTCTTCATTCTCTTTACGCATATCACTGAGCTGCTTATCAACAGTCTCTCTAACTTTACCAAGCTGCTCAGTTGAAGCCTGGGAAGTTGCTTTCATGTTCTCATCTACACGACGCTGGAAAGCATCAAAGCGAGCATCAAGCTGAGCAATGCGCTGGTCAGTCTGCTTTGTCTGATTTTGCAGCGTTGAGGTGAGCTTTTGATCAACTACTTCTCTTACCTTCTCAAGCTTTGCATCCATAAGCTCTTGCATTTTTGCCATGTTATCCGTAACACGACGATCCAACTCTTGGGAGCTTCTTATAAGCTCTGCAGATGATGTTTGACTTTGCTCTTGCAAGGTCTTCAATTGCGAAAGCTTAGAGGAAAGTGTGACAAGAATCACAATCAGTAGAATAGAGACTGCAATCAAAACTAACAGCACAAGCAAATCCACAAGACTCCCCTAACTCCTAACACAATACATAGACGTGATTAAAGCAAACGCAATCTGAGCGTTAACCAAAAATTCCGTAGATTGCTTCTGCAATGCTATTGGTAATGCTCTCTACGATATTCACAAATGGATTATCGGAATCAACGTCTTTATCTCCATAAGGATTAGTGAAGTAATCCCAGAACTCTTCCCAATAGTTTTGCTGACGATAATACCTATAGGAATCATCATCTTCAGTACGATCCTGCTTATCATCAACGTTATTTGTATCGTTCTTGCTGTTCTTTTCTTTCTCTTTCATAGAAGAAAGCGTCTCATCAGAACCAAGCGTGACGTTGATGGTAAGACGGTCTTCTCCACGCATGATTTCTACAGGAACGGTCTCTCCAATCTTGTGGGAGCGAACGGCAATAATAGCTGCATCAGCAGAAATTACACGCTCTCCACCAATAGAGATAATAACGTCACCCTTTTTAATACCAGCACCCTCTGCAGGACTATCATCAAGAAGGCCTGCCACATACGCACCGTAATCTACCGAAAGATTATTGCGCTTTGCTACTCGTGGAGTAACGGTCTGCATAGAAAGGCCAATATACGCATGCTTTACCTGCTGGCCAGAAAGAATCTGATTTGCAATATCAATGGCGTAGTTAGAAGGAATTGCAAAGCCAATACCCGCAAATGACTTGGTATCTGACGAGAACAACGTACAAATACCCACAAGCTGACCATTAGAGTCAACCAGAGCGCCGCCAGAATTACCAGGGTTAATTGCTGCATCGACCTGGATAAGGTTTGCATAAATAGTGGTTTCTCCACCCTCTGTCTCAAGCATATCACCACGAGAAAGTGCAGAAACAATACCTGCGGAAACAGAATGATCAAGACCAAATGGACTACCAACACTCATAACCCAACTACCAGGAGCCAAGTTATCGGAATTACCAATCTCAATTGGAGTTAGGCTATCTCCTTTAAGGTCTGCATGAAGAACAGCCAGGTCAGAGGTTGGGTCTGTACCAACAACAGTGCACTCGTACTCTTTATCATTAACGGAGATAGAGAACGTATCCATACCCTCAATGACGTGGTAATTGGTAAGAATGTCTCCATTTGTGTTCAATACAACGCCAGAACCGGTTGAGCCTGACGAATCACTAGTAGCCTTTACGGAAACAACTGAAGGCAAAACCTTAGCAGCTACCGTTTCTGCCGTCTTAGTATCAGTTGGTTCTGCAGCAGGACGAGACGTTGCTGCTTGAGAAATAGTTGCCTGACCAGATACTGCAGGAAGCTTAGAGATTCCCTCTCCCAAAGCAATGGTAGGAACACAAGCAACGGCAAAAGCAATTGCACAAGCTGTTCTTTTTACACTTGAGCTTTTGAACATAGACATAAATCCAGCCTGCTTAACTGGCGAGAAACGCTTATTTACAGTGGAATCTGTGGTTAAACCATGTGCTTGGTTCTCCATAGACATCCTCCTTAACATCACTTTGATGCAAACAACTAACGCAAATAATTCTGCGCCAAACATCAATTTTTCAATATGAGTATTCTACCCGTTATACCGGACAAAAATTCGTTTCTCATTATGAGAAGCACGCGCGGGAGTCTTGCTAGTGAGTAAGAAGTTTGCAAATCCCGTTAAGCGCAGTTTGTACCTGCGCTTATGCTCTAAACAGATAGCCTACGCCACGAACCGTCTCAAGATGAGCAGCTGCCTGAGGACCAATCTTTGAGCGAACACGCCTTACGTGAACGTCTACTGTTCTGGTGCCACCACAGTACTCAAATCCCCAAACGCGCTGCAATAGAGCCTCACGCGAGTATGCACGAGACGGATGCGTTGCCAAAAATGACAGTAACAGATACTCCATATACGTAAGATCAACAGGAGATTCATCAATATAAACCTGATACGTTGCCAGGTTAATCTTTATATTGTCAACAATAACCAAGTCTCTAGAAGTGCTCTCGGTACCTGGCCACAAAAGCAGCGAGCACCTGAGACTAAACTCCTGGATAGTTGCAGTAGACAAAATAAAATCGCTCTTACCCTGAACAGGTAGAACAAATTTAGAAAGATTATCAAGGTCAGCCACAAACAGGCGAGCAATTCCGCCGTTTTGCGCAGAATAATTCTCAACCGTGCTAATAACATCCGGGGAAAGGTCTTTTTGATCAAGAATAATCAGATCAAACGTATGACCAGAAGCCGCAGCCTGTGAAAATGAAGCAGCATTTGCAAGAGCAATGGAAACATCAATGACATGCGAAAGTTCACGCATACGTTCATGTAAGCGTGTCGTTGCAGATACAAGAAGAATATTCTTGTGATGCATCGATTCCCCCTTGAATAAGCTTAATCTTATTAAGCATACCACAAGCTGCAAATAAAGAGCAGCTATACCTCATTATCTGCAATTAGGGCGAGAAGATTTTCTCGCCCTAAAATATTCTTAACACATGCGCGTAAGTAATAAAAAATATGGGTTTTACGCAATAGCTCCAATAAATTCAGCTGTTCGAGGGTTCTGTGGGTTGTTGAATATGACATCAGGAGTTCCTTGCTCAACTACCACTCCCTCTTCCATAAAGACCACGCGATCTGCCACGTCTTTTGCAAAACCCATCTCGTGTGTCACCACAATCATGGTCATGCCAGAGTTCTTTGCCAAGTCACGCATAACGTCCAAAACACCACGGACAAGCTCGGGGTCAAGCGCGGAAGTTGGCTCGTCAAAAAGAAGCACGTTTGGGTGCATTGCCACGGCACGAGCAATTGCTACACGCTGCTGCTGACCACCGGAAAGCGCACCAGGCTTAAAGTCTGCTCTATCGGCAAGACCAACCGCCTCAAGCTGCTTGAGTGCCTCTGCTTCTGCCTCTTCTTTTGACTTTCCTAGAACCTTAATCTGGCCAATCATTACGTTCTCTTTGACGGTCAAATGACCAAACAGATTGAACTGCTGAAAAACCATTCCCACGTCTCTACGAAGCGCATTTACCTCTGCCTCGTTTGTACCCGTAATCTCTTGGTCTTCGATAAGAATATGGCCTGCCGAAGGAGTCTCAAGCAGATTGATACAACGCAGCATGGTGGACTTGCCAGAGCCCGAAGGACCAAGCACAACCACAACTTCACCTGGCCAAACAGTCAGGTTAACGTCATTTAAAACAGGCGTTGTTCCAAACGACTTGTTGAGGTGCTCAATACGAACAATAGGATGCTCGCCTGCCTCAAAAGCATGGTTAGTTAGGGGCTTATCGCGCTCAAATGCCTCTTGTGCAGCAACTTTAGCATCCAAGGCAGGTTGTTCTGTATTCGATTTCTTATTGAAAGAAAAGAAAGACATTAGTTTTCCTCCTTGGAAATAGCTTGAGTATTACTAACTGCGACGCTTGCTGTTTTACCTGTTTCTGACTGCTCCATGCGTTTCTCGATAATGCCAACTACCTTAATAAGTGGCAGGGTAATTGCCAAATAGAACAGAGCGGCCGTCATATATGGCGTCATGTTTCCCGTTGAAGTGGTGAGGTTTTTAGCAAACATCATCAGCTCCATAACACCTACAGAAGAAAGCAGCGAGGTATCTTTGTAGGACGTAATAAAATCGCTGGTAAGAGGTGGAATAACACGGCGAATAGTCTGAGGAATGATAATAAACGTCATGGTCTGGAAACGATTCATGCCAAGAGAGCTTGCTGCCTCATACTGACCCTGTGGAATTGATTGAATGCCTGCGCGGAAAATCTCTGAAAGATACGCAGAAGAATTAATCGCAACCACAATAAAGCCAAGCAGATTGGTGTCCAAATTAATGTTCAGCATGGGAAGGCCAAAGAACAGAATATAAATCTGCAGGAAGAATGGGGTTCCACGCAACAAATTGATATATACCACTGCAAGTGCACGAAGAAGCGGATTCTTGGAAATCTTCAGCAGCGCAAAACCCATTCCCAGCACAATAGCCACAGGATAAGCGCAAATTACAATTGCAAGGCAAACCAGCCATCCGGGAAAGAGCATTACCACTGAAGAAACAATCAGTTGAGGCTTTAAGAACATGCCCAAAAAAGGATTGGAGTTCCATGCCTCAACCCAAGGCTGCGCATCAAGCCAATTCACTAGAGTCTGAACAGGCGTGTTAGAAATAATGATGATTTCAGGAGAAGAAGCAAGCTTTTGAGTTCCCTGCTCCGTGGTGTAGGTTCCCTCAACAGTGCACGAACCGCCGTCAGCAGGAAACTTCATGCCAGAAATCTCTACACGAATCAACTTCTGAGCGTCCACGGGTGTTGCAAAAGAGATGACAACCTGCGTTCCCTGTACGCTTGCCGTTGCCTCGATCTTCTCGCGCGTAAGACCTGAAAGAACGGTCACCTTAGTGGTTGCGCCCTGCAGATCAGAGCCCTCTGGAAGCTGCAAGGTCAGCTGAGAGACCTGCTCGTCCTCAACTGTTCCTTCCCAGGTTAAACGAGTCTCTTTGCCACCAATAACGCCGTTGCCTTCCGTCTGATTTGACTTAGCCGTAGCCTTGTTTGTGGTAAGAGCAAACGCACTCTGAGCAGAAAACGCGCTCAGAGACATAAAGAACAACCCGCTCAAAAGAAGTGTGGCGAGAAGAACTACAAGCAGCGAGGAGTACGCACGATTGTGCGAGAGCTTTGACTTAGCCGAAACATGAGCCGTACTCTGAGGCGCAGATTCAGCATTGAAACTCGCAGATGGCATGCACAAGGACAGTTGCTGTCCTGACATAGTTTTGTGCAAAAGTGCAATCACGTGATACTCCTTTAGAGCTTGAGGTGCGGAAGATTCTGATGAAAGCAGAGAAGTGCTTGAAGCCAAATCTGACTTTAAGCACTTTTGCTGAGCTGGTAAAACTAGATGTTAGAGCCAAACCATTTGGTCTTGAGAGCAGTCATGGTTCCGTCCTTCTCCATATCTGCAAGAACCTTGTTGATTGCCTCGGTCAGCGCAGGATTATCCTTGGAAACAGCAATGCCATACTGCTCACCTGTTGGAATCTCTTTTGCAATAGTCAGATCAGAATATGAAGTGCTAATCAAATTGGAAGCAACAGGCAGGTCAATGACCATAGCATCGTACAGGCCAGTCTGAACTCCTGCCATTGCTGCAGCAACGTCGTCTACAGAAACAACAGTTGCCTTTGGAAGGTTCTCCTTGGCCCAATCCTCGCCGGAAGTACCTGTCTGAACAACAACCTTTTTAGAGGCGTCGTTGAGCGTCTGCTCGGTCTCGGTGCTGTCGGATTTGACAACCAGAGACTGATTGGAATCAAGGTAAGAAGTGGTGAAGTCTACCTCCTGAGAGCGCTCATCAGTGATAGTAATGGCCGCAATAGCAACGTCTGCTTTGCCACCCTGCTTAATAGTTGGAACAAGCGTGTCAAACTTCTGGTTTGGCAGGTATGTAACCTCAAGATTGAGCCTCTTTGCAATCTCGGTAATAAGATCAACGTCAAAACCAACAGGAGTGGTTGAGTTGCCCTCAAGGTACTCAAAAGGCTGGAAACCAAGCTCTGCAACAACAGTCAGATGACCCTTAGTTACCAGCGTATAGCTGGAATCAGACGATGAAGTAGTACCCTGCTGAGTATTTTCTTGCTTAGGTGACGAGCAAGCCATAAGACCAATAAGTGCACATGCCATAAAAACAGCAGCTACTCCCTTTAGAGCATTCTTTTTAACTGTAGTAACCAGTGACGATTTCATATTTGCCTCTTCCTGAATAAATCTGAGCTGAAATTCATTGGAATGAATTATAGAAAGCAAATATGAGAAATCTACTTATAATTTTCTTCACATTTCTCGTTTTTATTGCATAAAAATGGCGAGAAGGACTACTTCTTTGTATAAATGACTACTATTTAGTCATTCTATCCAATAAAGCCCAGGTAAAAGTAATTTTTTCAGTTCATAAAACGGTAACAATTCGAGTAAAAAGACTATATCCTTTGCGCATAACGAGAGTTTCTCGTCAAAAACCCTGCTCTGAAAAAATCAGAACAGGGTTCAAAGGTACATATAAACTCAAACAGAATAGTTGCTTAGCAACCAGCGTAATACTTTTGCGTATCCCAGTCAGTAACTGCCAGGCAATACTCACGCCACTCCTCTGCCTTACGCTCGCACAGGTACGAGAAGATGTGCTCACCAAGAACATCTTTAAGAAGCTCTGACTGCTTAAAGCGCTCAAGTGCCTCTCCAAGATTAATTGGGAGCTTCTCGCCATAATCGGCAGGATTTCCGCCTACAAACTCTTCAGGAAGCAAGAGGCCTTCTTCAATACCCTTAAGTCCAGCCATAAGCGTGACAGCATTAGCCAAATAAGGATTTGCAGTTGGATCAGGAATACGCAGCTCGGCACGGGTAGCAACGTGCTTGCCTGGCTTATGCGTAGGAATACGAACCATAGCAGAACGGTTTTTACGACCCCAGGTTGCATAGGCAGGAATAGCATCGCGATCAAAGCGCTTATAGGAATTAACTGTTGGGTTAGTAATAAGCATGTACTCAGGAGCGTACTTAATAAGACCTGCAATGTAGTGTTGAGCAAGCTCAGAAAGGTGAGCTTCGCTCTCAGTCTTTGGAGCCCAGAACAGAGACTCGCCATCGTGGTCAAGAAGCGACTGATTCAAAAGCATGGCTGAGCCAGGGACGCCCTGAAGAGGCTTTGGCATAAACGATGCAAATACGCCGTGAAGTGTTGCAATATGTCTGATAACCAGACGAGCGGTAACAATATTATCTGCGCAGGTTAGCGCCTCTGCATAACGAAGTTCAACGCCATTTTGAGCAGGACCGGCTGCATGGAAAGAATACTGAACAGGAATAGAAAGATTCTCAAGCGCGCGAGACGTGGAGTAACGAAGACTATGACTCAGATCAGCAGAATTCAAATCAAGATATCCCGCCTGGTCAATAGGCTTTGGCTCAGAGCCACTCACAAAATAAAAATACTCAAGCTTAGGGCCAACATTTGCGACATAGCCAAGGTCTTCTGCCTTGATAAAAGCATTTCTCAGTACAAGGCGTGGGTCGCCCGTAAAGGCCTCGCGTCGAGGAGTCTGAATATCGCAGAATACGTTTGCAACAACACCGTCATCTGTCTTCCATGGAAGAATCTGGAACGTGTCTGCATCAGGGAACGCGAGAAGATCTGACTGCTCCTGAGAGGCAAAGCCATCAACGTTGGAGCCGTCAAAACCAATGCCCTCAACAAAAGCCTCTTCTAGCTCCTCAGGAGAAATGGAGAGAGCCTTTAATCCGCCGAGCACATCGGTAAAACAAAGGCGCAGGTAGCGGACGTCTCGCTCCTCTACCGTGCGAAGAATATAATCAATTTTCTTATCTGTACTCATGTGGCCCTCCCGGGTCAGAAAACTGGAATCGTAACTACCATGACACATTCTTGTTACGGCTATGTTTCCACTTCCCTGAAACCGGGTGAATGGCAAAAATTGTTAATGAAATTGTGACAATTGACCTATTAAGCGTCAAAAGCCTTATCGACATCAGAAATCATTTTCTGAGCAACACCACAGTGTCCTTCTCCGCCGTGATGAGTGCCACAGCTGCTGGATGAAGAGCAACCAGAACAAGAGCCCTTTTTTGCACTCTTAAGTTGAGAACGCACACAAAGAGCGACAAGAGCAGCGACAATAAGGACAACCAAAATATCAATAGGACTCATGCAAATTCCCTTCAATTTGTTAACCAAGGCATACTATACCCTCATTACGCGCTTGCATACGCTGAATCATAAATTATTTGCAGAATCTAAATTCTTGCCAAAGAACTTGAAAGACGCCAATTGGGCCAGAGCAACTGATGCATTACACAAAATCTTTTAGACATTGATTCGCACGTATTTTTCGGTGTGCGGTAGAATATGAGGCGTAAGCGTTTTGTCTTACATCTGTATGTGAAGTATTGCTAAAAGCTTGGTGCTTGCCACGTATGGCGCACAAAGTTTGACGCGTAGAAAGGAAGCCTAATGGCTGAAGATCAGTACATGCACCTTGTTATTGTTCGCCACGGTGAGTCTGAGTGGAACAAGCTCAACCTGTTCACTGGTTGGACCGACGTTGACCTTACCGAGACTGGTCACGAGGAGGCAGCAGCTGGTGGTCGTGCTCTTAAAGAGGCTGGCTACGACTTTGATGTTTGCTACACTTCCCTGCTCAAGCGTGCTATTCACACTCTGAATCATGTTCTTGATGAGCTTGACCGCAACTGGCTTCCTGTTCATAAGACTTGGCGTCTGAACGAGCGTCACTACGGCGCACTTCAGGGTCTCAACAAGGCTGATGCAGCTGCTGAGCACGGCGAGGAGCAGGTAAAGATTTGGCGTCGTTCCTTTGATGTCCAGCCACCAGCTCTTGAGCCAGGTGACGAGCGCGATCCTCACGTTCAGGAGATGTTTCGCGATGTCCCAGCAGAGGATCTTCCTTACACTGAGTGCCTGAAGGACACCATTGCACGCGCATGGCCTTACTTTGAGCAGGAGATCAAGCCACAGCTTGAGGCAGGTAAGCGTGTTCTTATTGCTGCACACGGCAACAGCCTTCGCGCTCTTGTTATGCAGTTTGAGCACCTCACTCCAGAAGAGATTCTTGAGGTTAATATCCCAACTGGCATTCCTTGCGCATACACCTTTGACAAGGATTGGAACATTGTTGACAAGCACTACATTGGCGATCCAGCTGTCATCGAGGCAAAGATTAACGCTGTTGCAAACCAGGGCAAAGCTAAATAAACAGCTTGCTAACACGCAATAATACTAAGCAGAACGGGGTGGTTTAAGCCACCCCGTTCTTTTTTTTGATAGTTTATTTATAGAACCATAATGACTGTGCCCGCAGCAATAAAACCCACATTGAATAGTGTTACGATGTACCGCCGAGAAAAGAAGGGATCGTATGTTTAAAAGAGAGCTCAACACAAAACTTGTTCTTTCTGTAATTGCAACAGGAATTATGTCCTTCTCGGGAGTTGTCGTAGAAACTGCCATGAACGTGACGTTTCCAACTTTGATGGAAGAATTCTCTATTGGCACTTCAACAGTACAGTGGATGACCACTTCGTATCTTTTAATCCTTGCCATCATCATGCCTATGTCATCGTTTTTAAACAGGCGATTCAAAACTAAAAGTATTTTTACCGTCGCAATGATCTTCTATATCAGCGGTATTCTCTGTGGATTTGCTGCCCCAACGTTTATGTTATTGCTGCTTGGTCGCATTTTAGAAGGCATTGGCACCGGTCTAGCGCTGCCACTGATGTTCAACATCATTACCGAGCAGGCTCCACTTAAAAATATGGGTGTCATGATGGGCATTGGCATGCTGGTTACCGCCGTTGCACCTGCAGTAGGACCTTCAGCTGGTGGTTGGATTGCAGAGCATCTTGGTTGGCGAATGATTTTTGCCGGTCTTCTCCCCTTCTTGATTGTGGCGTTTGTGCTGGGAATTAGTTCAATCCAACAGAGTCATGAGACTGAAGTTATCTCTTTTGATGTCCTTGGCTGGCTTCTTCTTACCGTAAGTTTTATTGCGCTTATCTTTATTATTGACGAGTCCAGCGCGTTTGGCCTGCTTAGCATTCCTGTTTTACTTGTAATGGTGATTTTTGTGGGCTCGCTCGCGCTTTTTGTACGTCATGAGAACTCCTTTAAACACCAGGAGCAATCTGATAAATCTCCAAAAATTCCTATCATTAACCTTGAGGTATTTAGCGAGAAGGGCTTTGTGCTCTCACTCTTTGCTATTGTTGCTCTGCAATTTATTATTCTTGGTCAGTCATATCTTTTGCCTAACTTCTCCCAGCTAGTACTAGGTGCAGGCGCCACCGCAGCAGGAGCTCAAATGCTTCCCGGATGTGCTATCGGCGCAGTTATGGCCCCAATTTCTGGTCAGATTTTGGACAAACTAGGAGCTAAAAAGCCTATTGTTACAGGTATTCTTTGCTGCCTTACCAGCATGCTCCTTTTGCTGCTCTTTGTTCACGTACTTACCGTAGAAATGATCACGTATATTTTTGCCATCTTTGCCATTGGCCAGGCGCTTCAGATGGGAAACAATTTTACGGTAGCTTTGGGACATCTGCCAGAAGACCACAAGGCAGATGGAAATGCCGTTATCAATACAATGCAGCAGCTCTTTGGCGCTATGGGCACCAGCGTTATTTCTGGTGTAGTAGCAGCTTCTCAGCTTGGAGCTACAGACTTAGCTACGAGCACCCTTGCAGGAGCTCAAAATGCACTCTTTGTACTTGTGTGCGTAGCTTGTATTCCTCTTGTTACCATGGGAACCGTGCTCTTTGTACTACCTAAGATGACAAAATAAAGATGCGGCAACGGCATCTAAAAGAAAGCAAATTAAAAAGCTAGCTATCCAACAACGGGTAACTAGCTTTTAATTTAGACGTTTGGGCTATTACGCTACGACACAACGGCAGATAATTTTAATCCTACAAATACAGCAACCAGGCAGGTTACAACGTTAACTGCAATGTTCACGCCCGCAGCGGTCCAGTTACCTGCTTGAATAAACGTCAGCGTTTCATTTGAAAAGGTCGAGAAGGTCGAAAGTCCTCCGCAAAGGCCCACGGCTAAGAATAGTTTGACCTGCGGCTGAAGTGGACTTGCAAGATCAAGTCCTGTCACAAAGCCAATAATCAAACCTGCAACTACATTTGCAGCAAACGTACCAACTGGCAGATTAGGAATCCACTGTTTAAAGAGGACTCCCAACTGCCACCGACCTAAACTACCTAGTGCTCCACCAAGAGCAACAGCTAAAGCTTCAATCACGATAAACGCCCCTACTCCAGCTCGCGCGAGCCCGTATACAGCTGGTAATACTCTCCGTGCTTGGCAATAAGTTCATCGTGAGTACCACGCTCAATAATGCGACCGTGCTCCAGAACCATAATGGCATCAGAGTTACGAACCGTAGACAACCTGTGAGCAATCACAAAGACGGTACGGCCCGCCATCAGGGCATCCATGCCCTTCTCGATAAGTGCCTCGGTACGTGTATCAATACTGGAAGTTGCCTCGTCCAGAATGAGAACAGGAGGATCAGCAATAGCAGCGCGGGCAATTGCCAGAAGTTGCCTCTGACCTTGAGAAAGGTTAGCGCCATCGGAGGTAAGTACGGTGTTGTAACCACGAGGCATACGGCGAATAAACTTGTCCGCGTTTGCAATCTTTGCCGCAGCGATAACCTCATCATCAGTGGCATCTAGCTTGCCAAAGCGAATATTGTCCGCGATGGTACCTGTGAACAGGTGTGTGTCCTGCAAAACAATGCCAAGAGAAGACCTTAGTGCGGATTTCTTGATGTCGTTAATAGGAATGCCGTCGTAGGTGATGGTTCCACTGCGAACATCATAGAAGCGGTTAATAAGGTTGGTAATAGTTGTTTTACCAGCACCGGTTGAGCCAACAAACGCAATCTTTTGGCCAGGCTTTGCAAACAGCGTGAGGTTTGCAAGAACCGTCTGATCATCGTCGTATCCAAAAGTAACGTCATCAAAGCGAACGTCTCCAGCAAGAGGGGTTTTCTCGCCAGATGGCGTGACCCAAGCCCAAGACTCTTCTCCTGACTCATAGCCACTAACGCGCACCAGGTCAACCTTGCCCTCATCAACCTCAGGAGCCATCTCCATAACCGCAAAGATACGCTCGGCACCGGCAAGAGCGGTAAGCAGGAAGTTGGAAAGCTGTGTGAACTGATTGAACGGCATGGCAGCTTGGCGAACAAAGACCAGGTAGGACGCAAGACTTGCAACATCTGCGTGTCCGTTTACGGCAAGCAGAGCGCCAACTACGGTGACCACGGCGTAATTGATATACGTCAATGAAACCGTGATAGGGACCATAGTTGCCGCATACGCCTGAGCGTTTGTTCCAGAGTGCCTGAGCTCTTCATTGACCTTTTGGAAGTCAGCAAAGTTGGCATCCTCATGATTAAATACTTTAACCACCTTAAGGCCAGAGATAGTTTCTTCGGCAAAACCGTTAAGAACACCAAGACTCTTCTGCTGCACCGAATAATGTTTAGCAGAGCGCTTACTTGCATAGCGTGCATAAATCACAATCAAAACGTCAAAGAGGATAGTAATGAGCGTCAACTGCCAGTTAAGAACAATCAGCAGCACAAGTGTGCCAACCATCTGGATAAACGCCAAGACAAGATTGGCAAAGCTGTTATTAAGCGCTTCTGAGATGGTATCCACGTCGTTGGTAAAGAAACTCATGATATCGCCGCGGGTACGGCGGTCAAAGAACCTCAGCGGCAGCGATTCAATGTGCTCAAAAAGGTCTCGTCTAATATCAAAAACAATCCTCTGAGCAGCGCGAACCATAATTTGCGTGTAACCAACACTGGTTAGAGCGCCAATTGCATACACAACCGCCGTGAACACAATGAGGCTGGTGAATGCACTCACGTCTCCCCTGCCTACTGCGGCAACAACAGGCTTAATCATATAGGTGCCCAGAAGCGCCGCTAAACCACTGATAGAAACAAGGAGCGCCACCAACATAAGGCGTTTCTTAGCATGGCCTAAGTACGAGACAAACACTCTAATGGTATGTCCGATGTTTTGAGGACGTGCTCCTCCTGCGCGATTAGCCATGTGACACCTCCTTACCAGCAGCGTCAATGTCTGACTGACTACCGCCAGTCTGAGACTCATAGAGTTCTCTATAGATTGGGCTCTTGGCGAGAAGTTCTGTGTGGGTGCCAGTCATATGAACCCTACCGTTATCAAGAACGACAATCTGATCTGAGCCCATAACCGAGTTCACGCGCTGGGCAATGATGATCTTTGTCATGTCAGCAAGTTCAGCTAAGCCTGCGCGAATCTTTGCGTCGGTTGCTGTATCAACCGCGCTGGTAGAGTCGTCAAAAATGATAATCTTTGGCTTCTTCAAAAGCGCGCGAGCAATACAAAGACGCTGCTTCTGGCCACCGGAGACATTAACGCCACCCTGACCAAGGTCTCCATCCAAGCCACCAATCCTGTCAAGGAACTCATCAACACATGCAATAGAACACGCGTGGAGTAGTTCCTCATCAGTTGCGTTGGGATCTCCCCAAAGCAGGTTGTCGCGGACGGTGCCGCTGAACAGCACATTTTTCTGAAGGACAACAGACACTGCGTCACGAAGTGAAACAAGATTGTAGGAGCGGACGTCATTCTCGCCAACAAATACGGTGCCTTCAGTTGCATCATACAAGCGAGCAATCAGCTGGATAAGGGTAGTTTTTCCGGAGCCGGTGCCGCCGAGAATACCAACGGTAGAGCCTGGTGCAAACGAGAGGTTAATGTCTTCAAGGACGTCCTCTTCAGCATCAGCACTGTACTTGAACGAAACATTTTCAAAGCGGACTGCACCATTCTTAACGTCAGTCAAGCCGTGCTCTGGAGACTCAATAGCAGGCTCCTCGGAAAGAATCTCTCCGATTCGACGTACGCTGGTAATGGCTCGAGCAGTAAGCAAGAACACGCCAGAAATCATCATAAGAGAGTTCATGATAAGCAGTACGTAGCTCATAAAGCCCGTGAGCTCGCCAACGCCCAGTCTGCCAGCCATAATCATCTGGCCACCAAACCAAAGAATAGCCACGTTAGTGACATACATTGATGCTTGGAAAATAGGCAGGTTTAAAACGGAAGTACCAAAGGTCTTTGTAGCAGTCTGTGCGTACTGCGTATTAACTTTTTCAAAGCGATCAGAGACATATCCTTCTCGGACATATGCCTTAATAGCGCGCACGGCCGCAAAGTCTTCCTGCAGCGCCTCGTTAAGCTTATCCATTGCACTTTGCATAACGCGGTACAAAGGGCCAACGCGCTTCACAATAAAGAAGAGTGCAATAGCCAAGAACGGCAACACGGCAAAATACACTACTGCCAGCTCTGGGCTCATAATAAATGCCATAACCAAGCCCATGACCAGCATAATTGGTCCACGCATAAATGGACGCGTACCCATGGCAAAAGCGTTCTGAATAATGGTTACGTCAGAGGTCAAACGTGTTACCAAAGAGGATGAATCGTACTTATCAAGATTTGCAAAAGCAAACTCTTGCATACGACGATACTCATCTTGTCTAAGTTGAGCGCCTAGTCCCATGGCTGCCTTTGCTGAGTAGCGAGCATAGCCAATACCAGCAAACATGGCGAGAAGAGCAAAGACAACCATAACGGTGCCGTTTACAAAAACAGTCTGAAGGTTGCCTTGCAAAATACCCTGGTCAACAATTTGAGCCATGAGTACGGGAATCACTAATTCGAGTAGGGACTCTGCAAACACGCAGAGTCCCGACATGACAAAGTCCTTTTTGAACGCGCCAAAATGGTCCAAGATGACCTTTAGATCAGCACGAGCAGATGGAGCTTTTTCTTTTACAGAATCATCATTCATTGCTATAACACCACGTACCTTACTGTCTTGCGTTGTCTGGTTTGCTTATGCCTCTTTTGGAAGCGTCTGAAGCGAAACCTCCTTGAGCTGCTCATTAGAAACAGGCGAAGGTGCGTTCGACATCAAATCAGAGCCAGAAGTAGTCTTTGGGAAGGCCATGACATCGCGGATGGAATCAGACCCTGCTAGCAACATGCATACGCGGTCAAGACCAAGTGCAAAGCCGCCCATTGGAGGTGCGCCAAACGTCAAAGCCTCCATCAAGAAGCCAAACTGAGCCTTTGCGCGCTCTTCAGTAAAGCCGAGTTTCTCCAGAATCTTAAGCTGCAGCTCAGCGTTATGAATACGCATTCCGCCGCCGCCAGCCTCAAAGCCGTCCATAACAAAGTCGTAGGTATACGAGCCCATAGCCAGAGGATCAGTGTCCAGAAGGTCAAGCTCATCCTCACGAGGAAGCGTAAAGGGCTGGTGCTCAGACGCATAAGACTGAGTCTCCTCATCCCAGTGGAACAGTGGGAAGTTGACAACCCAGAGGAAATCATGACCTTCTCGCGGTACATCCAAGACCTTTGCCATATGCAGGCGCATACCACCAAGAATCTCATCTGTCTCCAGTCGACCGCCCACGGCAAAGAGAATCAAGTCCCCTGCCTCAGCAGACATCTCTGCACGCAATGCCTCAAGCTCTTCTGGCGAGAAGAACTTGGTAATAGGACCTCCCACGGAGCCGTCCTCTTTGAAGGCGACCCATGCAAGTCCCTTGGCACCAAAGCCGGCGGCTACCTCGGCAAGCTTATCTACTTGAGAGCGTGGCCAGGTGCCTGCACCCTTAACGTTGATTGCCTTAACGTACTGGCCTTCAGTTGTAGCAGCAGAACTAAAGAGCTTAAAGCTGGACTGCTTGAAGACCTCAGAGACATCGTGGAGCTCCATGCCAATGCGAGTATCAGGCTTATCGGAGCCGTAGGTATCCATTGCGTCCCAGTACTGAATCTTTCGCAGTGGAGCTGGGAACTCAATGCCCATCTTTGCAAATGCATCGCCCAGAATATCCTCAAGCTCTGCCATGACATCTTCCTCGCGGACAAATGCCATCTCCATATCAACCTGCGTAAACTCAGGCTGACGATCTGCGCGAAGGTCCTCATCGCGGAAGCACTTAGTAATCTGGTAGTAGCGCTCAACGCCGCCAATCATCAGCAGCTGCTTCAACAGCTGTGGGGACTGTGGCAGTGCGTAGAAGTTTCCACCCTGCATTCTGGATGGAACCAGGAAGTCACGAGCTCCCTCAGGGGTAGATTTGAACAGCGCTGGAGTCTCTACCTCAGTAAAATCACGCTTATGGAATGCCTCACGAAGCGCAAACGCAAAATCAGAACGCATACGAAGGTTCTGTGCCATCTGAGGACGGCGCAGGTCAACATAGCGATACCTCAGGCGAAGGTCCTCGTTAACATCAATGTGGTTCTCAATCTGGAATGGTGGAACTGCACTGGTATTAAGAACCTCAATCTTTGAAGCAAGTACCTCTACCTCACCGGTAGCAAGAGCCTCATTAGTCTGACCTTCAGAACGATGCTGAACCGTACCAGAAATCAAAACAGGCCACTCAGGACGAATAGTCTCTGCAGTTGCAAATGTTTCTGCATCAACATCTGGGTCAAACAGAATCTGTGTCAAACCCTCACGATCACGAAGGTCAACAAAGATCAGGCCTCCAAAGTCACGACGACGCCAAACCCAACCAGTGAGCGTAACGGTCTGACCGATATGCTCTGCACGAAGCTCTCCGCAGGTATGCGTATGCATGCTGTGCAAATCAACAGCTGCGTGAGCGGAATAATTCTGGGGGGTTTCTGAGGAACAATCCATTTTTATCCTTTCGTCTTTGCTTCCCTGTGCCAAATCGGAAAGCGCCTTCAAGACGGCAAAAACGTGTAGACGGCACGTTCTTGCTCATAGATAAGACATTGTACTCTCCAACGTTTAGCTAAGCTCCCTCAATCTAAACTTAGAGCAGAATCATGCAGAATAAATAACTTACATTCACGTTTTTACGCTAGACTGAAGTTGATACACATGAGCCCTTTCACGGGGCGAGAAGAACTTGGAGTTCTTATGGCCTATAAAGCCGCTGTTTTTGATCTAGATGGAACACTGTTGAACACTATTGTTGACCTTGCTTGGGCAACAAATTACGCCCTTGAGCAGTTCAACATGCCTACTTATACCGTTGATGAGGTTCGCCAGATGGTAGGAAACGGCGTTGCAAAACTTATCCGCGATGCTGTGCCAAAGGATACTGATGATGAAACATACCAGCGTGTACTTGCGTGTTTTAAAGAGCACTACGCTGATCACAGCTTGGATAACACTGCGCCCTACCCTGGCATCCTTGATGCGGTTGATACGCTCAGAGCAGCTGGCGTTAAATGCGCTGTTGTTTCCAACAAGCCAGACTTTGCTATTGCAGATTTAATGAGCAATTTCTTCCCAGGTAGATTTGACTTTGCGCTGGGCCAGCGAGATGACCTTAAAAGAAAGCCTGATGCCGAGCCTGTCCATTACGCCCTTGCTCAAATTGGTGTTGATCCTCAAGACGCTGTCTATATTGGAGACTCCGAGGTTGATGTTGCAACAGCACACAACAGTGGCATGCCTTGCATTAGCGTTACCTGGGGATTTAGAGATAAAGAAACGCTTCTAGCTGCAGGTGCTACCACGCTTTGCGATACAGCAGAAGAAATGGTGCAAGAAATTCTCAAATAGTAGCACTAAAAATTGCAACTATCTGTTCATTGCCGTTGAGCGAGAAAAAACGTCCGCTTGCCTATGCCTCTCAATTCATCTGAATAAGCGTATTCTGAGGGCGGTATAGTCTATAAAAGTGCGTCCATAATTTGCGCGCAAGCGACGTGGAAAGGATTGCATCATGGGCAAGAAAAGTTCTGAGGTTCTCCAGATTTCTTACGAAGACCTGGTAGAGTACCTGCACAGTAATCACTCTGTGTACATGCAAGTCGGACACCAGGTTTATTACCTCACTGATGTCAATTTTGAGGCATGGAGAGCCCAAGACACCAGTATCAGAAACTCAAAAAACCACTTTGTAGATTGTTCTGAACTAGTTCCAACGGTAGACGAATTTCTCGCGCTTCCTTTTATTAATGGAAAAACCATTAAAGACGTTTTTGCGCATGCAACGTTCTATGCATCCATGAAAAACGAAAAATCTGAGTAATTTAAAATAATCAGCATTTTGTTGACTATCTCTCAGCTCAATCTTAAAGGACCTGTTAACGCAGGTCCTTTTTTACCAGGTAAATTACCTTAATAATCTGCATCTCATATAAAAACGCCGATGCAGTGCACCGGCGTTTTACGTTTAATTTGAGAAAATATGACTACTCAACAGGCTTCTGAACCTCAAGAACCTCGGCAATCTCAACCTCAGGCGAGACGGTACCGGCAAGCTCTGGAATAAGATCGTTGTACTTATTTGCAGAAGCTAGCTCGGAAGAAGCAGTCTTTGCGTAACGCTTAACTGCTGCGGCAGCACGGTTAACGGCGCTTAATGTACCAGCACCACCAACGCATCCTCCTGGGCAAGCCATGCCCTCAAGAAGATAACCCGGATATTTACCCTTAACAGCATCCTTGAGCATAGCTCGGCACTCAGCAAGGCCGTCAACAGCCATGATAGGCACTTCTTTATCGGGGTACTTCTGGTGGATGACGTTTACTACGGCACCTGCTACGCCACCAGCTACTGCAAAAGCACGACCGTCATGGGAGGCGTTTTCAAAGTCGGAGTTGTCGTCATCAAGCTTGGTGTAGTCAATGCCCTTAGACTCCATCATTCCTGCAAGCTCCTCGAAGGTCAGAACAAAATCGACCTCAGACTTAACGGAGCGACGCAGTGCCTCAAGCTTCTTAGCAGTGCATGGTCCAATAAAGACAATCTTGGACTCTGGGTTTTGCTTTCTAACCAGACGAGCAGTCAAAACCATGGGGGTCAGTGCCATGGAAATAGCATCAGCATGCTCTGGGTGCTCTTTTTTAGCCATGGCAGACCAGGAAGGACAGCAGCTTGTGCCCATAAACGGAAGCTTCTCTGGGACTTCTTTGACAAAGTCTTCTGCTTCCTGGACAGTACAGAGATCAGCACCGGTTGCTACCTCTTCTACCTCAGCAAATCCCATCTCCTTGAATGCCTCACGAAGACGGCCAACGCTACCCTTGCCAAACTGACCAACAAACGAAGGAGCCACAATTGGAACAACGGTGTAACCCTCATTGATAGCCTGAATTACCTGGAAAATCTGGCTCTTATCGGCAATTGCACCAAAGGGGCAGTTAACCAGGCATTGGCCACAAGATACGCACTTCTCGTAATCAATATCTGCGCGACCGTGCTCGTCAGAACCAATAGCGTCCATACCGCATGCAGCAGCGCATGGACGTATATGGTGATGAATAGCATGGTACGGACAAACATTGAAGCACATTCCGCACTGAATGCATTTCTCCTGGTCAATGTATGCCTTTTTGTCTACAAAGCTAATTGCTTCTTTAGGACAAATCTCTCGACAAGGGTGTGCAAGACAGCCCTGGCATGCATTGGTAACGCGATACACATTGTCCTCGCATGCGTTGCACGCAAACTTAACAATGTTAATCAGAGGTGGCTGATAATAAACCTCTGGTCGAGAAGCCTCTTCCAGGCCGTCAGAAATATGTTCGGGTTGATCCACGCCCTGCATAGGCATGCCCATAGTCATGCGAATGCGCTCACCAACAATAGCGCGCTCCAAGAAGACGCTCTCGCGATATGTTGCAATATCACCAGGAATAATCTTGTAGGGCAGCTCTTCCATCTGACGAGCAATTTCATCAACGCTCTTGTCTGCTTTTTCATACGCAAGCGCCGAAACCTCTTTAAATACCTTCCTGCGGATTTCAGTCAGGTTGGTATAGACACCTCGCATTGTGCCAGGCATTTCTCCCCCTCCTCGTTCACTTTATGCACGTCTGGGTAACGTATCCGCACAAAATGAATGTATGTCTCTACCACAAAGTATGTACTATAAGTCCACCTCGGTGACACCAAAATAAGAAAATCGCTCTGGAATATCCGTTTTAATCACAATTTTTGCGCTCGTGACTGGATGAATAAATTCAACGCGATATGCATGGAGCATTAGCGGCTGCGGCCTATGCTTCTTTTTTGAAGCGCGCTGCAGAGACAACGGACCTCCATACAGCGTGTCTCCTACCAGGGGAAATCCAAGTGACGAGAGGTGCACTCTAATTTGATGCTTTCTTCCTGTCAGCAAATTGACCAGTAGCAAGCTTTGAGTTTGACCTTGTACTGACGATGCCACCTTAATAAGACGTACCTCCGTTTGAGAAAGCTTACCTGTGGCTGAGATTCTCATCTTCTGAGCGTCGTGCCGATCTTTTCCAATTGCCTTATCTATCAGCAGTTTATTTGGTTCAAATGCTCCCTTAACCGCCGCCAGATACTCTTTGGAAAGCTCCTTGGAAGCAATAAGCTGGTCAAACTGTGCCTGTGTTTCTTTTTTGAGCGAGAAAAGCACTATGCCCGTAGTCTCTCTATCAAGGCGATTCAGAGCTTGGACCTGGGAAAGGTCTATCTGGTTTGAGCTCTCAAGTGCGCGGAGTTTCTCGCAAACTGCCTCAGTTAACGAGGGCTCTTGGGTACCGTCCGCATGAACGATAATTCCCGCTGGTTTATTCACGGCAAGCAGATACTCATCTTGGTACAAAATCTCAAGGTTGTTGTCAGACTGAAGAGCATCCACGCTACTCACCTCGCTTAACTACGTAGCGCTGCTCAGAGAGAACCTGGGCAAATGACTCGATTGTGCTCCACACATGGTCGGTGCGTCGCCAGGCAACACTAACCGAGTACGACATCTCTTTTCCCAGCTCAATAATGTGAAGGCCAGACGTTTCAAAGTCGTAATTAGACGATGCAACCAGCTCTGATGGCAAGAAGCACGCGCCAACACCTCTCATGGCAAGCGCCAAAAGCGTCTCGGAGTTTCTGGACATGACCTTGATAGTGGGAGAAATGCCCGACGCAGCAAACGCATGGCGAGCAAAACTACCAGCAATGTCTCGCTTACCTACCGTTAAGAAGGGGCAAGCTTCCAAGGCCGTGAGCTTTCCCGTCTTTTTGACTTGCGTGACAACCGAGTCAACCTTATCTGCATACAAAGACTCAAGAAGCGCTTGAGAGACAACCAGAACGATCTTCTCGTCAAACAGCTTTTTAACAACCAGGTCATACGACGATGAATTAACCGTTGCAACAATCAAGTCAAGCTGGCCTTCAGAGAGCCACTCAACAAGCTCGTCATTCTCGCCTTCATCAAGCTCAATGGAAATGTTTGGGTGCAATTTTTGGAAAGCAGCAATGGAGCGCGGCATGATGATGTGACCTCGAGTAGCAGTGACGCCAACACGCAGGCGACCTCGTTCGTTGCCTGCAATATCAAGAAACTCTTGATCCATAGCGCGACGCTGAGCCTGAAACCTACGGGCATAGCGCAAGAATTCTTCCCCCGCAAACGTAAGTGACAGCGGAACCGTACGTTCTAGCAGCTTAGAGCCAAGTTCTTTTTCTGCTGCCGCAATATTTGCCGAGAGCGTTTGCTGCGTTACACTCAGGCGCTCAGCCGCCTTGGTGAAGCTCTTTTCTTCTGTAACGGCAACAAAATAATCCATGGTTTGAAAGTTCATTTTTGCTCCCACTGTATTACAAAAATTACTTGTAATTATAACCATTGAAAACAGTTGGACTTCAACTTTTTAGTTGCCTACTCTATTTACATAAGAAATTCGTTTGGAGTGGATGCATGGTAGAGCTAATAGTACTAAGTGCCTTTGCGGTGATGCTCATCGTAGGCACAGCCCTATCTTTTCCCCTTACATCTATCTTGACCATTGGTTTCTTCCTCTTTTTTGGGTACGGACTCTCTCGCAAAATCTCTGCAAAAAAGCTTCTTTTAGCAGCCTTTGAATCTGTTTGGGAAGTTAAAACAATCATTGCACTGTTTGCTGTTGTTGGTGCTATGAGTGCGGCATGGCGTGCAGCTGGAACCATTCCAGAGATTGTCAGTATTTCTGCTTCTCTTATTTCTCCTTCTGTCTTTATCCTGGCAACATTCTTACTCTGCACCATGATGTCCATGCTTTTGGGCACCGCATTTGGTACCGCTGCAACCATGGGAATCATCTGCATGTCTATTGGTAAGGCAATTGGAGCAAGCGAGTTCTTTATTGGTGGCGCTGTTCTTGCAGGTAGCTACTTTGGCGATCGTTGCTCCCCTATGTCTACCAGCGCAATCCTTGTTTCGCAGCTCACCGATACCAATCTATCCAAGAACATTAACCGCATGCTTCGTACTAGCGTGGTGCCTTTTATTGCTGCATGTGTTATCTACGTGGCCTGGGACTTCTTCATGGCAAACACGGGAACTATCCCCGATGTTACTGGTCTTCTAAGCCGTTCCTTTAGGCTTTCTTTGATTTCACTTACACCAGCACTTCTTGTAATTGTTTTCTCGCTTCTTAAGGTTGATGTCATTGTGACCATGGCATCTAGCCTGGTGCTTGCCTGCATTCTGTGTGTCACCGTCCAGCGCGTTCCGCTTACAGACCTGCCTGTCATTCTGCTCTTTGGTCTACGTGCTCCAGGAGCTACCGTTGCAAACATGGTTAATGGCGGCGGTGTTTTCTCCATGATGAACGTTTTGACAATCGTGACCATTTCTTCAAGCTACGCTGGTCTTTTCCAGACAACTGGCCTGCTTCGCCGTATGTGCCAGCTGGTAGCTGATCTCTCCGATAACTCCACGCCTTTCTTTGGCGTTCTGATTACCAGCATGTTTACTTCAATGGTTTCTTGCAACCAGACCTTGGCAATTATGCTGACAAACGATTTGTGCGAAAACGCAGAAAACTCTTCAAGCGCCCTTGCTTTGGATATCGAGAATAGCGCTGTAATTCTTGCTCCTCTGGTACCGTGGTCCATCTCAAACATCTCGGTACTCTCTGCAATTGGCGCGCCTTCTATGAGTCTTCTAGCTGCAAGTTTCCTCTATTTGCTGCCTCTTTGGACTCTGGGAATTTCCCTGTGGCTCCATCGCCGTCCAGCTAAGATTGACGGCCACCGCGCTCGTTGGCTTGGCCTCACCTCTGACGATGTCCGTAGCTGCTCATGGCCTCGCGTACAGGATGATGAGTCTGCAGACTCTACCGCAAGTCTTCCTGCTGTAAAAGTTGCTTAACACAGCAAAACCTCTCATGCCTAGGACTGAACTGCCTCCTATTTCTTGGACACGAGAAATAGGAGTCAGTTCAAAACACACCTAAGTCGGATAATCTGTTAAAAAGACGTATACATGACGCAGAAATTACCACAAACATGCAGATTATCGTTATTAGATGTGTAAAATGCCCGCATCTGAGCAGAATATCCGACTTAGGTGTGTTCCGTAGATACAGAATTTATTGATAGTTAAATTTCTTATATAAGTCTATTCATGTTTAAGCATATTAGATGAAGTTTATGCATAAATATGCATATCAGGTAGTACGACCGGCTAGCTGCCTGTTATCTTGATTAAGAACATGTCAATTCTTCAGCGAGACATATTAAAGCTGCGCTATTTTGCACGCCAGGTCTAAAAGCCGACGCTAACACGCTACAGAATCATAATCACCCGTATATGAACTGCCTCCCATTTCTTATGTCCAAGAAATGGGAGGCAGTTAAAGGATATGAGAGGTTTCAGGAATCGAAACTGTTAGCCGTTACTGTCTTGCTTTTACCTCAGCAACAAGCTGGTCAGCAGGCACCTGTACCTGCTCGTGAGACTCCATGTCACGGAGAGTTACCATGCCAGCTTCAACCTCATCTGGACCAATGACCACGCAAAGCGTTGCGCCCATCTTATCTGCCTGCTTAAACTGAGCCTTCAACGAACGACCAGTGCGATCAGCTTCACATCTAATACCAGCCTCACGCAGCGCCAACACAGCATCAAATACAACAGGAGCCTGCTCAGCACCTGCGCAAGCTACATAGACACAACTTGGAGCTGCTGGCTCAGCTGCAACACCAAGAGCCTCCAGCGCAAGCATAATGCGCTCAAAGCCAACAGCAAAGCCAACACCTGGAGTAGGTTTTCCGCCTTCAAGCTCAACAAGACCGTCATAACGACCGCCACCGCCAATGGCGCCAACGCCAGCGTTTGGAATCTCTGCCTCAAAGACAGTGCGCGTATAGTAATCCAAACCGCGGACAAGCGTTGGATCCTCAACGTATGAAATACCCGCAGCATCCAGATATGCCTTGACCTGCTCATAATGAGCACGACAATCATCACACAGGTTGTCAGAAATAAGCGGAGCGTCCTTCATAACCGCGTGACAGCTCTCGTTTTTGCAGTCAAACGCACGAAGCGGATTGATCTCTGCTCGCTCAAGACAGTCCTCACACATCTCATCTTTGTGATCAAGAATGAACTGCTTGACCTTCTCGCGATATGCAGGACGGCACTCCGCGTCACCCATGGAGTTAATCATGAGCTTCATATCAGCTGGCGAGAAACCCATCTGCTCGTAAAACTTCATCAACATGATGATGGACTCTGCATCGGCAGCTGGATCAGAGGCTCCAAGCCACTCCACGCCTACCTGGTGGAACTGGCGAAGGCGACCCTTCTGAGGGCGCTCTCCCCTAAACATTGCCTCGGCGTACCAAAGCTTTGCAGGAGTTCCTCCCTGTGGCACAAAGTTGTGCTCAACAGCAGCACGAACCACGCCAGCAGTTCCCTCAGGACGCATAGCCATACGCTGACGAGGCTTAAGACCGGACTCATTGCCAGCAGCTAGCAGATCATCAAGCAGCGCGCCGGAGAAGACGCGGAACATCTCTTTGCGTACGACGTCGGTTGACTCACCAATGCCGTGAACAAAGGTATCTACCTGCTCAAGTGCAGGAGTCTCAATGCGGTCAAAGCCGTAAGTACCAAACAGATGGCGGGCAACATCCTGCATATGCTCCCAAGAGCGCATATAGCCGCCGTAAAGATCTTCGGTACCTTGAATTCTCTGACCCATGAATCCTCCTTGTTAGAACATAGACGCTTCTAGTTTACCCGTGAGCGGCAACTCTGGCACAGAAAAGCTTTTATAACTTTTGAAACCTATGAAAAAATCCGATTATTTTCTAGAAAACGTGAAAAAGTGCTCATGTGAGGGTTGCATTTTAATTCCTACCATTTAGTATGAATTAGCGGATTTTGGGGTATGACAAAAACGTCAGTGACATTGGCGTTTGTCTTTGCCACAAAACCGCACTAGCACAAGGTTTTGCTCGCCCTAAAGCTGCACAAACTAGCTAGTCACAAACGTATCACGTGCTTGCACGTAGAGATATTTGGAGAGAGATTTATGGCAACTGAGCTACTCCGTGTAAACGGAATTTCCGCAGGTACCGAGGAGAAATCCATCCTGCATTCAATTGATCTGAGCATTGGTGATGGCCAGGCTCACGTTCTAATGGGACCTAACGGCGCAGGTAAATCAACACTTGGCCGCGTCATTATGGGTGACCCTACCTATAAGATTACCGAAGGTTCTCTTATCTTTAACGGTGAGGACGTAACTGAGCTTGCTGCAGACAAGCGCTCACTTGCAGGCATCTTCCTCTCCTACCAGGCACCTGTTGAGGTTCCTGGCGTTCCTCTTTATTCATTCCTGCGTACCATTACGCAGATGCGCCCTGAGCTTAAGATGACCGCTCGTCAGTTCCGCCAGCGCGTTGGTCAGATTTCTGATCAGCTTGAGCTTGATCAGGGATTCTTGATGCGTGAACTTAACGTTGGCTTCTCTGGTGGCGAGAAGAAAAAGGTTGAGATGCTCCAGCTTCTGCTGCTCCAGCCTAAACTTGCCATTCTCGACGAGACCGACTCTGGTCTGGACGTTGACGCACTCTCCGTTGTCTCAAAGGGCATTCAGGCCTATCGCGAGACCTGCGACGGTTCGCTTCTCATTATTACTCACAACACCCGCATTCTTGAGCGCCTTGAGATTGACCGCACTCACGTTATGGTCAAGGGTCACCTGGTGGCAGACGGTCCTGCTGACCTCATCAATCAGATTGACCACGAGGGCTTTGAGCGTTTTGAGAACCAAACTGATGAGGGTGGTGCTAACTAGTGAGCGAGAAAAAGCGATCTGAGGTCGCTGACGTAGACCGCTCGCTCTACGACTTCACCAAGTCCGAAGAGGGTTACGAGCGCTACGATGATGGCCTTACGCCAGAAATTGTGCGTGCAATTTCCGAGAAAAAAGAAGAGCCCGAGTGGATGCTCCAGATGAGGTTGTCGGCCCTGGAAACCTATCACCAGCGCCAGATGGCTACCAACTGGGGTCCTTCTATTGCAGGTTTGGATTTGAATCATATCTCCACGTATGTCTCGCCAAAAACTCAGCAGGCAAATAGCTGGGACGATGTACCTGAGGATATTAGGGATACCTTTGATCGTCTGGGCATTCCACAGGCAGAGGCAGAGAGCCTGGCTGGTGTTGGTGCTCAGTACGATTCTGAGATTGTCTATCACAACATGCGTGAGGAAGTTGCTGAGCAGGGTGTTATTTACACCACTATTGAGGATGCTCTGCATGACCCGCAGTGGGAGCCTGTTGTTAAAGAGTACTTTGGCAAGCTGATTCCTCCTTCAGACCACAAGTTTGCGGCTCTGCACTATGCCGTTTGGTCTGGCGGTTCTTTTGTGTATGTTCCTAAAAATGTCACTCTGGATTACCCACTTCAGAGCTACTTTAGGTTGAATGCTCAGGGCGCTGGCCAGTTTGAGCACACGCTTATTATCGTTGAGGAAGGCGCTGACCTGCACTTTATTGAGGGTTGCTCTGCACCTAAGTACTACGCAGCAAACCTCCATGCGGGAGCTGTTGAGCTCTTTGTTAAGGACGGCGCTCGTCTGCGTTACTCGACCATCGAAAACTGGTCCAAGAACATGTACAACCTCAACACCAAGCGCGCCATCATTGGCAGCAACGCAAAGATGGAGTGGGTCTCGGGCTCTTTTGGTAGCCACGTTTCCTACCTCTACCCTTCTACCATCATGAACGGCGATTCCTCTAACTGCGAATTCACTGGCATTACGTTTGCAGGTGCTACGCAGGACCTGGATACAGGCTGCAAGGTTATTATCAACGGCTCCAACAACTCAGCAAACGTTGATACCAAGTCCATCTCCAAGGATGGTGGCGTCAATACCTTCCGCTCTGCAGTTACCGTTGGTCGCAAGGCAGAAAACGCTCGCGTGGCGTTCTCGTGCCAGTCGCTGATGCTGGATAACATCAGCCGCTCAGACACCATCCCAGAGATGGATGTCCGCAATGCAACTGCTCAGATTGGCCACGAGGCAACTATTGGTCGCATTTCTGATGACACCGTTTTGTACCTGATGAGCCGCGGCTGCTCTGAGGCTGAGGCTCGCACCATGGTAGTAAACGGATTTGCAAACCCTGTCTCAAAGGAGCTCCCTATGGAGTACGCCGTTGAGATGAACAACCTGATTAAACTTGAGATGGAAGGAGCGATTGGCTAATGGATAACGTTTTGATTAATCGCGCCAACGTTCCTGCAGCTCAGACGTGGAACCGTCTACGCGCTAACTCACTGTCAGTTTCTGTCCCAGATCACGCTGACGCAGGCAAAGTGTACCTGCCTCTGCCTCGCCTTTTTGAACGCATTGAGTGTGGAATGGGCCAAGAGGTTACTGACTACGTAGAGTCCCAGGCATTCAAGTCTGACTTCTACAACGTTCCTGCTCATACCAGGCGAGAAGAACCTATTGTTGTTGCCGTTTCTGCTGCTCAAAACCAGTGCGCTAACACCGGCATTATTGTGCGCGAAGGCGCTGAGGCTACCGTAGTTATCGCTGCTTTTGCGGGCGACGCGGCTGCGAGCGGCGACGGTGACGCACCTGCAGGCAGCGACGCGAACGCCAGCGGCGCACTCCCAACCAGCACTGCACTCACCCGCATTGTGGTCGAGGCTGGCGCAAAGCTGCACCTCATTGAGATGCTTGGCGTCAACGAAGGTCAGCAGCACCTTGAAAGCGTTGGCCTTGAAGTCCACCAGGACGCTGCTGTTGATGTTAAGCAATACGCTCTGGGCGGCTCAACCATTGGTCTTGGACTCACCGCAAACTTAGTTGGCGCCCGAGCTCGCCTTGACCTTAACAATCGCTATCACGCTACTCACGAAGAGACGCTTGATATCAACCACCTGGTACGCATGCGTGGAACCTCTACGCGTGCACAACTCACCGAGTCCGGCGTCCTTAACGAGGCAGCTAAGAAGACACTTCGAGCAACCATCGATCTTGTCCGCGGTGCAAAGGATGCTCAGGGCAACGAGATTGAAACGGTCATGATTCTTGGCGATGACGTTGTTAACAAGACCATGCCTGTTATTCTCTGCGATGAGGATGATGTTGCTGGTAATCACGGCGCTACCATCGGATCTGTCTCCCCTGAGCAGCTTGATTACCTTGCAGCTCGAGGACTTTCTCGCCAGGCTGCTGAGCAGCTGTTTGTACGCGCTCTCTTTGAAGACGCTATTATCAACGCGCCTGAGGAGATTTCCCACCGCGTGGCTGTTGAGTGTTGCGAGGCCGAGCTGGGCGCAGAAATTGCTCACGACTATGACGAAGCCGCAGCTAGTGACGACGCAGCTAGCAATGACGTGGCTGGCAGCGATGGCAGGGATTCCGGTGTCGAAGCAGATTCCAGCAAAGGTGGTGTCGCGTAATGACCGACGCAGAAGTTGCCCAGATTACCGATAACCCTTACAAGGCAGATTTTCCAATTCTGGTAGCAAACCCCGAGGTAGCGTACTTGGACAGCGCTGCTACTTCTCAGCGTCCACGCACGGTCATCGAGGCGCAATCACGCTTCTACGAGACCATGAACGCAAACGCTCTGCGCGGATTGTACCGTTGGAGTGTGGAAGCAACCGCAGCTATCGAGGGTGCTCGCGCTTCGATTGCAAAGTTCATTGGTGCTGTCGATAAAAACGGCAAGCCTGAAAGCCAGCAGATTATCTTTACGCGCAACACTTCTGAGGCGCTTAATCTGGTTGCTTCAAGCCTTGGCCGCTATGCGCTTAAACCTGGCGATGACGTGGTCATTTCCATTATGGAGCACCACTCCAATATCATCCCTTGGCAGCAGATTTGCAAAGCTACCGGCGCTAACCTGGTGTATCTGCGCATGAATTCGCAGTACCAGATTACGCCTGAAGAGATTGCGTCAAAGATTACCGAGCGCGCCAAGATTGTGTCTGTCACGCACGTCTCTAACGTACTGGGCACGCGCAACGACATCAAAGCCATTGCCAAGCGCGCTCACACTATGGGCGCCTACATGGTTGTTGACGCCGCTCAATCCGCACCTCACATCCCCGTTGACGTGCACGATCTTGACTGTGACCTGTTGGCTTTCTCGGCACACAAGATGTGCGGACCTATGGGCATTGGCGTGCTCTGGGGTCGCGCCGAGCTGCTCGATGCCATGCCGCCATTCCTTACCGGCGGCGAGATGATTGATTCCGTCACCGAGACCAGCGCCGTTTGGGCTCCTGTCCCCGAGAAGTTTGAGGCAGGCACGCAGGACGCCGCAGGTATCTACGCTACCGGCGCTGCTGTCGAATACCTCAACAGCTTGGATATGGCAAAGATCGAGAAGCGAGAAGAACTTCTCGCCAGGTACTTGGTACAGCAGCTGTGCACGCTGGACTTTGTTGACATCGTTGGCTCTAAGCTGGGACAAAACCACGTGGGCGCTGTGGCGTTTAACGTGCGCGGCGTTCATCCACACGACGTCTCAAGCATCCTAGACATGAACAACGTTTGCATTCGCGCTGGTCATCACTGCGCCGAGCCGCTTCTGATTGAGCTGCACGAGTCCAGTACCTGCCGCGCATCCGTTGCGTTCTACAACGATAAACACGACATTGACCAGCTCATCGAGGGTCTTAACCAGGTATGGAAGATCTTTGGCAGCGCGGTCAGCAACAAGTAAGAAAACAAGGAGTTGAAATAAGTGGCAGCAAACGACCTGTATAACGCTGAGTTTATGGACCACGTTTCTCACCCCGATTACAAATATCAGATGGACAACCCAACCGTCTCCCACGAGGGCGTTAACCCTTCTTGTGGCGATGAGCTGACGTTTTCCGTACGCATTGAAGATGGAAAGATTGCCGAGGCTGCTTTTGTGGGCAGCGGTTGCGCAATCTCTCAGGCGTCGGCCGACATCATGAGCGACCTCATGATTGACCGTACTCCAGAAGAGGCCATTGAGCTCTGCAAACTCTTTGGTCGCATGATTCGCGGAGAAGAGACTGACGAGGCCGTGCTTGACCAGCTGGAAGACGCCAACATTCTGCACGACATCGCTCACATGCCTGCACGCGTTAAGTGCGCCGAGCTGGCATGGCACACGCTCGAGGAGATGCTCGAGGCTCACAACAGCGGTTCTGCCGCAGCCGGCGCGTCTACCACCGAGGACGGCTCCACGAGCACGGGCTCCAAGGACGGCGAGTAACCGTGGCTGGAATGTTCTCTACAAAGGGAATGTATGCACTCCGCGCAATGGCTGACCTGGCCGTTCATGAGGGCTGGGTCTCGCTGGGCGACGTTTCCGAGCGCCAGAACATCTCGCGCAAGTACCTTGAGCAGGTCATTGCCCTGATGCACAAAGCGGGCTACGTTGAAAGTTTGCGCGGAAAGGGCGGAGGCTATCGCCTCACGCGCAAGCCCGAAGACTACACGCTGGGCGAGATTCTTCGCGCGGCCGAGGGCAATCTTGCTCCCGCTAGCTGCCTGAACTGCACAAACACCACGCTTTGCCCTCAGATGGAGTCCTGCACCACCATCAACATCTGGCGTGACCTTGGCCGCATGACCTCCAGTTTCCTGGACAGCAAGACGCTTGCGGACATCGCTCGCAACGAAGGCAACATGCACGTCTCCCCCGCCGACAATCCCACTGCTGAGTAAGCGTTTAAGCTGCGCTTTTATTGTCGTGTGCGGTGGGGCTTCAATACTTAATCCAAAACCGATGCATTTATGTGTGTTGGACATGCGTTTGTAGATTTTTGGAGCTCGATTAATTCAAAAGTGAACTAATTATGTGCCTTTGGCACATAATTGCCCTTCTTTTGGATCAAGCAGACACATAATTACTTGGGTTTTGGATCACTCGACACTGAAAAATCTACAATCCAAGACTGCGAGCACGTGATTACCCATCTTTTGGATCACCCAGCGCCTCAAATGCGTCTTGCACACCTATTGCACACCCGTATCTCGCGAGAAGAACGTGCTGGGCGCGCGTCTTTCGCACATGCAAGCACAACGAAAAAACGGACCTGGAGAAAATCCAGGTCCGTCGCTTTAACTAGCTGCGAGCGTGCGTCGCTTCGACGCGCGCCCAGCGTGTGCCGAAAGTTAGTTCCAGCCCTTACCGTCAGAACCAAACTCACGGATGAGCTCCTTGGTGCGCTCGACGATTGCCTCGCGACCAGGCTTCAGGAGCTTACGAGGATCGTAACCCTTGCCGTCATCAACAAGGCCAGCCTCAACGTACTTCTTGGTTGCCTCAGCAAAGACAAGCTGAAGATCGGTGTTGACGTTGATCTTAGAGATACCCATAGAGATAGCCTTCTGAACCTGCTCTACAGGAATGCCGGTGCCACCGTGGAGAACAAGTGGAAGATCACCGACGCGCTCCTTGATAGCCTTGAGCTGGTCAAAGGAGAGGCCCTCCCAGTTAGCTGGGTAGATGCCGTGAATGTTGCCGATGCCGCATGCAAGGAAGTCAACGCCCAGGTCAGCAATCTTTGCGCACTGCTCAGGATCAGCAAGCTCGCCCTTAGCGGTTACGCCGTCCTCGGTGCCGCCGATACCGCCGACCTCAGCCTCAACAGAAATACCCTTTGCGTGAGCTGCCTTTACGACCTCTTCGGTGCGCTTAAGGTTGGTCTCAAAATCAGGCTCGTGAGAACCATCGTACATGATGGAAGTAAATCCAGCCTCGATGCACTTGAATGCATCCTCGTATGAACCGTGGTCAAGGTGGAGAGCAACTGGAACAGTGATGTTCTTGTCCTCAACAAGACGACGAACCATGTCTGCAACAACGCGGTAGCTTACCTGCCACTTTGCTGCGCCGCTGGTGCACTGAATGATGACAGGAGACTGAAGCTCTTCTGCTGCATCAAGGATTGCTGCGGTCCACTCAAGGTTGTTCTCGTTGAATGCGCCGATGCCATAGTGGCCCTTCTCGGCACTCTGGAGCATGGCTTTTGCGCTTACAAGCATGCTAAACCTCCGTTTGACGGAAAACTGATACATATAAATGATACCTTGTTTCATCACCTTTGATAGGGTCGTTTTTAACAAAACACCGCGAGAAACCCGACGCACTTGATCAAGCGACTTGACGTGCACTCGGACAAGAAACCCAGACGGGTTTCTCGCCAACTGATGTTGCGATTTAGCGACGAAACATTACATCTTCACAAAAATGAGGTAGGCTATCAGTTCGAAGAAAGGAGCATCTTGTGAGCTATAAGCACTTTGATGCAGACAAAACTCGACTTGCTTCGCCTGCTCAACCTACAGATGAGGCGGCGGACGAGAAACCCGGCCTTCTGAAGGACGTCTCGATTACCCAAATTTTGGCAACCTCGCTTGCTGCGGTAACCGCATTTGTGTTGTCAAATCAGATTGGTATTGCTGGTTCAATCATCGGCGTGGCTGTTGGTGCCGCTGCGTCGGCGCTTGCGTCGCAGATTTACCAGAACGTTATTAGGCGCTCCACGCACAAGTTCCGTAGCAGCGACAACGATGACTACAACCAGCAGGCATATCCTGACAGCAATCAGACTACGCTCGAGGGCACGCAGTACATGCCTCGTCCCCAATACGCACCTTCTCGCGATTACTACTCCAACGCTACTTCTACCGCTGGACAGTCTTCGCAGGTAAATCGCGCGCCAAAATTGTCGCGCAAGCGTGTAAGAGCGCTGACTATCGTGACTATTATTTCGATTATCTTTACTATTTCCGCCGTCATTCTTTACGCCATGTTCCTCAGCTATATCACCGACGGATCTGGCCTGGGGCCAAAGGTCAGCACTACCCCAGTTGTGACAGAAAAAACTGCGGATACCAACAATTCAACGGATAAGAAGGACGACTCAAGCTCTTCTAGCGAGAAGACCAACGAGTCTAACAACTCTTCTGATTCCAAGGATTCTTCTTCCGAGAGCACTGACTCCAAGAAATCAGAGACCACCAGCTCCGACAGCTCATCTAGCTCGGAAAAGACTAGCGACTCTAGCAGCTCAAGCAACTCATCAGAGAGCAACTCTTCCAGCAACAACTCCGGAACAGGCAGCTCAAGCAGCAATTCTGGCTCTAATCAGAACTTTGGCTCTGGTAATAGTTCTGGCAGTGGCTCCAGCGGTTCTGGCTCAAACAGTTCTAACGGCGGCAACTAAATCGCGGTCGCGGCAACTACCGTTGCAGCCGCCATCGCAGCAACTACCGACACATTTGCCAGCGCGGCCTCCACGGTGTGCCTAACAGCAACAACAAGCAGCAGCTCACACCGAGCTTGCTACAGAAAGGATGGGTATGGAAACCACAAACGCATGGAAAAAGTACACCTCGGAGGACCTGGAGAAGCTCCAGTCGTTTACCGAGGGCTACAGAAAGTTTATCTCCGATAACAAGACTGAGCGCGAATGCGCCGCAAGCGCTATCAAGCTTGCCGAGGCAGCAGGTTACGTCAAGCTTTCTGACGTCATCACTGCAGGTAAAACCCTCAAGGCTGGCGACAAAGTCTACGCAGACATTCGCGGCAAGTCCGTCATCTTTGTCCAGATTGGTACCAAATCTCTGGAAGAGGGCCTGAACATCCTTGGCGCTCACATTGACTCCCCTCGCCTGGACATCAAGCAGAACCCTCTTGAGGAGCGCAACGAGCTGGCCACCTTTGACACCCACTACTACGGCGGCGTCAAGAAGTACCAGTGGGTCACCATTCCCCTGGCAATTCACGGAGTTCTTGCACTTAAAGACGGTAGCGTCGTAAACGTATGCGTTGGTGAGGACCCAACTGATCCTGTTTTCTGCATCTCCGACCTTCTCATCCACTTGAGTGCTGAGCAGCTTGGAAAGACTGCTTCTAAGGTTATCGAGGGTGAGATGCTCGACCTCATTATTGGCAACCGCCCACTTGTTTGGGGACAGAATGGCGAGAAACCCGCTGATGAAGAGGGCGACGAACCAAAGGAAGCTGTTAAGGCTAACGTCATCAACATCCTGAAGGACCTCTACGGCATTGAGGAAGCAGACCTTCTCTCCGCTGAGCTTGAGATTGTTCCTGCAGGTCCTGCTCGCGACATGGGCTTTGACCGCTCCATGATCTTGGGCTACGGTCACGACGACCGCAGCTGCTCCTACCCTTCCCTGATTGCGCAGCTTGAGTGCGACACTCCTGTACGTACTTCCGTCACCATCCTGACCGACAAGGAAGAGATTGGCTCCGTTGGCGCTACTGGCATGAATTCTCTCTTCTTTGAGAACATCATGGCAGAGGTTCTGGCGCTTGCCGGTTTTGAGTCTCCACTTTCTCTGCGCCGCTGCATGGCTAACTCCTACATGCTCTCTAGCGACGTTTCTGCTGGTTATGACCCAAGCTTTGCTGGTAGCTTTGAAATCAAGAACTCCGCCATCATGGGTCACGGTCTTGCTTTTAACAAGTTCACTGGTAGCGGCGGCAAGGTTGGCTCTAACGATGCCGATGCCGAGTACGTTGCACTGATTCGTCGCATTATGGACAACGCTGGCGTCCAGTTCCAGACCGCTGAGCTTGGCCGCGTTGACGCTGGTGGCGGCGGAACTATCGCATACATGCTGGCAAAATACGGCATGCACGTCATCGACTGCGGCGTCCCTGTTCTCTCCATGCACGCACCTTGGGAGATTGCAAACAAGGCCGACATCTTTGAGGCATATCGCGGTTACCGTGCATTCCTGGAGTTCAGCGAGTAAGCAGGCTACGCAATTACCTGCACAAATTAGCCGCACTTATTAGCGGCGCACACAAATTCCGCACGCAAATCGAGCTAACAAGAAAGACGTGAGAGTCAAACCTCTCACGTCTTTTTTTGTACCAAATCCAAGGCGAGAAACCCGCACTGCCAGAAACCCGCACTGCCAGAAACCCGCTCGTCCAGAAACCCGTGCGCGCCCGCGTCTGCGCGTGCAGGCAACTATCCCAGCAACGAAAGCACTTCTCGCTTGGCAGCCAAAAACTCTTCGCTTAGGTCAAATGATGCCAGTTCAGCACCTTGACCAGCGTTTTTGCCAGAGCCTACCGCCGCCGTATCTGCGCAGCCTTGCGGCTCAATAACGCCCACAATCCTAGTTACCACACCCTGTGCGGGACTTCCCGCCATCACGTAAATGCGCGAAGCCATGGCAACAGCCTCATCAACGTCGTGCGTGATCACCAGCACCGAGAGACCAAACTCTTTTACAGAAGACATGAGCCACGCGCGCATTTCTCGCCGTGTGAGAGCGTCAAGTGCTGAGAAGGGCTCATCCAGCAGCATGATGTCTGAGCCGATAAGTGCCGTGCGCAGGAACGCAACACGCTGTCTCATGCCGCCTGAGAGCTCGTGAGGCCAACTTTGTGCCACGCGTTCAAGTCCACCGCGCTCCAACATCTCCTGGGCCCGTGTGCGCGCCTCAGCGCGCGAGACGCCCTTCAGCTCAAGCGGGAGTGCAACGTTGTCGATGATTCGTTTGCTTGGAATGAGCAAATCTTTCTGGAGCATGTAGCCAATGTGGCCCGGATGTCCTGTAACGTCGGAGCCATGCAGCAACACCTTGCCCTCTTGCGGCTGCAAAAGCCCTGCAAGTGCGTGGAGCAGTGTAGTTTTGCCGCAACCTGAGCGACCAACCAGGCAGGTGATGGTACCCGGTTGCAGCTCAATTGAGATGTCCTTGGCAACTACCTGGCCGTTTCCCCAGACCAGCGTAAGGTTGCGCGCTTCGAGCGCCAGAACATTCTGTTGCGACTCGCATGCGGCTGCGGCTCCAAGGTCCTTCTCGCCAGGAGCTTCTACGGCTGTGCCTTCTGTTATGTCAGTAGTTTGCTTATCCAAGGTACTCACTAGTAAATCCTGCGGATGGATCAATCTTATTCTCTAGCAGCTGCTGATTGTTGAGCCAGGTATAGAAACGCTGCCAGCGAGCGGAGTCAATGACGCCCCACTTCTCGGCGTCGTCAATATACTTAGCAGCCAAGAACTTCTGAGAGGCTTTAACCAGGTCAGCGTCAAGTTCTGGAACAGCTTTAAGCAGAATCTCTGCTGCCTCATCAGGGTTAGAAACGCAGAACTCGTAACCCTTTCTTGCGGCGCCCAAGAAGGCCTTAACAGCGTCTGGATTCTCTTTTGCGAAGCCATCGTTTACCGCAATAACGGGCGTGTAAAAGTCAAAGTTTTGATCAATAGCTGCAAAGGCAAAATAGTTGTACGCAAAGTTCTGAACACGAGCGTTTTGAACAGCCCACTGCTCATATACCCAAACAGCATCAAACATCTTTGCTTTTAAGCCAGATACCTCGTCGTCTACCTCGTAAGGTACCATCTTAAGCGTTGAGGGGTCTCCACCGTCAGACTCCATAACAGACCTGATAGTAGCCTGCTCAACAGGGAGATTCCACGTTGCGTAAGTGCGGTTATCAAGGTCACGCGGACGAACAATGTGATCCTCTTCACGGCTCATAATGCCCGAAAGATTGTGCTGAATGATAGCGGCTACCGCGGTATACGGCAGCGGATTAGAAGACGAGAGGCTGTTAGCAATATAGTCCTGGTAGGTAACGCCCATCTGAGCGCCGCCCGCACCAATCAGCGCGTCCGCACCGTCGGCAGGTGGCTGCTGAATGGTTACCTTGAGACCAGCCTCGTCAAAGTAGCCCTTCTCCTGAGCCACATAAATGCCGGTGTGGTTAGTGTTTGGGGTATAGTCCAGGGCAAACGTAATATCCGTGGTACCGCCGCTCTTCTCGCCACCACCCTTGTTACTGTTGGACGGAGCGGAAGGCTGCTCAAGCGAGCAACCTGCACAAAGACCTGCTGTCGAGAAACCCATTGCAGCTAGAAAGCCTTTTCTTGTCAAACCCTTGCAATCAGATGCGTTCATGCAGTTAATCACTTCTTTCTTTGAACCAGTTGAGATTAGTGCGTGGATTCTCCACTGTCTTGAGAGGTATCCCAAGGCAGCGCGCGATTTTGGACAAGTTCTACGAGCTTCATCAACACCAGCGACAACGCAGAAACCACCACGATTGCCGCAAACATCCTGTCGTACGCAAATGCTTTTCTGACGCGCGTCATATACACGCCCAGTCCAGCGTCGCCACCCAGCCACTCTGCAATTACTGCGCCAATTACGGCGTAGGTCACGCTCATTTTGAGTCCCGAGAAGAACTGTGGCGCAGCAGCAGCCAACTTGACGTGCCAGAAAATCTGCACACGACTAGCTCCCATGGTGGTCATCAAGTCAACCATATCGGGATCAATTGATTTAAATGCCGAGTTCAGCGCTACGGTAATAGGGAAAAACGTTGAAATAGCCACAAGAACAATCTTGGGCAAGAGGCCATACCCCAGCCAAAGCACCAAAAGCGGCGCGATAGTCACAATAGGAATAGTTTGTGAGATGGTTACAAGTGGAGAAAGTAGCTTGTCCAGCGTTTTGAAGAAGTCCATAAGAACCGCAAGCGCAAAGCCAATAAGAACTCCTATGGCCAGGCCAACAAGGGATTCTAACAGCGTAATCCCTGTATGCGTCATAAGAAGCTGAAAGTCTTTAACCAGCGCAAATACAACCTGAACAGGAGTTGGAACAAGATAATTTGGGATAATTCCCACAACAATCACAAGCTGCCAAAGCACAAGAAAAGAAGCAAGGGATATGGCTTGCAGTGTAAACTGAGAAAGTTTTTTCATATGCCCTCCTTCTTGTAGTGCGTAAGGACGGCATTGGCTCCCTACGCTGGCATTACCCAGATCAGGTTAATGGGTCGCAGCATACGGTGCTGCCTCTCAGCCGGGCCATTTCCCAGCTCCCCGTTTTAATTATTATAGCGCGGACGCCTCTAACATCAAATAAATAGTTAAACAATCCCCTAAAGCCGCGTGCGCTTCCCAACAAAACTAACCCAGAAGCTCCTTAAGTCCCAGCTTATCCGCCTCAGTAATTTGACGTACGACTTTTGCTGGAGATCCAACAACAAGAGAATTATCAGGAATATCTTTAGTGACCAGGCTATTAGCGCCAATAACGCAGTTATCGCCAATAGTTACACCAGGAAGCACCGTTACATTTCCACCAAACCAGCAGTTATCCCCTACCGTAATAGGTAAAGCTCGCTCATACCAAGCGTTTCTCTCCTCAGCGTCTAAAGGATGCTGAACGGTGTACGCCTTAAATTGAGGCCCCACAAAACTATGAGCACCAAAGGTAATAGGTGCGCAATCCATTAGGTATGCACCGTGATTGATAAAGCTATGTGGGCCAATCTTGATGTTGAAGCCATAGTCGACATTAAAAGGAGAAACTGCGGCGCTTCCCTCTCCCAATTCGCCGAGAAGTTCGGTCAAAATCTGACGACACTTTTCTTTATCGCTTGGGCGAGTTTGATTGAACTCCCAGGCTAGATCCTTAGCACGCCAAAAAGCTGCGCTTTGTTCTGCATCAGCTTCACCACCACACCATTCACCTGCACTCATACGCTCAAGCTTTGATTTCTTATTTTCTGAATTTGCGGTGGTCTGCTTTGGATCAATATCGTACATAGCTAACTCCTTGTGCTTCTTTATGTAACAACAAGAAGTGTAATAAAAGAAGAGCCCCTAACGAGGCTCTTCTTAGCTAGTTTAAAGTTCTTGTAACCAACTACATTGCATCAAAAACATTTACCCATTTAAGCAGGAACTCTGTTTCTTTTACACGACCGCGTGCAAGCTCTGCTGCAGCAACAATGCCAAGCCATTCGTTTACATACTGACGTGTGCAGCCCTGCTTGGTGCAATAAAGATTGATGTACTTCTCGGCAAGCTCCTCATCACCATGAAGAAGCAGGTGCAGATAAGTTGTAGCGCAGTCTGCAGCACCGTTGCCCTGTGTTGCATGGGCCCAGTCAAGAATTACTGGGGCGCCATCCTCGGCGAGAATAACGTTGGAAGGAACAAAGTCACCGTGGCAGACCTTAGTGTGAGGCTTCATACCGTCAAGCTTAAGTAGAAGCTCATACCTTGTAGCTTCATCAAGAATGTCTGGAATGCTATTAATCATTCGGGTGAACTTGTCTTTTTGACGAGTCAGAAGTGGTGCCTTATGAGCGTGAATAGCCAGCTCAATATCAACAAACTTATTGAGGTACTCATCCTCTTTTTCTGGATGCTCCTCAATCAGCTGCCTAATTGTTTTACCTTCAACTTTTCTGGTTGAAATAGCCCAGCAATTACCAACCTTACTAATCTCTGCAAGAGCTGGAACGTTAATACCGGCCTGTTCAGCACGAGTGAGGTTTAAAGCCTCATTCAGAATATCAGCAGAAGGCTTACTTCCGCTGAACACCTTAACGACTGTGTCTCCGTTGTCGTACACAACTTTGTTATTACGCTCGACAATTACCTTTTTATCAGCTTTGAGCTCCATAACAACCTCCAATAAGGTACTCATGCAGATACTCACTATCCACCTAGTAGTATTGTCGTTCTTCTCTAACTTCTCCTAGCGAGAAGAACACTCTTATTGGTTAAACGGTTGGCAAATTCGGCGAACGTAAACATCCCCAGTTAAAACAGGGAATCGTCCTTCTGACAAAAATCCCCCGCTTTTTATGAAAGCGGGGGATCTGCACACAAGATGTATGTATGTTACTTACTGCTCTTTACGAGTGCGAGCATATGCTCCAACACCAACAAAGCCAGCACCAACTGTTGCAAAAGCAACCATAGCTACAACACTTGCATCGCCTGTATCAGGTGTGCGGTGCTTACGCTTCTTACCAGGCTTCTCTGGAGTTGGGGTTGGGGTAACTGGAGTCTCGGTGTTTGTAATAGTAAAGCCATTAGCCATATCACCAGTTATCTCAGAAGTGTAACCCTCAATAGCATCCTCAGAAACGGTGTAAGTAATGACGTGATTATCTGCTGCGTAAAGATTTACACCAACAAATGAACCGGTCCAATTGTTTGCCTCAGAAAGGACAAGGGTCTGACCAGTGTCAACACCGTCAGCAAGCAGGTGAACGGTTACAGAATCCTTCTTTGTACCATTCCAAACCTTGGTTACTGGAACATCGCGAGTTACAGGAGCATCGGCCTTATTGGTTAAGGTAGTAACGTTACCGTTAACCTCAGGAGTCTGAGCAGTCCAACCAGTTGGAGTGGACTCCTGGAAGGTCAGAGTAACGTTATCTGGAAGTCCAGTAAAGGTGTGCTCCCAGTTATTAGCTGCAGAAAGCTCAACAGAGTCAACACGGTAACCATCAGCAACAAGGTAAACAGTGAGCTTCTCTGGAATAACTGCATCTGGATTTGCAGAAGTGTCCCAAACCTTCTTAACAGTTACATCCTGTGTGCCCTCTTCACCAGTAATAACGGTACCGTTAGAACCAATGCCACCACCACGCTGTGCAGTGTTGCCGTAGATGAGCAGCTTAGCCTTATTCTGTGCAGCAGCAATTGACTCATGACGTGGGTTGGATTCAAGAGCAAGCATATCGGTGTTGTTAACGATATTGCTTACTTCTTCAGTAGTATGACGTGCAGCAGCTGGATCAGCATCACCAAGGATTGAAGGAAGGTTGATAGTAACAGCGCCATCCTTGGTCCAGTGTGCAGAAGCGCCACCAAGCATGTAATCAGAAATAGTTGCACCAGCAGATTCACCTGCACCGCGAACAGTTGCAATCTCATCACCAGCGCCGTTAGCGGTGTTGTTGAAGAATGCTACACCGTTCTTAGAATGGAACTCAGCATCACCAGTTGGGCAGAACCATGCGCCGCCGCCAATAACTGTTGCAGTGTTGTCTTTAATAAGTGCGTTATTGATATGAAGGACATAAGGAACGGAAGCAACGTAAACTGCGCCGCCCTGGTCATTTGCAGTGTTATTGATAATTTCACCAGCATTAAGAGTTGCATTAGCAGATGCAATATAAATACCAGCACCAACACCCTTATCACCAAGCTGGTTGGTGTCATTACTGGTGGCCTTGTTTCCGTCAATAGAACCACCGTTCATGGTGAAGCCAGCACGGTAGATATTTGGCCAGTTATTCCATGGTGCAGCAGCATTTGAATATGGCATCTTACGATTACCAGCAACGCCTACAAACTGGTCATACGTAGCTACACCGCCACCAGCAATGCCAGCAGTATTGTTCTTGATGATGCCGTTGTTCATTACAACGTTGCCGTTCCAGGCTACATAGATACCGCCACCAGACTCAGAAGCAACATTATTAGTAATAGAGCCGCCGTTGAAGGTAAAGTCTGCCTTTGACTTAGAGTCGCCATAGTAAACATTACCTGCATACACATAGACGCCCGCACCGTCAACAGACTTGTTATTAGTGATATATCCACCACCCATAGTGGCTGTTGTTGTCTCACCATTAGGATCCAAAGCATAGAGCATCAGACCACCAGAGGAATTAATGGTAGAAGCATTGCCACCAGTGATGGTTCCGCCAGTCATAGTGAAATCAGCATTTTTTACCAAAACGCTACCAGAGTACTGATTGGTAAGAGTGGTGTTCTGAATAGTACCGTCACGGAGCTCACCTGTTGCACCATTTGCAACAGTAACCGCACCACCAAGAGCGTTATCAACCGTGCTGTCCTGAATGGTGCCGCCGGCCATAACAAATTTTGCACCAGCGCCAGTAGTAAGAACTACGCCGTTATTTCCAGGATAAGGTTTTGCCTTACCGTTTTTAATAACGCCACGAAGCAAAGTAAAGCTACCACGGTTCTCAACAGCAAATGCAGTGTTGTTACCGTCAATGGTGGCACCATCAAGAGTAACTGCACCGCCAGAAGCAATCTTGAACATATAGAAATGATTAGAGCCGGTCATGGCACTAGTAATAGTTCCACTACCCGTCAATCTAATGTTCTTATTAGCAGGAACCTGGACTGGAGCAGTAATGGTAAAGTCTGCGTTCACCTGAACGATAGACTGTGAACCATCTGCTGGAGCAGCAGCAATAGCAGCCAGCAGCTCAGCCTCTGAGGTAACAGGGGTGGTGTCTGCAAGCGCTTGCTTTGCAAATCCTCCAACGAGCGAGAGTGCTAATACAAAAGTAGCAACAATCGCCATGCTCCAACGTGAAAGCCTTTTCATGGCAAAACTCCTTGCGCTTAGGGAGCCTGTAGTAACAAAAGCAATAAAACAATTAATATAAAAGCGTAAAACAGTACAACTTTAGCGTACCTTACTCTTCTTTGTCTAGCTGTTCAGGCTCTTCTGGGCGATGTTTTAGGCGATCGTATTCTTCTTCGGTCAAAACATCTTCAATTCGCAGGTTAACACCAGAAACTTCAAGGCCTGTCATACCGGTGATTTTCTCGACAATCGTACGCTTAACGTCTTCAAAAATCTGAGGTGCATAAGAACCATATTTAATAAGAACAGACACGGTAACAATTAACGAACTATCAGGCTGCACTTCAACAGTGACACCTTTAGCTGTATCAGATGCGCCAAGAACGTCTTGAACCCTGTTAAGCCAGTTTCCGCGAGCGCCCACCACGTTAGGAACATCACGCAAGGCCAACGAGACAATCTTCTCGACAACTCCGCCAGAGAAGGTAAGAGAGTCTGTATCCTTTAGATCTGCATCGGAAGGAACATCTGTTGTTTCTTCTGCAGGAACAATTTCTTCAGAGGTGGTCTCTTGTGAATTAGTAAGCTCTTCTGCCACAGCTCTCTCCTATCTAATTTCTGTCCGTAAATAAGGAACGAATCTTTGCCAAAATGGTTGCCTTTCCGTCAAAAATCTGACCAATGGCAACTCCTACCAGTACAAATAATGCAACAACCAGCATTTTAAAAAGGCCAAACGTAAACAAAAGAATTGCAAACAAAAGGCCTAAAAATCCGCCAATAATAGCACCTGGATGGCCAACGACATATTTTTTGCACTGTTCTTGCATTTTTTGGAAAAAGTTTTTATCCATTGTCTTTGACCTCCTTTGCGTCTGGCTCTGGAATGCTCAACCGAATGTCTTGACCAGTCTGCTGCGCAGAAGCCTGATTGGAAGGCTGTTCATACGTTTGCTCTTCAACAATCTCTGGTTCTGGCACAACCTCTATTGACTGAGACAAAGACGCACCTTCTTCATCTTTTGGCGAGAAGGAACTTGGCTTGATAAAAGAAAGATTAATGCTAGAAACGCAAGGTCCGCATACGATAGCAAGACCAGACTGAAGAGCGTTATAGAACTCAGAGCCCTTTGCAGTGACATCAACAGGCTCTTTGGGGAGAATATCAATCTGTACGGCTACAGAATTATTCTTAGAAATCTGCACGTTAACACGGTGTGCAAGGCAAGTTCCATCTTCTTCAATAATATGGGCTGCCTGAGAAGAAATGGCATCTTTAGTGACGGAGATTGTTCCGCCCTCAACAGTGGCCACCGTGAGCTTTACTGTTTTTCTAATAAATAGAGCTCTAAACAACACCACAACAAGACCAAAGATGCTAATAGCCGCACAAGCGTTAAGAGCAATAAGGTAGGGCTTGGTAAACAAGAGATTAGTTGCCTGGTGTGTCCAAGGACCAAACCACGTTAAAGCAAGGGCTAAAAACACAAAAGCACTTGCAAGAACATAGAGTATGTAGCAAAAACGCTTGAAGCCGCTCATGGCACCTCCACTTTCTTTTATATAAACAGTTTAACTCCAATACCGGATAAAAAGAGAATATAAAAACTGCCTCCCGGCGGAAGGCAGTTTTTAGTCTGTATATACCGTTAGCAGAAAACGAACTTAAGCGTTCTTCATAACAACGGAGCGAACAACTCCCGCCGCATCGTCACAGTAATCCAGAACAGTCTCCATGCGGTCAAAAATACGAAGCCAAGCAACGGTGTGGCGACCAGGCATTTCATCACGGAACAAGCGAGAGAGTGCGTTGTGGTAAATAAGGTCTCCCTCGTCCTCAACATGTCCAACGGCAATAGCCTTCTCCATTACGGTAGGATCTTTCTTGTAATCACTCAGAACACTCAGCATCTCCTGGACTGTCTTGCATGCGCGAAGGGTAAGCTCAGCAAGCTGCATAGCCTCTTTACGAGTATCGTCAACGTTAAAGAGATCAAGGCGCTCAGCAACAGAATTCATTCCGTCAACGATGTCATCAAGACGAAGCGCCAAGTCAGAGATGTCCTCACGCTCAAATGGTGTGACAAAGGAAGCGTAAAGCTCCTTCATAATGTGCTGGACCTTCTCGTCACACTCACGCTCGTAAACCTTCATCTGAGGAATACGTGCAGCAGTCTCGGGAAAGCCTTCCATAATGACCACATACTCTTCAGCGGTTTCTACAATTTTGTCGCCAAACTCGCGGAACATGGTGTAGAAGACGTCCTCTTTTGGCTTACCTAGCATGAATCCTCCAATAAATTGAGTGGTTCAAATAGAACTCGTAAAAGACAGTAAAACGTGCTTAGAAAATCATCAGGAACAGTTTTGCAAAAAGAAAACCAATGAGTCCGCAGCCAGGGAACGTAAATACCCATGCTGCAACCATTTCTTTTGCAACGCCCCAGTTAACTGAACGAATATTTTTTGCAGCACCTGCACCCATCATGGCAGTCATTTTTGTATGGGTTGTTGAAACAGGAAGTCCGGTTAGCGTGGAAAGCAGCAAAGATGCAGATGCCGAGAAGGACGCGGCAAAGCCCTGATAACGCTCAAGCTTTACCATTTCCATGCCAACTTTTTTGATAATTTTTCTTCCGCCGACTGCGGTGCCGATAGACATAAGAGCAGCACAGAGTACCTGCAGCCAAAGTGGGAACACATCTGCACCAGCAGCTCCATGACCTGCGGAAAGTGCAATTGCAAGCATGGCAATGGACATGAACTTCTGACCGTCCTGTGCACCGTGCATAGCTGCAACAAATGCTGAGCCAACAACCTGCAAATGGCCAAACATCTCATCAGCACGCTGTCGATCAACATTTACACAAAGCTTGTTGATTGCTTTAACAATGATCCAACCAGCAGCAAAGCCTAGCGTGGTTGAGAAGAACAGACCAATTAAAACCTTGCTCCACTCGCCCCAGTTAACTGCACCAAAATCACCATGAATTGCAAGTGCTGCACCGGTAAGGCCAGCAATGAGTGCATGCGACTCAGAAGTTGGAATACCTAAAGCCCAAGCTCCTACTGCCCAGGTAACAATACCCACACAGCCTGCAGCAAGAGCAACAAGAGCCTCATGGTTGTTGCTACCAAAGTCAACCATGCCCAGAATTGTGTCTGCAACTGCAGTTGAAATGAGGCACATAGCCACCAAACCAACAAAGTTGCATACAACACTCATGATAATTGCATGGTTAACTTTAATTGAACGAGTTCCAACAGCCTCTGCAATAGCATTAGCCGCGTCGGTTGCACCATTTACAAAGATGCATCCAAAAACAAGGACAATGACGAGGGCCAAAAATGGATTGGCAACCATCATCTCAAAAAAGTGTCCGAGGGTTATCATTCGGTACCTTTCAAACCACTTTCATAACGGGACAATGATAATCGAAATATCGTTCAATTATGTTTAAAAACATTCGAATAGCTAAATCAGCGCAAGTTGTTTCTTACGCCCTGCCTTCCCTCTTATGAAAAATACAAGCTGACCCGAGAGAGCTACCCAGTTAACCCAGAAGAATTTCCTCAAAAGGACACCTCAGGTTACTAGGCAAGCTTTTTGATAATAGCTGCAGTAATACGAGCAGAACGCTCAGAAGCCTCACGCTCAAACGTTAGATAATCAACACTTGAAGTAGTACCGGGCTTATCGGACATAAGCCTAATTACTACAAAAGGCGTGTGGTTAAGCCAAGCAACCTGAGCAATTGAAGCGCCCTCCATCTCGCAACAATCAGCGCCAAATGTTGTGTAAATATGGTCCGCAAGCTCTGATGAGCTCACAAACTGATCTCCTGAAGCAACACGTCCAGAAATAACCTGCAGTTCAGGAGCTACTTCTTTAGCCGATGCAAGAGCATGCTCAACAAGATCCTTATCTGCTGTAAACGAGAAAACCGGAAGGCCTGGAATTTGACCAGCGGCAAAATTGAGAGGACCCACGTTCATATCGTGCTGAACTAAATCAGAAGAGATAACAATATCCCCTACCTGCAGCTCAGGGCTAAGAAGTCCTGCAATACCAGTATTAATCACATGCGTTACCGCAAATGTATCAATCAGAATCTGTGTGCATGATGCGGCATTGACCTTGCCAATTCCTGACTGAACAACAACTACAGGAACTTCTCCCAAACGGCCTTCAACAAACTGCATACGAGCCTGTTCATAGGTACGCTCAATGGTCATCTGCTCTTTTAACAGCGCAACCTCGGGCTCCATGGCACCAATAATTCCAATTTTCATGTTAGGCTCCTACTCCTGCAAGCCAACTGGAACCAGCCAGGGCTCGTACAATTTTGTCTCGCACACTCATATCATTTGCATCGTCTTTAATGTGTGCGTGAATAATAACGGTAATACCAGCATCAGCAATGCTTGCGGCCTCAACTTCAATAGGGAATGTTCTATCAAGCTGAGATGCAACAGCTTCTTTGATTGTCTCAATGATTTCTTGCGTTACTGCCTCTAAATCTGCTGATGGTTTAAGCACAATAGTTACAGGAACCTCGGTTACGTCCCATCTTGTGCGATGTACCAGTGCGGTTTTGTTGAGCACCGAGTTAGGGATGATGTCCACTTTACCGCCACGGTCACGCACAATGGTGGAGCGCCAGTTCATGTCAATGACCTCACCAGAAATGTTTCCAATGCTTACCTGATCTCCTGGCTTAACCACGCCTCCCAGCATAAGACCTAAGCCGCCTACCAGGTTAGAAATAGTGTCCTGGAGACCAAAAGACAAGGCGATGGAGGTAACTCCCAAAGCAGTCACAAACGCCGTTGGCTGAATGCCAAAAACAGGCTGCAATACCGCAAGAATTGCAAACGCCCAGATGATTCCTCGGATTATGTTGACAAAGATAGATGCCGACGGCAGTTTAGATGAATCCAAAGCCTTTCTTGAGAGCTTTATTGCAAAATGCTCAATTAAGAAAGCAATGAAAAACACAACTACAAAGGTAACTACCCTAAAAATAAAATCCTGTGGAGTGAGGCCCAAAATCAAGCCGTCATGCATCAACATCATGGCTATCCCTCAATTTTGACTATCGGAGCAAAGCCCTTCATGAGCTTCTTTGTCTTATTAGTACGTGTAAACTTGACCTCAATAGTATCGCCCTGAACTGCTAAAACAATGCCTGGACCAAAGGTCTTGTGAGACACCTGATCTCCCACGGCAAAACTTGCAGAAGCGCGCGTTGGGTCCTTTTGAATAGGAGCTGGACGTGGGGCTGGGGCGCCACCAGTAGAGCGTGTACGAGAACCAAAAACGTTTCCGCCATAGACCTCAGAGCCGCGACCAGAGCCAAAGGTGCCATGACGGTCTCCGCGCTTTGCCCAGCCAACGCCAGAAAAGCCCGCGGAACCAACACCGATAGCTTTAACGTGCTCTTGAGGAATCTCTCCCACAAAACGTGACACAGGATTTGCCTGAACGGAGCCATAGGTTCTTCTGGTAGACGCATACGTCAAATACAAGCGTTTGCGCGCACGCGTAATAGCAACATAGGCAAGCCTGCGCTCTTCTTCTAGCTGAGCTGCCTCGGCCTCGTAGTTTGCATGAGGGAAGATTCCCTCCTCCATGCCAGCAACAAATACTGCTGGAAACTCCAGACCCTTTGCAGCATGAATAGTCATGAGCGTTACTGCAGAGGTAGAACCATCCAAACTGTCAAGGTCAGAACGAAGCGCCAGCCATTCCATAAAGGCTGGAAGCTTCTCAGCAGCAACCTGCGGATGCAAGCCCTCCTCCTGAGGTGCAGGAGTTGTCTCTGCTGCGGTGCCAGCAAGCGCGCCGGTAGCAGCACCAAAACCAGCCGCACTCAGCGAGGCGGCATCTTGCGCGTCAAGCGCTCCAGCTTCTCTGAGCTGCTGCAAGCTCTCAAGTGTTTCTTCAACATCGTCGTGAGACTCGTCGAACTCTGCTGCAACGCCAAAGAACTCTCGAATGTTCTCGATACGTCCATCAGCCTCAATGGTATGCTCAGCTTCAAGTGCACGAATAAGACATGAACGGTCAATAATTGCCTCAACTACCTCATCAAGCTCACCGTCAATATGACGGCCGTGCTCAATAGCAGACGTAAACTCTACCAGCGCATTTCTCACCTTTGCCGTAAGAAGGCTCTCCTCCATTACGCATGCTTCACATGCCGAGAAGAACGACAGACCGTTATATAGTGCGTACGTCTGAATCTTCTGAATGCTTGTTGCACCAATACCACGACGAGGCGTGTTGATAACGCGCAGCGCAGCCATATCATCATCAGGGTTTACAACAACCTTAAGGTAGGCCATAACGTCTCTGATCTCTGCACGATCAAAGAATCGAGTGCCGCCCACAATCTTGTAAGGAACGCCGGCCCTCAACAGCATATCTTCAAGGATACGAGACTGTGCATTAGTGCGATAGAACACAGCAATATTGTCGTATGACGTACCCTTATCGTGCAGCTTTTCTATCTCAGAGCCAATCCAGGCGCCCTCATCACGCTCATCAGATGCCTGATACACCTGGATCTTCTCGCCATCTCCTTCATCAGTGAAGAGGCGCTTTGGCTTTCGGTGAGAGTTGTGCGCAACAACAGCGTTGGCAGCAGCCAAAATATGTCCTGTTGAGCGGTAGTTTTGCTCCAGCTTAACAACAACCGCTTCCTCATAGTCTTTCTCAAACGCCAAAATGTTCTTGATGTCTGCGCCACGCCATGAATAAATGGACTGATCATCATCACCAACGACCATAAGATTGCGATACTTAGATGCCAAGAGCTTGGTAATTGCGTACTGGACGCCGTTGGTATCCTGATACTCGTCAACGTTGATGTAGCGGAAACGCTCCTGGTATTTGGCAAGCACGTCAGGATACTTAGAGAGCAGCTCAAACGCCTTAACCAGAAGGTCATCAAAGTCCATGGCATTGGCTTTATCCAAACGAGTCTGAAGCGCACGATACACGCGGGCTACCACGTGATCCATAGGACTTGCTGCTTGTGTCTCTACATCATCGGGATACAAAAGGGCGTTTTTAGCAGCAGAAATCTTAGAACGAATGGAGTTGAGCGGGAACTGACGGACATCAATATCCAAATCAGACAGAATAGTCTTTACCAGGCGTTTTGAATCATCATCATCGTAGATAGCAAAGTTGGGACCATAGCCAAGACGCTCGCCATCTTCTCTGAGCAGACGAACACACATAGCGTGGAACGTACAAACCCACATACCGCGAATATTGTTAGGCAGCAGTGCTTCAAGACGCTCACGCATCTCTGCTGCGGCCTTGTTTGTAAACGTAATGGCCAGAATCTGCCAAGGACGAACGCCTTCATCGGCAATCATGTGCGCAATTCTAAACGTCAGAACACGCGTCTTTCCCGAACCAGCTCCTGCAAGAACCAGCAAGGGTCCTTGAGTTGTCATAACTGCCTGGTGCTGGGCAGGATTTAAACCTTCAAGATCAATCTGCATTACGCCATCCTTGTGTCAATCATTCTTAGAGTAAAAGTGTACCCCGATAACCGGACATTAATTGCGCTCGTTTCTGTTGCCTCCACAATAAAAAACCGGCCCCCAAAAGAGAGCCGGTTTATCTGCATCAATGCTGCTAGTGAACTTCTACACGTATGGCGAGAAGATCTTCTAGACCAAACGCCTGCCTTAGTTCATGGAGTTTGCCTGACGGCTCTTTGCACGAGCAACAACTGCCAGAGCAATCACACCACCTGCAACACATGCCATAACGATGGCGCTAAGTGTGAGGTTCTCATCACCAGTGTATGGAAGTGCAGGGCCGCCATAGTATGGGATAGCTGCTGGATTTGGAGCGCTTGGGAAGCTTGGGGCAAGAGGACCACCAGGGATACCTGGAGTGCTTGGGGTACTAGGGTTTTCTGGAGTAGCAGGATTTTCTGGAGTAGCAGGGTTTTCTGGAGTTACAGGAGCAACTGGCTCTGGCTCCCACTCTGCAACAAGAACAACCTTAGGAGTGGCGGTGGTAAGGGTTACCTGGTCTCCTGCCTGGTAGGTAGTGCCATCAAGCTTCCAGCCCTTGAAGACGTAACCATCGCGAGTTGGAACGGTAGCAGAGACAGTCTCGTTCTTAGGATCGGTGAGAGAGTCAGCAGTGTTGCTATCAATACCAAAGTAACCGCTCTGTGCTGCAGGAGCACCAGTACCGCCGTTTGCATCGTAGCTGAGCTCATACTCCTGGTTCCAAACAGCAGTCAGGGTATAAGGGCTTCTCATGTTAAAGACAGTAGTCTCAGAAACATAACGCTTATCGCCAGCTGGGTTGTTGTTTGCATCTGCAGGAACAGCAGAAGCACCAACATAGCGGAAGTGGTTATCAACGTAAGAACGCTTCCAGAACTCAAACTTGTAACCATCGCGGACTGGCTGGTCTTCAATGATGTTGTACTCAGCAAAACCATAGGTACGAGGGTTGTTTGGAGTCTTGGACTCTGTATAAGTTGCGTTGCCGTAGATGGTGCCGCCATTTGCATCGTAAATAAGCTGATTAACTGCGGATGGTGTTGGCGTAGGTGTAGGAGTTGGGGTGGTCTCTGCTGGAATAACGTGGATGTGATAGCCAACCCACATAAGGTGAGTGGTGTTACCACCAACGTTTGCAGGATCAGAGGAATCTCCCTGCATAGTAACAAGGAAGAATGCCGTAACAGGCTGGTTAGCAGGGGTTACCTTACGACCGGTAAACTCAAAATAGAACTGACCACCATTGTTAGTTACGGTATTGCTGTTTCCGTAGAAAGCATAGGTAAAGTCATAATCAGTAGCAGGGAGCTCAGGATAAGCACCTGCGGTGACCAGCGTAGTGGTTACGCCAAAAGGAGCAAAGCCGGGACGAGTGGTGGTGTAGTGGGAATACGCACCAGTGTCTCTAATGGTCTGACCAACGCGAACAACAATCTCGCCATACTGACCAGGAACAGGAGTCTGGTGGCCAGAACGCTGAGGGTTGTCTGTAAGAACCCTGGATGTATCGGCATTACCGTCAGCCGAGAAAACAGAAACCTTTACACCTGGTGTAGATGTATCAATAGGATCTGCAAATGCAAGTTTAGGTGCAGAAACTGCAAGAACTGCAACAAACGCAAGTGCAAGTGCACACGCAATTCTCTGAAGCGTCTTGATGTGGCGCATAAAACCTCCTGGAAATATTACAAGTAATTACGTACTCTTACGGCCAAAATTCAGCTGCAAGAGCATATAGGACAAGGCAACTCTTAGTAAATGAGCCCAGAGCGATTACATATATCTTTCATAGGTTTTCCACGTATTTTCCACATGTTTTGGCATAAAAAAGCGCGGCGAGAAACTCACCGCGCAAAGACGCATATGTTGTAACGCTTATCAGTCAGAAACTTACTTAACAAGCAGGAAGTATGCGATAACAGCAATACCCAGAATAATGCGGTATACACCAAAAGGCTTAAAATCATGCTTGCGGACGTAGCCCATAAGTGCGCGAACCATAACAAGCGACACAATAAACGCTACCAAGCAGCCAACACCCAAAATAATTGCCTCGGGAGCAGTGAAGGTGTTGCCCTTCATAAAGTAGCGAACAAGCCTCAAAGCAGAGGCACCAGCCATAGTAGGAATTGCCAGGAAGAACGTAAACTCAGCAGCTACAGCCCTTGAACAACCAAGTGCTAAACCACCAAGAATGGTTGCACCAGATCTTGAAGTACCTGGAACAATTGCGAGTACTTGGAACACGCCAATGCCAAGTGCGGTCTTCCAGTCCAGGTTGTCAATGTCTTGCACGCGGGCCAAGTTGTCGGCTGAGGGGGCCTTCAGGGATGCGGCGGCATCTGGACGCATGTGTTTACCGCGAGGTGCTTCAACCTTTACCGTTGCAGCGACCTTCTCGCGATGTAGCTCAAGCACTATGAAGATGATGCCGTAGAAAATAAGGGTTGCAGCAATAACAAAAGGGCTTCCAAGATGCTCTTCGATGAAGTCGTTGAGCGGTAGACCAATTGCTGCTGCAGGAACGCAGCTGACCACCACTTTTGCCCAGAGTTTCCAGGTAGAACGCTTCTCGTCCCTAGATTTCTTTGGCGAGAAGGGATTGAGTTTGTGAAAAAATCCCACACATACTGCAAGAATTGCGCCAAGCTGAATAACAACGAGGAACATATTCCAGAAGTCTTCAGAAACATTGAGTGGTAAGAACTGATTGAGTAGCAGCATATGGCCTGTTGATGAGATAGGTAGCCACTCGGTAATACCCTCAACCACGCCAAACAACGCTGATTTAAGCGCTTCAATCCACAAAATTGCCGACTCCACTAAAACCTCCTTGGGGACTGATTACGAACCTATTGTACGCAATCCGTTCGCCCTTTCTTTTTCTACCGTTCACGGCTTTATATAACGACTTTACTACTTTAAAAGTGCCTTGTTTTCTGCAAAGTTGGCATTTGGAGCCAAAAACAAGTAGAATTGACACCCTCGCACGAGCGGAGAGAAGCGATTATGCGTATTTTTGAGGTCAAGTGTTATCTGACCTCGCGCTTGAAGCCAGTAATGAGCGGACGGCATGAAATGCGTACTAATCGGAAGCCCCAATCGCGGAGGTCGATTTGAACAAATATATGCGTCATAGACGCTTACCTTCATGCTCTACCCTTATGACAGCACTTCTTGTAGCAGTGCTTGTTGTTAATACCTTTTTGTTTGGCGTCTCAAGAGCTCAGGCAGAGACTCTCGAAGAGCTCCAGGCCAAGGTAGAGCAGACCAATTCTGATTACGATGCCGCTAACCAGCGCGTAGCTGAGCTGCAAAAACAGATTGCAGACAATGAGGCTCGTATTGCAGAGATTGAACAGCAGCTCCCAGAGCAGCGCTTAAAAGCTGCAGAGTCTATTAGAGCTATGTATCGTATGCAGCAGGGCTCCATGGGAATTATTGATCTGCTTTTATCGGCAGATAACTTTAATGATTTGATTGCTGTTGTTCAGTATCTTGAGATTATCCAGAACAAAAATTCAGATGCTATCAACCACCTGGTTGACCTTAGCAAAGAGCTTTCTGAGACTCAGTCATCTTTAAATGCACAGATGGCAGAAGCAGAAGAGCAGAAGAAGGCTGCTGAGGATGCTATGAATGCAGCAATTGCAACACGAGAGCAGTTGCAGGCAGAGCAAGCTGCGCAGGCAGCAGCAGAGGCAGCAGCTGCAGAAGAGGCACTGAAACAAGCTTCAACTGAGACTACCTTTACCAACGCTTCTGGTAATACCACTGAGGTCACTACCCCATCAACTCCTTCGGCTCAAAATGTTGACTGGTCAAGCGATAAGACCAACTTTGTAAGCAGCTGGGGCGCTCGAATTGATGCGTATCTTGCTGGTTCCCCTCTAGCTGGCTACGGCTCAACCTTTGCCGAGGCAGCATGGGCTTACGGCGTTGACCCGCGTCTCTCGCCTGCTATCTCTGCAGTTGAGAGTACAAAGGGTAGGTATAACTTCCTCCCATACAACGCATGGGGCTGGGGTTCTTCAAGCTGGGGCAGCTGGGAAGAGGCTATCTGGGATCACACAGCTGGTCTTGCTGCTGGCTATGGCGGAAGGCTTTCTGTTTCTGGCGCTGCAAAGTACAACCCAGCAAATCCAAACGGCTGGTACTCGGCAGTTCTTTCGCAGATGGAGCTCATCTAAGCTTCTGGTCGTACAACCTTTAAAGAACGTTAAAACCCCGCAGTTTACCTGCGGGGTTTTTGTTGTCGGGTGCGACTACGCGGTGAGCACGACCATGGCGAGGATGAGGGTAAAGCCGATAAGGTCGGCAACGCTAAAGGTGATTCCTAGCACCAGTACGGTGGTAATAGTTGCCATAACGGGCTCGATAGTGCCCAGAAGAACTGCTCTAAGAGAGCCTGCGTCCTTAACACCCTGCAGGTAAAGGCCATACGCCAAGAATGTTCCCACCAACACACCAATGACTACCAGCAAAACACCAAAGGCGTCCAGCTGAGGCATGTGGTTCCAAGGCTGATAGAACACAGCAATGAGCGTGCCTGAGAACAAAAATGCTAGGCCGTTTACGGTAAAGCTTCCCCACTTCTCCATCAAAGGCTTGGGCAAAATGGAGAGGGCTGCCTGAGCAAACGCACACATAACGCCCCAGAAAATACCTGATGTTGGCAGGTTAAGCGTACCGGGATTTCCTCCTGTTACCAAAAGATATGTGCCAATAAGTGCCAAAACAATGCCAAGAATCTCGCGACGGCGAGGCCAGCGCCTACCAACCACGCACACAAAGGCCAAAACGCCCAACATGCCTAACGACTGCATAATGGTTGCAGTTCCAGAATTAGTGGCATTAACTGCATAAATGTAAGCAACTTGCGAGAATAAGATGGCAAACAAACTAACTACAAAAATCTTTGCCAGCTCTTTTGGCTTCCTAATGACAGTTGTGAGATTTTTTCTATCAAACGCAAAGGCAGTACCCAAGAATAACCAGCAGGCACAAAGCTCGCGAATATCAATCAGCCACATGGGATCAACTTGATAGGTATCTAGCAGGTATTTTGCGGCGGTTCCAAATGCGCCCCAGGAAGCTCCGCCAATCAAGACAAACAGCATTCCTCGATATATTTTCTTCTTATTATCAGGGGTTATTTCAGCGTCATCGCTACCAAGTGCTTCCTCTTCTGCAGAAGTCTCTAAAACGTCTGTGGCCTTAGAAGACTCCACATCGCTCTCATGAGAAATGAAATCATTCATCTGGGTATAAATCTTTCATTACAAAATACGGATACAAGTGTCACTTTTTCTCTGACGCGGTAGTATCACAATAACAAAAATCCACCTTACCCTGCTTTGTGCGGAGTCTCAAGTCTCCAAACGGTTCAAATGGGCAAGATGGTCCAAAACGGCATTAATGCTCACGTAAGTTTTCGTATAGATTGGCAGCTTATGACATCCAAGTATTCGCAGATGGATAGCGCGTTTTCTGTTGGTACGCTTCATGCAGAAGACAAGAGCTTTGAGGTAATCTCAGCTGAGTGGGTTAACGAGATTTCTGGCTATGCCTACATCTTTAAGCATGTTCCTACAGGTGCTCGCCTTATGTGGTTTGCCTGCGACGATGATAATCGCTCGTTTGCCATTGCTTTTAAGACACCTCCTGTAGACCACACAGGCGTCTTCCACATCTTGGAGCACTCTGTTCTCTGTGGATCCGATGCCTATCCTGTCAAAGAGCCTTTTGTTAACCTGCTCAAGACCTCTATGCAGACGTTCTTGAATGCAATGACTTACCCTGACAAGACGGTATACCCTGTGGCCAGCACCAATGTAGCTGACTTGGAAAACTTGATGAGCGTATACCTAGACGCCGTTCTGCATCCTGCAATCTATAAGCGCAAGCGCATCTTTGAGCAGGAAGGCTGGCACCTAGAGGCTGATGAGCAGGGCAATCTGAGCTACAACGGTGTTGTTTTCAACGAGATGAAGGGCGCACTCTCTGACCCAGATCGCGTGCTCTACGATTCTGTCAGCGAGGCCCTCTTCCCTGATACCGCCTACGGCAAAGAGTCTGGCGGCAAGCCCCGTGCAATCCCCGAGCTCACCTACGAGAACTTCCTGGACACCCACGCTCGCCACTACAACCTCTCTAACAGCTACACCTTCCTCTACGGCGACCTTGATTGCGAGCGTGAGCTCTCCTTTATTGCCCAGAGGTTTGCAGCTGCCGAGAAACGCGATGCAGGTGCCCCCAATCCGCTTAATCTGCAGGCATCCGTGTTGCCCGAGCCTTGCCAGGTCCGCATGAACACCACAGCCGACAACTCCAGCGTTGGCCTGGGTTACGTGCTTGGAACGCCTGATCAGCGCAACAAGATGATGGCAGCAGATATCTTGTTTGACACCCTCATGGGCTCCAATGAATCCCCGCTCAAGCGTGCAATTCTTGACGCAGAGCTGGGCGATGACTTTAGCTATTACCTCTCCGATGACCTTGCACAGCCAATGCTCTTCTTGCAGCTCAAGGGTCTCAAAGAAGGAGCAGCTCAGAAGTTCCGTGACTTGGTAGAGACCACCTGCCAGAAGATTGCTACCGAGGGCATTGATCCAAAGAAACTCAACGCGTCCATTGCACTTGCAGAATTTAACCTGCGCGAGAATGACCAGCCTTACTCAAACGGTATTGAGTACACGCTGCGTTCACTCTCAAGCTGGCTCTATGACGACGCTCGCCCTCTGGACTACATCCGCTACGAGGACGCCATTGCCTACGTCAAAGAACTTGCAGCTCAGAAGGGCTTTGAGAAGCTGCTGCTGGAGCTCATTTGCAACAGCAAGCACGCAGCTCAGGTTGAGCTTGTCCCCACAGACGAGGGAGACGCTCAAGAAGAGGCTGCTGAGCTGGAGCAACTTCGCTCTACGCTCACCAATGAGGATGTCGAGAAGATCCGTGCAGAAGTTGAGGCACTCCGTTTGGAGCAAGAAACACCTGACGCTCCAGAAGACTTAGCCAAGCTGCCGTCCCTCTCGCTCAGTGATATCGGTGCAGGTAGAGAGCGTCCTGCTGGCTTTGAGGTTGAGGCTCCCCTGCCGTGCATTGCGCATGAGCTGGACACTCACGGCATTGACTACGTCTACCATTACTTTGATCTGACCCGCGCGGTTACCTTTGAAGAGCTGCCGCTTGTGGGCATTCTTGCTGAGGCGCTCGGCAAGCTTGATACAGCATCACACACCGCCTCTGAGCTGGATATCCTTATTGAGAGCAACCTTGGTCACCTCTCGTTCTTCACTGATATCTACGACCAAGACACGCTTGACCAGGCACATCCCGCCTTCATTGTTGCCGCAAGTGCCCTTGCCGAGAAAACCCAGGGACTTGCAAGCATTCCTTCCGAGGTTTGGTCTAGCACGCGCTTTGATGATTTGAGCCGCTTAAAGAACATCTTGATTCAGCGTCGCATTGCGCAGGAGCAGTACTTTGTTGGTGCTGGTCATACTGCAGCGCAGAATAAGGCTTTGACCGCCTACTCTGCAGCTAATCGCGTAAACGACGCTCTGGCAGGCGTTGGCTTCTATGAGTATCTGAAGAACCTGCTTGCCAACTGGGATGAGCGCGCCCCTCAACTTGCAAAAGACCTGGATGCGCTTACCCGCAAGATGTTCCGCGCAGATAACGTCACCGTCAGCTTTACGGGCTCCGCTCAAAGCCGCGAGGCATTCTGGCAAGCAGCGGGAGATCTTGGCCTTAAAATTGGCAATGAATCACAGATAAACAACGCTGCACCAACCCTTATTGTCCCTGAGGGTAAGCTGCAGCACGTGGCGTACATCATTCCGTCAAACGTCTCCTACGTTGGTCTCTCTTATCCAAACGTTGCCCATGCAACCAATGAACAGCAGGGTAACTGGCTCATTGCCACCAGAGTTCTTGGTCTTGATTACCTGTGGAACGAGGTTCGCATCAAGGGCGGAGCTTATGGCGTTATGTTTAGAAACTCCATCGCTGGCCTGCAGAGCTTTGTCTCCTACCGAGACCCTGCGCTTGATGCAACCCTTGACCGCTATGTTGGCGCAGGTAGCTGGCTCTCTGAATGGACTCCAGACGCTGACGAGTTTGAGGGCTATGTAGTTGCCTCTGTGGCAGGCGTTGACGCCCCTGTTCCCGCTCGAATGCTTGCTCGCAGGCAAGACATCGAGTACTTCAACCAACGTGATCCAGAGCGTCTTCTTAAGCTTCGTGAGAAAATCCTTCACGCCCAGGTTGAGGACATCAAAGAACTGGGAAGCACCATGCCTCAAAGCTATGACGACCTCTCGGTTGTTGTCTTTGGCGCTAAGGAGGCCATTGAAGCCTCCAAGCTTGATCTTGAGGTTGTCGATCTCTTTGGCGGCCAGGAGAACTAGGTCTGGTAGCTGAAACAAAAACGCAAAAGCCCTGTCATGTACACACATGACAGGGCTTTTCTTGTGAGGTATGAGGTGCAGCCAGACGTTCTTCTCGCCAAGCAGTGCGCTCAGCCAGGGTCCTTACTCGCTTCTCAGCGCCTGAACTGGATCGGATTTAGCTGCTCTACCTGCAGGGATAAGACCTGCAAGAAGCGTTAGGACAACGCTGATTAAAATCAAAATAAGTGCTCCGTTTATCGGCAAGATCACCAAATTGTCCACGTTAAACATGGCTTTGACCACAGCATTTGCGGGCAAAATAAGCAGTTGTGTAATGCCAATGCCCATAACACCAGAGATAAGGCCTTCAATAAACGTCTCTGCATTGAATACGTTGGCAATGTCTCGCCTGGAAGCACCAATGGAGCGCAGGATGCCAATCTCCTTTTTGCGCTCAAGTACCGAGATAAACGTAATGATGCCAATCATAATGCTGGAAACAACAAGCGAAATAGATACAAACGCAATCAACATCGCCGAGATCATGTCAACAATCAGCGTGACAGAACTCATCAACGCACCAACAATATCGGTATACGTAACTACCTTGGACTCTTCACCTGCAGCCTTTGCATCAGCATTGTACGTATTAAGAATTTCAACAATCTTCTCTTTGCTTGCAAAGTCTTTAGGATAAATATTGATTGACGTGGGCTTATTAAGATCCGCATATCCCATCTTAGTAAGATTTGATTCATACGTTGCTGGCGTTGCCCTTAACATTGACGCGGCAATAGCTGCTAGCTGCGATGGGTCAGCATTGAGTTTAAAGGCACTTGCGAGCGTTGCTTGATCTATGTGCATAGCATTGGACATATTTGCCGCAACGCCCTGCATAGCTGTATTGAGAGCGCCTGCAATCTGATTTTGCATCCTGGAGGCAACCTGTGTCATCACGCTGGTTAACGCAGACTGCACGTAAGCACTCATAGCACGCGTAATAGCTGCAGAAAGAGCACTTGCAATCTGTGATTGATAAGCACTCATAAGCCTCTGGGAAACCTCGGCCTGGACACTTGGAAGATCTGGATTGGTACCTAGCTTATTAGCCAGAGCAGTAACCAGCTGTTGCTGCAGGTCATCGGTATCAACCGCAGAAGAAACGGTAGTCACAATCTGCGTACGCACCTGATCTGTTGCTAGGTAGTCTGCCATGGTCTTGCCGGGATTAGCAGCACTCCAAGAGTTCCACCCAAGAGCAATATTGCCCATGAGCGAAGAAATAGCAGCTTGTCCTCCTGGTTTAAAATTAACGGTAATACCAGAAAGAATCTGCTGAATGTCTGCTGCAGAAAGCTCTGGGAAAGCCGCCGCCAGCGCAGCTGGATCAAGCGAAGACGTAACAGAAGACAGTACATTGCTGTCAGACAGATTAAGCTGCGACGGATCAAAAGCTGGTAGCTGCACGTCAGAAAGGTCAAGCGAGGACATATCCAGCCCAGACAGATTAATTGACGAGAAGTTCAGTGCCTGTGGATTAAAGTTAAACGCCGAAGAAAGCACGTTAGAATCAACGGAAATGAGAGAGCTGATAGAAAGTCCCTCTGAAGTCTGACCGTTCTTCTCGTCCTCAAAGGTTTTACCAGTGAAAACGTCAACGTCTGGACGATTCATCTGGTCCTGAACAATAGGAGATGCCTCTGCATCAGAAATCATCTTCTGAGTCAGTTGTGGCGTGTAGTAAATGCCCTCAGAAAGCGCTCCTGTGGTAGTTGGGTCTTTTGCCTGAACAACACCAACAATATGCAGGTCGGGTGCGTTAGCAATGAGGTCATTCATGTATGACTGATCATCAGATTTGTCTGTCCAGACACCAAGATTTCCGTCCCATACATAGCGCTGATAAGGCATAACCAGCTTAAAGGTTGGAGACATCAGCTGGTCGTAGCTGTATGTATTATGAGATTCTTCGATAGTGCCAGATTCTCCACTTGCAATTTTATCAACGGTAGAGCGCAGGCCAGCATAATCACGCAGGCCAAGCGTGTACTCCAAAAAGTCATCCATGGTGCCGTTTGGACGCAATACCAGAACAGCCTCATTCCAAGCAGTGGGCCATCTACCAGCACGAACCGTATAGCGGTCCTCGTAAATGGAAGGATTTCCCGGAAGCTCACTAAACAGGGTGGTACTTGCAAATGAAGCAAGCGGACTATAAGACGGAATCTTAGGCGACACCTTAGAGAAGGTAACGTCTGGCTGCACCTGAACAGGGTCAGAAGAGCCAGAGTCCGCGCCTGCTGGCAGGTAGATGAAAGGGCTTACGGAATAGCCATAGGTAATAGCACTGGCATACGTATTAATGCCACCACCATTATTGTCGAGAAAAGCCTTCAAGCTGGTCAGATCATTGGATCCGATACTTTCTGCCTGCATCCCCAGCCTGTTATTAGTAGGAATAGCGCCCTCAGCGGGCTGATTTTCTAGCTTTGCAGCCTCTGCGTTTTTCTGATTTTGCGTCATCTCACTTTGTGCATCTTGCGTTTGAGAATCAGCCGAGTCAGAACTGCTACCACTTCCAGAAATAAAGGAAGAAATATTAACGGACTGCTCAGAGATGGTGAGTGGGTACATTGAAAGCGTATCCTCTTCAACCTTCTTGATGTACTCGTTTGCACCATTTGCCAGCGCCAGAATTGCGGCAATACCAATAATGCCAATAGAACCCGCAAACGCCGTCATAAGCGTGCGGCCCTTTTTGGTCATGAGATTATTAAACGAGAGACCCAGTGCAGTCAGAAGCGACATAGAGGTCTTGCGAGAAGGCTTAGCTTCTCGGCGAGCAACGCTTGCAATGTCAAATGGATCTGAATCCGCAGTTACCCGACCATCTGCCAGCTCAACAATACGCGTTGCATACTGGTGAGCAAGCTCAGGGTTATGCGTAACCATAATAACCAGACGGTCCTGTGCCACCTCTTTGAGCAGGTCCATAACTTGTACAGAGGTTGAAGAGTCAAGCGCGCCTGTTGGCTCATCTGCCAGCAAAATCTCTGGATCGTTTACCAGGGCGCGAGCAATAGCCACGCGCTGCATCTGTCCACCAGAAAGCTGGTTTGGTCGCTTGTTTGCGTGTGCTTTGAGACCAACCTTATCAAGCGCTTCAAGCGCACGTTCATGACGCTCTGCCTTAGGAACACCAGAAAGTGTCAATGCAAGCTCAACATTGCTGACTACACTTTGGTGCGGAATAAGGTTATAGCTCTGAAATACAAAACCAATGCGGTTATTTCTGTACGTATCCCAATCGCGCTCTTTGAACTTCTTAGTAGAAATGCCATCTACCAGCAAATCTCCTGAGTCAAAGCGATCAAGACCACCAATAACGTTGAGCATAGTAGTCTTACCCGAGCCTGAAGGACCAAGGATTGCTACAAACTCGTTATCCCTAAAAGCAACGGAAATATGGTCCATTGCGGTTTGTTCAAATCCACCAGTGTTGTAACGCTTTGAAATACCTTTGAGCTCAAGCACGGGTTACTTCTTTCTTGTTGGGCCATCTGGAACGCGGAGCTGTGCCGTTAGTTGATTGCATCTCCGTCGGCTGTATCGGTGTCAGCTACATCGGTCTTCTCGCCAGCAGACGTCTGAGCAGCCGTATCTTCTGCAAATGGGTCAGTGGTAACGTCTTCAATAACCTTCTGCTGAGCCCAGCTCAAGCCGTAGAGCAGGCCAAAGAGTGCCCAGAACCATGGTGCATAGAGCATGACAACCATAAGAATTGCAAAAAGTCCTCGGAGAAGAACCCAAGGGAGCACCACAATCAGGAAGAAAAAGAATGGCAGCACAAAAAGGATTGCTGCAAGCGTGCGCAGCACAACTGCCACTGTCTTAGTTACCGAGAAACCAGTATTGCGTGCAATAAGCAGGCCTACCAGGCCAGCAATGCCAAAATACAACATGATTGGCGCAACAATGTAGGAATAGAACAGTGGAGTGGATGAGTCTTGGGGCAGCGTTTGCCTCAGAACCATCAAAACAATTCCCAAAACCGTTAAAACGCCAAGAAATGATGCGTTTCCAATAAAAGTCTTTTTCGTCATAGTTAACTCCTTTGATAAGGGGTATTAAGTATAGTGTAACTAGTACCTTGTTCCCGACCTTGCCTATTTCATACACGGGATGTGGCTAAAACCGCTGCTCTCCATATGTTTCAAGGTCAAACGTTTGAATTAGAGGAGTTTTCATGACTGATGCAGAACTCAAAGCAAGCGCCGAAGCGTTTGTTAACGAGCACTGGGAAGAGATTATTGAGGATATCCGCTACCTTGTGCAGGTAGAGTCCGTTGAGGATCTGTCTCTAGCAGAGCCTGGCAAGCCTTGGGGTCCAAAGTCTTATGAGGCACTTCGCCGTGGTCTTGAGATTGCAGAGCGCCTGGGTCTTGAGACTACAGATGTAGATGGCTACCTGGGCTTTGGCGACCTTCCTGGTGAGTCCGAGAAGTACCTTGCTACCATCGCTCACTCCGATATTGTCCCTCTGGGCAAGGGTTGGACGGTAGACCCGCTTGATGTTACCCGTCGTGAGGGCTTCATCCTGGGCCGTGGCGTTCTTGACGATAAGGGCCCTCTTGCGCTCTCGCTCTGGGCAGCTCACTTCTTTGTTGAACAGGTCAAAAAGACTGGCAAGAAGCTTCCTTACACCCTGCGTGCCATCGTTGGTAACAACGAGGAGACCGGCATGGGTGACGTCCCTTATTACCTCTCCAAGTATCCAGAGCCAGCATTCTGCTTCACGCCAGACGCTGAGTTCCCACTCATCTGTGGCGAGAAGGGCGTGTACCACGCACAATTCACGTCTCCAAAGATTGCTGGCTCACACAGCGAGAAGATCGTTGAGCTTGACGGCGGCACCGTACCTAACGCAATTCCAGGTCTTGCAAGCGCACTTGTTCGCGCTGACGCATCTACCTTGGCTGACACTAATTCCATCAAGGTTGAGGACGCAGGCGTTGAAGATGATGGCACCAAGCTTGCTCGCATTAACGCAACAGGTAAGGGTGGACACGCTTCCATGCCTGAGGGAACTGTCAACGCAATTGGCCTGCTTGTAACCTACCTGCTTGATAACAACATCTGTGGAGAAGAAGAGCGCGGCTTCTTGACCTTCTCGCAGCAGCTTTGCTCAACTACTGACGGTACTGGTACCGGTATCCAGAGTGCTGACGATAAGTTTGGTCCTCTGACCTGCATCTCTGGCACTATCCGCACCAAGGGCGACGTCTACGTACAGACCATTGACTCTCGCTATCCTACTTCCACCACTGGAGAGGCTATCACTAAGCGCATGACTGAGCTGGGCGAGGATCATGGCTGCACCTTTGAGGTCCTCTCCGATGCGGTGCCTTTCTATATTGATCCAAGCTCTCCTGAGATTACTACCCTTCTTGATACCTTCCACGAGTACACTGGCAGCGATGAGAAGGCGTTTGTTATTGGCGGCGGCACCTATGCACGTCACTTTAAGCGCGCAGTTGCCTTTGGTCCTTATGACAGCAAGGCTGCAAAAGACCTGCCAGAGTGGGTTGGCATGGAGCACGGTCCTGACGAGGGAATCTCTGAGGAGTGGCTCAAGCGCGCCCTCAAGATTTACATTGTCAGTATTGCTCGCCTGATGCAGCTTGATCTGTAAAGCTACAAGCACAGAACTGTTATAAGCAACAGCAACGCTACAAGCAAAGCCTCTGCATCCCAGTCGGATGCAGAGGCTTTTTGCAAGCAATCAAGAGAAACGTTAGGCGTGAGAGCGAATCTTCTTCCACAAGCGCAAACCATAGCTATTGGGAAGCCCTGCCTCAATACGAATAGCTAAGTACAATCCGGAGGCGTTATAAACAAGCTCAAAGATATCTTGGCTGGTTACGGCAGGAATACCCTGCGTTAGTGCCGTAAAGATAATCCTTGCCACGTCAAATAGAACAATAACGGTAACCGCAAGGATATACGGTCTAATAAATCGGGCATCGTTTGAACCCTTGAGAGCTAAAAGACCTGCAATAAGAGAAAATGCCGCACCGAGCGTCACCAAGAAAATGGTAAGGATTCCCTGTTGTGCAAGAAATTGATTAACAGTTGCCAGGGCAGGCAGATTCACAACCCTAGAAAAATCATGCAATCCAAGCAAAATTAGTACCAGAAAAAGAGCGATGCCACTAAACGCAATGGATACCAGCGCAAACAAGTGAAGAACTCGCTGGTGACGAGAGCGCCAATACGTAGTTCCCACAACGCCTTGGTCATGCTCTTTCTTAACCTTGTCCGCAAGATTAGAGCAAATTACCACGTATACAATGGTGTTGAGCTGGATGAATGGATCCAGGATAATCAGCTCTCCTCTACCCCAGGCCCACAAAATTCCTACCAGAATAATCAAGCCAATCAGATAGCAAAGAAATCTGTATGGTTCAACTTTTGATGAGTCTTTAGCTGCACGTAATCCAAGTACCGAGGTAACAACCTGCAACACACCAATGAGCAATACAAACACATAACCTAGAAGCACATTATTGCTGAACGTAAAATACACACCGCTGAACTCAAGCTGTTCCAAAGGAACAGCAGGCTGTAAGCCCATAACAGTTGCAAAAAGAGATGCCGACGTAGTCAGAACATCTGCTGCTCCCAAGATAATCAAAACAATTGAAACAATGCGCAAGATATGTTGAGCAGGAGTTCTAGGGACAGTGGCCTTAACTCGGTCAGATGCAGGACGGTTCAGTGGCTGATCCTCATCAACTACAAGGATTTTCTCGGCACGCTCTGCTACTTCAGAAACGTTTTCTGCCAGCCCAGATGATGCCTCAGTGACCTTTTTAGAAAGCTCTCCTACTCTTGAGTTTTCAGCCAGCTTAGTAAGCTCAGCGCCGATATCTTTCTTCTGTTCCGTTGGCACAACAAATCCTCACACTTGTCCAAAATGTTCAAATAAATCATAGCATTAGCTACTTTGCTGTGTTAGTATGTGCAACTGTCCGTGTACCTGCAAGTATGTAAGGAGGCTTGTTCGATGCTTTTTTAATCTTCTCGTGAGCGTGTCACATGTCCACACCACGAGTCTGTCTGACATGTTCCACCACTAATCGAGGAGAATTATGGAATCGAATAAGCTTTTTGCGGAAACACCACCATTTAAATTATTTATACGGGCAGCCCTTCCAGGCGCTATTGCCATGCTTGCGTCGATGCTCTACGACACCGCAGATGGAATCCTAGTTGGACGCTATCTGGGTCAGGAGTCTTTTGGCGCAGTAACCATTGCCATTCCACTGGTTATTCTCTGCTTTGCTGTTGCCGACCTTATTGGCGTTGGCGCTTCTGCAGTTATTGCAGTTGAACATGGCAAGAAGAACCACCAGACGGCTAATAACATCTTTACCATTGCTTTTATCATGCTTATTACCACAGGTGTTATCAGCGGCATTTTCTTCTTCTTTTGTGCGCCAAACGTTCTAGCACTCATGGGTGCTCAGGGTAAGATTGCCGAGCAAGGAACCATCTACCTGCGCGTATGGACCCTTTTCTTGCCAGTTATGTGCATCTCGTACGCCGTTGACAACTTCCTTAAGATCTGCGGAAAAATTAGGCGCTCTACCAGCATTGCCTTTATTTCTGCAATTTTGGGAACCGTACTTGAATACTACTTCCTGGGCGTTTTGGGATTATCCGTTGAGTATGCGGCACTGGGTTACTGCATCTCAATTACCTTCTCGTCCCTTTATGGTGTATGGCCCTTTATTGGCAACAAACAGATTCTCAAATTTGTGAAGCCTCACTTTAATTGGACGCACATAAAAGAGATCTTTGTAAACGGCTTTCCTATCTTTATGCAGAACATCTCAAGTAGGATTTATTCCCTGCTGATGAACGCTGCCCTGCTCACCCTTGGTGGAGATATTGCCATTGCTTCTTACGGCGTGCTTCTCTACTCTGGCGGCCTTATCCAGCCGCTCATTTATGGACAGGCCGACGCCATGCAGCCAGCTATTGGCTATAACTGGGGCGCAAAGAAAAAAGACCGAGTACTTGCTATCGAGAAGTACATCTTCTCCACAGGTATCATCATTGGCATCTTTGCGTTCTGCGTCTCGTTCTTCTTTTCGGAGTTCTTGGTCAAGCTCTATCTGCCAGAAGGAACGCAAGAGCTGCTTAACATGGCCATCCCAGCTATGCGTATTCACGCATTTATTTTCATTTTTAGCTGGATTACCATGTGTACCGAGAGTCTTGCCATTGCGCTCAAGCAGACAAAGATTTCCAATCTCTTAAGCATCTTTATGGCACTTATCTTCCCTATCAGCTCACTTATGGTGCTGAGGCCATTTGGTCTGGACGCGCTCTGGTACGTCTCAGTTGTATCCAACATACTCTCAGCACTGCTCTCCGTTGGCTGCCTCATCCACATCTATCGCAAGCACTTTAGGGATGTAGGCACTGATGACGCAGACGATGCAGATCCTGCATCTGAGGGCGTCCAGGATGAAGGCTCCCAGCTCGCCGAGGCAGAGCTTGTAGAGGCAGAGCTCGCAGCTTCCGAGCTCTCTGGTCCAGAAGATCACCTGGACGGCGAGTCCATCTCCCGAGCTCAATAGACCGTGCACACGCAACAACCGCAGTTCAGCGCGACCAAACGGCCGCAGTCCCGGCGCTCGTAGCTCCGCACAACAACGTACTCCTCGCAAAAAACATGGCGAGAAGATCTTCTGATTCCAAGATCTTCTCGCCATAAACATAAGCGGTTATAGAACGACTACCTACAGCGCAGCAAGTGCCTGCTCGACGTCGTTGATAAGGTCCTCGGTGCCCTCAATACCGCAGCTCAAGCGTACGGTACCTGGGGTGATGCCTGCTGCCACAAGCTCCTCGTCAGTAAGCTGACGGTGCGTTGAAGAAGCTGGATGCAAACAGCAAGAACGAGCGTCTGCAACGTGTGTTGCAATGGAGAAGACCTTGAGGTTGCCCAAGAACTTCTCGGCAGCCTCGCGACCACCAGCAACGTCAACGGTGATAACACCGCAGGAACCGTTTGGCAGGTACTTCTGAGCCAGCTCGTAGTACTTATCGCCTGGAAGGCCAGGGTAGCTTACGTGCGCAACCTTAGGATTGTTTGCAAGCGCCTCAGCAACTGCCTGGCCATTCTTGCAATGCTGAGCCATACGAACATGCAGGGACTCAAGGCCAAGGTTGAGATAGAAAGCACTTTGTGGCGACTGAATAGAACCAAAATCACGCATAAGCTGAACAGTTGCCTTAGTAATAAAGGCGCCACCATTACCAAAGGTATCTGCATAGACAAGGTTGTGATAGGAAGGGTCAGGCTGGGTCAGACCTGGGAACTTATCTGCGTGAGCAGCCCAGTCAAAATTGCCGCCATCAACAATAGCGCCGCCAACAGCAGAGCCGTGTCCGTCCATATACTTAGTGGTGGAATGGGTCACAATATCTGCTCCCCACTCAAGAGGACGGCAGTTCACAGGTGTAGCAAAGGTGTTGTCAACAATCAGTGGCACGCCATGGTCATGAGCAGCCTTTGCCCAGCGCTCAATATCAAGAACAACCAGTGCAGGGTTTGCAACAGTCTCACCAAAGACGCACTTGGTATTTGGCCTAAATGCTGCGTTAATCTCCTCGTCAGTTGCATCTGGCGAGATAAACGTGCACTCCACACCCATCTTTTTAAGGGTGATAGCAAACAGGTTAAAGGTTCCGCCATAAATGGTGGAAAGCGCAATAAAGTGATCTCCAGCCTCAGCAATATTGAAGACGGCAAAGAAGTTTGCTGCCTGACCAGAAGAAGTCAGCATTGCAGCAGTACCGCCCTCAAGAGCACAAATCTTTGAAGCTACATTATCCAGCGTTGGATTCTGAACGCGAGAATAGAAATAGCCAGCAGCTTTGAGGTCGAACAACTCTCCAAGCTGCATCGACTCGTCATATTTGAACGTGGTTGATTGAATGATAGGCACTTGCCTAGGCTCACCGCAACCAGGCTGATAACCGCCCTGCACGCAGCGAGTCTCGATGCTCTCAGACATAGCATCCTCCCTCATAATCATCATCCACGCCGCGCAACGTCTATGCGCTCCAAACGTGGACTATGTGATTATCTAAGGATACTCGTCTCTCTACCCTCAATAACACGCTCAATCAAAACTTTTTCATGTTCTGAAACAATTGCGAGGTCTGAGGTAACATCTCTGAAGTCCATGGAGTCTTTCCATTCTTTGACCAGAGAAATGTTGCGCTGAGCTGTGCAAACAGTACTAAGCTCAGAGTCAATGTCCTGCATAATCTGAGTATAATTTGCGCGTTTCTCGCCCAACATGTCACTGAGGTGGAAGAGAATGTGCTCAACTTCACGAACTTCTCGCCTTGCATGATGTACCTCAGAGAAGCTAGTCATATCCAGGCCAAACAGGCGCGCATCAATAGTCTCAAGCATGTAATCAAAGCGGCTGCTGACATCCTCAAACGAGATGCCATCTTTTAGTACCGCATCTGACCAAGCGGGCTCAAAGAGCTCATCCAAAGCGCAACGCAGACTACGACGAACTGCCTTCTTGCGCAAAGCCTCACAGACGCGATCGCGCTCATTCTCGCGAGCTGCCTCGACAGCACTGACCAGCTTGGAGCCTTGAGAAAGCTCTCCGGACTCCATCAAATCTGCAACAGTATCAGAGAAGCCATCAATCTCACGAAGACGCGTAGTTGCACCAAGCATCAGCCTATAAACAGGCTCAGCAATCTCAACTGCTTCCTCATTAAGAAGTGGCGAGAAGAACTTAGTAAGCAGCTGAGTCCCCCTAAGAGCAAACCTAAATGCTGCGATTACCGCAGGGTCTTCTGGATGAGCGCGGAACTCTGCATATGCGTCCTCCAAGTTGGTTGCTGCATGAGCGCATGCCTCATCAAGAGCGTCAAGCGTCTCCCAAGGCTGAGTGGAAGGGCCACTGACCAGCCAGAGAAGCTTTCCATGAGGTTCGCGAACGTCACCCAGCTGCTTCCAAACGCACTCATGTTGATGTCCAAGTGAACCACGAACGTCAATAGCGCACACAGCACCCTTTGTCAGCGGAAGTTCAAATCCCAGCAGAGTCTCTGCAACATAACCCAAAAATGGAGCGTGACCAACAAGAATCAGCGTTTCTGCATCAGCGTGCTCAAGCTCTACCTGAAGTGCAGGAAGATCTTGATCGTAAAGGGAGTCATGAATCTCGAGACCCTCAGAATCCAGCGCTTCTGCCACAATCTCTGCGGTCTCAAGTGCGCGAAGAGCGGGACTTGTCCAAATCTCAGCCTCTTCACCCTCTGGTCCCAACAGACCAAAGATATGAGGATAATTGGCTGATAAAGCCCTCTGACCAGCACGTGTGAGCTCTCGACTCATGTCTTCAGAGCCACGTTCAGATACACCATGTCTTACAAGAACCAAAGTCTTTACCATGTTTACCTCCGCTGGTCATCTGCAGAAAACTGCTCCTTATAGCGTAATAGGACGCCCGCGCAATTTTGCACGAACGTCCTATTTTTACTGCCAACGGGCAAATATATCGGTATATGGCGAGAAAAACTTTATATCTCGCATCTCTGCTATGCAGTTTTTGCATAACGGCTATGCATAACCTGCACGCAAAAATCCAACTTGAAAGACTTCGCAACTGTGGCGGTTAGGTTAGCGCGCCAATTGAGCTCCGCCACACCGCATGTGACCTGCAATCTTAGAAGTCAGCGTTACCAACGGTACGAGGATGAGGAATAACGTCGCGGATGTTGTCCACACCGGTTAGGTACATAACAAGGCGCTCAAAGCCAAGACCAAAGCCAGCATGGGTGCAAGAGCCGTAACGACGAAGATCCAAGTAATACTTGTAGTCGTCGGGGTTCATACCAAGCTCAACAATGCGCTTCTCCAGAAGCTCAAGTCGATCTTCTCGCTGTGAGCCACCAATAATCTCGCCAATGCCTGGAACAAGACAGTCAGCTGCGGCAACAGTCTTGCCGTCATCGTTAAGGCGCATGTAGAAAGCCTTGATTTCTGCTGGGTAATCAGTAACAAAGATTGGCTTCCCAAAGTGCTGCTCGGTGAGGTAGCGCTCGTGCTCAGTCTGAAGGTCAATACCCCACTCAACAGGGTACTCAAACTTCTGACCAGCCTTTACTGCCTCCTGCAGAATCTCAATAGCCTCGGTGTAAGAGACGCGAGAGAACTGGGAAGTTGCAACGTGGTTCAGGCGCTCAAGCAGGCCCTTATCCACAAACTTGTTAAGCATCTCAAGCTCATCTGGGCAATGCTCAAGCACGTATGCAATAACGTAGCGCAGCATCTCTTCTGCAACGTCCATGTCCTGTGCAAGATCACAGAAAGCCATCTCTGGCTCAATCATCCAGAACTCTGCAGCGTGGCGGCGTGTATTGGAGTTCTCTGCGCGGAACGTTGGACCAAAGGTGTACACATCACCAAAGGCCATGGCAAAGTTCTCTGCCTGAAGCTGGCCAGAAACGGTGAGGTGAGAAGACTGACCAAAGAAGTCCTTTGAGTAGTCAACATCGCCCTTCTCGGTACGTGGAACATTGTTCAAATCAAGCGTAGTTACGCGGAACATCTCGCCTGCACCCTCAGCATCAGATGCGGTAATGATTGGGGTGTTCACGTAGACAAAGCCACGATTCTGGAAGAACTGATGAATAGCAAAAGCAGCCACAGAACGGATGCGGAAGACGGCACGGAACATATTGGTACGAGGACGAAGATGCTGCTGCGTACGAAGGTACTCAAGAGACTGACGCTTCTTCTGCATTGGATACTCAGGGCTGGATGGTCCCTCAATCACAATAGTCTGTGCCTGCAGCTCAATAGGCTGTGGACGATCAGGAGTAAGCTCAAGGACGCCCTCGATAATCAGAGCAGCGCCAACACCACAAGAAGCAACCTCCTCGTAATTGCCAAGGTTCTCACGATTCATAACAACCTGTAGGTCTTTGAAGCAGCTACCGTCATTAAGTGTGACGAAGCCAAAATTCTTCATATCCCTTACTGAACGTACCCAGCCGGCCACGGTAACTTTTTGGCCACCAAGTTGCTCTGCATCTGCGTACAATGCAGAAATCGTGATGCGCTCCACGGGCATACCCTCCTTGTAACTCACTCTGCAGGCCTATCCTGCGCTCTGCAGGTCTATCCTGCGAGACGAACAAATATCTATTTAGAATACCGCATAACCACATGGCAGGCGCTCACTTTTATATATCTGGCGGTAATTACGCTAATCTCACACAGCCAAGCCAGCGCGTCGTAAAACACCGTGCCCTAAACAGCGCGCCCTAAAACACATATCTGCAATTCGGCTAAACTAGTGCAATAGAACGTACCTACAAAGTGCTGCCGCGTTAAAAGGCCTGCTAAAGGAGAAACCATGGAAGACTACAAGCGCGAGTTTATTGAGTTTATGGTCCAGAGCAACGTACTTAAATTTGGCGATTTTACGCTCAAGAGTGGTCGCAAATCTCCTTTCTTCATGAACGCAGGCGCCTATGTCACTGGCGAGCAGCTCCACAATCTGGGTCTTTATTATGCTCGCGCCATTCACGACAACTTTGGGCTAGATTTTGACGTAGTCTTTGGTCCCGCGTACAAGGGCATTCCTCTTTCTGTTATCACTGCAATGGGCATCAATGAGCTCTATGGTAAGCAGGTTCAGTACTGCTCCAACAGAAAAGAAGCAAAAGATCACGGCGCTGATGCAGGCATGCTTTTAGGTGCAGAGCTCAAAGACGGCCAGAGAGTAGTCATGGTTGAAGACGTCACCACTTCTGGCAAGTCTATTGAAGAGACCTATCCGCTGATTACTTCTATTGCAAACATCGAGGTAGTTGGCCTTATTGTCTCGCTCAACCGCATGGAGGTTGGCAAGGGCGGAAAAGTTGCAGCTCTCCAGGAAGTCTCCGAGCGCTGGGGCATGCCAACCGCAGCCATTGTTTCCATGGATGAGGTTACCGAGGCCCTCTACAACAACGAGGTAGATGGCAAGGTTATTATCGACGACACCTTGAAGGCCGCCATTGACGCCTACTACCAGCAGTATGGCGTTAAATAAGGCGAGAAAATCCTCTGCGTAGAAACTTGACTTATGACTCTAACTCAACTCAAATACGTTCTTGCTATTGCTAAGGCAGGCACCATTAACGCCGCAGCTAAACAGCTCTTTATCTCGCAGCCTACCCTGAGTAGCGCAGTTAAAGAACTTGAAGCTGAGCTGGGAATCTCCCTTTTTAACAGAACCAGCAAGGGCGTTGAACCTACCGCAGATGGCGAGGAGTTTTTGAGTTACGCCAGGCAAGTTGTCATGCAGACTGACCTCATCGAAGAGCGCTATCTGGGCACCGCCCCCGCTAAGCAGCGCTTTTGTGTTTCTTGCCAGCATTATTCCTTTGCCGTTGAAGCCTTTGTCAACCTGATTAAAGAGCACGGCGGCTCAAAGTACGACTTCCGTATCAGAGAGACGCAAACCTACGAGATCATCGAAGACGTCTCTAAGCTAAGAAGTGAGGTAGGTGTTCTCTACCTCAACTCATTCAACGAGCGCGTTATTAGAAAAACGCTGCAGGACCAGGGCTTGGTTTTCTCGCCATTGTTTAAGTGCAAGCCAAGCGTCTTTGTGGGAAAAGATAACCCGCTGGCAAAGCGCTCCTCGGTAACACTCAACGATCTTGCCCCCTACCCTCGCCTTTCTTACGAGCAGGGTGAACACAACGCGTTCTATTTCTCCGAGGAGCTTCTGGCAACGCTTGATCGCGATAAGGACATCATGGTCCGAGACCGCGCTACTATCTTCAACCTGATTATTGGCTTGAACGGTTATACCATCAGCACTGGCCTTATTAACGAGGAGCTCAACGGTCCAAACATTGTTGCAATTCCTCTAGCTGTTGATGATTACATGGAAGTTGGCTACGTTACACACGACGAGAAGAGCCTCTCGCCCTTTGGTGAGCTCTACATTGATGCACTCAAGCGCTGCTGCCAGGCAGTTACGTGGGTGTAAGGGGTCTATAAAGAAGTAAGTTGTTTTAAGCGTTCTTTATGCTTTATTAACTAAATTGAAAGCTGCCCAGCTGTGACAATTCTTTTTAATAAATAACGGTCATTGAATATGTTATTTATTAACCGATAAAAAGATACCGTTCACAGTAAAAGACGTAACAATGATGCCTATAGGAATAGAATTAAGGTAAGAGAGTCGACAACTACTCCTCTACAGCAATAGGCTAAAGACCGAAGAAAAACATAGTGAAGAATACACGGACTCTCGACTCATGTAATGGATTTTTTCAAGGTCGTCTGGGGTTTATTATGTTTTCTCACGATTCTAGAAACTTAAGCTTAAAAACAAATAAACTTCCCCAAAAGGCTCGTTCTTTGGCAGTATTGATTGCTTGTGTAATCATTGCAGGGCTATTTTATTTTTATAGTCTTGCCCAAAAACAGGCTCAGCAAGAACTTTTTGCGCAGCAAGTTGCACAAAAGCAAAACGAAGCCTCGGAAACTTATAAAATTGGCGAAACTGCAAAGCTAACTGGACTTGATCAAGAACATGGTAATCCAGCTGAGACTTCTTTTGGGGCTGATCTACCATGGGTTGGCACGATTGAGGTAACGGTAACAGACGTAACCCTTTATCATTCTATAGACGAAGCAGGTTTTACCTCTGAAGCACTTAACGATTCATTTACACCAGAAAATGCAGATAGCTTGTATCTAGTCTATACGCTTCATTTTAAAAACATAGACGCCGTTCAAAAACACACCCCAAATGGTCCGAACTATATATTACTTACTAGTTACTCAATTAATGCTGAGGGGCATAATATTTTCATGTCCCAAATTACACCTGAAAATGCCCAAATTGACAATTCGGATACTGATAAAACTAAAGGGTATTTTTGGATTAATGCAGGGGATGAATGTGACGTCAAACTTGCTTTTGCGCTATCTCCAGAAGAACTGAGAGATGTTACTTCTATTCATCTGGCAAATATGGGAGGAATTTATTCAAACGCAAAGTTAGTTGATATACAGTCTGCATTAAAAAGTGATAAGTAGGTGTTTGCTATGAATTCATTGTTCAAGTCTGAATTTAAGCGACAGCTTACCAATAATCCATTATTTTGGGCATGTGTTGCAATTGGCGCCTGTATTGCAATAATTGCCGCTTGGAATGAAATACAGCTTGAATTAGATATCTTAGAAGTGACCTATCAACAGGGAAATCATCTTTCTTATAACACTTTACTCTCTCTTGTTTCTGCTTATACCGCTTGGATCCCAACACGAATCGGAGAATTTTACAGTGGACTGTACTATCTCTTATGGCCACTTTTAGTAACCATCCCAACCGCTTGGATTCTAAGCAACGATTCAAAAGAAGGAGTACTGGAACAACAATGTCTTAGAATTAGAAAGGCTTGTGTTATCAGGATAAAACTATACGTAAGCTTTATTTCTGGAGGGATTTGCTCGGCCCTGCCTCTTGTCCTAAATTTTTTAGCTGTAATCTGTTTCTTACCGTTATCTACACCAAAAATTTACGATGAGATATATACCGCAGTTTCAATGAACTCTTTGTTCTCAGGACTTTTTTATAGCTCTCCTCTTGCTTATGTCATTGTTTTATCCATATTAGCCTTCATGATTGGAGGGCTGTTCTCCTGCGCCGTTTGTCTTTTTGCCAGCTTAACTAAAACCACGTTTAAAGCAATTTTTGTATCTTATTTTCTACTTCACCTATTAGCGTTCTTAGGCTCCCAATTTTCAGCGATTCTTTCCTCTGCTCACTTAAGAGAAGTAGGGCAAAATGCATTCATTAAGTTGAATTTCTTTCAGTTGATAAGTTCCGAATATGCTTCGACAAAACTTGGATTTTATTGCTTCTGTTTTGTTTTGCTATTACTAGTAATCTTCATTTCTTACAAAAAGACTTGTAGGAATGATCTGCTATGAAACATCAAATTTCAAAGAACTTCACTCAGCTTTTTGATATGCATAAAAATCTTCTAGCAGCGCTTTTTGTGATGTTGTTATCTTGTACAGCGTTTATTTCTTCTTTTGCACGATTCAGCTTAATTACACAAGGAGGATATTCGTTTTCTTTAGGTGATTTGATTATCGCAACATTCTTCGGTTCTGCCCACACGCTCTACGTAGAGTGGACCGCGCTTTGCATCTCTTTTCTTCTCATAATCATTATTTCTAGCTCAGACACAAATGAACATTTTTCCATTCAACGCATGATAAGGTTTGAGAAGAAAACTAGATTTTGGATTTATGGCTATATAAATATAATCGTATCTTCTCTCTTTTTGATTGCCGTCTATATAATGACATACGTTATCTTACTTATTTGTACAGGTAATAGCCCTGATATTGCTACGCTAAATGTGGATATCTTCATTTACCATACCGTTCAAACTGGTACAGAATTTTCACTCACAGCCCCAGAAGTATTAGCCCTTCTCGGCATTTATTATCTTGGTCTCTTGTTCTTTTGCTCTCTTTACAAAGTAATGAAACTCTATACTCACAATTCACTAGCTGTATTACTAAGCGTAGCACTACTAGTTTTAGGAGAGTTTTTTCCTGAACTTCCATTCCCCTCTACATTAATGACTTTTTCGAGACTTCTTCCTTTTAATCCAGAAGGATATAGCCTTATGTATGCAACTTTATATTTTCTTGTTGGAATCATTTGCTTAAATATTTTTGGCCTCATCGGAACTAAAAATACAGAGTTTGGCGGTGAGTAAACATGTCGTACATTTCAGTTGAGCATCTAACAAAAGAAATCGGAAACGATACTGTTCTCAAGGATGTCACATTATCCCTGGAAAAGAGAGGGATAATTGGTCTCGAAGGCCAAAACGGCTCTGGTAAAACAATGCTTATGCGAGCGGTCTGTGGCCTCATTAAGCCTACCCAAGGATATGTTTCTATTGAAAACAAAAAACTCTGGGATGATATAGACTTCCCACCAAGTGTTGGCCTACTCCTAGAAAAACCAGCACTTCTCAGTTCATATAGCGGTCGTAAGAACCTAGAGATTCTCTCATCAATAAAACAAATTGCGTCTGAGCAAGATATTGATGCTGCAATTGAAAAAGTGGGACTTGATCCTAAAGACAAAAGACCTGTTAGAAAATACTCCCTTGGCATGAAGCAACGCTTAGGAATTGCCATGGCGTTTTTTGAGCAGCCTGATTTAATTATTCTTGATGAGCCAACAAACGCTCTTGATGAAGACGGTGTCCATATGCTCACGGAACTCATTCTTGAACAAAGAGATAGAGGCGCAACACTTCTCATCTCAAGTCATGATGCTGAGTTCTTAGAGGTTGTCTGCGATGTAATTTACAAAATGAAGCTCGGCAAAATTGTCGAGAAAATCGACGTGCAAAGACGTGCATCATGAAACTAAAAAGCAAACTACCATTATTCGCAATTGCCATAAGCTTTGTACTGGTTTGTGCTCTTGGCTACAGAGTTTGGTGGGTAAATACCCATGCACTGACTATCCCTGAAGAAATTTATCAAATGGGAGAATGGGTCCCTCTTGACGGAAATTTTCATTATTCGTCTTCCGAGAATACAAAGGGATATTCAATACGAATAACTGAAATTGCACTAACCACGTATGACGGTTACCTGGAAAAACATGGTATTACACCACAGTATCCTAATGCCCATGGCAATCAAACAAGTGTGATAGATGTCACTATAGAAGTTAAAAATGATAGAGAAGAGACTGAGCCTGTGGGAGGAATAGATTTTCTCGGCACGGTTTTAATTCCACAAGCTAACAACACCTATTACATTTGCGATTTAGGAAATGAAAATTCCCTTTGGCCGCTTGTTCAGCCAAATATAACCACTTCGTTAATTGCCATCAAACCGCACACTTCATATGTTCTTCATGTGCCTTATGTAGTAAATCTCACGGGAGAAGAAATCTATAGAGCTCCGATTACTGATACGACGTTTGATTTGCTAGTTTCTCGTCTACCTGTAGAAAAACGAATTCGAGTGTCTTTGTAGCAACTCTTACCACTCCCACTACAGGTTTCACCACTCCTACTACAGATTATGCCACCCTCACTACGGATGAATGGATTGTTAGCAACATCCCAGTTTGCGCTAAAATAATACCTTACGTTTTTGAAGCGCACAGGGAGGCATCATGGGTCTTAAGTATGAAACCGCACGATATGAGGCATCATACGGAGCAATTTCACAACTTCCTTCTCCAGAGACCCCAGAGGTGGCTTTTGTGGGCCGCTCAAACGTGGGTAAGTCTTCTCTCTTAAATAAACTTATTGGCAGAAAACAGCTCGCACGAGTTTCAAGCGTCCCAGGTAAAACGGCAAATATCAACTTCTTTGACGTTGATGGCGTCAAATTTGTAGACTTGCCTGGATATGGATTTGCACGAGTTTCTCGCCAAGAAAAACAGCGCTGGGCAGACCTCATTGGCGGCTACTTTGAGCAAGAACGCAGCTTTAACCTGGTCATTAGCCTTGTTGACATCAGGCACGAAGCTCAAAAGCTTGACCTGCAGATGATCAACTTTCTCCAAGAGGCTGAGTTGCCCTTTGTAGTTGCGTTTACCAAGGCAGACAAGATTGCGCGCGGAAAGCAAAACCAAGCTGCAGCCGCCCTTCGCAAGGCATTTCACATTACCCCTGAACAGACCATCATTACCTCGTCCGAGACCGGCCTGGGCATTGACGAGTTGCGTCGCCGCATCGAAGACGCAACTATCTAGGAGCATCATGGATCCAATCCACCAGCAAGAGCAAGAGCACCTCTCCCACGTATATCAAAAGCTTGTTGAGATTCGTGAGGATTTGGACACAACGCTCAACACCACGCAAAAAGATGCAGCTAGAGACCTTCGTCAGATGAGTGAAGAGATTCGTCCGGACTTTGGCGGAGCGGACGAGACCATCGAGACCCTTGCGGCTATTGAGACGCTCAACAGCGTTATTGATACGTACAACCAGTACCACGATTTTACTGTCGAGAAACTCGGTCGAGTCGAAATCCTTTTGAGGCAGCCTTACTTTGCCAAGGTCACGCTCAAGATGCGACCTGGACGTCCTTCTCGTGATGTGTACATTGGCGCGGCAGGCATCACCGACAAAGACCGCACGCCGCTCATTGTTGACTGGCGTAGCCCTGTCGCCGAGACGTATTACAACCAAGAGATGGGTACTACGTCGTACCAGGTAGATGGCAAGAAAAGAACGGTTGAACTGGAACTTCGCCGACAGTTTGACATTACGCGCGACAAGCTGAACCTCTACTTTGACACAACGGTTGCCATCGAAGACTCACTGCTGCTTGCAGCCCTAAAGCGTCAGCACACCGAGAAGCTGCAGGCCATCACCGCAACTATCCAGCGCGAACAAAATGTTGTGGTCAGGCACGAGGACGTGCCAGTTCTGCTGGTTAACGGCATTGCAGGCTCGGGTAAGACGTCCGTTTTGCTGCAGCGCATCGCGTACCTTCTGTACCAGCAACGCACTACGCTGACCGCAGATCAGGTGTATCTGTTTACTCCCAACGAGATGTTTTCTCGCTACATTAATACCGTTTTGCCTAGCATGGGTGAGCACAATCCGCAGGTATTTACCTGGGATTCTTTCCTCAAGGCTTTGGGTCTGGCCGACCACGCATCGGGCGCCCACAACAACCCCGATTCTCTCAAGAAGCTTGAGGAGCAGCTTGCATCGCTTGAGCTCTACGAGGATGACTTCAAGGCAATTTCTGTTGAGGGAACTACGCTTATCAAGCCAGCTCAGGTGGCTAGTTCTGTGGCAAAGTTCTCGCAATTCCCTGTGGGTCCGCGCCTCATTGCACTTGCCAAGGACGAGCTCCATACCCGCCTGGAGCGCAGGCTTGGCCAGATGGCTCACAACGACGAAATCCAAGAAGAGATGCTCTCCCTTGACGTTGAGCAGCAGCTTGAGGTCTTTGGGCGCACCATCAGCCCTTCCGACGAGGAAGAAGTCCTGGCACGTACCCGCGAGTTCCTCAACTGGCGCTATGCTTCCGCTCACGAGGTCATCGAGTCCGCTTCCTGGCTCCGCATCGATCGCATTGGCATGCGCATGCTCAACACCTCCGCGCTCAGCGGTGCCGAATGCGTTTACCTGCGTCTTCTTATCACAGGAGCTGGCGAGAAAAACGTCAAGTTTGTCATGATCGACGAGGTCCAGGACTATACCGAGACGCAGCTTATGGTACTTGGAAAGTACTTCTCGCGCGCGCACTTCCTGCTTTTGGGTGACTCAAACCAGGCAATTTGGGAGGACACCGCAACGTTTGAGCAGATTGAGAAGATCTTTACCGCAACACACGGCGAAGGCGCGGTTTCTACCTGCAAGCTTCTGACCAGCTACCGATCTTCTCCCGAGATTACTGCGCTGTTTACCTCGCTTTTAAGTGAAGAAGAGCGTGGGCAGACAAGCTCCGTTCAGCGTGGCGGCAAAAAACCTGAGTTCTTTGAGGTGGTAGCCGACGACAAAGATACTGAGCGTGCCGAGTACCTGCAGACGATGAAGTCCCTTGTTGAACAGGCGCAGAAGTTTGACGGGCTGACCGCCATTGTGTGTGCCGAGAAGTCTCGCGTTCGCTGGCTGGCCAAGCAGCTGGAGGGGTCTGCAGCCAAGGTGCTTACCAGCCACGATTCCCTCCCCGCGAAGGGCGTTGTTCTTCTCGACCTTGCGCTGGCAAAGGGCCTTGAGTTTGATCAGGTCATCGTTGCCGATGCACAAGAGGAAGTGTATAAAGCAGACGGAATTTCTCGCCGTAGGCTCTATACCGCCCTGTCGCGCGCGATGCATCACGTAATTGTGGTCTCTCAGGGAAAGATGACTTCGCTGCTCAGCAAATTGCTTTAAAAAAAGCAATTTCTACCTGCGATTTTTTTTGAAATTTACTGATTGAAGATGGCTGGTTCGGGTAAATGCTAGTCATCGATAACATTTACCGTTGGAGGTTAGTATGTCCGAAGAATTGATTCCTGGTGTCATGAAGAACATCGACGCAAAGACTGTAGTAACCCTTAAAGACCAGGTTGCATGCCTTCCTGGCCAGGTCATCAGCAAGACCCTTGCACAAAACGATGCCGTCAGCGTTACCCTCTTTGGTTTTGGCGCAGGCGAAGAGATTGCAAGCCACCGCGCAGGTGGCGACGCATTTGTCACCATTCTTGAGGGGCGCGCAAACATCACCATCGATGACGATGTCTACACCCTTGAAGCTGGTCAGTCCATTGTGATGCCACTTGGTCATCCACATGCACTTGAGGCTCCAGAAGAATTCAAGATGCTGCTGGTTGTTGTGTATCCGCAGAAATAATTTATATATTTGCTAAACGATTCTGCGAAATTCCGTAAATTTCCGCATGATTCTGCATAATTACGCAGGTATTTTCTAATTGGCCAGGTGGACAGTGCGTCTGCCTGGTCAAATACTATCTCTGTCTGATCAAATACTAGCTCCTTCTGGCCTAATACTCTATGTAATTACAATACACACCTCATAACAGAATGGGTATACTAGTTATGTCTGTGCAATCAGCAAATTGTTAAACCTAAAGAAAGGTGAGCTATGAGCCAGATTTTTGATGTTCACGCACGTGAGGTCCTCGATTCCCGTGGCAATCCAACCGTTGAGGTTGAGGTTGTTCTTGACGACGGCTCCTTTGGTCGTGCAATCGTTCCTTCCGGCGCTTCCACTGGTGAGTTCGAGGCTGTAGAGCTTCGCGACGGCGACAAGAGCCGTTACCTGGGCAAGGGCGTTCTGAAGGCAGTCGAGCACGTCAACACTGAGATCCGCGACCTCGTTATTGGTTGGGACGCAGAGGATCAGCGCGGCCTTGACCTCGCTATGATCAAGCTTGACGGCACTCCAAACAAGGGTCGCCTCGGCGCAAACGCTATTCTCGGCGTTTCTCTTGCTGTTGCTCACGCTGCAGCTGCTTCTGCTGAGCTTCCACTTTACGCTTACCTCGGTGGCGCAAACGCTCACACTCTTCCTGTTCCTATGATGAACGTCCTCAACGGTGGCGTCCACGCTGACAACAACGTTGACTTCCAGGAGTTCATGATTATGCCTGTTGGTGCTCCTGACTTCACCACCGCTCTTCGCTGGTGCGCACAGGTTTACCACACCCTCAAGGACACTCTGAAGTCCCAGGGCCTCAACACCGGTGTTGGTGACGAGGGCGGCTTTGCTCCAGACCTTAAGTCCAACGAGGAGCCACTTGAGCTTCTTTCCGAGGCTGTTCAGGCTGCTGGCTTTGAGCTTGGCAAGGACTTCCGTTTTGCTATGGACCCAGCTTCTTCTGAGTTCTACAACAAGGAGACCGGCAAGTATGACCTCAAGGGCGAGGGTCGCTCCCTTACTTCCGAGGAAATGGTTGCTTACTACGAGGAAATGGTCGAGAAGTTCCCAATCGTCTCCATCGAGGACGGCCTTGCAGAGGAGGACTGGGACGGTTGGAAGGTCCTTACCCAGCGTCTGGGCAAGAAGATTCAGCTCGTCGGCGACGACCTCTTTGTTACCAACACTCAGCGCCTGAAGAAGGGCATTGAGGTTCACGCTGGTAACTCCATCCTCATCAAGGTCAACCAGATTGGTACCCTGACCGAGTCCCTCGAGGCTATCGAGATGGCTAAGCGCGCAGGTTACACCGCAGTTGTCTCCCACCGTTCCGGTGAGACCGAGGACACCACCATTGCTGACCTTGTTGTTGCAACCAACGCTGGTCAGATCAAGACTGGTGCACCTGCTCGTACCGAGCGTGTTGCTAAGTACAACCAGCTTCTCCGCATCGAGGATGACCTCGCTGAGGGTGCTGAGTACCTGGGCATGGACGCTTTCTATAACCTTCGCTAAACCCGCAGGTTGTACGCTAGACAGTGAGCGCTCGGCCCGACCGAGTTGCAACACCGTTTAGGCTGCTAGAAGCTACGAAGCCGCATCTCATTTGAGGTGCGGCTTTTTTGTGCGCGCGTGCGGCGGGCGGTGGACGCGGCGGGTGCGGTGCGGCGGGCAGGCGTGGCGGGTGCGGCGCGGCATGGGTCCGGGAACGGCTGCGAGACCTGCGGGTTTCTCGCCACGTGCGGTGACTTGGTGGGAACACGGGTTCCGTAGGTGCATCCGCGTCGGCTTCGGAACGCTCGAACACACCTATGTCAGATAATCTGCTGAAAATGCCTATACATTCCGCCTAAAACGCTCATCTCATGCAGAATATCTTCATTAGATGTGTTTTTCACCTTTGATTTTGCAGATTATCTGACTTAGGTGTGTTTGCTTAACTCTGAAATTTAGGGTAATTAAATCTTTGATATATCTTCATTCATAATTATGTATATAAGACATCACTTATGCATAACTATGAATTGAGCAAACACAGATGAATTCAAATCACATTGCCTAAGCCATTTCACAATGCATCCGAGTCATCAAGCTTCACTTTATCTGCAGATTCTTACCAATCCCCCGTCAGCCGATATAACAGCACCGCAGCTCATGCGATTTATTGAGAAAAACGCTTTATTCTCACGGCGTCTCACTGACGCCGTAGCCTCCTGCCGCGGGTATACTTGATACGTCAACTCTCGAGAATCCGAGGCGCCCATGAACACCACATCAGAGCACGCAATTCGTACAATCCTGGTCGGACAGTCGGGCGGACCAACCGCTGCCATCAACGCATCACTTGCGGGCGTTGTTCGCGCAGCTCATACCCAGGGACTTCGCGTGCTCGGGATGCGCAACGGAATCCAAGGGTTTCTTGAGGGCAAGGTTGTTGACCTGACGGAGGTGCTTGAACTCACGGCATCTGAACCGGAAGCGTCCGAACAAGCTACCACAAATCCTGGCGAGAAGAACCTTCAGCTCCTAAGAAAAACGCCTTCAAGCTGGTTGGGTAGCTGCCGCTTTAAGCTGCCGGATCTTGGAACGGAACTTACTGCATCCTCAGAGTCCACGGCAACCTCCCCTATCTACCAGCAGATTGATACGCAGCTCAAGAAATACCAGGTGGACGCTGTACTTTATATCGGCGGCAACGATTCCATGGACACCACAGACAAGCTGTCTCACTACTTTGCCCAGGTAGAAAGTCCCGTTCGTGTTGTTGGCGTGCCAAAAACCATCGACAACGACCTTGAGGGAACCGATCACACCCCTGGTTTTGGTAGCGCAGCGCGATTCGTTGCATCCGTAACCGCCGAGCTCACCCGCGACGGAGGCGTTTACAACAGCAAAAATGTAACGTTCATTGAGGCAATGGGTCGCGATGCCGGCTGGCTCACGGCCGCTGGCGCGCTCGCGCAAGATATTTGCGGTACTGCTCCGGATTTTGTGCTCCTGCCAGAGATTCCTCTTGATGAACATGTACTACTTTCCGCCATTGAACAGCAACTTCGCGAGAAAAACAACGTGATTGTAGTCGTCAGCGAGGGCGTCCATCATGCAGATGGTAGTTTCCTTTTTGATGCAAAGTCTGTTGCAATTGACACGTTTGGTCACCTTGCAGCGCAGTCTGGAACAGCAGCTTACTTGTCGCAGCTGGCCAAGGATCAGCTGGGCGTAAAGTCTCGCGGCATTGAGCTCAATACGCTGCAGCGCTGTGCCTCGCACGCTGCTAGTAAAGTTGACTTAGACGAGGCAGAGGCGCTCGGTGCCGCAGGAGTTGAAGCGGCGCTCCAAGGCAAAACGGGCGTTATGGTTGGCGTTCACCGAATTTCGGATGTCCCATATACCGCAGAGATTCGCACCACTCCTGTTGCCGATGTTGCAAACAAGGTAAAGCTTGTACCTCGAGAAATGATTTCCGAGGACGGCTTCAACGTTACCGACGCTGCTCTGACATACCTGCGTCCTCTTGTCGCGGGCATGGAGGAGCCGGTTTCCACCGACGGACTCCCTCGTTTTCTTGCAGAGTTGTCATAGCAGAACCGTAGCGCCACATCAGTACCACGACGCGTGCCCCGAGCATCGCATGCGAGTCATGCGTACTACGCATCAAAAATGTAATAACTTGCCACTTTAAATAGCAATTTTCTACCGCTCGCACGACGAAATTTTTTGCGAGCGGTATGGCTACGTACTCATAAAAGTCCAGTTAGAACGCGTGTAATTCCTTCTTTGTATAGTTTTTAACGTATGTCTTTTTGCGCAACTTGCAATCTTGGAGACGATTGCGACATACAAACGCAAACGTCCTCTGTCTTAACAACCAATGAATCACAGGGAGTTACATGCGTAAGATTAGAAAAATACTTATCGGTCAATCGGGCGGTCCAACAGTAGCAATCAATTCTTCCCTTGCAGGAATTATCACGCGTGCGCACGAAGAAGGCGTCGAAATTTACGGCATGCAAAATGGAATTGAAGGCTTTCTTAATGGTCGCTATACCAACCTGACCAACTTGTTCTTTCCGCAGGAAAACCAGCAGATGCACGCTGCAGACGAGAAGTGCGGCGCAGACCAGCACGTCACTGATCAGGAGTGCGACGTCGATTCGCAGCGCCACGTCGCAGACCACTACGGCACTGTCCAGCAAAAACACACCGTGGAACTTCTCGCCAAAACGCCTTCGAGCTTTCTGGGAAGCTGTCGATACAAACTTCCGGAAGTCACCGAAGAAACGCCCATCTACCAGGACATTGAATGCCGCCTGACTTCCCTTGGAATCGACGGCGTTCTCTACATTGGCGGCAACGATTCCATGGACACCGTCGACAAGCTTGCGGCTTACTTTGTCCAGCACAACAATGACGTTTCCGTCATCGGCATCCCCAAAACCATCGACAACGACCTCGAGGGCACCGACCATGCCCCGGGTTTTGGCAGCTCAGCGCGGTACATCGCCACCATCGTCCGCGAGTTGGCGCGCGACTCTGAGGTTTACGGCAAGCCAAACATCACTATCGTCGAAACCATGGGTCGCGATGCGGGCTGGCTGGGCGCGGCTTCAGCTCTTGCTCGCGAGAAAAACGAAGAAGCTCCGGACTTTATCCTGCTTCCAGAAGTCGCGTACGACGAAGAACGACTCCTGCGCAAGACAGCAGAGCTGTTTGAACACAAGAACAGCGTGGTGATTGTCATCAGCGAGGGTGTGAGAAGGCCTGATGGATCGACGCTTCTCGACAAAAGCCACATGAAGATGGACGCTTTCGGCCACCTGGCAGATCAGTCCGGAAACGCCCTCTATCTGGCGGAACTTTTCCAGAAGCACTTTGACGCCAAGATCAGAGGCATCAACCTCAACTCGCTGCAGCGCTGCGCCATGCACTCATCTAGCAAAACAGATCTGGACGAGGCGTTTGAGCTGGGAAAGGCCGGAGTTGACGCTCTCCTTGCTCACAAAACGGGCTGCATGATTGGCCTGCAAAGACTCAGCGATGTGCCGTACCAGGCTGAGATTCGTTGCATTCCTATCTCGGAAATTGCCAACCGCGTGAAGTCAGTACCTGCGGAAATGATTTCTGACGATGGTTTTTGGGTTACCGAGAAGGCCCTTGCATATCTGCGCCCTCTTGTCTCAAATGAGGAACTGGCTTTTGATGCAGCTACCAGGAGATTTGTCAGCAGCAACATCTCGCCCGACAACAACGGTCTGCCGCCGTTCATCCCAAAGCTGGGGTAACGACGCCGTGCGGACGCGACGCTTCGTCGGACACGCGTGACGCGCGGCTCGCTACTCTCCGAGGAACCTAACCTCAGGGTGAAGCTCAACATCAAACTGACGCTTGACCTCGGCTTGAACGTGCTCAATAACCGCATGAACCTCGGCGGCGGTAGCGTTGTCGTAGTTGACCACAAAGCCAGCGTGCTTATCGGAAACGCCAGCACCACCAAAACGATAACCCTTAAGACCAGCGTCGGTAACAAGCTTGCCTACAAAGTGACCCTCGGGGCGTTTAAAGGTTGAACCAGCGGAAGGCAGCTCAAGAGGCTGTTTTTCCTCGCGAGCGCGCGTAAACTCTTCCATCTTTTCACGGATCTTCTCGCCGTCCGCACGGTGAAGATTGAACGTGGCGGAAAGCACAATCATGCCTTCATCGGCGATTCTGCTGTGACGATAGCCTAGGTCAAGCTCGGAAGCGTCCAGCGTAGCAAAGGTGCCGTCGGCGAGAAGGACGCGGACGGATTTGAGCACGTCAGCGATGCAGCCGTCGTAAGCGCCTGCGTTCATGAAGCATGCACCGCCCACAGAACCTGGGATGCCGCACGCAAACTCGAGTCCAGAAAGGTCCAGCTCACAGGCCATCTCGGACGCCTCTTTGAGGCCAACGCCGGCCTGACAGGTCATCTCGGTGTCGTCGATGCTTACGCCGGTCAGGCCGTCAGCGACGGCAATGATGACGCCGCGATATCCTGCGTCGGAAACGAGCAGGTCAGAGCCGTAACCGAGAATAAAATAAGGAGCTTCCGCGTCTTTAACCGCAAGGAGAATCTCTTTGACCTCATCGGGATCATCAGGGATGACATAGAGATCCGCAGGTCCACCCACTTTAAAGGTGGTGTGCTCGCTCATTGGCTCGTCTACCAGGACGTTCTCTTCACCAACAATCGAGCAAAGCTTTCCGGCCAGGCTTTGTAAGTCATAGCCACTTTCAGACATGTAACACGCTCCTTAGTAAGTTACTTTTTATAGTTTATCGCAAGCGAGAAAAACGTGGCGTTGGAGCGAGAAAATCACGGCATCAGGACGAGAAAATCGCGGTACTAGGACCAAAAAACGGTTACTTTTGCAATTCTGTCAAAGAAATGTCCATCCCGTTTTACGTGTTATCAGCTGTTAACTCTGCTATAGTACTTATCGATATGTTTCAGAAATGGTTGCAATTACCTACTGGTGGTAAGGTGGCCGAGCTTTAGGGTTTGTAACAACCCAGCTCAATAAGCCATCAAGTCCGCGACCCGCAAAAAGGCGGTTAACCTGGTTAAAGTCCAGGACCAACGGTACAGTCCGGATGTCAGAAACGGAGACTTTTATGGCTTCATCCCACTCAACCCACGCAACAACCGCATCTTCTAACGGCTGGTCTACCAAGAGAATCGCTATTCTCGCCATGCTTTGTGCAGCTGCTGCAATCAGCACCATGGTGCTTCAGTTCCCCCTGATCCCAGGCGTGACGTTTTTGAAGTACGATCCATCGGGCGTCTTTGCCCTGCTCGCAGGCGTAGCTTTTGGCCCTGCTGCAGGCGCGATTGTCTCGGTGCTTCCCTACCTTCTGCACCTCACCACAGAATCCGGAATTTACGGCACTATCATGGCAATTCTGGCAACGCTTACCTACGTCTTGCCTGTCTCGCTGATTGTGTATAACCGTTCCGAGAAGATCAAGCAGCTGGTAATTGCTCTGATTGTGGGCAGCGTTGTCAGCGTTGTCGCATGCATTCTGGGCAACCTCGTAGTTACCCCAATTTACACCGGTATGAGCGTAGAAGCAGTTAGCGGACTGATTGTCCCCGCCCTTCTCCCCTTCAACGTGGTAAAAGTTGCTATCAACAGCATCATCTTTGTTGTGATTATGCGCTCGGCTACCTCACTCTTTGAGAGCATCAAAGACGGTGAGTAGTCTGCTGGACAACTCCCCAGATACACACACGTCTGAAAGCACTGCACAAACTCAGGGCCTGCCCGTAGCTGCGACGCTTTCGGACGTGACCTTTGTGCACGCAAAAGACGTGGTCGCCCTCGACCACGTCTCGTTCTCTATTCCTGCAGGAAAACGTACCTGTATTGTTGGTGCAAACGGATCGGGCAAGTCTACCGTGGCCTCAATTCTCTCTGGCCTTACCGCGCCTGACGAGGGCACCGTTACCTTCTTGGGAACCACCGTTGTCAATGACGGCCACGTTGACTTTGAGGCGTACAAGGCCATTCGCCCGCAGCTTGGACTGGTCTTCCAAAATCCTGAGGACCAGATTATCTGCAGCGTTGTCGCAGACGATATTGCCTTTGGTCTAGAGAACCTTCAGGTACCCAGCGATCGCATAACACCGCTGGTAGAAGAGCAGATTACCCTTGGAACTCTCACCGAGTTTGCGTCAGAAAATCCGCAGATGCTCTCGGGCGGCCAGCAGCAGCGCGTGGCAATCTCGGGCGCGCTGGTCATGAAGCCGCAGATCCTCATTCTTGACGAACCTTCCGCAGCTCTTGACGTTGTGCATAGAAATAACGTTATGGGCCTTGTCGAGAAACTCCGTACAGCTGGAAAAACTATCGTTCACGTAACGCATTTCATGGACGAAGTGGTTTCTGCTGACCACGTTATTGCCTTGGACGACGGTCGCGTTGCGTTTGAAGGAACACCTGAAGCCCTCTTTGAGCAGCACGAGCTGGTTGAATGTCTGCATCTTGAAGAGCCGTTTGCCTATCAGGTGGCGCAGGCGCTCAACAACCGCGGAGTTGTCGTGTGCATATCACCTTCGGCTCAGCGCGTGCTCAGCGAGCTGACGGAGCTTCTCGCCACAGCGGCGAGAAGTGCGAACGAGGGTGCAGCGAGCGCGGGCGGCAACGCGGTGGACGCAGGTTGCGACGACGTGGCTACGAGCTGCGGCGCGACGGCCGACAGCGTGTTCGAGCCAGCAGCGGTTTCCGTGCGCGACGTGACGTTCTCGTACCAGAAGCCTGTGCTCAAAAACATCTCGGTTGACGTGCAAAAAGGCTCGCATGTTGCCGTTATCGGCTCCACTGGTTCCGGCAAGTCCACCCTGGCGCGCTTGATTTGCGCACTTGATACGCCTGATACCGGCAGCCTTTGCGTAACTGGGCTGGATACTCGACAGAAGCAAAACCGCAGAAAGCTCCACGGCATTGTTGGCTACGTCATGCAGCGACCAGAGCGCCAGCTTTTTGCGCAAACAGTCGCCGAAGACGTGGCGTTTGGCCCCACTAACCTGGGTCTTTGTGCCTGCGATGTCACAGAAGCTGTGAATACTGCTCTGAAACTTGTGGGCCTTTCTTACAAGGCAGATGCATCCCCATTTGAGCTTTCTGGTGGCCAGCAGAGACTTTGCGCACTTGCAGGCGTTATTGCCATGCAGCCAAAGGTGCTTGTGCTCGACGAACCTACCAGCGGACTTGATCCCCACTATTGCTCTGAGCTCAGAAAAATTATTAACGCCGTTCTTGAGGACGGCTGCACCGTCATTGAACTCACACACTCGATGGAAGATGCGGCAGAGACTGACCAGATTATCGTGCTCCATGAGGGTGATCTGGTGTTCTCTGGCACGCCGTATCAAACATTTACTCATTTCTCAGAGGCAGAATTCCAGGACCTTGGTCTGGGCATTCCTCATGCACTTGCATGGGCTCAGCGTTTGTCTCGCGCCACGGGAATCAACCTGGGAGAACCATTGACTCTGTCTGAGCTGGTAGACGTGCTGGTTGCCGCATTGTCGACCGCCCCCGGCGCCGCACAGTCAGGCGCCGCACAGCCGGGCAGCGCGCAGTCCAACGACCTCTCGCAAGGAGGTCACTATGGCGCTTAAGATTTCCGTCGGCCAGTATTACCGCGCAGACTCGCCCATTCACAGGCTTAACCCCAACGTTAAATGCCTTGCTGCACTTCTTTTGATGCTCACAACGTTTTTTATCCGCACGGCTCCACAGCTTGCGCTGCTGGTAGTAGGCGCGCTTTGCCTGCTGGCTTTGGCAAAAATTCCCGTCAAACAAGTGCTTAAGTCAATCATCCCACTTGCCTGGCTGCTCATCTTCCTTTCACTCTTCAACCTGTTGCTTACGCGAGAAGGAACGGTGCTAGTCTCCTGGTCAATCTTTACCATCACCGATGTGGGAGCATGGAGCGCTTTTCTCTACCCTGTGCGCATTTTAGCTGCAATTTTGATGGGTGCGCTGCTTCTGCTTACCACCACTCAAACTGATTTGGGCAACGCCTTTGAAGCAGCTTGCGCGCCGCTCTCAAAAATTGGTCTACCTGGTAAAGAAATTGCCATGATTTTCTCGCTTATGCTGCGCTTTATTCCAACACTTGCGGGCGACGCCGTGTCTATTTCCGAGGCTCAAACCGCTCGCGCAGGAGACGTTGCTTCAGGCTCGCTTCCTAAAAGACTTCGCGCAACTTTCTCCATTGTGGTGGCGCTTTTGGCAAGCTCCCTCAGACACGCCAACAACCTTTCCAAGGCACTTGACGCCCGCCACTATGTAGCAGGGGCTTCTCGCACACGTTGGCATCAGCCAACCTTTGGCGCTCGCGAGGCAATTGCCTTAGGCATAACCGCCGGTTTTATCGCCCTTGTCTTTGTGCTGGCGTAAAAACTTTTAACTAAAAAATTTGTATTTTTAACGCTCTGTTACAACCCGTTTTTCTTTTCTCGACAACCACTAATTTGGCCGCCTAAGTAACGTACAATAAAGCCAGTAAAAGCGTTCAAGGCTTGCATTGAAAGGTGGCCCCATGGTCCTGCGCGTCTACGTCCAAAGAAAATCTGGTTTCGAGGGCGAGGCAAAAGCCCTGCTCAAAGAAGTGAAAGACCTTCTTGGTATTACCGAGTTACAACGCATTGACCTGCTCAACCGCTACGATGTTGAGGGAATTTCAGAGGAACTCTTTGAGTCCTGCATCCCCACCGTTTTCTCCGAGCCACAGTCCGATCTTGCCAGCCGTACCATGCCAGAGTTTTCTTCTGAAGGTGCGGCTGTTCATACATTTGCCGTTGAGTTTTTGCCTGGCCAGTTTGACCAGCGCGCAGACTCCGCAGCCGAGTGCGTGCAGCTCATCAGCCAGGGAGAGCGTCCACTTGTGCGCTCTGCTCGCCTTTACGTGCTGACCGGAAACCTCACCGAGGCAGACATTGCCGCCATCAAGAATTACCTGATCAACCCCGTTGAGGCTCGCGAAGCTTCCCTTGAGCTGCCCGAGACCCTCAAGATTTCCATCCCAGAGCCTGCTGATGTAGAGGTTCTTGAGGGCTTTAACGCCCTTGACCAGGACGGCCTCAAGGAGTTTATTGCTTCTCACGGCCTTGCTATGGACCTGGCTGACCTCACCTTCTGCCAGCAGTACTTCACCTCAGAGAAGCGCGATCCTACCATCACCGAGATTCGCGTCATTGACACTTACTGGTCAGACCACTGCCGCCACACCACCTTTAACACCGGAATTACCGGCGTGCAGATTGACGATGACCTGGTAAAGGCCGCGTTTGAGAAGTACCTCTCCATGCGCAAAGAGCTTGGGCGAGAAGATCGTGCGGTCTCTCTTTGGGATATGGCAACTATTGGTGCAAAGTACCTTCGCGAGAAGGGCGTCCTCACCAATCTTGATGAGTCAGAAGAAATCAACGCCTGTACCGTAAAAGTCAAGGTAGATGTTGACGGTAAGGACGAAGACTGGCTCTTCCTCTTCAAGAACGAGACTCACAACCATCCAACCGAGATTGAGCCTTTTGGTGGTGCAGCTACCTGTATCGGCGGCGCAATCCGCGACCCTCTTTCTGGCCGCAGCTACGTCTACCAGGCAATGCGTGTCACCGGCGCTGCAGACCCAACCGTTCCTGTTTCTCAGACCCTTCCTGGAAAGCTTCCTCAGCGCACCATTGTTCGCACAGCAGCCGCAGGTTATTCCAGCTACGGCAATCAGATTGGCCTTGCTACGGGCCAGGTTTCTGAGCTCTACCACCCAGGCTACGTGGCAAAACGCATGGAGATTGGCGCTGTTGTAGGCGCAACTCCTCAAAGCCACGTTCGCCGTGAGCGCCCAGAAGATGGCGACATCATCGTTCTTCTCGGCGGCCGCACTGGTCGTGACGGCATTGGCGGCGCAACCGGTTCTTCCAAGGCCCACGACGCTGGCTCCATTGAGCGCGACGGTGCTGAGGTCCAGAAGGGTAACGCCCCTGTTGAGCGCAAGCTCCAGCGCCTCTTCCGCCGTGAAGACGCCTGCAAGCTCATCAAGCGCTGCAACGACTTTGGTGCAGGCGGCGTTTCTGTTGCTATTGGCGAGCTTGCCGACGGCCTCGATGTCAACCTGGATGCTGTTCCTAAGAAGTACGATGGCCTCGATGGCACTGAGCTGGCAATCTCCGAGTCTCAGGAGCGTATGGCCGTTGCTCTTGAGGCAAAAGATGTTGAGCAGTTCTGCGCATACGCCCGCGAGGAAAACCTCGAGGCAACCATCGTGGCAACCGTCACCGAGGATCCTCGCCTGGTCATGCGCTGGCGCGGTCAGAAGATTGTCAACATCAGCCGCGCATTTCTCGCCTCAAACGGCGCTCCTAAATCAATTACCGTGCGCCTGGCCAAGCCTCTTGCCTACCAGCGCACCTGGGCAGGCACAACCCTTGGCGAGAAACTCCACTCGCTGGTACGCGATCTAAACGTTGCTTCTAACAAGGGTCTCTCCGAGCGGTTTGACTCCACTATTGGTGCAGGTACCGTCCTTATGCCATTCGGCGGCGCTCGTCAGCTGACCCCCGCTCTCTCTATGGTGGCAAAGCTTCCGGTTATGGGCCAAACCAACACGGTCTCGGGCATGGCCTGGGGCTTTAACCCCTACCTCATGGAGGCCGACCAGTTCCGCGGCGCATACCTCTCTGTTGTTGAATCCGTTTCCAAGCTGGTTGCTACCGGCTTTAAGTACCAGGACCTCTACCTCACCTTCCAGGAGTACTTCGAGAAGCTCGGTCAGAATCCAAACCGTTGGGGCAAGCCAGCCTCAGCACTTCTCGGCGCACTAATGGCCCAGGTCAACCTTGGTCTTGCAGCTGTCGGCGGCAAGGACTCCATGTCCGGCACCTTTGAGGACTTGGACGTTCCACCAACACTGGTTTCGTTTGCAACCGGCCTTACCAAGGTGGACAAGATTGTCTCCAACGAGTTCAAAGGCGCAGGTCATAGGCTCATTTCCATTGTTCCATCCTACGACGAGAGTGGCCTTCTCCCCGACAACGAGTCCCTGCTCACGGCATTCAAGCTGGTCAACACCCTTGTCCAGTCCAAGAGCGCCCTCGCCATCACCACACCAGGTTACGGCGGCGTGGCCGAGGCTCTCTTCAAGAGCTGCCTGGGCAACAAGCTGGGCGTTGAGCTGGTCCCAGAGATTTCTGCCGACGCGCTCTTCTCGCCAACTTACGGTGCCTTCATCGTTGAGCTGGCAGATGGCGTATCCGTTGACGACGTCGACGGCGTGTGCGTGGCTCCCCTGGGCGTCACCACGTCCGAGTACGTCTTTAGCGCATGTGGCGAGAAGATCGACCTCTCCGAGCTCCAGGAAGCATGGGAGCGCCCACTTGAAGAGGTCTTCCCTTACCGCGGAGGCTCCGACGAGGCTGTGGAGAAAATCAGCTTCGACGGCGCATCCACACGACACTCCTATGCTGGTCCAGCCCTTATCGCACCTGCGCGCCCACGCGTCATCATCCCCGTGTTCCCAGGCAACAACTGCGAATACGACGTCGCGCGCGCCTTTAAGCGTGCGGGCGCTGACCCAACCACGCTGGTCATCAACAACCTGACTCCTCAGGACATTGTTGAGTCCGCAAATGCGCTGGCAGAGTCCATCAAGAAGAGTCAGATTGTCATGATTCCAGGCGGCTTCTCCGGCGGAGACGAGCCAGACGGATCTGCTAAGTTTATCTGCGCACTTTTCCGCGCTCCTCAGGTTACCGAGGCTGTCCGCGAGCTTCTGCAGCAGCGCGATGGCCTTATGCTGGGCATCTGCAACGGCTTCCAGGCACTCATTAAGCTGGGACTTGTTCCCTACGGCGACATTCGCCCTATGGACGACACCTGTCCAACGCTGACGTTCAACACCATCGGTCGCCACCAAAGCCAGCTTGTTCGCACCAGCGTTGCCTCCACGATGTCCCCATGGCTCTCCAAGTGCGCGCTTGGCGACATCCACACCATTGCCATCAGCCACGGAGAAGGCCGCTTTGTTGCCTCCGACGAGCTGCTTGAGACACTCAAGGCAAACGGCCAGATTGCAACGCAGTACGTTAACGCAACAGGCACTCCAAGCATGGACTTCTCCGTTAACCCTAACGGCTCCGTCCTGGCTATCGAGGGCATTACCAGCCCCGATGGTCGCGTCCTGGGCAAGATGGGTCACACGGAGCGCTCCGGCGCAGGCCTCTACAAGAACATCCCCGAGCTCACCGCTGGCGACCAGTTCCAGCCTCTCATCGAGGGTGGCGTCGAGTACTTCAAGTAAGGCGCGAGCGCAGCCACAGCAACCCCGCGCGGGAGCGGCAACCTCGCAGGTCAGCGCCGCGCAGCCACGGCAAACCCGCAGGTCAGCGACGCGTTCGGGTCGCAAAGCGATTTCTACCCGGTATCCATTTCGTGTGGATACCGGGTTTCTTGTGCGGAAACGCTGGGAGTGGTCGGGGTTTCTCGCCAAGCGGGCGATGCGAGCCCAGAGCGAGCCCAGAGCGAACTTGGAGTGCGCCCGGAACGAGCCTGATTTTCTCGCCAAGTCTGAACGATTTGCCGGAAAAGCGCACCATATCTGAGTTATTTGCCGGTTTTTCTCACCATGTCTGAGCTGTTTTACTCAGACATGAAGCTGTTTTCAGGCTCAAAATTTTAGGGCCAGACAGTCTATCTTTATGCGCCTGATTTCTTTAAAGAATCTGTAACTTCTGCCTAAAAATGTAAAAGAATCTGTGGATTTGCCTGATTTTGTTAAAGAATCGGTGCCTCAAATACAGATTCTTTGCACTTTTTAGGCGCACCTGGCGAGAAGAACGCGCCCGCTGAGAAACCCCGCGCGCTCGTGAGCAGTGTGCGCTTGCGACGCACTCGTGAGCAGCGCGCTTGCGGCTAGCAACCCGCAGCAGCATCTGGCGAGAAACCCGTGCGCTTGCAACGCCCAACGTTTCGCGGAAAAGCCGTATACTTATGACGATATAAGTCCACGAAAGGATTGATATGTCTGACGCTCTAATCCCACAAAATTCCTGCGTACTTGTTACTGGCGGCGCGGGCTTTATTGGCAGCCATACCGTTGTTGAGCTGCTCAATTCCGGCTATGAGGCTGTCATTGTTGACGACCTCTCCAACGCTTCAGCAAAAGTTGTCGACCGCATCAAAACCATTGTGGGAGAAGAAAACGCCAAGCGCCTTTCGTTCTACGAGGCAGACGTTAACGACAAAGATGCACTGAACCGCATCTTTGACGAGCACGCCATTAACTTTGTCATCCACTTTGCCGGCTTCAAGGCTGTCGGCGAGTCCGTTACCAAGCCTATCGAGTACTACTCGAACAACCTGGGCAACACCCTCACCCTTCTTGACGTCATGAGAAACCATGGCTGCAAGTCAATTATTTTCTCGAGCTCTGCCACTGTTTACGGAGACCCAGATAGCCTCCCTCTGACCGAGCAAAGCCCCAAGAAGAACGCAACCAACCCTTACGGTTGGACCAAGTGGATGATTGAGCAGATTCTCACCGACGTCCACACCGCAGACCCAGAGTGGAACGTTGTCCTGCTCAGATACTTCAATCCTATTGGCGCTCATCAGTCCGGCCTTATCGGAGAAGATCCTGCAGGCATCCCAAACAATCTGGTCCCTTACGTGGCTCAGGTTGCCGTAGACAAGCGCGAGGCTGTTCACGTCTTTGGTGACGACTACAACACCCCAGATGGCACGGGCGTTCGCGACTACATCCACGTCTGTGACCTTGGTTCAGGCCATGTAGCTGCACTTAAATGGATGGCTGGCCGCACGGGAGTTGAAATCTTCAACCTGGGTACCGGCACCGGTAGCTCGGTACTTGACGTTATCAAGGCGTTCTCAAAGGCCTGCGGCAAAGAGATTCCTTACGTTATTGAGCCTCGCCGCGCAGGTGACGTTGCAACTAACTACGCCGACTGCCAGAAAGCTGCTGACATGCTTGGCTGGAAGGCTCAGTACAACCTTGCCGACATGTGCCGAGACTCCTGGAAGTGGCAGTCGATGAATCCAGACGGCTATCGCGGCTAGGACTTCCGTGAACTTTACCGACTACCTCACACAAAAGCTCCCTGCCGTCGAGGCAGAGATCATGCGCGGACTCCCGGCGGCGCCCGCGGCGCCCGCAGCCGCGGCGACGACCTCGCCTGCAACCACGACAACGTCCTCGGAGCGCACTCGAGCGGACCTGAACACCTACCTCTACCAGCCACTTGCTCATTTTAGTGCGGGCGGCGGCAAGCGCGTGCGACCGGTCCTCTGCTGTCTGGGCGCCGAAGCAGTCGGCGGCTCAGCAGAAGCAGCTCTGCCTGTGGCCTGCGCCATCGAGGACTTCCAGTCGGCAGCCCTTATCCACGACGACATCGCGGACAAGTCAGAGCTGCGCCGTGGCGAGAAGTGCCTCTACAAGACACTCGGTACCGGACTTGCCATCAACGTTGGTGATTCTGCCCTGGTCAATGTTGTCAGACGCGTTACCGTGGCCGATCACCTCTCTGACCAGCTTAAAATTCGCGTTATCGACGCTCTTCTCGCCATGGAAGAACACACCCTTGAGGGCCAGGCGCTTGACCTTGGCTGGGCTCAAAACGAGCGCTGGGATGTAACCTCTGAACAGTACCTCTTTATGGCGCTCTCCAAAACCGCCTACTACTCAGCAGCATATCCCCTGGTACTGGGCGCGCTCATTGGCGGTGCTGATCAGAAGACGCTTGATGCGCTCAAAGACTTTGGCCTCAAAGTTGGCCTTGCTTTCCAGCTGCAAGATGATCTTCTCAACCTGGTAGGAAACGCCGAGGTACAGGGCAAAGACTTTAGGTCAGACATCACTGAGGGCAAGCGCACGCTCGCGGTGGTCTACGCGCTTGAGCACCTCACCGAAGCAGAGAAGGCGGAGCTTGTCTCCATACTTTCTGCGCATACAAGCGATACTTTGAAGCTTCAGCGCGCTGTGGAGCTTATGGAAAGCGCTAATGCGATAAAATTTGTCCGCGCGCACGCTCTTGCCTTAGTCGAAGAGGCAAAGCACGTGCTTGAAAACGTGATACTTACTGAAGACGCTCGCGACACACTTTTGTCTATGGCAGACTTCTTTGTGAACCGAGAAAGGTAATTATGGATCCTATTACTCCTGGTAGCACTGGTGCTGCCGTTGAAGACATTCAGGAACGCCTCGTAAAGCTTGGCTACACCATCGAAGACGATGAGCGCCAGAGTCACACCTTTGGCAAGTCAACTGCTCGCGCGGTTGCACGCTTTAGGCTTGACCACGACCTTTCTCTTGGAGAAGAAGTAGATGCCTCTACCTGGGCAATCATGGTCGATGAGGGCTATGAGCTAGGAGACAGAACCCTCTACCTGCGTCTTCCTAACTTCCACGGCAATGACGTGCGTCAGCTGCAGGAGCGTCTCAACATCTTGGGTTTCTCGTGCGGAAAAGTTGATGGCCATTATGGCGTGCACACCGAGGCTGCCGTCAAGCTTTTCCAGGAAAGCGTCGGCGAACTTGCAGATGGTATGGCGTTCCAGGATACCCTCGACGCTATTGAGCGTCTGCGTCACGTTTGGTCCGGCAAGCAGGCAAAAGGCCCTCATCCACAGGGTCCTATGGGCTTTGCTCGTGCAGCCAACGTTCTTGAAACCACCTGCATTGCTATTACGGGAGAAGATCCTATCTCTAGAAACGTGGCTGCCCGCGTGTATAACCTTTCTAAGGCAACTACCGAGGCAAGCGGCATGACCATGATTGATCGCGCCGACTCTCCTACTGATGCAGCTACCATTTTGGTTCTGACCACGGCTTATGCCCCAAGTATGCCCGCTCGCGGACAGGTGGGTATTGGCTCTGTTTCTATGGAGGAGAACGAGACGCTGCCAGCAAGACTTCGCACTGCCATTGAGTCTGCTGATGCAACGGGCTCCCCTATCAAGATTGTGCTGCCAGAAGGAACAAACGTTGACGGCTCATTTACTACCGCAGACGCGCAGACTTTAGCAGTTCTTGTTCTTGATGCAATTTGTGGAGCATTTGCCTCGCTAAGCTGATACACTTAGTAGGGTTGCGGACAAAACCAACGTAGTGATTACATTGGGGTATCGTCCAACGGTTAGGACACGGGTTTTTGGTGCCTGGAATGTGGGTTCGAATCCTACTACCCCAGCCATTTTTTACGCAACTTTTGTGTAGGGACGCACTCGTATCGAGTAATACGAAGTACTTTGGAGGCTTACGTATGCCACTTACTGCGATTGTCCTCGCTGCAGGCGAGGGAACGCGCATGAAGTCCCACCACCCTAAGATTGTGCACAAATTACTAGATAAACCCATCGTTTGGTGGAGTGTCAACGCTGCAATTACTGCTGGCGCTGACCGCGTCATTGTGGTTGTTGGTAACCACGCTGACGAGGTTAAATCTGCACTTTCTTGCTTCCCTAACCTTGAGTATGTTGCCCAGACTGAGCGTCTTGGTACCGGCCATGCCGTCAAGGTTGTAAAGGATGCTCTTGGTGGCTTCAAGGGACCCGTTGTTGTTATCAACGGTGACGCATCTCTGTTGCGCGCACAGTCTATTCTGGACCTTGTTGCAGAAACTAAAGCTCACCACAACGCATGTACGCTACTTACAATGACGCCACCAGATCCAACCGGATATGGTCGCGTCATTTCTTCTAACGGCCAGGTAACTGCCATTGTTGAGCACAAAGACGCTACGCCTGAGCAGCGCGAGCAAGAGCGTGAATGCAACGTTGGCGTGTACTGCTTCTGTGGCGGAAGGCTGACCGCAAACATCGATCTTCTCGGCAATGATAACGTTCAGGGCGAGTACTACATCACCGACATGGTAGGCCTTTACGTCAGCCAGGGGGAGCCTGTTGCTGCCGTCCACGTGGACGACTACAAAGAGGCGCTGGGCGTCAATTCCCGCTCCGAGCTTGCCGTTGCTACCCGCATCATGCAGGAGCGCATCAACGAGTACTGGATGAGCCAGGGCGTCACCATGCTTGACCCAACTTCCGTTTGGATTGGCCCCGAGGTCACGCTTGGCATGGATACCGAGGTTCTCCCGCAGACTATGCTCTACGGCAAGACCTCGATTGGCGAGAATTGCGTGGTAGGCCCTAACACTCGTCTGACTGATACGGTTGTTGGTAACGACGCTGTTATTGACGAGACTGTAGCTATCAACGCACAGGTAGACGACTTTGCTACCTGCGGTCCTCGCGCGTACCTGCGCCCAGGCACACACCTTATGCCTCACGCCAAGGCTGGCACCCACGTTGAGATCAAAAATTCAACTATCGGCGAGGGCTCCAAGGTTCCTCACCTCTCCTACATTGGTGACACAACCATGGGTTCTGGCGTCAACATTGGCGCAGGTTCAATTACGTGCAATTACGACGGTTACCACAAGTTCAAGACCAACATTGGCAACAACGTCTTTGTTGGATCCGATACCATGATGGTGGCACCCGTCTCAATTGGTGATGGCGCACTTGTGGGGGCAAGTTCGTGCATCACAAAGGATGTACCAGCAGATGCGCTTGCACTCGAGCGCTCTGAGCAGAAAATTGTTGAGGGATACGCCGCCCAGAGGCGTCACAAGCTTGAGAAAGAGGACTAGATGTTCGAGAACCTGAGTGAACCACTGTTAGTTGCTAGAAATATCAAGCTCTACACCGGTACAGGTAACCCTGAGCTGGCTCGTAAGGTTGCAGACATTCTTCACCTAGAGCTACAAGGTCTTCTCCTCGAGAAGTTTGCTAACGGAGAAATCTACGCTCGCTTTGACGAGTCTGTCCGCGGCGACGAGGTCTTCTTCATTCAGTCTTTGGCAGGTGTCAACGTCAACGACCTGGTTATGGAAACGCTGATTGTTGCTGACGCTGCAAAGCGCGCATCTGCTAACAGCTTTACCGTAGTTATCCCTCACTACGCATATGCTCGTCAGGATCGCAAAGCAGCTGCTCGCGAGCCTATTACCGCTCGTCTGATGGCAAACTTGCTTGAGAACGCTGGCGTTGACCGCGTTATCACCCTTGACCTGCACCAGGGCCAGATCCAGGGCTTCTTTGACATTCCTGTTTCTCACCTGACCGCTCTCTACCTTCTGGGCGATTACTTTAAGAGCAAGCCATTTGACTGGGAGAATACCGTTGTTGTCTCCCCTGATATGGGTCGCGCAAAGGCTGCTAAGAAGCTCTCCGACTACCTGGACTGCGGTCTTGCTATTGCACACAAGAGCCGTCCTCGCCACAACGAGAGTGCTGTTATGGGCATCATCGGCGACATCAAGGGCAAGACCTGCATCGTTAACGACGACATGATTGATACCGCAGGTACCCTCTGCGCTTCCGTTGTTAAGCTGAAGGAAATGGGTGCGGGCGACATCTACGTCTGCGCTACCCACGGCGTCTTCTCTGGTCCTGCAATTGAGCGCCTCAACAACGCTCCTATCGAGGAGTGCGTGGTTACCGACGCAATTCCTTGTGCAGCAGCAAACCAGGAAGGCTCCAAGATCAAGACGATTACCATTGCAAACGAGATTGCCGAGGCAATCTACGCTGTCTACACCGACCGTCCTGTCTCCGACATCTTCGGCGGCGACTTCAACCTGTAATCCCGCAGGTCCGAGGCGCTCGCAACGACGGCAAACCCGCAGGTCAGCGGAACGTTCGGATCGCAAAGCGATTTCAACCCGGTATCTACTTCGTGTGGATACCGGGTTTCTTGTGCGGAAACGCTGGGAGTGGACGGGTTTCTCGCCAGCGAGCGGCGCGAGCCTGATTTTCTCGCCAAGTCTGAACGATTTGCCTGAAAAGCGCACCAAGTCTGAGCTATTTGCCGGTTTTTCTCACCATGTCTGAGTAAATTTACTCAGACATGGTGCAGTTTTCAGGCTCAAAAATTCGGAGCAGACGGTCTATCTTCACGCGCCTGATTTCCTCAAAGAATCTGTAAATTTTGCCTAAAAAGGTAAAAGAATCTGTGGATTTGCCTGATTTTGTAAAAGAATCTGTGCCTCAAATACAGATTCTTTGCACTTTTCAGGCGCACCCAGCAAAAGGCGGGCGTATTTGGCGAGAAACCCGTGCGCTCGTAACCCATCCTCAGCGATGCACGTCCTAGCAGGTCGTTCCGCTTTCGGAATCCGTGAGGTCAACGTCGGTTGCAAGCGCTGCTTCCAGCGCAACCTGCAGACCGCGAGTCATCATCTCCAGCGGCATGCTTGGCACCGGACGGAACTTCTCGCCCGAGGCGCCCTTCTCACCTGCGGCGCCTTTCTCACCTGCGGCGTTCTTCTCGGCAACCTGCTCCGTTGCAAACGGTACGTGCAAAAACGTTCCGCGAGTCTCCGGGAATCGCGTGGCCAGGGCGTGAAGGATCTGGTACATGACGTCGTTGCACACGTACGTGCCCGCGGTATACGAGACCGCCGCAGGAATTTCAACCTGGTTCATGGCGGCAACCATGGCGTTTACCGGCAGCGACGCAAAATACGCGTCGGGAGCGCCGTCGATAATGCGCTGCGAGAGCGGCTGATTACCCGCGTTGTCGGGAATGCGCGCATGCGCCCAGTTGATACCCACAAATTCTGGCGTAATCTTGCTTCTTCCACCCGCTTGGCCCACGCAAAGCACAATCTCGGGACGCTCCGCTTCAAGCACGTCGATAACCTTCTGAGCACCAACGCCAAACTCAACAGGTACGTGCAGTTTTATCACCTGTGCGTCGCCAATAGTCTCGGGTAGCGCCTTCACAGCCTCCCAAGCTGGGTTGATTTTCTCGCCACCAAAAGGCTCAAATCCGGTAACCAGAATCTTTTTCATCTTGCCTCCGCACCTCATTTGGCCGTTGCGCGCCGCGGTCCGCCGCGGTGCGTCGCACGCGCAGTTCACGCTGGTCGAACCTGTCATTTTCCCTTACCATCATAAACGTACACATCTCAAACAGAAGGAGATTCGATGCACGGTAACAAAATTGTGCTCGTGGCGGGCCTGGGCAATCCTGGCGAGAAGTACGCTTGTACCAGGCACAATGCCGGTTTTGCCGTCGTCGATGCCCTTGCTGAGCGCCACAATGTCTCGTACTGGAAAAGTGAGGCAGGCTGCCAAGTCGCAGAGATCACTCTTTCCGCAGCTCCTGGCGCCGCGTCTGGCGAGAAACGCCGTGTACTCCTGGCCAAACCTCAGGACTTCATGAACACCAGCGGCGGTCCCCTCTCTAAACTTGCTCGTGCGCACCACCTTCAACCTGCGCAAATCCTGGTCGTTCACGACGAGGTTGACCTTGCAGAGGGACAGCTCAACTTCAAAGAAGGCGGCGGGCTCAACTCGCATAATGGCCTGCGTTCCATCGCCGACAAGCTCCAGACCAGGGATTTTATGCGCCTGCAGTTTGGCATCGGTCGTCCTCCTGGAAAGATGCCGGTGGCAGACTACGTTCTGCGTGAGCTCAAGGGAAACAACCTGGAAGACTTCCTGGTCACCGCCCAGACCGCAGCCGATCAGGTGGAGCAGCTCCTCCGCAGCTAGCGGTCGCGCGTCGCCACTGCACGCCCTCTCGGCGCCGCACCCGCACGCCCGCGCGTCGCCGCCGCACGCCGTCGTGACGCTGCGTCCGCACGTCCACGCTGCCCCGCCGAGCTTCTCGCCCACCCTCCGCAGCTAGCTGGCAAAACATTCTTCGAAATATTTATGCTCATTCATGAATTACTCATGCCTTGAATCATGCGCAAATAGTACAATAGGTATGTTGTTTGCGAATACGGGGTTACCCAGACCTCGTATGCGTGAGATACATGCGTCACCTGCCACTGTCTTCTCGCCAGAAGGCACGCTGTAGTGCGGCGCGTCAACTCACTCGCAGTTTTGTTGTGTTAGGAGAGGAGTACCGCTGAATGTATAAGATCCTCGAAAAGACTCAGTTCTCCGAGAAGGTCTTCAAGTTCCGCATCGAGGCACCACAGATGGCCAAGCATGCACATGCTGGTCAGTTCCTGATGGTCCGCGCAAATGAGTGTGGCGAGCGCGTTCCATTTACCTTTGCGGATTGGAATCCTGAGGAGGGTTGGGTCGAGTTTATCTTCATGGTAATCGGCAAGACCACCAGGATGCTTTCTACCTACGAGGTTGGTGATTTCCTGCAGGACGTCACTGGTCCTCTGGGTGAGCCTACCGAGATGGGCGAGGGCAAATGGGCAGTTATCGGCGGCGGCGTTGGCCTGGCTATCGCTTTCCCTGTTGCTCGTCAGCTCGTAGCAGCTGGCCGCGAGGTCCACGCAATCATGGGCGCTCGTACCAAAGAGCTGCTGCTGCTTGAGGATCAGTTCCGTTCCATTCTGGACGACGATCACATCCACATCACCACAGATGACGGTTCTCTTGGCGAGAAGGGCGTTGTAACTGCACCTCTCGAGCGTCTTCTGCAGGACAAGCAGGTCGACCGCGTCTTCTGCGTTGGCCCAGTTCCAATGATGAAGTTCTCCACTCTCACTGCCGAGAAGTACGACACACCTATCATCGCTTCCCTGAACCCAATCATGGTAGACGGCACTGGTATGTGCGGTTGCTGCCGTGTTGAGGTTGGCGGCGAGACCAAGTTTGCTTGTGTTGACGGTCCTGACTTTGACGCAACCAAGGTTGACTGGAACGACCTTCGCGCACGTCAGGCAGCCTACCTCACCGAGGAAGGCCAGTCCATCAAGGCTTACGAGGAGACGAGGTGCGCATGCCACAGGTAAACGGTCGCTACATTCCAAACGTCAAGGCACCTCGTACAGCTGACAACGAAGAGCCAGCTGCAGAGCGCGCGCAAGACTTCCGCCCTGTCGACAAGGGTTTCACTAAAGAGATGGCAATTGCAGAGGCAAACCGCTGCCTGGATTGTAAGAATCCACTGTGCGTTCAGGGCTGCCCTGTAAACATCAACATTCCTCGCTTCATTGAGGCAATCCGTGCAGAGGAGTTTGGCCGCGGTCTTGATATCATCCGTGAGTCCTCCATGCTTCCTGCAGTTTGTGGCCGTGTTTGCCCACAGGAGAACCAGTGCGAGGGTGTCTGCATCATGGGTAAGCGCAGCGAACCAGTTGCTATTGGTCAGCTCGAGCGCTTCCTTGGCGATCAGCCTGAGCTTGCTTCCAAGCCAGCTATCGCTCCAAAGAACGGCAAGAAGGTTGCAGTTGTAGGCTCCGGTCCTTCCGGTATTGCTTGCGCTGGCGAGCTTGCTCGTAACGGCTTTGACGTTACCGTCTTTGAGGCATTCTTCACCGGCGGCGGCGTTCTGGTCTACGGTATTCCTGAGTTCCGTCTTCCAAAGGCTGTTGTTAAGCGTGAGATTGACGGCCTCCAGGAGCTGGGCGTTAAGTTTGAGTTCAACTCTGTTGTCGGTCGTATCACCGATGCAGACGAGCTCTTTGAGCAGGGCTTTGACGCAATTTACATTGCAACTGGCGCAGGCCTTCCAAAGCTTCTCAACATCCCTGGCGAGAACCTGCCTAACGTCTTCTTTGCTAACGAGTACCTCACCCGCGTTAACCTCATGAAGGCTAACAACTTCCCTGAGTACGACACCCCAACCAAGCACGGCAAGAACGTCGTTGTCTTTGGTGGCGGCAACGTTGCTATGGACGCCGTCCGTACTGCTAAGCGTCTTGGCGCTGAGCGTGCAATCATTGCTTACCGTCGTACCGAGGATGAGATGCCTGCTCGTCGTGCAGAGCTGCACCACGCAAAGGCTGAGGGCGTTGAGGTTCTTCCTCTCGTCTCCCCTCTCGAGTTTGTCGCTGGCGAGGACGGTGCAGTTTGCGCAGTTCGCGTTCAGAAGATGGAGCTCGGCGAGCCTGACGCTGACGGACGTCGTCGTCCAGTACCTATCGAGGGTGCTATCGAGGACATTCCTTGCGACGTTGCAATTTCTGCAATCGGCACTAACGCTAACCCATTCGCAAAGATGATCGGCGACATCAAGCTCAACAAGTGGGGCTACATTGAGGCCGACGAAGAGGGCCGCACTTCCGATCCTCGCATCTGGGCTGGTGGCGACATCGTAACTGGTGCTGCAACCGTCATTCTGGCAATGGGCGCTGGTAAGGTAGCAGCTGCTTCCATCACCAAGCACCTCGGCTAATCCGCCCGTTTCAGCTGGCTTCCGGTTTCGGCTGGCGTAGCCGCAGCTCACAGAGCTAACATGCAACAAACAAAGGCCTGGTACCACACGGTATCAGGCCTTTTTCATGCCGAGAATTACCGCAAATCAACGTACGAGCGCACGGGTTTCTCGCCAGGCGCACCGCGAGCGCACGGGTTTCTCGCCAGACGCTGAACACCACAAGAAAAAACCGCTGGTACATGACGTATCAGTGGCTTTTTGCGTGCGGCTTGGCGAGTGTCTCTAGAAAGATTTAACTGCTGGCTGTAATGTCTGATCCAAAACTAATGTAATTATGTGCGTGGAGCTGGTGATTGTAGATTTTTGGAGCTCGATTAATCCAAAAGCGCACTAATTATGTGTCGAGAAACCCGATTTTGATCCAAAACCCGCCTAATTATGTGCCTTTCGGCACATAATTACCCCACTTTTGGATCAGGTGGACACATAATTACCTGGGTTTTGGATCAATCGACAATGAAAAATCTACAATGCGAGCTCACGTGGAGCCAGGAACACATACTTACCTGTGTTTTGGATCAACCGCCGCTAGAAACCAGGCGTGTACTAGACCCGCACTCTGGGTACGCGCCGCCCGCCTGGCGAGAAACCCGTCCACTCCCAGCATTTCCGCACAAGAAACCCGGTATCCACACGAAGTAGATACCGGGTTGAAATCGCTTTGCAACCTGCGCCTGCACGCGGCGCTGACCTGCGGGGTTGCCGTCGTCGTGGCTACTCGCACGCGGCGCTGACCTGCGGGGTTGCCGCCGTCGAGTGCGGTGCTACGAGAGCAGAAATTCCCTGACGCGAGTGGCAATGCCCTCGGCATCCAGACCAAAGTGCGAAAGCAGTACGTCGCCAGGAGCGGAGGTACCAAAGGTACGCATGCCAGTAAAGCGTATGGGCGTGGGCAGCTGCTCGACCAGAAGCTCGCAACTGCAGCTCCAAGACCTGTTGCCACGTTGTACTCCTCAACGTATTGAGCTCCTACTATTGTTTTATCTCTACAAGTCCACTTGGAGTCATTTCAAATACGGCATCATACTTTGATTGTTGTGCAACATTGAGATGATGAGTTACCTCAATCATGGTAACTCCGCTTAGACTAAGCAGGTTATTCTCGACCTCAGTAGCCATGCGTGTGTCCAATGCAGACGTAGCTTCATCAACAAGCAGTAACTTCTTTCCATACAGTAAGGCTCGCGCAATAGCAATCCTCTGTCTTTCACCTCCGGAGAAGCGCTTTCCGTTCTCTTCCACTGGAGTGTCAAGTCCTTTTGGAAGAGCCGCAACTACCTCTGAGAGACCAGACTTTTTAATAACTTCATCGATTTGCTCACTCGAATACGAACTTCCCAGCGTAATGTTATTTTTTAGCGTATCGTCAAACAAATACACATTTTGGTGAATCATTGCCGGATCACATGAAATGTCTCTTGAACTGTCAATCAGAATATCTCCACTCTGAGGTTTTATCTGGCCTGAAATCAGTTTTAAAAGCGTGCTCTTTCCACTCCCGCTTTTTCCGATAATCGCATACTTCCTCCCAGCCTTAAAGCACGCAGATATTTTAGACACTCCGGAAATTGAATCAGGATACTTATAGGTAACATTTTTTAACTCAATTTCATGCTCTACATCATAGTGCCGTTCCTTATTGTCAAACGGAGTTTCTTCATCGTCGCATATAACCGCTTTCAAAACCGGATAGGCTGCTTTTACTTTGCCAAGCAATGAAGCAAATGTTGAAGCGGGCGCAATTACCTGACCGGACAGCTGGGTCACAGCCACAACGCTACCAAGAGAAACAAATCCTTGCACTGCGAAAATACCCGTTATACCCATAATAATGAATTGAGATGAAACTGAGATTGCTGTAACAAACCCAGATATAAGAGATGTAACTTCAGATAAATGTGCCTTCTTACCTTCCAGCTGCTGCGCAACCAGTAAGTGACGATTTGTAAAGTTGTTTTCTTTATGAAATGACCTGATGACATCAAATCCAAGCGATATATCACGAATCTGTCCGTTATACGACACCGTATTTTTTACGATCTCTTCTTGGCAATGAGTAAGTTGTTTTGTAAATACTCCGGGAATGATTGTTGGAATTGCCATAACAAGTATCGAAATAACTGCCACTATTGGATTTATATACAAAAGTAAGAGGCTCGCAATAGTAATTTCGCAGCACGAAGCAAATGCATCAAGCAGTCCGCCAAGCCAATCTTTTTCAATAGTATCCATATTCTGACTTAAAAGAGAAAAAAACTCAGCACTGTTTTCATTCATATTTACAGCATCTTTTCTCCGCAAATAAGCCTTCACGGCAGAATTTCTCATCTTAATTACGGTGTCGCGAACCAGGCGGGCGCGCACATATCCCTGTAGTATAAGAAGGATACCGGTTGCTATAGCATATATACAGCACAAGCCTATAAATGTAAGTAACCGAGCAATATCTCCTGAAATAATGACTTCAGAAACCGTATTGAGAAGTGAGCTCAGTAAAAGAGCCACGCCGGCAACGACACAAGAACTTACAATTTGTACTAGTACAAAAATAATCACGTTTCGTTTGCCGGCATTCTTTAAAAGATGCTTTATATTTTTCATTCCATTCCAATCGCAGAAATTCATCTAAATGACCATCACAAAACGATAGATACCTCTTTTAATAAATCTAAAAGAGGTATCTATCCCGCACTTTTAGTGCTTAACTACAATAACAATGATGGTCATACGTATCGCCTCCCCCTCTCTTTGATGAATACATCATCTCGAAAGAAGAGGAGGCTATCCATAACATCTCGTGACAATTCTTGTATTACCTCAAATGTTAAGTATCCATGCAAAGTATCAAAATAATAAGCATGGCACGTAAAAATTTTAACTTTTGGTAATGAAAAATGTAGGCTGCCTTGCTCACTGTCTCTAAGCGCTTAGACTTGGTTTTAAGCCCTAGGTTTAATTTTGAGTGCTTAGATTCTCTTCAACAAAAGCGCGCACCATTTCCGCATTATCATGTTGGCCGATAAGTTCCATATACGGAATAATCGTCTGCATTATTGAGCGTGCCTTCTCAATATTTCCGTTCCGAAATTCAGATCGACCAATCAAATAAAAAATCACCGGTAAAAGTATCTGTTCATGACTTTCAATACTCAAATCTCTTGCCAGATACGCATGCTGAGCAGCTTCTTCAAACCTTCCCTCAAGATCCAAGCAGGAAGATATATTAACTTCAAGGTTGATGCGGACAATCGTAAAGTCATTGCTGATTGATTGCTGATCGGAAAGGTTTCTTGCAAGTTCTTCTCCCACTCGAATAGCCTCAATACGAGCTTCCTTTTGCTGAAGTGCCACAACCATCAAACCGATTATTTCAGCTTCAATAGGAGATAAAAGTTCATGTCGAAAATCAGATAGGTCAATATGAGGCTTTGTAAGCTCCAAAGCCTCACGTAACTTGACGTATGAATCTTCAGGATTCTTGTTCTGCTTGAGTTGTGCGGCTGCCTGTATAAGTAAAACTGACTGCCGCTCCAATGCATGAGATGCATCATTTTCACTCAAGCCCTCCAGCAAGGATAGGCCTTGTTGGATTTTACCTGCTTCTATAAGCAGACTTGCTCGTCTTGTAATCTCATTAAAGCTACGTTGGCAATCACTTTGATAAAAAACGTCACAAAGCTGATAGGTACTCGCCCCAAGTCTACTCAACAATGCGTCGAGAATTACCTTGGAGGGCATCTGGCGGCCATTTTCAATTCTTGAAAGAGAAACCGGGGAGCAGATACCCTCTGCAAGCTGCTCCTGCGTCAATCCCTTACTATGACGAAGAGAATAAATAGTCTCTCCTAAAGAGTTCCCTTTCAAGTTTCATCCCATCTTTAATCGCTTGCACCATCAAAATATGACAAAGGCTACGAGAGCAGGAACTCCCTGACGCGCGCAGCAATGCCCTCGGCGTCCAGGCCAAAGTGCGAGAGCAGCACGTCGCCAGGAGCGGACGTGCCAAAGGTGCGCATACCAGCAAAGCGCATTGGCGTGGGCAGCTGCTCGGCCAGAAGCTCAGCAACTGCAGCTCCAAGGCCTGTTGCCACGTTGTGCTCCTCAACGGTTACTACATGACGGGTCTTCTCGGCAGATGCCAAAATGACTTCCTCGTCCAAAGGCTTAACGGAAAACACGTCAATGACCTCGGCAGAGATCTTCTCCTCTGCCAGCAAATCTGCTGCAGCAAGCGCCTGAGCAACCTCAACACCGCAGGCAGCAATCGTCACGTCTGTGCCCTCACGCAGGACGTTTGCAAAAGGCAGGCCGCCCTTGAAGGACTCGTCGTAAATGTCGGCAACCTTGTGTCGACCCATACGCACGTAGAAGGGGCCATCAGCCTCGGCAGCAAGCCTGAGTGCTGCCTTGGTAGCATTGTAATCTGCAGGAACAAGCACGCGCATCTGAGGCAGGGCGCGCATCATGCCAATGTCCTCGAGGGACTGGTGAGTGGCGCCGTCCTCTCCAACCGTAATGCCTGCATGCGTAGGACAAATCTTCACGTTAAGGCCGGAGTCGCAGACGGTGTTTCTAATCTGATCGTAAGCGCGACCGGTTGCAAACACGGCAAACGAGCCGGTAAACACGGTACGTCCCGTAAGCGCCAGTCCAGATGCAACGCCTACCATGTTCTGCTCGGCAATACCCACGTTAACCATGCGCTGTGGGAAGGCCTTCTGGAGGTCGGCAAGTTTCGTGGAGCCGGAAAGGTCTGCGTCAACGGCAACAATATCGTGACCCTCGTTTACCAGCTCAACAAGGGTCTGACCATATGCCTCACGAGTTGCTCTAGACATTGGCAACCTCCTTACCCTCACCCTGAAGATCAATCAAAAGAAGCTCTCTAGCTGCATCAAGTTCTTCTCGCGCAAGATCAGCCTGCTCGGCCGAAGGAGCGTTTCCGTGCCAGGAAGCCTTGTCCTCCATAAACGAGACGCCCTTGCCCTTGACAGTCTGACAAATGACCACGGTAGGTGCGGTGTTTCCTGCCTCGCGACCATCTCGTGCGGCGAGAAGAGCCTGGCGCACCTCGGTGACCTCGTGACCGTTAACGCGCAGCACGTTCCAGCCAAAGGAACGGAACTTCTCGTCAATATCGCCAAGAGAACACACGTCGGTGACGTGGCCGTCAATCTGCAGGTTGTTGAGGTCCACAATGGCAATGAGGTTATCCAGCTTCTGGTGAGCAGCAAACATGCATGCCTCCCAGTTAGAGCCCTCCTGCAGCTCACCGTCGCCTAGAAGGACAAATACCTTCTTGGCGCGCTCGCCGCTTGCCAGAGCGTCCATAGAAAGGCCCAAAGCGCATCCTGCCGCTACCGAGAGACCCTGGCCAAGAGAGCCGGAGCAAACTTCAATGCCAGGACATGCATGGCAATCTGGGTGACCCTGCAGGCGGCTGCCAAGCTGACGGAGGGTAACCATATCCTCGTCGTGGAGCCAATCAAGCAGGTGGTACGCAGCGTACAGCACAGGGGCCACGTGACCCTTGGACAGGAAGAACCTATCCTCGGTGTGGTCCTCTGGGTTGTTGTGGTTGTACTTCATCACTCCCGAGAAGAACAGTGTAGCCACAATATCTGCCGAGCTCAGTGAGCCGCCGGGGTGCCCCGACTTGCTCTTCTCGAGCATATCAATGACATCGCGCCTCAGCGTATTAGCTGCAAGCTTGAGCTCATCATCAGTGAGGTTGCGCTCGGGTAATGCAGATGTTCCCATTCTCATCCTCTCAAAACTAGGTGCTTAAACGGTGCCTAAACGATGCCTAAACGGTGCATGAACAGGCACGTAAAACAAGTACGCCCAACCTAGGCTGGGCGTACTTCAATCACTATTATTGCTGAGCCTTAACCTTTTCCCAGTCTGCCTCAAAAGACTTGAGGCCAGCGTCGGTCAGAGGGTGCTTAAGGCACTTCTTCAAAGCTCCAAATGGAACGGTTGCAATATCAGCACCAAGCAGAGCTGCCTGAGTCACATGGTTAGGCGTGCGGACAGAAGCCGTAATAATCTCTACGGTGTGATCAACGTTTTTATCCCATGCATAGTTCTCAATGCACGAAACTACCGTTCCTAGCTGCTCAATGCCGTCCTCACCAATGTCATCAAAACGACCAACAAAAGGTGAAATGTAACGAGCGCCAGCGTTTGCTGCAAGAAGAGCCTGAGGTGCCGAGAAGATCAACGTCATGTTGACGCGGATTCCCTCAGAAGCAAGCTGATGAGTAGCAGCAAGGCTCTCTGCACAGATAGGAAGCTTAACAACAATGTTTGGAGCAAGAGAAGCCAGGTGACGGCCTTCCTCGATCATGCCCTCAGTTGTTGTTGCGGTTGACTCAGCAGAAACAGGAAGTCCCTCGCAAAGCTGAGCAATCTTGACCATATGAGACTCAAAGTCGGCTAGCTTGCCGCCAATCTTTGCATACAGTGATGGGTTGGTAGTAACACCTGCCAAGCAGCCCCAGCTAAGGGCCTCAGAAATCTCATCGATATCTGCCGTGTCAATAAAGAACTTCATGTGTAATCCTTCCCTGTACAAACTTAAACGAGTTTGGAAACGTACGTCGTACTAAGAAAGAGCTAAACCACATTGTACAGATTCTTATGTACCGTCTGTGGCGAGAAACCCAAAACAAGTGCAAAAAGGCCGTTTATCTCTCAAACGCCTTATCAATTTTGCTGCGAACGTAGGTGGAAGCAAAGACAAGATCTTCCTTCCAGTTCTCGTTGCCGGTGTACCACATCTCTGCAACAAAGCGCCTGACGCCCTGAGGAACAAGCTGCGAGAGAGCGCCCTCGTAGTCAGTAGTGCCGGTAGAGAATGGAATCTCGCGATACGCACCAGCAACAGTCTCCTTGAGGTGAGCTGCAAAAATATGACCTGCACCAAGAGCAATATCGTCAGCAACGGTGTTGCCGTAAATAAACGATGCATTGGTGAGGTTACCAGCGTCGGGATACACACCAAGGTACGGGCTGTTAATAAGGTTGACATAGTGCATGGCCTTCTCGACCGTGTCCATAAAAGGAGTCTCCATGGTCTCAAAGCCCATAACAATGCCCGCCTTAGCAGCCATTTCTACAGCCTTTGCCAGATTCTCCTCAAAGTATTTGCGCGTATCCTCTGCGCCGTCCTCGTAGTACACGTCATAGCCAGCAAGCTGGATGGTATGAAGTCCCAGGTCACCTGCAAGGTCAAGCGCCTTCTGCATAATCTCAAGGCTGCGCTCACGAGTTGCCTGGTCACGAGAACCAAACGGATACTTACGATGACCAGAAAGGCACATAGAACCCAGACGAACGCCAGAGTTTACCATTGCCTGACGAACTGCTGCACGCTCTTCACCAGTCCACTCAAGGCGAGAAAGACGAGCGTCAGACTCATCAACGGAGATCTCAACATAATCAAAGCCAGACTCTCCTGCTACGCTGAGGCGCTCTTCCCAAGAAAGATCAGTTGGAGTGGCCTTCTCGTAAAGTCCTAGCTGATACTTGGACATATCTTCTCCTTTTAAAAACAGGCGGCCTTATACAAGACCGCCTGACTGAAACAGATTCTACTCACTGAACAGGCTTTAGTGATTACCCTGTCCATAGTAGGCATTTGGACCATGCTTGCGCATGTAGTGCTTGTCCTGAAGGTACTGTGGTGCCTCCTGGACCTTAGGGTTATTGAGCTCGGTGAGTGTTGCCATCTTAGCAACCTCCTCGATAACTACTGCGTGATACACAGCAGCCATTGCGTCTTTACCCCAAGAGAAAGGACCGTGGTTGTGAAGAAGCGTTCCTGGAACCGCAATGGGGTCCAAGTTAGCAAAGCCCTCAACAATAACGTTTCCAGTCTCAAGCTCATAGGCACTTTCTACCTCGTCCTTGGTAAGGCTGCGCACGCAAGGAATGTCTCCGTAGAAATAATCTGCGTGTGTGGTGCCATAGCAAGGAATAGAGCGTCCTGCCTGTGCCCAAGAAACAGCGTGGGTTGAGTGAGTGTGAACAATTCCGCCGATCTTATCGCCCCATGCACGATACAAGCATGCATGAGTTGGAGTATCGGAAGATGGGTTCATCTCACCCTCAACAACGTTGCCGTCAAGGTCGCAGACAACCAAGTTCTCTGGGCTCAGCTCCTCATAGGAGACGCCCGATGGCTTGATGACAAACAGACCACGCTCACGGTCAAGTCCAGAAGCATTGCCCCAGGTAAAGACTACCAGGCCATGCTTTGGCAGGTCCATGTTTGCTTCATACACTTCATCACGAAGCTCTTTAAGCATCATAGAGACTGCTCCTTAGAGAACGCTACGGAATGGAACGTTTGGCTCGTGATCGAAGCAATCATGGAAGCCACGATCGTGATGGTAAGCAAAGCGGTCCTTGTCCTGTGGATAAGTGTAGTGGCCGCCGACCTCCCAAAAGAATGGGTGGAACTTGTAGTCAAGGCGATCCTTACGCATCTCCCAAAGAACCTTGATCTCCTGGACGTCTGCCTGGAAGTTAGTCCAAACATCGTGGTGAATTGGGATAACAACCTTAGACTGAAGAGCCTCAGCCATGCGAAGCATATCGGTTGCTTCCATCTTGTCCTGGATACCAATTGGGTTGCAGCCATAAGCGCCAAAGCAGACGTCTACGCCGCCAAACTCTTTAGCGATGTCTTTGCCGTGCTTAGCAAAGTAAATGGAGTAGTGAGAGTCACCGGAGTGATAGATGTTTCCACCAGGGGTGACAAAGAGGTAGTTAACTGCCTTCTCGTCCATGTCCATTGGGCACTTACCCCAGAGGTCAGGGCGGTTCTCAGAAGTATCAGTAGTGGTGACAATGATGGTACGATCAAAGGAATCGTATGCAACGATCTCCATGTCCTTAACCTTAACACGGTCGCCAGGCTTAACAACAATGCACTGCTCGCGTGGAACGCCCCAGCCAACCCAAATGTCAACTGCATCCTTAGGACCAATAAAGGGAACTGGGATCTCTTTGCCATTCTCGTCAGTAGTAGTCATGTTGTTGTTAACAACGTGAGCTGCAAGCTCCTTGGACATATGGTCCTGGTGAATGTGAGTTACTACAACTGCGTCAAGGTTCTTGATAGCAAATGGATCAATAACAAAGGGAACGTTACGCAGGTTTGGCTGCATCTTACGAACGCCAGCCATGTTTGCCATCTGGTGACCTGGCTTCATGAGGCCGTCACCGTGGGTGCGCTTACCGTTGCCTGCCCAGAAGTCAACGGCAACGTTTGCTCCACCAGGAGTCTTAAACCAAATACCAACGCAGCCGAGCCACCACATCTCAACCTGGCCTGGCTCTACTACGGCATTGTCAATCTCTTCGTTGAGCCAAGTTCCCCACTCAGGGAAGGTGCTCATAATCCAACTGTCGCGTGTGACGTCTTTCAAATCTGCCATTACGCGCTCCTTTCTATAAAACAGAGGACTAGTACTTTGATGTATACGCAGATAATTGAGCGGCGCTCAGGACTTTGCTTGCATGCTCAGAAGCTCATCCTGAGCGCTCACTACAAAACGCAGCCCTACTCCACTACTTTGTAGAGAGCCAGCTGGTCTGTCTCACGATATGCAGCAACAATGTAATCGCTGCCGTCATGCCTATACACCATGCAGTTTGCTGGTCCGAGGTCGTGGTCGATAACGTCTACGGTGTACTGGCCGTCAACGTATCTAACAAGCAACAAATCGCGACCATCTTTGCGGTTGCCAATGACTGCGCACTTCTCGCCATTAAGGTCTGCTGCCCAAAGCGCGTGAAGGAAGCTGCGCTTCTGTGGGTCGCACCAAACCTGCTCGTAGCGATCGCGAGTCTGGCCTTCGTGCCAAATTGCCAGCGTGTCACCGTGGAACTTGGAGAAGGTAAGGATCTCCAGCTTGCCGTCGCCATCAAAGTCTGTTGCAACAATATCGCTTGTTGGCTGGACCAGAAGGCAGGTGACATCCCAAGTACCCTCAGGGGTGGTTGGTGGCACATATCTAAACACGCCTGCTGCGGTTGAGATCAAAGCATACGATTTATCAGGTGCAGTCCAGAAACCGTGATTCTGAACTTGATAGTTAGCAACACAAGTCAGCTTAAGCTGGTTGTCTGCTGTGTACTGCTCAAGGTTGTTGCTCAGAGGAGCAGCCCAAACAGCACCTGGAGTGCGCCAATCATCCTTGACGCCTGTCTCAGCTCCACCCTTGATAGAGCAAGCAAGAACCCAAAGCTGACCGTCAGCAGCCTTTAGGATGCCAAAACGGTGAACATAAGGGAGGTCGCAGAGAATCTGCTCAGACCACGAACCGTCTGCCTGCTTGGTATAGGATGCAATTGCCGCGTCGTCTCCACCAAAGTTTGGCGAGAAGAACTTGCGGGTTGCAAGGAACTGATCTTTCCTGCCAGGGACCTGAGTGATGGTCATGACGCCGCCAGGGCCTGGAGCAACAGTCTCCAGAGGCTCACCATCAAGCGTAAAACGACGGATTGGACCGTCCTTCTCGACAGCAGCTAAAAAGCTTGGTGTGTCTTCTCCCTCAAACATGCCAAGTGCATAGCACTTAGGCATCTCGGCAAGAATTTTCTTTTCAAAAGTCATTAAAGTGCTCGATTCTTTAGAAACCTAAACTATGCGGAAAACTTCTCTGCAGCGCCGGTTTCCTTGAGCTTCTCTTCCATCTCTGCGTCAGAAAGAACGTTGCGCAGACCAATGACGGTAACGCCAGCCTTAGCAGCATCGTCGTACATGTTCAGGAAGTTAAGTGGTGCAAAAACAATGTCGTACTGACGAGCAGAGCTTACGCCCTCAGACAGTGCGCAGTGGTGAATCTTATCGACGCCCATGTTGAGCTTCTGAGTGACGCGCTCAGCGGTCATCTTCATCATCAGGGAGGTACCTGCGCCGTTAGCACATGCGACCAAAATCTTTGCGTTCATGTTGACTCCTTCGATCAAACAAACTGATTACGGACACATTGTGTATGTACCCATTTGGGCGCTATGTGCATCGCTTTTGGAGCAAATAGTGCATCAAACAATGTGCCGAGTATTACTAATAACCCTGAGCAGATGGGGGTCTGCTCAGGGTAGGAAGAAAGAGGGCTACTTGCTTTCCGCACTAGCTGCGGCGGCCTTCTGTGCACGGATTTCCTTGCACTTCTGGTAATCCTCAACCTCCATGAAGTACGTGTCCTTGTTTGCACGGTACTGGAGCTGTGGGATTGCGATAAGAGCAATGACAACAATTGCGAGACCTGCGTAGGACAGGAACTTCATGACGCCGGTCATGATTGGCCAGACAACTGCCCAGTCCCACATGCCAAGGTATCCACCGTATGCAGCCATGCCAACCCAGCCAGCGATAAGAGCTGAACCAAAGACCTGGAGAAGACCAGAGATGAAAGGCATGATAAGAACTGCGCGGAGGCCGCCCTTGTTGTTTGCGTAAACGCCGATAGTAGCGTTATCGAAGAACAGTGGAACAAAGCCTGCGATAACAACAACTGGAGACTTCAGAAGCAGCAGAGCTGCGATTGCCAGGAACTGGCCAGCTGCACCCATGAGGAAGCCAAGGGTAACTGCGTTTGGAGAACCAAAGCCATAGGTAACTGCGCAGTCAACGCCTGGGACGGAACCCTTGAGGAGCTTGTTGGAAATACCCTGGAAGGAGTTGGTGAGCTCAGTAACAAAGGTACGAACACCAAGCTGCAGGATGGAGAGGTAAACAGCAAACTGGAAGGAAGTGGTCATGATGTAGAAGAAGAAATCCTGACCCTGCTTCATGAACTTGTTCTCAAGCAGGAAGTCCTGACCAAGAACAGCAAGGATGACGCCAAAGAATGCTGTCATAAGAATTGCAGTTGCAACGAGGTTCTCGTTGAAGATCTTGAGGAAGCCTGGGAGCTCAATGTCCTCAATGCGCTTGGACTCCTTCTTGGAGTGCTTGGAGAGCCACTCGGAAGCCTTGGATGCGCAGTAAACACCAAACATCTGCTGGTGAGCAATAGTGAGACCAGCACCATCAGTAAGGTCCTGGGTAGGTCCAATACAAAGGTTGGAGCCAACTGCCCAGTAAAGGCCAAGGAGAACGGTCATAACTGCAAGGATGGTAACGTCGTTAAGCTGTGGGAAGCAGAAGAGGATAAGCCAAAATGCAGTTGCTGCCTGCTGAACCTGGACGTGACCAGTAGTAAAGATTGCGCGAAGCTTAGTCTGCTTCTTAAAAGCAACCAGAACAATGTTCAGAATGAAAGCGAAGAGCAGAAGAAGCATAACGGAGGAGAAGGAACGACCTGCGATAAATGCAGGAGCATCAGCTGCCTCCATGCCTGCCTGTACTGCGTTCTGGCCAAAGTATGGGTCAATGACCATTGCAGAAAGGTTGAAGCGAGCCTGAAGTCCAACAAGAACTGGACGGAATGCAGTTACCAGGCCGCCGGAACCAACCAGGAGGATCTGATAACCAATGACTGCCTTAAGGAAGCCAGCGAGTACGTCGTACCACTTCTTCTTAAGAAGAATGTAGCCGATAGCAACAATCAAACCGATGAAATAGGCTGGCTGAGTCAAGAAGTTGCTCGCAAACCATTTCCAAATACCAAGAACAATATCCATTGATACCCCTTTCAAAGGGTCCTACATACGTACCTTCTGCAGCCCACACTACAAAAGGAAATCCTCAATAACCTGCCCAGATGGGCACAAAAGCGCACGAACGGGCGCAAGCGCGGACGAGCGCGGACGTCGCGGACGTCGCGGACGTCGCGGACGAGCGTGACCGACGCGCGAGAAAACGAACGCAGACGGGCGCAGAGCGCGTGGACGACGCGCGAGCGCGACCAGCGCGCGAGAAAACGAGCTTACTCGGAGATAAGCTCGTCAATCTCCAAAAGCTCCTCTGGAGACTGAATATTCTTCAGGCGCTCAAGGACCTCTTCATTCATAAGGACCTGAACGAGCATCTGCATATTCTTAAGGTGTGCTTCCTGATCGGTTGCGCTCAGAGTGAAGAAGGTCTTAACCTGCTTCTCATCGTCGCCATCCTCGAAGTTAACAGGAACATCAGCGTGCATAAATCCAATAGCAGTCTTGCCATTAGAGCCAATGCGAGCAGTAGAGTGTGGCATTGCAACGTTTGGAACGATAACAATGTAAGGACCATACTTCTTTACGCACTCGATAATGTCGTCTGCATACTCTGGATTGACTGTTCCGTCAGCCTCCAGTGGTTTGCAGCACTCTCTAATAGACTCTTCCCACGTCATAGGGGTCTTTACGAATGCATAGTGCTTCTGCTCGTAAATATCGCGAAGTAGCATGCGATTCACTCCTCTCCAGTAGCCTGCTGTGAATCTTTCCTTGTGTTGGACTATAGCAAGACCACACAAGAACACATCGCTTAATGACAAAAACTTGAATCTTCTGAACGCTTCAACAATTAGATAAATAATTTATATGACATTTGACTTGCCGTATAACAAATTTCCCTATTTGTTGAACGTTTAGAACGTTTTACCAATCGAATCGATAATGTTAGTATAGCTAATGTTGGGAGTTTAGCAATACTTATCTATGCTCACTTTAGAGATTTACGTCATAAAAACCGTTGACCGTTAAATAATATCCGTTTAAGTATTCAAAACGTTCATAGGATAAGGTAAGATACACTGAGATTCGCTGAAATGCATCATCACAATTGTTCATGGACCGTTCAAAAGGTGCTATCAATTTGTACGATGTTTTTCACGGAACTAAATTAGTTAAATGTCTTTATATAATGTTCAGCAATATAAGGCTTTTAACTGTGGAAATAGAGTCATAACGTCACAGCAAACTGTTCTTTTGCACGTACTTCTCGCGAACTTTCTACGATCTTATCGCGAACTATTTGCAAGTAGTCGGGTTTCTCGCCAGGGTGTTGATTGAAAAGTTTGCAACTATTTTCGTAGGTTTATCAGCAGTTTGAGTTCTATTGGGGGATTCATGGCCACAAGTCGTTCATTTGTAGCATCGCGTAGAAGCTCTATCATGAGTCTTCTTGAACAATACCGCCAGGTTTCCGTCAGCGATCTTGCCGATAGGTTTGAAGTTTCTTCGCTTACCATTCGCCGCGACCTCGACGAACTTGAAGCTCAGGGCCTCATTTCTCGAAGCTATGGCATGGCCACGCTGCTTGACCCACTCTCGACGGGACTCAGTTCTAACCAGGTCACCGCGAAGTTCAAACTTGCCCAAGCCGCAGCTAAACTCATCAAAGACGGCGACACGGTCTTCATTAACACCAGCTCAACCGCTATTAAAGTCCTGGAATTCATCACCGCCGAGAACATCACTGTGGTTACCAATAACGGTAGCGTGCTGGCGGCTGACTATCCCCCATCAATGACCGTTTTGGTTACGGGCGGAGAAGTTCGCCCAGCTAAGAAGTCTATGACCGGCGATTTTGCGCTTGCCTCAATCAACCAGATTCGCGCCGCGAAGTGTATCCTGGGTTGCTCGGGAATTTCTGCTGAGCGCGGCCTCACCACGCTGGTTTCAAACGAGATGCGTGTGAACTCGCTGATGCTTAAGCACTCTGAGCAGCACATTGTCCTAGCCGACTCGAGCAAGCTGGGAGTTAACTCCAGCTTCCAGTACGGATCCCCGTCCGATATTGACGTGCTTATGACGGACGAATCCGCGTCGATTTCGCAGGTAGCAGCCCTCGAAGCCGCTGGTGTTCGCAAGGTTGTGCGCGTAAGCCTGTAGGATTGCCGCGGCGGCCGGCGAGCGGTGTGCGGCGGAGCGCGGACAACGGTGGGATTTGGCTCCAGGTGCAGGTTTTAGGTGCTGTTTGCTATCGGTTTTCTTGTTTCGCAAATCGCATATCAAAGTTTTAACTACCATGATCCAAAAATATTCATCCTCATAGATATTCATGAGGATGAATTCATTTGTATGCATAAATTTTTTTGGGCCCGTTTTTTGGCGTTTTGAAAACACAGCAAAGTCACTTAATCTGCAAAATCACCCCTCAAAAGTCTCATTTTGCGCAGATTATCATCATTTACTGTGTTTTTTAGGGCTGTAAGTTATGTTTTTGGCCCTGTATATACAGATTATCTGACTTTGCTGTGGTCGGCCTTCTAAAAACGTGCAGATTATCCGACACAGGTGTGTTCTGACAGCGTCAACGTCACCCAAACGAAAAGCCCCGCCAGTTGACGGGGCTTTGAAGTGCAGTTTTGTCGCGCACCGGGCGCCACCTGTCGCGCGCCGGGCATCGCGTGTCGCACACCGGATATCGCGCTGGATGTCGCGCGCCGGGCGTCGCGTACGTGGCACGCTCATGGCGCGCTCGTCGCGCAGCGCGTCGCGAACCAGAGAGCTTACTCCTCCTCGAGAGCAGCAGCAATCTCGTCGGTGATGTTCATGGTGCTGTAGACGTTCTGGACGTCGTCGAGCTCATCGAGCTTATCGATAAGGCGCTGAACCTTCTTCGCATCAGAAACGGAGACGTCAGTTGGGGTGGTTGGAACCATGGTAAGCTCGGAGCCCTTGACCTCAATGCCCTGAGCCTCGAGGCCCTTCTGGACGTCCTGCATCTTGTCGTATGCAGTCCAAACAATCCACTGATCGCCAGCATCCTCGTAATCGTTTCCGCCAGCCTCAGCAACTGCCATCATGAACTCGTCCTCATCGACAGCGTTCTCGCGGTCAGCAACCTTCTTCTCCTCGGAGACAATGACCTTGTCAACTGCGATGGAACCCTTGCGCTCAAACTGGAACGCAACGGAACCAGCGGTACCAAGGTTGCCGCCGGAGTGAGTAAATGCGGAACGAACGTCTGCTGCGGTACGGTTCTTGTTGTCGGTCAGGCAGTCAACGTAAACTGCGACGCCTGCAGGACCGTATCCCTCGTAAACGATCTCCTCGTAAACGGCAGCATCAGCGCCAGCGCCAAATGCCTTATCGATAGCGGCCTGAATCTTTGCGTTAGGCATGGAAACCATGCGTGCACGGGCAACAGCGGCAGACAAGCTAGCGTTGTTGTCCGGATTTGGGTCGCCACCCATCTTTGCTGCAACAGTGATGTTGCGGGAAAGCTTAGAGAACAGCGAGGAACGCTTAGCGTCGATAGCTGCTTTCTTGTGCTTGGTTGTGGCCCACTTAGAGTGTCCGGACATTGCACTCTCCTTCTTTAGAGGTTCGAAAACCTAATTATCACATTAGCCCTTATACGTTACACGAAATCAAGAAGCGAGAAAAGACTTATTTTGCAGATATGGAGACTTGTGCACGCCATACGCCGAGAAACCCGTCGGCTCGCCACCTCCGCGCACCTCCGGCGCCACCACTGACCTGCGGCGTTGACGGGGTCGCACGCGACGCTCCCGCTCCTACTCCACCAGCTCAACGTGAATAGACTCCGCAATCTTCTCGACCAGAGCAAAGTCGCCCAAACCAGCGCTCATTGCAACGTTTCCGCCGGTAGCCATCGCGCGCGTCAGAGCCTTCTCGACAGCCGATGGGTCGTCGAGCCAAATCGACATGAAGCTCGCAAGCGTAGAATCGCCCGCGCATGCCGTCGAAAGCACCTCTACCTGCGCGGCGTTTGCGTGCCAGACGTGCTCGCCGTTGAAGAAATACGCGCCCTCCCCGCCAAGCGTGAGCAGGATGTTCTTTGCGCCGCGCTCGTGAATCTTGTGGAGGGCGAGAAGAACGTCGGCCTCGTTATGGACGTCGACGCCAAAGATTTCTGCCACTTCTTCGTCGTTTGGCTTAATGAGCAGTGGTTTTTTCTCGACAAGTTCTGCGAGGTGTTTATGAGAGATATCCAGGACCAGCTCAGCGCCACGCTCATGGCAAAGGTCAAAGAGCTCGTCGTAGAAAGTTGGATCCATCTCAGGGGAAAGCGAACCAGAAACCACCAGCACATCCAGGTCGGGAGCATTGCGCAGCAGCTCAAGCATCTCGTCCTGCTTGGAGCGGACAACGGGAGCACCCGCATTAGGGAACTTGAGCTCGCCTTCTGGCGTCGTAACAAAGATGTTTACGCGAGTGATGCCATCAATCCACACGGGCTTGACCGGACAAACCTTGGATGCCTCTTCAACAATGTAGTTGCCCGAGAAGCCACCAAAAAAGCCCAGGATAGTGGACTCAACGCCATAGTGAGCAAGCGTAAACGAGACGTTGAGGCCCTTGCCGTTTGGCGTGTAAACGGCGTCGGTTGTGCGGTTGACGTGCGTATATGAAGGAACTCCCGAGTTGACGTTCATGTCGATAGCGGGGTTAGTGGTAAGTGTATAAATCATCAAAGCTCCCTCTGAAACAAATATGGACCCGACGTAATCGCCGAGTCCATATTTTACTTCGATTGTCTAAGTCTGCGCCCGATCTGTGTGAAATCTGGGCTAAAACTCAAACGATGCCAAGCTCGTGTGCCTAGCTTGCGCGCTTAGTCCTCGACCAGCTTGTTGCCGTTCTTGCGGTACTCGTATGCCTTGAAAGCAACAAAGAGAATGCCGCCAACAACAGCGCCAATGAGAATGGCGAGAACCCACTTGAGGCCGCCATCAACAACTGGAAGAACCAGGAAGCCGCCGTGAGGTGCTGGATCGTGAACACCAAAGAGCAGGGTCAGGATGGAGCCGATGGAAGAACCGATCATCATGATAGGCATGACAGGCCAAATGTTCTTGGTCATGAATGGAATTGCGCCCTCGGTAATGTGGGTGCAGCCAAGAATAAAGTTGACCAGGCCAGCGTTGAAGTCGGACTTGGTGAAGTACTTCCTACCAACGACAACAGCAAAGGTGGTAATCAGTGGAGGAACAATACAAGCAGCAGAAACTGCAGCCATGAAGTTGGTACCAAACGCATAGGTTGGAGTACCAATACCAGCATTAAGAGCCTCGGTCAGAAGTGCAGTACCGGTAACGTAAGCTGCCTTGTTGACTGGGCCGCCCATGTCAAATGCGCACATGCAACCGATTGCAAGGCCAAGGACAATTGGACCAGAAGCAGACAGACCGCGCAGGAAGTTCATCATGCCGGTGTTGATTGCTGCCATAGGACCAGAAATACCCAGCATAACCAGGCCAACAATGGTGGTGGAAAGCAGAGGATACAGGAAGATTGCCTTCAGGCCGTCAAGGTTCTTTGGAAGACCAGCAAGGAGCTTCTCAAGACCAACGATGACATAACCTGCAAGGAAGCCGCCGACAATGCCGCCCAGGAAGCCAAAGCCAACACCAGCGCCACCAGCATCAATCATGCCAGTGTTAGGGTTGATTGGAAGACCCTGGATAGCAATCATACCTGCAACAAAACCAGGAACCAGAGCAGGACGCTTGCCGATAGACTCAGCGATGTAAGCAGAAAGCACTGGAACCATAAGGCCCATTGCAATGCCGCCGATAATCTTGAGCATTGCAGCAAAGCTGTTGTAGTCAGGTGCGGTAGAGCTGAAGGAAGTGATACCCCAGAGGAATGAAACAGCAGTCAGAACACCACCAGCAACAACAAAGACCAGCATGTGGCTAACGCCGTTCATGAGGTGCTTGTAGATGATGTGGCCTACAGACTCTTTCTCAATGGTGCTTGAGACTGGAGCGTCATCTGCCTCTGCAAGCTCGCCCTCAGGCTGAGCAACAAGAGCGCGGTCGATAAGACCCTCAGCGTCCTTAATAGCAGCAGTAACACCAACATTTACCATTGGTTTTCCGGCAAAACGCTCGGCCTGAACGTCCTTATCGGCAGCAACAACTACTGCCTTGGCGTTCCTAATTTCAGCTGCGGTGAGCTCGTTCTCTACACCGACCTGGCCGTGCGTCTCAACCTTAATGGTAAGACCTTTAGCTGCGGCGGCCTTCTCAAGGGCCTCCTTAGCCATAAAGGTGTGCGCAATACCGGTTGGGCAACCAGTAGCAGCAACGATGTCATACTTTGACTCGTCAGCCACAGCACTCCCCTTTCATCCTAGTGCTCAGAATTGTTCCAAACACAACCAAAAAAGCTGCTCAATGTTAGCACTGAGCAGCTTACATGACCATACTTTTACGTAAAAAATCAGTTAGCAAGTTATGTTAGCGCAGAAGCATTGCGGCTGGCGAGAAACGCAAACTTCAATCGTAGGACGCGTTCCTCAAGAGCGTGCAATCGCCAAGAATGCGCACCTCAGTCGTAGAGTGCACGAACCTACTCTGCATCCTCCTGGCCAAAACGTTCTTTTCTCAGACGCAGTGCCTCATATGCGCAACCATACATTGCTGCCTGATTACCCAAGCTAGCAGCCTCAATACGAGCGCCCTTGCTTACCGGCAGAGCATACTGCTCAAAACACTCGCGAAGCTCGGTGGCAAATGTTGCAAACGAGCCCGCCACGCCCCCGCCAATCAAGAACATAGCAGGATCAACCACGCACGAAACCTGCGCCATAGCAAGTCCCAGGTAGTGGCACATCTTGTGAATAGCAAGGGTTGCGCACTCATCGCCCTGAGCGTGAGCTCTAAACACGGACACGGTATCGGTCTCGTGCTCAACATTTACAGGAACAACACCTCGAGCAACGCATTCCTCCAGGTACAGGCGGACAACTCCCTTAGCAGAAGCATACTGCTCCAAGCAACCGTGACGGCCACAACCGCAGGTCAGCGTCTCTTCTGGCTCAACAATAATGTGACCAATCTCGCCGCCCGCGCCAAAAGCACCCGCAGCAAGCTTGCCGTCTACAACAACACCAGCGCCAACGCCTGTTCCCAGCGCAATCAGCACAAACGAAGGCACGCCAACAGCAACGCCAGCCCACGCCTCGCCCAGAGCTGCAGCGTTAGCGTCGTTGACAAACGCGATGGTTGCGTTTGGCAGGCACATGTTGATTGCCTGAACCAATCCCTCGGGGTCAATGTCTACATTGGCGAGAAGACCAACGGTTCCGTCATCTGCAACAGGACCTGGAATATCCAAACCACACGCAATAACATCGTTGCGACTTGCTTTTTGGCCATGAACAATCAGCTTGATGGCATCGGTTACTGTCTGATAACCATCCTCGTTATCAAGCGCTGGCGTCTTGACCTTCTGCTCAGAAAGCAGCTCTCCTTCTGCAGAGAAAAGTCCCAGCTTGATGGTGGTTCCGCCAACATCAATACCCAATACGTATTCCATGAACCCCCCCTAGTTACCGCGCTTAAGCGCACCTTCAACAAGCTGCGCAAGGACGTCTTCAACAGCGTATCCTGCAGCCTCAATAGCCATTGGAACAAGGGAGGTCTCGGTAAGTCCTGGGAACGTCTTCAGACCCATGACCATAACGTGATGTCCGTCCCAAATAAAGTCGATACGAGCAAGATCTCTGCATCCGTACGCCGTAAACACCTCAAGAGCTGCGCGCTCAAGCGCCTCACGAGCCTCAGCTGGATCTGCGCCAAGAGCAGCAAGCGACTCAGGGCGAACTGGGCAGAAGTGCTGAATACGCTCTGGATCAAGACGAGCATCCGTGTCGTAAATACCCTCGGTCACCGAAATCTCAACTGGTGGCAGGGTTTTCTCGCCATCTGCGTCGGAGAGCACGGTAACGCTTACCTCTACGCCATCAACCCACTGCTGGATAATGACGGAGTCGTCAAAACCAAGTGCGCCGAGAAGTGCTGGTCCAAGCTGATCAGCGCTATCAACCTTGGAAAGGCCCATAGCAGAACCACCGTGAACGGGCTTGACCGCTAGAGGGAAGCCAACGCCACCGCCAAGGCGCTCGGGAACCAGATCAAGGGCGGCAGCTGCGCCGAGGTCCTTAAACGCGCTGGCAGTCAATACAATCTGAGGAGGCCAGATGACCTCGGACTCCTCCTTTGACCAGGCCTGGCGAACAATAAACGGCATGTCAGCCTTGTTCCAGGCTGCCCTACAAGATGCAGGCCTTGAGCCCACATATGGAATCTTGAGGAACTCCAAAAGCGCAGGTACAGCGCCATCTTCTCCGCCCGCGCCGTGAAGGCACACAAACGCAACATCGGGTTTCTCGGCACGCAGGGTATCTACCAGGTGGGCGTCAGCGTCAAGCGGCAAAACCTCATAACCACGCTTCTCCAAAGCCTCAGAGACAAGAGCTCCACTTTTGAGCGAGAAGTTCCTCTCAAATGAGGCTCCACCCATAATGACAGCAACTTTTGTAGCCATACTTAACACTCCCTTGCAGAAGAATAAGATTCAGAATGAGAAGACTCAGGTAGAGCACCCGCCTCCAGAAATGCGCGATACAGCGCCATGCGATCTTGGACGCACAAAGACAACCTGCGGATTGCCTCGTGGATGCGCTCTGGCGTCTCAAATGAGTAGCACAGACGCATACTTGAACTAATACGCTGGTCAGGATAGCAATAAACACCTGGTACAAAGGCAACTCCCTCTTCAATTGCACGAGGAAGCAGCTGCTCGGTATTGAGGTATGGCGGGAAGGTTACCCACAGGAACAGGCCGCCCTCTGGCTTTGTCCAGGTAACGTCTTTGGGGAAGAACTCTGCAAGCGCTGCCAGCATAGCGTCTTTTCTCTCTTTATAGCGAGACTTAGACACCTCAAGCGCTGCCTGCCAATCAACCTCATTGAAGTAGTGCTCGGCAAGAATCATGTTAAAGGGGCTGGTACACAGGTCAGAACCAGACTTTGCAAGGTTGATGCGCTCAAGGAAGTGACGAGGTGCCACCATCCATGCTAAGCGCAGACCAGGAGCAAAAATCTTTGACGTTGTTCCCAGATAAATGACGTTTGGATCAAGCGTTTTAAGACGCGTCAGATCTTCTCCCTCAAAGCGGATAAGACCATACGGATCATCTTCAACAACAGGAATGTTGTACTGGTGAGCCAGCTCAAGAAGGCGCAGACGTCTTGGCATAGACATGGTGATGCCAGCAGGATTGTTAAAGTTAGGAATAACGTAGATGAACTTAGGCTTTCTGCCTTGGTCTGCAAGCTCTTTAAGCTTTGCCTCAAGAAGATCTGTTCTAATGCCTTCTTCGTCCATATCAATGGTGTGAACAGTAGGCTCATACGCTGAAAAGGCCTGGAACGCACCAAGATAACTTGGGCCCTCACAGATAATATCGTCTCCTGGGTTAAGGAAGACGCGGCCTAAGAAATCAAGCGCCTGTTGAGAACCAGAAGTCAAAATCATCTCGTCAGGATCGGCTTCAACACCCTGAGCGGCCAAAATCTTGCAGATTGTCCTTCTGCACTCTATACGGCCATCAGAGTTGCCGTATTGAAGAGACCTGAGACCCTCAACAGCAACGCAGCGTCGAGCGCACTCTGCAACCTGATCAAGTGGCAGCGAAGAAATGTCTGGTAGGCCACCAGACAGCGCAATGACACCTGGACGAGACAGTGCTGCAAACAAATCTCGTACTTCGCTTTTTCGCATGGTTTGAACGCGATCTGCGTACAGATCACCCCACTGATCAAACGAGATCCTGCTGTCATCCATAGAACTCTTACTCCTTACAAGCCATCTTGGGGCAAAAATTGTGCCGAAAAGATGTACTTATTGTTTTAGGACGTAGTCTTTTTAGTATCGCTCAAATATCAAGAAATTACAGGGTAAAATATGGCGCATACGCTAAACGGTTTCTGTTGACCGGTAAAGTAACTGGTCACACCTATTTTTGTAGAGAGGATTTTTATGGACAGCGCAAATAACACTGTTGAATTAAACGCAGCGCTTTCAAATCCCCGCGATGATATCGCTAAACTCGATGAGCTTGAGAAGAAGCTCTTTGCTCTTAACTATGCAGCTAATGAGATTGGCTCTTTTGGCCCATGCATTGATCCAAAAAAGGCTGCTGAAGAGCGTGGAGAAGCCCTAGCAATCCTTGGCGAGCAGGTCCAGGAGACCCTCTGTGATCCTGCTGTTGGCGCTCTTCTTGATAGACTTCACGAGAATCGCGCTCTACTTGATGAGACTCATCGCGCACAGGTCAAAATCCTTCGCCGTGACAGAAGCCAGCTGGTAGATGTCCCAGTTGAGCTTCAGAGCAATTTTGTCCGCCTCACCACAGAGGCCAACGAGGTTTGGGAACAGGCAAAGAACAGTGATGATTGGTCACTCTTTGCACCAAAACTAGACGGCCTGATTGAGCTCCGCAAAGAGATGTGCCAGGCCCGCGATGCATCCAAAGATCCCTATGACCTGTTGCTGAGCGATTTTGAGCACGGTACCAACAGAGAGTTCTACAACACCTTCTTCAATAACGTTAAAGAAGTGGTAGTTCCTCTGGTTGCCGATTGTATGGCTTCTAAGCGCCAGCCAAGCACCAAGCCTCTTGAGGGCAAGTTTGACGTCAATCGTCAATGGGACCTTGCAAAAGACCTGGTAAAACTCCAGGGTCTTGATGAGGACGCTTACTGGCTTGGCAAAACTGAGCACCCTTATACTGGTGGCCCTGGTATTGGCTTTGTCATGGTTGCCAGCCACGCTTACGAGAATAACGTGCTCTCCAACGTCTATTCCATGCTGCATGAGAACGGCCACGCCCTCTACGAGCAGGGCATTAACTGGGAGTACCGTTTTACCTCTCTAAGCACCGGCACTTCTATGGGCATGCACGAGTCTCAGTCCAGGTTCTTTGAGAACTACGTTGGTCTTTCTGAGGCATTTGCTGAACCTCTGATTCAGCTCATGCGCAAGCACTTCCCCGGCCAGCTGAATCGCGTTACTGCCTTCCAGCTCTTCTCGGCAGCTAATAAGGTACAGCCAAGTCTCATCCGTACCGAGGCAGACGAGCTCACGTATCCGCTGCACATTCTCATCCGTTATGAGATGGAGCAGGCACTTTTGTCTGGCGAGATTACCGCAAAGGATGTCCCAGCTCTTTGGGCCGAGAAGTACAAGCAGTACCTGGGCGTTACGGTTCCAAATAACACTGAGGGTGCTCTTCAGGATGTACACTGGTCATGGGGTGAGTTTGGCTACTTCCCAACCTATGCACTTGGTAGCGCATATGGCGCGCAGTACAAGCACGCCATGATTGCTGAGGGTATGGACTTTGATGCCGTCTGCGCATCTGGAGACCTTGCTCCTATTAGGGAGTGGCTGGGTAGCCGTATTTGGACCTGGGGTCGTGCAAAGGACTCCAAGGAGCTCATCATGGGCGCATGCGGTGAGCCTTTTGACGTTCACTACTACACCAAGTATCTGACTGACAAATACTCTCGCATCTATGGTCTAGCCAGCGCATAAGCGCAGGCCATAGGCGTGGGTGGAAATATCTATCCTCTACCAATTAAACGAAAGGGATGAAATGAAAAAGTTTTTTGAGGAGTTCAAAGAGTTTATCCAGCAGGGCAATGTTATGGACATGGCTATTGGTATCATCATTGGCGGCGCATTTACCGCTATTGTTACCTCCCTTGTCAATGACATCATTAACCCATTTATTAAGCTCGTCTCTGGTGGCGGCACCGAGGTTTCTGGTCTTTCCATTCCAGTTCCTGGTACCCAGAACGGCATTGACTTTGGTGCATTCATCAGCGCAATCATCAACTTCCTGATCATTGCATTTATTGTCTTCTGCATGGTTAAGGCCCTCAACAAGTTCATGAAGGCTTCCAAGCTTAAGAAGGACGAGGAAGAGGCTGTTGAAGAGGTTGCAGCTCCACACTGCCCACACTGCCTTGAAGAGGTTAAGGAAGGCGCAACTCGCTGCCCACACTGCACTGGTGAGATTGAGGGCGGCGCACACGCTGCGTAAGTTTCAACTCTAAGCTTTATATCACCGTTCTTTTACACGCGTAAAAGTCGGGCAAGAAAAAGCAGGCATACGATATGCCTGCTTTTTTGTTAGTAAAAGATGTTAGAAAAGGCTGCGGTTATTTCTTACCAGTACCACCCTTGCCGCCGCCACCATTTCCAGATGAGCTGCCGCCATTTCCTGAGGAGCTGCCACCATTACCAGAACCAGAAGAAGTAGGTGTTACCAGCTTATAGCCACCCTTACCATCTGGCTGCCAAGGGAACTCTGCCTTTGGTGGATACTCATATTTAGCCCAATCATCCTCACGGTGATTAAGGAGGGCAAACTTAAGAGTAAATCCAGGAGCATCAATACTGAGAAGCTTTTTATTTTCCGCAGTAGTGTATAGAACAGACTTAGATATCTGTTCAGTATCTGAAAAGCCCTGAGCAAGAATGGGGAAAGAAAGACCATCTGCCGAAGGCTCTTCTGCAACAATCTGAATAGGAGAAACGCTACCGTCTGGATAGAACAGTGCAGCAGCTCCATCCTTATGAGCAGAGAAGGTATACGCTCCGCCAGAACCCTTATTCATAGACTCAATCTGATCACTGGTCAAATCTTCTTTAGAACCATCTGCATAGTGCAAGCCAAAGAGATAATACGTACCAGGAATGGTGGCAGCAAAATTGACTACCTGTCCTTCAATATAAGCTATCTGTGAAGTATCGTCTGGATTGTCAGAAAGTTTTTTGAAATTAAACGTAATCTCACTCTTGGCATCACTGTACTTCAGATAGTTGTTGTCGTCCTTATCAAAAAGCATTGGCACACTATCGCCATCATCATAATTACATTGAATGGCAATAGTTCCTTTTGCTTCCCACTTACCATTATTCTTCACGCCTTTAAAATTATGCATGAAGAATGTGCCGTCTTCTTTGAAGGAATAATAAAGAACAGTTCCATCGTTATAGCCCTGATTAAGCATGCCACCATGGTCAAAGGTTTTGCCTTCCTTTGATCCACCTTTAGTTCCCACACCATCGTCAACACACCAGACGCCAGTAATAATCTTAGAAAAATCTCCGGTTAGCGTTGGATTATCTGGAGTCTCCTCAAGCTTCACAAAATCTGACTGAGAAGGCGTATCCCCAGTACCGTCTTGACCGCCATTCTGAGGATCTTGACCAGCTCCACCAAGAACGGAATCAGGATTCAAAATTGCCTGAAGGACATCACTATTACAAGCGGCAAGCGTGCTAGCAGCACCACCTGCAGCTAATCCCGCAAAAGCGCGGCGAGTAATCATCTTTTTGTTCATACGTTCCTCCTATAAGCGTATGAAAGGCTCAACTTTTTATATTGTACTTCAAACTTATCAAATGTTATAGGAACTAAAACATTTGACTCGGTGAACTGCCTATCTTTGTTGAGGAAGATGAGACACAATCAAGGTCATGGTACCTACAAAATGAAGGTCTCCGGAAAGCGCAGGAGCAACAAAATGCGAGCCCTTATAAAGCTTATGCTCACATCCCTTGCCGCCATCAGCGCAAACCGTACCTTCTCCCTCAATGACACTTATGCACATAAACGGCCATGGCTGAGCAATAGTTTTCGCCTCATGAATCTCATATTTTTCTACCGAGAAATACTTGCAGCTCATAAGTTCAGTTTTGCCATCAATTTCTGGAGCAATAATTTCTCCAGATGTTGGAGCTTCCTGAGCGTAATCAATAACCTCTAAGCTCTGTGCCAGATGTAAATCACGAGGCTTGCCATCGTCTCCTAAACGATCATAGTCATACACACGGTATGTGATATCTGAGCTCTGCTGAGTTTCAAGAATAAGCGTGCCCGTTCTAATGGCGTGAACGGTTCCAGGATCAATCCTAAAGAAATCTCCAGCCTTGATAGGAACGTAATTGAGCAGTTCAGACCACTTTCCCTGCTCAACCATGGCTGCAAACTCTTCTTTTGAGGAGGCATTTTGTCCTACAACAATATCGCCATTCTCTTTTGCATCAAGAATATACCAGCACTCAGACTTTCCCAGAGAACCATTCTCGTGTTCTGCTGCGTACGTGTCATCTGGATGAACCTGAACAGAGAGGTCATCTTTTGCATCAAGAATCTTAATAAGAAGTGGGAAGCGATCTCCTTCTGCATTACCAAAAAGCTCTCGATGCGTTGACCAAAGCTCCGAAAGGGTTTTGCCAGCATATGCACCAGAGGCAACTTCACAGTCTCCGCTAGGATGTGCACTGATCGCCCAGCACTCTCCTACTGAGCCTTCGGGGATGTCGTAACCATACTCTTCAGCAAGTCTTCTTCCACCCCAAATTTTGTTGTGAAAAAGAGGTTTTAAAAAGATAAGGTCGTTATATGACCCGTCTGTATTTTTATCTAAATCTAGCATCGTAGCTCCTTATATTCAGTGCATACATGCCTCTATGATGTGTAACTATTTTATAGTCTAACGGATTCTAGCTGCATAAACCTTGACTCATTCGACTGCTACTGATTGGGTTTCTCGCTAACAAAAAAGGCTCAGCCAAGAAGCTGAGCCTTTGCAGTCAACGAACTAAGCAAAACTTAGAACATAACGTTGAAGGAATCCATGCTGTAGTCAGAACCATAAAGAGCGAGGATGGTACCACGAACAGTTGCGGATGCATCCATCTTTACGCCTGGATCAAAGAATGCAAAGCCCTTGGTAGTAGCGTTAGGAGCTGCGTTAACAAACAGGTTCAGCTCATCTTTACCAACAGCGGTGTCGGTGGTCTGAATGAAGATGTTGGTATCGGTCTTATTGACAACCTCTACCAGATAGCCGTTGGAGTTCTCAAAGTCAACGCCAATGCCGGTGACGGTAACGGTAATCTTATCGGTATCAATAAGAACCTCGGTCTTGTCGCCAGTCTTCTTAACATCATCAACGTACTTCTGAGTGTTGGTAATCTGCTCGGAAGTGTTGTGCTTGTCCATCAGAGTATCGTAGAGCTTCTGGGAATCAGCGTCACCAGCGCGAGTATCTGAAGGCTTAGTTGCGGTATTTGCATCAGGTGCAGTCTGCTGCTGTTGCTGCTGTTGCTGCTGACCGCCACCAGTAGTAGTTCCTGGATCAGCAAGATTTGGAATAAGATTGCAGCCAGCAAGAGCAAAAACTGCGGAAGCGGAGGCTGCTACGAGGCCGAGCTTATTAAACTTCATAAAGGTCTCCTTTGGGTTTTGTTTACCTTTATTGAGAATAGCCGATTTAAGTAGATTTTGTCAATTTTTATGCACAGATGAGCATCTAATGTTCCTCAACGAGGGCTTTAATGCCACCCTGTGTAAACATTACTGCTGAATTAATGTGGCCATCAGCCTCTTCACGAGTCTCATCATTTTTAAGAATATTGACAATAGTGGTCATCTCAGTTTGTGCAAGCCAGGTAATAATAAACTCATCATAGGGCTTAACCTGCGCAACATTAGGATAAAGAATAGCTCTAATTGTTGCAGAGATAACCTCAGTCAACTCTTCAAAGAAATGGACAACATGCAGGTTTTCTCGGTTATTCACAAGAATCTGCACTACATACCTATTTCCGTACAGAAGGTCTAAGAATTTCTCGAGCGTTTCTTTATTACCCAAAGGAGTGTCTTCAAGATCTCTTTCCTCAGAGAGCAGCAGATGATCTTTGTAGTCTTCAAGAATTTGAATTGCGCCTTCAGTGACAGGGATCAAAACATTCTTAAAGAGGTCCTCTTTGTTATCGAAGAAGAAATATAGAGCGCCCGTGGTAACGCCTGCATGTGCACAAATCTGTCGAAGTGAAGCTTTATCGTATCCCTGTAAAGCAAACTCTTGCTCTGCGGATTTAAGAAGCTTGTGACGTGTGTCACAACTTTCTGTTTGTGGTCGCCTCGACATTGCTGCCGCTCCTTTATAAATGTTTTAAATCCCCTTGTAATAAGGAGATTCCCCCAAATCAATACTACCTTGTTTTAAGAGGAACATATAACAGAAAGTTAACTAATTATGCAGAAATCTATAAGCGTTACATAACAACTTTTGTGATATTTACTTAATTCTTTGATATAGAAAGACGAGAAACACGTCAAAGGCATAATAAAACCCTGCTATGTTACATAACAGGGTTTTAAGGCATACCGTTAACCCAAATTATCCTTGCGCTTAATAAACTCTCCGCAGATATATGACTTCCTCAGATACTCGCGATTAAACGGGTCTTTGACGGGAACAAAATCCTCTGGAGACTTAGCAAAGTGCATGGCAAAAAGCTCATGGATATGTGGATCAGCCAGCAAATAGCCGCGCGAGCAGTACGCCTGATACATCTGGGCGTCCTCGTTAAACTTGAACGAGCTAAAAGCGCAGTCTGAACAGTGTAGTCCAGCCATCTTGCACATCTCCTACTCTTCAGATAGCCCCATGCAATCTGAACAACGCTGAATCATACGCGTATACAGCAAGTATGGCATTGTAAACAACAAAAATAGTCAAAAATACTTATTCGACGCCAAGAATTTCCGGGAGCGTGTAATCTGAGCCGTTCCCCGAGGAAGCAACAGGTTGGAGGTATTCTCTATTGTCATTTCCGTCATGCATAACAGTAGGATTTGGAAGATTGATACCCTCAGCCAAATTCTTCTTCTGCGTCTCTGTAAGCTCTACGCCAGCATCAACAAGATCCTTGAGGTGCTCAACCCAAAGCTGATCAAGACTTAAAGAGAAGAAGTCAGCAATAACCTTTGCTTTATCAAATGATGGCCACTTACGGCGCTCGGTGCAAATATAAGAGACATACGCACGTGACCAATGTGAGAATTCGCACAGGTCTACCTGGCGCTTGCCACTTTCTTGTAACAACCTTGCTACTGTCCTACCCAAACCTGGGTCGGTCTTTTTGGTAACACCTGCCTTAGCCATCTCACAGCCCCATCTGCTCAAACGATGTCTGAAAAACACGCGTATGTTGTATGCATAGTCCCGTGTTGTTACCGTATGATACTACACTAAAATATCTTTAGATACAATTTGTTATGTTGTTTTACAAGCACAAATTTGAAGAAAATTGCATACCTGTTACGTAAATAAATCATAAGCGACACTGACCTCTGAGGCTGCAGGCTATACGAAGAATATGCAAAAACCTATTACTCTATGCAAATTAATGTATCAGCTCACTTCCGCGCTAGCAAAGAACCTACAAATCATCTTGCTTTAGCTTTTAGATGATGTGTATAGGCTGATTTCTGATACTTATAAAACCGCAGGAAAATAGCTTAATAATAAGAATCTTATTTTTAAAAACTTAAAATAATGGGTATATCGATAACAGAGCAAACAGCTCTGAATGGTTGCCATGAGGCAGGGCGACATGTGTGCGACCACGTAAAAAGTCGTCCTGCCTCCATGGCATACGTTGCCTCGCATAACGAGAGATCTAGATGGTCGGGGCCACCTAGTAATGAAATTGAGTGTTGGGGGAACTCAATCTCTCAACGCAACGTGTAAACTATTGATAGCAGAAAAAACTTTTTATATATTCGGGAATTGGAAGAATTTTTAAATTCATATAACACCTCACGATTTTAGCGTAAAAATAACGCGAGTGCTACACCAAATCCAAGAAATGGTGCAAAGGGGAATGTATACATAAATACATTATTTGAACAGGTAATTTCTTCTTTATTTCTGTCTTTTCTTTTTAAAAATTTACTCCAAATAAAGAACAGAAGAGAAAACATAACACCTAAAAAATTTGCTGAAAATAAAAAGACAAATGTCTCTTTTATTTCAAGATAAAGGCATGTTGAGAGGATAAGTTTAATGTCTCCCCCTCCTAGAGAAGACATATGACCTATAAATTTTGTAACTATACCCACTGTAATCAACACGCTGATAACAAAGATTTCGCTCCATAGACCACGTATGAGCAACCCGATTTGATCCTTATTTGTTATGAGCCAAATAGGCCATAAAACAATAAGCAGAAGAGGGATTTTATTCGGAATAGTGCGATTTCGCATATCCGATATTGAAGCACAAATATACATAACAAAAATAACCAATTCTTTCATAGACACCTCCTCATTCAACCCTAGCAACATGAACAAGAATTAACATCCCATGTGGTCGGCGTTATTTAACTTATTGATGTAATAAGTTAGGTATTCAAAGTTCTTCTCGCTGCTCTTGGTTTTAGAGAGTCTTTTTGAATCCTCGGGATTTTCTTGCGACAAAAATCGGAAAGCCGTGAATGGTACACTTAGCATTCAGTTTCTAGAAAGGTATCTCATGCCGAGCTTTTCATATAAATCAAAGCAAATGATTGTTATTCGTCGCGATCTTAAGATGCGCAAAGGGAAAATTGCTGCTCAGGCAAGCCATGCGTGTGTTGAAGCTACGCTCATGGCACTTGCAAAAGAGCATCGACTTGATCAGGTTCGCGTCACCGACGATCAAAATTGGGTCTATTTGGACCATGCCGATGAAGACACCTCCGCAATCACCAACTGGTTTGATGCCGGTGTTGCAAAGGTATGTGTCTACGTTGATTCTGAAGAAGCGTTGCTTGAGCTCGCCGCTGAAGGAAAGGCTCGCGGCTTTGTTGTGGCCCTTATTAGAGACGCAGGCTTTACCGAGTTCCATGGAGAGCCCACATTTACCTGCCTGGCTTTTGAGCCACTTGCTGCAGAAGATATTGATCCGTTGACAGGCGAGCTACCTCTGTACTAGCGAGCTGCCTCTGTACTAGCGAGTTGCCGCTGTACTGACGGGCTGCCACTGTACTAGCGAGCTACCGCTGTACTGGCGAACTACCTCTGTGCTAGCACAATGCCTACATCAAAAAGGTATGGCTCATGACCTCGTCAAAAATGGTAGTAACTACAAACATACCAATTGAGGCATAAAGGATTGCAGCCTGCCAAGACAGATGATTGGTCTCGATGTTTGAAATTCTAGGATCAAGCTTTCCGTCTTTAAGGCTAATAGGATCATCAATATCGCGAGTAAAGCCCATCTGACGGTCCTCATACTCTTTTCCGCTAAAGAGCAGACCAACGCCACAGGCAATAATTCCCAGCGAAGAAATAACATACATGACACGGCGCACCCAGTCGATGCCCGTAAACATATCCATTCCGCTGGTGAAGTACGCAAATGCAAAGATGATCGCACTCATTCCAGCCGCAGTAAGACAACCATAACCAAATGCACGTAAGGCGCTCAGTGCCAGCTCTTTGAACTTCTCGCCTCGAGAAGGCGTTTGTGAAAACTTGCTATCCATACACAACTCCTTGGTTGTTTATTTGTTTTCTGTATAGCTTATAGCCTATAGGAAGTCTTTGCTTGATGATACAATTTCTACAGTAAATCTTGGCAGGAGGACGCATGCGTATCGGCTTTGATAACGAGAAGTACATCACTATGCAGGCGGATCGAATCCACCAGCGTATCAGTGAGTTTGGCGGCAAGCTCTACCTGGAGTTTGGCGGTAAACTGCTCGACGACAATCATGCCTCTCGTATCCTCCCTGGGTTTGCTCCAGACGCAAAAGCCCAGATGCTCCAGCAACTTGCCCACGAGGCAGAAGTGGTCTTTGCCATCAATGCAAACGATATTGAAAACGGCAAGCGTAGAAGCGATATTGGTGTTACCTATGCCGATGACGTTCTAAGGCTTATGGATATCTTCCGTGCTCGCGGCCTTGCTATTGGCGGCGTCGTCATTACGCAGTACTCCGGCCAGCCTAAGGCAAAGGCGTATCGTGCCCGCCTGGAGAACATGGGCATTGCTGTGTATCGCCATTACCCCATTGAAGGCTATCCCTCCAACATTGACCTGATTGTCTCGGCAGAGGGCTACGGTAAAAACGAGTACGTAAAGACTACGCATCCTCTGGTAGTAGTTACAGCACCTGGTCCTGGCTCTGGCAAGCTTGCTGTCTGCCTTTCACAGCTCTACAACGAGAATGCCCGTGGAGTCCGTGCAGGCTACGCTAAGTTTGAGACGTTCCCCGTTTGGAACCTCCCGCTGAAGCACCCTGTAAACGTTGCTTACGAGGCTGCTACGGCAGACTTGGGCGATAACAACATCATTGATCCCTATCACCTTGAGGCTCACGGCGAGGTAACCGTTAACTACAACCGTGATGTTGAGGCATTCCCCGTGCTCAAGGCCATGATGGAGAAAATAGCAGGCACCAGCCCCTATCAGTCTCCAACCGATATGGGCGTCAATATGGTTGGTAACTGCATTATTGATGATGCGGTGTGCCAGGAAGCTTCCAAGGCAGAGATTGTTCGCAGGTGGTTTAGGGCTGCCGAGAAACTCGAGCGTACGGGTATGGGTGAGCGCGAACTCACCAAGATTAATCTCTTGATGAAAGACGTTAACGTTGACCAGAACTTCTCGCCAGCTCATGCTGCTTGTCTGCACAAAGCAGAAGAGACAGGAAAGCTTGCGGGTGCCATGGTTATGCCTGACGGCTCCATTATTACCGGCAAGACTTCGGAGCTTTTAGGTGCGCCTGCGTCGCTTTTGCTCAACGCCCTCAAATACGTAGTTGGCATTGAGAAGAAGACATTTATTGTCTCGGATGAGGTCTTAAGGCCCATTTGCGCACTAAAAGAGAACAACTTTAAGCTGGCTCGCACCAGCCTTTGCGCTGACGAGATGCTCATTGCGCTCTCAATCAGCTCAATTACCAATCCGTTGGCTGGAAAAGCTGTTGATGCCACGCAACTACTCCACGGATGCGACGCGTACTTCTCGTCAATTATTCCAAGCGACGACGAGTCCATCTATCACAAGCTGGGCATTAACGTATGCTGCGAGCCAATTTTTGAACAAGGACAATTCTTTCACCAGTGATTTTTAACAGCTCACATAAAAGCAAGAAAACGAGAAACTCTACGACTCGTTCTAAAACTAAACACACACCTGCTTCTGCAAACGCTTCAAAACGTAAGCAGCGGGCGATGCATACTCTTGAGAAAAATTCCCAGAACAATCCTGTTGTCAAATGGGGCCTCATTGCACTGGCCATTGTGTTTGTGCTGGCATTATTGCAATCGTGCCAGGGACTTTTTTCCCTGTCTTTTGACAACAACCTGATTATCAAAAACGAAGTCCCGTATGAATGGGAAAACCTTATCTACGACGCAACGGGCCGCGCACATTATGTGGTGGACGGAGAAGAACTCACTCGCACGGGTGTAGATGTCTCTTCTCACCAGGGGTTTATTGACTGGGAGGCCGTTGCTGCCGATAACATTCAGTTTGCCATGCTTCGCATTGGTTATCGAGGCTCCACTGAAGGTGGCATTCGCGCAGATGAGCTGTTTGAAACCAACCTTAAAGGCGCGCAAAGTGCTGGCCTTGATGTGGGTGTGTACTTCTTCTCGCAGGCTATTAACGTGGAAGAAGCTCGCGAAGAAGCCGCTTTTGTCTTGCAGCAACTAAAAGAAGCGGGAGTTACAAAGCTCAATCTTCCCGTTGCGTTTGACCTGGAGCCCTCCCCTGATTACAGCGGTCGCGCCGATAACCTTTCTCCCGCCGAAACTAACGCTATTGCACGCGCGTTTTGCACCACTATTCAAGAAGCGGGATATCGCGTCATTGTCTATGGCAACAAAGTTGATTTGAATCGCTTTGATCTTGTCTCGCTTGACGAGCCCATCTGGCTGGCACAATACGTTGATCAGCCAGACGTAAACTTTAACTTTTTGATATGGCAATACACCTCAACAGGACAAGTTGACGGTATTACCGGCTCGGTTGATTTGAATCTGGACTTCTCTGCCGTCTCTACAAGCAAGAGCCCAAAGTAAATCTGCCACAGATCAAAAGGCTATCCGACCTTAACAGAGCCAGTCAGTGTAACGGTAGGATCAAGTGCCTGGGCGTGAGCAAAAGCGCCTCCTGGACTGCATGAGCTTACCAGTGTAAACACTACCCACAAAATAATGGCTGCAAGCAGCACCGCCAGTGCCACACGACCCAACCTCATGCGAGAAGAACGACGCCTTCTAGCCGCATACGCAGCCTGTGCTTCGTCTCTTGGGTTGAGCGTTCCGTAATGGTTGCCGTAAGCAGTTCTTGCTCGACCACGTGCACGAGCAGCATCTGCGCGGGCATGGTTAACAGGATTAGTTGGGCGATCTTGCGTCATCCTACGCTGCGCCTGTGCACGACTTCCAACAGCTGCGTGACGGCCTCGCACTGCACGTGGAGACGTAGATGATTCTCCGTTGCGAGAGACAGTAGGTGGAACCTGAGCTGGACGCTTTTTCTTACCAAAACCAAAGAGGTTATTCTCTGCCATCAACAATCCTTGCTAAAAGATTCGTTTACCGAAAAAAGAATACACCGACTTTGCTTTTCTCGCCTTGAAAAGCATCTATCCCGTTACAATAAAGCGCTATACAGACTGATTTTCTGTAAAGTCTGCACAATTGGAGTTCATGGGGGACGTGTGAAGAAACTTTTACTGATGGCAACAGGAGGCACCATTGCTTCTGTTTCCACTGAATCGGGCTTGGCTCCCTCACTTTCGGGAGAAGAACTTTTAGCCAACGTCCCTCTTGTTCATGACCTCTGCGAGTTTGATTTCAAGCAAGTTATGAATATCGACAGCACCAATATGCGTCCCCAAAACTGGCTCCAGATTAGAGACGCCATTATTGAGTCATACGATGCCTACGACGGCTTTATTATCCTTCACGGCACCGATACCATGGCATATACCGCTGCTGCCCTCTCCTACCTTATTCAAAATAGCGAGAAACCCATTGTGCTCACAGGCTCTCAGCAGCCAATGGCAAATCCGTTCACTGACGCCAAACTCAACCTCTACCACTCAGTTCTTTACGCGCTCGACGACAGAAGCGCTGGAGTTGTAGTGGTCTTTGGCAACGAAGTTATTGCCGGTACCCGAGCCCACAAGCAGCGCACACTGAGCTTTAATGCATTTACGAGCATGAATTATCCACCGCTCGCTCACATTCGCGGTAACAAGATTATTCGCAGTGCGCCAAATGAAGAGCAGGTAAATGGCGGTCTTATTACCTATGACACGCTTAATACGCGCGTCATTGTGCTTAAACTGACCCCTGAACTTAATCCATCTATCTTCTACCTTCTGAAGAATGACTACGACGCCATTGTGCTTGAGACCTTTGGCATTGGCGGCATCCCTTCATACGACGGCTCTTATGAGGAAGCTATCACCGATTGGATTGCTTCTGGTCGCACGGTTGTTATCACTACGCAAGTCCCTGAAGAGGGCCTTGACCTTGGTGTTTATGAAGTTGGTAGGGCTTATCAGGATATGCCTGGTGTTCTCTCAGGAGACGACATGACCACCGAGGCCCTGGTTGCAAAAACTATGTGGATGCTTGGTCAGACCACAGATCAGCGCGAGCAAGAAAAGCTGTTCTACCAGGTAATTTGTAACGACAGAATTCCACAGTCCGTGGATACAGAAATTTGCGAGTAGCCGATGAGAGACGCCACATTTAAGCCCACCGTACTCTACTTAATTGCACTTATTATCTGCGGTTCTAATGGAATCGTTGCAAGCCTTATCAATCTTCCTAGCTACCAGATTGTCTTCTTCCGCATGTTCTTGGGCACGCTTTTTTTGCTTGCGGTAAAGCTTGTGCAAAAAGAAGCTTTTACCATCCAAAACTACCCTAAGGACTTCCAGGCGCTCATAGGATCAGGCATTGCCCTGGGTCTTCAATGGACTTTCCTTTTTGAGGCATATCACCTGGTAGGAGTTGGTATTGCAACTCTTGAGTACTACTGCGGCCCCGTCATTGTAATGGCACTTTCTCCCCTTTTATTTGGCGAGAAACTCACTGCTAAAAAGATACTAGGATTTCTTGTAGTTGTTATCGGCGCTGCTTTGATTATTGGCTATGGAGTTGGACTGAACCTCTCGCCTGCTGGCCTTCTTTTAGGCGCTCTTTCTGCTGTTCTTTACGCTGTCATGGTTATTTGTAACAGGCAGCTCAAAGATGTTTCTGGTATTGAAGGCACCAGCATTCAGCTGGGCATTGGCTGCGCTGTTGTTGCTCTAGTTACTGTTGTGTTCCATGGCATTGAGCTGCCCGCAGATCCTGCGTCGGTAAATTGGCTGGCTGTTCTAACTATCGGTCTCTTTAACACAGGCCTTGGATCATTTTTGTACTTCCCACAGCTCACCAAGATTCCTGTTCAGCGTGTGGCGGTCTTTGGATACCTTGAGCCACTTTCTGCAGTGATTTTCTCGGCACTTATCCTTGGCGAGCCCTTTGGTCTTCTCAAAATAATAGGCACCGCCTGCATCATAGGCGGTGCCATCTTTGCTGAGTTATCAGGCGCCTCTTCGAACAAATCAGAGGCTATTGAAACTCCGCTCTAGCGTATAAGCTGCGTGCAAGTCGCTACAAGCTGCGTACAAGCCGCTGCTTACATTGGCATAGTTGGAGCGACAAAGACGCGAGCAGCGTTCTCGCGGTCAAGATCATACAGGTTCTTTGGATCTCCACCAAAGAGCTCGACTGCCTTGAGAAGGTCGGAAGCATTTGCCTCTTCCTCGCCCTGCTCCTTAACGTACCAGTCAAGCAGCTGCATAGTACGGAAATCGTTTGCTTTCTGAGCAACGGCATAGCACTCGTTAATGCTTGCAGTAATGAACTGCTCGTGCTCGTATGCTGCCTTAATTGGCTCAACTACCTTGGTAAAGGTAAGGTCAGGCTTAGCGATTGCCTCCATGGTTGGAGTCCAATCGTTATCAAGCAGGTAACGGCGGAGAATACGTGCGTGAGCAAGCTCCTCCTGAGACTGGATAACATACCAGTTTGCAAAGCCCTTAAGGCCCTGCTCCTCATAAAAGTCTGCAAAGGTTAGATACAGATAAGCGGAATAGAACTCTTTGTTAATCTGCTGGTTAAGAATGTTGCCAACGCTTGAATCAAGTGCCATGTTCTTCTCTTTCCTCATAACATTTCTTTTCCACAAAAAATGAGAAGCCCTTTGACTTCTCATTTTTGATACCCACTTGTGAGTCACTTAGACAGGTTACACAAAATCTTAATGATAAAAATAGTTACTATTTTTATCTCCTATTGTGTACGCTGCTCTTGCGCCACCTATGCGCTAATCACGCGTAAGTTTGCGATGGATACGATGAGGACGAGCAGCCTCCTGACCAAGTCGCTCAATACGATTGGTCTGGTAAGCCTCAAAGTTACCCTCAAACCAGAACCATTTACCTGGGTTCTCGTCGTCGCCCTCCCACGCAAGAATGTGTGTAGCAATGCGGTCCAAGAACCAACGGTCGTGGCTGGTTACCACCGAGCATCCCGGGAAGCGCTCAAGCGCATCCTCAAGGCTTTCCAGCGTCTCAATATCGAGGTCGTTGGTAGGCTCGTCCAAAAGCAGAAGGTTTCCGCCCTGCTTGAGCGTAAGAGCAAGGTTTAGACGGTTCCTCTCGCCACCAGAAAGGACGCCAGCGCGTTTCTGCTGATCAGGTCCCTTGAAGCCAAAGCTGGCCACATAGGCGCGGCTTGGAATCTCCGTGTCCCCCACCTTGATAAAGTCGTTTCCGTCAGAGACAACCTCCCAGATGGTCTTGTCCGGGTCGATTCCCTGCCTGAGCTGGTCAACGTAAGATATCTGGACTGTCTCGCCAATCTCAAGCGTGCCAGAGGTAAGCTCCTCCTGGCCGACAATAGCCTTGAACAGTGTGGACTTACCAACGCCGTTAGGGCCAATCACGCCAACGATGCCGTTTCTTGGCAGGCTAAACGAGAGGTCGTCGATAAGAACGCGGTCGCCAAAGGCTTTGTGGATGTGGTCAGCCTCCAGAACCTTCTGGCCCAGACGCGGACCAACAGGAATCTGGATCTCGGTGAAGTCGAGCTTCTTGGATGCGCGAGCCTCCGCTTCCATCTGCTCATAGCGGTCAAGACGTGCGCGGTTCTTTGCCTGGCGAGCCTTAGGAGACGAACGAACCCACTCCAGCTCAGCACGCATTTTCTTTGCGCGCTTGGCATCCTGCTGGTTCTGAGCCTCAAGGCGCGCTGCCTTGTTCTCCAGGTAGGTTGAGTAGTTGCCCTCGTAAGGATAGAGCTGTCCGCGGTCAACCTCGCAGATCCACTCGGCAACGTCGTCGAGGAAGTAGCGGTCGTGAGTGACGGCCATGACGGCGCCGGGGTAATCGTGCAGGAACTTCTCAAGCCAAAGCACTGACTCCGCGTCAAGGTGGTTGGTGGGCTCGTCAAGAAGCAGCAGGTCAGGTGCCTCAAGAAGCAGACGACATAGGGCTACACGGCGTTTCTCGCCACCAGAGAGATGGGTGACGGGAGAGTCTGGGTCTGGGCACTGGAGCGCGTCCATGGCCTGAGAGAGCTGGCTGTCCAAGTCCCAGCCGTTAGCTGCGTCAATCTCGGTCTGGAGCTGGCCCATCTCTGCCATCAGCGTGTCAAAATCAGCGTCAGGATTGCCCATCTCAACGCCAATCTCGTTGAAGCGCGCGATCTTGGCAAGCAGGTCACCGAAGGCGAGCTCGATGTTCTCCTTGACCGTTTTGGTTTCATCCAGCGGGGGCTCCTGCTGGAGCAGACCAACCGTGTAACCTGGGGTGAGTTTGGCCTCGCCGTTAGAGACGTCCTCCATACCGGCGATAACCTTGAGCAGCGTAGACTTTCCCATGCCGTTTGGACCCACGACGCCGATTTTTGCGCCTGGGTACACGCCGACGGTGACGTCATCCAGGATGACCTTCTCGCCGACTGCTTTACGGGCCTTGTACATCTGATAGACAAACTCTGCCATGTGCTCCTCCTTAAGGGGCTGTCAGATGAATTATTCACATAACCATTCTAATGAAATATTGAATGGACTCCACCGCAGAAGGAGCGGGAAAGAGGGCGCGCGGAGCACTGCGAGGTGCGCGGGAGCGGTTGCAAAACCTAAAAACACACCTATGTCAGATAATCTGCTCAAAAAGCGTATACATTGCACCCAAAACCTCTATATCTTGCAGATTATTTGACTAAGGTGTGCTTTTCGCCCCGGATTTAGCAGATTATCCGACATAGGTGTGTTGTTGAAGGCTTGAAAATAGCGGTAGTTAAACTATTTATCTATTGTTATTCATCATTACGTATATCGAACCTTATATATACATGAAAATGAATTAAGCCATTAATTGCGATCATGACTTGCGCTAAATTGCCGTCTTCAGACGGTTTGTCGCGAGAATTACCAGATTTCCAAGCCATCTAGCACACTCGAAATGCAAATTGCCATTCAACCGCACGTCACAAACGAGCTGGAAGAATGGCAATAAACTGTAGTTAACGTAGCCTTTTGTGGTTTGACGTAGCTTTTATGGCGTAGCCTGGTCTTTTATGGTTTGACGTGGCCCTGATTTGCCTTTTCTACGGCGTCTTTGACCATCTGCGCATACAGGGTGCCACCACGATTAATGGAATCTGAATCAGAGCCAAAGTGAACGTAGTCAGTACCTGCCCAAATGTCAGGATTATCCTGAGCAACCTGAGCCCAATCCGCAATGGTAATGAAGTCGTACTGTTGAGCAAGCTCAAGCTCGTGAGCGCGAATAGCATTTGCACCAGCATTTGGATCAGTGTTTCTGCCGTCATATGGAGTCACAAAGATCAATCGATGTCCGCGTGGCAGCATGTCTACAATCTTGTCGACTGCATCGGGGCCACCAACAGGATTGGTACCCAAGGCTACAACAACGTCCTGGTAGAGCGTATTGTTGTCGATTGCTGACTGCAGCAAATCTACGCCCATTGCCACGTTTCTACTAACCGAAGCGTCAATTTGAGCGTCGGGCAGAGCATCCTGCAGGTAAGAACGGGCACGAAGCGAAACAGAGTCGCCAATATATGTGACGCCTTCAACAACGTTGTAGTTGCTTGCCTGCGAGGTGTCCGCGTGCTTGCGCGTCATGGTCATGGTGCTCTGCTCCTGCAACGAAGCGTTAAGCAGCAAATCATTCTGGAAATCGCTGAGTTGTGGAGCGGTTAGTGCAATAAAGGCAACAGCCGCAGCAAATGGAATGAGTGCAAGGCCAGTACCTCGCAAAACCTTCTGACCATCAAGCTTAATGTGCGAGAAGATCTCTGGGGATTTTCCTGCCAACGCTGGCTCAAGCACATAGAACGAGCAGCTTGCGAACACAAACGAAAGCACCAAGGTTAAGAGTGCAGCTAGGACGGGATTGGTCTTCTCGGCAAAAATAATGTACAAAGGCCAGTGGAACAGATACACACCGTAGCTGGTATCTGCGACAAAAGAAACAATTCCGGGCTCTTGGACGCCCTCGGTTTTTTGATGCAGCATGCGAGCAAAGAAAATCATTGCGGCTGCTGCGAGCGAGGCAAAAAGGAAACCAAAGGTGTACGTAAAGAGGTCCTCGAAGTGCATGAAAACGCTCAAGAAGACAAGAACACCGCAGCTTGCCACAAGGCCCGCGAGCGTCAGTTGCGTTGAAAGCTTCTGCTCAAGCTGGTCAAAGAGCTCGCCCGTTTGAGCGATTCCCGCAACGCATGCCAACAGCGCACCAATAAAGAAGGGGAACACGTGCGTTTGCGTTGAGAAATATTGGATAGAAAGATTTGTAGAGGTAGATGCACCTGTTGCCATTGCCAAATAGGTAGCAACCAGCAGCACCAGAGAAGCTCCGGCAATCTTTACCTTATAACTTCTGATTGTTTTGCTGAGGCACGCAAGCAGCCAGGCACACAGACCCCAGAGCACATAAAAGTGCATTTCAACAGCAAGACTCCAGGTGTGCAGATACACATGAGGAGCAAATTGGTTCTCGTAGCTGTTGCCCAGAACAATCTCGAAGTAATTAGTTACAAAGCCAAGAGCTGCGGCAATCTGATACTTAATGCCGGCAATAAACTCGGTTCGCACAAGCAAAAGAAAAGGCGTGCATACGAGCACCATAAACACAAGCGGCGGCACAATTCTGTAGAATCGCCTGCGCAAAAATCCAATGACGTCGATAGATCTAAAGCGAGCAAACTCGTCAATCAAAAGAGCTGTGATGAGATAGCCCGAGAACGTAAAGAATACGTCGACGCCAATGAAGCCGCCTGGAAGCGCGTCCTTAAAAAAGTGATATATAAGGACCAGAACAAGTCCTGTTATACGTACAAGCGAAAACCATTTAATTCGCACTTTGATAAATCCCTTGCTTAAAAGTTCCTTCGTACACAATATTGTCTTGCGTAGTGAGCTTTCCTTGGCCATCTGCCAGGCCTTTTACAAATTGACCTTCGTATGTCCAGCCGTCCTTTGAGGTGTACGTTCCGGTGCCTTGGAAATACCCGTCGACAAATTCTCCCTCGTAGGTATCGCCGTTTTCAAAGGTCATCTTGCCTTGTCCATTCATCTTTCCCTGAATGGTGGTGCCGGTATACGTCACCTGATTGTCGCCAAATACCAGCGTTTTTGTGCTTGGTCGGTTAACCAAAACAATCGAGAGGACCGCGAGCACCAAAATAGCAACAACACTTACCAGCTCCAGCCTTTTTCTACTCGCACTCACGGGGCGAGAAGGACGCTGTTCTGGCTCAGGATCTGCTTGATTGCGATGGCGCTTCTCCACACGAATGTTTTTACGTGAAGATAGAGGCGTTTTCTGTCGTCTCTTTTTTTCTGGCGCAACCTTAGATCGCATGTTGTCTGCAGGCTGTGTTGCGGGCTGTGCAGCAGGTTTTCCCGCGGGCTGTGCTGCAGGCTTTTTTGGCTGTGCCGCAGGCTTTTCGGCAGGCTGAGCTGCAGACTGTGCTGCAGGTTTGCGCTGCGTAAATGACGCAAAAGCAGACGAAAGCTGCTCAGATGCAGTCTGCAGAGGAGCTGCTGGACTTGCAGCAACATCAACCTTCTCTGCAGGAGCTTTCGGTGCCTCTATGGGCGCAGCTTCCCTTGCCTCAGATGAAGGCTCAGGGGCGTGCGCCACTTTATTCATATGACGAGCGTTTCTTTTTTTAGCAGAAAAACGCGTAGGAGAACTCACTAGGTATTCCAATTCAATCGATTTGTTAACTATTTCATTGTACTAATTTCCTTCAACTTTTGAATTGTCATTTGTCCTATACACATTTACCAGATTCACAGGTACGCCCGCTGTTTTTCTGCGATTTTATGTTCTAAGTAAAAACAGAGAGGGGTACACTACAGGGTGGTATTAAAAAAGAAACAAAATGTGCTTACTAAAGTGTGTTCTAATTAGAAAGTTACATCATCGACATTACCAGGGAGGCGAAGATGGCAGAAGCAATTCGTAAAGTAAACATCATTGGCCATTTGAACCCAGATACAGACAGCATTTGTTCTGCAATTTCTTATGCGTATCTTAAAAATCAGATTGACAACCCTATCTATGAAGCTCGTCGTGCTGGTTCTCTTAACCGTGAGACCGCCTTTGTTTTAAATCACTTTGGTTTTGAGGAGCCACAGCTTATTACTACGGTTACCCCTCAGATCAAAGATGCAGAGATTCAGGCTCAGCCAAAAGTTGATGCCGGAATGAGCCTCTATGCTGCTTGGCAGCTCATGCAGGACGTTAAGCTTGATACGCTCTGCGTTACTGACGATGAAGAAGAGCTTACTGGCTTGATTGCTGTTAAAGATATTGCAAATGCAAACATGAGCCTTTCTGAGCCAAACCTGCTCTCCAAGGCAAAGACAAGCTATGCAAATATTGTTTCAACGCTTGGTGGCACCATGGTTCTAGGTGACCCTCAGGGCGTTGTTAAGCAAGGCAACATTCGCGTTGGTACCAGCGCTTCTGCTCTTTCAGAGATTGTAGATGCTGGCGACATCATTGTTGTTGCTGGCAACCATGAGAACCAGACTATCGCAGTTGAGCACGGTGCTTCTTGCCTTATTGTCTCTTGCGATGCTCCGATTGCTCAGGACGTCATTGACCTGGCTAAAAAGCGTGATTGCGCTATTATCAGCACTCCTCGCGATACCTTTGAGGTAGCTCGCCTGCTCATCATGTCTATGCCTGTACGTGAGAAAATGCTCACCGATGACATCCTCAAGTTCAGTGTTAACACTGCAATTGATGACGCTCGCAAGGCTATGACCAACTCAAGGCACCGCTTCTTCCCTGTTATCAACGAGAACGGCACTTTTGCTGGTCTTATCAGCGGTCCTGGTCTTTTGAACCCTCGCAAGAAGCACGTCATTCTTGTTGACCACAACGAGCGCGCTCAGGCAGTTGACGGTCTTGAGCAGGCCGAGATCATGGAGATTGTTGACCACCACCGCATCGGCTCCATTGAGACTTCTAACCCAATTACCTTTAGAAACGTCCCTGTTGGCTGCACCTGCACCATCATCTATGGCCTCTATCATGAGTACGGCATTGATATTCCTAAGAATATTGCTGGCCTTATGCTCTCTGCAATTCTTTCTGACACCCTTGCATTCCGCTCCCCTACCTGCACCGAGCGCGATATTGTTGCTGGTAAGAAGCTTGCAGAGATTTGCGGAGAAGACATTGACACCTACTCTGAGCAGATGTTCGACGCTGGTGCAGACCTTACTGGTCGTACTGCAGAAGAAGTCTTCCACGGTGATTACAAGGTGTTCAGCCGTGGCGGCGTAAAGTTTGGCGTTGGCCAGGGATCCTTCATGACCGAGTCCAGCCGCAAGGCCGCAGAGGAACTTGTTGGACCATTCTTGGAGACCGCCGCAAAATCCGAAGAGCTTCCTATGGTCTTCTACATGTTCACCGACGTTAAGAGCCAGGTTACCGAGATGCTCTTCTACGGCGCTAATGCTGCCAACGTCATCGAGCGCGCCTTCAATGTAAAGGTTGACGGCAACATTGCTGTTCTTCCAGGTGTCGTAAGCCGTAAGAAGCAGGTTGTTCCATCTCTCATGGCAACGCTTCAGACGCTTGCCGAGGAAGCCGCCAACTAACACGGGTTTCTCGCCATTAACTGAAAAGATAACGCTTACCTGCACTTTTGCGGGTAGGCGTTTTTCTACAGGAGCTGTTTTATGACGGCACCTATCTACAGGAGCTGTTCTATGACGGCGCCTATTCTGTCTCTGATCACCAGATTGGCGCGATTATCGTACGGCGTAGGCTGGTCGTTAATGATGGCCATCTTGTTGCCCTCATAGTAGTCGAGAAGACCGGCGGCAGGCTGCACTACCAGCGAACTTCCTGCAACCACAAGGACCTCCGCTTGTGATATGGCGTTCAAGGCACCATACACAGTGTCCATATTGAGACCTTCTCCGTAAAAGACAATATCAGGCCTAATAACTGCGCCGCATTGACAAAGCGGCACCACAGACGATTGCTCTTCAATCTGATCAAGCGTGTAGGTGTGACCACACTCGGGACAGTAAAAGCGCGTCTCGTTGCCGTGAAGCTCAAACACTCGCTTACTACCAGCAGCTTGATGCAATCCGTCGATGTTTTGCGTCACCACGGCGCGCAACTTTCCCGCAGCTTCCAGCGATGCCAGCCACTTGTGAGCAATGTTTGGCTGAGCCTCCCCCAGATGATGAGAGTTTCTAAAATACGTGTAATACGCTGCAGGGTAATCTAAAAACACATCAAGCGAGAAGATCTCTTCAAGCGTAAAGTCTGGCGCCTTGCTGTAGGCAAAAGACTCCTCGTTATCGGGGTCAACCGTCACGCCATTTCCCAGGTCATAGGCTTCTTTTCCCATGTCATAGCCGTCTTGGCCCAGGCCAATGGTCATGTTTTCTACTTTGATACCGCCCTGGCGATACAGACCGTTAGTACCCCTAAAATCTGGAATACCGCTTTCTGTTGACACGCCTGCGCCACCAAAGAAAACAATGTTATCTGACGACTGAATCCAGTCTTTTAGCTGCTCAATCTTGGTCATTAGGCACCTCTAACCTAAAAAAGGGACCCGGATAAACTGGGTCCCTCGTCTCAAGCGCCGGAGCTCTTGGCGCTGAAAACGCTAGTAGTCAAACTCGTCAGGAACATACTCGGTAAGGCATGCATCCAGACCGGCTTCTATTTCTTCATGGTTCATATGACGGCCAATGAAGCACAGCTTTGTTTGACGATCGCCCAGTTCATCATCCCATTCTGCGCGTAGCTCGGGTTTCTCGTCAAGAAGGGTTTCTCGCTCATCTTCTGGCAGCGATGCGTAGAACATGCCGTTCTCGTAGAACTGGACCTGCTTGCCGGCCTGCTCAAATACGTAGCTCATCTCGGGGTCTTGTGAAATCCAGATGCTACCCTTGACGCGGATGATATTCTTTGGCCAGCTAGACACAAACTGGTTGAGTTTGTCCAGGTCAAATGGCTGACGGCGGCGATACACAAAGGTGGTAATCTCGTACTCCAAAACCTCTGGATCCTCGTGCTCCTCAGGGTGCTCCATTGCATCCATCCAGGCAGCGGAGGCGTAGGCCTTGTCAAAGTCAAAACGACCAGTATTAATGAGCTCACTCATTGGAATGTCACCGTTGACTGCCTCGACAATAACGGCGTCCTTCTGAAGTCCACGCACGAGTGCCTTGAGCTCGTGGAGCTGCTCAGGGGTTACCAAGTCAGTCTTGTTGAGCACCAGCGTAGAGCAGAACTCAATCTGCTGAATAAGCAGGTTCTCGATGTCGTCCTCTTCAATATCAGGATCGAGAAGATCGGCGCCGTTGTGGAACTCCTCAAACATGCGAGCACAGTCAACAACTGCGACGATGTTATCAAGATTGAGGTGAGAGTGATTGGTTGCATGCTGACTCTGATTACAGAATGCAGAAATGTTATAGGTAATGGGGATTGGCTCGCAGATGCCCGAAGCCTCAATAATGATGTAGTCAAACTCCTCGGTATCGGCCAAATCACCCAACTGAAGTGCCAAGTCATTAGAAAGGGTGCAGCAGAGGCAACCGTTAGTTAGAGGAATAACGTCGCCTTCTTTAGCGTAGCCGCCGTCTTTAATAAGACCAGCATCAACGTTAATCTCGCCAATGTCGTTGACGATAACCGCTGCGTGAATACCTTCAGTGTTAGAGAGAATGTGGTTCAAAATAGTGGTCTTACCTGCGCCTAAATAGCCGGTAAGCAGCACAATTTTCACCTGCTTTGGTTCAGACATAGTGAGCTCCTTCAAATGTCAAACTTTTATATCAAAGAATAAACTTCTTGCTTGTAAAAGTGGGCCCTGACGCTTAAGTGAGTCAGGGCCCAACCTTCGCGTTACAAATTATCGAGCTGGAAGCTTAGAAGCTGCCGCGATCAATAATCTTGCCTTCCTTCATGATGACGTCCATGTTCTCAGGCGTGAGGTCGCGGATGTTGTTAGCAACGTCGCCCTTGACTACGAGGATATCAGCGGAGAGGCCTTCCTTGACAGCACCAAACTCGTTCTCCTTGCCAAGCATCTTTGCGCCGTTGTAGGTAGCAGCTGCAACAGTATCAAGGATGGAGATGCCAACCTTCTCGACAAAGTCGTACATCTCATCGATGGTGACGTAGCCGTAAGGAGTGACAAAGCTGAAGGAGTCAGAGCCGATGGTAATGGTGATACCCATATCATAAGCCTTACGCAGGTTAGCGTAGGTGCGTGCAAGGCCCTTCTCGACAACAGTCTCGCCTGGGAATGCGTCAAGCTCTGGAGTCCAGTCTGGTGGATAAGTTCCGTACCAAGTTGGCAGGAAGCCGATGGTTGGGGTGAAGTATGTTCCCTGCTCAGCCATAAGCTTCATGGTGCGCTCGTCAAGCTCAAAGCCGTGAATGAGCTGCTTGCAGCCAAAACGGACGCAGTCATATGCAGCGTCAAAGTTGTTGTAAGAGTGAGCATACAGAGGAATGCCTACCAGTGCGCACTCGTCAGCAATTGCCTTAATCTCCTCGGTGCAGAAGAGCTGCAGACGGTCGGAGTCCCAACGCCAAATGCCGCCACCGGTTGCCCAGATCTTGATGCCGTCAGGCTCTTCACGGAGACGACGACGGATTGCCTTACGAAGCTCCCATGGACCGTCTACCTGATCGCCCCAAGGGTGTCCGTCCTTGGAAATCTGCAGTGGCAGGTGGTGAGAGTCACCGTGACCAGCAACGCGGCAAAGGCCAAGGCCGGTAGCAAAGATACGAGGACCCTGCATAATGCCCATGTTAACGAGGTCGCGGATAGCAATACCGTTACGGCCAATCTCAACGACAGTGGTGAGGCCGTGGGTAAGAGCGTCATAAGCCTGCTTGACTGCGCATGCCTGCTTCTGAGCAACGGACTCGATAACCCAGTCGTTATCATTGTCGGTCAGGTTGCCGGAGAAGTGCAGGTGTGTATCAACAAGACCAGGCATTACGGTATGACCGGATGCGTCACGTACCTCATATCCCTCTGGGACCTCTTTGCGAGGACCAGCATAGGTAATCTTGTCGTCATCGATAAGGACAAGGGAGTCCTCAACTGGAGCAGCGCCAGTACCGTCAACGAGCTTGCCGCCTACAAAAGCATACTTACTCATGTTTCCCATCCTTCCTTTGTTGTCCGCTCACTTCTTTTAAACGGACGAGGTTTACTTGCATAGTAAGCCCCGGTTAACTCCTTTGGAATAAGTTAGCCTTGGTTGCCGGTAAGCGGAGCAAAAATACCCATGAACGGATGTTCAGATATCAATAATTTCATATAAACATCTAAAGTATTTGATTACTTCATATTTGCTATGACTACATTGCATAGTTGTGTCAAAACAGTTTTTGTCCGGTATCCGTGGTAAGGTTGAGAAAACAAATTAAGGAGGGGCAATGTCTCAGAATTCTTCGTCGCAGTCTAGCTTTTTCGCACTTATTTCTCGCATGCGCTATATTGAGCGTTGGTCGCTTATGCGCAATTCTCGCTCAGAAAGTCTTGCTGAACACGCCCTTGACGTAGCCATTATTTCTCACTGCTTAGCAACTATTGCAAATGTGCGCTATCACAGAAATCTTGACGCAGATCGTGCGGCCCTTATTGGTATGTATCACGATGCCTCAGAGATTATCACCGGAGACATGCCTACGCCTGTAAAGTATGCTAATTCAGAGATTAGAGATGCGTATCATCAGGTAGAGGCACGTGCCGAGAAAACCATTCTCTCAACACTGCCAGAAGACCTGCAAGATGCCTATGCTCAGGTGCTTACTCACAGCGCTGAAGCTTCAGAGAGTGAAGCTTACCTCAGAAAGCTTATTAGAGCTGCAGATAAGATTGCAGCACTCATTAAGTGTATTGAGGAGGCTCAGTCTGGAAACTCAGAATTTATTACTGCTGAAGCCTCAACTCGTGGAGTTGTTGAAGATTTAGCAGATTCTCTTCCAGAAGTGCGCGATTTTATGACAGAATTCCTACCTTCGTACGGAGAAACGCTTGATCAGCTTCTGTAAAGAAACGCTGGTTTTGCCTGCTTGTTGAGGAGTTGTTTTGCGCGCACTACATGCACGTTTGCCCAAAAACTTTGTTCTGGAAGAGCGTCTAGAAGCATATTCTAGCGTTATTGAGCCTCATCCAGAGGCTTTGAGAGGTACGTGGGCTTCTGCGTGTGCGCCAATTACTGCTGAGGGACATGTCCCCTTCTCTGAGGTCCGTGTAGACCTTGGCTGCGGCAAGGGATCTTTTACTGCTGCTCAAGCTAAGGCAAATCCTAATGTGCTTTTTGTAGCCATTGATACAGAACCTATCTGTATTTCATATGCTGCTAAAACAATTTATGAAGCAGGAGTGCCTAACGCCATCGTAGTTCCTGGTACCGGCATGAAGATTGATGAGTACTTCTCGCCAGAAGAGGTCTCTGTCATTTACCTCAACTTCCCTGCACCATTTCCTCGAATCAGACAGGCAAAGTTGCGCCTCACTGATGCTGAGCGTCTTATGCAGTATAGAAATGTTTTAACTAAAGAGGGCGTTGTTCGCCTTAAAACAGACAGCCAGCCACTTTATGACTTTTCTCTTGAGCAAGTTGAAGTTGCAGGTTACAGCTTTATTTGGCAAACGCGTGATGCTCAGGCTGATTTTCCTCATGACGTTCCTAGTGAGTATGAGCAAAAACTTGGTGCTCAGGGTGCTAAGGTACACGCGTATCTGATTGCTCCAGGTCCTGTACCAGCAAACTTCACACCTACAAAACCTGTCAGTCTCGTAGATTATCTGCCAGAAGACTTAGAGTCGCTGACCTATGTTCCGCACGGAATGGAAAGCACGGTTCGCAATCTTGCAAACCGTGCTCGCAGGCTTCGTAAGAAGGCTCAGTAACCTATAGTCTCAGTATTCTGTACTAAGCCCTTTGTAGAAGCGCTCTATACGAGCGCTTCTGTTACATCGATAGAAAGCTCGTATTTCTTACTTGATTGACTTGATATTGAGAGCTCTGGTGGAATTAAGAACTGCAAGTACCATAACGCCTGTGTCTCCAAAAACAGCCAGCCACATAGGCGCCAGACCAAAGGCCGCTAGAATCAAAATAGCAACCTTAACACCAATGGCAAACACAATGTTCTGCTTTGCAATACCCAAGGTGTGACGAGCAATCTTTACGGCCTTTGAGAGCTTAGAGAGCTTGTCGTCCATAAGAACTACGTCAGCAGCCTCAATAGCAGCATCAGATCCTAAAACGCCCATAGCAACGCCCACATCGGCGCGAGCAAGTACCGGAGCGTCGTTGATGCCGTCGCCAACAAAAGCAAGGGACTTACCAGCAGCTTTTTTGGCGAGAAGACCTTCAACTGCAGCAACCTTATCCTGTGGGAGCAGCTCGGAGCGAACCTCGGTGATGCCCATCTTAGCTGCAATTTCTTCTGCAACGTCGCGTTTATCGCCCGTGAGCATGACAACCTTAGAAACGCCAACGTTCTTGAGGGAAGCAATTGCTGCTGGAGCGTCAGCTCGTTCACGGTCAGAAATTACAATGTGGCCCATGTAGGTTCCATCAACGGCAACGTGAATAATGGTTCCATGGTTCTTGCATTCTTTCCAGGAAGCACCCACGTTCTCCATAAGCGCACAGTTACCAACAGCAACACTCTTGCCGTTTACGTGAGCGCATATACCCTGACCAGCAATTTCTTTGACGTCGGTAATGACACAGCCATCGTCCTCACTTGGGTATGCTGCGCGAAGAGCTGCAGCAATTGGATGCGTCGAGTGCATCTCAACGTGAGAAGCTAGGTGCAGAAGGTCCTTCTCGCCAATGGTTTGAGGGTGAACGGCAAGGACCTCAAAAACGCCCTCGGTCAGCGTACCGGTCTTGTCAAACGCAACGGTATCAAGGGTGGAAAGCGTATCAATATAGGCAGAGCCCTTGATCAGGATGCCCTCCTTTGAGGCTGCGCCAATACCGCCAAAGAAAGTCAAAGGAACAGAAACAACTAGCGCACACGGGCAGGATGCAATCAGGAAGGTTAGAGCTCTTACGACCCAGATAGAAGCGTTGCCAACAAAATCTCCCGAGAGCAGAGGTGGCAAAAATGCCAGTGCAATAGCACTGTAAACAACAGCTGGAGTATACACGCGAGAAAAACGACGAATAAAGCTCTCGCTCTTGGACTTGTTCTGATTTGAGCTCTCTACCAGCTTAATAATGCGGGTAGCCGTAGAGTCTTCAAAGAGGTGGGTAACGCGAGCGCGCACCACGCCAGAAAGATTTACGCAACCCGAAATAATATTGTCTCCCACCGTTGCGTCACGAGGAACGCTCTCACCAGTAAGAGCAACGGTATCAAGACTGGTAGAACCCTCAACAATCTTTGCGTCAACAGGAACGCGGTCTCCTGGCTTGACCACAATGATCTCTCCCAACTCAACCTCTTCTGGGGAGATGGTGACCAGCTGTCCGTCACGCTCAACCGTTGCGCTATCAGGACGAATATCCATGAGCTTAGCAATAGACTTCTTGCTGTTATCGGAAGCAAGGTGTTCAAACACCTCTCCTACCTGGAAGAACAGCATGACAAAGACGGCCTCGTCAAACATGGGAGAACCGTTAGGCACAAAGCCAATGAGCAAAGCACCAACAGTAGCAATGGTCATGAGCAGGTCCTCGTTAAAGCACTCGCCCTCTGTGATGCTCTCCCATGCCTCCAGAACAACATCGTATCCTGCGACGGCATAAGGCAGCAGATACAGCAAAAGTGCCTGCCAAAGCTGCAGGTCAAATGCGTGTTCAACCGTGTAAGCAACACCTAACAAAACAGCAGCACAGACAATGCGAGCAATCTTCACCTTTGTCTTTGAGCCCATAGCTCCTCCTTGAGTTGTTGTTACGCCTAGTCTACTCCTTAAATTTATATATGTACATATATTCATACAACAATCTTAAGGAACTTTTCACAAGAAACTCCACGGGCGAGAAACCCGTGGAGTCCCAGATACCTATGTGTTTTGACCGCTGCGCGTAACCGCTGCTCTTGACCGCTGCGCGCGACCGGAAGTGTCAGCCAGACGTTCTTCTCGCCAAGTGGTCTTCTCGCCAACTGAGAAAGCTAGTTGATCAGCGACGCAGGAGTTGGAATAAAGCCCTCAAAGATGACGGGAGCGCCCTCAAGCTCGGAGGCAATCATGTCCTCCTCGCTCCTAACGGTCCAGGTGATGAGGTGTGCGCCCATGGTATTGCAAGCAAGCTTAACAAAGGGGTTCTTGCGATCTTCAAACTTGTAAGAAATGAAGTCTGGACGACCAACAGAATTGCCAAAGAGAGCTGTAGCACCAGCACGTGTAGCAATATTCATGTGCTTGGTCTGACGGTCCACCAGGAAGTTCTCTGAGAGCTGGCCGCGGAGCATTTCAGGACGGTTCTGACGCAGCCACTGCAAAACGCGAGGATCAAAGCTCTCGATGCATGCACGAACAGGACGAAGATCAAGCGCCTGCATGATCTTTTCTGTCAGCTGCTCAGCGTTATTGTTGCGCGTCTTAGCCTCAATAATCAAAGGTGCAGGCAGCTCGCCAGAGCCACTCCATGCATAAACCTCAAGGACTTCCTCAAATGTTGGAATCTGCTCGTCAGTAGCAAGAAGTCTGAGACCACGAAGCTCTTCCAGCGTGGACTCCTCAACAATCTTCTGTACGCCGCAGAGGCGATCAAGTGCAGAATCGTGAACAACAACCAGCTTATTATCTGCGGTCAGGTGAACATCAACCTCGGAGCCAAAGCCCTTCTCGACAGCTGCACGGAAAGCAAGCAGGGAGTTCTCTGGAATGCCCGCCTCGTTGTTGTAGAGACCACGGTGGGCGTAGCGATGACGAGCAATCTCGTGCCAACGCTCCAGAAGCAGGCGATCATTTTGCTTACGAGGAGCAATGGAATAAGCGCCGTATGCAGCCAAACCAAGAGCAGTACCAGCCACAACGCCACCAGCAATTGCTACGTTTCTGAGCGTCTTGCTCTTCTTGGTAGAAGCCAACAGCGCGTCAGAATCCTGTCCGTTTTGAGCTGCAATTCCCTCAACAACATCTGCAACTGCGATATCTGCAGCAGCATCCTGGTGCTCAGCCAGGGTCTCCCCCATCTCTTCAAGCGACTCTGCAGTGCTTGCAAGCTGCTTAGAGAGCTTGTTCTTTGGGCGAGAAAAACGATTCTCTAGATTAGACTGAAGCTGGGCCTGAGCAGCCAAAACAGAAGTCTGAGCCGAACGAAGCGCAGACTGAGCGCGAGCGACTGACGATTGGATAGTATCAGCGCTTGGCAGTGCTGGTCTTACATGAGCATTGAAGCCAGCGGTAATCTGCTCTTTAGCGATATTGCCAGCCAAGTTGGCAGCCTTGGAAGCCGTCGTAGCAAGCAGCTTTCTTCCAGCCTCGGATTGAAGTGCTGCCTTTGCGGCATACTGAGTAATTGCTAAACCTGCAGCTCTAACTGCAGCTCTCTTAATAAAACGACCAATCATATGGGCTCCCTTCAATCTAGCTTTATTCTATCAGTCCAACTCTCGCTTTTTGCTACGTATTGCGACTTTCTCTGTGTAATCAGTATCTTTGTCTGTTCAAAATCGAGTAGTATGTAGTCCACTAACTACTATCTCAGGAGCATCATGGCTGTTATAAAACAAGAACACGCTCTCTACCTGTATAAACTACTCAAAGCAACCATTGGCGTCTCTAAGCAGACCCCCCTTTCTACCGTTGAAGGCGTCCTTATTGAAGACGACCTTGCACCGCAGGATTTTGGCTTTGACGACATCCGCGCGCTCATGGAGGCATGCCCCGATTTCATCAAAATCACTGCGTTCAAAAAAGGCTACGTCTACGCGACGCTTTTGACCTTTGATACCTTTGAGGTTGCCCTTGCTACTGGCGAGAAAAACGTCGAGGCGCAAAGCAATGGCAAACCTTGGAAGCGCCGCCGTGGAGCAAAGTCTATTCGCGCACTCAAGCCAAAACACCTGGTAGTTGAGGCGGAGCCTGAGGTAGAACCGGAACCAGAAGAGCTACCGGTCACGGAGGAGTCAGAGGAGCTGTCCGTTGCGGAGACATCTGCCGCAGAGGCGCCATCTGTAGAAACGGTTGCAGAAACGGCTGCAGAGCTGTCCGCTGAGGCGCCAACTGCAGAAACAGCTTCAGAAGAGCCCAAGCAAGAGACTGCCAATGAGGCAGCCGCAGAACCTGCTGAAGCCGAAACGCTAGCTCCAGAGGCCAATGAAACCGAAATGCTAGCTCCAGAGCAAGAAATGTCTGAGCCTGAAGCTTCCGAGCCCATGGTTCCTGAACCCACTATTTCGCTTACCGTTACCTACAACCCCTATGACGGTTCCGACGAAGAGAAAACGCTTGAAGCAGCTCCTTCAGTGTTGCAGCAAGCGCTAAACACAACAAGTTCTGCCTCGGCCGCTACAACTTCTGAGTCTCCAGTTTCTGCGCCGGCAATCAATCAGAATGAAGCTCCTGCCCCTGCCCCAACATACCCTGCCGATTTTGAAGAAGACGTCCACGTCAACAACGAGCTTCTCGGCATTTTGTATCAGATGGCTCCCGTTGACGCCAACGTTCTCAAGCAGCTGGAGGAAGACTTCAAACTTGCCGTGTCTTCTCGCGCGCTCATTTCCAAGGGCGGCACGTTTACGTTTAACACGCGTTACAAGAAACCGCAGACAGACGAGGTAATTACCGCTACCATCCGCAAGTCAAAACGCGGAGCTCTGCGTCCTTGGACGCTCTTGGAGCTTAGCGTTTCTGCAAGTGAGCTGCAGGATCAGGCAGTTGACGTGCTTCGCGGTCTGCCTAAGTCTGGCATCGCTTCATGGGAGAAGCTGCCCGCCGCAGAAAAGCAGCTACCCATAAACCCTGTTGACGTGGTCATGAACGAGGCTCCTGTCTCCGATTGGAATGCACTTAGCACCACCTATCTGAGCGACGCGCCCTCGTTGCAGGCTGCTCAGGCTTGCCTTTCCGCGGCGTATGTCTACAGAAAGAACGAGCAGCAGCTCATGCATACCGACGCCGACTTCTCGCTTCCCGTTCCAGGTGCCGCACCTCTGCTCTTTGATCCCGAGCGCGGATTTGATGACGACTCCCCTCTGGTACAGAATGCCCTGCGAGCAGCCAAGCGAGGATGGCGCATGGCCGTTGAGCTCTACAATCCATCCAGGCACTGCGTCTACCTTGCGCTTCCTACCTCCGATGGCGAGAAACCTTTTGCGCTGGTATTTGATGCATCAGCAGAGGGCCCTTATCACATTGTTGCAACGCTAACTGTTGAAGAGGCGTATCCACTTGCACGTATCTTCTCTGACGGCCTTCCTAGCTGGATTTTGTCACAGTAATCACAGGCCGCAGGCAAGTTCTCTTCACAGAGCCGCTCCTACAACTGGTCACCAAAAAAGCCGTGTCACTTAGACACGACTTTTTTGTAGATGTGTTTTTCGCACGCCGGGTTTCTCGGCAGTGGGCACGCCGGGTTTCTCGCCAGTGGACTGTTGCCAGACACCTAACTTAGTCGTGCCATGGTTCAACAGGCCATTCGTTGCCCGTGAGGCTCCAATTCTTCATGTCGTTGGCGTCACCGTTAATGACAAACTCCCTGACAAAGATGTCTCGCTTGCCGTTTGAAATGGTCTCAATGTAGTAACGAGGACGTACCTCTCCCTCATACGACTCATCAAGCGGCGTGGTGTAATTGGAAAGGGTCTGCTGGTCAACACCCATATCCTTCAGAGTCTGCGCCAAAATGTCGTAGTGCCAGACGGGTGCGTCAGAAATCTGCATAGGCTGAGCCGCTTCTTCAGCGGTCTGACCAGCTGGTTTGTACATAATAACTGGAGCAGAAGGTGTCTGAATATCGCTGCCCGTCAAGTACCAATCACCATGGTCAGCGGTAATGATGAAAGACGTGTTTTCATACACACCAAGACGCTTAAGCTCAGAGATATACTGTGCAACAATTCTGTAAGCCGCGATGGTTTGCTCGTCAACGTTTTGCTTGCTTGGATCTTCAGTGCGCTCAACGTTGCGATCAAGCGTGTAAGGTGGATGCGAGCCAAACAGATGAATAAAACGGAACGAACCCTTCTGGCCAGCGCTGTCGTCAATCGAGAGGCCGTAATGCTGAAGCTCCTGGTAATACTTGAGGTCATCCTCGGTGTATGGCTGTGAAGAGAGATCAACTTCGTCCATGTTGACTAACTTGCGCATGCGCATATTAAGATCCTCGGTGTAATACCAGAATCGAGGCTTAAACACCCAAGGCATGTCCCTGCAGAACGCCGTCTTATAGAGAATGCGCAGTGCACCTAACACGTCTAACTGGTTATCTGTACCGCGGCCACGAGGCTCGTGGTAGTTGATGGAATACTTCTGCGCAGTGTCTCTGTAGTGAGAGTAGTTCAACTGATCCGTATACAAACCTGCTTGATATCCAGCATTCTGAATATCCTTGAGGTACTGATCACTTTGTGCCCAGTTGTAGACAAAATCGTTGAAATTCTCGCCAGGCTGAGGACGTGTTCCAAAAAGCAGCGATGGAACACCGTAGCGCGTTGGAATCATGGAACCGACGGAATTTCTGTACCAGGTAAAGCCGGTAAGAGGCGCAAATGTCTCTGGATGCTCATCGTAGAGTCTCTGAATAAAAGCAGTGTCGGTAGTATCAAGGACAAACACAACGACGTTCTTCTTGGAGGAAACGCTGTAGAGACCCTCGCGCGTTGCGATAACCTGCTGGTTTTCAGCGTGAGCATCTATCGACGCTGCTACAGCTGGTCCCCACAGACTTGCAACGCCCACTGTCTGGACAATGATAAGCGCTGTTGCGGTTACCAGAAGACCTGTTCTAAGTTGCCTTGCTTTAAGGAGCGAGAAGGTCACTGCAGCTGTAATGATAGCTAGCCAGATGACACCGGAGACAATCATTTGACTGGTGAAGTTGGACCAAATAACCTCGTGACCATCTGCAAGTGGCATACCACCGTTCAAGAATACTGCCTGGACGTATGACGCCACACCAATGGCACCTACAAATGCAACAGCAACGTTAAACACGCGCTTACGCAGGAGCGATAGAAGCACTGTAAGAATGATCGTAATGATAAGGCCTGCAACAATAACGGGACCTGCAACATCGTTAAGGTTAAAAGAAAGGTCTCGCGCACTACTAGCTACCAGCTCAAGTGGGGCTACGACCAAGATAGTAAAGACGGTGAAGAAGGAAACAAGGAACGCGACACCAATGCGACCTTTAGGTTTGAGGGTGCCCTCTTTTTGTTCCTTGAGACGAACGGCTTCTGCTGCAAGGATTTCTTTCATCTGAGTGTCTGCAGCTTCTGCACCTTTAGCGTCAACCTTGTGCACTTTGCCTTCGACAATCTTGTTTGCGTTCTCGTCAATCTTAAGCAGACGGAAGAGCACCTTACGAGAGCGTCTAAAGGCAACGCCGAGCACAGCAGAAAGCGCAACCACGACCGCTGCCAGCGCCTGAATAGTGTAGGTCATAACAGATGGATCAACGTATGCCTGAGCAATTGCAGGCAGCAGCGCCCACCACACAAACGTCAGCGCTGCGACATACAATGCAGCATGAACAAAGAGCACACGCGTCTTGTGAGCGGCGGTGCTGACTGGTGTTTTCACAGATGAAGTGGCTGTTTTACGCACGGAAATCACTGTCCTTCTCGGCGTCGTCCTCGGTTGTTGCGGCGTCGGCGTCGCGCTCGGTTGTGGCAGTGTCGACGTCGGTTGCTGCGGCGTCGGTCTTCTCGACGTCAGCGTCAGCAGTTCCCTCCTGGTGCGCCAAAACGCGCTCAAGGATGAACTTACCTGCGGCTTCTCCACCGTGACCAAGGTTGAAGATCATGTTGTTGCGAATCTCTTCGATCTTGTGCGACCAGCTGTCGGTCTCTTCAAGCATCTGCGCAACTGCGTCGCCCAGGCCCGAGAGGTCCTTAGGATCAAAGCTGCGGCCAATCTCATTTCTGAGCGTAATGTCGCATGGATCCGAATGAATCTTGCTCCAGTCGGGGTTGTTCTCCTTCATTGCGGTGTCAATGAAGACCGACGGCTTAAGCGTGGTAAACGAGAACTCCTCGGCAACACTCGACCAGTCAGTAAACAGCAGGTCAGCCGAGAGAACCGAAGTGTTAGAGCTGAAGTCAGTCTCAAAGGAAAGCTCCTCTGGATCCGCGTCAGCGTAGCGGGCAAGAATCTCCTCCATACGAGCAGGATAGCGCTTCAAATACTCTGGGTGCGGGCGGACCACAATACGCCAACCACGGCCCATGAGCTGCTCAAGGAGGCCGTCAAGGCAGCTGTCCATCAAATTGTCGTACTGCCACGAAGGACCAATCAGCAACAGGGGTTTCTCGCCAGGTTTACGCTGGCCCAGATTCTGCTTCTGGTAGTTCTGGATTGACCTGTCGAGAAGATCGTAGCCGATAGCAGGCTTTCTCTTGGATGGCGTGCCGTAGTACTTCTCGACCAGCTCAAGATCGTGCTGCTGGTGAGGTCCAACGCAAAGGACGTCGTCGTAGTAGGTGTACTCGTTGCGCGTCGAGGTGACTGTCATGGAGGTCATGTGGTGGCACATGTACATGTACTCAGCGTCTTTGCGCACGTAGGAGCGCTTCATGTAAGAGCTCTCCAGGTCACCGAGGGAGGTAACCACAACGTCGGCGTCGAGCTTCATGAAGAGCGTGATGAGGCGACGCTGACCCAAGTAATAAGGAATCAGGCGAGGCTGCTGTTTTGCCAGCTCAAAGACCTGGTCATTTGGGTCAGAGGTGACGTAGTGGATGCGAATGTCCGAGTTTGCCAGCAGCCACTCAATGGCGCCCTGGAAGTATTTGTAGAAGCCACTTGACTCTGAATAGAAAACCAGGTGCTTGCCGATGGTGTCAAAGAAGCGCTTGTAGTCCTCTTTTTCGCGGGCAGCATGAGGATCGCGCTGGAACCACTTGTGAGTGGACTTGGTTGCCGCGTCCATTGCCTCAAATTCATCACGAGCAGCGTTGAGATCGTCATAGTCAACCTGTTTACGAGGGTCAATGATGATGTTGCAGACAATCTGGACCAGAATTGAGAGAAGGTTTGAGCAAACCCAGTAGAATGCCATGCCGCAAACAACGTAAACCGCAAGCACAAGCGACATTGCGATGGAGAGGCCGTTTGTGGTGTTCTTCTCGGCACGAGACTGCTCGCGTTGGAGTGGATTCAGCTTGTTGGATGCAAGACCAAGAGCAACCGAGGACAGGGCTGCCGCGAGAGGCATAATCCAAGTGATGCCGCCGTCAATGATTGGCGTCATGCCCAGAAACTCTGTGCCCGGAGCGCCAGAATCAGTGATGCCATGAATAACGTCTACCAGGCCAAACAGAATGACTACCTGAATAGCCAGAGGAATAAGGCTCAGCAGTGGGTGATAACCTGCCTTTTTATTGAGCTCGTTGGAGCGCTCCTCGATGGTCTCTCTGTCGCCGAAGTAGCGTGTCTTCAAGCGGAAGGTCTCGGGCATAAGACGCACCATAACAATGGAATTTTGCTGCGTCCAAAGTGCCAGAGGCATCAAGATGATTTTAGTTGCAAGGGTAAAAAGGAAGATTGCCGCCCACCAACTGCCGGTCAAATCGTATGCGGGCTGAACGATAAGTGAAAAAACGTGTGCAAGCTGCTCCATATACAAACCTTCTACGAGAAAACTTCTACGAGAAAACTCTACAGAAGCCAATAAAACCTAAGACCTGAAAAACCAATGGAATCCATGGCAAACTCAATAAAACTTTCAGCGTCTAAACGAAACTTGCAGTATCTAAAGTTAACCTATGGCAACCATTTTGTGCATAACTAATTTATGGTATCAAAAAACGCTATTTATCGGCAGTTTAAAGCAAATAAACAAAATGGAATATCTTTAATTTGCATGGATAAAATTTATACATAAATTGTCCTTTTTAAAATCATTCTTTAAAAGTTACGTAGGCAATTGTCTTTCTCGTTAATCAAAATTTAACCCCTGAAATGGCATTTTATTTTATTTTGGGGTTGCAATCGCAGTTCTGCTGGCTAAAATACTCTCCATGTTATTTTTAATATTCGGCGCATTAGAGCGCTTTTGAAATGAGGAGATTCTATGCAGGCAAATCTGCAGGAGCTAAAAGAGACCTATTCGCGGCAGACGTATAGTGTGTTTTCGATCAACCGCCAGCAGAAGATTGCTGACTCCCAAGTTACCTTTTCGCTTGCTCACTCTGTTTTCATCATTCCTGTATTTGGATCAGCTGAGATTACTATTGGCGGCAAGGAATTCATCTGTGAAGGAACCACAGTTGTACACGCTCCTGCAGGTCAGACCGTAACGTATCGCACACTCTACGGTCGCTCATTTGACCACGTAAACATCTACTATGATGGCGTTCAGGGAGATACCAGCAGCCCAATCTTTAATGCGTACGCATTTGATCCTCAGGGATTCGATCGTATTCTTGATAAGACACTTGACCTGGAAAAACTTAACACTACCCCATCGCTGGACAACCGTGTTGCGCAGATTGTCAACGGAACCGAGCTCATCAAATCAATGTTCCTGCTCACCAACAGCCAAAAAGTCCAGGAAAGCATGGCCGAGGCTCGCACGTACATCGAGCTCCACTTTGCAGATCCAATTACCATTCCTGGTCTGGCCAAACGCTGTGGCATGAGTACTCAGCGATTCTCCAACAATTTTGTTCAAACATTTGGCGTTCGCCCAATGACGTTCATCATTGCAAAGCGTCTTGACCATGCTCAGCAGCTGCTCCAATCTGGTCTTTCTGTACGCGAGACCTCCGAAGCGGTTGGTTACAATGATCCGTTCTACTTCAGCAGGCTCTATAAGAAGCACATGGGCGTTACACCTCAGGACGTTCACGACAGCTATGAGGGAAATGTCCTGATTAAGTAGGCGGTGTTACGAAATAGCTAAGCACAGTCTTTTTAGTACCAAAGTTAAGGGTCAGAACGTTCTGTTCTGACCCTTTTTGCATAATCAGGTTGTTATATTCATTTCTGTGAATACGTAATTTTTGAGCTCAAAGTTATGTGTCGAAAAAGGTAAAAAACGTGTTTAGTTGGAAATGAAAATTGAAAATTAGCCGATTTATCTCCAACTAAGGCGATTTTTTACCGCACCAAAAACTTTTATCTGGGCAAACACTGTATGCAGAAAAATGAAACTTCCAACTAAACGGATTTTTTACCACTTGGAGACTTATTTGAGCGTTTTCTGAAGAGTCTGAGGCATCCGCTGCCCATTTATCAGCCATCTATCGACATACTTCGAACGTCTTGCAAAGAGCTGGTGCTGCTTTACGAGCCACAAAAAATCCCAGCGCCCGAAGGTGCTGGGATTTTGCACTTGAAACTTTAAGACCGATTAAGCAGCCTCAACAACTTCCTCGGAAGCGTTGTCTTTCTTAGCAAAGTGCTCAGCAACATAACCAGTGATCAAAGGAGTCAGGATTGCAGTAACAATAACTGCAGCTGCTACCTGTGCGTTTGCTGTTGCAAGAGCAGCTCCACCATACAGAGCTGGGTTGGCCTCTGCCATAGCAGCAGGTGTAAGTGCATTTGCACCTGCGCAGGAAGAAATAGCAACACCAGCAATACCAGTTCCGCCAGTTGCACGATCAACAAAGTAGTTGATAAAGCCGCCGCAAACAGAGCAGATAACACCAAGCAGAATACCTGCAGGACCAGCCATGATGAGGGAATCAAACTTCATAGTGGTTCCCATAGCAAAGAAGGTCATAACAATAATTGCTGGCAGAGCACTGGTCAGCATCTTCTTCATGGATGGGAAGAAGTTGCCAAGCAGAATACCAATAATGATTGGCAGAACTGCACCAAGCAAAGACCAGTTGATTGGTGACTGACCAGTTGCACCAAGAGCAAGCATGGTAACTGGAGGACCAACAACCAATGTAGTAATTGCAACTGCACCCTGCTCATACTCGTTACCGTAGTCGGCCATCAGACCTGCGTACATGGAGTTGTTTGCACCAGAGCAAGCAGCAAGGATAACCATAGAAGAAAGACCAAGCAGGTTGTCGTTCAGGAAGAACAGAACAGCAAGGCCAAGAGCAACGCAGAACACAACCTTAGAAATGATGATGATTGCGCCGCGAAGTGCAGCCTTTGGTGCGCTCTTGAACGAAATAGTTGCACCAACGCACAGCATGAAGGCGCCAACCAGAGCAGCAGTACCCTTAACGGTCATTGCTGCGGTAAAGCTGCCGAGCGTTGGAAATACCTCTGGGAAAAATGTGTTCATGAAAACACCAAGTAGCAGAGGAATCAGAATGTTTGCACCTGGAATGCGGCCCAGTGCCTTAAATGGGTGCTGAATAGAAATTGGTTCTTTTGTAGCCATCAACAATCACCTAGTCCATTACGATGCCGCCGTCGCAGTCGCCAACCTCACCGTTGACGAAGCTTGCAGCATCAGAAGCAAAGAACAGTACCATCTGTGCAGGCTCAGATGCCTGTGCAGGACGGCCAAGAGGAATGATACCTACGACCTTCTTGTACTTCTCCTCATCGTTGGAGAGTGCAGTGGTCATATCTGTAATGGTGAAAGATGGGCAAACTGCGTTACAAGAAATGCCGTACTTGCCGCCCTCTTTAGCGATAGCCTTGGTAAAGCCGTTCATACCAGCCTTGGAAGATGCATAAGCAACGGTACCAAGGAGGCCGCCGCCGATCTTACCTGCGACGGAAGAAACGTTAACAATGCGAGCGCCACCACGGTCAATAAAGTGCTGCCAGAGAGCGTGAGTTACGTTGTAGGTACCAGTGAGGTTGGTGTTGATGGTGTTGTTCCACTCTTTGTCGTCAACCTCGGTGAAAGGAACGGAGCTGATGCGACCAGCGCAGTTGATAAGAACGTTGACGTCGCCGCACTCCTCAAGAATCTGAGCAACGGTCTTCTTGACGCCCTCTGCGTCTGCAATGTCCATTGTGTAGAAGAAGTTACCCTCGCCAAGCTCCTCGACAAACTTGCGTCCAGTGTCCTCATGACGAGAGCAAACGATTACGTGTCCACCTCCAGCAACAATACCCTTGGAGATCTCAGCGCCAATACCAGCGCTTCCGCCTGTAACCAGAACCAACTTACCTGTAAAATCGAATGCCATGCTCTCTCTCCTTTTTTCACGAGCACAAACCATTGGAAAACAAATAAATTCTAGCCATATTCACATAATTTTCTAGACAAAAAATATTTTTAAACCACAAATCCTATGGTCAATACGTTAAAAGAAAATAATTTGCTTAAAATGTGACATAAATGACACATTAAATTTCACGTTCAATCTTTTGGACATTTGTCTGCAAACTGAAGTCTTTTTCTTTCCTCAAAAATCTCAAAAGTTAGACAGAGCTAACTTTTAGGAATACAATATGGCGAGAAACCCGTTGGGCTCCCAACTCTACAGTCCACAGCTCTATAGCCGAAGACTCGTACTATCAGCTCCGAACCACCAGCTCTGTAGCTGTCAATTCTGTAGCCTAGCCCTGAATTTATGAAGGAAGTCGCTATGAAACATCACTGCATACATAACTCGGCAGCTGCAAACTTGTGCCCGCACGTCGATCCGCGCCCGCACGCCACTCGCAACCCTCTCCTAACCCGCAGGTCAACGCTGGCCTTGCTCGGTGCGGGTTCCGCGGCAGCCATCGTTTCTCTCGCCGCGTGTGGCCCACGCGATTCCGCTACCAGCTCAAGCACCACGCAAAACCAGAACTCCTCGGCTCCCCTTGTTTTGACCACTTTTACCGTCATCCAAGACATGGCTTCTCGCGTTGCGGGAGAGTTCTGCCAGGTAGAGTCCATCACCAAGGCCGGCGCCGAGATCCACGACTACGAGCCAACGCCCGATGACCTCAAGCGCGCGCAGAAAGCCCAGCTCATCCTCAACAACGGCCTGGGGCTTGAGCGCTGGTTTGAGCGCTTCGTCGACGACTCACCTGCTCAGCGCGCCGACCTCAGCGAAGGCATCACCGCCATCCCCATCGCCGAGGGCGACTACCAGGGCCAAGCCAACCCACACGCGTGGATGTCGCCCACAAACGGCAAGATCTACGTCGAGAATATCGTCCGCGCGCTCAGCAACCTTGTCCCTGACCACGCCAAGGACTTCGAGGCCAACGGCGACGCATACAAAAAGGAACTCGACAACATCTCCACTCACCTGATCGAGGAGCTCAGCTCACTGCCGGAAAACCAGCGCACACTGGTGACCTGCGAGGGAGCGTTCTCGTACCTGTGCCGCGACACCAACATGAAGGAGCTCTACCTCTGGGCCGTTAACGCGGCCGACGAAGGCACTCCGCAGCAGATTGCAAAGGTCGTCGAGACCGTAAAAGCCCAGCAAATTCCTGCGGTGTTCTGCGAGTCCACGGTAAGCCCCAAGGCAATGCAGCAGGTAGCCGACGAGACGGGTGCCACCCTCAAAACTGACGAGAAAAACATCTTATATGTTGACTCCCTCTCGGAGGCCGATGGTCCCGTTCCCACCTATCTTGACCTGCTACAACACGACGCGGACGCAATCGTATCCGGTCTTATGGGAAGGTAGCGTTCTCAATGAATCTTTGTGTTTCACAACTTTGTGCCTGGTACGAGAAAAAAGATCGCGAGAAACCCATCATTCACGACGTGAATTTCTCGCTCTCAACAGGAGATCTTTGCGCACTTGTAGGCGTTAATGGCGCCGGTAAGTCTACGCTTTTCAAGGCCCTGATGGACACCATCGCATGGGAGGGGTCACTTACTTGGGGTCAGCAACCTCTTTCGCAAGCACGTAAACAGGGCAAAATCGCGTACGTCCCTCAAACTGAGGCAATTGACGCAACGTTTCCGCTGCTTGTAAAAGACGTTGTTATGCAGGGTAGATACGTTCATCAGGGTTGGATGCGCATACCTTCCACCCAAGATAAAAAGCTTGTTGCCCAAGCTCTCGAACGCGTCAACCTGGCCGACCTTGCGGATCGCCCACTTGCCCAGCTCTCCGGAGGACAAAGAAAGCGTGTTTTTGTAGCGCGTGGAATAGCACAAGCCGCTGAACTGATGTTTCTTGACGAACCATTTGCGGGAGTAGATGCTCGCTCCGAGGCCATCATTACCGAACAACTCAATAACCTCAGTAAAGAAGGCAAAACATTGCTTGTTTCAATTCACGACATCAACCTAGCTCAGCAAAAATTCCCGCTTTGCCTGGTCATCAATAAAACCATCACCGCGCAGGGTCTTTCAAAAGAAATTCTTTCTGGAGAGGCCCTCTTGCAGAACCTTGGAATTTCTGAGAATACCCACATTGAGGAGGTGCTCCATGCCTGAGGTCGATATTCTCCAATACGCATTCATGCAGCGAGCGCTTGTTACCGGTATTGCAACTGCCGTAGTCTGCGGGCTTTTGAGCTGCTGGATTACTCATATGGGCTGGTCGCTCATGGGCGATGCCATCTCCCACTCTATTCTTCCGGGCGTAGTCATCGCTCACCTGCTAGGACTTCCCTATCTGGTGGGAGCGCTGGTGTTTGCCCTCATTACCGTGGTGTTGGTCGGACAAGTCAAAAAGAGCCAAATTGTGCGACCTGATACTGCTATCGGCATTGTATTTACAACATTTTTTGCGCTTGGAACAGTTCTTATATCAAAGGTTCCAAGCCAAATTAACCTATCGCACATACTTTTTGGAAATCTTTTAGGAGTCACCACTCCCGATATGCTGCAAGTTCTTTGCATTGGCCTGCCAATTGCAATTCTGCTTATCCTTAAAAATAAGGACCTGACCTTGCTTTCATTTGATCCAACGCAGGTCCAAGCAATTGGCCTTTCCACCAAAACGCTCACTTCATTCTTACTTGTTGCCCTAGCCCTCGCGATTGTCATATCACTCCAGGCAGTTGGCGTAATTCTGTCCGTTTCGCTCCTTATTGTTCCTGGCGCCTGCGCAAGGCTTCTTACCAATCAGATGCGCCATATGCTCTGGATTTCTCCTCTCATTGCCACGGCCAGCGTTTTGATAGGAATAACAGGCAGTTATTACCTCGATGCCTCTTCTGGAGGCATGATTGGCCTTACCCTCGGCGTGGTTTTTTGCATCATTTTTATACTAAAGAGTTTGCCTAGGTTTACTTTTGGGCATATACTAGACAAGAACTAAGAAAGGAGGACCAATGCATACACTTAACACCTCAAAAGCCCAGCTTACTCACACGACTCGTGCACAAAAACTCTTGCACAGGCAAGCATCAGCGGCATTAAGAACATCCATTGGTCTTATGGTCGGAGCTCTTCTTATTGCAATTGTCCATTAAGGCTTCATCTCATAAATCACCCAGATTTGGCGAGAAACCCCTCCTATTCAAAGGGTTTCTCGCTAAATTTTTATATAAGTGTTTGAACGAGAATGCCTACAGACACCGACGCAAGATTGCATAAAATTGATAGCCTCCATGGAGCGTCGCTTACTTTTTTTACCTTGTAAATGAGACCTTCAACAGCAATAACGGCCAGCTCAACCGCTATGACGCACGCCCAATACTGAGCGTCGTTAGCAACCACATCAACAAGAGCGCTTGTGCTAAAAACAGCAATTGGATTAGTAAGCACTTGAGCAGCAACAACAATCAACAGTGCTTGATTGTCTTTAACGCCCAGCGATTTTGCGACAATAAGCTCGACAGTAATAGTCAGAATCAGACAAAACGCGAATATCGGAATAATGGTTATCAAATACGGCAATAAAAATATTTGGTCATCCATGCCATTAGCCTTCTGCTTGTTTGTCTTCAGCAACAAGATAGTCTTCAGCTGCACACTCATCTTCAACCGCAAGCTCATCAGCCTGATCAGATAGCTCTGCGATTAGAACATCTTCCTCTACAGCCTCAACAACTTGTGCTGCCTGGAACATACGCTCATGACCAAATGGCCCTGTAGCCACGGAATCTTTGACCAGTGTAAGACCTACGCCCAACGCAAGTGCCGAGACCAAACTGATACCAGAGAGCATCGCAGGATGTTCAATACGGAATCCTGCGAGCGCAGGCAACGCACCTACAGCTAGTGAAAAACTGGCCAGTCCAAACGCGGTGCCTTTTGCGTTAGGCAAGATATTTGCCAGAGATGCCAACGTAATGGACATAGTAAAGTTGAAGAAAAATACACCCAGAAGGCCCATAGGAGGCATCTCCCATGAAGGCACAAATAAAGTAGCTGCGGCAATGAGCGAAAAGATAGCTGTAGTCCTAAAGCCAATACGATCAGCAACCATTCCACCAAGCGCTTTACCTGCAAATACACCAAGAATACTTAATACCAGTAAGAGCATCTCGCTCTTCCAAGGAAATGCCATAACCATGCCGGCATAGCTTCTCAGCGCCACCACAAGGCTCAGCAGTGCAATCGCAAGCAATGTATTGAATGAAAGCCTAGGAATATCAAACGAAACGTTATGCACGTTCCAGTACTTCTTGTTAACCTTTTGCACTACAAGCGTGATAAGCGCGCATAAGAACAACAGCACAAGCAGGGAAAACGCAATCTGAAGTCTTCCCATTTGAGCACTTTGTGTGCCTAAAAAGACTCCAATTGCACCAGTTGCAATGAAGATTCCCGAAGGTCCTGCATGTTTTTGCGAGATATTAAGGACGCTCAGTCCGCCTGCACTATGGAAGAGCGCGTTTCCAATCGCAAGCAAAAGAATTGCAGGCCACTCAAGAAGGGCTATAGGGACCAGCGAAAGAATAACTCCAGCGCCCACTAAAGCATACGAAAGCAAGGCGGCATGGGAGTTCTTATCCAGCTGATCCAGCGCAATGCCTATAGGGAGCTGCAGGGTAAAGGCAACTATGTCATACAGTAAAATACTGAGCGCAACAACTTCCATCGAACCCTGGCCAGACTCTCCCAACACTCGGCTTACCGCGCAGAGCATGGTAGATACGCATGCAAAGTCAACTACAAAGTGACAAAGTGCATACGCAAAGGTAGTGACTTCTTTTTTGGGAAGAATCTGCTGTGTTGTGGACAAGGTTTTACCTGCGACGCCTTATGATCATAATGAAGCCAATTACTGCCACAAGAGTAGAAACTGCGGCCATGGCTAAGAAGCTAGATGATCTACCGATTCTTGGCGTAGAAATAACATCAGCTAATGCGATAACGGGTAGCGCAATTGTCATGACAAAAGTGCTGGCAGCAAGCGCAATTTTTTGGGCTGAACCCAAATCTTTAATCAGATGACGACGTAGTGACATACATACCTCCTTCATCAATTTTTTAATCGAAAATAGAAAAGGTATATTCACAAAGAATGACTGTATAAAATAAAAAGCACTTTATGGTATAACTCTATCTCTATTACAAGATAACAAAATACTATAAAGTGCTTTCATATTAATTAGTACTAACAGGGTCATAATCAGAAGGTACAGGAGCAACGATACTTACAAAGATAACATCTTCTGTTCCAGTATTTTTTGCGCCATGACATTCACCCTTTTTAGATACTATAACTTGCCCCTTTGTAAAAGGCACCTCCGTATCAGGCGTTGGATAAAATACCCCCTTGCCTTGCAATATAACCCATATATCATCAGAGTTATGATGGTAATGCTTTGGTAAGGTTTGACCAGGTTTAATAACCCATACTGAACCACCTGTGGAATCAGTTTGATAAAATGCTGTCTTAACAGCGTTCTCTAGACTTTCAACTTTCACAAGTTCCATGTCAAAAACACGTTGATCATTCATAATGCTCACACCTTTCATCAATTTCCAACTAGCGAGTGCCCGATGCATATTCACCCATATTAATATCTATAACAGTGCGAACAGGTTGAATTAAGGAATCCTCATATTGAACCTTCCATTTGATATCTGGATTCATATCTCCATTTTCTAAGCCTGCAATCGTTTGACCGTCATCAATAGGGTTATCGTGCTCAAAGATATAATACAATACACTATCAACTTTTTAACATTTTACCAGTACACACGCCGCGTTCCAAATGTACTCCCGTAAACGGCATAAAAAAGCGCCCGACGAATGTCAGGCACTTTGCAATCAATTGTGGTTTTCTCTCAATACGTTAGGTTTAACCTTGCGGTCATCCCAACTTTTAACCTTACTAAGATTAGTTCTCAGCCTTCTTGATCTTCTCGCCAAGTTTTTTGTCAATGACGACGTAGAGGTAACCCAAGGCAACAAAGACAACAATCAAAATCACAATGGTCAGAGCGACGGTTGGAACTCCCAGCTTGTCAAAGTCCATAAATCCATAAGGCCAGCGAGACTTCTCTTTAATCTGCACGCCAAAGCCCAGGACCAAGACAATGATGTACGCAAAATATGTGAGTGGATACAAAGGCCAGATCAGAGGCTCTTTGAAGCTCATAGTTGGCTTCTCGTCAAAGAGCAGCCAGTCCAAAACGGCGCAGATTGGGGTCACATCGTGCAGGATAAAATTGTTGAACTTAAAGACGCCATTTACAAAAACCTCGCCGTGGTCAAGCAAGAAGTAAGCTACCAGGCCCGTTACCGTAATGCCCAGCATAAGCGTGTGCTTAACCGTTGGCATCCATGGCTTCTGAGCGGTCTCGGGATGTTTGTAAGCCTGGAACAGCGCGCCCCAGAAATAGGCAACAAGCAGCACATTAGAGATGTTAGTGAAGTAGTACAAGAAAGAAACGCGGAAGTTCATTCGGAAGACGCCCGCCGAATCACACAGCACAAAGGTGCCAATCACAGCAATAAACAGCTTAAAAATAAATGACGCTTTCTTTGATTTAATCAACGCAGTACCTCCTTCTGTAAAGCGAGAGGTCACTGTAAACCCACTGCGTCGCGTCAAAAATACGTAATTCTCAGAGTTAACAGTTATGTTTCAAATGAAAAAGATTCAAAAAAATGCGGTCTTCTCGCTTTTGTGGCGAGAAGACCGTGAAATGTCGAGAAAATCGCAGATGTCCAAGGCGCACAGGGCCAACGAGCGAGGCGTCATTGTAGCGCGTGCTTAATCACAAGAATTGGGTGATGCAGTAAAAGTCGTAGACCCGAAGATTTCATGACCTCTTTGACGCGAGCTCGCATCTCTTTGTTGTAGCAATGAGATTTACATTTTGAGCAAAACGTCTTTGTCTCAATGTGAGGACAGCGGTCCACGCGAATGTGGGCATATTTCTCAAGCTCAGCGCACTCTTCGCACAAAGGCTCGTGAGCTTTGGTACGATGGCACTTCTCGCAATAGAAGCGAATCATGAGCGAGAAGAGATCCTTTTCTTTTTGACGCTTCCGTTCAATTTCTTCCGGTGTCATCAGCTCACCCGTCCCCCATCAACGGTGTAAACAACATCTGCAATTCCCATGGTAGATGCTCTGTGAGAGACAAGAACCACGGATTTATGCTCGGTCTCTTTATCAAGCGAGCGCAAGATGATAGCCTCGTTTAGGCTGTCCAGGTTACTGGTTGGCTCATCGAGCAGCATAAGTGGAGCGTCATGCAGAAACGCACGAGCAAGGCCAATACGCTGGCGTTCTCCACCAGAAAGCGAGTCACCAAGCTCTGCAACAGGCGTGTCATAACCCTGAGGCAGCGTGGAGATATACTCGTGAATTGAAGCCTTCTTGCACGCCTCAATAATCTCTTCATCTGTTGCGTCGAGCTTTGCAATGCGCAGGTTGTTCTTGATGGAATCATGATACAGATGCGTATCCTGCGTCATATAGCTCTCAAGATCTCGCAGGTTAGAAGTGTTAATCTTCTCCAAAGGAGTTCCAGAAATCTCAATAGCACCAGGTGTTGCTGGCCAGAAACGCATCAAGAGTTTAAGCAACGTCGACTTACCCGAGCCGCTCTTTCCTACAATTCCCACAATCTTATCGGTAGGAATATCCACAGAGATGTTGTCCAGAATCTGCTCATCATCGTACGCGAATGAAAGCTGAGAAACGCGAACGCCCTCATAGGAGATATCTTTTTGACCCTCTACGTCTTCAACCAGGGGTTTCTCGTCCAGAATATCTAGGACGCGATTGCCTGCAGCAAACGTACTGGTCAGCGTTGTACCGAGTGCTGCCAAAGCCACAACAGGACCAAACGAGCTCATCAATGCAATAGTGACAATAAAGGCCTCGTTTATAAGAATCTGCTGGTTATAGGCCAGATAGAACGAGCTAAAGAACATAATAAGGTCGGAAAGCAAAATTACCGTTGAGGTGATGGCATCGTTGACACCAAATGCCTTCTTAACTGCCTGTTGTCTGTCACTTAACTGGTCAGCTAACTGACTTGTTTCCTCAATCATCTGTGCGCCAGTGTTGTATTGCAGAATCTCGTCAAGTCCACGCAGGTTATCAAGGGTAGCCGTCGAGAGCTTACCAGCAAGATCTCTTGCCTCAGCAGAGTCCTGCTCAGAACGTTTAGACATAGCAAGCGGAATAGCCACGCCAACTATCAGGTAAGAAACAAGTGCAATAACGCCTAAAATCCAGTTGGTGGTACCAGCAATAAACCACACCATAACAATGCAGAAAACAACCGCAATGCAGATAGGCGAGATAGTATGTGCGTAGAACACCTCAAGCAGCTCAATATCCGAGGTAATAACGCTCATCAAGTTGCCTTTATTTTTGACCTCAAGCTTTGCCGGAGCTAGCTTTCTGAGCGCCGTAAATACGCGGTCTCTAATAAGTGCAAGCAGCTTAAACGCAATAAAGTGATTGCATTCCTGCTCGGCATAGCGCAGCAGACCGCGGACCAGAGCAAACAAAAGCATGCCACCAAAAAGCAGCACCATAGGAGAAGACGAAGCAAAGCCCATGGCGCTGAGTAGTGCATACGCTCCAAAAATACTGATAAACGTGGCGGCCAGGTTACCTAACACACCCATCAAAATTGCAAGTATCATAAAGCCAGCCAGAGGACGAACCAGTCCCACCAGCCTCAACATAATAGTGAGTGCACTACGGCGAGAAGTACGTGCAGTTGTGGCGTTGTTCTTACCTTCTGTCTTCATTACGCCTCAACTCCTTTCACATAATTCTCAAGCTCGGTCTGGGCCTGCGTCATTCGTTTGTACTCGTCATTTGTTGCAAGCAACTCTTGGTGTGTACCGCTTCCAACAACTCTGCCACGTTGCATAACAACAATCTGATCTGCGTTTTTAACGTTTACCAGGCGATGTGAAATTACCAGCACCATCTTCGTCTGAGCAAGCTGGTGAACCTGCTGCATAATAACGTCTTCGCTTTCAACATCAATGTTTGAAGTAGCTTCGTCAAAGATGTACATCTGGCTGTTGTGAAGCAGCGCTCTAGCAAGCGCTAACCTCTGGCGCTGACCACCAGACAAGTTGGAGCCCTTCTCGGCAACTGGAGCGTCAAGTCCACCCAAAGACTTTACGAACTCAGCAAGATTGACCTGTTCAAGGGCATGCCAAAGCTGTTCTTCAGTTGCCTCTGGATTACCCATGGCAAGGTTGGAGCGAACGCTTCCCATAAAGAGATGGGCTTGATGCCCAATATACGTAACGTTTTGAAGCAAATTTTGGTCAGAAATGTCTGCTAGGCTGGTGTTTCCAAACAGCACATCTCCCGTATACGAGCGAAGCTTTCCTGTCAGAAGTGCGGCAATTGTTGATTTGCCACAGCCCGACTCTCCTACCAGGGCATTCAAAGAGTTTGCTCGCATTCCAAAAGAAACATTCACTAAGACGGGTTTCTCGCCATCGTAGGAGAAAGAAACGTTGCGCAAAGCAACATCGCTAGAAGCTGGAACGGTCTTAGTACCCTGCTCTCGAACAGGCATATCAAGCAGGTCAAAGATCTTATCCGATGCCGCCATACCGTTCATGGCAATATGGAAATAACTGCCCAAAAGACGCATAGGCAAGAAGAACTCGGCTGAAATCAAAATGACAAAAACACCCTCCCACATAAAGAGGAGCTGGTCATTTACCTGCTGAATTGCAAGGATTGTGCCAAGCGCGCTTCCACCAAATGCAACCACGTCCATCACGGTGATGGAGTTGAGCTGCATGGTTAGAACCTTCATGGTAATACGCCTGAAGTGCTCAGCTTCCTCGTTCATCTGCTTGTGTTTAAAATCGTCAGCCTTGTAAATCTTTGCTGTAGTCAGGCCCTGTAGGTTCTCCAAAAACGTATCGCCAAGCTGCGTATACTGGCCCCAATACTTAGACAAAAGCTTCTTTGCAAACTTCTGGATAAGAACGATGGTCATTGGGATAAGCGGAACAAATACCAGCAAAACAATGCCAACTACCGGACTAATAAGAAGCAAAACAAGGAAAAGTGTAAGCGGAGCCAAAACAGCATAGAAGAACTGTGGCAGATACTGCGCAAAATACGTTTCCAGCTGATCAACGCCCTCGACTGCCAGCTGAACAATCTCGCTGGTTGCATATGAATTTTTATACGAGGGACCAAACTCTAAAAGCTTCTGATAGATTTTCTCGCGAAGGGTCTTTTTAACCCTTCTGGCTGCGTAAAAACTTGTCTTATGCTGAGCAAGTTTGCAGAAATACCTAATCACAATAGCAATGAGACAGAGTGCAATAAATACCAGCTGCTCTTCAAAGACAAAAGAATCCATGAATAGAGCTTGTATCATTCTTGCCAAAGAATACATAAATACAATATTGGCGAGAAGCGCAATCCACTGGTAAAGCACGGTCAAGCCAATGTATTTTTTGCTCTCCTCAATAAGGGCAATGAGGCGTTTGTTGATCATCATAAAAACTTCTCTCGCTCTTCTTACAAGCAAAATCTTTAGTCCGCTAACTGTTTCAACTACTTTATATGCAGTTCTGCCGTTGCAAATATGAGTTTGCCTTATGCAACATTTAAAAACAACACACAAAATAGCAAGAAGAACTGCTATTTTTGAACACGTTCCCAGTCCTCCTTTGTGAGTACTGAGATGCCAAACTGCTCTTCTTTACCTGTGTATTTATTTAAGTCAGTAAAGATTTTTGCCTCCGTGAAGCCACACTTTTGAGCCACTGAAGCAGACCTCTTATTACTCTCAAGATATCTAATAATCACCTGGTCAACACCATGCTCTTCAAATGCATAGGTAGTAAGAGCTTGAGCGCCTTCAGGTGCCAACCCTTGTCCCCAATAAGGCCGACCAATCCAATAGCCAATTTCTGCCTGATGCAACTGTTTTGAGGGATCTTTTGGATCAGGAATTTCTTCAAAATCCAACGACATTGAACCAATTACATGACCGGTTTTCATATCCTTTACGGCATAACAGAACTTCTCGGACAATACATTTGCAAGAACCTGCTTAGAATCTTCCAGAGTCTTGTGCGGTTCCCAGCCACAAAGTGGTCCGATCTCTGGATCTTTTGCCAGTTCATAGAGCTCTTCAGCATCAGATGCATGCCATGGAATAAGAAACAATCTCTTAGTAGTAATCATCCAAACTCCCTTTGAAACTCTTTATCTCTGTCTCTTACTGTTTTGTCTTCCAACTATTTTTACTGTCCAATCTGTTGGACACTCATTCTTTAACAAATCCGTATTCTGTTCTCAACATCTTCTAAGGAGGCTCTTATGTACAGTCCTACAAAGCTTGTTGATTCCTTCGTTATTTCCGGTCTTCCCTACTACGACGCTCCTCTTATCTTTGATCAGCTTAAACTTGGCTCAGATCTAACCATTGTTCCTGAACGCGATAACCCTTACGATCCAGAGGCTCTTGCTCTGTACGTAGACGACAACAAACTGGGCTTTATTCCTAGAGAAAACAATTCTCTCTGGAGTACTTTGCTCTTCTACGGACATCAAAACATTGTTACTTGCAAGATTACGCAGCTCAGTGATCACCATGGTCATCTTCTTGTTAAAGCAGGTCTTTACGTCATTGATGCTCGTTAATTGGTGCGAGAAAGACTACTTGTTTTGGCTTGGTTTAGCTAATCCTCTTTCTCTGATTGGTAGCTCTGCAGAATTCCACTCAAGTACTCTTGATATTTCTGCCTGGTCTTCTTTGGAGCTACCAACTCAATATCTGTTCCAAAGGTTGCAAGCCAACCATAAAACGTTGGAGCTTCCATGACAGAAACATGCACGTCAGCCGTTGTGCCATCAGAACTTGGGTTATTCAAAATAATGTTCTTGCCAAAGCGGTCGTACACCGAGCACATTACGCGCTCATTGACACGAAGCGTGACCTCAACAACCTCGCCCGAGTACATACCAAAGACACGCTCTTGATACTTATCTATGTCAAACTGCTTGATTTGCTCGTTAACCGTAGCGTCAGCATCAGCAACCTCAAGCCTAAACATACGGTCCACGCGATAATTGACAAAGTTTTGATGCTTATCGTTCCACACAATAAGATAGTAAAAATCGTCAATATACGTGAGTTGAACAGGCGTTTCTTCTCTTACAGGAAGCTCTTCAATAACCTTATCTTTGAAGCCCTTCTTGCGATACTTAAACGAGACCTTTTTCTTCTGCAAAAGTGCCGTCTGAATAGCATTGAGTGCGTAAAACACAGACTCATTTTGCGACTTAATACGACCCTCAACATGAATACGCTTCTTGAGCGTATCAGAGGTAGACTTCCCGCCCAACTCTCCAATGAGGTTCACCAGATTGTTTGCCTTACGCTCCGTCAAAAACTTTGATGACTGTACGGCATCTGCCATCAGCATAAGTTCCTCGGCCTGAAACTTCCTAGTGGCAAGGCCATATTCAACAGGATGGCGCTGATAAGACTGGATGTCATATCCAAAATTCTGCAACGATTTAATATCGTCATACAGCGTCTTACGCTCTACACTAAGCCCGCGTTCAGCAAGTCTTTCGATAAGCTGAGGGGTACTCAGACCGTGATCATCGTCAGTTTCTTCTTCAAAAATCTGAATGAGATGCAAGCAGCGGGTCTTCTCGCTTGGCATACAGCCTCCGAAGTCTAGCGCCAATAAAAAACTCCTGTCCATTTTAGTGGACAGGAGTCGAGAAGAACGTATGGTCAGAAACTCTTCGGTAAACGGCAAGTGAGTCGCAAACAGACCGTAAACCAGCCGATGTTTAGCCCCAAACCTCTTCCGCAATTTCTTTAACCAGCGCAATCTTTGCCCACTGTTCATCTTCGGTAAGCTTGTTACCAATCTCGCAGCTAGCAAAACCACACTGAGGAGAAAGACAGAGGTTCTCCAGAGGCACATATTGTGCCGCCTCATGAATACGCTCGATAACCTTGGCTTTCTCTTCCAGCTGGGCGTGCTTGGTGGTGATCAGACCAAGCACAACCTTTTTACCAGCTGGAACAGAGGCCAGGGGCTCAAAGCCACCGGAGCGATGATCATCAAATTCTAAGAAGAAAGCGTTTACGTGCTCTTGAGCAAGAAGGGCATCAGCTACATCGTCGTAGCCACCCTCGCAAGCCCAAGTGCTGTGGAAGTTACCACGGCAAACGTGCGTGTTAATAGTCAGATCAGCTGGAGCAGCATCAAGGACACGGTTGTTAATCTCCAAGAGCAGTGCCTTAATCTTCTTGAGACCTTCCTGGTCAGTACCAAAAAAGAGCTCCGCACGAGGGTCAACCAACACGCCCCATGAGCAGTCATCAAGCTGAAGATTACGACAGCCTGCAGCATATACTTGTTCAATAAACACACCATAGCCAGCAACAATGTCTTCAAGAAGCTCCTGGTCATTGGCATAGTACTTGTCGGTCTGCTCACGATTCATAGGCATAATGAACTGCTCAATAAACTGTGCAGGAGCAGGAATAGTAAGCTTGGCAACGGTTGTCTCGTCCTCAAACTGCTGAACAAAGCGGAAGTGCTCAATAAACGGGTGCTCTTTGGTAAGCTCCACTTTTCCTACAAGGAATGTGTCGTCAATTTTTGCAGTCTCATCATGGAAAGGAAGGCCGGTATTAGTTGGCGCGTGGCCAATACCTTCAAACGCCCACATAAAATCGAGGTGCCATGTTGCACGCCTGAACTCGCCGTCAGTAATATCTTTGAGACCTGCTTGCTTCTCCTTTTGGATAAGCTCTGTAATAGCTTTGTCCTCTACTTGCTTTAACTCGTGAGCATCAATCTGACCAGCTTCAAACTGAACACGAGCTTGCTTAAGATTTTCTGGACGAAGAAAACTACCAACAACATCAAAGCGATGTGGAGTAGTTTTATCATTTTTGATTGCCATCATGACCCCTTAAAACTGCTTACGAGAAACCAGTATGACAATCCGTACTTTACTTGTGAAATACAAATAGTTGACTAATTCATATAGCTAAAAACTATAGGTTATCGTTCGCCGTTCCACTCGCCTAAAAATTCATCTACATACTCACGCATGTACTTCTCGCGAGCTTTTCCTAGCTCTTTACCGCTGCGCGTATTCATCATGTCTGCCAGCAAAAAAAGCTTCTCGTAGAAGTGGTTGAGTGAGGTTGATTTGTGTGAGTGATACTCCTCGCCGCTCATGTTGAGAGTTGGTGGCTCATCTGGGTCATACATTGCGCGACCGTGACTTCCTCCATAAGCAAAAGTGCGTGCGATACCAACAGCTCCAAGCGCATCAAGGCGATCCGCGTCCTGAACGCACATTCCTTCAAGCGTTGAAGGAACAACCGAGTCTGTTCCCGAGAAAGAAACCTCATCAATTGCGGTGCAAATGGCCTGGATAGCAGCCTCGTCAACAGCATGCTGGCGTAGAAACGTTACAGCTCGATCCTTGTGCTCATGCGTTTCTGGAGAAAGCTTAATGTCATCAACATCATGCAAAAGCGCAGCAAGGGCAACAATCTCTTGATTTGCCCCCTCTTCTTGCCCAATTTTTACAGCCATTTTGTACACACGCAGCGTGTGGAAGTAATCGTGACCACTAAAATCTGTGGAGAAGACCTGCTTCACAAAGTCCAAGGCGTCATCAATAATTTTTGAGTTCATAGTCCCCTATTCAGTACATTCAAAAGTGTCTCCTACGTTTTTGCGCGGAGAAATCTCTTGATTCGCTCTTACTTAGTGTACAGAGCTTCTCTTGCCAACAAATTTTGAACTTCAAATTTCATGAATTTGTTAACTATCTGCTTCCACTATCTGGTTTCCGCATAACTCACATTTGTCTTAAAATTTAATACATTTCTTTTGCAATTTTTATCCGTTGCACGTTTATGACAAATGTCGAGAAAATCGCCAAAAATAGTGCAATTTAAATGCCATTTCTGAACGCATCAAATATTTTGGTTAAATTATTTATATAACATGAGGTAAAGGTATTTTTTGAAATATGTTCAAACTATAAAAATCGCTGGTTGAGATAATAATTTCTGTCAAAATAATGGATAATTGTCTATACGAAAAATGCTCTAAATTTGTACCTTTTATTTCTATTGTGCTTCTCGTGATTCGTCACTTTTCGCACAAGATTTAATTGCAAATTTTGTTGGGGTATTCACTATTTGTTAGGGGTAGGTATGGAAAGAAAAGACAAGAATTTTGCAAGCAAAGGCGCTAAGACAGCTATGTCTTTGGTGCTTGCGCTCTCACTGGTTCCTTCTTCAGCATTAGCAGAGATTGCTAGCACCCAAGAGGTAACTCAGACGCAAGAAGTTTCAGCAACTCAAACAAGCGATGCAGCCGCTTCTACTTCAGAAGCAACAGCGGAAACCTCAACTGAAACTACCACTAACGCAGAAGCCACTTCCAACCAGCAAACTTCCGAGCAAGCTACCGCTCCTACAGAAAGATCTTCTCGCCGTGTTACCAGAAGCCTTTCTTACATCACAAATGAGCTCTGGGTAGACGGAACAAACGGCAACGATACTAACGAGGGCTCTAGTTCAGATCCTCTCAAATCTCTCCAGAAAGCACTGGAGCTGTGGGGAGAAACTTCTTCTATCAACACCATTCACCTCAAGGGCAACCTTGATTTGACCTCTACAGTTACTATTCCTTCTGGCCTCACACTCAAGATTGAATCTGAAGGCGCAACGCTTACTGGCACTGGAAACAGCATTGATGGACTGGTTCTTTCTCCTGGTTCAACGCTCACCGGTACTGGCACCCTTACCATGTCTGGCTTCAAAACCGCTCTAACTGCAGAAGATGGCTCAACCATCACCGATGGTACCTATGTGTTTAGAAACAATGCAGGTTCCAGCGGTACTCGTGGTATTTCTCTTGGCGGAACCGTTAGCGGTAGCACCAACAAGAACAGCGTTACCATCACTGCAGACGATAAGAGCAATACAAACTTCTTTGAGTCTGGCGTTACTTTTGAGAACGCTACTATCAAAGTAACTTCACAGGCTCGTACCTGGAATGACGCTCGAAATCTTAACCTTCGAAATACCGATCTTAAGGTTGAGGGCTTTGGTCAGACTTTCTATGTCAACCAGCTCAACATGAATGACTCTACCCTGACCATTAACCCTTCATGGTACGGCGCTACGGGCATGACAATCCAGGGTTCTTCCAATATTGTTAACTCCACCATCAATGCAAATGCTGGTTCAACTTCTGGTATTTCTGTTGGTGTAGCTGGAGGAACAGTAAACGTTACTAACTCAACCCTTAACTTCACTAACGGCGGCACAGGCGGTCTTAACGTCAACACAGGTGACGTCATCATTAACAACTCCACCATTAAGGGAGATGGTCGTAACTCTGGCGCTCTCTTTGGCGCACAGACCAACGGCTCCATCCAATTCACCGGAAACAGCCTGGTAGAAACCCCTGCTAGCAAGAACTCTGATAACGGTGCTGGTCAGACTCGTCAGAACTACAACGTTGTTGGCGGATCTTACCTGATCAAATACGCACCTAGCTACAACAGCGGCTTTGGCAGCACTATCCCAACAAACGGCGCAGCTAACGGCAACGAGGTGCTCTCGCTCTTTACCCTTGCTGACCCATCAACTAACTCTCTGAGCCTCATTAATGCCAACGGAGCAACCTACACCTACCCAGTTGCTAACGCATCAAGTGATGGTCAGAAGCACGTTTGGGCACCTGCTGCTACCGTCACCTTTAACCTCAACACCCCAGGCGTTACCGGCGTCAATCCAACGTTTGCTGACGGTACTACTGCTAATAAGACTGCTCTTGCTATGCGCGGCAACTCTCTTGCAACTGCTTCTTCTGTAGCAGACGGCTCCACTACCCTGCCTGCAGATCCTTATGCAAGTGGACAAGAGTTTGACGGCTGGTACTACACAGACGCTGCTGGCACAGAGCACCAGTTCACCGCTGATACGCAGGTCACTTCTGACATGACGGTCTATCCACACTGGAGAGCTAACACCTCTTGGCTTTACGTCAGATACCACAATGGCAACGGTGTCTCTGTTATTGACCGCGTTGCTACCAACGCAAGCCGTACGGTAACGGTCCGTTCTGACGCTGAGGTCAACAACCTCGATAATAACTTCAATATTGCAGGTAAAACCTTCAAGCGCTGGACTACCCAGGCAAACGGTGCTGGCGATGAGGTTGCAGCCAACTCCAACCTGGCTGTTCCTGCAGGTACCGATACTGTTGATCTATACGCAGACTGGGAGGAGCAGCACCTTACCGTGTCCTTCTCGGCAAATGGTGGTACCTTCTCTGCAAACAGTGTCTTTAAGCAGAATCCAAACGTCTTTGACATCACTACCGATGCAAACGGCGGAGAAGTAGCAACTATTAAGACTCACCCAACTGTTGCTGAGCAGACCAACATCAATGCACTGCTTCAGAACCTCAGCGGTAACACCCTGAGCGCTACAACGGCTGGAATTGCAAGCCCTACCAGCTCTAACACCAATACTGCCTATACAGATATTGCAACTTTTGAGAATCACATTCTGGACAATGCGGATGATCCAATGACTTTCTTTGGCATTGTTATTGGTCACAACTACCGCTACTGGTTTACTGACGCTGCAGGTAACTCTCCTGCAACCATCAACGGCGGCGCAACGCTTACTAACGATGTCACCTACTACCTCAAGTGGAAAGAGGATCCTTCCATCCAGAAAGTAGAGCTTACCAGCGATCTTCCTGCAGATATGTGGAGCGATTCCCAGAGCAATACCACCCAGATCAAGGAAGTTTCTAACGATAAGAGCTTCAGTCTTACAGGCGCTATCGATGCAACTTCTGTCATCAATCAGATGAGCGCCTTTGAGAATGGCATTGCTGGTGGCCTTGACGACCTAACCAAGATCACGCTTTCTGGCACAACTTCTACCTTTACCGCCAAGCTCACGCTTCCTGCTGGCGTTGTTGTCCCAGCTAATCCAACTGTAACCACCTCTGGCCTCGGTGACCTCTTTGAGGTTTCTAACGTCTCCGTTAACGGCCAGGAAGTTACCGTTACCCTGAAGCTCAAGGGAACTTACACCAACTACAAGCAACTCAAAGACGCTGTCGAGACAGTTGGTAAAGACGACGCAGCTACCGCAGAGATTGCAAGACCTCTTACCGTAACTGTTGACGGTCTTACCCTTGACCCAACTCAGGTTACCAATGGTCAGGAACTCACCGCTACAGGTACTCTAACCGGCACCTTTGAGTCTTTTGCAAAGAACACCGTCACTAACGTCACCAAGAAGTTTGAACTTTCTTGGAACGGCGTTCAGATTGCTGCCAGCAGAGACCCTCGTGGCACTGGCATTCAGCAGACCCTGATTGTTAACAACCCAATTGAGATGAACCTTCCTGCAGATATGCTCGCTGACGAGAATACCGAGCATGACCAGGTCATCACTATGAAGGCAGGTTCTACCTTTAACCTCACTGGTTCCATTCTTGCTTCCTCTATTCAGGAGCAGATGAACAACATTGAGCGCGCCTACCCTAATACCAACCACGACACCATTACGCTGAGCAACCTTAAGTTCAAGTTCACCGCAACTCTGACCGTTCCTGAGGGAATGACTCTCCCAAGCAACCTTGATGCCAACACCATCCAGGCTTCCAACTTTGGCAGCGGCTTTAAGGTCAGCGATGTCCAGGTCAGCGGCCGTACGGTTACTGTCACCTTTGAGCTCAGCGATCCATCCTCCATTAGGACTTACTCTGACCTCGAGCGCATTGTTGATGAGGCAAGTGCAAACGATGGCTGGATGAAGCTCACTATTCCTGGCGTCACCATTGACTCCAACGTTGCTGCAGGTACTCAGCTCACTGCTGTTGGTACTGTTACCGGTTCCTTCAGCGCTATTGCTGATTCCGCAGCTGGCAACCGCAAGGTCTTCTCGTTCACCTGGAATGGTGTCCAGTGGCCAGATGGTAAGGATGCTGTTGCAACTGATAACGACACCATCCAGCTCACCATTACTGTTGCAGAGAATGAGACTCCAGAGACTCCTTCCACTCCAACTAAGCCATCTAAGAAAAAGAAGCAGAAGACTCCATACACCGGAGACGCTTCTGCTGCAGCACCTCTTGCTGCACTTCTCGCAGGTATGACCGCTGTAATGACTTCACTTGGCATTACTAAGCGTCGTAAGAATAAGTAAGAAAGAAAGTGATAGGTTCTGTATCGCTCTAGTTAGGATGTGCTATGAAAAGTAAGGCAAGGATTGTAGCGGGACTGCTTTTAGCTGCCGTTGCATTCGTCGCAGCACTGCTGCCCAACCTTAGCGTGGCTTACGCAGAAGACACCACAGGTCTTCAAATCAATGCGCTGAGCATTGAAGATGCGTCAACTCACGCCCAAGTTGCTGACCTTCTTGCAGGTCAAACTCCCGCCTTGAAGGCTGGAGTGACCTACGCCTTGAACGTTGGCTACACAGTCCCTGCATCATTGCAGTTCTCCCCAACGTACCTCAACGTAAGGTTTGGAGACGGACTCTATGTCACGGGTCTTCCTGGCGCAACGTTTACCGTTGGTGGCATCTCAAACACCAGCTTCTCTAACCTGGTTACTACACCTACGGGAACAGGAACCCTTCCTTACGGCTATCCTGGCGCAAGCTCCGAGAAGAACCGCAGCGGTGATTTGGTCTACATGACCAACAATGGCCTTACCCAGGTATCTTCCAGGGGAGAAATTCAGTTCAAGCTTGATGACGCTGTTGAGAACCAAAGCGCAAGCCAGGTTATTGCAAACGCAATCCGCGTCAGCTTGAGCACAGCGGCAACACAAAACATTGACCCACATACTTCAGATGTTACTGCAGCCGACCCAATGACCTATGGCTTCTGGGCTGATCAGTCTACCGAGGTCCTCTCTAAGGGCGGCACCACTTCCACCCTGCAGGTTTCCGCCACAGGCTCTAAGGTGCTTACCGAGGCAAACAGCAAGACTACGGTTCAGGTTGTCTATCCAAGTGATATGGAGCTTGTTGGTGTCAACGAGACCAGCCTCTACAACACCGCAGGTACCATTGTCTCTACTACCGATGACGGCACTAACAAGACCGCAACAGTTGAGTGGAACGAGCCAGGTTCTTATGCAGGCACTCCAACCTTTAAGCCACAGATTAAGGTTCCTGCATCAAGCACCAGGCCTAACAACTCAACTTTTAACGTCATCATCAAGAACCTCACTATGTCCGTTTGGAATGACACTCCAAACGTTAACCGTACCTCTGGAAACGCTACTTCTACTCTTACAGTTACCGTAATTGACGGCCTTAACCCAGAGCGTCTTACCACACACGCTCTTGTCGACACAGCTCCTAACTGGGCATACAAGAAAAACGATACCTACAACGTTCGTCTTGGCACCTACCTCATCAAAAACGAGCTCTCTACGGACACCGCTCCAAAGACGCTCGAGATGACCATTGACCAGAACCAGACAGCTATCATCCGCGGCGTCACCATCCCTTACAAGGCTGGTATGACCTACGGCCCCATCCACTGGACCGCATCTGACGGTTCTAGTGGAACTGCTGACCCAAGCATTCTGCGCACCTCTGGTGTCTCTGCACTTATCACCAACACAGCCCTTGGCCTTGATATCAACACCTCCATCACTTCCATCAAGGTTGACCTTGGTCCAATTCTTGGCGGTTACGATGGTATTAGGCCAATGAGCGATCTTCTCGACACATATAACCCAAACAACAAGTTTGTTACTGACGAGTACTACGGTTGGAGCTACGTCTCCAACGGCATTTACGGCTCTTGGAAGAAGGGTACTAACGCTGACGTTGTCACTAACGTCAAGCTTTATAACACCGGTACCACTCCTGACGCAGGCGTTACGCTAACCGCTAAGTCCGGCGCACCTAAGGTTCTTAACGGCGTTGGTAGCATCGATAAGACCCAGATTAATGGCGGCGAGACCTTTAAGATTTCTGGCCGCATCGACGACGCTAACTGGGACTGGAATCCTCTTCAGGAGCCAGTGCTCTACGTCATCATGCCTGAGGGCTTTACCTACAGCAACCTTACCGTTTCCAACGGCACACTCAGCGCTCCTGAGTTTGTAGGAACGTACGATAAAGACGGCGTAGCTGTTAAGGTTTGGAAGTACACCATTGATGTTGGCGACGAGACTCGTGGTCAGTATCAGCCAGACTTTACCAGCAAGAACATGACTCTGAGCATGGATGTCCACACCACTGATCTTGCCGGCAAGGGCATCTACCACATCAATGACTTTATTGGCATTACCACCAAAGACTTCAAGGAAATCGGTGCTCAGATTAAGGCCGAGCACTGGGACCGCAGCAACTGGAACACTCACAAGTACACCAGCTTGTTTGGTAACAGCGTCAACTCTGGCGAGGACATGGTTTCTCTCTCCGAACGCCCCGGTATCAACATTGCACAGGCATCTGCCATTGCCGCTGCATCTACCCTTTCTGTAAAGGACGGCGTCTCTGGAACCGTTACTGACTACACCTACGATTCCACTAACCCAGATGCAACTACCCCTGTTATGCAGCGCGGAGATACCGCTACTGTCCACATTGCAGTCCGCAATAACACTGGTAACACCGCAAATACCACGCAACTGTTTGTTCCACTGCTTTCCAAGTCTGCAAACCGCGGTGCTGGTATTAATCCAGAGGGCGCAACTCAGCTTCCTCTTGCACTTGAGGGCGTAAGCTCTTCTTCCAACTTCTCTTACAAGTACATCAAGCTGAACCCTGGTGTCACCTACACCGCAAACCATGCTCCACAGCCTAGCGACTACACCGTAGTCAACGATCCAACTGAGGCTGACATGGTGTTGTTTACTTCAACGCACGCACTTGCTGCAAATAGCGGCGGCTTCGTTGACGTCACCTATAAGGTTGCCGACAACGTTGACGCTTCCTATACCGACAAGCGCAGCGTATTCAGTAGCGTTCTTGATTACGATATCGCTGGTAACCACTCCACTCGTAGCCTCTCTACCCACGCTCTGAGCTACGCTGGCGTTGACCTTAAGATCAACAAGGTCTGGGACGATAACAACAACGCTGGTGGCAAGCGCCCATCCACATCTGATTTTGGTGCTAACAACCTGGTTCTCTCTAACGATAAGAGCTTCGATACCAGCGACATTGCGCCTAAGGTTACCGATAATGGCGATAACACCTACACCATTGTCTACAAGGGCCTTCGCAAGTACGTAAACAACACTGCAACCGATACTGTTTCGTACACCATCACCGAGAACGTTCCTAATTCCTACGTTTCAACCAGAAGCAGTATTTCTCGCGTTGAGCAGTACACCACCACTCAGTCGCTGGTAAATGTCTACGCTGTCAGGCCTGCCATTGTGACACCATCCGTTACCAAGATTGTCGAGGGCGATTACCCAGTTGTTCCTACACCTGGACAGCCTTCACCTGCATCTCTGGTTAATTCTTACCTGAGCGCGAGCGACGTTAGCGCAGCAGGTACTGCAAGTACCACAAGCGGCGACGGCATCATAAGTGACAGCCTTGCCGAGAGCCTGATCAACAACTTCCTGGCAAATGGCTCTGAGGACGAGGGCGATGCTCCTAACGTCTTTATCTTTGAGATGACACGCTTCGACCCATCCAGCCCAATGCCTGAGGGAACCACCGGCAACACCGCTCGTACCCGCAGACTTCTTGGCGGCGACGCTGTATTCCACAACATCACTTTCACCCAGCCTGGTACCTACGTTTACACCATCAAAGAGGTCACAGGCACCCAAAACATCCAGTACGATCAGAGCGTCTACACCGTTACCTACCACGTAACTGACGATGGCACTGGCCAGCTTGAGGCAACGCGCACTATGACCAAGACTGACGAGGACGGAAACGTTACCACCGTTGACCTTGGCGAGTACAACGATGCAACAGGGGCCGTCTTTACTAACGTCTATCCTGATCCACTTCCTGCTAGGGACTATCCAGTTATCCAGAAGGTTGTTACTGGTGATGCTCCAGATACTCCAACCGACTATCCATCAGTTCTCCCTGATGACAACGGTGGCAATCCACGCACCGCAACAACCCAGGATATCTTCAAGTTCACGCTCACCCGTGACGATCCTTCCTACCCAATGCCAAACAACGCAACAACAGATACCGTTGAGACTTCTGTTGCAGTTTCTGGCGATAATAACTTCGGCGAGCTAGTCTTTACCCAGCCTGGCACCTATGTCTACACCATCAAAGAGGTTACCGGTACTAACCAGAAGGTTACTTACGACAAGTCCGTCTACACCCTCACCTACACTGTCTTCAAGAATGATGATGGCGAGCTTGATTTCACCTATCACATTACTAAGACCGCTGAAGATGGAACTGTCACTGACGTTGACCAGTGCGAATGCAGCAGCACGCCTCCTCTGGTCTTCACCAACGACTATCCAGAGCCTGAGCCTCAGCCTGAGCCTCAGCCAACACCTGAGCCTGAGCCAACTCCTAGCTCTGACCCACACAAGCCTTCTAAGACCAAGAAGAAGCGCGTTTTGCCAGACACTGGCGACGTCGCTGAGCTTGTGATTGCTTCTGTTGGAATGGTTGCCTCTGGCATCACCGCTCTCGGCTTTGCCCTAAGGGCTCGTAAGCAGAAGTAAGACCTAACTGCTAGAGCGATCTTCTCGCCCACAAAGCAACAGCCGCCTTCAACTAAGAAGGCGGCTGTTTCCTTGGATAAGACGTTTTTCTCGCCAGAGGTTACTCCCCTAGCATGATTTGCAGGTCATAACCGAAGGACTTAACAAACTCGCAGGCATCCTTCTGCCACTCCTCTTTGAAGACGCCAGGAGCGGTCTCGAAGAAGCTAGAGTCCAAATAACGAATAATAATGAAGTTGCTGTTTGGCTGGTCGAAGCCATTACCTCTACTGAAATCAATGCCGTGACCAGTGTTTCTTCTCATTGCTGCTTCAAGAATAGGTACTGTGAGCTCGTTGACAGGAACAACAATGTCTGCCCTATCAAAGAAGCCGCCCTTTTCTTTAGTGAAGACAAAGAGGTTGTTGAGGGCGCCGCCTGCGACACACTGGACTCGGCGAACGTCAGAAAGCTTAACCTGATGCTTTGCACCGGAAATCACGCCATTTGCGATAGTAATCTTTTTCTCTTTGAGGCTAAACCCGAGCTTAGTGTTTAACGTATCCAGGTTATTTGGGAACTCAGTAGTAAGCTTATTAGCTGCAAAAGCGAGGATGATTGTCTTAGTATCAAGTATGTTATGGCCAAATTCGCGGAGCTTTAAATCTGTATCAATGCTAACGAGGTTGTGGCCTTCGTTGTCCTTAAAGGTAATCTCGTAAGGGCCGTTTGAACTGCAATAGTTCAGCAAAAAGGTTGAACCGACCTCAGAAAAAAGGACCCTAACCTCTGGCTTACCATTACCCGGAACATAAGCTAAGCCGTCTTTTGTGACGGTATAAGAATACTTGTCGTCGCACTTAATTGATACTTGTCGATCCTCAAAAATGCTTCTCATATGCCTTTTACCTCCACGTTTTGCAGTACAGGAAATAACCAAGAACTACCTAAAATTATATCGCGTTGCTTAATGATTCTTTGCTGCACGCTTAGTTTTCGGTGGATGAGAAGAACTTGTTGTTGCCAAAGCCGTCAAAACCGCTCGATCAATTTGATTCCCGTATAACGAAGTCTGTTTATTCATAATCGTGAATACAGCAATTTTAGGGTACCGATTTTAGGCCCCAAAAAGGTAAAAAACCCGTTTAGTTGGGGATGAAAATTGAAATTTTGCTGATTGAGCCCCAACTAAACACATTTTTTACCATAGTTAAAAGTTTTTCCTGGGCAAACGCGTATGCAGAAAAATGTAATCCCCAACTAAACGCATTTTTTACCACTTGGCGCTGAAGCGGGAGTGGGAGCTTTGTAAAACACCAGGATAGCGATACGACGGGATAGTTCTGCGCCGCACATGCGGTGGCCTTGCTGGCTTTGGTGGCTTTGGTGGTTTGGGTGACCTTGGCAGCTTGGTGGCCTTGGCGGCCTTTTGCGCGCTAAACAAAACAGGCTCCTGGTTTTACCAGGAGCCTGTTTTAATCGCAATCAGCGAGTTTAAAACTCTAGCTATTAGCTGTTCTTCCTTCTAAGAGCGATGCCAAGACCACTCAGGGACAGAGCTGCAGCTCCAACGATTGAAGCAATACCCGAAGCGTCGCCTGTGTAAGGAAGGCCTGGCTTCTTAGGCTCTGGAGTAGTAGGAGGCGTGGTTGGAGGAACAACAGGAGCAGTGTTGGTCACTGTGAAACCGTCATCCTGATTACCTGTAATCTGGGTTGTGTAACCAGAGATAGGAGTCTCGGAGATGGTATAAGCATACTCGTGACCATCAGTCTTGTCGTAGAACTCCAGGTTGCTGAAGGTGTGCTTCCAGTCGTCAGCCTTGGTGATAGTTACCCTGTCAACCTCAACGCCATCACGATACAAGACAATCTCAGCAGAATCGCCTTCCTTGTTCTCCCAAACCTTGGTGACCGGAATGTCGCGAGTCTTCATGTTGGTGTTGGTTACCACGTAGTTGGTAGCATCGCCAGTGATCTGAGAGGTGTAGCCATCAACAGCATCCTCAGTAATGGTGTAGTTGATCAGCGCACCATTGTTGTACTGGTTAAGGTTGCTGAAGGTATGCTGCCAGTTATCAGCAGCGGTCAGAGTTGCGCTCTGAACCTCAACACCATCAGCAAGCAGGTGAATAGTTACGCTATCAGCAGGTGCGCCAATCCACTTCTTTGTTACTGGAACAGAAACCTTGCCCTCGATGGTATTGGTAACCGTGAGCTCAGTAGCTGAAGAACCAGAGTAAGAGGTGGTGTAGTGAGCAATTGGGTCTTCCTTGACGGTGTACTCAATCTCGTGACCAGCGGTATAACGTGGCAGGCCGTTGAAGATGTGGGACCAGTTGTTACCTGCATTCAGGTCAAACTCATCCACCTGAGTGCCGTCAGCATAGAGCCTGACGTGGACACTAGCAGGACGCAGACCCTGAGCATTCCCATCGTCAATCCAAACCTTCTTAACTGGGATGCTCAAAGCCTCAGGAGCGTGCTGGTTTGTAATCTCATAGCCGTTGATGCTGGTGGTGTAGTCAGGTACTGCGTCCTCAGAAACGGTGTAGGTAATCTCTGCGTTGCCGTTGAACTTAGGCAGGTCAGAGAAGGTGTACTCCCAGTTATCTGCAGCAGTTACTGTCTTGTGCTGAACCTCAACACCATCTGCGAGAAGCCTGACAACAATGGAAGCTGGGCGCTTACCGTCGTTATCGTTGGAGTCGTCCCAAAGCTTCTTGCCAGAGACGGAGACCTTCTCCTGCTGCAGCTGGTTGGTAACACTCAGTGCAACGGAATCGTTTGGTGAATTCTCATCAGCCTGACCAGAAGTTGCCGTTACCTTGTACTTCTTGCCATTGTAAGTGACCATACCATTGGCGTCTGTGCCAACCTCTTCAAGAGTGTAAACGATAGGGGTCTTTGTGCTGGTACCGTCGTTGTGAGTCTCAACGGTGTACTTACGAAGGTGCGTAAACGAAGCAGTCCAGTTATTAGCTGCCGTCAGATCAAGCGTCTTACCAGTATCAACACCGTCAGCAAGAAGCTTTACGGTAATGGAGGTAGCGTCTGGCTGAGCAATTGCATTGCCGTCAGCATCAAGCCACTTCTTCTCTACCTTGACGTCCATGATGTCAACAAGCTGGTTTGCGACCTTCTCGGTACGACGCATAGCAGCTTCGTTGTTGTAGATAACGCTCATGTCATTGTATGCAAAAGCCTCGGAGAGGTTTGGATCATATAGAGGAGCCTTCATGGTCAGGACTGCAGAGAGAACGGTGTATGGAGGCAGGATGGTGCCATCCTTACCAACAATCTTAATTGCCGTTACCTTAGTGTAGTCAGCTGGAGTCTTAGTCCACTCTGGGCTGTTAATCTCGTTGATATCGTTCTGAGCTGGGTGCTCATCGGTGCGATAGTAAATCTCGTACTGGGAGCTGACATCAGTTGAACCAATCTTCAGCTCAATAGGACCCTGAAGCGTATTGCTAAAAGCAGAGTTTCTGCCGTCGCCCACATATGGCAACACGTCATACATAAGAATCTTATTCATTGGCGTGTTGTAGTAGTTACGAATGCTCAGACGATACTGGAAGAGTCCGCTGGTATCAGTGACGCCGCCAAAGTCAGTCATGATAGTAGCTGAGGTAAATGCCCTACCGTAAAATGCGCCGCCGCCAGCAATGTTTGGCTCAAGGCTACGGATGTGCTTATCGGACTGGATACTCTCAACGTTGTTACCAAGAACCTTAGCGGTTGCCTTCAGGATAGTCTCGTTGGTGACGCCATTCATGTTGATGTCGAGGTCATCCTTAACAAAGTTGCTAGCGTTGTACATACCAGAGAAGTCATCTGGAGTACCGTGAGTCCAGTTTGTGGCGTAGAAGTAAACGTCATTATTGTTGTTCAGAACGTCATTCTCGGCCTTAGAAGGAATGATGTCGTCGTTGATTACCAGATTCCTAATCTCATAACCCATGGATCCATACTGATACACGTATCCAGATGGAAGGGTGATCTTGACTGCGTTGCGACCGGTCTCGTTGTAGTTCCTGATGTACTCAACCTTCTCAGGCTGCAGTGAGTCAGCAATCACTGAAACCGTGGTGTTCTCGTCATAAGAAACACCTGCAGGGAGAAGATCAACGAAGGTTGGATTCTTCAGGTAACGAGCAGGTGAAAGCTCTGTCAAAGCGAAGCCCACGCGAGCACTGAAGCGCTCGCCAGGCATACCAACGCGCTGGTACCAAGAAGACTTGGACAGCCAGACCTTCTCGCTAAATGGGGTAAAGCGAGTATCCCAATTTGCGGAGAAGTTCATTGGGGTCTTGGTGCCGTCGGTATTAACTTTGTTGGCATTGACCTTGATGATGTTAGTGATTGGCCTATCGCTGTAGACCTCACCAAATGGATTCATGAACATCATCTGGATGTTGAAATCAATGTTGTTAGTAGGCTGCAGGGTTACGTTCTTGAAGTAAATACCAATCTTCCTGTACTGAGGGGACACTGCGGAAGCATTGGATGGGTCAAGCGTACCCTGGTTAATCTGGTCCAGATAGGACTGCAGCTGCTGCTGGCTTGCCGAGTTCATGTCAGCGCGGTAAAGCCAGTTTGCACCGTTAGTCCTGGTAGGAATGATGTCGTAGCTACCATCAGCCTTGTAGCCACGAACCTCAATCTGGTCCATGTTGAGTCCAACTCGCTGTCCAACTGCAACAAGGTTGCCGGTCAGCGCGGTCATGAAGAGGCGGTTGTCGGTGTTGGCAACGTCCTCGATGAACTCAATGTCAGTGAGTGGGGTGTCCAGCTTGTTTACCAGCTTGATGGTGTAATCAAGCTTCCTAACAGCAAGGCCGTTCTTGTCGTACTGGATGGTAACAGGACCACGCTTGCTGAGCATACCGTTGCCGCTGAAGTCATTACCAGCAAGGCGGAACTGCTTGGTATCGTCGTCAAAGTTGTGCTCGTTGCCAGGGACCTGACCGACGGTCTCTTCTGCAGCACTTGGGTTGTAAGGAATGCCCTGAAGAGTAGCAGTGTTGTTGAAGATTACGCGATTAGTGCCATTGAGATAGCGAGCGCCTGGGAAGGAAAGCTTGAGCTGTGAATATGCAGGAAGGTTATCTCTGATGTAGTCGTTGAGAATGGTAGTTCCTGCAGGAATATCAAATTTGAGGGTTACGGTACGTCCATCTGGGCTGAGCGTCCAGTTAGGGTTCTTAGCTGGGTCAAAGTGAGCGGTAACGGTCTGACCTGCTGCGTTTACGTATGTAGGAAGGGTATCAGTAATGATGATGGAGCGATACGCACGATAGTACTGGTAAAGCCTAAAGTTGAAGATGACGTCTGCAGTTTTGTCGTTGGAAAGAGCGGATGGATCACCTGGGGCATTAATACCACCGTACAGAAGCTGATCGTTAGTCTCTTCACCTGCAACCTGCTTCATGAGCCAAGGCTTGTCATAGGTGATGGAGTAGGTCTGGTCTGGCATGTTAGCAAGCTCGGTGCCGTCTGCATTGTACACACGAACAACTGGCTTGAGCTGGAAATCTGCTGGGGTAACCATATCTCTGAAGCTCATAACGTAAGGGAGCTCCAGCTTAACGGTGGTATCGATAGTATTGAGGTACAGGCGCTTAATGGTTCTGCCATCAGGGGTAACGATGGTCTCCTCGCGCTTGATAATTGGCTGAGTAGCTGCTGCTGGAGTAGCAAAGTTATCAAGATAAGTATTAGGAGTAATGTTGTTGGTATTGTTAATGTCCGTTGCGGACTGCTTGGTGTTTACCTCAATCTCCAGGTAAAGACCATCGATTGGCTTGTGAAGACCAGTTGCGTCAATCTCGATACCTGTGGAGATATTTGCGTTGCCCTTAACGGTTGTGGGCGAAGTGGGCTTAAGGTTAACAGTAAGTTGTCCGTCAGCGCCAAAATCAATGTTCTGCGTCAACGGATATGTCACTGCTTTTGCAACAGTGCTTGTACCTAAAATAATGATACCGGTGAGCATCATTATTGCTGCAAACATAGTTGCAAACGACTTCTTAAAGTTGCTCATATCAACCCCATCTTTCCTATCGAACGTACCCCTGGAGATATACATAGCTCCATTAAACATACTAATGGTTTTTGACCTAATATCTTAAGAAATATCGTATTCAAATAAAGTTTTTTATTTGAATCTTGGACAAAGGCTTCGAAAACTCACTAAATTGCGCACAATTAATGCTACTAAGTGCGTAGATTTAACTTCATTACTTTTGGCGAGAAAAACGCGCACACCATGCCATCTTGTTTTCCATTTCTTACATACTCCTTCAAAAAAATTGGCTGGCGTATACGCGTCAGCCAAGAGTTATTCTTTGGTCAGTACTTTCTGGTAAAAAATGATACTGGAATCAGTACATATCAACAATAAACAGACATCTCTGTGAATAAATAATCAAATTAACTCCACAGTTTTCTTCACGTTTGGAGCTGAGAGCGGGCTTTAGCGGGCAGTCAAAGCTGTAGAGTTTCTCGTCAAAATGTTGTCGATACAACAAATGACTGTAATAAACAAACGTAAAATAGAATTACTGCTACGCAATCTGCAGGTAAAATTGAACAAACTGCTGTTGGACACTATGGGAGAGTCGTGCCAGAACGAGCCTACATTTCCAGATCAACTCACCTGATGGGTGCAACTATTACCATCTCTTTATTGCCACCTTCCAATGATGCGCAGGCAGAGCGCACTGCAGAGCAGCTTCAAAGCTCGAAGGCGGACTGCCTTGCAGAGCAACTACTTGATGACGTCTTTGAGCTCCTTAACGTCTATAACCAGCGGTTTAGTGCAAACGATACCAATTCTGAGCTTATGCAGGTCAATCAAGCAGCAGGCAAACGTCCTGTTTCCGTTGACCCCGAGCTATTTGAGCTCATTCAGACTGGCAAGGAGCAAAGCCTTCTACCTGCAAGTCATTTAAATATTGCCATTGGTCCTCTGGTACAAACCTGGCGAATCGGCTTTGCTGACGCTCGCATTCCAAATAACGACGAGGTCGCGCACGCGTTGTCGCTAACTGATCCACAACTCATTGCATTAGACCCTCTGAACTGCACCGTGTTTCTCGCCAAAGAGGGCATGAAGTTGGACCTGGGGTGCCTGGCAAAAGGCTACATCGCCGACAAAATTGCAGATTATCTGAAAAGTCAGCACGTCACTTCCGCCCTTATTAACCTTGGCGGTAACATTAAGACAATTGGCGCCAATGTGCTCGCGAACAGGCCGTGGCAGATTGGCATCCAGGATCCGCGACAACCGCGAGGCACCAACCTTGCTGTGCTGCCTATTTGCAACCAGTCCGTGGTGACCTCCGGCACCTACGAAAGGAAACTGCAGGTAAACGGGCGTACCTTCCACCACATTCTTGACCGTGAGACCGGCTATCCGGTTGACACGCAACTTGCGAGCATCACGATTATCTCGGACAACTCGCTTGACGGAGAAATTTGGACCACGCGCCTTTATGGCGAGAAACCCTGTCAGCTCCTTGCCCGTGTGGAACAAGAAAAAGGTATCGAAGCGCTCATAGTAACCACTGATAATCGCGTATATTATTCGTCGGGGATCTCGCCTGAGCTCCTTGCGTAATTCAGAAAGGAAGTTTGATGCTTAACTTTGTTGGCCTCATTGGCACCAATTCAAAAGAGTCAAATAACCGAAGACTCCTGCAGTTTATGCAGAAGCATTTTGCCGACAAGGCCACCATTGAGCTGGTGGAGATCGACAACATCCCCCTGTTCAACAAGCCTGCAAAGATGAAGGTCCCCGAGGTTGTCTCAGAGCTTGCAAAGAAAATTGAGGCTGCCGACGGCGTCATCATTGCAACTCCAGAGTACGACCACTCCATTCCAGCCGTCCTGCAAAACGCACTTGCTTGGCTGTCCTACGGCATATTCCCTATGGTCAATAAGCCAGTCATGATTGTCGGCGCATCCCTGGGCACACTCGGATCTTCTCGTGCTCAACTTCAGCTCCGCCAAATTCTGGACGCTCCCGAGCTCAAAGCCGCAATCATGCCAGGTTCCGAGTTCCTTCTTGGTCGCGCCGCACAGGCCTTTGACGAGAAGGGCAGCTTAAAGGACAAGGCTACCGTCAAGAAGCTTGACCTGCTCTTTGACGATTTCCGTCTGTTTGTGAAACTCAACGAAAAAATGGCCGCATCGCGCGAACTTCTCCGCAAAGAGGCCGAGAACTTTGACTGGGAAAATCTGTAGGCCTGGAAGGAACTACCACTATGAAATTTGTCGGAATCGTCGGTTCAAATGCGGAGATTTCCTATAACCGAAAGCTTCTGCACTTCATTAAAAAGCACTTTGCCAAGCAGTTTGAGCTTGAGATCCTTGAGATTGATAACATTCCCCTGTTCAACCAGGACCTCAAGTGGGACGAGAACTTCCAGCTCCGCCTGCTGTACAACAAGATTACTCGAGCTGACGGCGTCATTATTTCTACGCCTGAGCACAACCACACCATCTCACCTGCACTGAAGAGCGTTATCGAGTGGCTCTCCTACGACGTGCATCCGTTTGAGAACAAGCCTGTCATGATCGTTGGCGCTTCTTACTACGACCAGGGAACTTCTCGCGCGCAAGTGCATCTGCGCAAGATTTTGGACGCTCCGGGCGTTAACGCATACGTTTTGCCTGGTAACGAGTTCCTTCTTGGAAAGGCTAAGCAGGCCTTTGACGAGGACGGCAACATTATCGACGAGCGCACCGTCGGCTTCCTGGGCCTTTGCCTGGATAACTTTGTCAAATACGTAGAGGTGGTCTCCAAGTTGAAGAAGCCAAAGCCAATCGCACCAGAGGATCTGGACGTAACCAACTCAATTTCCACCACTATTCAGGGTATTGATCCCGACGATCCTGATTGGGTAGAGAAGGCCGCCGAGCTTGTGGGCGCGGTCTCAGGCGACACATACGTAAAGCTTGACCACGGTATTTTGACGGTCAACCAGATTGACATGTTCCTGAAGGCAATGCCATTTGAGCTGACCTACGCGGACGACAACAACCAGTTCCTTTACTACAACAACGCTCATGACAATCCAGACACTATGCTGGCAAAACGCGTGCCAGCGCAGTCGGGCGACCGTCTTTCCACAGTTCACAGCTCTCTTCCCGAGGGCCGCATGAAAAACGTTGAGTTTGTCATCGGTGTACTTCGCAACGGCGACAAAGAGTACGTTCGTACCATTGTCCCAGGTACGCCAGCCGACATCATTAACACCCACAACTACCAGGCAATGTACTATCCTGATGGCTCGTACGCAGGCATCAATGAGATTGTCTTTAACTTCAAGCCATGGCTGGATTGGTACCTGCAAACCACAGGTCAGCGCCTTGTAAGCGCTACCGGCGCTGCCGTTCCACCAGCTGGCGCTCCCGCCCCTGCTGCTGGTGCTCCCGCACCAAGTGCTGGTGTTGACGCTACCTCCGGAGCAAGTGCTTAACGCTCGTACCTGCGACGACGCGCAACACGCGATGCGCAACCGCGACGCGCGGCCGCGATACGCTGCTTGACGCGTCTACCTGCACCTACGTGTGACCAAGCATAATGATGCACAACTGAAGTGATACACTACCCTCGCCTTCCAGAAATAGATCTCTGGAAGGCGAGTTTTTGTATTAAGTTACAAAATTTCTATTCTTGCTAGAGATGTATTCATTTATGTGAATATCTATACTCGAATATTCAATTTTACGTATCAATCAATTTTCGAGCTCAAAATTTAGGGGCTAAAAAGGTAAAAAACCCGTTTAGTTGGGGATCAAATCTTTAAAAAGTGATTTTTATCCCCAACTAAGACGATTTTTTACCACCGTTGCAATTTTTTATCTGCGAAAACACGATATACAGAAAAATGAAACCCCAACTAAACGCATTTTTTACCACTTTGGCAAAAATCAGAGTTCGGTATTACTGGACACCACTCAATCAACTGGGCATCTTTCACTCAACTGTTCATCGCTTGACTAACGGACACCATCGAGCACTACCGAGGCCATCTAACGTTGTCCAACGACATCCCACATCATTCGGCAGCTACTACCCTTCAAACTTGTTGATCTTTCGATCGTAAGTGAGCAGGCCGTTTACCTCTTCCTCAACGTCAGATACCTGGGTATAAACGTATCCTGCAAGACCTTCGACCTGCAGCGATTCCGTCTCTGAGAGCAGCTTTTGGACAGCTCCTCGCCAATCCTCAACTGTGACAAAATCCCCATATCCATACGAATGGTCAAGTGACGTGTGACCTGGCGTCATTTGCGCGAGGCCACCAAACTCAGAGATTATCACAGCTCGATTCTCCCGTTGCTTCCCGCTCCAACCTGCGCGAAGTGGTCGGAAGTAATTGTGAATGCTCAGAAAATCACCACAGTCCTGGTCATACCAACCGCTCGTCGCATCGATTGGACGTGTCGCATCCAAGGCGCGAACAGCCTCAGTAGCTGCGCAAGCATCAAACTGTCCCCAACCCTCGTTAAAGAGCGTCCAAAATCCAATCGAAGGATGCCCGTCCAAAAGCTTGACCATTTCCTGACAAGTTTCTGTCCACTCCTTGCGATAGCCTTCGTCACCTGCAGATAAAGCCTCGTGATGCCTTGGCGTTGTATCGTCAAATCTTCCCCAGGTAAAGCTGAATAGCGTCGGCTTTTGACTCGTGTGCCAGGGACTATACGCGCTACCTCCCGAAACGCAATCCTGCCAAACAAGCATGCCAATACGATCGCAGTGGTAATACCAGCGTTCGCTTTCAATCTTGATATGCTTTCGCAGCGTATTGAAACCAGCCGACTTCATGGCCTCTACGTCATATACCAGCGCATCGTCGGACGGCGCCGTCAGTAATCCGTCAGACCAATAGCCCTGATCCAGCACGCCGCGCACAAAATATGGCGCCCCGTTCAAATGAACCCTTGGCACACCGGCCTCGTCAGGCTTCACCTCAACAGTACGAAACGCGCAATAGCTCCAGACAAAATCAACCGCCGCACCATCCCTCAAAAGAGTTGCCTCCACGGAATAGAGGTACGGTCCCTCCGGAGACCACAACTGCGGTTCATCTACCTGTAGCTTCGCGCAAATTTCTCCTGGTTCGCCCACCGGAAGCCTGGCGAGAAGAACGTCTCGTCCAAGCTCATCTTTGAGCGCCAACTCCAGCTCCAGCGCGCTTGACTGCGTTCTCGACTGCGTACTTGACGGCTCGCTTGCCTGCACGTTCGCCTTAACTTCAAGCACGCCGAACATGTCGCCCTTGAACGTCAGCGACTCAAGGTGAGTTGAAGAAACAACCTCATACCAAACGCTCTGCCAAATGCCACTCTGAGCGGTATACCAAATGTCACCACGAGAAAGCCGCTGCTTACCGCGCAGTTGAGAGCCGGTATCACTCGGATCCCAAACGCAAAGCACGAGCTCAGCGGTGGTCCCACTCTTCGTCGCGTCCGCCACCTTTGCCGCACTCTCAGCCGCACCTGTCGCCTCGGACGAGCCAAGCAAATCCGTGATGTCAAAAGAAAACGGCAGGTAACCGCCAGTATGCGTACCGACAAGCTTGCCGTTTACAAAACACGCGCACATCCAGTCGACCGCATCAAAATGCAAAATAAGTCGCTGGTCATCAGCCGTTTTTTGCAAGTCAATTTTGCGCCTGTACCACAAAAGCTCATGCGGACGCACCGTTCGACCAACCCCAGATAACGGAGCTTCTGGCGAGAACGGCACCACAATCTGCCCATCCCAACGGGAAGGAATTGCCTGTTGCGCGAGGGTTTCTGCGTCCACCTCGCCATCTACCGGCGCAATCGCATACTCCCACACGCCGTTCAGCATCACGTAATTGTCGCGCTGCATACGAGGACGCGGATGCTCAGGCAACACGTTCGATGTATCAAGCGCCTCTCCCCAAACAGTCGTCAGAGAATTAAGCGTCTCCTCCGTATGCTTTTTGGGCGCACTTGCCAAAACACGACGAATATCCAGCATCGCATATCTCGTTTCTCATGAAGCAGCAGGTACAAGCACTAACAAACTAGCATGACGTATACGAAGCAGGCACGACACAAGCATGCCTAGCGGACGTATGTATATCATAGCCGCTTCGTAAAAGTATTTATATAGCGAGAAAATCAAACAAGCCCCAGCTCAACTATGGGACTGGGGCTCGGATAAAAGCAAATGTTCACGTTAAACGTCAGCGCTTGGGAAACCACGGAATGCAGCGATTAACTCGCTTGCAGTACTCCCTGTACTCATCGCCAAACTGCTCGAGAAGCCACTTCTCTTCCGTGGCTTGCATCATCACAGTTAAAAGCACCCAGAACACAAGAGGCAACGGCAGTAGATAAAGGTTACTGGAAAGCAGCGCCGCACCCGACATGACAAACGCAAATGCGGAATAGATAGGGTTTCTGACCAGCGCGTATACACCAGTTGTTACCAGCTGATTTGCGATGATTTTCTCGCGAAGTTTTTCTTTGATGGCAGCAGAAACCCACAGCCAGATGCCCACAATCAGAAAGGCCGTGCCCACGGTGTGCATCACGCCGACCGTGGCTCGAATGCGAAGGTACGGAAGAAATCCCAGCTTAGATAGGGCAATGCACGCGACCGTCAGCACCGTAATGACAATCACATAAGCGGGGCCGACGCCAAGTACCGGAAGGTGATCCTTCTTCTCGTTCTGAGCAGGCATTCGATGAACTCCTTTCAGTTGGAGCTTTGTTAGCTTAAGTTAACTATGCCTTAAAGTTTACACCTATATCTACACTTTGACGTGCGGATTTTATCTAGTACTTCTTATTGTCTCTCGTTATATAAGTGTCCATCACACTGGACACTCAAAATCTTTTTTGAACCTATGATTATTCAACGATGAGAAATAAATTACCTGTTCAAACGGCTGATTTTTTCTCTAACATCTCTGAAAGGAACATACTATGGAACGAACGATTGACGTATCTACAAAATTGAGCACGCAAGTTCCGCCTGACACCATTAACGTTGATATCACAATTCGAGGAACTTCCAAGATCCGTGAAAACTGCACAGCCAAATATAATACGCTGCTTCAAACAATAAAAGATGCGCTAGAGAAAAACGGGTTACCTGCTTCAATTCTAAAAAACAACAATTATTCAGTATCTGGTCACGAGGAAAACCGATACAAAAAAGATGATGAGGGTGACTATTATGTCGCCGAGAAAAAACTTCTGGGATATGATTTCCACGCTAAACTATCCATCAAACAGCACCTTGAAGAAGATCTCGTCGAGAAAATCTGGAAAGCACTCAGTTCATGTGGTGATGAAGTGACCTTTTCAGTTGAATTCTCGATAGCACATAACGACACCATTAAAGACAACCTTTCTGTAGATGCTATTGTTATCTGTCGTCAAAAAGCAAATCTTCTTGCTCATGCTGCCGGAGCAAAGGTGGTTGGGCTTAAGCATGCAGACTACGACTTTAACGGAAGAGAACTAGCGTATAAAGCCTGCGATCATATAGCTTTTTGTGAATCTGATTATGGAAACCAAGTTCCTACATTTGATTCATCAGACATAGACATCTGTTGCTACGTCAGCACCTCATGGGACATCGAGCTGCTCCCACCAGATGATCTACTGTAGCTGAACAAACTACCGCACTTAAAAGGGTTTCTCGCCTGGCGAGAAACCCTACTGGTAGCACGTCATTTACTCTCAGCAAGCGGTCTATGAACGCAAGCCGTTTACGCACGCACCCACTTACTGGTAGCGGAGCGATTCCACAGGATTGAGCTTTGAGGCGCGACGAGCAGGCCAGTAGCCAAAGATGAGTCCGATGCCAATGCAGATTCCCGAGGTAATCATCACGATGTTCGGGGTGATGATAGGTGTGATGCCTGTATCAAGCGTAATCATGCTGCTGAATGAGCCGGCCAATCCCCACGCTCCGGCGTAACCAAGGGCAATACCAATCACGCCGCCCATAATGCAAATCAAGATGGACTCGCACAGGAACTGCTTGGTGATGTCGGATGCGCGAGCTCCCAGGGCCTTACGCAGGCCAATCTCCCTAATGCGCTCCGTCACGTTGGTGAGCATCATGTTCATGATGCCAATGCCGCCGACCAGAAGCGAAATGCTCGCCGTGGCGGTGACCAGTACCTGGAACGACATAAGCGTGGCGTTCATCTGCTCAATGATGGACGAAAGCGTCATAACCGTCACGCGATCTTCGGCCTGCGCAGAAGGAATGTTAAACCAGTCCAGCAACCAGGACTTTGTTTCGTCCGCAAGCGCCTTCATGTCCACGTTTTCGCGAGCGTAACCAAAAACCTGGCTGATAGTTTTGGTGCCCGTCAGACGCGCGGAATACGTGGAGTACGGCATGTAGGCCAGCAGCGTATCGCCTTGCCCGCCGCCGTTTGCCCCGCTGTCAACCACGCCAACGATGGTGTAGCTGTCGTTATTGATGCGGACAACCTGTCCAATGGACGCGTCTGCGCTGCCAAAGAGTTTCTCGGCAGACAATTTGTCGAGAAGAACGTTTCTAGATGTGTCATCTACGTCGGACTTTGTGAAGAGCGAGCCCACTGACGCCTTGAGGCCCATGACGGTGAAGTAGTCGGGCGTGCAGCCGATGATTCGCGCGTCAAACTGCTTTTCGGCCGAGTTAACGCGGGCCATGGTGGAATCGATGCCGGTCACAAGCTCGTAGCCAGGTACGCTGAGCTGCAGCATCTCCAGGTCCTGCTGCGTGACCTCGCGGTCTGGCCAAGCGTAAATCATGACCATGCGCGACTGGTTGAGACCCAGAGAGCTTACCAGCGAATACTTGATGCCGTCGATAAGCGCCGTCATAGCAATAACTGCGCTGATGCCAATAACGATGCCCAGCACCGTCAAGAGACTGCGACCTCGGTTGGCGTTGAGCGCAGACAGGGTTTCTCGCAACAGATCCATCAACCTCATAGCACGCCACCTCCTGGCGCGGGTCGCGCGCCCGTCGCGGCATGCACGCCCGGTGCAGCATGCGCGCCAGGTGCGGGCTGTGCGCCTGTCACGGGCTGCACACCCGTTGCGGACTGTGCAGCGTGTGCGCCCGGTGCGGACTGCGCGGCATGTTGCTTCACAAACTCCTTTTCCTGCTCGTCCGTGAGCAGGCGGCCGTCACGAATATGCACCACGCGGTCAGCCCAAAAAGCGGTCTCGGGGTCGTGCGTAATCAGCACGATTGTCTTGCCGCGCTCTTGCATGGACTTGAACGTGTTGAGGACCATCTCACTGGTTGCGGAATCCAGGTTGCCTGTTGGCTCGTCGGCAAAAATGACCGCCGGGTCGTTTACCAGCGCGCGAGCAATAGCTACGCGCTGCACCTGACCTCCGGAAAGCTCATTTGACTTGTGCTCGTAGTACTCCTCGGGCAGGCCAACAGAACGCAGCGCCTTCCAAGCTCGCAACTCTCGCTCTTTTGCAGGAATATCCGAGTAGATGAGCGGCAACATAACGTTTCGCAGCACCGTAGTGCGCGGTAGCAGGTTAAACGACTGGAAGACAAAGCCCAGACGCGTAGCGCGAATCTCCGCTAAGTCGTCGTCGGAAAGATCTGCAACCTCAAGACCCTCTAGCTTGTACGAGCCGGAAGTAGGCGTGTCCAGGCACCCCAAAATGTTCATCAGGGTTGATTTGCCTGAGCCAGACGGACCCATGATGCAGAGAAACTCGCCCTTCTCCACAGTTAGCGAAACACCCCGTAGAGCGTGCGTCAAACCCGCAGCTGTCTCGTAAATGCGATGCAGCTTATGTACCTCAATTACCTTGGACATGCGCGTCGCCTACTTGGAGTCTTTGGAGCCCGTTGTGTCGGACGTTGAGCTGGACGTCGCACCTGACGTCGCACCAGACGTTGCGCCTGCTGGAGCATCCATCGCCGCGCCCTGAGATGGGCCGCCAACACCGCCGCCAATCATCACCTCAGTGCCGTCCTCAATACCAGCACCTTCAATGACGGCTGTCGTAGAACTTTGCGCCTTTACAGTAACTGGCACGCGTTCTACCTGCGGATAGCCCTTCTCGTCACGAGAGGTAACCACATTGACGTAAGCTCCATCGCCGTCATCCATAACGGCAACAAGAGGCACGGTCAGCACGTTGTCCATGTGTTGAATCATGATGTCCACGTTGGCGGTCATTCCCGGCTTGATGGAAGCGTCGGGACTGCTAATAAGCAGGTCAACGGTGTAAGAAACAATGGATCTACCAGGGTTATCGTAACTTGCGCCCGCGTCGGCACCGTTGGACGAAACAGCAGAAACGTGAGTCACCACTGCGTCGCAATACAGGTCTCGCAGAGCTGTAAAGCTGACCTGCGCCTTCTGGTCAACGGCGATGCGAGAAATGTCCACCTCGTTGATCTGGACGTTCACCTTCATCTGGGAAAGGTCCGCGATAGTAATCAGAGGACCGGCGTTGCCAGCACCCGGCGCGGACGAGCCAACAGAAGCGCCGTTCACCGCGTTCATCACAATGACCGTTCCGTCGCATGGAGCGGTGACTACACGCTTATCTGCCTGGGCAATTGCGTCGTTGTAAGCAGATCGTGCCTCCTCAAGCGCAATCTGGGCGCTCTCCAGATTTGCCTCTGCCGCTTCCACAGCCGCAGCAACAGATGCAGCGTTTGCCTCCTGGCCGTCCTCACCTGCCTCGGGGACACCGTTGCGGGCGGAAGCCAGAGCTGAACGAGCCTTACTGACCTCGTTCTCGGCTGCTTTTACCTGTTGAGATGCCTTACGAACAGCCTTGTCCAACTCGTCATTCTTGATAGTAAAGAGCTTGTCACCCTTATGAACGTACGTGCCCTCGGAAACCTGAACATCCTGAATAATGCCATCTACCTCGGGAGTTACCACGGTTGACGACACAGGCTTGATAGATCCAGACGCGGAAACAGAATCACTGAACTCGCCTCGCGTGACAAACGTGGTGCTTGGCATCACGGTGGTGTTCTGGTTCTGGCCGCCCTGGCACATAGGCAAAATAAACAATATGACGAGAAGAACAAAGACTCCAGCGGTTATTCCCGCCTTAATAAGCTTCTTTTTACGACGAGCTTTACGGTGACGAGCCAAACTTTCGTATGCCTCACGAGCCTCAGCATCCTCTTCACTCTCGCCTGGTGAAATAACGCCTATCTGCGAGCCTAGGTTAGTTGTCTGATCAGCAACCGTTGGCAGCGTGGATGCAAATGCTGCCTGCTGATATCCCTCGGGTGGCGTGGGGATGTTGGGTACCCCGGCGTCCGCACCAGCAGCACCCGCACCGCCAGCGTCCGCACCAGCAGCATCCACAGCGCCAGCGGAACTCACGCCAGCAGCGCCCGTGCCTGCGTTGCCAGCAGCGCTCGCATTTCCCTCGTTGGCTTCTTGCTTTGAACCGTGGTTGAAGTGAAGCATAGGCCCCTCCGAAATCCATGCTTAAACACACAAGCAATCTCAGAAGAAATCGATTTGACCTTTTAGTTTATATAAAATTTTTCAGCAGAAGTTAGCTTGCTTGAACAACTACGGCGAGCGGTATAAAAGCAGCGGTCTGTGTCAGCGAGCCGCTCAAACACAAACGCGCAACCACCGTAACTGTCCAACGTGTTTCTCGCCCCTACTGCACCACAAGCTCAAAGTTGTCATTTGATCGTTGAATGCTCCATTTTATCGATGTAGCGGAATCAACCAACGAGAGGTCATGTGAGACCAACAACAAAGCTCCTGGATATTCAGACAGTAAACGTTCAAGCGCTATGGTTGAACCAAGGTCCAAATAGTTAGTTGGCTCGTCCACTACGATAAGCTCTGGTGATTCAAGCATTCCCAGCGCAAGCATAAGCTTTCTCATTTCACCTGGACTGGTAGATTCACCTGCAAGAACATAATCAGGATCTGAATTGAGTTGCGCCACAATAGACAATACTCTTCCACGCTGGGAGTTTGATAGCCCTTTGATTTTTCTTACTGTCTCTGTTTTTTGCAGTTCAGTTGGCTCCTGAGGAATATATAACATCCGCACATCGTCAGAAATACTTGAAATAATTTTCTTTATCAGCGTTGTTTTGCCACAGCCGTTATCGCCGACAATACCAATATGATCCGTGTTGCCAATAAATAGCGGTGGTGTTTGTAGATAGCAATCTCCCATGAGAATGTTATTAGGCTCCATCCTCAATAAAACTTTTCTCTTACTTGCCTCACTATCCATCCAGATGTTGGAATCGTATTGTTTCTCAACCCTAATACTTGTAGCTTTACCTGTTACCTTCTCAAGTCTATTCGACATGCGCACAGCCAACTTACCCGCTTTGCCATCTTGACCTGAGACTATATAACCTTGCTTTTTTGCACGCGCATCACTGTCATGCTTGTCAATAGTTCTTCCGCTTTTGCGTGCCTGAACTCTAGAAGCCTCTTCTCTGCGCCGCTGGGTTTCTCGCTCAAGGCGAGTCTTCTCTTTTTGCGCCGCTTCCTTTGCGTGTAATGCGCTAGAGCGTTCAAGATCTACCTGTGATGATGCCTGAGAATAACCACCAGCTCTCATGTTTGCCGTGCCGTTAGCTACAAACAAACATTGAGTGCAGAGCTTATCCAGCAACTCCCTATCATGTGAAATAAGCACACCAATACCCTTGAACTGCGATAAAGCTGCAAAAAGAGCATGTTTTGTTGACACATCCACATGATTAGTGGGCTCGTCTACCACAAGAACATCAGGTGAAGCCCATAAAGCACACGCTACCTGGAGACGCTTCTGCTGGCCACACGAAAGCGTTTCAAAACGCCAAGGCCAATCTTCTTCTAAAGACAGCTCTCGCCTCAATTTAATTGCCACATCATCATAGGCAACCGCAAAATCAAAAAGAGTAGCTGGTACCTCCGTTGCATTTTGAGCGCAATATGCCGAGAAAAACGATGGGCTTACAACTCCCCTGTCAGGTTGCAATAGACTACATACGATACGTGCGAGGGTTGTTTTACCAGATCCGTTATTACCAACAAAGCCGGTCCATCCCTGTGGGAGTGTAATAGTCACATCATGTAAGGTAGGCTCCACCGCTGATGGATAGGTATATTCAATATTTGAAAGATTAAGCTGCATGATACCTCGGTTCTGCCGAAGACCACGCGGAGTAGCATGCAATTATGCACAGATAAATAGCTATAAATTAAGACATGATTAAGCAATACTACACCCGCAGTAGTGTCGTCAGCGACGTTACGTGAATTCGGGCTTTATGAGTATCGCTAGTTCTTCATGCACCTAATCCCTTCTCGCACCAGCGCTTGCCAAAGGCTCCGACAATTCAATTGAACTTATTATAGCTATAAGCAAAATCGTAGACAGCTGACATCTATCGTGATATTTTGTAAAAAAATATGTTACTGACAAAAAATAAGTAGCGATAATTTGGATTAGGAGTCTAAGTATGAGACATTTTAAGAATATTATTATTGGCTTTGGCAAAGCTGGTAAGACTTTGGCAGGGAGCTTGACAAGTCATGGCGAAGAAGTGCTTTTGATTGAAAAAGATCCAATGATGTACGGCGGAACGTGTATCAACATCGCATGTTTGCCAACTAAGAACTTGGTGATTAACTCTCAAAGAGGAGTTAAGTATGAAGAAGCTTTCGAAACTAAGGAAGCTATGACAGCAAAACTACGCAACAAGAACTACCACAAGATAGCAGACCAAGACTTGGCAACTGTGCTTGATGCAAGTGCTGAATTTATTGATGATAAGACAATCAAGGTAACTGATGAATCAGGTACAGAAGAATTAACATTCGACCGTCTTTTCATTAATACTGGTGCCGAAAGTAATGTACCAAATATTGATGGCCTAAAGATTGACGATAAGATATTTACTTCAACTGAAATGCTTGCTAAAAAAGAACTTGCTAAGAATCTGGTTATTTTAGGTGGTGGACCAATCGGACTTGAATTTGCTTCAATGTACGCTGGCTTTGGCAGTAAAGTAACTGTAATTGAACCAATGCCAAGTATCTTGGGCCGGTTTGAACCAGAAATTGCTCAGGCAGCTAAGGCTGATATGGAAGCAGATGGCGTTACCTTCATGCTTAAGTCTTCTTTGACCAAGGTTGAAGAAACTGAAGCTGGTCTTAACTTAACTGTTGAAACCGAAGATGGTGTTAAGGACTTGCAAGCAGACGTGATGCTTGTGTCAGTTGGCCGCCACCCAGCCACTGCCGCCCTTCACCTAGAAAAAACCAGTCTTGAAGTTGGCCAAAGAGGCGAAATTGTCGTTAACGATAAGCTTGAAACCAGTGTTCCTAATATCTACGCTATGGGTGATGTTGCCGGTAGCTTGCAATTTACCTACATTTCGCTTGATGACTGGCGGATTATGGACAATCAACTCTTTGGTGACAAGACTAGAACTAAGAAGAATCGTCCAGTTTTTGCTAACTCAATCTTCATTAAGCCAGCAATTTCTTCAGCTGGACTAACTGAAAGCGAGTTAAAGGCCCAAGGTAAAGCTTACAAGGTCTTAACAATGCCTGCAGCTGGTGTGCCAAAGGCCCAAGTCATCGGCAACCCAAGAGGCTCATACAAGGCTTTGATTGACCCAGAAACTCACGAAATCTTAGGTGCTACTATTTACGCTGAAGAAGCTTACGAAACTATCAATGTCATTACTTTAGCAATGCAGCACCACTTAAAGGCTGAAGACTTGCGTGACCAAATTTACGCTCACCCAACTATGACTGAAGCTCTTAATGACTTATTCAAATTCTAAAAACTAAAAAACTGACTTATCTCATAACTTGAGTAAGTCAGTTTTTTGTATGGGCCTAGAATAAAAAGTGTACAAGTTAAATAGAGACTCTGATTTAGTATAATTAAGGAAGTAGTTACTGAGACTGGGGAGTTTGGCCGTGGCTCTGGTAATTTTGCCAGCGATAAGGACAAGGAGATTGCACGACTAAAGCGTCAACTTCGTGACGCTGAAGGAGCGATCGAAGTATTAAAAAATCAATCGGAATTCTGAGCAAGTAACTACCGAAAAGGTATACCAAGAAATGGACGTTCAGCACGCTTTGGAATCCCACCCTTCCATCAATGGTATGTGTGATTATGTTGGAATCTCAAGAAGTGGTTACTATCAACGAGAAAAGCGTCATAATCACCAATCACCGCGAAAGCTTCGGAAGAAGTTTATTCAAGGTGAAATTAAAGCGATTTGGATCAAAAGCCTTTGTATTTACGGTGCCGGCAAAATCACCCAAGAACTTCGCTCAAAAGGATATAAGATCGCTGAACGAACTGTTGGTAAGTATATGCGTGAACTTGGCATTCACGCCGTTTACCTAACCCCTTGGACGACTACCACTACGCAAAAGACGCGGTGAACCCCCCTCCCCTGAGGAAGTGGTGCAACGGCTCACGAGGGTCTTTCGTTATCCAAAAGGAGCTCATCGACTGCAGGTGCAACAAGCTGACGTCTATTGATTTAAAACATCAATCTAACGTCAAAGCGAGAAAAGCAGTTACACCTACTTATCACCGTACGGAATTCGGAAGTAATCCAGTGTGACTTTGAATCTATCTTGAGCTGTAAGGCATGTATCAAGAAGATAGCCGTTCTCCTTATCCCACTTAGAGAGCCCTCGATAGTAGAAAGACTTCATGTCATCAGTAATGACAAACGGAACAACATTATGAGCAAGGCATTCTTTAAGCATAATCAACCTGCCGACACGTCCATTGCCATCCTGAAATGGGTGAATGCGCTCAAAGCGAACGTGATAATCAACAATGTCTTCAAAGGAATAAGAGCTGTTTGAGTTATAAGCCTTTAACAGTGATTTCATCTCTTTAGCAACATTTTCTGGAAGAGTGGTTTCTCGTCCACCGACCTCATTTGGTAAGCGTTTGTAATCTCCAACAGCAAACCAATCTTTTACAGAATCTGTAGTTCCCGTTTTAAGAATACGGTGAAGTTCTTTGATGATGACCTCTGTAAGAGGGTCTTTTGCATGGTCAATCACGTAATCGATAGCGCGGAAGTGGTTCTGTGTTTCTACAATGTCATCAACATGAACAGGATTTCCTTCAACGCCGATAGTAGCCGTTTCAAAAATCATGCGTGTTTGATCAAGGGAGAGCTTGCTTCCCTCAATGTGATTAGAGTTATAGGTAAGCTCAACCTGGAGCTTATGGTAAATGCCGCCTTTTATTTTTGAGGCCTTTTCTTCAATCAAGCGCGAGAGCAGCGGACTTGTTGACGATGTTTTAGCGTTTTTTCGAGAAGGTTTTACTGCATCGGCTGGAATATTCCAAGTTTTTCCCACGAGAAAAGCACCTGGCACGCGGCCATTAGCACAGTAATTGCGAACACTTCTCTCGGATATACCCCATAGCTCAGCAATCTGGGCTGCAGAAAGAAATCCCATCAAGCTTCACCTCCCTATCGGCAAAAACTGGTGAGATTATTATAGCAAAGGAGGCCATTTATTGCCGATATCGGCAAAATTCAAAATTACAGCTATCTCCAATCATGCTTGCAATCATTGCAATGAAACTTGGGGTCATCTCCACATACAATACAGCCACCTAAAATGACACGGCCTTCTTCAATATCACGCTCTAATTGATCGTCCAGCAGTCGTAAACCCCAAAGATATTTAGCAACATTCGTACTATTACATTTAGGACATACGGGGCTATCTGAACTCTGCTTTTCCATTGGTACTCCCATCTCACGATGTCTACTAAAAGACCACGCGTTTATAGAAATACCAGTCTATGTAATGACATAAAAAATACTGTCCACTGAAATGGACAGTATTTGAGGATGTATATTTGTAGCCCCTAGCACACAGGATTGCCATACTCACGCAACATAGCATCACGGTTAACAATCCACTGCTTGCCATACTTGCGAGCATCCACTCCTGGAACTATTTTGCCGTATGCAACAGCCTTACGCAAAGTGGACTCACTTAGGCCCCAGAGTTCGCTAGCGTCTGAAAACGATATAAGTCCATCGAACGGGGTCAGAACTTCCGTTCCATTCTCCCATAGCTCATCGCAAGAGAGATCAAGGTCATCGTTCCAGATAATACCGTAGCCACCTTGATCAACTTCTACGTCTCTGAACAGTGACTCGTTATCCTCCAATGTCTTGAAGACCGGGAAACGATGAATAAGTGGAGCTACATCGTAGATTTTTGCGGTGCCGTTAGTAAACTGAACGCTCAACTTTAAGCCAGTCAGGGCAGAGACTTCTTTGACCTTATGAAATTTCATAATCTGTCTCCTTTAGATGAGTGGATCGATTTTCTTAAATTCTTGCGGCTTCCCTATCTCTTTTTACTATTATTTAAGATATCACGATAACGTGATTTTCTCATAATTCATTATTAAAAAACTCCTCGCATCGTAAGTGAGAAGTTAATAAATAATTTGGCTGAATAATAAAGGTATCTTCTACCTGTCTCTGTTCCTACTCTTTTACGTTCATTTGCAGTTGTGCCATTCCAGTCAACTCCAGTTGGGTCGTCGGCTTTATCTTCGATTGCCGGAACAGCTTTCGCTTGCAATCTACCAAGGGTACACCCTTGGTAGATTGTCTGCTTGCTATCAGTCCTGTCACCGCCAAGGGAAGCGCGTTAAATCGATGCAGCAGGCGCATAAAAGCAAATGAAGGCTAAAGCGCCCATTCAAGATCATCCGCATACAGGCGAGTATCGAATGAAGGCATTGCCCCTCTAGAATGCCCTTCCCTCCTGCATGAACTCGGGGATGTTGGCATGGATGATGCCATCTCTTTGCTGAATGGGATCGCTTCGCGTCAACAGGTACTTGGGGTAGTTGTCTTTAATCTGCTCGAACGGGCGGTATTCACGCTCCTCGGTGGACCGGTCGGCCATGATGGTCATTGCGACCTGAACGTATGCGTAGCCCATCTCTGGGTTTCTGAGAATGAAGTCACATTCCAGCTTTCCAATGCGTCCAACGCTGACCTCGCAGCCTTGCGCACGAGCGTAGCGATAAACGATGTTCTCGAGGACGGGCCCGTAGTTGATGCGGTTGTCAGTATTGAGGGCAAAGTAGAAGCTCAAGTCCGCCAGGTAATACTTTTGCTCGCCCCGGAGCGATTTTCTCGACTTCAGGTCGAAGCGGGTAGACTTGCTGATGACCTTCGCGTCTTCAAGAATCTGGAGGTATCGCGCAAGCGTCTCGCGCTTGACCTTTACGCCCTGCTTGCACTCAAGGTCGGACTGGATGTTGCTAAGCGACGTGGTGGCACCGAAGTTGTTGATGACGTAATCGCGCACCTGATTGAACACGGAGACGTTCTTAATCTTCACCCGCCTGCGGATGTCCTTCTCGAAGATTTCTTGGATTACCGCGGCAACGTAGGCGCGCTTGTCGACGAGCCGGGGATAATCCATCGTTTTCGGGAAGCCACCCTCGAGGATATACGTATCGAACTCCGCGACCGGATTCGGGTTCACGGGCTGTCCCAAGAAACGCTTCATCTGGCAATACTCGCCAAAGTCCAGCGTCTGCATCTCGAATTCGATGTAGCGGCCGGTTAGCTTCGTGGCCAACTCTCCTGAAAGCAGATAGGAGTTCGACCCGGTGATGAAGATGGAGAAGCCGCCCTCGGTGCGAAACCCGTTGAGCACGTCCTCGAAGCCCTCGACATTTTGCACCTCGTCGATGAAAAGGTACTTCGTCCCCGAGATGGTGAGCAGGGGCTCGATGAGGGCCTCGAGCTGTTCTGGGGCTTTGACGGATCGGTACCCGTATCGGTCTAGGTCGAAAAAGACGATGTGCTCGTCATCGACGCCTTCTGCCCTCAGCTCTTCGGCGATGCACTGCATGAGGCAGGACTTGCCGCAGCGGCGTACGCCGGTGATAACCTTGATCATCCCGGCGTCATGGTAGAAGCCACGAATCTTCTTCAAATAGTTTTCACGAGGGAACAAACGCATACTGGCTCCAATCTTCATTGGAGCCAGTATATCAAATTATATGTTTATGGGGGTATATTTTATCAAAATTATAATTTATACCCCTATAACTAAAGAATTTCTTTACTCCCACTCGGTGGTTATAGTTTTGCCGTCTCGTCACTCCAGTTGCACCCAGTTTTCGGCGGCATCTCGAAGTGAGTGCCGCTGAATGACGCGACGTCGCGTTTCATCGGCTTCGGGGACAAAAGCTGGGACAACTTCAAAAACCATTTTCAAACTCAGAGTATTGAGTTTTTATTTTTGTCCCAAGGGGCACGGAGAGCCGCCTTTGGAGGCTCGATATCGCCGAAAAACGCCCGTTTTGAAACTCAACCGCCTTTGAGCCTGCAAACCACCAGCTTCAACAGTAAGTGAGTCGACGCGGGTGGCTTACGAGCCGTTCACAAAACCGCAGGCCACAGGTCTTTGTCAACGATAAGCAAAGTGAATAGTCTCAGGTGGCTTGCCCATGAGTTGGCGTAAGCCTGTTTAGCAAAAGGCTAATCGGACACGACAGGCCGCCCGCATGGCGACGGCGTTTCCCGTGCGGGCACAAACAGCCCTGCGTGCCCTGTCGCGCGATATCCCAATGCGACGTTCAGAACCCTACCCGCCAAGCAGCCACCTCGCGAAATTCAGCACGAGCACGCCCTCCCGGGTATGGGGCTCATGCCTCGTGCGAGTGATGAGAATCTTCGGGAATGCATCCCCGATGGATAGAATCGGCGCAATCTCCCTCTCGAGCGTCGAATCGGCGCCGATATCGTCGCTCACATACACTTTCCTTCCCGGTTTCGAAACTTGGAAGGCAGTATGCGCAAGGATGCGTCGAGGTGCGATCCCAGTCGTACCATGCCAGCAGAGATGTCGAGGCACATTCGTTCATGCTGCAATGCGGGCATCGGAGATGAAAAACAGCCCGTCGGGTAGTCATGGGCGTGCGGGAGCCCGCATCAGTAACCTGCCTCCTCGGTTGTCCCTTCTTTGCATGGTCGTCTACATAAAGGAGGAACCAGCCATGCAGATCAGCATGCTTGCCCTTCTTGGGTCACGGACCGGGGAGGCGAGGGCCTCCGTCGGGACCGCCCCGAGCAACCGGCATATCCAAGGAATGACAAGGCTCGATCGCTGTGCTGGTCAGGATGCCGAAGCGGGCCGGTCGCCAATCGGAATGCGGGTCAGGATGCTGCAACGTGATTCCAGCTGCAGGATACGGCTCCTTTGCGGTTGCCGCAAAACCTGCTGGCAACATTCTTACTATCCGAATGATGTACGCATCCCTTGGGATCGTTTCGCCTGACCAGGGCCATCTTCAGCGCCTCAACGGCCAGCTCGGCAGGCGCCTCTTCCACGCGTAATAGCCCTGGCGGGTCACCTATGCAACCAAAGATACAAAAGGAATCGAATGGCCAGAGAGGATTGCCCTTTCCGATGGTCGATTCTTGACAGGCAAACTCAAGCCTCGTTAATATTACATGGTTTGCCAGACCGAATTAACAAAGGAGGGGTGTCGTGGTTGGTCTTTTCCGCACGTGGATGAGCGCCTAGAAAGCGGCGCTGTTGTGGCGTCGCGCTGTTTTTCTGCACGCCATTTCACGATTGGACATAACCATGATATTTGAAACCTCTCGGCGCAGGTCTGTTTCGCTGTGCCATTCATGGCAATTTAAGATTTGTTTCGTATGGGGCGGGGAGCTCGTGTCGACATTGACGAGCTTGATTCTCCAAATGGGTCTCATTTGGCATATCGCCCTCACGACAGAATCATCTTCCCTCCTCTCCCTGGCATCGTTAGCAGGCTTTCTGCCGATTGCTTTGTTCGGAGTCCTTGCGGGCGCCGTTGTCGACAGGCTGCCTTTGAAACGTGTTCTCATCGGCGCCGACCTCTTCGTTGCCGCGGTGGGCGCCGCCTTGGCGATTGCCTCGTTGGCCGGCAGCTTACCTGCGTGGTCAATACTCATCGCCCTGTTTCTCCGCGCAGCTGGCACTTCGTTCTACACGCCGGCCTCCCAATCCCTCACGCCCCATCTCGCCCCGCCAGAGCATCTCGTTCGCCTATCGGGAGTGATGCAGGCGATTCAGTCCGCCGGATACATTCTTGGCGCCGCGCTCGCGGCAGTGATTTATCCTGTGGCGGGCATTACCGCCATGATTGCCCTCGACGTGCTGGGGGCGCTTTTCGCTTCTCTAGCTGTCCTCGCCGCTCAGATAGACGCAGGAGGACTCGACGAAGCCGACCGCAGCTCGTCCTTTTCCAATAAAGTTCGAGAACTTTTCTCTGAGATTTCGGACGGCTACAAGCTGATCAGGGGATACAGGGGGCTGTTCGCCCTTCTTTGGTGCGGGTTCGTCTTCGCTTTCGCGTTCTCCCCACTCGCGGCATTGTTCCCAATAATGACCTTGGGACATTTTGGCGGTAGCACGGGGGATGCTGCTTTGGTGGAGGTCCTTTTCTCCGCAGGCATGCTGGCTGGGTCCGGCATTTTAGCGGCCACGGGAGGGTTCCGCAATAGGTCGCTCACCATGGTCGCCGCGATCGCCGGCTTCGGCGTCGTCGCAATCGCATCCGGATTGATCGGCCCGTCGCTGTTCGCCGTTTTCCTACCGGCGAGCTTTCTTATGGGCGCATGCTCCCCGTTGTACGCGGGAACCCAGACTGCCCTTATGCAGGAGCAGATACCTCCTGAGTACCTAGGCCGCGTTTTCGGCCTCTACGGAACCATCATGGCGTGGGCCATGCCCATGGGCCTCGCGGCCCCCTCCGTTTTTGCGGATCTGCTTGGAGCTCCGTTATGGTTCGTCGGCTCTGGAGCGACCATGGTACTGCTTGCGATGGCTATGCTGCTTGCTCCGAGCGTCCGAAACGTGGGGAAAAGAGATACCGGGCGGATTCAATAGCCCAAGTATTCGAAAAAAAGAGGCGGCAGCCATCGGTTCACGCGTCAGCCTTCAAGCCCTTGCGACGACGAGGTATTGCGCCGACATCCCACATCGCGCTCCTTATTCGTCGCCAACTATCATTTTCGGATTTGCCGGCTTGCGCAAGGTCAAAACGCTCGCGCCGGCAATTGGGCAAAGGCGAAAAATCGACGTGAGCAATCTTTTTTGGCATGGCTGCGCTTCCAGTAAAAGGCTAATACACAAAAGGCGGTTCAACCTATGGAACTCATAGTCAAAGCTAAAGACATCTTTTTGGAATATGCCGGCCGCGATATCCTGGATATCGAAGAGTTGGAAATCTACTCCTACGATCGCATCGGCTTGGTGGGAGACAATGGCGCAGGCAAAACCAGCCTGCTTAAAATTCTGAGCGGCAATCTTACCATTGCGGACGCCGACGTCAGGCGCTTCGGCAGCATTGCCCTCATCGGCCAACTCGATGAACTCGACCTTGATGCGGCTCAGGACAGTGGTGAGATGCTCTCCCGTCTCAACGTCGCCGGAGTGGCGCAGGAGACGATGAGCGGCGGGGAGGAAACACGCGCCAAGATTGCCTCTGCACTCTCCCAGCATGCAAGCGCGATCTTCGCCGACGAGCCTACGAGCCACCTCGACCAAGACGGCATCCGCCTTCTCGTCGGACAACTCAAGGCATTTGATGGGGCTCTGCTCATCGTGAGCCATGACCGTCATTTTCTCGACCAGGTGGTAGACAAGATCTGGGAGCTCAAAGACGGCGGTATTTCCGAATTCTGGGGTGACTACTCCGACTATCTGCGACAGAAAGAAGAAGAGCGCAAAGCTCAGGCGACTCGATACGAAGAGGCGATGCGCGAGCGCGATCGCCTCGAAGCCGCCATCGAAAAACAACGGAAAAAAGCACGGCAGGTCGACGCCAAGCGGAAGGCTGCGAAAAAAAGCAACGAGTATGCAGGTCGATTGGGGCATCAGAAAGCAACCGGCACCAAACAGAAGAGGATGTACCAGGCGGCTAAGGACATGGAGAAGCGCCTCGAAGCGCTCGAAGGGATTGAGGCCCCAGATAGCATTCGCGCCGTGCGGTTCCGCCAGAGCAAGGCCCTGGAACTGCATAGTAAATTTCCCATCTCGGCAGACGATTTCAGCTTGAGCTTCGGCAACTGCATGCTCTATGACCACGCGAAATTCGAGATACCGCTCGGTGCCAAAGTGGCCATCACCGGTGGCAACGGTACAGGAAAGACCAGCCTGCTGAAGGCAATCGCTCGACGCGCCGACGGTATCAACATCTCTCCCAAGGCAGAGATCGGTTACTTCGAGCAAACAGGCTACAAGTTCGACGCCCGTCAGTCTGCGATCTCGTTCATGCAGGATGGTTGCGAGTACAGCATGACCGAAATTCGAGGCATCCTCGCCTCTATGGGAATCGGACCGCGCGACCTGACAAAGGACGTTGGCGTTCTCTCGGGAGGCGAAGTCATCAAGCTGCTACTCGCGAAGATGCTGCTGGGCAGATACAACATCTTGCTCATGGACGAGCCTGGAAATTACCTGGACATCAAGAGCGCCGAAGCCCTCGAGCAGATGATGAGCGCCTATGCCGGAACGATAGTGTTCGTCTCCCACGATAAGAGGCTGGTCGAGAACGTCGCAGACATTGTCTACGAAATAAAGGACACCAAGCTAGTCAAAATCTTTCAGCGCGAATAGCCCTAAATGAGCAAGAAATAATCCCCGAACGGAGACAAGGGAGTAAAACGGCAAAGAAAGAGCCTCCGTCCCAACGCAGGGAACGGAGGCTCTTTAATCGCTTTTACTCATCTCCGTCGCTGGTGGCTTTGTCATGACTCTCGTACGAAACGAAACTCAGCGGCATAGTGCGGCACTCAAAATCGCAGGTCAGAACCCTGTCGTCCTACTCCCACTCAATAGTTAAAAATTCTCTCCAGTTTGCTCCAGTTTGTCGCAGTTTGCTCCAGTTGATCCTACTTATGCCCAGTCTCAAAAATTGCCGAGAATCCATGGGGTCAAATTTGGGTCACGGTTTTTCGAGCAATTCTGGACATTCTCTGGGGTCACGCTGGGTCACGACGAAATAAGAAATCATAGCTGGCCCATCACGCTGGCGAGAGTCGCCTTTGCCGTAGTGCAGCAGTCCTGGAGCAAGATCCCCTTCGCATAGGGACTCTTCCGAACGTATTTCTCCCACTGAGAAAGCATGAACACATCACCGGCAACGTCGTCGAGCACCTCGGCCCAACGGGCGATGGCGGTTCGGCTTCCCCTCTTCTCGCAAGTGGAGTCGAGCGCGTTGCGTAGGACGCCCATGTCGACGCGGTCTCCCTTGGTGCCCATCAGAATATGGATGTCGTAGAAGTCGCGGGGGCGGGTGTTGGCAACTCCGCGGGTCACCACGGTTTCCAGCTTCTCCGCCAGCACTGTCTCGACCGGGTATGCCATGAGCGTGATCTCGCCTTCGCCGAAGAGCAGAGGGTAGCTGTACTCTACGGCTTCCGGCGTGATCCTGTCCCCAGTGGTGACATCAACCGTCAAGGGCGCGGACATCGGAGCGTAGTTCGCCTTGAGGTGTACGCGGATGCCGGGGTAGTCGTCGGTCTCCCTGATATCCTCCGTCCTGTCGAACTCGAACTCCCAGTCGTCGTCCGCCTGCACCGCCGCGATCTCGCGGAACGCCCTCTCCGCCGACTCATGGGTGAGGTCGAAGCCCCTGACAGTAGTGTCCAGGTCCATGGTGGTCCTGGAGCTCACGCCGACGAGGGAGGAGATGAGCACGCCGCCCTTAATGACGACGTTGTCGCGCCACGGAGATTCCGCGAGGCGTTCGAGCAGCCTCTCCAGCAGGTAGCTCTGCATCATCGCCTGGGCGGGGATGCCCGCCTCCTTGGCCATGTTGTTGATGCGCGCCTTGAGCTGCATCGCGTTCTTGGTCCTCACAGCAGCACCTCCAGGTAGTTGCGGATCTTCCTTTCGACGCCGAGGCTGCGGGCGTACCCGACGAGCTTCGCCACGTCCCGCTTGGGGCTTTTCGCATAGGATTGCATCGCCGGGGTGACGACCTGCGCATCAACCGTGCCCTGGCCCCTGACCAAGTCGCAGAGCGTCCTCTCCAGGTCGTAGGCCCTGACGACGTTTCCATGCTGGGTGGTCAGCTCCGTGATCCCGAGGTCCAGCACGTCGTCGGCGCAGGTGCGGCAGACGATGCCCGCCTCCCTGGCGGGAGTGGCGTTGTACCCCCTCGGGAACGTCATGGTGAGGGAGAAGGGCGCGCGGTCGGTCATCCCGTGCAGGAACAGCGCGGTGTCGTCGGAGAAGACTCCGCGCGCGAACCTGTGCTGTGCGACGAGGTACGGGTCCTCCCAGGTCTCGGGCAGCGCGTAGAGGCCGCGGGCGACCTGGACGAGGTCCCCCCTGCCGACGGCCTCGGTGAGCTTTCGCCTGGGAATGCCGGCCTCTGTCGCCTGAGAGGCGGTCACATAGCCGTTGCCGCTTTCTGCCATTTCAACCAGAACCATCGCGTACCTTCTTCGCGTGCTTATGTACTTTCATGCTGAATATTATCATATTATAAGCATAAAAGTACAGATTTGATAGTAACGTTCAGCGTCTATATCTTGCCCATGTGGCGTAATTCCTGATGTGAAAGATAGCTTGGCTCAAAAAATGAATGCTCCTCGGACAACCGGGGAGCATTCCAAATTATTGATTCATATGGTTATGAGGGCATTTCTGCTCGATGTTGCGATTTATACCCCCATAACCAAGGATTTCTTATTCCCACTCAATGGTCGCAGGTGGCTTTGGAGTGATGTCGTAGGCCACGCGGTTAACGCCAGCAACCTCACTGACGATGCGAGAAGAAATGCGGGTCAGCAACTCATAAGGAAGCTTTGCCCAATCAGCAGTCATAGCGTCGCTCGACTCAACGGCGCGCAAGATAACTGGACGGGCATACGTGCGCTCATCACCCATTACACCAACGGACTTAATGTCGGGTAGCACGGCAAAGTACTGCCAAACACTGTGCTCGGAGTTACGATCGCCTGTCTCGTCAAAGAGCTGAGCATTGTAAGCGTCAATCTCTTCTCGGACAATAGCGTCGGCATTGCGAAGAATCTCCAGTTTTTCTGGGGTAACGTCGCCAATGATACGGATAGCAAGGCCAGGACCTGGGAATGGCTGCCTGTAGACAAGGTTCTCTGGCAGGCCAAGAGAAACGCCCAGCGCGCGGACCTCGTCCTTGAAGAAGTGGTCCAGGGGCTCAATCAGGTCAAAGTGAACGCCCTCTGGGAATGGAATCAGGTTGTGGTGGCTCTTGATGGTTGCAGCTTTGCCGCCGGTCTTACGAGCACCAGACTCAATAATGTCAGGGTAGATGGTGCCCTGTGCCAGGAACTGAACGCCGTCCAACTTCTGAGCCTCGTCAAAGAAGACCTTCCAGAACTCGGTACCAATCAGGCGACGCTTCATCTCTGGCTCGGTAACGCCAGCCAGAAGCTCTGCGTAGCGCTCCTCTGCGTGAACGTGAATCAGAGGCACGTTGAACTGCTTGCGGAAGACCTGCTCAACCATCTCTGGCTCGCCCTTGCGGAGCATGCCGTGGTTAACAAACACGCAGGTCAGCTGATCGCCGATAGCACGGTGAACAAGTGCTGCAACCACAGAAGAGTCAACGCCGCCGGAAAGCGCCAAAATAACGCGGCCGTTTCCAACCTTCTGGCGAATCTCCTCCACCTTCTGCTCAATGATGTTGTCCATGGTCCACGTCTTCTCAAAGCCACAGATATTGAACAGGAAGTTGGAAAGCATCTGGGAGCCACACTCGGTGTGGTTAACCTCTGGGTGGAACTGAGTGGAATACAGGTTCTTAGCAGCGTTTTCCATAGCTGCGATAGGGCAAACATCGGTAGAAGCGGTAACGGTAAAGCCCTCTGGAACCTCAGACACAGCATCGCGGTGGCTCATCCAAACGGTCTGCTGCTCAGCGGTACCGTCAAAGATGCGGCTCTCCCCCGCGCGGGTCAGATGAGCTGGGCCATACTCGCCCTTCTCGGTGTGTCCAACGGTACCTCCCAGGGTAACCGCCATAATCTGCTGTCCATAGCAGAAACCAAAGACAGGAAGACCAAGCTCCAGAATCTCTGGGTCAATCTTTGGCGCATCCTCCGCGTAAACGGAAGCAGGGCCGCCGGACAAAATAAGCGCAGATGGATTGAGCTCACGAAGCTCATCTGCAGAAATATCACAAGGAACAATCTCGGAGTAGACGTTAAGATCACGCACGCGACGTGCAATTAACTGGCCGTACTGGGCACCAAAGTCTAGAACTGCAACAAACTGCTTGGGCCTGGACTCGCTCATGCATGACTCCGCTTCTCCGGTTTCCCGGTCACTCTGGATTCTGCGCCAACGCAATGCCGCACGTATGGACACATATCTCTACCACGAATTTATTGCTATTAATAATACCTTCAACCAACCGATAACACCACGAGAGATTGCGCGCGCCAAAAAGTCTTCTTATTCTGCGCAAACAAAAGACGTCAAAGTTTTATAATCTGACGAGAAATGCTACTAATTTCTAACAATTATAAAACACAAAATATGGCGAGAAGAGCAGGTCAAAGACAATATAACTTGAAATGTAATTGTTTTGTGACGACCAAAACTGGTAACAGTTTTTAAGTACCTATCTGCAATAATTTTCTCACGTTTGAAATACGAATTGGAGTTTGGTTTATGAAAAAAGTACTGGTCAGACTAGGTGTATTTCTTGTTCCTTTTATGATTGTTGTTACTTTTGTGGCAACATTCGCTTCTGCTGCAACTGTTTCACCGGTTCAAATTACCAGCATGTCTGTGGCTGATGATACCTATACACCAGTCAATGAGATTACCACTGATAATCTGTACCATATTACAATCAACTGGGAATCTACCGCTTCTACCGTGGCAGAAGGTGACTATTTTGATATTACCTTGCCCGATAAAGTCCAGTTCACAGCCACACAAAACACAACTCCAATTGAAGTTAAAGATCCTAACGGTGCAACCGTAGCTTGGGCTTACCCAACTCCAGCAGCAGGTAGCATCTACGGCGGCACCCTGCATGTTGTTTATACAGACTATGCAAATACCCACACTCAGATTAAGGGTACTTTCTCGCTGTCCGCACTTTACGACCGCGACGCTATCAACGCAGGTTATAACACCCACATTGACTTTGGCGTTAACGGCACCGCCGTTCCTCTCAACATGATTGTTCGTCCAAAGAACACCATTGGCCAGGAGTGGCTCAACAAGTGGGGCGGCCCTGTTACCGGTACTGAGTCCGAGGTACTTTGGTACGTTCGCCTTAACTACTCCGCAGCTCACATGACTGGCGTTGAGTTCTCTGACTCCCTCTCCGATAGAAACGGCGGAGACCTGCCAGCATCGGTAACCTACATTGCCAACTCTTTCCACCTGTATCGTGCAGACTTTGATGGAACCGGAAACTACAGCAACCTCCAGGAGGTCACCATTCCTAATGGTGCTCTTTCTATTGCAGCTGACGGTCATTCCTACCACCTCAACCTGAGCGGTGTTGACTTCTCCCAGGGCCAGCGTTACCTCCTGCAGTATCGCACCACCTTTATCCCAGGCATGGCTCTGCATAACTACGGTGTTCTCACCAACGCTGGTGGTGCTCCAAGAAGCGAGATTGGCTTCACTTACTACTCTCCAAACAACTCTGGTTCTGCAATCGGAACTCTTCTTGGCCGTATCCGCATCATCAAGGTTGACGCTGACAACACAACTACCCAGCTCCCAGGCGCAACTTTTAAGGTAACAAGCGTTGCTAATCCAGCTAATTCTTGGACTCTTACCACGGGTGCAGACGGTACTGTAACCTCCGAGAGGCTCCCTACCGGCTCCTACACCATCGAAGAGATGACTGCTCCAGATGGTTACATGCGCGACACCACCGTCTACACCGTAAATGTTGACGACCATTCCGGCACCATCAAGATCATCGAGAACAAAAAGAACGCTCACGCAGACATTCCCGTACAGAAGGTCTGGAATGGTGCAGAGGGCGGAGCAGTAACTGTCCACCTGCTCGCAAACGGCGTTGACACCGGCAAGACCCTTACCTTGAGCTCTGACAACAACTGGCAAGATTCCTTTACGGGCCTCGAGGCTTATGCAGCTGACGGCTCTGAGATTACCTACACCATCTCTGAGGACGAGGTAGCTGGATACACCAGCCAGATTACCGGTGATGCAGATCAGGGCTTTGTAGTCACCAATACCCAGGTTCCTCCAACTCCAGAGAAGCCTGCTAAGAGTCGCAAGAAGTCCAACCTCCCCTACACCGGAGATACATCTTCTGTCGCAGGCGTCCTCTTTGGATCTTTGGCTGCACTGAGTGGCGCAGTTGCACTTAAGCGCCGCAAGTAAGTCTGGCGCGTAGTCGTAGCAGCGCAGGCGCACAGCTCTCACGCAACTTCACAAGAACGTCTTGTCCTCGTGGCAAGGCGTTCTTTTTTGGCGAGAAACCCGTCTGGCTTGTGAGGCTCCACGGGTTTCTCGCCTCCCTAATGGCTTCTCGCCTCCTTAATGCATACAGAAAAATGACCTATTCGGAATAACGTATAAAAAGTGACTAATGTCCAGCATTTAGAATTACTAGGGGTAATATTTATCCATTTTTATTACGGTTTGCTGCTCATAACGTGTAATGTTCGTTGTGAACAATTGTGAAGAACCTGTGAATTTACCTGTACTTTATTTGAAAGGTATTAGAAAAAGAAACCACAAATTCCTTGTACCTGCATAAATAATTGAACTTTTAAAAAGCAATATAGATATATGCAGATTCTCAAATAAATTCTCTTTGTAATAGGTGAGAATAGACGTATCTATTGCAAAGGAGTCCTGATGAACAAACGACTGTTAAAGCTAGTAAGTTTTGTCTTCATGCTGGTCCTGGCGCTTCCGCTTGCTGCAAAAACAGCTTTTGCTGAGACTGCAAGCACTGAAGCTGCTACGGGCACCCCTAAAGCGGTTGTCGCAACCATTACAGACTTTAGGGTTGAAGATCGTTTTGGCAATCCAACTACCGTTGTTAACAAGGCAAATGTGTACGCAATTGCCATGACGTGGGATGCCTCTGCAAACGCTAACGTAGCGCCGGGCGATTACTTTGACGTCACCCTCCCTAACGAGATGAGATTTACCGCAGCTCACCCTGCCTCTACCTTTAACATCACCGATGCGGCAACCGGCGAGGTCATGGCAGTAGCTCACGTCACCCCTGGTACCGATGGTTTTGGTGGAAACATGCGTGTTGTCTTCACCGACTACGTTAACAACCACACTGACCTGCGCGGTACTGCTCGACTTGGCTTTACCATTGATTCACATCGTGTTCAGACAGGTACCGGTAAATCTTTTATCTTTACTGTCTCTGGCAGCCCTGTTCCTGTAACGTTTGACGTCACCGCTCCTGGTACCATTGGTACTGAGTATCTCTCCAAGTGGGGCAAGATTATTGAGGGCAACGCAAACGAGATTCAGTGGACCGGCCGCATCAACTACTCTGGTGGTAACTTCCACAACGTCCGTCTACACGACCAGCTATCCGACCAGGGCGGCGGCGACCTTCCTTCCGAGATTACCTATGTTCCAGGAACCTTTGAGCTTTGGAGCGCTCGCTTTGATGAGTACGGCTCAACCATTCCAGGAACTGCAACTCGCATTCCTATTACCCCAGGTATGCTCACCATTTCTCCTGATGGACAGTCGTTTGATCTTGACCTTTCTGGCATAGACCTCAGCAACGGTCAGAGCTTTAAGTTCACCTATCGCACCACGTACGTTCCAGGTGTTGCTCTGCGTAACCTCATCAAGATGTACTCCGATAACCCTGAGTACAGCTCCGATTGGGTATATCGCAACGCAACCTCCGGCGGAGAAGGTACTTCTACCATCATCGCTCGTATCCGTATCATCAAGGTGGATAAGAACGACCACAACACCAAGCTTGCGGGTGCAGTCTTTAAGGTGACCAGCACCACTGATCCATCCAAGACCTGGACTATTACCACTGGTGAAGATGGTACCGCTACCACCGAGAAGCTCCCTGCTGGCACCTACAAGGTTCAGGAGATTACCGCTCCTGCTGGCTACCAGCTCAATACCGATACGTATAACCTCACCGTTTCTGCAACCACCGGCGTTATTAAGACCGTTGAAGACGAGAAGACCCCAACAGTTGACGTACAGGTCAACAAGACATGGGTGGGAACTGTCGGCGGTCCTGTTACCGTCAGGCTCTACAAAGACGGTGTTGCAAGCTCTGAGACACTCACTCTTGACCAGACAAACAGCTGGACAGGCACTTTCACCGGTCTTCTCAAAAACGATGCAACAGACGGTCACGTTATTGCGTACACCGTAGCAGAAGAGAACGTTCCTACTGGATATACCAGCGCAGTCTCGGGCAACCAGACTGACGGTTTCACGGTTACCAACACCGAGATTCCACCAACCGTTCCACCTACCACCCCACCAAATACGCCACCAAATACCCCTCCAAACACCCCACCAGCAACTCCTCCATCAGAGACTCCAAAGAAGCCAAAGAAGAAGCAGCCAAAGCTTCCTGAGACTGGCGACTTCTCCGAGATTGCTCTTGTTGCAGTGGCTACCGTGGGCAGCGTTATTACTACGCTTGGCTATGCTCTGAAGGATCGTCGTAAGTAAGTTAGCGTTGCGCAGTAAGTAGCGCCATGAGCAAAAGTTGCTCGTACTTCTTGTGCCAAGCCCCTCGTACTTCTCGCACACATCCCCGCTTCACACGTTGAAGCGGGGATTTTTTGTGGCAGGTTTGTTTCCTTACAGCACGAAATCGCAAAATTGCGTATAGTAGATGTTTGACAAAACGCATTGGGCAAAACGCAGATTAAACACAAAGGAGCCCCAATGGCCAGAAGGTCACATTCATCTCAGAATCGTGGTCGCAACAGCCGCGATAAACGCGAAGATGCCTTTGAGTACGATACAGAGGACTTCGCACAGGACGATTATGACGCTTATGATCAGGGCGCATATCAACCTCGCACGCTGGGCAGCGTTCGAAGCGCAGGTGCAAGCTCTGCACGCAACAATCACGAATCTCATGGCTCCAGGTTTACACGCGAGCCTTTGATTGGCCAGACCAACGTCGGCGACGAGTGGCCCGAAGAAGCTCCAGCTCAGCAGCAAAAACATACCCACTTTGCTGCGCATAGAGCAGGTGCGGTAAGCCATGCCCCTTCTCGCGCAGAAGGCGTAAGTGCATACTCTAAGAAGCGCCAAGGATCTTCTCGCGGTCGTGGTCTTAAGATTTTTGCGGGCATCCTGGGAACGTTGCTGCTGGTAGCAGGCGTAGCGTTTGCCTGGTGGATGCTGGATACCAACTCAAAACTCCGCCAGGGCTTGGATGCAAACCTGCAGGCAACGCTGGTTCAGGTTGCTCCATCCGACCCGTTCTACATGCTGCTTCTGGGCGTGGATAAAGACGAGGGACGCGCGGAGAACTGGGGCGATTCCGACGCAAACTTCCGCGCCGACACTATTATTCTGGCTCGCGTAGACCCTAAGAACAAGAAGATCACCCTGATTTCCATCCCCCGAGACACTATGGTTGACCTGGGAGAACACGGAAAGCAGAAGATTAACTCCGCGTACAGCTATGGCGGCGCGTCTGGAATGGTTGAGGCCGTTTCCAAGCTGGCAAACGTCAACATCTCGCACTATGCCGAGGTAGACTTTGAGTCTTTCACCAAGATTGTGGACTCCATCGGCGGCATTACGGTCAACCTGCCCGTTGCCGTTTCCGACATGCAATACTCGGGCATCGACCTGCCTGCGGGAGAACAGCAGCTCAACGGCCAGCAAGCACTTGGCCTTTCTCGCAGTCGTCACGCGTACGACAATTACGGCGCCGGCGACTTCTACCGCGCTGCTAACCAGCGCATGATTCTGACGGCCATTGCCAAGAAGGTCCTGCAGCTGGATCCCGTTTCTATGTCGGGCGCTGTGTCTACCATGGCCGAGAGCGTAACCACTGACTTAAATGTTACCGATATCGTAGGCCTGGCCATGTCGTTTAGAGGCATGGACACCTCCAAGGATATGTATTCTGCGCGCACGCCAACAACGTCCGAGCTCATCGACGATGTTTGGTACGAGATTGTTGATAAGAGCGCGTGGAAGACTATGATGGACCGCGTGAACCAGGCGCTGCCTCCTCTGGAGGATGCAAGCACCGATGAAACCACAGGTATCGTTGGTACCGTTGCGGGCGACACCTCCGCGGCAGACAGCATCAAGCCAGACTACACCGGTGAGGTTGCCGTGCTCAACGGTACCGATGTTCAAGGACTTGCAGCTCAGAAGGCTGGCATCCTGAAGACAAAGGGTTACACCGCTTACGCCGATAGCTCGCTAGAGCATCCAACCGACTCGATTATTGTCTACGATGGCACGCGTACAGGCCTGGCAAAGGCTGTTGGCGTTGCAAAAGCACTGGACATCCCTACTGCCAACATCAAGGCAAACGACGGCAACTACCCCACCGACGTGGACATTACCGTGGTCCTGGGCACCGATCAGGCTCCAAAGCGCTAACGGCACGCAGCTCGCGGTGGCGCGCGACCAGCAACGGCACGCGCCACCGCGGCGGCACGCGACCCGCAGCGGTGCGCGGCACGCAACGGCGCGTGACTCGCGACACCACCCCACCCCACACAAAAACGGGCGAGAAGACCGATCTTCTCGCCCGTTTTACATTTACTATCAGCGGTTTTGTGGCTTAGACGTTGAAGCGGAAGTGCATAACGTCGCCGTCCTCGACCACGTACTCCTTGCCCTCGATGCGCAGCTTGCCAGCGGTCTTGCAGCCGGCCTCGCCGCCCAGCTCCACGTAATCGTTGTAGCTGGCAACCTCGGCCTTAATGAAGCCGCGCTCAAAATCGGAGTGGATGACGCCAGCAGCCTCGGGAGCCTTGGCGCCAATGCGGACGGTCCACGCCCTGACCTCCATGGGACCAGCGGTGAAGTAGCTCTGCAGGCCAAGCAGCTTGTATGCTGCCTGAGCAAGCGTCTCCAGGCCGGAGTGCTCAAGTCCCAGGGACTCCAGGTACTCTGCAGCCTCCTCTGGATCAAGATCTGCCAGCTCAGCCTCGACACCTGCGCAAACAGGGATGGACTGAACGCCGTTGATGACAGGAGCGGGCTCGGTGAGCATGTCTTCATCAACGTTTGCAACGTACAGGATTGGCTTCATGGTAAGCAGGAAGAAATCGCGAGCAGCCAGACGCTCCTCGTCGGTCATCTCCATGTCAGCGGCGCGATTGCCCTCGTTCAGCCACTCCTGAAGACGCTTTGCCACGTTGAGCTTGGGCTGGAGGTCCTTATCGCGCTTGGCCTCTTTCTCCAGCTTAGGCAGGGCGCGCTCAATGGTGCCCAGGTCAGCAAGGATGAGCTCCGTCTGAATGATGTCCACGTCCTCGTCAGGATTGACGCGGCCCTCAACGTGAATGACGTCAGGGTCTTTGAAGTAACGAACAACCTCGCAGATAGCGTCGGTGTTGCGGATGTTTGCCAGGAACTGATTGCCCAGGCCCTCACCCTCGTTTGCGCCCTTGACCAGGCCCGCGATGTCCACAAACTCAACGGTTGCAGGCATGATGCGACCAGGATTGACAATCTCGGCCAGCTTCTGGAGCCTTGCGTCGGGTACGTCAACGATGCCCACGTTAGGGTCGATGGTGGCAAACGGATAGTTTGCAGCCAGGCCGCCCTTGCGGGTCAGCGCGGTGAACAGCGTGGATTTACCAACGTTTGGCAGGCCAACGATACCAATTGAAAGCGACATGTGAGTCCTCTTGTTTTCGGTGGACGGTTACGGTTAATTGCGTTTCTCGCGAGAAAAACGTGGAGCTAGAAGCGTTGCTCTGCACGCACGCAGCTACTTGCTACTCCCCATTATCCTCTTTTGGAGACTCCTGTGCAGGGGCGGTGTCCGCAGCGTCCGCGGCAGAACCCGCAGCGGAATCCGGGTCCGAGTCCTCGGCGAGCGAATCGGCCAGGTGCTTGAGCTGCTCCTTGCCGGTGTCAAAAATGAAGCGAGCTTTACGACGAGCCAAAGCTTCAAGGCGCTCGGCCTCCTCGGCCTTGCGATCACGAACGACCAGCTCAGAGGTGTTCATCGGCACCATCGTAAGCGCGCCGGGCTCCGGACAGACAATTTCGCAGGCGCCACAGTTGACGCAGAACGGCATCTTGATGGTCAGTTTGCCGCGCTCGTCGATGTCAATCGCATGCGTTGTGCAGGTGTTTTTGCAGTCTCCGCAAACCGTACACTTGCTGGAATCCCAGATAGGAGCCTCAAGCTTCACGTAAGGAGCAAGGTCTGGATCGTGCTGGAGCGCGCCCATGACCAGGCGGCGATCCTGCGTGAGCATGGACTGCCTCATGTCGGTGGTGCGCAGGCCCATCACGTCATCGAGCTGCGTCTGGAGCTTGTCCAGAGAGCGAGCGTGCGAGTTAATGCGGTCGGCAATTGCCTTGGCTCCCGCAAGGACAGGCGTCGATGCAGATACCAGGCGCTCCGCACCGTTCATCGCGTTGGAGATGAACTGCGAACGGATGTAGGCGCGCGTGAAATTGTGGTTGAGGTTGTTGCCGTCTACCTCGAGACCAACCGTGGCGCCCGTCCACTCCTCAGCGGTAGCGATGGCCTGGGTATATGCCTCCTCGCCGGTGGTAGTGCGACAACGGTCGCAAACGCCCAGCGGCAGGTAAACACTCACGTTGTCAAAGTCCGTAAGAATCGAGAACCAAATGTCGGCGGAGAGCATACCCACGCAAGGCAGACAGATCTCGTTGCCCTCAGGTTTTCTCGCCAGCGCGCGCGTGCAGGTAATGTAGCACTGCTCGTACGCGGAGGCCGCGCGAGCTACCTGGTCATACAGCATGCGGGACGTGTGGCGGCGCGTGTTGAACGTCTCGGTTGGGCACGCGGCAACGCAGAGACCGCACTGCAGGCAAGCCTCGTCGTCGATGCGCACGGACTGGTTATGAATATCAATGCAATTAGCTGGGCAAACGTCCAAGCAGCGAGAGCATGCCTCAGCCTTTCCGGAGGCGCACCTCAAGCAGCGATTGGCGTTTGACCAGGGGATTTCCTTGTAGTCCATTGGCTCAAACGGCTTGTCCGTATTTGGGTCAATCGATAGGCTTCCCATCAGCGCGTCGAGCGGGTTGGAAAGCACCTGCAGCGAGTCCTGGATATCAATGAGGTCATCGAGAAAATCTCTGTCCTCGTTACCATTCTGGTTCTGAGCCATGGTGCCTCCTCTCCTTTGGCGCGTGGCGTGTTAACGGTGCGGTCACAGCGGCAGCGTGGCCGCAGTCGCAAATAAACATTTTAACCTGTAGTGACTAATAATTCCGCTCAAATGACGCCACATTCATACGATTTCGATTAATGGACGCTGAGCGGGGTTACGTTGCAGTTGTGATAATACGGGGTTCTCATCTGCGACAAGACGGGATTCTCGCCCACGGCAAGACGGGTTTCTCGCCAAGTTTTTGTGACGAAAGAAAAAATCGGGCCCAGCGAGAGGCTGGACCCGATTGAAGTGACGCAAAGGTGCGGATTAGTACATGCCGCCCTGGCCGCCCTGAGCAGCTGCGCGAGAAATGGACTCCTCGATGGTGGTGTCCTTTGGCATCTCGGAAACAGTTGCCTCGGTGATGAGAATGAGGGATGCAACGGAAGCTGCATTCTGGAGTGTGGTGCGGGTGACCTTAACTGGGTCAAGAACGCCCATCTCAATCATGTCGCCATACTGGCCGGAAGCGGAGTCAAGACCCTGGCCGGTTGGGAGTGCCTTGATCTTCTCGACAACTACGCTGCCCTCGAAGCCAGCGTTGTTAGCGATGGTGCGAACTGGAGCCTCAAGTGCCTTGCGGATGATCTCGACGCCGATCTTCTCGTCTGCGTCAGAGGTCTGAACGCTGTCCAGAACAGAAGATGCAGCCAGGAAGGAAACGCCGCCACCTGCGACAATGCCCTCCTCGACAGCTGCACGAGTTGCCTGAAGTGCGTCCTCGATGCGGTGCTTGATCTCCTTGAGCTCAACCTCGGTAGCTGCGCCAACCTTGATGACTGCAACGCCACCAGCAAGCTTAGCAAGACGCTCCTGGAGCTTCTCGCGGTCAAAGTCAGAAGTGGTGTTCTCAATCTCAGCCTTGATCTGGGCGATGCGCTCGTCGATTGCTTCCTTGGAACCAGCGCCACCAACGATGGTAGTGGTCTCCTTGGTGACCTTGACGGACTTAGCGCGACCGAGCATCTCTGCGCTGATCTCGTTGAGGTTAACGCCGAGCTCCTTGATGACCGCCTGGCCGCCGGTGAGAACAGCGATGTCCTCGAGCATGCGCTTACGACGGTCGCCGTATGCAGGAGCCTTAATTGCGCAGACGTTCAGAACGCCGCGGAGCTTGTTGAGGATGAGGGTGGTCAGAGCCTCGCCGTCGACGTCCTCAGCCATGATGAGCAGAGGTGCGCCCTGCTTCTGGACTGCCTCAAGAATAGGCAGGATATCCTGGATGGAGGAAATCTTGTTGTCTGTCATTAGGATGTAAGGATTGTCCAGCTCAGCGGTGAGAGTCTCGTTGTTGGTTGCGAAGTAAGGGGAAACGTAGCCCTTATCAAACTGCATACCCTCAACGGTGTCGATGTCGATGCCGAAGGTCTGGGACTCCTCAACGGTGATGACGCCATCCTTGCCGACAACGTCCATAGCGTCGGAAATCTTGCCACCGATGACTGGGTCACCTGCGGAAATGGTACCAACGGAAGCAATCTGCTGCTTGGTTGAGACCTCCTTAGCGATGCCCCTCATCTGAGCGACAACAGCCTCAACAGCCTTGTCGATGCCGCGGCGGATTGCGATTGGGTTTGCGCCAGCTGCAACGTTGCGAAGGCCCTCGTTAACGATAACCTGTGCAAGCAGGGTTGCGGTGGTGGTACCGTCGCCGACGGTGTCGTTAGTCTTGGTTGCAACCTCTTTGACCAGCTGAGCGCCCATGTTCTCTACTGGGTCCTTGAGCTCAATCTCGCGAGCAACGGAGACGCCGTCGTTGGTGATGGTTGGTGCGCCATAAGAACGCTGCAGTGCAACGTAACGACCCTTAGGTCCAAGGGTGGTGGTTACGGCATCTGCCAGGGTGTTTACACCCTTAGCAAGCTTGGCACGAGCGTCGGTGCCAAAATCGATATCTTTAGCCATGGTATTCCTCCAAAATAGCTGAACTTACACGAAAATGAACAAGCTGCGAGCGAACAGGCCGCGAGCGAACAGGCCGCGAGCGATTAGTCCTCGAGGACTGCAAGGATGTCGTCAGCACGAAGAAGCAGGAGCTCCTCGCCGTCTACCTTGACCTCGGTGCCGCCGAACTTGCCGTAAAATACCTGGTCGCCGACTTTGACATCAAGAGCGATGCGATTGCCATTCTGATCAAGCTTGCCAGTTCCAACTGCGAGAACCTCACCGCGCTGAGGGAGCTCCTGAGCTGCGGATGCAATGTAGAGACCAGAGGATGTCTTCTCCTCTTTTGGAGCAGGCTTTACCAGAACACGATCTCCAAGTGGCTTCAAATTCATAATGAAAACCTCCCTTTCGGGCTAAGCCCGATATTGGCGCCAAGCGCCCTTTTCCAACGCTATTAGTTATTCCACACGGGAAAACAATTTATACGAAATATCGCGAAAATCTTACAAAACCGACTTAGATTTTCTGTAGGCGTGCAGTATAAGCCGTCAACGGTTATGCGCGGGCTGGTGGGTGCAGGGTGCGCGCGGGCGGTATGCGAGCGGAATACGTGCGAAACGCAGGCGATGAGCAGGCGCGCAGCGTCGCTGAGCTGCTGGTAAGCGCAGCTTGCAGTCGGCGGGTGTGAATGCCGAGCAGTATTGACCTGCAAATTCTTGCCATTAGCATAATTTTTGGCGTAAATTTTTGCTTCGTGCATATTCTGCTAGTGATATGCGCGTTTTTGCATAGGAAAAATGAGTACCTCTTTGGGAGGGGCCAATTTGGGTAAAAAATCCGTTTAGTTGGGGATCAAATGGAGTATTCAGAAAAATTACACCTACGTTTTACCAGGTAGCAAATTCTATCCAGATTTCTGATTTTTTGTCAGGAACAAAATAGCAGGTAGACTCAATGCATAGAATCCCGTTATTTCTGTAATCCCCAACTAAACGCATTTTTTACCACTTGAGGGCGATTTTTGGGGCAAAAACACCTCTTCCCTACTCATAGCAAAAATCAACCTGCATAAAAGTACCCGGCTATTCATTTTCATGAATAGCCGGGTACTGAAGCGTCTTGAAATACGTGTTGCCGGGCTGCGCTCTATCGCGTTGCGCGCTTACGCGTCCAAGCTCTCCAGTTCAGAGAGCCAAAGCGAGCTAGAAGCGTCGGATGGCATGCGCAGATCGCCGCGCGGAGAAAGCGAAACCGAGCCAACCTTTGGTCCGTCGGGCATCGCCGAGCGCTTGAACTGCTGCGAGAAGAAGCGGCGGTAGAACACCTTCAGCCAGCGAACGATGGTCTCGTGGTCGTAAATCTCCTGGTCAGTGCCCGTACCAAACGCACGCTCGGCAAGACGCAGAACCTTGAGCGGCCCGCTTCCGTGACGAAGCACGTGGAACAAGAAGAAATCATGCAGCTCGTAAGGGCCAACCAGGTCCTCAGTCTTCTGTTCAATGGAACCGTCAGCCGCAGTTGGCAGCAGCTCAGGAGAAACCGGTGTGTCCAAAACGTCACGCAAAACGTAAGCAATCTCGTCCTCGCCCTGCTCCTCGTACGAGTCGGCACAGTAATCGACAAGGTATCTGACCAGCGTCTTTGGCACCGAAGTGTTCACGCCGTACATAGACATCTGGTCGCCGTTGTACGTAGCCCAACCAAGCGCCAGCTCAGAGAGGTCGCCCGTACCGATGACCATGCCACCCACCTGGTTAGCGACGTCCATCAGGATCTGCGTGCGCTCGCGAGCCTGAGAGTTTTCGTACACGACGTCGTGAACGTCCTGGTCATGGCCGATATCGGCAAAGTGCTGCAGCACGGAGTCCACAATGGAAATCTCACGCAGGTCAGCGCCAAGCGACTGCACCAGCTCAATCGCGTTGGTGTATGTGCGGTCCGTGGTGCCAAATCCCGGCATCGTCACAGCTACAATGCCCGAGCGGTCGTATCCTAGCTGGTCAAACGCTCGTACCGTGACGAGAAGGGCCAGCGTAGAGTCAAGTCCACCCGAAATGCCAATAACCGCGTGGTCAGAGCCAGTGTGCGCCAGCCTTGAAGCCAAACCGTGAGCCTGGATCGACAGAATCTCCTCGCAGCGCGCCGCGCGAGCGTCGTCCATCGCGGGCACAAACGGATGCGGGTCAACGTACCTGGTCAGCGGCGTGCGGATCGCAAGTTCAACGCCCTCGCTGCCCTCGCTGTCGTGGCTGCGACCTGCGGCGTCGTGCTCGTGGCTGCGACCTGCAGTGCCCGCAGTGCCCGCGTCACCCTCGCTGCCCTCGTCGTTAAACTCCAGCGAGAAATACGTGGTCAGGTGCTTGTAATCCTCCGGCGTCGGAGCAACCTCAAACGTCGACATGCGCCTGCGGTCAGCCGCCAGCGACAGCACGTCAATCTCGGACACGGCAATACCCTCGCCAAACACGCCAGAATCGGCGAGCACACGGCCATTCTCGACAACAAGATCATGGCCCGAGAAAACCAAATCAGTCGTAGACTCGCCCTCACCTGCACTCGCGTAAACGTAGCCGCAGATCAGACGCGCGCTTTGCTGCGCAACCAGCTGACGACGGTACGCGGACTTGCCAGCCAGCGCGGGCGAGGCGGACAAGTTGCAGATCAGCGTGGCGCCGGCGACGGCGTGCGCATTTGACGGCGGCATGGGCACCCAGAGGTCCTCGCAGATCTCCGCGCCCACGACCAGCTCAGGGATGGTGTCGCACGCAAACAGCTGGTTGGTACCAAACGACACCTCGCCGAGCAGGCCAAAGTCTACGCTGGTGACGGTCTTGGGGCCAGAAACAAAGTGTCGGCCCTCGTAAAACTCATTGTACATGGGCACGTAGCGCTTAGGCACCAGGCCCAACAGCTCTCCCCTAAAGAGAACGGCGGCGCAGTTGTAGAGCTTGCTGGCCACGCGAACAGGCAGTCCTAGCAGCAGCAACGCGTCAACGTCGGCCGTGCGTGCGGCAATCGAGACCAGTCCGCGCTCGGCAGCGTCCAAGAGCGCGTCCTGCCAGAACAGGTCCTCGCAGGTGTAACCCGTGATGCAGAGCTCGGGCAGCACGACCACCTTGGCGCCGCGATTACCTGCGGCTTCTTCGATGGCGGCCAGGCAGCTCTCCACATTAAACGCCACGTCGGCCACGCGGACGCGCGGCGTGATACTTGCAACTTTGATGAATCCGTCTTGCACAATGGCCTCCTTACATGCCGCTTGGGACAACGGGCGCCGCATCCGACGACCACGATCCCAGCTGCGCGTTGGGGTTTGCATCCAAGGTCAATGGCGAGAAACCCTGCGTACGATAGCTACGAAGTGCGCCGACGGCAATCATTGCGGCGTTGTCGCCACAAACCGACATCGGGGGCACCGTCACTCGAACGCCCATACGACCAAAGGTTTCCTTATATGCAGCTCTGAGCGCAGGATTGGCAGCAACACCGCCGCCCACGCAGAAATCGGAAACGCCCGTCTCCTCAACAGCAGTTTTAGCCTTTGCAACCTGCACGTCAATAACAGCCTGCTCAAATGAAGCGGCCAAATCTGGCAGATTGATAGCTCTACCTGCGCGGTTCTCGCCCTCAATGTATGTGATAACGGCGGTCTTTAGGCCGGAAAGACTAAAGGAATAGTCGCCGCTGTGCATCATCGCGCGTGGGAAGTGGATGGCCTTAGGGTTGCCCTGAGCTGCAAGTTTGCTGATCACAGGGCCGCCTGGATAGCCTAGGCCCAGCGCCTTAGCAACCTTGTCAAAGGCCTCGCCCACGGCGTCATCAATGGTGGAGCCCAGGACCACGTAATCTCCCCAGGCACGCACGTGTACCAGCATGGTATTGCCGCCCGAAACCAGGCTGGCCACAAACGGAGGCTCCAGGTCGGGCGTCTCAAACAGGTTGGCCAACAGGTGACCTTCCAGGTGATGAACGGGAATAAGCGGCAGGTCAGTGGCCACGCAGAAGCCCTTGGCAAACGCCACGCCTACAACAAGCGCGCCAACAAGGCCAGGACCTGCGGTAACACCAACGGCGGCCAGGTCAGACGGCACCAGTGTGTCGCATCCAAAGTGCGCGCCCGCGCGGGCCATAGTCTCCTCAAAAAGACCCACGATAGCCTCGGTATGCTTGCGAGAAGCAATCTCAGGCACGACGCCGCCAAAGCGAGCGTGGAAGTCAATTTGCGTTGCGACAACGTTTGCGCAGACCACGCCGTGAGAATCCATGATGCACATGGCGGTCTCATCGCACGAGGACTCCAGACTGAGGATCAAATCCCCCGCTTCGCGGAGCGCCGCAAGCGTCTCTTCAGAGCGTTCACCTGCAACAATAGGCCACGGGCGCACTGATGCGTGAGGCTCGGGGTTTCTCGCCTCAAAGCCAGCGCCAACCGCCAAAGGCAGCTGCGCCGTCATCAAAAGCGCCGCGCAATCTGGACCGTAATATCCCGGGCGACGACCAACCTCGGCAAATCCCAGCTTGCTATAGGCGCCCTGAGCTGGAGCGTTGTCCTCCTCCACCTCAAGGGTAATCGCGGACGCGCCCAACATCTGGGCATCGTACGCCACGCGTTCTACCAGCTTGGATGCAATTCCCTGGCGGCGACGCTCAGGCGCAACCACCACTTCTTCCACCTCAAACTCAGCTCCCGCCAGGCGACCACCCGCAAAGCCAATGACCGTTCCGCGGTCGTGAGCCAGCCACCAGCTGCGCCCAACGCCCGAAAGCTCGTCATAGAACGTCTGCTTTGACCAGGCCGAATGCGCAGCGTCAGCATACGTTGCCGCCTCAAGCTCCGCCACCTGATCCAGATCGTTCACCGTCATCGGACGAAGCTGCAGGTGAATGTCGGCCAGCGCATCATCCACGCCGGTCAGGGCCACCGTTGCCGGCTCCTTGAGACCCAAACGCTTGCGCTCCGACTCCTCCGCGTCCGAAAGTCGCGTGTAAATGGGCAGCACCAGCGCCGGATCGCCCGCACCCGCCTGCTGATACTCGGGCATACACACCGCGCGTACCAGGTCTTCTCCTGTTGGGAACCACGTTGCTTCATCCGTGTATGTCGAGAAACCCGCGCGCTCAAAACGCTCACGGTACTTTAATAAGCCATTGCCTGTAAGCGTGAGCTGGTCCTTATCAGTCCTGCTCGACCACTCCTCCACACAAGCGTCTGCCTTGAGGACGGTCTCCACCGGGAACGTTCTATGTGCTCCAGCGTCATCCAGCAGGTAGATGCCCGGATAGACCTCGCCGCGCATGGCGTCTGCAACAACGCCAACGGTGCCGCGCACGCCAGCCTTCCACGCACTAAACGCCATAGCGTCAAGCGCACTTGCGCCGTAAAGTGGCAGGCCAGAGCCGCATGCAATGCCCTTTGCAGTAGCTACGCCAATGCGCACACCCGTGAACGAACCAGGTCCTCTACCTGCGATAACAGCATCAATGTCAGCCATGGTAAGGTCAGCAGCTTTAAGCGCTTCCTGGACCGAGCCCACAAGCTCCACGTTTGCCTGGCGACGGCACAAGTGATCTGTGGACGCCAACACCTCGACGTCGAACCCACCGTCCGCCGCACCGTCCGCGACCGCCACGCTGTCCGCCGCGCCGGCATCGCGCCTGGTCAAACGCGCGACCGTGCACGCCAGCATGTCCGTCGACGTATCAACTGCAAGCACCACGTTTGTTTCATTTTTTATAGCAAGCATAAACACTCTTCTCGGCGAAAAACGCCTTGTATCACGCCAATATTTCTTCTTGTAACTCTATAACTATACGCCAAGCCACGCCCGCAAACAGCGCGAGTCCCAACCCCGCAAAACTTTTACGCAACGGCTAATCTACCGGCGCGTATATACATCAGTTCCTGATCAAAATCTAGGCTGGCGAGAAACGCTTTGGTTCCCAAACTCTACGCGTAAACTGCGAAAATGAATAAAAGTGATTGCTATAGAGAATTTACAGTTTCCTCCCTATCGCTCTAAACAATCTTGCTATTTAGTTTATAGTTTATTCATCAGCGCCCACCCAAGGCTACGCAATGCGTCCTGAAATGCGGTGGGCCATTTTCATAACATTGAAATTCTCATAGAAAAGGTAGCCCTCCAGAGCTGCCTTTTAATTGTGCATCAAATACTCTTTATATAAATCTGACAAGGATTCCACTCATCCCATAAGGTTGGAAAACATTCCAACTCTTTATATCCCATAGAAATATAAAACTGATTAGTTATGTCATACTCCTTGTAATGGCCCATCGCCACTGTTTTTACCTGGGAGAATGTATATCCAAGTCGTTTTGCTAGAGCTTCATAAGCAATATTGAGCTTTGTTCCGATACCCCTGTGATGATATTTTTTCTTAACTCCCATTACAAAAATATCCGCACAGTCTTTACTCGTAGCATTCAAAACAATAAAACCAACTGCCTTATCATTAATGAAGCATGCTAGAAACGGTTTATCTTTTGAATCCTCTACGTATTCCTTAGTACTCTCTGGCATCCCAAACCATTCTGGTAAATCACTCAGAATATCTTGAGCTATTGCTGCCTTCTCTCTTTTATCAACAATTTCTTTAATCGCAAGCTCCATTTGTATCCATTCATTTACTGATTGAGGATTTCACACTAAAAGATAGTGAAACATCTAGCCTTATCCTTAAACAAACATCCTTTTCTAGCAAGCGCAAAAACCAACGCCTAAACCGTAACCTCCGCCTCGGCTCCCTTTTCTTCCTTAAGGAACTGCATGTCCAAAGCCTTAATAAACGGCAGGTAGATAGCTACACCAAGCGCAATAAGCATCAGCTGCAACAAAGCGCCCTGCCATCCGCACAAAAGAAATCCTGAGATTAACGGCGGCGTGCTCCACGGCAGCATAATACCGTTGCACAACGGCACCAAGCCCGTGCTCATGGCAAACCATGCAATCGCAATGTTAACTACAGGCGTAAAGATTAACGGAATAGCCAACAAGGGATTTAAAACCATTGGCAAACCATAAACAACCGGATCATTAATTCCAAAAACGCCTGGAATAATTGAGATTTTAGCTATGCTTTTAACGCGATTTGAGTGGCAAAACAAAAGCATGGCAATCAATAACGAGAGGGTAGATCCTCCCCCTCCAAACGTTGCAAAAAACGAGTCAAACTCTCTGTTAATGATATTAGGTAATACCGCTCCGGCAGAAAAAGCTGCTTGATTTTCTAACGTAAGCGCCGTTAAAACTGGCGTAAAAATAGGACCAGTAATGTTGGAGCCGTTGATGCCAAAAAACCAGAATACTCCCTGAATTATGTAGGAAATTCCCAGTGCCCAGACAGTTCCGCCCAACAAGGTTAAAGGCGCCTGCAAAATGGAATACACAAACGTAAATGCATCTTTCCAGGGGGTGAGGGCAAAAAATACACTGAGCAGCCATACAGCAGAAAGAGTAAGCGTCATAGGAATTAATGCACTAAAGGCAAATGACACGGACGTAGGCACGCCTTCAGGCATTTTAATAACCCAATGCTTTTTTACGGCAAAACCAAATACATGGACCGAAAAGAAACCGACAAGTATTGCAATAAAGACGCCTTTTGCACCAGTCCAAGCAAGTGGAATACTTTCTACCAAAAATGGTTTAGTGGCACCTTCTGGAAAAAACTCAGTAACCTGAGGCATTAAGACAAACCAACTGACTAAAGACGCAAGACCTGCTGCTCCACGATCTTCAACATTAATATGCTCAGCAAAGTTGTATCCAATATTAAATGCCAAAAACAACGCCATGAGAGAAACGGTGCAGGCAGAAGGAATGGCCAACAGCGAGAAAAGCGACTTGCCCTGAATCGTAGTGGCCTTCAGAAAATCAACCCACGCAGGAATTGGCAAGTTGCCTACCAACGTAAACATTGATCCGATAATAAGGATTGGCATGAGCATGGCAAAAGAGTCGCGCATAGTAAGAAGATATTTATTCTTACTCACCAACTCCGCCATTGGCATAAGCTTTTTCTCAAGGCATTCCGCTACATTCATACAGTCCCCAGTATGTCACTTGAAATAACGACGTAAAAAGAGAAATCAAATCATATATCAAAAGCAATTATCGTCATCTGTAACAGGGCCTTATCGCTGTGTAAATTAACAAGAAATACGTGGTTAGAGATGTAAGTCAAAATTTACAAATACAAAAACTAATCGAAACTGCTCCATATAAAATTTGAGGCGCAGTTTCGATTGCAATTAAAGGTTCAATTTATTTTTTAACTGTTGGTTCTGTTCTGGAGTAAGTTTCGTAATCGCACCAGTTCTAGAGATTGTAATAAAGTCTCTAAAATCGCTGATATGAATTGGTTTATCAAAAACTATCATGTCATCAATCGGAGCAAAATACCTGCTTCTCCAATGAAGATCATTTTCTACGGCGTATGAATCTACAATCACATCCCCAGATACAACGCCTTTTGCAAAGATACATCCGCCGTATTCTTTATAAAGCATTTCTCCTCTATTAAGTCCCACAGCCAACAACTCTTTAGCCTCATATAATTCATCATCTTCTGAAATATTTTTCAGCTGACACTTTAAACGTCTGATTGTATCGATTGAAGTCTTTGAAAACATGAAGTAGACGTCTTCACCAATACAACAATCTTTTGGAGCCGTCCATTCTGTATGTTTTTCGACTAAAACTTTTTCAACATCAAAACATCCAACTTCATCGAGATAGAACATTACCTCCTCTAGAAATTTTGGAAAAGCGATGTTAGTAACAAAAGCACTCGTCATTGTAAATCCCCCTTCATTTATTTAAACCTAATCTAAAACCTGGCGAGAAGATCACTCTTCTCGCCAGGCGACTAACCTGTCAGTTTTTTGCCGCAGCCCGCGAACACCGCCGGTGCGCAGCGCAGTCCGCCCCCGCAGCCCGCCGCGACCCGCACGCGCTACTTGTTCGTCAGCCTTTCGACGAGCTTGTTGATCTCCCACTCGGTCATGCCTGCATCGGTCAGATACTTGCGAGCTCCAGCTGCGTAATCCGCGCCGTCGAGCGAACCGTACGTAGGCACCCCAGCAATGCAGCGAGCGATGTCGTTGAACTTCACGTCAACAACGGCGTCGTAACGAGCTTTGTCGTCCTTCTCGTTAATGCCGTAATAGTTGTCGTAGGTAATCATGTAGTCGTCGCGCATCTCGTCGTAGGATGCACCGCAAAGTGCCTCGAGAAGAGCGCAGACAAAGCCCGTGCGATCCTTACCCTCGGTGCAGTGAATAAGATAGGGACCCTTATGCAGAATTATCTCGCGCAGGCCCGCTGCCAGACGATGAGCGTATTGGCCACCACGGTAATTGGCATTGAGGCCAAGCGCTGCGACATTCCCTGCGTCGTACAGACTCTGGTGCCATGTAATGTCGTAGTCCGCATTCTGGTAATAGCTCTGGATCTCTTCATTGGTGTCCGCGAGGTCCAAGATAAACTGCACGCCACACTTCTGGGCAAGATCCGCTGCGTAGGGCGCACGATTGTTCTGGTTGTCAATAGGCGACGCCGAGCGATACGCCACGCCCTCGGCAAGATTTCCGCCCTTCATAGGACGGAAGTTAGCAAAGACCTCGTCACTTGCGTAGTCGGAGCGATTATTGGTGTACGTTGCATCCAGGGCCTTCTGAACCGTTGCGTACTTCTGCTTCTCGTGGAGCGTCACCGTGGCCATATCTCCAGCCTTCAGACCAGCGGTTTCCCACAGAGGTTCGCCATTATTTACGCACACATAAACGTAAGGGTAGCCCGGATATGCAACAACCAGGGGATCGTTGGTTTTGGTGTAATAGCCGTTGTAGTACGGAATATCGGAGAGCTTGTATCCGTTAATAAACGTAACGTCCACGCTGTCGCCGTACTCAAAGCCCAGGTTATTGAACTCTTCGATAGTGATATCCAGGTAGCTGCCACCAAACTTGGGATCATGAATTGCCTCGAGCTCCCCCGTTGTGATTGACGGCTGCGTTGTCTGCTGGGCAGGGTTGTTCTGCTGAAACGGGAATACGTTGCACCCAACCAGTGCAAACGAGAGCACCAAGGTCATGAACATACTCAAAGCCTTTGTAAAACGTTTCTGTAACTTTTGCATTTCTCCCCCCCCGTTTCTGCCGATTCCGCATGTACAACGATTCTGCGACCAAAGATCCTCGCGCGTCCAATGGCGCCGCACGTCCAATGATCCCGCACGTCAAAACCACACCACTTTGACTATACGACTGACGAGAAACCCCACCTGTTCAAACAGATGGGGTTCACATGAACGGTGTCGTTTTATCGGTGGGTGGAGAAAGACAAGGTGGTATAAATCAGCCATATTATCCTCAATTCAAAGAGAGTCTTTATATCTTGTCTATTCTTACCGCCTGTAGCGATGAAACAAAGTACTCCCGAAGCTCACCAAAGAAGATGCAAGTCTGATTTAGTCCCGAAAGGCGTGTCTCAAGTCATCTACCTCTTCATCTAAAGACTTAACAAGTCTCGAGACTCTGCTTCTGCTGATCTTTTCAACACCAAGCTCACTCAGTGCTTTTTCTACCTTTCTGCTTGAAATACCTTGGGTCCACATATCACAGATACAGCTTGCAAGGGCTGTATCACACCTGCTCCACTTACTGACGATATCGTCAGGAAAATAGGTTCCTTCACGGAGTTTAGGAATTTTTAAGGTAAGAGTACCAACTGAAGTTACGAGCTTTCGCTCACGGTAACCATTACGAACACAACCAAGCTCTTCTACTTGTTCAACCATTACCGTATTTACTAAGTCTTCAAGCAGTGTTCGTGCCATACCGTTTAAATCTAATTTGTGATCTTGCGTGTAGGTGAGCTCAGTTTCGTGTAGAGTTTGCATTGCGGTTATTTCCTTTCTGAATTGGTTGTGGTGACTATATTTTAGGAAATAACCGCACTTCTTTTAAACACCTGAAATGCTTGCTTACACCACTTTTCGGGACACGACCTTAGTATTAGGCCGCACTTCTCAAGAAACAGATAAAAACCAAAATTGGATTGAAATTAATGATCTAGGTTTTGGATTTTACAAAAACGGTCAATTGCTTCCTTTTACACCTGGACACGACTACGAATTAATTATGTTCGAAGACATCATTAAAACATTACAACCAGGTGAGTGGATTGAATGTCTTGTCCGTAAGTCATCTTGTTATGGAGGTGACGATGAAGATGTACCTGTAAATCCAGATTTTTGTTGGTGAATTTACGTTTGTGAGGTAACTATCTATAAGATACAAGAGTAAACTGACCCGAGTCTTCGGGCTCGTGGTACAACGGATGTATCGGCTAACTCTAAGTCTTTAGAGTTAGCGTCGTAAAATTCTATGGCATGCTTATTTGCAGAGTTATTCTAATTAAATTCGGTGCCATAAGAATTCCCAGCGTCGACGAGAGTCGGGTATTCTCCCTCACCATAACGGCTCGGCACACTCTAGGCATACCGTCCCCCAAGGCTTCAACTCCTAGGGGACGGTGCGTTAAATCATGCAGCGATTCAAACTTTGCTTCTGAAAACTGGCGAGATTTTTTAGACGTATGTCTAGTTACAATATACGTATCTAGCTGAGCTGATATTTTTTACGTCTTCGTTCCAGAGCCTCGCGACCACCCTCAAGAATTCGACAGGCATGCTCCTGGATGCTGCACTGATCTAGGTAATACTCACTCTGTTTTTCATCCTGTATATTGTTTTCAATTGAACCACTTCTATACTCAAATTTTGCCAACCTGTTTTTATTGCCGGCGCCGTGTTGATTGGCGATAATTAACTCTTCCGCATCTGCTCCTAAGGCAATATTTGCATTGTGCGTCACGATGATAATCTGGCGCCTACACTTTGCTTCTTTAATAAAGCTACGTAGGTTCGTATAGATAGACTGGTTGTCAAGATCATCTTCCGGCTGGTCTATCAAGATGGGACAGGTCCCCTTTTCTAGTTCAACAATCAACTCTAATAAAACAAGCCCCTTCTTACCTGGTGACATTTGTTTCAAATCGTCACCCTCATTTTTTACTACATAATGGATGTTATACCAATCATCAGATAAAACATTGACTAAGTCACGACTATTAATGCCTTGACGCAGTTTAATCTCCTTGGAGGAGACGGGATTTACTACTGCATCCCAAATCTGCATCAACAACTCTTTTCTAACATTATTAAATTCATCTTCATCTAGATTTTGAAGATCAAATTTAGTTTCTTTCCTAAATCCAGCCAGACTTCTAAAATTAATAAGAGCACGTAGTCTCTCGATGAAATCGTTGAACTTCCAGATCGGTTCAGCGGAAAACTCCAACTCTTCAGATAGACCGCTTGTGTCGCCTTTGACCACATCGCAATAACTTATATATGCCTGTCCTCTTAAATCGTGAGCAGACAAAATAGCCTTGCAACTCTCCTCTTGTTCTTTTTGGAGTTCTTCAATACGCTTTTCCCTTTCCTGCGCAGCTTTTAAACATTCCCTTTCCTTTGCAAGCCTATCTGCCGTCTTCTTTAGTAATTCATTCTGCTCTACTTTAGGCCGGAGAGTTTCAATTCTTACTTTTAACGCTTTACCTTCTTTAATAGTCTCCTGCAGTTTGACATTAATGTCAGTGTTAATTTGCGCAAGCTCTTGCTTCCACATAGGCTGAACAGCCGAATTAATTTTATTTACTACCTGTTGAATTTGGTCTGCAACGCTAGGTGTAAGTTGAGTTAAGTTAGAATCGTCAATAAGGGACTCGTCGATTGAGAGCGTTGGTGTGGGCAATGCATTTAGACCGTTAATATCATTACTAAGCCGCTTTACTTCGCCACGTTTCTTTTCAATTTCGGTTAATAATCCGGCATATTCCTCTAATTCTTCTGGCGTAACAGACGAGGTGTCCATTAGCTGTTTTACTTGCTCTTCGAGGTCGTGTACCGTCTTTTTGAATTGAGCTGAAGTACCCTCTTTTAGGCGCTCTTGTACAAGACATCCAATTTTTTCTTTTGTATCGAAATATTTATTTATTTCTACATTAACAGTATTGTTGATAGCTGCCAGTTTCGAATTTAGCGTTTTGTAACTAGCTTCAACTTTCTCGTTTTGAAGAAGTACGTCACCAATGAGTTTACTTGCACCCTCATTTAATTCTGGGTTATCTACAGTACGGTTGAGATATGTTTGAGGCAAATAAATTATCTGTCGTGCTTCGCCACTCAGGCCATCTTTCCAAGTAACTGTAGAATCCGCTAGCATCCGTAGCGGCTCTAGAGATGAGTGTTTTTCCTGCTCTGCTGCATAGGTCGGATTAATTGCATGAGCAAGCTGACGTATAAGAAGTGATTTACCTGTAGATCTACCGCCAATTATGCAGGTCAGTCCCTCATTGAATACAACTTTCCTGCCTTTATAGTCTTCGCCATTAAGCGTTATTGACTCAATTATTCGATGCGGGTCAGGAGCTGATGGGGTGTATTTACCGATGTACACCCTATCCTTAGGCTCGCACAGCACCTGTAATAAGCCCTCAAACGAAGTGTCGGCCTTTATCCAACAATAGCGACGTTCAGAAGGCTCAAACATGCGATCAAAACTATGAGCATCCGATCCCCAAATACAAGGCTTAATGGAGCCAAACTCTTTAATTCGATCTTCTTCTTCGCCTTCTGCAAGTGCCCACTTGCGGGTTGCCTCATTCGATGTGAGATAGAAGTTGGACTGGTAATAGATACTCTTTCTTCTAAGGTAATCTCTTCCATTCCATGGCACTTCTGCGAGATTCTCATCTACCGCAGTGGCAACTGCATACGAATCTTTAAAGTCATCACATGACTCCAGTAATTTGTGGACTTCTTCATAGCTGATAGAAACATGCTTTAGACCAAGAGAATAGTCGTCTCCCTTTCCACCATTATCCTCTCTGACAGTCTTTCCTATTTTTTCGATTCCCTCATGAGTGAGTGGCTGCACACCTGGACTCACCTTAACCGTTAACTGATGCAAAAAGCTTTGTTCTATTGTTGTTGGATCAATTTCGTTGGAAAACAAGACATGGATATCAATATTCTTTCTCCCTGAGTTCGTGCCTTCAATAAACGTATCGTGGCGTAACTCGATATTGGGAAACACAAAAATCTCTTTAATTCGATGTCGCATGTCCTCATCGGGAAAGAGCTCAGCAAGCTTTTCGTCATTATCGAGATAGTTATTTTTTAAGCACTTGTAACCGTCAATGGAAAAGTAATCCGTTATACCGATTGCATAAACATCTTTTTCCAGAGCCTTTGAGAATAAAACTTGAACGTATTTATCAAAATCTTTAGGTTCCTCAGCGTTGCATCCAAATTTATTGTTAAGAATCGAGTACGGAGTATGTACATGAAAATCCCACTTGCGCCAAATTGATCCATACGGACTGTTCATATTCCTCGCCCCTGTTCCATGAGATTATCTTTCTTACTTGTTCATATTTTCAGCCTGCTCAAATACTTTCTAAAGCAAGCACATAAGCCCTCTAACGACTAAAAGTTCCATAGAACGGTTGCGTTCACAGCTTCCCTCCAAAGGTCTGTTCGACAAATTCGGCAAGCTTACCTTCCTTAGCAAGCTCAGCAGAGTCAGCCTTTACAAAGTTTGTATCACAGCTGCCTCCTACCTCTCCGTTCGCACCCAAGATGTAGTTCGTCGCTATCTTGTATATAATCTCTGTCGGTGCAATACCAAAGACCTGCTCTTCAAGGATGTGATTAAGCCTAGTTCGGTCATCCGGGAAGAGCTCGCACATCCTCTCGCTGTTGAACAGGCGCTTTATGACCTCGGTGATGTAGAGGCCGCTCTTCATATAAAGATCAGCGAAAGTGTGGCCTGGGTCGTCGAAGCAGCCTGGGTTTTCTTGTTCGAACAAGTCAACCATCTTCACAACCACGTTTCGAGGTGTGAAAATCTGATTGGTCTTCTGCGGTGGCACGTAGTCGAAGATATCCTCGTCCTGACTGTCATCAAAGTAGTTGGCAAGCTTACCGCGCAGGTTGATGAACTCGTGCACCGAGTCATCAAAAACAACAGGGTCAAAAAGTTGTCCCTCAAAGTGAACTGTTTCTCCACTCTCGGGGTCGGTAACGTCTCCTCCGTCGCGCAGCAAACAGAACTGCTCCACGGTAACACTTGTGACCTCAAAGAATACATCCGCTGGAATAATCTGATCAAAGTGAGCAAGCGTCGTATCTTCGTTGCCGTAGGCCATCAGGAATGATGGGATTGTGCGAGAGAATCCACGCAGGTGGTCGCGAATACTACCTTCAATGGTTTGCTTCTTGTTCTCCCTCTTGGCAGTTTCCACTTCGCGTACTACAGTCTCGCCAGCACTCTTTACCAGTTCATCGCGAGAATCTTTGAGGTTCTCAACGAGACTCTGTCGCGCGTTCTCAATCTTTTTATCGTGGGCACGATTGATCTCATCAGCTTCTTCCTGTGTCTCTGCAAGGTCAAGCTGACTTGCTCGTTCCTTCTCGATGCGATTCCTCTCGATGGTAAAGTTACCCACTTCTCGGTGAAGTCTGATGTCTACATCCGCCTTGATGCGACGCTCTACCTTTTTCTGCTGTGCGGAGCGGAACTCATCGCCGTACTTCTCATTCGCTGCCTCTACTAGAGGTTTGGCAATACTGTCCGAGAAGAATGACTGCAAGTTATCAAGGAATACATCGTCGGAATTGCCATCCTTATCGACGGTAATGGTATCAATGACATCATCGAGCTCATCTGCGATAGAGCTGTAGACTTTTTCGCCAAATATACCATTGGCAAGACCTATCACCTGTTCCTGTGGAATCTCTACCTCGCCGTTCTCATTGAGATTAAGCTCGTCTACTGTATCTTCGTGCACACCAAGCTCCTTGCTGGGAGCCTTGTAGGGCTCAAGCTTTTGCAGCACGTCAAGCACCTCAGCAGGCGCGCGGAAAATGTTCGAGATATTCTGGAAGAGGAAGTCGCTCATGAAGCCGCGACGTACCACCTCACGCGAGCGGATTTTACGCGGGATGGAAAGTACACGCTCGGCATCAAGCTCGATCATCTCGCCGTTCTCATCCTCACCGATGACCGGGAAGAAGTTGAGAAGCGTCCTCACGCGCTGCTTACGGTCATCAGCAGTGCCACCGCCCGAGGCGGTATCGGTATAGAGATCGTTCGCAAACTCCTCGAAGATGGTAAGCGTGCGAGCAGGGTCAAAATCAAAGACGTAGGAGTTCTCCTTGCGTAAGAACTTCCCATCTCTGTTGAACAGACATGGATTCTGCGCACGGAATGCCGCTTGCATGTAAAGTGCAGGGCTCTTCATATTGGAGAGCATGAGTACTGCTGTCCACTCAGGGACGGTGACACCGGTAGTAAGCTGGCCTACCGAGAGTGTGATGGTGTAGTCGTGTTCAGCTATGGCTTTGCGCACCTTGTCGAAGGCCTGAGCACTCACCTCATCGTCGTCCAGTTTACCGTCGCCTGCTGCAAGCACAATTTCATAGTCCCTAAAAACGGGATGTTGTTTTAACTTTTTTGCAAGCGCTTTGGCTGAATCCACTCGGTTGAGCATCCAGAGCGTGTGACGCAGCTCGTCTCTGAGCTCGGATGTGGAAAACGGAAACTTCTTCTGTGTGGTTAGTGCGTCCAAAAAGCGGTTAACATCATCGTTGTGCAGGAAATAGCCATTCTCGTTGGTAGCGAAGAACTCGTTTAGATCAAAGGCATACTCAACGTTCTCTCCGTCGATGTCCATGCCACGTTTAATTTCCCCAGCCACAATGTCGGACATCTGGTAAGTGAACATATTAAGGCGTGGAAGCTCCGCGTAGGGGTTTGGAAGTTCGGAGTTATTCCAATCTTTCTTAGCCTTCTGTTCATCGGCATAAGTCCAGTTGAAGATAGCGTCCTCAGGGAACTTCTCGTTAGCAATCGCCTTAAAGGGCGTACCTGAAAGATGCAAAGTGAACTTACGCTTTATATGGTCAAATGCCACATCAGTCTTGAAAGTATCTACACCCTCGTGAGCCTCATCAATGATAAGAACATCCCACTCAAGTTCTGCCACATGGGCAAGCTTGTCATACTTTCCACCAAAATCAATAGCGCCTTTAAGATCTTGCAGGCTCACAAATTCAATAAAGCCCTTAGGGACACCGTTATTGAACCCTTTTCGATACTGCTCACGAGAAAGACAATATGACTTTCCTTGAAGTGTGCTTATAGAACTGATAAATGCTAACCCCGACTCAGATCCGACAAACTTTACATAGTCGTCGTACCAGGAATTGGCGATTGCAGGACGATTGGTAACGATAAGAACCTTTTGTGCGCCAATACGCTTACAAAAATCGTACGAGGTAAGAGTCTTTCCGAAGCGAGGCTTGGCGTTCCAGAGAAACTCACCACGCTCGTGAAGGTGTGCGTAATCGACCGTTTTTTCCGAAGCCCTCTCCTGCTCATCGCGCAGTCGATATTCAACAGGTGTAGGCGCATCGCCTACAATTCCATGATTTTCGCGAAACTCATAAAAGCGCTGATGAGCAGGAGAGGGCTCTATTTCAAACCACTCAGTTCCTGGCTTGCCCACAATGTCAAGTTTGCGAAGATAGCCGTGAAAGTCAGTATCGTGAAAAGTCTCCCCTGTATCCTCATAAGTAGCATTGCCATGCCATTCAAGCTTGTATTCCACGTCTGCGGTGTGCATCTGCTGCTTAAGGCGTGTATCAACATCCTGCTCTGTATAGCCGATTTTGGTCCAACCATTATGGCGAGCAATCTCGGGCGTCGTATAAGCATAAATCTGAGGTAGTGCTGGATGTGATGTATTTACAAGTTTACTGATATCGGTGAAGGACATAACTAGTTCATCTCCTTCACGTGAGATTCGATGAAGTCGATTTCTTCGTGGTTTAGTCTGTACTTTGCGTAGAGCTGCTTATCAATCTCGGAGATAGACTTCGACCAATCGATATCCGAAGCTTGCCCAAAATTCTGAAGAGGAATGAACCTCCATTTCTCGGGCGGATTGTGTTGTGTCGTCTTGAGAATGCCAAGCAATGCTCGAGCAAACTTAGACCTCACATACTTAAGTAGAGCTTGGGCTTCATCTTCGATATCAAAGCAACCGATGCTCATGAAGGTCTCAGTATGCCCTATCAAGGGCTGCCCTATCAAGGGCGTAGAGAATACTTCGCCCAAAGCGCCAGACCCATTTGCTGCTGGAACAAATACTTTCCACTTGGTAAGATTTTCAGGCTCATTTACGTAGTTACGACGGATATAGCGATAAACGCGCTTCATTTTCACAAGGCCTAGGATTTTAATGTATTCATGACCGTCGTCCGGCTTCTCTTCATAAAAGATATCGGAAAGCTTCTCAAGCACATTTGACTTTAGATCATATGCATGACCCTTGCTCATGCGCTCTACCGCATCGGGATTTTCGTAATGGAGCGCGTCAGTAAAGTGGTAGGCGTATGCGGTATACACGAGACTATCGAAGCCGGTGAAGCCCTCGTGTTTGATGACCTTCTCCCAGATAGAGCGTAGGCTCTCATAAGGAATATAAGTACCAATTGGGCCAAACAAGCGCGTACTATCGCGAAGAGAAACCGCCACTCCTCCCTTGATATCGGTGTTGGGGAATGCTTTGGATGCATCTGCCTCATACTGAAGCACTGTAAAGTGAGGGTCTGCTAGTTTTTTTTCATTCCATGCTTTAGGGGTGCTGCCAGCACTGAATAGAAACCGTGCTGGCGTAATGAGCTCGACACGCTCAGAGATTTCCTCAGCAGCGTCCATAAAATCATTATAGACAGGCTTGGCATAAGTTTTGTTTCCTTCATCGCTAAACTCTTCCTGATAAGGAGGGTTGCCAATCACTGCATAGAACTTCTTGTCCATAGGATATGCCTTGCCTTTCAAAGACACAAATTCAAATGGTCTGTTTTCTTTCCAGTTGTATATAACGCAAAAAGGAACCATCTCTTCAGATGTGTCCATATTGCTTTCGCCAATTGATTCATCTGCTGATGAATCATCGAGCAGGTCGAAAATTGATGATTGAATGGGTTCGGGTATAGGTTCCTTGTACTCAAAGAAGGCTGATTGGATAACGGTGTCCATCTTGTTGGTAGGCACCGCACACGTGAGACCATTCATCTGCCAGAAGTTCCATGACACAATCCATGCCACCTGGTCCAATTCGTCGTCTGTTATACCTATGTCCCAACGCTCACGCAGATGCTCGCAAAACGTCTCGAACACGTTAATACGAGCAAGAAGAAGATTGTCTCCTTGGTATTCGAAGCCATAGGAAGCTTTAAGCGCTGCAATTGCCCAACGTATCCATTCCTTGCGAGTTTTTGTTTTTTCGCTCACTACACGGAGCTTGCGATCGAGAAATCCAATGCGTTTATCCACAGGCAAGATTTCACCAGTAACGGTATCGTAGCGCGAGCACACAAAAGGAGCTTCGCCACAGGTTATCTCCAAACGTGGACTTTCAATATAAGCACGCCAACCGTGACCTCTTTTTTTGGGAAAGATAATTGGTTCCTGAGCAATGTGCCATGCTTGATTGTCTTCAATATTAAAAACATCTCGACTGTTGAACCAGACAGCATCTATATCGTTGTTCATCTGATTGCAAAGCCAAGAAGGGGTGAAGACCTCAGCGCGAGACTTTGTTCGCTTGGATTGATGCTCTTCCGCCTTGGCAATACGAGGTTTGATAACACCTGAGGAAAGACCGGTGATTTTCTCGACAGTAATCTCGTCGTCACCCATATATCCCTCGCCGAGCGCTTCATATTCGTTATCTGCCCAGATAATATTGCGACCAGTAGTACGATCTTGAAGAAGTGTCTCTAGAATCCGTGTTGGATACCGTGAGTCAAAGCTCTCGATGAAGCCCAATTCAATGGTATGTAGTTCATCTAGCGCCACTGGATACTACCCTTTCTTCATGAGTACTTCGATAATGCACATATTTATAAAAATACTGAACTAATGTCACGCAAATCTGAGGTCTTTTCTTGCGTTCCCTTGAGACTTTATGGCATACATGCGCTAATGATTATCATGTCGCCGACAGCAAGCTATTTCAGCAACTCAGTCTCGACATCACCACTACTCACAAGCTCCAAATACTTAAACTCATACATCTGTCTTTTAATTAAATTCAAAAGTGATTACATTCTAGCAGCAACACGTTTGCACGAGCGCTGATTTCTGCTTTATGCAGTAGAAATCCAGCTTTTGACAAGCTGCTCTTCTTATACACACAACTCACAAGAGAGCATTAACAATTTCGGAAGAGATCATAAGCATCGCGCTTTTATTTCGGTGGCATATCTTTTTATTCAAATATCAATACTAATGAGCTTGTGGAGGAATTCCAGGTTCAGTTGTTTGAGGAAAAGAGGCTGCAGATGAAATTTTTAGGCTTTTTGATTGGTCATTATTAGTATTATTAACACTCACATCAAAAATTCGTAATTCTTTAATTGAATTTCCAAGTCCAAGTGTGGCTGCGGTATTCGCACTCAGAGACAGCCGAAACAGTTGAATAAAATGGATTGATGGTAACAACAATCCTTTGAACTTGTTAAATAGAAAAGACTCCCAAAAGATTTTTAACTAAATGTCTACTACTCCCTTGTGCCTGTAAACACAAAATCTCGGTTAGCGATGTGGGCGATACCTTGAATGGTGTCGCCCTCAACGGAGCCACCAACGGCAAAGACGACGGGACCCACAAAGGACTCAAGCTTGCCGCCAAAGGTAAACGAGTTGTCGGTAACCTTGCCGTTCTCAATATCAATCTGGACACCCATGGCAGTCAGAGAGCCAGTGAGTTTCTCGCCAGAGGTGATGAGGACAGCGGTTCCCTCTTTGGCTCCAACGGGAGAATCCATTTGAATCTTGTATGTTCCGTCGATCATGATGCCTCTATTCTGTCCAGGCTGTTTACCTGGTGTTTTATTGGGTTACAGCCGATGGTTTTGCTGGAGCTCGGTTGAACGACTGCGTTGGAGCCGTTCGCCGGACTGCATTAAAACCAGCTGCTTTGCTCGTCTCTATTCTACCCAAGAAGTGTAAGGAGTAGATGTGGTTTCTCGCAAGGCGGTGATTTGTAGGAATTGAATGAAAGTTGGAAATTTTCCGAACGAATGTTTGACAGAGAGTTTCTGGGGTATAGGGACGGTAGATAAATCGCGCGGCACTTCTCGCCACGCTTGTAGAAAGGAACGTCCTATGGACATTTCACAAGTTAAGAAAGTTGTAGTTGCTGGCGGCGGCGTTTTGGGCAGCCAGATTGCATTCCAGACCGCTTATCGCGGCTACGAGACCACCATTTGGCTAAGGTCCGAGGCTTCAATTGGGCGCGCTCGTCCAAAGATTGAGCACCTCAGAGAGGTGTATCTGAACACCCTGGAGGCTATGAAGAGCGATCCTAAGGCGTACGCATACGGCCTTATCGCTCAGGACGAGATTACTCCAGAGAAGCTCGATCAGCTTAAAGAGCAGGTAGAGCGCGCATACAGCAACCTCAAGCTCACTTCCGATTGGGACGAGGCTTTTGGCGACGCTGACTTTGTTATCGAGTCCGTCGCAGAGAATCCAGAGCAGAAGATTGAGTTCTACACTGAGCTGGCCAAGCACCTGCCTGAGAAGACTATTGTGGCAACTAACAGCTCAACCATGATTCCAAGCATGTTTGCTGCAGCTACTGGTCGTCCCGAGAAGTACCTGGCTCTCCACTTTGCTAACGAGATTTGGCGCAACCCAATCGGCGAGGTCATGGGTCACGCAGGCACCGCTCAAGAGAACTTTGACATGGTCGTCGCATTTGCGGCAAGCATCCGTATGATTCCGGTCAAGGTTCTGAAGGAGCAGCCTGGTTACCTGCTGAACTCCATGCTGGTACCTCTTCTGGTCTCCGCTGAGCATCTTTGGGCAAACGGTGTTGGCGACGTCGAGGACATCGACAGGGCTTGGCGCATAGGCACCGGCTCGCCAAAGGGTCCGTTCCAGATTCTGGACATCATTGGCCTGGTCACCGCATACAACGTTGCTCTGATGAACCCTGCAGCTAAGGATCCAGAGTCCGTACAGGGTCGCATTGTTGCCCTCCTCAAGGAGAAGATTGACAAGGGCGAGACCGGCGTTGCCGCAGGTAAGGGCTTCTACGAGTACAAGTAAAGCGCGTACAGGTTGCAAGCGATTTCAACCCGGCATCCATTTCGTGTGGATGCCGGGTTTCTTGTGCGAAAGTGCTGGGAGTGGACGGGGTTTCTCGCCAGGCGGGCGGCGGAAGCTGGGCGCTCAGTGCGAGCTCGGCGGGAGCTGGACGCGAGCTCGGCGGGAATCTGGCGTGCGCCAAGCAGGTGGGCGGCGGGAGTCCGGCGTGCGCCTAATTTCTGCAAAGAATCTGTAAATTCTGCCTGAAAACGTTAAAGAATCTGTGGATTTGCCTGATTTTGCAAAAGAATCGGTAGCTCAAATACAGATTCTTTGCACATTTCAGGCGGGTTTTGAAGTGTGGCGGGTTTTGAAGTGTGTCTAGCCATGAGTCGCCTCCCTGCCGTAGAATCGTTATAGTTTCGGGCTGAAGTCAATGGGAGGTGTGAGTGGTGGAGTCTTTAAAACTATTTGTTCGGACCTACACGTATTGGGTAGGGCTCATCCTCGGCTTTGCGATAGTGCCCGGTTCCCTGCTCTTCATCGGTGGAGTCGCCCCGGTGAGCACCCCATTGTGGCTTGCCCCTCTAGCAGGACTGCTATTTTTTATCATTGATAGGCCATCAACATGGGAGACGCCGCTCTGTCGAGCATTACTGATCCGCGTATTGGGTACAGGGGTTGCGGCCATCGCGTTAGTCGCTTTTGATGCAGTTGCTTCCACCCAGTATGGATCTCAACATTGGAGTGAGACGCTCCTATCTCTCGGTCTCGGCTGGATTGCCTTCACGGTCATGGCAGGACGGATGCTCATGAGGAGCTCAGCCCGATTTGCCACGCCTACTTTCACGAACAGGGATGCGATCCGTACGTACACGACATGGATTGGAATCTGCTTCGGGATTTTCTATATCCCCGCCACGGGGCTCGCTGCAGCTGGCACTCTTTTGATGGTATTTCCACTTTATGGAGCGTTTCTCACCGGCCTGGTTCTTTTGATTGTTGACCCGCCACAACGATGGCCACAACGGAGAGTGAGAGCACTGTGGACACGACTCTTGTCAAGCGGGGCAGCAGCATTACTACTTGCTGTCACGAACTCGTTCTATCGCAGTACTGACACACACGAGATTTTCGTTGGGGACTGGCTGGGAAACCTGCTCTTCTGCGTAGGCGCTTGGGCACTTTATGCCGCAGTGGCTGGGGCCGCGTATCTTATGCGTGGCCCCAGCCACGAAGCATCTGACAACTCAGTAGATGAATTCAGCTAGAGCTTGACATGCTGCCTTCTTGGTTTTTCTGCCAGGCTCAACCCCCGAGTAGCCGTATGCTCCATTGGAACCGTCTGTGAGAAGACCAACGTATCTGTCATCTAGTGGGCTCCTGATTTCTTAAAAGAATCTGTAAATTCTGCCTGAAAACGTTAAAGAATCTGTGGTTTTGCCTGATTTTGCAAAAGAATCGGTGGCTTAAATACAGATTCTTTGCACATTTCAGGCGGACTTTTTGAACTCAAGGTTGCTTTTCAAGGATGCTCTTCATGGAGCCTGATTTGCTCAACAAGTCTGAACGTTTTGCCGGAAAAGTGCACCAAGTCTGAGCTATTTGCCGGTTTTTCTCGCCATGTCTGAGTAAATTTACTCAGACATGATGCACTTTTCAGGCGGGATGCGGCGGGACGAAGCGGGATGAGTCGAAATACGGCAGAATCAGACACCTGTACGTAAAAAGCCCTTCTCGCCAGATGACGAGAAGGGCTTTGTTTGTGCGACGATAACGTGCGATACCGTGCTCCGAAGCGCGGAAATCCACTGGAGCTCGAAGAGCTTACTTCAAGAACTCCTTGACGGACGTGAGGACGCTTGGGGTATCCAGGCCGTACTTAGCAAGGACCTGAAGTGCTGGTCCGGACTCGCCGTAAGTGTCCTGAACGCCGATGACCTTGACTGGAACAGGGGTGTTCTCGGAAAGAGCCTGGCAGACTACACTGCCCAGACCACCGATGACGGAGTGCTCCTCAATAGTCACAACCTTGCCGGTCTTTGTTGCAGAAGCAGTAATCAGCTCAGTATCCAAAGGCTTGATGGTGTGGATGTTGATGACTTCGGCGTTGACACCCTCGGCTGCCAGCTGCTCGGCAACCTCAAGAGCCACGGGAACCATAAGTCCGCAGGCTACCAGCGTAACGTCGGTGCCCTCCCTAAGGACAATACCTTTGCCTAGCTCAAAGTGGTAATCAGGGTTAGTGTTGAACACGGGAACAGGAAGGCGACCAAAGCGCATGTAGACAGGGCCATCGTGGTCGTAAGCAGCCTTGACGGCGGCCTCAGCCTCAACGGCATCAGATGGGATGATAACGGTCATGCCAGGAATGGTGCGCATGACAGCAATATCCTCGTTACACTGGTGAGTAGCGCCGTCCTCTCCTACCGAGAGGCCTCCGTGGGTAGCACCAATCTTGACGTTTAGGTGAGGATAACCCACCGAGTTCCTGATCTGCTCAAACGCACGACCAGACGTGAACATTGCAAACGAAGTTGCAAAGACCTTGTGGCCCGTAGCCGCAACACCGGCTGCCATGCCAATCATGTTGGCTTCAGCAATTCCGCAGTCCACAAAGCGATCAGGATACTCCTCGCCATACTTACCGGAGCGAGTAGCTTCTGCCAAGTCGGCGTCAAAGACGAGAAGGTCATCGTGCTCTTTACCAAGCTCTACCAGGGCTTTTCCGTATGCCTCTCTGGTGGCAATCTTCTGTACGTCTGCCATGTTATGCCACCTCTCCCTCAAGCTCTTTCATGGCCTGCTCGTATTGCTCCTGGTTAGGAGCCTTGCCGTGCCAGCCTACCTGGTTCTCCATGAAGGAGACGCCCTTGCCCTTTACGGTGTGGGCAATGATGACGGTTGGCTGGCCCTTGACGGTGCGGGCCTCTGCAAATGCAGCTGCAAGCTGGTCAAAGTCGTGTCCATCTGCCACTTCAATAACGTGGAATTTGAACGCCTTGAACTTCTCGCCAATTGGCTGTGGCGTATTGATCTGCTCAAGAGTGCCATCAAGCTGCAGGTTATTGTTGTCAACAATAAGCGTGAGGTTATCTAGTTGGTGGTTGCCGGCGAACATGGCAGCCTCCCAAACCTGGCCCTCTTCGATTTCGCCGTCGCCCAGAAGTGCGTAAACGCGGTAGTCCTTGTTGAACTTCTTGCCGGCCAGCGCCATGCCAACGGCGGTGGAAACGCCCTGACCAAGGGAGCCGGTGCTCATGTCAACGCCAGGGGTGTCGTTCATGTTTGGATGGCCCTGAAGGCGCGAGTTGAGCGCGCGGAAAGTCTTGAGCTCCTCCTTGGGGAAGAAGCCGCGCTCGGCCAAAACGCCGTAGAGCGCTGGGGTAACGTGACCCTTTGAAAGCACAAAGCGGTCCCTGCACGGGCAGTTTGGCTTGGTAGGGTCTACGTGCATCTCCTTGAAGTAGAGATAGGTCAGGATTTCTGTTGCAGAAAGCGAGCCACCGGGATGGCCGGATTTGGCCGTAAAGACCTGCGTGAGGATGCTTTTGCGCACCTCACGAGCAACCTGTTTAAGGTCGACGTCCATGTAATTTCCTTTCACGTGCTGCTGCGAGTGCGGCGGTCGGTGCCGCGTGCAAGTCGGCACCGCGCGCGAGCCGGAGCTGCGTGCGAGCCGGAGCTGCGCGCGCAGCGTGCTTACAGACCGAACTTCTCGCTAAGCTTTTCCTTCATTTCATCCTTATCGAGGATGTTGGAGAGGATGATCTTCTCGTCCTCTGGAATGTCAGCGATAAAATCCTCGAGGTCGCGAGCAACAATGAAGAGGTCAGCTGCGCCAGGGGTGACGTCAGAAACGGTTGAGTGCTCAACCTCAACGCCACTGACGCCCAGCTCATTTAGGACGTCCTGAATCTGCATCTCAACCATAAGGCTGGAGCCAAGTCCACTTCCACAACAACAAAGAATTTTCTGGATAGCCATAAGAACTCCTTTCAATTCACCACGCGTAACCTGTGGGTTTACGTGGGTTTTCTGAGTTAAAAGTCGGACCCCATCCAAGGACGAGGCCCGACCTAGATACCTAAATATTACCCTCATTCATTGCAGTTGCCTCGACGTATAACTGCAATTCTGTGAGCGGATGTTACTCGGCCTTCTGCTCTGCTGCCTTCTTAGGAGCAACAAGGTTGAAGAGGATTGGGAGGCAGAAGCAGAGAACGCAGATGCCAGTAAGTACTGCGCCCTGGACGTTCAGAGCAACGTTACCAAAGATCAGAGCCATGACGGAGAAGTCGGCGTCGGAGAAGGTAGCGGAGGTGAAGCCCATGAGGGTGAAGACTGGCATGCACAGTGCAGGCAGGAAGGTAATGAGCAGGCCGTGGACAAAAGAACCAGCGATGCAGCCCTTGATGCCGCCCTCTGCGTTACCAAAGACACCTGCGGTTGCGCCGCAGAAGAAGTGAGGAACAACGCCTGGGAGAATCAATGCAATTGCTGCGATCTGAGCGTTAATAACACCAAGAATGAGCAGGCCAAGGATGCCGCCGACGAAGGAGCTCAGGAAGCCGATGATAACGGCGTTTGGAGCATAGGTGAATGCGATTGGGCAGTCGATTGCAGGCTTTGCACCAGGGACAAGCTTCTGAGCAATACCCTTAAATGCAGGAACAATCTCGCCAATGATCAGACGGACACCGGACAGAATGATGTAAACACCACCAGCGAAGGAGAGACCGCGAGTAAATGCCCAGACAATCCAGTTAGTGGTGGTCTCGGTGCCAATGTTGAGCAGATCGCCGAGGTGCTGAAGACCAGCATACTGTGGGTTAGAAGCAAACTCTGCAGCGGTAGTTCCTGCAGGTACCAGGGTTAGAAGGCCACGGCTGACAGCAACGCCGGTGATAACCAAGAACATGACGATCATAGTCAGACCAATGGAAACGGTGTTGTCGCGCAGGAAGATGAGGCGCTTGGAGAACTTGATATTCTCAGTGCTATTCTCGCGATCGGAAGCAAAGAGCTTACCGACCATACCAGCAAGCCAGTAACCAGCGCCGCCGAAGTGGCCAAGTGCAACGGAATCGCTGCCGGTAACCTTGCGCATGGTTGGCTGGCAGTATGCAGGAGACAGAACCATAATCAGAGCAAGTAGGCATGCGCCGGAGATGTAGAGCATCCAACCGGAAAGGCCGCCGACGTGCAGGATGATGGCGAGCATAGCTGCCATGTAGAGGGTGTGGTGGCCGGTGAGGAAGATGTAGTTAAAGCGAGAAAAACGTGCGAGGACAATATTCAGGACCATGCCGATGCACATGATGATTGCAGTTGCCTGGCCAAACTCGCCAAGTGCCAGCGAGACGACGGCCTCGTTGTTTGGAACGACACCCTGCATGTCAAAGGCAAAGTTGAAGATCTCGCCAAAGGCAAGGAGGGAGCCAGTCTGCAAGAAACCTGCACCTGCAGAAAGAACGAGGAAGCCAACGATGGTCTTGAGGGTGCCCTTGATGAGGTCCTCAACTGGCTTTCCCTGAAGCGCCAAACCTAGCAGGGCAACAAGACCAACTAGGATGGCTGGTGTTGATAACACGTTTACAAAAAACTCAACAACAGGCATACGAAACCCCTTTCAACAAAACGCGATACAACAAACTGACACAACAAACTGCGAGTTCATGCGGTCCTGCAGCACGACGATACGAGCCCGGTGCACGTGTGGTCCTGCAGCACGACAGTACGAGCCCAGCGCACGTGCGGTCCTGCAGCACGACGGTACGAGCCCGGCGCTTTTAACTGATTGTAATCCATTTGTGTTTATTTTGTGCAAAATTATTTATGTTTTGCTGAGGTTAAACGTTCATAACATTCATGTTGCTCATATGATGGAGGTAGAGGGTTCAAAAACGATTCAACCGCACGCTTACTTGCTGTCTTTGTAGATTTTGGAAATAGCCCACTTGCCACTTGCGTCAGAAACCGTATAAACAGCCTTTGATATGCACGAAAACTAATCAAGAAATTGATGTATTAGAAAGCAGTGCCTGATTTGGGTAAAAAATCCGTTTAGTTGGAAATTAATTTTATGGTTCGACGTTTTGGCACTTACGTTTGCCCAGTTGAGTTTTCTTATAAAAGTTTCAATCAAATTTGCCCGAGGATTTACGCTGGTAGATGCCCTGCATAGAATTCGTCTGGTTTTGTATATTCCAACTAAACGCATTTTTTACCACTTTAGGTGTCAAAGCGCCTATTTCACAGCAAAAAACGATGTGGTTTCACGGTTTAGGAGAAAAATGGTCGGGTTGACTGGATTTGAACCAGCGACCTCTCGGTCCCGAACCGAGCGCTCTACCAAGCTGAGCCACAACCCGTTATGTTTTGCTTTGTCCGACGGGATAATCCATCAAACATTTGCCGCTCTATGTTACCACTACAACTTGCAGGTAGTAGAGAAGCCTCGCCAACCTTTTGCTTGAGCTGCGGCGGCAATTGCGCCGGCGGCATCCTGAGACTCGCAAAGTGCAAATGAGCTGCTACCTGAGCCAGAAACCTGAGCACCAAGAACGCCAGGTTGTGCCTTCAGCCACTCCTCTACCTCGGCAACCTGTGGCTTTAGCGACTTTGCTGCAGGAGCAAGGTTATTGAAGAGAAGCTTAGCGACCTGCTGGATGAGCTGGTTGTCAGCAGTATCCTTACCAGCAGCACGCAGAAGTGCGGATAGCTGCTCGTAAGACTCCGGAGCAACTGGAGACGCATCAAACTGGTCGTATGCCTCTTTGGTAACAACACCTGTTTCCGCTGGTAAAACAATAGCAAGCGGAGCGTCAACGGTAGATGTATAGGTTTCTACCAGCGTATCTCCGGCGCCAAGCATAAGCGACGGTCGTGGGTCCAAGAAGAACGCTACATCTGCACCAACAGCCTTGGCTACCTCAACTACCAGCGGATCTAGTGGGTCAACACCCCAGCGCTGAGCAAGCAGATAGAGCGTTGCGGCGGCGTCAGCGGACGATCCACCCAGACCGGCCTTCTCGGGAATATGAACTTGCACGTCAATGGAAACATCTGGGGAAACACCCAGTTTATTGGCAAGAAGGACTGCGGCTTTCCAAGTTGTTGTTCGCTCGGGCAACACGCAAAGCTGCGGCTCATGCGTAACCGTAAGCTCCGGTGCGTCGTCGACAACAACTGTGTCGTACAGGGCAACGGGAACCATGAGCGAATCTACTTTATGGTATCCTCGCTGGTCCTTCTGGGTGTGAATGCCCAGGTGAAGATTGATCTTGCAAGGAATTTTGATGGTTTGGCGTCCAAATTTGGACGAAGAGGCAGTCATGAGAGTGAGCCTAGTCGAAGTAATGCGCGCTTCTGAACTACTCTTCAAACTCAAAATCAAACAAACGCTCGCCGGTCTCGTAGTCAAAAAGCTCAACGGTGCCGGTCAGAACGTCAACGTACTGGTAGGACTGGCGGGCGGTGCGACCGCGGCGCTCGCCGACCTCAACGATAAAAAGAGATGGATGGGCCATGACCAGAGTGCCAGTGCGCTCAACAATACGAGAACGACCCATGTTGGCCTTGACCTTGAGTTTTTGGCCCTGAAGTGCACTGAGCTTCTCGTGAATCTCGTCTACACGATTAACTGGTGGAATCTCGTTTTCCATCAATCCTCCAAGTCAATCAGTACGTTTGCGATGCGACACGCTAAAAGTGTCGGAGATATGTACCGGTCGACAAACAATAGTCAGAATTTCCGAAACTCCACTATACGAGGTAGAAAATAAAATCTCAAGGTTTTACGACAAATGTCACGGGAACAACATCAGTCGATCGGTCGGATTCGCATCAGGTTCGCGAGAAAATCGCGTCAGACTCGCAACGGATTCGCGTCAGACTTGCAACGGCATCGCGTCAGAACCCCAACAAATTTATGACAAATGGGGGTCCTCTGATAAAATTAGTAACTAACTTCAAAACACAAGGAGGACCAATGACTGAGACTCTGGGATATGCAATTAGTAAGACCTGGTATATCGTGCTTATTTTTGTTGCTCTTGCTGTTGGAATTGCATTCCTTTCCAAAAAGAAATCATCTAAAGTTTTTGTTGCGTTGTCCGCACTTTGCCTGGTATTTGGCGTGGGGTCATTTGCATTTGGTGGATTGACCGTTTCTGAGGCACAGTCCAAAGGCGCCTCATCGGACCAGCTAAACTCCATGAACCTCATCGAGCTTGTTCAGGCTAATCAGGCCGCACCAGCTCAAACGACTGTCAACGACATCAGCGAGCTCTACAACAAGATTGTTTACGTCTACCAGTATGGCTCGCCTATTGCGCAGTCGATCGCAAGCGACAATCCCTTTGTTCACCATGATCTACCTTGGGTAGCAGCAACTCTTCCAGAGCTGAAGAAGGAGTTTGACAAAAACGAAGTAGTCTATGTGTCAACAAGCAGTCAGATTTTCAAACAACTGCACATCGAGAACTCCGTCGAGCCTTTTATATTTTTAGTCACTTCGGTCAATCCAGCTGGAAGAATTTTCCCACTTACAACTGGCGATATGTCTCGTACTGGCAAAAAAGATGGCGATAAAATCACGATTGGTGACAATCTTGAGTTTACACTGCGCACAGTTCATACCGATCAGGGTGACTATGTACTTGGCCTTAACTACCAAACCCTTCTGGCTGTAAGCAGCTACTACAAGGACTATTAATATTTTCGGAGCGTAACTAAACGTGCACGTACAACGCTTACGACCATTAAATGCAAGAAAAAACTCCCATTCTCGTGAATGGGAGTTTTGTTTTTCTCGGCAGATGCTGTTCTGAAACTTTTTGAACCGATTTGACCTTACTCAGCTGGGCAGAGCGAGAGAGCAGCGTCGTCAGCAATAACGGTGCAGTTAGTATGAAGCTGCAGGATAGAAGCTGGGCACTGAGGCGAAACGTTGCCGTAGCACATGTCGTAAACGGCCTTGGCCTTGTCCTCGCCGCTGGCCACAATCAGAATGCTGCGTGCGAACATAATGGTCTGCGTGCCCATGGTGTAAGCCTGGCGAGGGACGTCCTCCATGCGCTCGAACAGGCGGCTGTTTGCCTGAATGGTGCTCTCGGTGAGGTCAACGCAGTGCGTACCTTTGGAGAAGTGGTCGTCAGGCTCGTTGAAACCAATGTGGCCGTTGTGGCCAATACCAAGAAGCTGCAGGTCAGGATAGCCGGATTTTGCGACAAGTTTATCGTACTCGGAACAAGCTGCCTCAACATCAGGGTTGGAGCCATCAGGCACGTGGGTGTTCTCAAGATCAATATTTACCAGGTCAAAGAGGTTTTTGCGCATGAAATAGTGATAGCTCTGAGGATCATCGTGAGAAAGACCGCGATACTCGTCAAGGTTGTATGTAGAAACCTGAGAGAAGTCCAGGTCTCCCCTCTTGCACCAGTCAGCAAGCTGGGCATATGTACCAATTGGCGTTGAACCAGTTGCCAGACCAAGAACGCAATTTGGCTTCAAAATGATTTGTGCAGAGATGACGTTTGCAGCTTTTCTGCTCATGTCCTCGTAATCACGAGTGCGAACAATCCTCATGTCTACCTCCAAGACAGAAGTCACAGTTACATTTAGTTTAACATTTGAAGCAAGTAAAAAAGTAACCGGTCGGCGAGAAGAACAAATATCTCGCTGACCGGTTTTGACCTGTTATATGGCGTGTTTCTATCGCTAGTCTGTCGCTAATCTGTCGCAATTTTGACGCAAACCTGACGCGGCGGTAGTTTTCTGTCTGGAATCTGACGTGGACTTGTCGTGAGTCTGACGCCAATCTGACGCGGCGGCAGTTTTCTGTCCAGAATCTGACGTGGATCTGACACCAACCTGACGCAAATCTGACGCAGAGCTAGCGCCGCCTATCCCTGAATCTGCTTGGAAAGATTCTGCAGAGCGTGGAAACGGTGAGAGATAGCGTTCTTCTCGTCAGGCTCAAGCTCTGCCATGGTTTTACCTGGAGCATCCTCTGGCCAGAAGAGTGGGTCGTAGCCAAAGCCGTTGTGACCCTTTGGCTCGTGGCCAATAACGCCCTCGCAGTCGCCCTCTCCTACCAGCACAGATCCGTCTCTATAAACCAAAGCAACGGTGGAGTGGAAGCGAGCAGTGCGGTCCTCATCGGCAACGTCGGCAAGCTCAGCCAAGAGCTTCTGATTGTTTGCAGCATCATTACCATGCTCGCCAGCATAACGAGCAGAATAGATTCCAGGAGCTCCGTCCAGAGCGTCAACGCAAATGCCGGAGTCGTCTGCAATAGCCGCTACACAATCTACCTCGTCAAGCGCAGCCATTGCCTTAATCAGAGCGTTGTCACGGAACGTCTGGCCATTCTCCTCTGGATCAGGGAAATCACCCAGCTGACCAAGTGCTACAAAGCTTATACCAGGCATTACCTTAGAGAGAATAGCCTCAATCTCAACAAGTTTGTGAGCATTACCTGTTGCAACTACCACGGTTGTATTCGGATCAAAGGTCACAGCGTTAGAACCCTGATTTTCACTGTTTTGACTCATGGTTACTCCCTAAATCCAGTCACTTGATTTTGCAGGTCAACAAGGTGAGCGATGCCAGCTTGACCAAGGTCGAGCAGCTGGTTAAGTTGCTCGCGATCAAACGGACCGCCCTCGCCTGTTCCTTGTACTTCAATTATCTGTCCAGTTTCTGTTCCTACAAGGTTCATGTCAATGTCCGCGTGAAAATCCTCGGGATAATCAAGGTCGAGCAGTGGCTTACCATTCACATATCCCATAGAAATCGCAGCTACCTGACCCGTAAGAGGAAGTCGAGGCAAGAGGTCCTTCTCGACAAGTGAATAGAGTGCATCGTGAAGTGCCACCCAAGCGCCAGTGATACTTGCGGTTCTGGTGCCGCCATCTGCCTGAAGAACGTCACAGTCCAGTGTGATGGTATACTCGCCAAGGCGATTGAGGTCAACAACGGAGCGCAGCGAGCGGCCAATCAGGCGCTCAATCTCCATGGAGCGACCCTTGCGGTTGGCGCGCTCTCGCTTGGTGCGGCGGTTAGTTGACGCAGGTAACATGGCATATTCAGCCGTGACCCAACCCGCGCGAGAACTACGGCGCCATGCGGGAACACCTTCCTCGACAGTAGCAGTGCACAAGACGATTGTGTCGCCAAACGTGACCAAGCACGATCCATCAGCATTTTTCATAGCATTGCGCTCAAGGGTGACGGGACGCATCTGGTTCCACGCACGGTCAAACGAGCGCGCACGCTCCGTAGTGGCTCCAACCTGCGTGTCGGCTCCAGCCTGCGCGGGTTTCTCGCCAGAAAACGTGCCTTCTACCTGGTTATCCATTGCACTCCTAAGAAAAAACGCGACACCCGAGGGCGCCGCGTGAGGTTCCATGGTGGGCGATGAGAGATTTGAACTCCCGGCCTTGTGCGTGTAAAGCACCTGCGCTAGCCGCTGCGCCAATCGCCCGTGACTGTAGAAGTTTATCACAGCTTCTACAATTCTTCGGCGGCAATTATGAATTCTGCACCTTCATTGCACGACCTTTGCACAAATCTTACGCCAGCTCTTCCAGAATTCGACGCATTTCTTTCTGGACACCCTGCTCGGTGTTAGGGGCAATGACCTTGGAGGCAATCGTCTTGAGCGCGTAGCGAGCGTTGTCCATAACGTACGCAGTGCCGGCGTAACGCAGCATGGCGTAATCGTTCATAGAATCGCCAAACACGGCAATCTCGTCACGAGAAATGCCATAGTACCTGCGAATCTGCTCAAGTCCTGTAGCCTTGTTCACACCACGAGGCACCACGTCAATCCAGGTCTCTCCAGAAGGCATGAACGAAAGCCTATCGCCCATCTCGCGCTCAAGAATCATGGCCATATCCATGGAGCGAGCCCTCGAATCGCAGCAAATAGCAGCCTTGATGATACTAACGTCAGGTGAAGGCGGATCAAACACGCGCTCGGCGTTTGGCAGGTCTTTATCCAGCTCACGCACAAACGAACTCTGATCGTCCAGCAGATACGTATGCGTGCGGTCATAAACAACCAGGTGAATGCAGTCAAACTCAGACGTCAACTCAAACAGCTTACGAATAGAAGCTGACGAGAAAACCTCGCGGTCGATGACCTCGTTCTCTACATAAACCTGCGTGCCAAGAGAGGCCACGTAGTCAATCTTATCTGCGACCGGCTCAAACAGCCAACGCAATGTATCGTAACGACGACCGGAGCTTGCCACAAAGTGAACGCCGCGCTTATACAGCTCTTCGATGAGCTCAAATGTCTCTGGCGGAACCTCGGAATTCTGGTCCAGCAGCGTACCGTCCATGTCCGATGCAATGAGTCTAATCATGCTAGTTCTCCATCATAAAACGGGGAGTCTCTCCTACTTTTGTTGCGCGTACCAGCTCTAGCAGGGCATGCGCAACGCCGTCATCTGCAGATGCGCCAACGTGGTGCCTTGCTACCTGCTTGACCTCTGGAATTGCGTTTGCCACCGCCACCGAGTGCGGAACTTTACTGAGGATATCAATGTCATTCTCGCCGTCTCCAAAAACAAGCACCTCTTCTGGAGAAATACCTGTTCTTTCCAGAAGCGTTTCAAAGCCAGTCAGCTTGGACACACCCTTAGGCAGCACGTCAAACCATTGAGGAATGACCGAAACCGTGTAAACATCTGGACAGACTGCGGCAATCTTTTGGCGACAACGCTCCATGTCCTCCTCTGTTCCCGGGCAAGCAACTGTTGCTGCAACAAAATCGACGTCGTCGGGGACTTGGTCGACAATACCCGAGACAAACACCATTCTACGCTCGTAATCAGCGAGAATGTCTTTATTGTCAGGCGCACCGACAACATATGCTGGATTAAAGAGGTTGGTCTGTTCTGGATAGCAGACCAAGAACATGTTCTTCTCGTCAGCAATAGCGTCCGCGACGCCTTGAAGCGTTTTATGATCAAAAACGGAGAGCGAGATAGTCTTGCCCTTGTACAGCACGCGCTTGCCTGTAGACATGACTCCTGTTTGCATACACGCCTCGTCGAGGCTAAAAAGACGCATCAGCTCAACGTAATCTCGGCCGGTACAGGGGCCAAACGCGATGTCCGTTTCTTCCAGGAGCGTGTGAATGGCCTTGCGTGTGAAGTCCGACACGCGTCTGTTGCCAAAAGGCACCAGCGTGTTATCCATATCAGATAAAACAAGCTTAATCACAAACGTCTCCCGTTACTGCATGCTGTGTAGCTGGGCAAACGCGACGCGCGTCGCAGTCCAAGCGGACGCAGCCCTACGTCAAAGCAGCTCCAAGCTGGCAAGCTCTACGCTGGCACGCTCTACGCTGACAAGAGCTAAGCCGCAGCATTGTACTTCTATCTAGTTGAACTATGTGCCAAGACGTCAAAGCGATCAATCTTGAGCAACACTTGGTCTAGTCCAATCATACCCGAGAGACGCACCTTTGACGCATTCGAAGTCAAAATTAGAAGATCTCTAAACCCGGAGCCCCGACGGCCGCCAACCCACTCCATGCGCTTAATGTCCTGGTAGTTGATGGAAATTTCAGAGCCTACAAAGGGCACTACAACCATCTCGTCATCAAAAAGCGAGACCTTATAACGACTCAAGATGTACCACGCCATAAACATGACAACCGAGAAGGACGCAAAAAACGCCATAACAATGTCTGGATTTGGTGTAAACACGTTAACGTAGCAAAGCCAGCCGAGAATAACTGCAATGGCACTGACAAATGCCATGTCAATAATGAGCGAACGTGTAAGCGCGGCGGGAGTCACGTAGGTATCGTGATGGCTGTGGCGACGCTCGGAAATGCCCACGTTTCCCGAGTGCTCTAAAAACGCAGCTATGACGGGTGCCGCAACGACAACAATTCCAAAAAACACTGCGAGCATTGCGACCTCCCTTACTCCGTGAAAAAAAGAACAATGACCCTTCATAATTATGCTACGCTCCCGCACACCATTTATTGACAAGGGTGAACGGGAGCGTAGACGGTAGAAATCTAGCTATGAATGGCAAAGCTGCACGTCAAACGGTTGCGCGCGGCGCGGCAGCGCAGATCGCGGGCAGTGCGAGCGCAGCACGACGTGGCGGCGCGGGTCGCGTGCGATGCGGGTACGACGGCGCTAGCTGCGAGCAGCAAACAGCGCGGTCAGCGCAGGTGCTAGCCGCGGGCAGCAAACTTAGCGACGAGCTTCTCCAGAAGGTCAACAGTGACTTCAAGGCTTGGCACGGGGACAAACTCACGCACGGAGTGGGCGTTATATCCGCCGGTAGCAATGTTAGGGCATGGCAATCCGCGGAAGGTGAGCTGGGCACCATCGGTACCGCCACGAGCGGCAACTGGCTTAGGCTCAATACCAACCTCACGATTTGCCTCAAGCGCATAATCAATCAGGAACTCGTAGCCATCGAACTTCTCGGCCATATTGCGATACTCCTGGTGAATCTCAACACGGACGGTATTCTCGCCATAGCGCTTGTTCAAGAACGCGGCGATATCCTGCAGGACCTGCTGGCGATTGGCAAAGATCTGGGCGTCGTGGTCGCGGACGATGTAGCTAAGCTTGACCTCGGACGCGGAACCCTCGATGGCGATTGGGTGGTAGAAGCCCTCGTAGCCCTCGGTGTGCTCAGGACGCTCGAAGGCCGGGACCATCTGCTGGAACTCGGATGCCACGGTAATTGCGTTGATCATGACGTCCTTGGCGCTGCCGGGGTGAACCATGACGCCCTTGAAGTAGACGTCGGCGTGGGCGGCGTTGAAGCACTCGTAGTTGAACTCGCCGAGAGCCTCGCCGTCGACGGTGTAGCCGTACGCAGCGCCGAGTTTGTCCAGGTCAAGCAGGCTTGCGCCGTGACCGATCTCCTCGTCGGGGACAAATGCAATCTTGAGTGTAGGATGTGCGAGCTCGGGGTTGTCGCCCAGGCGCTTAAGCAGGGCGCAGATCTCAGCCACACCGGCCTTATCGTCAGCGGAAAGCAGCGTGGAGCCGTCGGAACAAATGATGTCCATGCCCACAAAATCCTTGAGGTCAGGGACCTGCTCCTGGGTGGTAGCGATGGTCTTGCCGTTGACAACGCCGGCGACCAGGTCACCGCCCTCGTAGTGGACGACGTGCGGCTTGATGCCCGAGGCGGGCGCGTCGATAACGGAGTCCAGGTGCGAGCAAAGCATCAGCGCGGGAGCCGACTCGGCGCCCTTGGATGCGGCGAAAGTGCCGGTGACGTAGGCGTGCTCGTCGACAGTGACGTCGGTGCAGCCCAGCGCCTTGAGCTCTTCGCCCAGGTAGCGAGCCATCTCGTGCTGAGCGGGCGTGGAAGGCGTGACGGTGTCGTTGTCGGGGTTGGACTGGGAGTCGACCTGCACGTAGCGCATAAAGCGCTCGGCGACATCGGGGAGCTGGTTAGGCGTGGTTTCAGGCATAGGTATCCTTTCTGGATCAGGCAAGGCTGGCGTGCGGGTGCGGGCGCGCGCAAGCAAGACCGTGAGCGTTGAATGTTGTATGCATTTACTGTACCGCAACTCAAAAAGAATTAAACCTACCTGCACGAACTTTGCGCGCACATGCCATAATAATTGCAAGAAATGCGAAAGACGGAGCGCTATGACAAACGACTTTTGGACGCCACAATTTCATCTCTTCCCACCTCAGGGTTGGATGAATGACCCCAACGGACTTTGTCAGTTTAAGTCCGTCTACCACGCGTTTTACCAGTACACTCCCGAGTGGCCTGCCAACGAGCTGCGCTTTTGGGGACATGCTGTAAGCAAGGATTTGCTCTCTTGGAAGACGCTCCCCATTGCCATTTCTCCAGACGCAACTTGCGATAAGGATGGTGCGTTTTCGGGTTCGGCCTGGATTGAGACACGCAACACGGCAGGCGACGACTGCAGACACTGCGACGATGCGGCGGCCGGCAACGGTGCGGCCGGCGACGGTGCGGCGACCGGCGGCGATCACGGTAACGGTGCGACGGCCGGCGAGGTCATGCGACTCTTCTACACCGGCAACGTTATGGACGAAACACATCCAGAAGCCGACGGCATTGACGTCGGTCGAGAGGCCTATGAGGTCATGGTGACCTCCGAAGATGGACTGAGTTTCTCGCCAAAGCACGTTGTTTTGAAGCCGGCCGACTACCCCGATACCTGCACAAACCACGTGCGCGACCCAAAGGTTTGGGAACAAGACGGGGTTCTCCGCATGTTGTTAGGCGCTCGCGAGAAGGACGCTGCGGCTGGTAACAAGAAATCCGCAGATGAACGGCATGATTCGGGGGCAGTTTTAATTTACGACTCAAATGATTGCGGCGAGTCGTGGACGCTCCACTCGGTTATACGCGGGACTAATGCCCTGGGTCAGCGCGATGTGTTTGGCTATATGTGGGAATGCCCTTTTTTGGTACAGCTTGATAACCAGGAGTTTCTGTCTGTGTGTCCGCAGGGGTTGAGAGAAAGCGCTGGTACGAAGCCAAGTGCCGATGTGAAGGCAAGCGCCGACACATCCAAGGGATCGTGCTCGAGCGATTCCGCTAGCTTGCAAGAGAATGCTTCAAGCGAGCCTCTCGACAAGTGGCAAAATATCTGGCAGTCAGGCTATTTTCCACTTCCAGAGGGACAGAAGCTTATCAATATTGAAACTGTTTCTACCGAAAACTTTGTGCTCTGGGATTACGGTTTTGACTTCTACGCACCTCAAACGTTCGTCGACGATTCTGGTCGAACCATCTTGATTGGATGGATGGGCATCATTGATCCGATTTACCACAGTTATCCCGAGGGTATTGATTTCTGCCACAACCTTACTCTGCCCCGAGAACTTTCGCTGTCTGATGATGGCGTCATCCTGCAACATCCAGTTAAAGAGCTTGATACAAGGCGACGCAAATGTACGGAATTTGACGCCGATGGTCTTGTTGAAATAGACCGACTATCTGCGGATATTAAGATTTCGGGCATCTCCGGAGATGGAACGCTTACCCTCAACGACGCGCTTGTACTTTCTTACTCCAAGGGCATTTTTACCTTGCAATTCATTGACGAGGACACCGCTGCAGGTAGAACTCAACGCTCTATACAGCTAAAGCAGCTCTCTGACCTGCGTGTTATTGTCGACGGCTCTACCGTGGAGATTTACCTGAATGATGGTCGCGTAGTTTTCTCGACGCGATGGTTCCCTGCGTCCGAGCGTCTAGCGTTGAACAGCACTTTTGTTGCTTCGGGCTCGCGAGCATATAGCCTAATCGCGTAATTCATTGGATTTGCTTGGCGTAATCTGGCTCCGACACCAAAGGAATACTGTTTGTAGCCGCGGATTGATACCGTTATGCACGATATTGCATATTTCGTACGTTTTATAAGCAAAATTTTCACTGAACTTGGAAAATTGCCATTTTTGAGAGCTAAAGCGGTAAAAAATGCGTTTAGTTGGGGATCGAGGAAATTGATTCAATTTTTTATCTTTACGTTTGCCCAGGAAAGGCGAAAAAGTTTTAACTATTTCTTTTACTAATTGGGTCAAAACATCTCATTTTTAAAATGAATACCCCAACTAAACGCATTTTTTACCTTTTTGGGGCCAAAATCGATAAAAATGAGCCTTGAATTCTCAAAGCAAGTGCAACGTTTGGTGATGGTAGACTTCCCAAGGGCACTTCCAACCCAGACGCTTACGTGGCCTTAGGTTGATTTCATTATATACTGCCTCAATCTCTCTATCACTAATCGACGAGAGGTCTGTGCCTTTTGGAAAATACTCTCTTATGAGACCGTTGGTATTTTCATTGGTGCCTCTTTGCCAGGGATGATGTGGAAGACAGAAGTAGATACTTACTCCAATAGCTTCTTGAAGCTCTGCTGCTCGAGCAAACTCAGATCCACGATCAAGCGTTATGGTTTTTACTACCTCACCTCTTAAAGCTTGCTGTATAGCTACATTGACATCGGCACTAGACCCTGATGCAGCTTTGCCACCGACAAGGTAGCCGCTCATACGGTCAACTTGAGTGACCAGGCGTGGCCCTTTGGCCTTACCGATGACAGTATCTCCTTCCCAGTCTCCAATACGAAGACGATCTGCAACCTCTTTTGGTCTTTCGACAAGTTCATGAGTTATCCGTATTTTGCCTCTGCGCTCTATAAACTGTTTTATATGCCGTCGTTTACCTCGGTGTCTGAGTCTTCTTCGTACAGACTGTACACCTGGAAGTTCACAGTCTAGTTTTCCTGAGTGTATGGCTCTATATATAGTGCTACAGCTGACAGGAGCGTATGAAAGTTCTAAGTGTAGTCTGCCTGCAATCTGCTCAGGTGAGAAGTGGCGACTACAGATAAGAAAGACAATACGTGCACGAAGGCTTGGATCATCGAGTAGTGTCCGTTTCTTGCAAGCCTGGCGTCGAACATCGGTTTTTCTCTGAGCAGTCGAGGCCCTATAGCACAGATGCGCCACTCCAATGATTGTCCAGCCGTTTCTTTTAATCTCCCGTGAAATACTTGATTTGTTTCGACCGAGCTTACGGGCAATCTGGCTTATACTTTCATGATTTCTCCACCAGACCATAATGTCTTCGCGCTCTTCAATGCTAAGATGGCTATAGTGACCCATGGAAATCCTTTCAATGAACGTTGTGGTAAGCGCCATTGTAGACCCATGGGTCACTACCTTGTCTTTTGTTGTTGCACTAGCAATGAAAATTCAAGGCCCCAAACCAAAGTTTGGGGCTCATTAACGTGCAAATCTCAATGTTCGCGACCAGCCTGCGGCGCCGTGCTACTTGACGCCGGCCTTCTTCTTGGCGCGCTCGATAGCAGCCATTTGCTCCTCGGAAAGCCTAATGGAACCGTAATCTTTTCCGTGGTCGGGAGCGGTACGGCCGTGATCGCCCAGGTTGGCGCCAGTTGCTTCCACCGCAGACATGTGGTGCGACGAGCAAGAGTGGCCGCCCTCGCGGACAACGGAATCCAGGCCAAACTTGTCGCGGCCGGTATATGGCATGGTCGCGTCGTTGGTAACGGGGTCGTCAGCGTTTTCCAGCTTGAACTCGCCGTTTACGCCGTTCTTGTAGTTCTCCTTAGCAACCGAAATCATCAGCTTAATACGGTTGAGCTGGTTGACCTCGGACGCACCTGGATCGTAGTCGACCGCAACAATGTTGGACTCAGGGTGCATCTGGCGCAGGCGCTTGATGACCGCCTTGCCGACAACGTGGTTAGGCAAGCAGGCAAACGGCTGAGCGCAGACGATGTTTGGCGTGCCTGTCTCAATAAGGTCGCACATCTCGGCGGTCAGCAGCCATCCCTCGCCCATCGTGTTGCAGAGCGAAAGGATCTGTTCGGCCTTCTCGGCCAGCTCATTGATGTTGGGGTACGGCTCAAAGCGCTCGGACTTCTCCAGCATCTTGTTGATTGGCGCGCGCAGGCCCTGAACCATCTTGATGCCCGCAATGTGCGTCATGCGGCTTTTGAGCGAGGTGCCCAGCTCCTTGTGCGTGTTGATCGCGTTGGAGAGGCCAAACAGGAAGAAGTCGACCAGGCCCGGAACGTTAGCCTCGCAGCCCTCGGACTCGATGACCTTGACCAGCTCGTTGTTGGCTGTTGGGTGGAACTTGACCAGAATCTCGCCGACGATGCCGACGCGTGGCTTCTGACGGTCGTTGACCACGGGCAGACTGTCAAACAGCTCAATAGTACGCTGGCACTGCTTGTAGAATTCCTTGCGAGAAATTCCGTTGATCTTGGAGCGTGTATCGGCCATGAGCTGGTCATACAGCTCGTTTGCGGAACCCTTGACCGCCTCGTAGGGGCGGACGCGATACAAGAGCTGCATAATCAGGTCGCCGTACAGCAGCGCGTAGACCGCCTTGATCAGCAAATCAGGCTTGAACAGCTTGAATCCTGGGTTGTCCTCGTCAAGACCGGAAGCAGCGGAGACGGAAATGACCGGAATCTCTGGATGACCTGCGTCTTTAAGCGCCTTACGAATCAGCGCGATATAGTTGGTTGCACGGCAGCCACCGCCGGTCTGCGAAATCAGAACCGCGGTCTTGGTCAGGTCGTACTTGCCCGAAAGTACCGCCTCCATAATCTGGCCTGTGACCAGGATGGATGGGTAGCAGATGTCGTTGTTGACGTAGCGAAGGCCCATGTCAACGGCGCCCTGATCAACCGAAGGCAGCAGCACAACGTTGTAGCCCGCGCCCTTCAGCAGCTCCTCTACCAGCTCAAAGTGGATCGGCGCCATCTGCGGAGCCAGAATGGTGTAGCCCGCTTCCTGCATCTCCTTGGTGTAGCGGACCTTCTCGTAAGCTGCGGATTCTGCCTCGCGATACACGGGCGCACGGCGAGAAGAACTTGCACTCCTGGCCTTTTCCAGAGAGCCATCGGCCATGCGAACGCCCTGTGGTACGGCCTCGGTAACCAGGCCGGCAGCTGAAAGTCGCTCGAGCTCTGCCTGCTGCTCGTTCAGGGCCGCCATCAGGGAGCGGATACGAATTCGCGCAGCGCCCAAGTTGGAAACCTGGTCAACCTTGAGCATGGTGTAGATCTTGCCCGAAGCCTCAAGAATCTCCTGGACCTGGTCGGTAGTCAGTGCGTCAAGACCACAACCAAACGAGAAGAGCTGGATGAGGTCCAAGTCGTTTCGGGATGCAACAAAGCGAGCCGCACGATACAGACGAGAGTGGTACATCCACTGGTCAACAATGCGGATTGGGCGCTCTGGCAGCATCTTATGAGCAACGGAATCCTCAGTGAGAACGGCAAAGCCAAAGGAAGAGACCAGCTCAGGGATGGCGTGGTTGATCTCGGGGTCGTTGTGATACGGGCGACCTGCAAGAACAATACCGTGAGCGTCGTGCTCCTCAATCCAAGCAAGAGCCTCGTCACCTGCGCGGTGCATCTGGTCCTTGACGTTGATGTCCTCCTGCCATGCGGCCTCAACAGCGGCGTCAATTTCGGCACGCGTGATGTGCTCGCCGCGGAAGCGACCCTTACCAGCCTGGGCGTCCTTCTCGCGCTGTTCACTGATAAGCTCGTACAAACGGCGCTTGAGCTCGTTCTTCTTGTCGTACGGAATGAACGGAGCCATGTACTGGATGGACGGATCGGAGAGCTCGTCCACGTTGAGGCCCAGCGCCTGTGGGTAGCTCATGACAATTGGGCAGTTGTAGTGGTTGGTTGCGGAGTCGTCCTCCTTGCGCTCCCAACGAATACACGGCATCCAAATAAAGTCTGGGTCCTTAGCCAGCAGGTTCATGATGTGGCCGTGGGAAAGCTTTGCAGGATAGCAGGCGGACTCGGAAGGCATGGACTCGATACCCGCGTCGTACGTCTTTGCAGTGGTCTGGTCGGACAAAATGACCGAGAAGCCCAGCTTGGTGAAAAACGTGTGCCAGAACGGATAGTTCTCGTACATGTTCAGCGAGCGAGGAATACCAACGGTGCCGCGTGGAGCCTCGTCAGCGGGAAGCGACTCGCGGTCAAACAGCAGCTTGTTCTTGAACGCAAAGAGGTTTGGCGCCTCGTTCTTCTTGGCACCACGCTTCTTACCTGCGCCTTTCTCGCAACGGTTACCGGTGATAAACCTGTGGCCGCTGCCAAAGTCGTTGATGGTAAGCATACAGCTGTTAGGGCAGATGCGGCAGTGCGTATTGGTGAGCTTGACCTGCAGGTTGTCGATGGACTCGCGGTCTAGCAGGGTAGATACGCCGTCAATGCCTGCGCGGTCGCGGGCGAGAAGAGCGGCGCCGTAGGCACCCATAACGCCCGCGATGTCTGGACGGATGACGTCCCTGCCGGTGAGCAGCTCAAATGCGCGGAGCGTTGCGTCGGACATGAAGGTGCCGCCCTGGACAATACAGTGCTCGCCAATCTCGCTGAAGTCGCGGAGCTTGATGACCTTGAACAGGGCATTTTTGATGACGGAGTACGAAAGGCCAGCAGCAACGTCGCCGATGGTTGCGCCCTCCTTCTGCGCCTGCTTGACGCGGGAGTTCATGAAGACGGTACAACGAGAGCCCAGGTCAACAGGGAGTTTTGCCTTAGTTGCGGCGGTTGCAAACTCGCGGACGTCCATCTTCATGGAGTCGGCAAATGATGCAATAAAGGAACCGCAGCCTGCAGAGCATGCCTCGTTGAGCATGATGTGCTCGATGACGCCGTCTTTGACCTGCAGACACTTCATGTCCTGACCGCCAATATCAAGAATGAAATCAACGTCTGGGACAAATGCCTTGGCTCCGCGCAGGTGAGCAACGGTCTCAATCTCGCCCGAGTCTGCGCGCAGAGCCTCAATCAGGATGCCCTCGCCATAACCGGTGGTTGTGACGTGGCCGATGATGCAGTCGGAAGGCATCTCGTCGTAGATGGAGTCCATAATCTTGCGAGCGGTACCCAGGATGTCGCCGTTGTTATTGTCGTACCAGGTGTAAAGCAGCTCGCCCTTCTCGCCAACAACAGCAGCCTTCATGGTGGTAGAACCTGCGTCGATGCCGATGAATACGCGGCCGTGGTAGTTGGCCAGCTGGCCCTTAGGGACTACCTCCTGGTCGTGACGAGCCTTGAAGTCGTCAAAGTCCTGCTGGGTAGCAAAGAGTGGGTCCAGACGAGCAACCTCGGAGCCCTGGATGTCCTTGAGGTTGTCCAGTGCCTCCATGACCTGCGTAAAGGTAATTGGTCGATCGGACTCGCCCGCCAGAGCAGCGCCCGTTGCAACAAAGAGGTGAGCGTTCTGTGGCAAGACGATGTGTTCGTCGTCCAGGTTAAGCGTGATGTAGAAGCGACGGCGCAGCTCAGAGAGGTACTGCAGAGGGCCGCCGAGAAACGCGACGTAGCCGCGGATGGGGTGACCACAAGCCAGGCCCGAGACGGTCTGGTTTGCAACAGCCTGGAAGATGGAAGCAGCGATGTCGGCAGGAGCGGCACCCTCGTTGAGCAGCGGCTGAACGTCGGACTTAGCAAAAACGCCGCAGCGAGATGCAATTGGGTAGATCTGCTTGACGTCTTTTGCCAGCTCGTTGAGGCCGGTTGCGTCGGTCTTGAGGAGAGACGCCATCTGATCGATAAACGCGCCGGTACCACCTGCGCAGGTACCATTCATGCGCTGCTCAATGCCGTTATCAAAGTAGATGATCTTTGCGTCCTCGCCGCCCAGCTCAATGGCAACGTCGGTCTGAGGAATCAGCGTTTCAACAGCGCGCTTGGAAGCGATGACCTCCTGGACAAACTCCAGGTCAAGCCATTGTGCCAAGAGCATTCCGCCGGAACCGGTGATTGCGGCGTACATGGGTGTCTCACCAATGTGCTTCTGGGCTTTAACGAACAGGGAGCGAGCCGTTGCGCGAACGTCGGTGTGATGGCGCTCGTAGTTTGCGTAAACCAGCGTGCCATCCTTGTCGATGACGGACAGCTTTACGGTTGTGGAACCAACGTCGATGCCCAGCATAAGGTGGGCCTGAGACAGGTCAAGTGGGACGTTTGGTGCCAGCTCGGCACCATTCTCTACCAGCTCAAACTTTGGACTAATCATTGTTTTCCTCTCCGAGAACAAGAGTTGCAAGCGCAAATCGTGGGACGTCTAACTTGATTGGCTTGCCGTACAGATCGCCAGGTGCAACAAACATCAGGCCGGTCATAAGACCCGCCATCTGCTCGTCGCTCTCGCGCATGCCGCCGATTAACCAGCGGATAAGGACGCCGACCTCGGCAGAAATCGCGAAGGTCAGATAGTAGTCAAAGAAGGGACCAAGTGCGCGCGGATCAAGATCGTGCAGGGCGCGCTGGGCGATAACCTCGTGTACCAGGTGCTTTAGCTTATCCTGGAAGGCGGGGTCGCCGCCGTTGCCCAGCAAAGGGCGCAGGTAGAAGCCGTGCTTGCGAATGCTACGGAGCATCTCCGTTGCACCGGGGCATGGCTTGTAGGAGTCGATTGCCTCCTTGAGCTCGGCAAGGTTCACGCGAGCGAGCTGCTCGACTGCAGGTCGGAGCTCCGCCAGCGCTTCCTTTTCGATGTGAAGCACCAGGTCAGGGATGTCTTTGTAGTGGGAATAAAAGGTTCGACGCGTGAGGCCGGCGCGCTCCGTTACACCCGTGACGGTCACGGAGGTAAGGTCACCGGTAGCGTCTATCTCTTCTGCCAGGGCTTTTCTGAGCGCCGCACGAGTTCTTGCGGTGCGTCGATCAAGCTTGCAAGCTGACAAAACAGCAGGTACAGACAATGTTTGTGTCATACGTTTCTGGAGCCTCTCCTGGTTACAGGTACGTACTGGGTGCGTGCGAGCAGCGCGGGAAGCGCGGGCGCGACGACACCCGACTTATTGCACATACTGAGTATTATTACACACTCTGTGCAATAACTGCAACCTCGAGAAGACCGATTTTCTCGCCAGAAATGTTCTATCGACTAGGTTTCTATTTTGGCCTGCTAGCGCGCCTGATTTCTGCAAAGAATCTGTAGATTTTGCCTAAATACATCAAAGAATCTGTGGATTTGCCTGATTTTGTCAAAAAATCTGTGGCCCAAATACAGATTCTTTGCACTTTTTAGGCAGACTTTGAAACGGTTTTCTACCGGCTTCATTGGTGCTCACACGGAGCCTGATTTTGTCGCCATGTCTGAACGATTTGCCGGAAAAGTGCGCCATGTCTGAGCTATTTGCCGGTTTTTCTCGCCATGTCTGAGTAAATTTACTCAGACTTAATGCAGTTTTCAGGCTTGCATGGCGTCTGGCGAGAAACCCCGTGCACTCGCAGCGGCGCTTCGCGCGTTCGACCTGCAAGTTTATCCGCACACGACGCTGTCGCCGTACAAAAAACCGGTGCTCACCTGCGTGAACACCGGTCTGACCTGCATGTTATGTGGAGCTTCCAGCCCGCACCCACTACCTGCACTTACGCGAAGCGCTCGACGCCGTCCTTGGAGACACGCGCAAAGAACAGCGGCTCCAGCTCGGGAGCGCTTTCGCCAAAGACCAGAGCCTCGCGGAAGATGCGCTCGCCCTCATCAAGACGGCTTTCGTCGCCGGTCAGAAGCGTTGCAATTACATCGCCCTTCTCGACATAATCGCCGGTCTTGCGCTCAAGGATAATACCAGCTGCTGGGTCGATTGGATCGCCCTTCTTCTCGCGGCCAGCGCCCAGAGCAACGGAGGAAATGCCCACCAGCTCAGCGTTCATGGATGTGATATATCCGCTGGTCTCGGCCACAATATCGCGACGGAATGGCGCGGCCTCAAACTTGGTTGTGTCAAAGATGACCTCGTCGGTGCCACCCTGAGCCTTGACCATCTGGGCCAGCTTAGCTAGGCCCTCGCCGTTTGCAATCTGTTGACGAGCCAGTTTGCGGCAGTCCTCAACACTCCCCTTACCTGCGAGATTAAGCATGTTTGCAGCAAGCTCAACGCAGACGTCGGTCAGATCCTCAGGACCCTCGCCCTTAAGCGTGGCCACTGCCTCAATGACCTCAAGGGAGTTGCCGACGTTTTTGCCCAGAGGACGGTCCATGCCAGTAATCAGAGCCGCGGTGGTGCGGCCGACGTGCTCGCCAATAGAAACCATGGCATCTGCCAGCTCAATTGCGGAGTCAACGTCCTTCATGAAGGCGCCGGAGCCGCACTTAACGTCCAGCAAAATGCAGTCGGAGCCGGAAGCAATCTTCTTGCTCATAATGCTCGATGCAATCAGAGGCACCGAGTCAACGGTTGCGGTGACGTCGCGCAGTGCGTAGAGCTTCTTGTCTGCGGGGACAAGGTTGCCCGTCTGGCCTGCGACGGCAACGCCAATCTCGGAGACCTGCTTGAAGAAATCAGGCTCGGAAATCTCAATGGAAAGTCCTGGGATTGCCTCAAGTTTGTCCAGCGTACCGCCCGTGTGGCCCAGACCGCGACCACTCATCTTGGCAACCTTGACGCCCAGAGATGCAACAATTGGAGCCACTACCAGCGTGGTTTTATCGCCAACGCCGCCGGTAGAGTGCTTATCCACCTTGATGCCGGGGATTGCCGAGAGGTCCATCATGTCGCCGGACTCGGCCATTGCCATGGTCAGGTGAGCCGTCTCGTGAGCGGTCATGCCCTTGTAGAAAATGGCCATCGCAAGTGCGGAAGCCTGATAATCGGGAATATCCCCAGCTACATAGCCCGAGACAAAGTAATCAATCTCGGCGTCGGTAAGCTCGCCGCCGTCGCGCTTCTTTTCAATCACGTCGTACATGCGCATAGTTGAACCTCTTTCCGCTTTCGCGTTCGTTGCCGTTTGCGGCACCGCTTTCGCGCTCGTTGCCGTTCGCGTTAACTCTCTAGTAAAAGAGCCGGTAGCGAGAAACTCTACCGGCTCGCAATTTCATGTAACCTACCAGGTTATCTGCACCCGCAAGCGCAGTCGTGCTCGCCCGCACCGTGCTCGCGGCCGTTGCCAGCGCCCTTCACGGCATCGTCGCCTGACGCACCTGCAGGGCTGGACTCGCCCAGATCCTCGGGACCAAATCCCATAGGCAAGATGTCCTGGAGCAGATACTCGCGAGGAGCTGCATCTGCCTTGCCCAGCACAATACGAAACGTTGCAGGATCACACCACTCGCGAATAACCTGCCTGCATACGCCACAAGGAGTGCACCAAGCCGTTGGGGCTTCTCCCTCGGGACCACCAACAACCGCAATGGCCACAAAATCCCTGCGTCCCTCAAATACTGCGCGGAAAAACGCCGTGCGCTCGGCGCAGTTAGAAGGCGTATATGCAGCGTTTTCTAGGTTGGCACCCCCGTATACGGTGCCATCAGAGCACAATAGTGCAGCTCCAACAGCATAGTGAGAGTACGGTACATAGGCATGGTTACGCGCCTCAATAGCAAGCTGAACAAGAGCCTCGTTAGAAACGTGGCAAGAACCCTCTACCTCAGCCATTATGCGCGGCTTCCCTTGATGTATGGCACGCCGTCTGCCTTAGGAGCAACGGACTTACCAACAAAGAGGACCAGCGTAATGATAGTGATGAAGTAAGGAAGCATTGCAATGATCTGGCTTGGGATTGGAGTTGCTCCGCCGCCAAGGAGAATTGCCAGTGCCTGAGTAAAGCCAAAGAGCAGGCAAGCTGCATAGGTGTTCAGAGGCTTCCACTTACCAAAGATGACAGCTGCCAGTGCAATAAAGCCCTGACCAGAAATAGCCGTCTGAGTAAACTGAGAAATAATTGCCAGCGTTACGGATGCGCCGCCAAATCCTGCAAGCACACCAGAAACAATAACGCAGAGGTAGCGAGTCTTACGAACGCTAATGCCCAGCGTCTCGGATGCGTGTGGGTGCTCGCCAACGGAGCGAATACGCAGGCCCCACTTAGTGCGGTAGAGCACAAACCAGACGAGAAGAGCGGTCAAAAGTGCAAGGACCACGGTGATGTCTACGTTCAAGCTGGAATAAGGTGTGTCGTTAAAGGCACCCTCGCCAAAGAGCTTTGGCAGCTTGTTAACAGCTGGAGACATTGCCGCGCCATCAAACAAAAGACGGCAGGCAAACAGCGCAATACCAGGTGCCAGTAGGTTAATAGCAACGCCAGAGACAGTCTGGTCAGCGTTAAACGTAATAGATGCCATAGCGTGCAGAAGCGCAATAAGGCCGCCTGCAATACCTGCGCAAAGAAAGCCAATCCAAGGGTTTCCGGTGAGGTAGCTACCTGCAACGCCTGCAAAGGCGCCAACGCCCATCATGCCCTCAATCCCAATGTTGACAACACCGGAGCGCTCGGAGACAACGCCGCCCAGAGCACCAAAAATAAGAGGTGTTGAGTACATGAGGGTAACGGAAACAAGAAGAATCAGGTTAGTGAGCATTGTTTGCCTCCTCCTGAGATGGGTCGGACGCATCACTCACTTGAGCAGCAAGCTTTGCCTCTTCTTCCTTAGCCTTCTGGGCACGCTTGTGATCAAGACGGTCGGCGAGCATTGGAATAACGCCACCCAGAGCCATGAAGAACACGATGGTACCAATAACAATGTTGATAATCTCGGAAGGTGCACCAACAACCTGCTGAACTGTCTGACCACCATAAAGAAGACCAGCAAACAGGAAGGATGCGGGAATACATGCCACAGGATTACAGTTGGCGATAAATGCAACGGATAGGCCATTAAAGCCGTTGTTCTCAAATGCTGCCAGCGTTGCAATGCTGTGAGGAGCAATGCCGGTGATAGTCAGAGCGCCTGCAAGTCCGCAGAGTGCACCAGAAATAGCCATGCAAAGCGTGAGGTTCTTCTTAACGTTGATACCGGTAAACTGGGCAGCGTCACGGTTAAAACCAACAGCGCGCATCTCATAACCAACCTTGGTGCGCATAAGCAGCCAGCCAATAAAGATAGCTGCGAAAATAGCAACAAAAATACCAATGTTTACGTCGGTACGCATAATGGCGTCGCCAATAATTGGAATATTGCGAATTGCCTCAGCACCATCCTCGGAATTCTTCATGCCATAGAACAGGGTGGTGTAGCCGGACTCGTTAATAGAGTATGAAGATGTTGAGTTTGGCTGGTGGAACTGTGGAAGAGAAACCACAAAGTTGCAGAGGTAGAGGCTGATCCAGTTAAACATAATGCTGGTAATAACCTCATTGATGCCAAACTGTGCTTTGAGCCATCCGATGATGGCGCCAATACCTGCTCCGCCTGCGGTACCTACCAAAACAACTACAGGAATCTGCAGTACAGGAGGAAGATCAAGGCTGTAGCCAACAATAACGGCCAGGATAGTACCAACAATGTACTGACCCTCAGCGCCAATGTTAAAGAGGCCAACACGGAATGCAAAGGCAACGGCAATACCGGTAAAGAGCAGAGGCGTTGCCTTAATAATGACGTTAGAAATGTATTTTGGCTTACCTACCATGCCGCCAATAAGTGCCTCAAACGAGCTGATAGGGTCATATCCTGCAACAACCAAAATAATAGAAGCAACCAACAGGCCAACAAAAATAGCAACAATTGCTGACGTAATGGGCTTTCTCATTATCTTTGTAAGCGTACTCACTCGGCGTCACCTCCTGCCATCAGCAGGCCAGCCTGCTCTTCAGTGATAGTACCTTGGTCAAACTCGCCAACATTCTTGCCGGCGTAAATAATTGCCATCTTGTCGGCAACGTCCATAATCTCATCCAGCTCAAAGGAAATCAGCAAAATTGCTGCTCCACGGTCCCTCTCGCGAATCAGCGCTTTGTGAACAAACTCAATAGCGCCAACGTCAAGGCCGCGAGTTGGTTGGATAGCAATGAGAACGTCTGGGTTGGAAGAGACCTCGCGGGCGATAATAACTTTCTGCTGGTTACCGCCGGAAAGTCCCACTGCCTGATGATCTACGCACTCTGCAGGACGAATATCAAACTCGTCAATCAGCTTCTGAGAGAATTCCTTGATCTTTGCCAGGTCAAGCGCAATACCCTTACCAAAGGTTTCCTCATTGTGGCGCTCAAGCACCATGTTCTCGGCAACCGTAAAGGGCAAAACCAGGCCCCAGCGATGACGGTCTGAAGGAATAGTTGCAACAGCGTGGTCAATAACCGTCTTAGGGGTTGCGCCCTGAATCTCTTCACCCTTGACAGAAATGGTGCCCGACTCAGGTTTGACCAGTGCGTCTATGGCATCGGCAAGTTCTTTCTGGCCGTTGCCGTCAATGCCTGCAAGACCAACAATCTCACCGGCACGAATATCCAAATTAAAGCCGTTTACCTGCTCAATGCCGCGCTCGTCCTTGACGTGGAGGTCCTTAATAGAGAGAACAACCTCCCCAGGAGTTGCAGGCTTCTTTTCTACATGCAGGTTAACGTTTCTACCCACCATAAGTGTTGCAAGCTCAGTCTCGGATGTCTTGGAGACATCAACGGTGCTCATGTACTTGCCGCGACGAATAATGGTGCACTCGTCAGCAGAAGACATAATCTCTTTAAGCTTGTGAGTAATAACAATGATGGTTTTACCTTTGCTTACCAGGTCATGCATGATCTGAATAAGCTTCTCAATCTCCTGCGGTGTAAGAACTGCCGTAGGCTCATCAAGAATCAGCGTATCAGCACCGCGATACAGGGCCTTCAAAATCTCAACACGCTGCTGCATACCAACAGAAATGTCTTCAATCTTGGCGTCAGGGTCTACGTCAAAGCCGTATTCCTCAACAATCTCCAGGACCTTCTCGCGAGCTCGCTTTGGATCAAGGACGCCACCAGCCTTGGTGACCTCGTTGCCCAAAACAATATTTTCTGTAACAGTAAAGTTCTCGACCAGCATAAAGTGCTGGTGAACCATACCAATACCGTGAGCGATAGCATCGGTTGGGCCAGATATGGATACACGCTCTCCGTTGAGGTAAACCTCGCCCTCGTCAGCAGAATACAGGCCATACAGTACGTTCATAAGCGTACTTTTACCTGCGCCGTTCTCTCCTAAAATGGCGTGGACAGTTTGCTTGCGCACGTTAAGGTCTACGGCGTCAAGAGCTTTAAACGATCCAAAAACTTTGGTAATGCCATGCATCTGAACAGCGTAATCCGAACTGACTTCCACGAGCCACCTCCTTTACACACTTGCTAGAGGTGAGGAGTGCCAAAAAGCACCCCTCACCAGCAAATCCAAACTCATCAGCCTTTGGGCCTATCAGACGGCAAAACCATCTGGCGAGAAACCCCAGGGCTCAAAAAACTAAGTCAGAGCTTAGCTCAAAGACTTAACGTATTTGTCCAACTCATCCTTGTTTGTAGGAGGAACAACAGAGCCAGCCTTAATCTTGTCAAGAAGATCAGTAGCAGCCTTGTAGGTGTCCTCACCCATGAGGTGGTGCTCCTCAGAAATTCCGACAGCGTCCTCGGAAGCGCCCAGGGAAATGGTGGTGCCACCCTTCTGGCCGTCCTTCAGGATCTTCTCGGAAATCTCAACAATAGCAACGTTAACGCGCTTAAGAGCGGAGGTCAGAACGTTCTCTGGAGCAAGATATGCCTGGTCACGGTCAACGCCGATAGCAAGCTTGTTTGCGTCCTTAGCTGCCTCAATAACGCCAGTTCCTACACCACCAGCAGCGTGGAAGACAATGTCGCAACCATCGGAGTACATGGAGTTAGCAATAGCCTTGCCCTTTGCTGCGTCAGAGAAGGACTCTGCATACTGTGCAGAAATCTCAACGTTGGTGCCCTTCTCCTTGTTTGCATAAGCAACACCGCCGCGGTAACCATACTCAAACTGGTCGATAAGTGCGGAAGAAATGCCGCCAACAAAGCCAACCTTGCCGGTCTTTGTAGTGCGAGCAGCAATGTAGCCAACAACAAAGGAAGGCTCCTGAGCGCGGAACATTACGCCGGTGAAGTTAGAAACCTGAGAATCGTTGCCGTTGTCGATGATAGCAAACTGGGTGTTTGGATTGTCCTTAGCAGCCTTAAGAGTTGCGTCTGCCATAGCAAAGCCAACGCCCCAAACAAGGTCGGACTCAGCGTCAACAGCCTTATCAAGGTTGGTTGCGTAATCGGAATCCTGCTTGGACTCAAGGTAGCTGACATCCCAGCCGTTCTTGTCCTTGAGCTCGGTCATGCCCTCCCAAGCGGACTGGTTAAAGGACTGGTCATTGACACCGCCGGTATCGGTAACCATGGTGAGCTTCTTTTTCTTCTCACCTGATGCCTTCTGGCCACCATCGTCCTTCTTCTGGTTGCAGCCTGCAAGACCTGCAAGTGCTGCAAATGCGCCAACGCCGGTTGCGCCGGTCACAAAACTACGACGAGAAACGTTCTTGTTCATTCCGTGCTCTCCTTACCTCATGTGGCGGGAACGTCCAGCTTGTACGCTGGATCTTTATGAGAAGTTGACCAAACTCCCCTAACTTAAGCGGAAAATCCGCATGGTTCCAAAACAAACAGCAATGGCAAACTGCTGATCTGCAATGCTTTACGCAACAAGTGCCTTAAGCAACAACAGAAAGAGCAACCTCCATCATCTGCGTGAAACTAGTCTGACGCTCTTCAGCAGTAAGTGCTTCTCCTGTAAGAGGCAAATCAGAGATAGTTAGCAGCGTAAGCGCATGCTTATGAGCGTACATGGCGTTGAGATACAGGGCTGCCGACTCCATCTCAACGGCAAGAACATCCATGCTTGCCCATTTTGGAAGCGAGTTGTTTACGGTATAGAACACGTCGCTTGCCAGGATATTACCAACGCGAACGGGATAACCCAGTTTCTCTGCACCAGCAATAGCCTTACTCAACAGACCAAAGTCTGCGGTAGGTGCAATAGTTCCAGGCATTCCGTACTGTGATGGATAATTAGAATCAGTGCTGGAAGACATACCAATAACAATGTCTCTGAGCTTTACCTCAGGAGCAAGGCCGCCAGCGCTACCAATGCGGAGAATGTTATCAACTCCGTAGAAATTAAAGAGCTCGTAAGAATAAATACCAATGGAAGGCATACCCATACCAGAACCCATAACGGAGACTGGCTGTCCCTTGTAGGTGCCGGTATAACCAAACATGTTGCGAACGGTGTTGAACTGCTCAACGTTCTCCAGATACGTGTCTGCAAGAAGCTTAGCGCGCAGAGGATCGCCTGGCATGAGGACAGTCTTAGCAATCTGGCCCTCAACAGCAGCGTTATGGGGAGTTGGGGTAGTAGCCATTAGTTCTCCTTAAGAATCTCTGACAGGTGAGAAGTTCCAACACCAAGTTGCTCAACGCCAAAATAATCAAGGATTGTCTCGGCCATATCGGCAAATGTGGCAGTTGTACCAAGGTTGGTGTTTGGCTTGACCTTTGGACCTGTGATAAGCAGTGGAACGTACTCACGAGAGTGATCAGTAGATGGTGTTACCGGGTCACAGCCATGATCTGCGGTGATAATGAACAGGTCATCCTCACGAAGGCCCTCAATAATCTGAGGAATGCGCTCGTCAAAGTAAGAAAGAGCGTTGGAGTATCCCACAGGATCATTGCGGTGACCGTAAATCATATCGGTATCAACAAGGTTGGTGAAGCACAGACCGTTGAAGTCTTTGCTGGTAGCCTCAATAGTTTTCTGAATTCCGTCTGCGTTGCAGGTAGTGAACTCAAACTCAGTCATGCCACGGTGAGCAAAGATGTCATAAATCTTGCCAATGGAAAGAACATCAAAGCCGTTCTCTTTAAGGCGATCAAGCATAGTTGGGCCCGTTGGCTCAAGCGAGAAGTCATGACGGCGAGAAGTGCGCTGGTATGGCCACTCCCCCTCAAAAGGACGAGCAATAACGCGAGCAACACCGTGCTCACCCTGAAGAATCTCGCGCGCAATGCGGCAATATTCATAGAGTTTCTCGGGACTTACCACGTCCTCATGAGCAGCAATCTGGAAAACAGAATCTGCTGAGGTATAGACAATCAGAGCACCAGTCTCTACGTGCTCTTTACCAAAGTCTCTAATAACATCGGTTCCGGAGTAAGGTTTGTTGCAGAGAACCTTACGGCCCGTCTTCTGCTCAAACTCCTCAATGACCTCCTGTGGAAAACCATCAGGATAGGTTGGGAACTTCTTTGGAGAAATGACGCCTGCCATCTCCCAGTGACCAACCGTAGTGTCTTTACCAGCGGATTTCTCCTGCATGCGAGCATATGCGCCTTCAGGAGACTCAATTGGCTTCAAATCAATGTCATACACGGTATCAAGTGCGCCATCAATATTAAGAAGGCCCAGCTTTGTCATATTTGGAATGTTAAGAACGCCACTTGTTGCGCATGCACAAAGGGTATTACTACCCTCGTCTCCGTATGCCGCTGCATCAGGCTCTTCGCCGATGCCAAAACTATCAAGAACAACTACAAAAACACGTTTAGGCATGCTACCTCCTAAAACGCCCGAAACAAGCATTTGCGCACGATACATGCGCGAACTAACTTATGTGGACGAGTCATTACTATTCATTAAATATATTATTACAGTTGCATAACGCCGACGCCCAATTTAGAGAGATTTTCACGATACAACCGTTTGCAGATACTAAAATTCTGTAAACGGTACGCAGCAAATGCTTAGAAAAATCAAGCAGGTAAAACCAATGTGGCGAGAAAATCGTTGAGCTCACCAGGGAAAAATTTAATGAATTCATTCTTTACAGACTCTAGCTGCTGTCTTATCGTTGTCCAAAGCAAGATTTAAGCACTAGCTTAAATAAGATAAGCACCTGTTTAGAAGTTTTATATAAGCACCTGTTTAGTCGGATTCTATTTTTGCTGCTAGGAGGCCTGATGCTCACCAATCGAGAACAAATGATTTTCAACTGGATCAAAGAGCAGCCTTCCATTACTCAGAAGGAAATTGCAGAACGTGCAGGTATCTCACGTTCTTCTGTTTCGGTTCACATCTCCAACCTTACTGCAAAGGGCGCAATTTTGGGCCGCCGCTACATTCTGAGCGAGCGTCCCTACTTTATTGTAATTGGCGCTGCCAACATGGATATTGCTGGTCGCCCAGACGCTTCCCTTGTGGCAGGAGATTCAAACCCTGGCAAGGTCACCATGTCTTTTGGTGGCGTTGGCAGAAATGTTGCCCACAACCTGGCCCTTCTCGACAGTGACGTTCGTCTGCTTACCGCCTTTGGCGAGGACTATCGTGCTCGCGAGCTCAAAGAAGGCTGCCTGGACTGCGGCATTGACATCGATGCTTCTATTACTGTGCCGGGCGCTTCCACGTCTACCTACCTCTTCATCATGGACGAGCACGGTGAGATGCAGGAAGCCATCAATGACATGCAGATTTACGAGTATGTTACCCCTGAGCGCATCGAGGAGCGCCTGGACGTTATCCAGCACGCCGCAGCTTGCGTGATTGACACCAACCTGCCTCAGCAGACCATCGAGTTCATTGCCAAGAACGTGACCTGCCCCATCTTCTGCGATCCCGTTTCTTCCATCAAGGCGCAGAAGCTCAAGAGGGTCCTGGGCAAGATTCACACGCTCAAGCCAAATCGCCTTGAGGCCGAGATGCTCTCGGGCATCAAGATTACCGACGACACCTCCCTTAAAGCGGCAGCTCAGGAGCTACTTGCAACAGGACTTAAGCGCGTGTTTATCTCCCTTGGCGAGAAGGGCCTTCTTTGCGCTGATCACGAGAAGACCGTCCGCTTGCCACTGCTTCCTGCAAAGCTGGTCAACATGACAGGCGCAGGAGATGCCATGATGGCAGGAGTTACCTGGGCGTATACTCAGGGTATGACGCTTGAGCAGACTGGTCTTGTGGGTATGGCTGCTTCAAGCATGGCCATTGAGGGTGAGGACACCATCAACGACCAGCTCAACGTTGAAGAGGTTATCAAGCGCGCAGGTATTTAGCGTATCTGCACGGCACAAAGCGTCTGCACGGCACTACTTTCGGTTCCATTAGTCGTTTACGATTGGAGTATATATGTCTAACCTGAAGGATTTTCTCGTTGTATCTGACGAGGTCAAAGAGGCTCTTGAGCAGAACAAGCCTGTTGTAGCTCTGGAGTCCACCATCATTTCTCACGGTATGCCTTACCCACAGAACGTCGAGACCGCTCTGAAGGTTGAGCAGATTATCCGCGACAACGGTGCAATTCCTGCAACTATCGCAATTATTAACGGCCAGATGCGTGCCGGTCTCTCCGCTGACGAGATTGATTACCTGGGCAAGAAGGGCCGCGAGGTTGCTAAGGTCAGCCGCCGCGACCTCCCCGTTATCATCGCTGAGAAGAAGGACGGCGCAACTACCGTCACTACTACCATGATGATTGCTCACATGGCTGGCATCGACGTCTTTGCAACCGGCGGTATCGGCGGTGTTCACCGCGGCGCTGAGACCACCATGGACATCTCCGCTGACCTTGAGGAGCTTGCACAGACTCCTGTTATGGTTATTTGCGCTGGTGCAAAGTCCATTCTTGACCTTGGCCTTACCCTTGAGTACCTGGAGACCAAGGGCGTTCCTGTACTTGGTTACCAGACCGAGGAGCTGCCTGCATTCTATACTCGTAAGAGCGGCTTTAGCGTTGACTACCGCGTTGACTCCCCTGCTGAGCTGGCAGAGATCTTCACTACCCAGCAGCAGATTGGTATGAACAGCGGTCTTCTGGTTACCAACCCAATTCCTGAGCAGTACGCAATGGATAAGGACACCATCGACGCAGCTATCGAGAAGGCCCTTGCAGAGGCAGAGGCAAACGGCATCCACGGCAAGGAGTCCACTCCATTCCTGCTGGCAAAGGTTGCTGAGATTACTGGCAACAACTCCCTTGAGTCCAATATCCAGCTGGTCTTCAACAATGTTGCTCTTGGCGCAAAGGTTGCTGCAGAGGTCTGCAACCGCAAGTAAGCGTACGCGCCGCGCTCAAACGTACAAGCGCGCATAAGTACACGTGCAAGCACCGCGTAAGCGTTCAAGTGCGCAGGCGCGCACAAACGCACGCGCGAACGCCGCGTAAGCATCGCATTTCTTTTGGCCCCTACGTCGTTTTGAACTGCCTCCCATTTCTTATGTCCAAGAAATGGGAGGTAATTCATATGCAGGTGATTATGATTCTGCAGCGTGTCAGCGCTGGCTTTTAGGCCTGGCGCACAAAATAGCGCAGCTTTGGTAGGTTCTGCTAAAGAATTGACATGTTCTTAATCAAGATAGCCAGGCAGCTAGAGGTCGTACTGCTTGATATGCATCTCTATGCATAAACTTAACCTAATATACTTAAACATGAATAGACTTATATAAGAAATTTAACTATCGATAAATTCAGTATCTACGGAACACACTTAAGTCAGATATTCTGCTCAGATGCGGGCATTTTACACATCAAATGAAGATAATCTGCGCGTTAGAGGTATTTTCAGCGTAATGTATACGTCTTTTTGACAGATTATCTTTATTAGGTGTGTTTTGAACTGCCTCCTATTTCTCGTGTCTAAGAAATGGGAGGCAGTTCATTTGACGTGGGGACTTTTTCTGTCTTGCGGACGGCTTGACCGCAGGCTGACCGTGGGCTGACTGCCGCCTGACCGCACCCTAACTTCATTCAAGAAAATTGTCTCAAAAAGTGGACAAAAGTCCTTATTTTTATTCTAGGTAGCAGGTACAATTACTCAAACTTAAGCCGAAACTGTCCTGTAAAGAGGACTTACGAAACAAGAACAGCGAGGTCTCGTGTGAACGTCCTAACCTACCTTGATAGTCTTGATTCTGACGTTCGCAAGAAGATCATCAAATGGGCTTCTCGCGTTCCTGCTAATCGTCTTTCTCACTGTAGGCAGATTCGTCTTAACTCCGGACAGACCCTTGTCCATATGCTGGACCGCGTTGATAACGTGTACATTCTGTGCCGCGGCACCGTGCGCACCACGTCGCATAATTCCGCAGGTAGCACATATGTTATTGATGAGTATTGCGCTCCTGTTGCCTTCGGTGAGATGGAAGTTATCAGCGAGAGTCCCTTTTACCTGGGATCACTCACCGCAACTTCTGGCTGCGAGTTTATTTCGGTTCCACGCGAGGACTACCTGCAGTGGATTCGTTCGGACCCCGAGGCTCTTCTTACCCGCTCGCGCTGGATTATCAAGAACCTCACACGTCAGTCCGGTTACGAGCGCAGCCTGCTGACCTGGAGCGGCACCAAGCGTCTGATGTACATGCTCAGCGAGCTGACGCGCGACCAGATTCACCGCGGCGTTGTTGAGTGGCCATTTACCGTACGTCTAACCAGGCAAGAGTTGGCGGACAAGATTGGTACCAGCACAAAGACTGTTGCCCGCGGTATCGACGAGCTTAAGGAGAGGGGCATGGTTTCTGTTCAGCACGGCAAGATTGTCATTACCGAGAGGCAGTTCCAGCGCCTCGACGACGCAATGAAACACGAGGGAGAAACCCACCTTCTGGACTAACCTCTGTACCTGGCACAATGCTTGGGCAAGACCGTTCTTCTCGCCCCGAGCACCGCACCTGGCATGACGCGCTTCTCGCGCCACGCCGCATCTGGAACGACCGACGTACCCGTCGTAATCACAACCCTGTTTTTGCAGGATAAACGTAAGGAGCACTAATGAGCGAGTTTATGGACATCATTACTTCCGACAACCTCTCGTACAAGCAGAAGGTTCTGCACCTGGCTCAGGCTGCCGAGAACTCCGAGCATCCCATCAAGACGACCGCCGAGTTTGATCGTCTTTTTGCAGCTCACGCGCTTGACGACATGTGTGAGGGCAACGCTCCTTACCGTCCTCGCTACATCTGCCCTGACTACCAGGTATTTGCTCAGAACGGCTCCGAGTTTTTGCGCTTTGACAAGCCAGAGACCCTTGATGACCTGCTCTGGGGCCTCGCCGCTCTCTACGACAATGTTCCTTCCGTTACCAGCCGCCCTGTCTACGTTGGCCAGCTGGACAAGATCATTGATCCATTCCTGGAGGGCATGACCGACGCAGAGATTAAGCCTCGTCTGCGCCGCTTCCTGAACCACATCGACCGCACCGTTGCTAGTGGTTACTGCCACGCAAACATTGGTCCAGAGGACACTCGCGCAGGTAGACTGCTACTTGAGGTTGACCGCGAGCTCATGAACGCCGTTCCAAACTTCACTCTCAAGTACGACCCAGAGGTCACTTCCGACGAGTTCATGCGCCTGGCAGTCAAGACCACCATGGTCTGCTCCAACCCTGCTTTTGCTAACCACCGCATCCACAAAGAGACCTACCCTGGCGAGTACACCGTCGTAAGCTGCTACAACGTCCTTCCTATGGGCGGCGGTGCTTACACTTTGAGCCGCGTGCTTCTCCCTGGCCTTGCAAAGCTTGCAACCAACGTTGACGACTTCATGAACAACCTGCTGCCAACCGCAACCGGCGAGGTCCTGAACTTCATGAACGAGCGTGTCCGCTTTATTGTTGAGGATTCCAACTTCTTTGAGACTAGCTTCCTGGCTAAGGAAGGCCTCATTTCTCGCGAGCGCTTCTGCGGCATGTTTGGCGTTGCCGGCATGAGCGAGTGCGTCGCTGAGCTGCTGCACCTTGATAGCAGCCGCACCTACGGCAAGGATGACGAGGCTAACGAGCTAGCCGACCAGATCATGGTCAAGATTGCCGACCAGGTCAACAGCTTTGACGCCGTTTACTCCGAGGTTTTTGGCGGCCGCTTCACCCTGCACGCACAGGCTGGCTTCTCCGACCAGCAGGGCGTTACTCCTGGTGTCCGCATCAAGGTTGGCGACGAGCCTGCAAACCTCTACGATCACATTCGCCACAGCGCACGCATGCACCGCTTCTTCAACAGTGGCGTTTCCGACATTTTCCCAGCTGAGCCAACCGCTGAGCGCAACCCAGACGCTGTCGTTGACGTGGTCAAGGCCGCGTTCTCCATCGACGACAAGTACCTCTCGTTCTATAGCTCCGAGGGTGACCTGGTCCGCATCACTGGCTTCCTAGCTAAGCGTTCCGAGATGAAGAAGTTCCAGTCCGGCGACGTTGTTCTTCAGGACACCGCTCACGACGGCCTGGGCAACTTCACCGCTAACCACCTTGCCGACCGCAAGGTTCGCATGAGCGACTAGCGAGAAGAGCTGCGCAATCGTGACCTTCACTGCAACAGAAACAACTTTGGGAGCAGCGTGCGCCGAAGCATCGTACCCCGAGGCATCGCGCACCGCGATAGCTAGCGTCCCAGCAACCAATTCAGGAGCAACACATCCAACTGGGTGTGTTGCTCCTATCAACAAGATCATTCCCTTCTCGCTGGTAGATGGCCCAGGAAGCCGAACCGCTGTCTTCCTCCAAGGCTGCAACATTCGCTGCGCTTACTGCCACAACCCCGAGACCCAGGTAGAGTGCATCTCCTGCCAGGCGTGCGTCAAACCATGCCCAGCTCACGCCCTGTCTGTAGCCGACGGCAAGGTCGTGTGGGACAACTCCATTTGCATCAACTGCGACAACTGCATCAAGGTGTGCCAGCACAAGTCCACGCCAAAGATTAAGCTGCTCAGCGCCCGAGAAGTGGCTGACCGCTGCATTTCCAACATGCCGTTCATCCGCGGAATCACCACGTCAGGCGGCGAATGCATGCTCCGTCCCGACTTCCTCTACGAGCTCTTCACCTACTGCAACGCGGCCGGCCTGAGCTGCCTTATCGACTCAAACGGCACCATCGACTTCACCGAGTACCGCGACCTGCTGGCCCTCTCAGCCGGCGTCATGCTTGACGTTAAAGCTTGGGACGATCAGTGGTTTGAGCATCTGACCGGCGAGAATGGCGTCACAGTTCGCAAAAATCTTGCGTTTTTGGCCGAGCAAAACAAGCTGGAAGAGGTTCGCGTCATCGTTACCGAAGGCTGGAATGACGCTGAAGCCGCAGTTGACGGCATTGCCACAACCCTTGGCGAGAAGGTCGGTCAGACGCGTATTCGCCTCATGAAGTTTAGGCGTTTTGGCGTGCGCGGACCGATGGAGAACTCCCCTTCTCCAAGCGACGAGCGCATGCAGGCAATTGAGTCGCAGGCCCGCAACCTGGGCTTTGGCGAGGTTGTCGTCAGCTAGTTGCCACGGCGGCGCGGACCACGACTCACACGGGTTTCTCGCCAGCACCAACGGTTTTCTCGGCAGATCCCGCGTTTTTTCACTGCAACAAATAACGACCTCGCAGCACATGCCACGAGGTCGTTTTCATTTTATCTATCAATGAGGTGCCAGCTGGCAAACTCCAGTTCAGTGGACTACCGGCCTGAAAACCCCAGTTCAGTGGACTATCGGTCCAGTAAACTCCAGTTCAGCGAGTTACTCGGTGACGATAGCGATTCCGCTAGAGCAGCCCAGGCGATCGGCGCCTGCTGCGACCATTGCCTCAGCGTCAGCCTTATTGTGGATGCCGCCAGCAGCCTTGACCTTGCAAGTGTTGCCGACAGTCTGCTTCATCAGAGCAACGTCGTGAACAGTTGCGCCGCCGGTGCTAAAGCCGGTACTTGTCTTAACGAACGCAGCTCCAGCAGCCATGCAATCTTTGCAAGCACGAACAATCTGCTCGTCATCAAGGAGGCAGCACTCAAGTATTACCTTAACGGGCACGGAGCCGGCAGCCTCGACAACAGCCTTAATATCAGCGATAACGTAGTCGTCGTCGCCCGCGACCAGGTGGCCGCCGTTGATGACCATGTCAATCTCAGTTGTGCCGTCGGCGACGCTCTGCTTGGCCTCGGCAACCTTAGCTGCAGTTGAAGCTGCGCCCAGAGGGAAACCAATGCAGGAAGTGATGCCAACTCCGGAGCCCTCGAGCTCGGCGTGAGCCAAGGAAACCCAGCAAGAATTGATTGCGACGGTCGCAAACTTGTACTGCTTTGCCTCGGCGCAAAGTTTCTTGATGTCCTCAGCGGTTGCGTTTTGCTTCAAGTTTGTGTGGTCGATAAGGCCGTTTACTTCCACGATTTTCTCCTTCTGGCTGTACGATATGAGTGGTTTGTGCCTCTCTATTGTACGGCAAGCACAACGCAAAAGATGTGGCTACCTCGATTGGATGATCGCATATCTTCAAGTGCAACTTTACCTAGCTTTGAATAGCCGCATCCACAGTGCTCGCTGACGATCTTCAAGATCAGAAATAGTTGTGTCACGTGCGACTATTCCTGTAGACTCTCGAATCTGACGGACCAAACCTTGAACGCTTGAGAAGCTTTTAAGCATCTCTCCAGATACTGAAAAATGTGGACATTGCACGCCCGTTACCAGCTCGTTTTCTCTGTCCAAGTCTCGTATGACTCTTTGGCTGCCAGCGTGCGTTACCGCTGGATCATAATCTAGCAGCACCGTAGCCTGCTTCTTTCTTTTATCCTTGAGCTGAATAGTTAGGTCAGGAATTCGAGTGATTTTCTCACCATATCGATTTTCCAGCTCAATTGGCCTATTGAGCTCAACACTTCCGAGGTTAAAGCCTCCAAGGTTATACGGGAGGCACAAGAGAAGGGCTAGTGAAGCTTCTCGGGGCGACCGAGCTTTCTCTACGATGTGCTGAAGTGCTCGTTTAGCTGGGATGATGCCGCGTTTTCTTCCTTGCGTGGATAGAAACTTTGCAATTGCAGTGCGATTTGTCAGAGGGCCATTTTGGCGTTGCGAAACTCCACCATGGCCATCCTGATTCAAAAAATAATCAGAACACAGGGCACTACCTGCAAGAATTGTTCCGATGAAATCAAGCTTTGAAGCAATCTGCAAATAAGTGAATTCTGGGGAAGTAACAAACCCTTTTAAGTCAGCACCTATGGGTAGGAGCGACGATGGCGAAACCTTTGAATTACAGATATGAAGCGCGACGTTTTCTCTTGTAGACGCAGAATTCAGATCCCGAATTAGCAGGTCAACCTTGCTGTTAGGCTCATGATAAAGACGCACACCTTGTATTTCTGGCAGATGTCCATAGTAGACGGCAAGCTTTCGTTCCATGGCTGCACCAGGTGTAGACTCGGGAACAACAGGTGCTCTGACCATACCATTTGCTGCCGCTGACGAATCAAATGGCCTGGAAGAACTCATCAATAAATTAAACGCTGAAAAGTACGAAAGACAGTAATCCATAGCACTCCTTCGCGAAAAAGTATGAATTCCATACCCGGAAATAGCGCAAGTAATCTGACCGATTCGAAATCACACAGGAAATCTGTGCAAGATTTGTTATTCTGGCGTGTTCTCCTGGAGGCTTGCTGTGCAATTTCACTGTCCTATTTCATAATTCTGCATATTCATGCAATAAAATTCATTTTTATGAATACGTAATTTTTGAGCTTAAAATTATGTGCCAAAAAAGGTAAAAAACCCGTTTAGTTGGAAATGAAAATTGAAATTTAGCTGTTTTATCTCCAACTAAGACGATTTTTTACCGCACCAAAAACTTTTATCTGGGCAAACGTTGTATGCAGAAAAATGAAATCTCCAACTAAACGCATTTTTTACCACTTGGAGCTAATTTGAGGTGTTTTGACAGTCCAAGCAACTTTTGATGCACCCCAACGACCTGCACACGCTCGCACTCGCCATCGGCCTGCGCACCCGTCCACACCCGCCGTCGACCTGCGCATTCGCCCTCACCCGCCGTCGACCTGCGCACAAAAAAGCCTGGTAGCGGAACACTACCAGGCTTTTAGCGAAGCTAAGTCTCTAAGCTAGATCTTAGAACTCGACAGGAAGGTCGAAGTAGACGCACTTAAGCAGCTGCTCCATCTCCTCCTGGGTAGGCTTGCGTGGGTTGGAGAGGGTGCAAGCGTCCTCGATAGCAAGGCGAGCAACCTCTGGAGCCTTCTCGAAGAACTCCTTCTCGTCGATGATGGAGGTCTCGGACTTGGTTCCACCCTCGCCGTAGTTCTTGATGCCCTGTGGGATGTTAAGAGCGTCGTTGATGTCGCGAATCTTCTGGACAAGAGCTTCTACCAGCTCGTCCTCAGTGTTGCCCTCAAGGTGCAGGATCTCCTTAGCAATGAATGCATAGCGAGCCTTTGCGCGCTCGTCGCGAGCGTTGAACTGGATGACTTTGCCCAGGTACATAGCGTTTGCGCAACCGTGGATGATGTGTCCACCGGAGAATGCAGCGCCGGTCTTGTGAGCCATGGAGTGAACGATGCCCAGAAGGCCAGAGGAGAATGCAATACCAGCAATGCACTGTGCGTCATGCATGTGCTGACGTGCCTCTTTGTCACCCTTGTAGGACTTTGGCAGCCACTCGACAATCTCGCGGATTGCGTGCAGGGCGTCACCGTCGGTGTACATGGAAGCAACGGTAGAAACGTATGCCTCGATAGCGTGGGTCAGTGCGTCCATACCAGTGTGAGCAACAAGCTTAACAGGCATGCCGTAAGTGAGCTCAGGGTCAACAATTGCGACGTCAGGGGTAATTTGGAAGTCAGCGATTGGGTACTTAACGCCCTTCTGGTAATCGGTAATGATGGAGAATGCGGTTACCTCAGTTGCGGTACCGGAAGTAGAAGAAATTGCGCAGAAGTGAGCCTTGGTGCGGAGCTCAGGCAGGCCAAAGACCTTGCACATGTCCTCAAACGTGGTCTCAGGATACTCGTACTTGATCCACATAGCCTTAGCTGCATCGATTGGGGAGCCGCCGCCGATAGCAATAATCCAGTCTGGCTGGAACTCGCTCATCTTAGCAGCGCCGCTCATAACGGTCTCGACGGAAGGATCGGACTCGACGCCCTCAATGTGAGCAACCTCAAAACCTGCGGACTTAAGGTCATTCTCGATGTCATCAAGGAAGCCGCCGCGACGCATAGAGCTTCCGCCGGAAACGATAACTGCCCTCTTACCCTTGAGGTTCTTAACCTCGTGACGAGCACCCTCGCCAAAATACAGATCGCGTGGATTAGTAAAACGTCCCATAAAACCTCTCCTTAACTATGTGCCGCTTCCCTAAGCGGCTAGCGAAGCCATTCTTCGCAATTACTTCTTCTCAACATTTCTATTCTAGCTCATTTTGGACACCTGTACCAAAATGAATGTGCCATTTTATGCAATATCGTTCAGAATTTATGCACTTCCCTGACAGGAACCTGACGCCCATCTGGCGAGAAACCCGTCCACTCCAAACGTTTCCGTCTGCCGTTCACAATCTTCTTACGACGCTCGCGGAGTTACTCCGCACACCTAAATAACCTGCGATATTATTACCTAAGAGAGAAAGGAATCACGTGGCGTTTGACCCAGTAAAAGAAGACTACCAGCGGCTTATCCTCCGCTTTGCTCGCACGCAAGTCAGCGACGAGGACAGCATTGCCACGCTGATGAAGGACTTCAACTGGCGATTCTCCAACGACCGCGATTCTCTCCCCCAAACAGACGAAGATCGCGCGTTCAATCTGGTTGCTCAGGCGGCCGAGATTGTTGACTATCGCCTACCCTTTGTCGAAGAATCTCAGGCGCAGACCCTTATCGACCAGGGAAAACGCCTCCTCAACCAGGCAATTCAGCTGGACCCCAACTGTTTTGATGCCCAGCGCATGCTCCACGCCTCAAATAGCAGGCTTTTTGACGCCTACTACCAGTTTCTTGTGGAGAAACTTCCCCAGGTAGAAGCCGCGTGTTACCAGAAAGCGCAAGAGTCCTCGCAGGGGCTCCCCGCTGAGCAGGCAGAACTTGCCCAGCGCCTGGCTATCAATCCCTATAAGCGCTGGTTGGCAACGCTTTCTTCTCGCGCGCTTATCTGTGGCCGCAACAAAGATGCCATCGCATATGGCGAGAAACTCCTGGAGCTTGACGCTGCAGATGCGGCCGATGCTCGTTTTACGCTTGCGCTCGCATACGCAAAACTCGAGGACGAGGACACCCTCGACAACCTCATGGACAAGTACCGCAAGCTTGATCCGCCTCGTGGGGCAGATGACCCGTGGATTTTGCTGGCTCGCTTGGCCATTCACTTCAAGAAGCGTGAGTTGGTTGAGGCGGAACACTACCTTGACCTGCTGATTGAGCGCTATCCCGAGGCAACGCTTTGCCTCTTCGTGCAGAAGGATTTGCCCGAGGGAGAGTTCTCGCGCCTCAACGTGCTCCCCTATTCTGAGGACGAGCTCATCATTGCCATTGCAGAGGCAACGGTGCTGCTGCAAGAAGGAAATGACCTGATAGGACGCGGTGTTCTTGGCCGTTGGCTTGCAGATCAAGTAAGGGCGAGAGACCCAAAGACCGTTGAACTTGCAGAAAAAGAGCTGCAGATGCAGGCAAGCGCCTTGTTTGCTTCTGCTGATTCGTTCCCTGGTGGATCTGGCTTCCCCGACGATCCCCTCGCTGGAGGCGCCACTCCTGGCAGCCCCAACTTCCCAGGCGGCCCCGCTGGCCCGCGACCAAGCGGACCGCATATCGACGGGCCAAATAATCCAAATGCAGGTGGTGATGCAGAGTGATTAAGCATTCCGCTAACGATATGGCCAGTGAGCAGGCAGATCGCTTGGTAGCCAAGTGTGCTCAAGAAAAGAACATCGTCTCTGAGGCAGCTCTCTATGAGTTGAAACTTGCGGTAGAAGCTTCGCCTGAAGACTTTATTTCTGACGAAGAAGAAAAGGCCTTCGCACAATACGTCAACGTCATTGGCAAGTATCAGGCTGGAATTACTAAAGAAATTGATTCTGATGCGGACTTCTTCTCAAGTCGGATGGATCTGCTTAACTTCTTGCATAATCAGATGACAAATATTATTGAAAACCCAGCTCTTGCCAGCACAAGTATCAACCTTGAAGCCCAAAGAATCCTGGCGCAGATCTCCAACAATCATCCTGCAGCAATCCTCAATGACCTGCTAGACCTGCAAAAAGAATTTGACACAACCTTTAGGCCAAAGCTAGAACAAGCAAAGCAAAACCACGGCGACGCTTGGATCTGCGCTGAAGCTCGACCACTTTTGCGCCTCTATGCACAGATCGCCCAGGTAGCAACCGATTGCGCTTGCTTCAAACTCTCCAAAAAAGCCTGCGAAGATCTCTTATTTTTCTCGCCAACAGATTTGCTGGGTGCGCGTTTTACCTTGGCATATGTCCTTGCCCGCCTGGAAGACGAGGAGGGTCTCCATAAGCTGGACGAGAGCTGTGGATATCAGTCAAATGCTTGGATGCGCCTGGCGTTTACGCTGCTGTTCTTCAAGTTGAATCGCATGCCCGCCGCAAAGCGCGCGCTCAAAGGTTTTGTTAACCTCGGCGAGGGAGCGGCGTATGCGCTGCTCAGACCGTCTTTTGTTGATCTCTACATTCCGTGCAGAATCAACTTTACGCCTGACACGTTTGCCGAGAACGTTATCGCAGTTCACGAGGCCGAGGCGATTATCGCCGACGTGCCGGAATTTATTTCGTGGGCAGAGGCGGTGCCTGGCGTGACTCAGAGCGCTCGCGACTACGCGTTTAAGGCCGGGTTGGACTGGTGGGAAAACGAAGAATAGATGTAAGCTCAAAATCAGCTCGTTTAGCACTAGAAATCTGCAGCAACTTTGCTATACTTTTTCTTCGCGTCCCCATCGTCTAACGGTTAGGACATCGCCCTTTCAAGGCGGCAATACGGGTTCGATTCCCGTTGGGGGCACCATAGAACGCAAATCCCAAGGCAGCAAACGCTCCCTTGGGTTTTTTCTTAGGTCCTTATTTTCTTAGATCCTAATTTAACAGTTGGCGAGAAGAACCTCTTGCAGACTCTCAACCGATAGTCCAGCGCGCGCAAGAATGTTGTGGTGAACGTCTGCTTCAAGGTATGCATCTGGCATGCCTAAACGTAGTACCTGCGGACATGTGCCTGATGCGCTGACCTGTTCGACAACTGCGCTGCCAAATCCACCCAAAATACTGTGCTCTTCAACGGTAATAATCACGTCAGAGTTCTGACAGATTTCCGTCAGAGAAGCGTCAAGTGGCTTGATGCTTGATACGCCGTAGACCTCGATGTTCGTTCGGACGGGAACGGCAATCTGCTCTGCAACTCTCTGTGCTGCCACAACGACTCGGCTGGTTATCGCGCCTGTTGCAAGAACGGTCACGTGTTTCGGTTGAGAGGTTGTTGCGGCACCGTCTGCGACTGCTAGGTCCACCGTGTCCGCAGCGCATGACGACTCAAAGAGTTTCTCGACACCAGAGGCATCAAAAACGTAACCATTTAGATGCAGATTAACGCCATCGCATGAGGTCATTCGCACGTAAGCTGGTCGAGGATGCTTTGCAAGCTCCATGAGCGTGGCCGCAAGCTGGGCGTTATCGACCGGGTTGAACACGGAAAGCCCCGGGATGGTCCTGGTTACCGCAATGTCCTCTACCGCCATGTGAGATGGGCCTGTAGCTGCGGATTCGCAGCCAGCAGCAACGCCTACCAGCACCACGGGTGACTTCATCATGCCAAGGTTGACGCGAATCTGATCGAGCGTTCGAGAGGTCACAAACGTGGCGTAGCACGGTGCAAAAACGTGGAAGCCTTCATTTGCGCAGGCAGATGCCACTTCAATAAGGTTTTGCTCTGCAATTCCACACTGGATGTAGCCATCTGGTCTAAGCTCTCGGAAGCGATCCAAGTTCAAACGGCGACCATAGTCGGCAACAGCAACAGTTAGCAGTTCATCATCCTCGGCAAGCTTTCCCATGACCCAACCGAACACTTCTTTTGTATTCATACCTGCGAGCAACTGCGACTCTTCAGCAGAAATTTGAGCTGGCTGCAACGATCTATCTAGCATGAGTATGCCTCCTCTGCAACTTTCAGATCAAGTAATGCCTGCTCATAGAGGTCGTCCGTCACACATGCGTCGTGGAACGAGACGTTATTCTCGGCAAATGAAAGTCCCTTGCCCTTGATGGTGTGCGCAATAATCGCACGAGGCCTAGAAGTTTGCTGCTTCAGCGCGTCGTACAGTGCAAGCACATCATGGCCGTCTACCTCGACGGACTCAAAGCCAAACGCATCAAACTTTCTTGCAATTGAACCAGTGTCCAAAATGGACGCGCAAGGGCCGTCCAGCTGCATGCGGTTCTGGTCAACAATCACCGTCACGTTGGAGAGCTGGTTGTGGCCGATAAACGCGGCGCTCTCCCAAATGGAGCCCTCGTCGCACTCGCCGTCGCCCACAATACAAAAAACGCGAGAAGGAAGATCTTTTCTGCGAAGGCTTAATCCCAGGCCAGCGGCGTAGCCCAAGCCCATTCCAAGGCTGCCACCGGAGATTTCAAAGCCGCGCTGAGGATCTCTCAGTGGATGCTTAAAGAGGACGGCATCAGGTCCAAAAACTCCGCGATCGATGTCCTCTTGAAAGATCATTCCTGCACGTAGAAGAGCTGGGAACAGCGCCAGTGATGTATGAGCCTTGGAGAGAATCAAGCGGTCTCTGAGCTCCCACTCGCAATCCCTGCGGCCCACCTGCATAACCTTGCTCAAAAGTACGGAGACAATGTCTGCCACGGAACATGCACCGCCAATGTGGAACGGCGTTGAGCTGTAGCGATGTGCCAGCTCGATAATGCCTCGGCGAACCGCCAGCGCCTCGTGGCGTAAATCAAGTTCAAGCTGTTTGCGCTGATCAGAGTCTATTTCTGAAGAAGTCAGCGATGTGTCCACGTGTTCTGACTGACGAACAGAAGAGATGTCCAGAGGTCCAATAGAGCCGTCTACCTGCTCAGATATACCAACAATGCTCTGATGTGGGGCAAGCCAAGTCTGACTCCACTCAATGCAATTACCGTCGGACAGCTCAATTACCTGCTCAAGTACAAGCAAAGCATCGTTTGGAGAACACTGCAGGTAATCAGCATGGTCTTTGCCTGCAATTTGCGACTGATAGCGCATGCGAGAGCGCGCAATCTCTTTTTGAGAAGTTCTTTCAACCGCGTCAAAGAGCGACTCATTCTCAAAGTCTGCCTCTTCAAGCTGCGGACAAACAAGCAGGTTGGACCACGATTCCTGGCACACTACAGGCCTATCCGAGACACTCCTAACGCGACGCAAAAAGAGCACGTCAGAGCCAATGGGAATCTCCAAGTGCTCGGCAACAGCTTGATCTGCAGGAACTACCTGTTTGAACAGGACTTCAGTTCGATACTCGAAGCCGCCATCTCTGAGTGCAGCTGCAAATGAAAGCACGGTATTTCCCGCCGCATGGCGGACGGTGTTAGAAATAACCTGAGTTGCTCGACCCTTTTGAGTAAGCAGCAAACCCTCTTTAACCAGGGATTGAATGGCTTTTCTGATGGTTCCTCGGCTGACGCCATACTGCGCCATAAATTCCGCCTCAGACGGAATATACGTTCCCGCCTTCCAGTCTTCTGACAGGATTTTGACACGCATCAAATCCGACAGCTGGACATGAAGAGGTGTGGCAGACGACGAATTGAGTCCTCCCCTGACCTGCGGGGATAATGACTCTGCAGCTTCGTCCTCAGAAACTAAAACCGGAAAAACTCCTGTCTCAAATGACATAGGTCCTCCGAAGTGAGTAAGAAATTAGTCATGCATACGTTAGGTACAAGACAAGTAGTATACAAGTTTCTGAAAGAGAACAGAATAGGAGTTATCCGACTTTTTATCTGTTATAACACCTCTTGAATTTGAGAGTTCTATTTGCTGATCAGTAGAAAGAAAAGGCTTATTTATAGCTTCTTATGAAAAAAGCAGCTACACGATGGCAGCTGCTCTTTGGTCTCGGTTCCGTAGAATGTCAACGAGACGTATCACTAACAATAATCTGAACATTAATTTATTCTGCAACAAAAGTGGTAGGGGCGGCGGGACTCGAACCCGCAAGACCGAAGTCGAGGGATTTTAAGTCCCCTGCGTCTGCCAATTCCGCCACGCCCCCGGATATGTCTAGCTATTATGCCACTACTTTTTATCCAGCGGGCGCAAAATTGGCTGCCAAATCACAGGCGACTGCTTTCCCTGGTAAACGGCAGCAGCAGTTATCACCAGGCCAAAGAGCAAATCGCTCTCGCTTACTACCAGGTGTTTGAAGCCCGAGTTCTTCATCAATTCTGCAAGCAAAATAGTGCCCGCGAGCATGACAGACGCGCGCTTTGCCTGAAGTCCCGTTATGTCTTCTCGCTCCTTTAACGTTTTGCTGGCGAGAAGCCCTTCTATCTGCGACACCTCATCAATCGAAATGTGATTGAGGTGCACCTTCGATGGATCGTACGGGTCAAGGTGATCCCTGATAGCAATGAGGCTGGTTGCAGTTCCGCCGACACCAACCAAGAGCTCTGGCGCTGCACATTGCTGTTGAGCTCGGACGATAGCCTCAGACATCATCTGAGCTGCCATTTGGTGAGCTCCTTCAATATCCTCGGCTGAAGGGTGATCTGCCGACAGGTTAAAGCGTTCGGTTAGGCGCCTGCAACCAAGGTCAACGGACTCGACAAAGTTGATGTCGAGTTGCTGGCCACCAGGCTGCTGACCTGCGGCTTGGTTGGCGGACTGACCTACGCCTTGGACCGCAGACTGACCTGCGTCCTGAGCCGCAGGCTGGCTCACCAGCGTGCCAACGACTAGCTCAGTTGAGCCGCCGCCGCTGTCAGCAACAAGAATGCGATGATTCTCAAAGTCGTGGGAGACACCCAGAAATGTAAGCGCACCTTCAATTTCACCTGGAATAATCATGGGCTCAAGTCCTAGCGAGGCTAGACCCATTCCCAGGTCGGGAGCATTTTCTGCATCGCGAGCAGCGCTTGTGAGCGTACAAACAACCGCCTCAGCGCCCTCTTTTCTCGCGTGATCAACATAAGAAGAAACGCAACCAACGCAACGATGAATTGCCTCAGGTAACAGGCGTTTTGTTTTATCAACGCCTTCGCCCAAGTTGACAATCTCGGTGTATTTGGCCATGCGAATGACGCGACCGTCCTCTACCTGCGCAAGCGCAAGTCGAGCGGTCACGGTTCCAATATCAATTGCAGCTAGAAGCATTAGCGTGAGTTCCCACTGTCGGACTTTGAGTTATCGGCGCCGGATCCCTCAGAAGAGCCGCCTTCTCCGGAGTTCTTCTGATCGTGAGACTCTCCTGGAGCAGGCGCAGATGTAGGATCATCGGAGTTTGCGCTCTTAGGAGCCTCAGTATTACCTGAATCGCCTGGCGTGAAACCAAAAACAAAGTCTCCCACCTTGATGTACCAAGGATACTCAGGACGCTGAACGGTACTCTCATCCTTCTTCTTATCAAGGCCCTCTACCCGCGCAGATTCCTCGCCGCCAGAAACCAAGCCCTGCTTATGGGCCTCATCTATGATGCCCTCTTTTGTCTGCAGGCCCTGGACCTCGGACTCAAGCCGCTTTTGATCTTCCTCGAGCTTCTGCTGATTTAGCAGCAACTCATCATGCTCGCGAACAGCGTGGTAGTAGCCGCGAATTGGCGGATACAAACCCACAAGCAGGAAAATTACAACGCCGAGAAACACAACAAGCTTGGTGTGGTTACGTGCAAAATCAAGCGCGTTATCTTTAAGCTCTACTAGAGAAGATACGCTAAACTGCGGTTTATTGGTTCTTTCGGACTTCTGAGCACGCTCGGACTGCTGGCCTCGCTCGGACTGCTGGCTACGCTCAGACCTCTGGCCTCTTCCGGACCTCTGCATCCTATCAATCTTCTGAACAGGAGCAGTTCTTTTGGACTTTGTGTCCTTGGAACTTTTCTGAGAAGAGGTGTCTTTTGAAGCCGTGGCGTCTTTTTGGGCCGCCACAGACTTTTCGGACTCAACTGCCTTTGAGTCAGATTCAGGCTTCTTATCTACCTGGGGTTTCTCGACCTTTTTAGATGAAAATATTTTGAGAGCACCAGAGGCGTGCTCCGTGCCAGTCTCTTTAAGAGGCTCGACGGAACGCTTGGTGGGCGTTGTTTTTCTTTTTGTACCACTCTTTTTAGTGGTGTCTTGACTCATCACGGATCTCATTTCTGGTTTGTTTGGTGATGCGTCGCAACAAATTGCAACATCTTTATTATGGCAGAGGCAGAGCCACTAGCCCTGCCTCAGTTTGGAATTTCATCGTTTCAGCGAATAGAGGTTATCAACTTAGCGACAACTTGTATGTCCTGCAACGTGGTTGGTGGAGCTCATTTGCACAGCTCATTGGTGCAGTTCATTTACGAAGCTCATCTACGCATCAAGATGACGTTTTGCTTCTTGCCACAAATCTTCTTGAAGCTCGGGCTTCTCGTCAAGCGAGAAACCCCTCTCAGCAGCGGCTTTCTCCATGTACGACCAGCGGGCGCGGAACTTCCTACAAGCGCTCATCAGCGCTTCTTCCGCGTCAACGCCTTCCCAACGAGCAACGTTTATCAGTGCAAACAAAATGTCGCCGAATTCGTCCGTTTTCTGCTGCGTACCTGGAGCTTCAGCGTTAAACTCCGCACGCTCCTCGGCAACCTTGTCCCACACGTCAGCGACAGATGCCCACTCAAAGCCCATCTTTGCAGCGCGCTTTGAGATCTTCTGGGCTTGCATGAGCGCAGGTAGAGACTGTGGAACCGAGTCGAGAAGACCCTCGGTGTGCACGGTGTCTTCCGCGCTGGCGCGCTCCTCAGCCTTGACGCTCTCCCACACATCCAATACGGCCGCAGCCGACGACGTTGAACCAGCTTCTGGCCCAAACACGTGCGGATGCCTGCGCACCAGCTTCTGGTTGAGCGCTCGACATACGTCGTCGATGTCGAAGCCCGCTGCGCCAGCGCCCGCCGCGCGATCGCCCGCCGTGCCTGCTGCTCGGTCGTCAGCCGTGTCCGCCGCGCGATCGCGCGCTCCACCTGCCGCGCGGTCGACGCCGCCGCCCTCCGCGCCGCTGTCAGCCTCAATCTGCGAGTGGAGAACTACCTGCTCAAGCACGTCGCCAAGCTCTTCCTCAAGATGCTCGGGAGAGCCCTCAGCAATCGCCTCGACCGCTTCGTAGGCCTCCTCAATCATATTTTTTGAGATGGACTGGTGCGTCTGCTCCTTGTCCCAAGGGCAGCCGTCCTCCTGGCGAAGGCGCCAGATGGTTCTGACCAGACGGTCAAACTCCGGATGCGTCTGAGGCGCGCCAGGACGAGCCTTTGTTTCTTCGTCTACTGCGGCTGCTAGCTGGGCGATCTTCTCGTCAGATGTCATGTAATTTATTGCTCCTCAGGGTACAGGAAATTCCAGTCGTTACGCAGGCCGGTCATGAGCTCCATAACGTCCTTTGAGACCTCAAGCTGCGCCTGAGCAGAAGCGTCTCCTGCAACAGCGGCCTCCAGATCTGCCAACACGTACGCCAGAGCGTCAGCCGTGCGTCCTACCTGGATTTTCTCCTGTTTGCCGTCGTCAGTCCACGTGATTGTAGCAACGTCCGCGCGTGGGTACTCCATAATCTCAATGAAGGCCTTATCCGCGGAAATCATGGCGCGTTTTGGCTGCTTAGAGTGGAGCGTCAGCGCCAGAACAACCATCTGACCCTCGGCGTTTCTGAGCAAAATGCCGTCCGTCTGATCAACGCCGGTAGGAGCCGGATTCATCATAGAGAGCACGTCATGAGGCTGGCTTTTCAAGAAAAGACGAGCCAGCGTCAGCGAATAGACGCCAATGTCCAGCAGGGCGCCGCCGGCAAGCTTAGGATTGAAGAAGCGATTCTTCATGTCAAACTCTTTGTAGCTGCCAAAATTCTCCTGGATCAGATTGACTGGCCCAAACTCGCCCGCGTCCACGCGGCTGACCAGCTTTTTGTAGAGTGGCATGTGCAAAATGGTGCAGGCATCCATAAGCTGAACGCCGTTTTGACGAGCAAGTTCTTCGGCCTCAAGCAGCTCAGCGGAGTTGAGCGTAATGGACTTCTCGCACAGAACGTGCTTGCCCGCCTGAAGCGCTTTGCGCAGGTAGATGATGTGCGTGTTATGAGGCGTGGTCAGATACACCGCGTCAATCTCGTCGCTGGCGAGAAGATCGTCGATGCTGTCATACACGCTCTTGACGTGGTGTTTTTGGGCAAACGCGACGGCCTTCTCCTGCGTCCTGTTGGCTACGCCGTCGATAGTTCTGCCAACCGAGGCCAACGCCTCTGCCATCTGGTTTGCAATAACTCCGCAGCCAATAACACCCCACCTGAGGTGTGGTGCGGCGAAGATTGTGCCAACGGCGCTCGTGGTTCCTGCGGCACTTGCGGCGTTCTGTGACGTCTGACCTGCTGTTTGGCTCATATTTACTCCTCAACCTCGTCGTCGCCACCAAGCTCTTCCAGAACTCCTAGGGCGGCGGGCATCAACTGTTCTTCATTTCGGTGGAACGGATACGCCAGCTTATGCGTCTTTGGATACACAATAGCACCGCGACCCTTCAACTTGAGAGCTTGTTCGCGAGGAATTTCTACACCCAGATATACCAGGCGTCCATTTGTCAGACTCACTGACGTAACGCCAAGACGCTGCGCACGAATGCGTACGCGAGCGCGATCAAACAAGTTCTTACCCGCAAGAGGCAGGGCACCAAAGCTATTCTCGGTATCTTGCTGAAGCGCATCAACATCGGAAAGCTCCGTAGCTGCGGCAAGACGACGGTACACCAAAACGCGACGGTCAACCTCTGGCAGATAGTCCTCGTCAAGATAGAAATCTGCAGGTAGATTGATGGTTACCTCAGCCTGCTCTAACTCTGCGGACTCGCCGCGAGCCTCTGCAACCGCCTCGCCCAACATCTGCGTAAAGAGGTCAAAGCCAACACTGGAAAGGTTTCCGTGCTGCTCAGCGCCCATAAGAGAGCCGGCGCCTCTAATCTCCAGGTCGCGCATGGCAATACGCATGCCGCTGCCCAGATCCTGGAACTCGTTGATTGCCGTCAGACGCTCGGTAGCTTCTTCCGTCAGCGGTAGCTCAGCCGGGAACATAAAGTACGCGTACGCTTGCTGCCTGCCACGACCAACACGGCCCTTGAGCTGGTACAACTGAGCCAGTCCCAGGCGCTGGGAGTCCTCGATAATCAGCGTGTTAGTATGCGAGTTGTCAATGCCAGACTCAATGATGGTGGTGGCTACTAGGACGTCAATCTCGTGCTCCTGGAAGGCGAGCATGACGTTTTCTACCTCGCGAGCACTCATCTGACCGTGAGCCACGCCCACGCGAGCCTCAGGAGCAGCCTCCTCCACGCGAGCCACCGCCTCATCAATAGTGGTCACGCGGTTGGACACGTAGTACACCTGACCTTCTCGCTCCAGCTCACTTCTAATAGCTGCGGAAACAAGATCCGGGTTGTACTCGCCCACCATCACCTGAACAGGCTTTCTACCAGGTGGCGGTGTCAAAATCAGGCTCATGTCACGCACACCGCTCATGGCCATCTGCATGGTGCGCGGAATGGGCGTTGCCGAGAGCGTCAGCACGTCTACCTGCTCGCGCATGTTTTTGAGCTGCTCTTTGTGCTGCACGCCAAAGCGCTGCTCCTCGTCGATGATAACCAGGCCCAAATCGTGCGGATTTACGTCTGCGGAGAGCAGCCTATGCGTTCCTACCAGCACATCTACGGTTCCGTCCGCAAACCCCTCAAGCGCCTTTCGCTGCTGAGCAGGCGTGACAAAACGCGAAAGCACGCTTACCTTCAAATCAAACGGAGCAAATCGCGAGAAAAACGTCTCGTAGTGCTGCTGAGCCAAAATGGTAGTTGGGCACAAAATCATGACCTGACGAGCGTCCTGACACGCCTTAAACGCAGCCCTCAGCGCCACCTCTGTCTTGCCAAAGCCCACGTCACCGCAAAGCAAGCGGTCCATAGGCTTGCGTGCCTCCATGTCCAGCTTAATGTCTGCAACAGCGCTTTCTTGGTCCGGGGTCAGCTGATACGGGAAGCTGGACTCCATCTCCTCCTGTGCAGGAGTGTCCAGCGAGAACGCATAACCCGGCACCGAAGCGCGGCGTGTGTAGAGGTCTACCAGGTCAAACGCCAGTTTCTTGGCGGACTTTCTTGCCTTGTTAGTAGCGCGCGACCAATCTGCCGTGTTAAGCCTGGTCAGGCGCGGATTGTTGCCGTCGGGTCCCACATAACGCGTGATGCGGTCGACTTGCTCCAGAGGTACATAGAGTTTATCGTCATTAGCGTACTCAAGCAGGAAGTAATCACGCTCTCTACCTGCGACTTCTTGGCGCACAATGGCGGTAAAGTGCGCAATACCGTGCGTTGCGTGGACAACGTAATCGCCCGGCTTAAACGGGAACGTCACCGTTGTGGGATCAATGCGTTTGGAACGCTTCTTATTGCGCGCGCTTCTGGCCGTCAAGTCCGAGACAGAAAGCACTGCTAGATTAGCCGTTGGGATGATAATTCCCGCCGGAACGGGTGCATCGGTAAACGTGACGCGACCGCGCTTAAGTGGCGCGTAGGCGCCGTTTTGGTCCGGCTCGTTTTCAAGCGCTGTACCCAGCGACTCCTCAAACGGAATGGATTCGTCCGAGAAAAGCAGCTTGAGGTGCTCGCGAGCTGCACGATCTGGCACCGCAAACACCACCGCATCGCGATCTTGCACCAGCTGCCTGACGCGGCCCAAAAGCTTTGTGTCCGAGCCCGCAATAGACGGCTGCACCACAGAAAGCTCCGACGTTACCGCAGCTCCCGTGCGCAAAAGTGACGAGAAGGACAGGCGCTGCTGTGAGCCAAAGTCCATAGCCTTGGGATCCGTGTACAGACCATCTAGTTTCACTTTTGATGCTGCTGCGGATGCAGAGATTTCGTCAAAGGCACGCTGACAATCATCAAACAGCGAGCGAGGCTCCGCAAGAACTACCAGCGTTTCTGAAGAGATGTGCTCAAGAGGGTTGGCAGAGCCTCCGTACAGCACCGGCAGATAGCGCTCAAGCGCAGGGGCTTGAGCTCCGCGCTGAATAAGTTCCAGGTCAGCGGCAAGTGCAGAGTTTTCTTGCGCACGCGTATAGAGCGCTTCCTCCGCGCGGCGAATGGTCTCTTTGGTAAACGCAAGCTCTCTAGCTGGAGCAACGGTGATCTCATCAATAGCGCCGATAGTCTGGCCAGTTGCCGCTACCATACGCCTAATGCGGTCAATCTCGTCTCCGAAGAACTCAATGCGCACAGGACTTGTGGCCTGAGCTGGGAAGATATCAACCGTATCGCCGTGAATGTGGAAGGTGCCTGGCGCATCTACCTCGCCGGTGTCCGCGTATCCCATGCCCACGAGCAGCGAAGCTACGTCCTCAAAGGGAACGTCGTCGCCAACGGTGAACGTTGCAGGAAAAAAATAGCCTGAACCAACAGGGGGAACTCTGCGCATCAGCGCGTGGGCGCTTGCGACTACAATGACCTTCTCGCCAGCGGAAAGCTTGGCGATGGCGCGACACCTGGCGCCAATGAGGGCGTCGTCCGGCGTTGTGTCCGACCAGGGGCGATCCTTGCGGTTGGGATAGCGCAGCACGGCGTCGTTGCCCAGCCATGCAGCGAGCGAACGCGCCGTGCGGTCCGCGGCGTCCTCTCCCGCAACGACCAGCAGGCACGGGCGGGGATTCTGTGCCCAAAGTGCAGCCAGCATCAGCGGACGAGCGCTTTGCGAGAGGGACAGCGTGGCGTCAGATCCGCGCGAAAGCTCTCGTTTCAGCTTCTCTAGCTCGGGTGCGCTCAGTAGTTGAGCTGCAACTCTATTGATAAACACACAGTCTCCCGCCATGCCGCTAAACCCACATGCAAACGCATGCGGGTTACACCAAACCTTGCTGGACGCGTCAAGCGCGCTGGCGTCGCGTCCGGCGACGCACTTGCCGCGACGACCGTCTACGCAGCCGGCGACGCACAGCTGCGCCCGATGCGCACCGACGACGCCCGACCGCACAGGTTTGATAACTTTTCAATTGGGCTGTTATTGTAGTCGTTATGCAGCTATTTTGCTATTCTCGCCCCACGTGATAACGTAACTACATACTGGGTACACATAAAAGGAATTGAGGAGAGGTCATGCCCAGAGAATCAAAGAAAGTCAAGGTAGAACGCGGCATTGAGCTGTGCCGACGCATGCACGAGCTCTATCCAAGCGTCCAGAGCGCGCTGGATTACCACGACGCGTTTACCCTGCTCATCAGCGTTATGCTGTCGGCGCAGACTACTGACGCCGCGGTAAATAAGGTCACGCCCGAGCTGTTCCGCCGCTGGCCAGACGCGCCATCAATGGCGGCCGCCAATGCTGTCGAGGTCGGAGAGGTTATCCAGACCATCGGCTTCTGGCGCGCAAAGGCCAAGCACTGCGTGGAAACCGCCCAGATCCTGCTGACGGAGTACGGCGGAGAAGTTCCCGGCACTATGGAAGACCTGGTCACGCTTCCCGGCGTTGGTCGAAAGACCGCAAACATCGTCCTCAACAAGATGTTTGACGTGGTCGACGGCATCGCGGTGGACACGCACGTGTACAGGATCTCCAAGCGCATGCGCCTGAGCTCGGCTTCCACGCCGCTGGCCGCCGAGAAGGACCTGCTCGCACTTCTCCCCCACGAGCTCTGGAAAGATGTCAACGAGGAGTGGATCCACTTTGGGCGAGAAACCTGCACTGCTCGCAACCCCAAGTGCGTCGGCTGTCCCATGAGCGACATCTGCCCCTCCTACGAGCAGCCCAATCGCTGGTTCAAGGGTTAGTCGCGGGCGCGAGCGCGCGCGTGTGCGCGAGTGCGGTGCGCGGGCTGGAAGCTCCACATAACATGCAGGTCAGACCGGTGTTCACGCAGGTGGACGCCGGTTTTTTGTACGGCAACAGCGTCGTGTGCGGACAAACTTGCAGGTCAGACGCGCAAAGCGCCGCTGTGAGTGCACGGGGTTTCTCGCCACATGCGCCCTTCTCGCTTAGTGCACCATGCGAGCCTGAAAAGTGCGTCATGTCTGAGTAAATTTACTCAGACATGACGAGAAAAACCGGCAAACCACTCAGATATGGTGCACTTTTCCGGCAAATCGTTCAGACATAGCGAGAAAATCAGGCTCCATGTGAGCGCCTATGGAAGGGTAATCTCGGGCACGCTTTAAAGTCCGCCTGAAAAGTACAAAGAATCTGTGTTTGGGACACAGATTCTTTTACAAAATCAGGCAAATCCACAGAATCTTTGATGCTTTTAGGCAAAATCCACAGATTCTTTGCAGAAATCAGGCGCGGCCCGATCGCACGGCGCACCTGGCGAGAAATCCGTCTCGCCGCAACACCCACGCACAAAAATACCCACCAGCAGGCCATTGACTTGCTGGCGGGTACATTTTTAACGCACTAGAAGACTGAGCCGCAGCTCCGCACGGATACGCAGCTCCATATGGTCGCGCAGCTCAGAGCACCTACAACTTAGTAGTTGAGAGCCTGCTCCTCGAAGTATGCCTGTGGGTGACCGCAGACTGGGCAGACCTTTGGTGCAGATGCGCCAACGTGCAGGTGACCGCACTTGAGGCACTTCCAAACCTTAACACCCTCGCGCTCAAAGACCTCGCCGGACTCAACGCGCTCAAGAAGCTTCTGGTAACGCTCCTCGTGAGCCTTCTCGATGTTGCCGACAAGACGGAACTTAGCAGCGATCTCTGCGAAGCCCTCCTCCTCAGCTACCTTAGCGAAGTCAGCGTACATAGTGGTCCACTCGTAGTTCTCACCAGCTGCTGCGTCCTTGAGGTTCTCTGCAGTCTCTGGAACCTTGCCGCCGTGGAGATACTTGAACCAAAGCTTAGCGTGAACGCGCTCGTTGCCAGAAGTCTCGGTGAAGATGTCAGAGATCTGCTGGTAACCCTCTTTTGCAGCCTGGGAAGCATAGTAGCTGTACTTGTTGGTAGCCTGGGACTCACCAGCAAAAGCTGCCTCGAGGTTCTTCTTTGTCTGCGAATTCTCAAAATCTACTGCCATTTTTTCTCCTCTCCCGCGTTAACGAGTGGCACGTCAACGCACGTCAAAGCGCCTGGGTAGCGCCATGTTAAGCGCCTGGGTAGCGCTGTGTTACCTTTGGCAAACAAATGCAAATGATAATCATTAGCACTTATGCTCATATACTGACCCCTCAGTCAGCATTAAGCATTATAACCATTTAGGGCAACCAGTATTCATCATTTTTCTGACAAAAGCCTTCCTTCGCAAGTTCTTCAAGTAAGCCAAGGGTAACCTGCTCATCAAGGGTTTCTCGCCCCGCGTTAACCTCAATCTGACAAAGCTCCTGGTGAAGCGTCTCAAACTCCGCTCCGCCCTCGTCTTTGTGAGCGAGAAGAACGCGCAAGAGCTCGGCTCGCTTCTGTCGATGAGATCCCTCAAAGCGTGACTGCTTGACGTGGCTTTTGGACCTTCGCGAAGGATTGGGAATGGTTTTCTTAAGGTATGCGCCATAGTCGAGAAGGGCGTAGTACCAGCTACGTGGCGTGAGCTCCGTCTCGGCGGTCTCCGCGGCAGTCTCCACAGCGGTGTCAGCATCCGCGGCGACTGCGTCCGCGGCGTTCGCAACGCTTGCAGGACACGTAAGCTCTACCAGCGGGACTAGTTCGGAATCTGGCACGCCTTCTGCCTGGGGATATAGTTCGTGCAGGAAGACCGTGCGCACGTTAGTCTCCAGGTAAACACCGTGCAGGTTAAACGCAAACGCACGAATACCCGCCGCAGTAGCAGGACCAATGCCTGGGAGCTTTACCAACTCCTTTGAATTTTGCGGAAAGACACCGCCCGCCTCAGAAATTGCCTGAGCAGCTCGGTGCACGGATAAAGCTCGACGGTTGTAGCCAAGACCCTGCCATTCTTCAAGCACGTCGGAAGGGGCCGCGGCAGCCAGTGCATCAACTGTCGGGAATCGCTCCAACCACCTCTGCCAGCGACCATCCACGCGGCTGACCTGCGTCTGTTGAAGCATAACCTCAGAAATCCAGATGGCATACGGATCGTACGTGCGGCGCCAAGGCAAATCGCGATATAGCTCGCGGCCTTTCTTTGCCACAAACTCGACAAACGCACGCAGCACAGGCGTAAGCTCTGCTCCGCCGGATGCTTCAGCGTGCTCGTCGGTCGAAACTTCCAGGCCTTCGTTCATCTTAGTATGTGAGATTTTCTTATCGATCAATATTAAACTCGTACGGTTTTTTCTCGGCAGAAATAACCTCGCCATCAAGCAGGTTATCAAACGTACCAGCGGTAACCTCAGCCTCAATAGCGGCAGCAGCATTCTGGATAATCTGCTCGTTACGCTGAGCGTTCTCGTTCTTTACCAGCTGGAACTCGCCCACCATCTCTGGCATAAGACCCTCTACAACAACTTGATGCAAGGTTACGGACGCAAAGAAATTACGCAAGGTCTTCTCGGCACTGCACCAAAGAGGACCAAAATAGCACGAATTGCGACGAGGGCATGGCTCATTATTAGGGCCCGCCCACTCGCAGCTAGAGATGAAAACAGGTCCCTGAACTGCCTCAACAATGTCAAGAACGCTCACCTGATTAGGATCAATAGCCAGCATCATGCCGCCGTGAGCGCCACGCGTGCTGACAATTACGCCGGCGAGGACCAGGTCATGCTGGATTGAGCGGGCAAAGGAGTATGGAATATCGTTTTCTTCTGCGGCGTCGCGAACAGAAAGAAGCTTCTTTGGGCTTCTCACCAGCGAAGAAAGCATGCGGATTGCATAATCAGTTTTGCGTGAAATTTCCATTAGTTCTCCAAGTACCCCTCGTGCGTCCGCTTGAGGGACTGCTTTTCTCACTTATCTGGCTTGCGACCAGGTCTATCGTTGCTACCAGTTCAAAATTTTCCAGCCGCGCTTGTTTGCAAGTCTGGCAAGCGTTGGACCAGGGCAAACGGCACACGGCGTTTGTGCTGCCGACAAAAGCGTTGCGTCCGAATAGTGATCGCCGTACGCGTACGCAATCTCCCAGTTGCCCTCGCCAAACCGCTGGTTGCACCACTCAGTTGCCGAGACCAACTTCTGAGCACCCTCGATCACGGGGCCGTCAACCTTGCTGGTGTAGTGTCCGTCTGCTCCCACCTGCATCTTTGTGGCGAGAAACGCGTCCACTCCCAGCTTCTGGGCGGCCAATTCCGCGATAGGTTCAAACGTTGCTGAAACCAACAACACACAGCAACCCTCTGCCTGCCGACGACGCACCTCTTCCAGCGCCTGTGGTCGATACATCGCCTCAATTACCTCGCGATGAAAATCGTGCATGACAGCATTTGCAAACTCAACGCTATACTGCGTAAGTGCACCAACAACTAGCTCGCGAGCCTCTTCCTGCCTTTGAGGAAGATGCAACTTGTAGCGGGTTCCCCACCACAAAAGCTTCAACGTACGAGAAATTGAAGACAAGTGGCGACGGAGCAAATACGCAGAGAACAAGAGTCCTGACTGTCCAGAAATGACGGTTCCGTCAAAATCAAAAACAGCAATTTTCTTGATCGAATCTGAAGTGTGTTCTGTGTTGGCAGATTCTGCGGATATAGAATTTGCACTATCGCATTGCGACAGCACATCCAAAGTATTCTGATCCCGCACAATCCACCTCACTTTACCTCTGCATTTAAATGTTTCTTCAGCAGAAGCACTTAGATACATTCTGATGTAAAGATATCACACAATCCATTATTTTCTGACTTGGTTTCAATAAATTAAAGATGTAATTTAAATCTTTTATGCTGGACTTTTTTACTAATGAAAAAGCCCTCCGAAGAGGGCTTGAACATGCAATGGCGGGATATGCGGGGCTCGAACCCGCGACCTCCGACGTGACAGGCCGGCGCTCTAACCAGCTGAGCTAATACCCCGGACGCCTTGTTGCGAATTGAAATAATACAGGGAACTTTTATTCTTGTCTAGCGTTATTTTCAACGAATTTGAAAATTTTCTTGAAAATAATCGCTTGGCGAGAATAACCGCAGTTCAGAAGCGTGAACGCTCACTAGAAATCCACAACTTCCTTACGACGATTCTACTGAAGGGCAACGCTGGTGGTGTTTCCCGTGGAATCAGTTACCTTAAGCGTAGTTCCATCAAGCGTAGCTGCAGTGATAGTTCCGTTACCACCAACAGCCTTGCCGTCCTTATCGGCAATAAGTGTTGGAAGTGATCCGTCTACCAGGGCACATGCAACAACATCCCAGCCAGACTCGCGATTCTCTGGAACCAAAATGGTGTCGTTGAAAAGAATCAGACTGGTAGGAGTTCCCTCTACCTCAAACAGAACGCTCTTTGTTCCTGAATCACTAGTGCGAACAACAGCGGTTTTGCCGTCGCTCTGCTTCTCCAGGGAATACTTCAAGCCGTGGAAGGTAACCGAGCCGTCAACCGACTGCTCGTCCTGCTGCTTCTCGTCAGCGTAGGCGGACTGGGTCTGCTTTGGCTGCTGGCTTGCAGATTCACTCTTAGTGCTTGTAGCACAGCGAACAATAAAGAACAGAGCAGTGAGCACAACAATTGCCGCGACCACCAGGATGATGACCGATTTTCTATTTGGAGGTTCAGGTGTGTTGTCGGCCTGGCGAGGGCTCTGAGGAATTTGTGCGCCCTGACCTGCACGAAGTGTAGAAATGTTCTTCAGGTCAACCGATGAAGCCTCAGGGGTCTTCTCGCCAGATGAACTTGTTCTCATATGGTTTGCCATGCTTAAACCTCCCGACGCGCTTCAATTGCACGTCCCAATGTTACCTCATCTGCGTACTCAAGATCTCCGCCCACAGGAAGTCCGCTTGCCAGTCGGGTAACCGTCACGCCGAGCGGATTAATAGTTCTGGAGAGGTACGTTGCGGTTGTTTCTCCCTCAACGTCCGGATTTGTTGCCAGGACAACCTCAGTTACGGTGCCGTCGGCCAGGCGAGACAGCAGCTCACGCACGTGGAGCTGCTCGGGGCCAATCTTGTCCATGGGCGAGATAACGCCGCCCAGAACGTGGTAGAGGCCGTGGAACGCGCCGGTGCGCTCAATTGCCGAGACATCCTTAGGCTCGGAGACCACGCAGATTTTGCTGCGATCTCTGGAAGAGTCCAGGCAGATGTCGCATTCGTCACGTGTTGCGTAGTTGAAGCAGATAGGGCAAAAATGCACCTGCTGCTTAAGCTCCAGGATGGCCTGAGCCAAACGGCGAGCCTCCTCGGAATCAACCTCTAGAAGATGGTAGGCAATGCGCTGAGCCGACTTTGGGCCAATGCCTGGTAGGCGGCCCAACTCGTCAAGCAAGCGCTGCAGCGCACGACCATCGTTTGTGGTATCAAACGCCATGGATTAGAACAGTCCTGGGATATTCAGTCCGCCGGTTACTGCGCTCATCTGGGCAGATGCCTGAGACTCAGCGGACTCAAGAGCATCGTTTACGGCTGCCAGAATCATGTCCTGGAGCATCTCGATGTCCTCAGGATCAATTGCCTCAGGATCAATGGTGATGTTAGTCAGGCGCAGGTCACCGGATGCGGTTACCTTAACAGCTCCGCCACCAGCACTTGCAGTTGCCTGCATAAGAGAAGCCTTCTGCTGAGCCTCCAGCAGCTGCTCCTGCATTTTACGAGCCTGAGCCATCATCTGATTGCGGTTCATGCCGCCCATGTTAAATCCACCACGTGCCATATGTTCTCCTATCGTCGTATCTATTTTAGACAAGTTGCACTTTTTGCGCTGGCGCATGAGGATACATGCACCAAAGCGTCATATCGCGAGAATATCGCGAGAAGTTCTAGTTGTTTGCAGGGTCTGCAGGAGTTGCTGTGTCCGACTTCTTCTCTACCGACAAAGAAACCGCTGGTCCAAATACCTTCTCGAGCATATCCGCCACGTTGTTGAGCTCTGGAGGAAGCGCCGAGCGAGCCGCAATGTCCTCTGGTGAGGCTGGCGCTGGAGCTGGCTTTGGAGCCGGAGCTGGCCCGGATTCAGGCGCTGGAGCTGCAGCCGCTGGTGCAGGTGCAGGTTGCGGAGCTGGCGCGGCTGGAGCCGCAGGTGCAGGTGTAACTGGAGCTGGAGCAGCGTCTTCAACGGAGACTGGAGCTGGAGCAGCGTCTTCAACGGAGTCATCCAAAACCGCAGCTACATCCTCATCGCTGTAAGGCACCTGATCGTAGTCGGGAGCCTCAACTGGAGCTCCGGCAGACGCAGGTTCATCCCAAGGCATTGGATATGACGCCTCGGGTGCTGGTGCTGGAGCTGCAGGAGATTGTGCAACAGAAGCCGGTGCTGGAGCTGGCGTAGGAGCCTGAGCAGGAACAGCTGCAGGCGCGGGCGATGGCTCAGGAGCTGGAGCAACCGGCTCAGCAGGAGCTGCTGGTGCAGGAGCTGGAACCGACGCCGGAGCCTGAGCTGCACGTTTTTCTCGCGAGATTGCCGTTGCAGCAAGACTTGACTCGACATATTTGATGCGGCGTGGGCCCATGACCTGGGCAACGCATTCTTTTACAAACTCGGAAACTGCTGGCGCGCTGAGCATCCTCATGGCAAATGAGGAGCCCTTAGGCAGCGTAACTACCAGCTCAGAGCCATCGTCGGACTCAAGCGTTGAGCTGACCAGCAATGCTGCATGAGCAGCATTCTTGGAGGCGCAGACCTTGCCAACTTCTTTCCACTGTCTGACGAGAAGAGCATCGGACTGGTCAACTTCTTTTGGCGCAGGTGCGGAAGCCGGAACCGGTACGGGAGCAGGCGCTGACGCAGGCTGCGGCGTTGGTGCAGGCGCGGGCGCAGCAACTGGCGCAGGCGCGGGAGCCGGAGCCACCACTGGCGCGGAAGCCAGCGCAGCAATCGGAGCTGGCTGCGTTACTGGAGCAGGCGCGGGAGCTGCGGGTTTCTCGACAACTGGAGCTGCAACAACACCGTTTGCCAACTGCTGCTCAAGAACAGCTACCCTATCTGCCAGCGCTTCCAATGAAAGCTCTGTGTTGGGGCGAGCCAGCTTGGTGAACGCAACCTCCAGAACCAGTCGCTGGTTAACGGCAGTGCGCATCTGGTTGGCCGCGTCGCCCAAAACGGTCAGAACTCTGGAGAGCCTATCAACCGAGCCAAATGCCTGGGCTTCTTTTGTAAGCTGCTCGGTCGAAGCAGTAGAATTTGCCAGCGCAGGAGAATCAACGCCCACAGCTGCGGCAATGTAGAGATCTCTTACGTGAACAGCAAGCTCGCGCGTAAACTGCAGCAGATCTTTGCCGCCTTCAAACAGCGTATTTACCGTGGTAAAGAGCGAAGAAATGTCCCGCTGAGCCAAGGCCATTGCAGCATTGTTAATAAGAGAGCCGGACGACTGGCCCAAAACGTCGCGAACCGTCTGCTCAGAAATGACGCCGCCGCCGTAAACGGAGAGCTGCTCAAGAGAAGACAGAGCATCGCGCATGCCGCCGCGCGCATGACGAACAATAAGGTCGATAGCTGCGTCTTCGTAGGTAAAACCCTCGTTTTTGCAGACGTTGACCAGGTGCTCTGCCATCTCATCAGCGGCAATGGAGCGGAAGTCAAAGCGCTGCACGCGGGAAAGAATAGTTGCAAGAATTTTCTGAGGATCGGTGGTGCACATGATAAATGTCACGTGCGAAGGAGGCTCCTCCAACGTTTTGAGCAGGGCATTAAATGCCGCCGAGGTAAGCATATGCACCTCGTCGATGATGTAGACCTTGCCCTTGCCGCGCACAGGAGCGTAACTAGCGCGAGAAATAATCTCTTCTCGCACGTTATCAACGCCGGTGTTAGAAGCGGCGTCAATCTCAAAGACGTCTGGATGCTGACCAGCAGCAATCAGCTGGCAGTCCTCGCAAGTGCCATCAGGCAGATGGCCAGGCGCCTCGTGACAGAGAATGGCTTTTGCCAGCAAACGAGCCATAGTGGTCTTGCCTGTGCCGCGAGGTCCGCAGAACAGGTATGCGTGGCTGAGCTTTTGCTCCAAGACCGCTCGCTCAAGGGTGCCGACCACATGTTTCTGGCCAACTACCTGCTCAAACGTTTGCGGGCGATACTTTGTATACAGTGATTCCATTCGTCCTCCGACGGCAGATTTTTCACTTTCAAGTATACCCTCTGAGCTAAGAGGGTTTCTCGCCAAACAAAAACGGGGCAGCCGAAGCCACCCCGATTCTGTACTCTGCGGTTTTGCGCGAGCAAATACCTGCTACTCTGCAGCCTCTTCGGTTGCAGGTGCCTCGACCTCAGCCTCAGCCTCTGGCTCTGCAGCTGGTGCGTTCTTTGCGAACTCAGCAGCACGCTTTGCCTTCTCAGCAGCCTTAGCCTCAGCAGCAGCCTTACGAGCAGCCTCCTGCTCAGCAGCCTTAGCAGCCTTTGCCTCCTTGGCAGCCTTAGCAGCCTCGAGAGCAGCGTTTGCTGCGCCACCGAACTTGTCGGCGAAGCGCTGGACACGTCCACCAGTGTCGACAAGCTTCTGCTGACCCGTATAGAATGGGTGGCACTTGTCGCAGAGGTCAAGACGCATCTCTGGAACAGTTGCGTGTGTGGTCCAGGTGTTTCCGCAGGTGCAACGAACGGTGCACTCTACGTACTCTGGATGAATACCTTGCTTCATGCAGGACTCCTTACATCGGCTCTGGTTTCCGACCAGAGCAGGGGTGTCTTTATGAGCACGTGCTCAATCAAGACAATAAGCTGAAAAAGTATAGCAGAACAACACCTCTGTTGCTAGAAGTACTTGGCGAGAAATTCACATTTTGTGCAGATAATTCTTGTGCGCGACAACTTTTGAGAAGTCCTTGATGCGCTAAAATCCAATGCAACATACAAAGCCGGTCTGCAGCTCTTCGGAGGCATAATGTTTTTATCGATTGATGTGGGTAACACGCAAACTGCCATTGGTTTATTTGACAGTGAAGGTACTATGGTGCGCGGCTGGAGAATGCCCACTGATCAACACGACACCTCCGACATTCTGCACGGCCGCCTCTTCATGTTCTTCCAGAAAGATGGACTGAGCCTTGACGACGTTGAGGCTGGTGGACTTTCCTGCGTGGTCCCCGTTATCACACGTGCTTGGCAGCGCTGCTTTGAGGTGCTGCTTAACAAGCCTCTGACCCGCATTAACGCGCTTTTCACGGATAAGATTCGCTTCAATATCCCCCACCCCGAGCTTGTGGGTGCTGATCGCATAGCAAATTCCGTTGCCGCAACTGAGCGCTATGGTTATCCAGTTATTGTGGTCGATTTTGGCACCGCAACCAATTTGGACGTTGTCGATAAGGACGGCGTATTCCGCGGGGGTGCTATTTCACCAGGTATTATGATCTCTGCAAACGCTCTGTTTGCGCGCGCGGCCAAACTTTCTAGCATTCCTATCAAGGCTCCCGAGACCGTTTTGGGAAACACCACAGAAAGCGCTGTTCAGGCAGGTATTGTAGTCGGAGCTGCAGCTCAGGCAGAAGGCTTGGTTGCTAGAACTCTTAAAGAGCCTGGTATTGAGGGTGCAACTGTTATTGCAACAGGTGGCCTGGCAAACACCGTCAGCGAAGCAACAGATGTCTTTGACGTGGTTGATCCGCAGCTCACCATGCGTGGCATTTATCTGATTTGGAAGCAGTCTACCGAAGCTGCCAAGTAGTTACCGCTGCAGGTGCGCTACAGCCGACAGCTCGGTAGTCGGACCCGCAGCTAAACCGGCATCTGGACCCGCAGCTAAACCGGCGGTTAAACCGCTGGCTCAACGGAAGCTTCGTCCTCGCTCACAAGGATTTCTTTACCATCCTCATCAACAAGGATGGCGTGACCCCACACGTCAATGCCGCCAAATCGGGCGGTCAGCGCAACGTTTCCGCTGGGATATACCTTGTTGACCTGCTGCCCAAGCAGAGGAACCACATCAAAGTAGTCGCTCAGAATCAGCGCGATGGGTCCGGCAAAGCTCCTTGCACGTTTAACCTGCTGCGCCCATGCGCTTACGCTCTGAACCACCAGCTCAGATACTTTTTTGGCGAGAAGTTCTATATTGTCTGCAACATCAAACGCCAGGCTCAACACCTTAGCGTCTGCGACAACGCTTACCACAGCAAACATACCCTCTTGATAACCAGCGGTAGCCTTAATTGAGGCAACTACCTGGTCTTTGTAGCAGATATCGTAAGGCCAGCAAATGCCAAAGCTCTTGTCTGCTGCGCGCAAGAACTGACAAACTCCCAGTGCTACAACGTATGGAACCGCAGGTACATAGGGCATCGAAACCCCAAGACGCACGATCGTTGCAACCTCAAAGGGTTTCTCGACAGCTGGTGTGGATGCTGATGCGGATGCTGAATCGAAGCCCGGCTCAAGGCACTCGTCTTGGCTCTGGGCAGCACATTCCTGCACGTCAAAGGCACGGAACACAAACTCTCCCGTTTGCGCACCGCCGCGTGCCAGCTCTAGAGCTTCTTGTGCTACTCCCACGTAATGGCTCCCAGATCCTCGGTTACGTGACCAACGCGCTGGTCAGGAGGGGCAATCTCCACACCGCCGTGCGAGAAGAAGCGCACAGGATCGTGCATCAGGTCCTCCATAGGAACAAGCACGTAATCGCGCTCGCCCATGCGTGGATGAGGCAAAGTGAGGTGTTTACCTGCATGTTGTTCGCCCTCAACCCACAGAAGGTCGCAGTCGATAGTGCGAGGTCCATGGCCCTCCTCGCCCTTTTTACGCGTACGGTTAAGAGCGTTCTCTACCTCAAGCAGCTTGTCCATCAGTACCAGCGGATGGAGCTCAGTTCTAATCTCGGCAACGGCGTTTACCACGGGCGTAGCAATGCCGTATGCAGGCTCGGTCTCGTAGGCGTGGCTGACCGAAACAACGCAGGTCAAAGGAATCTCATCAATAAGCTGCGTTGCACGAGCCAGGTAACCCACGCGATCTCCCACGTTGGAGCCAAGCGCCACAAATCCTTGGCGAGGATCGCGCTCGGTCATGGCCCAGTAAGCGTTGATGGCCTGAGCGGTTCCTGCAACGTCGTGAACGCGCAGGATACGGGCACCGTTAGTGATTGCAGCGATGCAAATTGCGTGCGTAGCTGCATCGCGCTGAGTGGCCTCAGTTACGCCAGAAACAGCTCCAACAAAGCGCTTTCTAGACACGGCGCAGAGCAGCGGATATCCCATAGAAACCATCGAACGAGTAGCGCGCTGAATTACCACGTCCTCGTCAGCAAACTTGTCAAAGCCTGGACCTGGGTCAATGCAGATGCGGTCCTTAGACACGCCGGCGCGCATCAAACCGCGAGCCTGGTCGCCCAAGAAGCCCATAATCTGGCGCATAATAGGCGCCTCTTCAGGGAGGGTAAAACGGCGCTGCGAGCTCAGTGTGCGTGTCTCGGCTCCTGTAGCTGCGGCTCGAGCTGCTGCGCTACCCGTAAGGCGAGAAGGGCGCATGTCGTCCAGCTGCACCTGCTTGCGCTCCACACGAGCACCAAGGCCGTCTTTGTTCCAGTGCATCACAATGCAACCACAGTCAGATTCCGCAGCTACAGCAACCATTTCTGGATCGGTGAAGCCGGTAACATCGTTGATGATGGAAGCTCCAAGGCGGACACACATCTTTGCTACCTCGGCGTGGCGCGTGTCAATGGAGACAATTGCGCCAGCAGCCACCAGCGCGCGTACCACAGGTACTACGCGCTCAGCCTCTTCTGTAGGCAGAACAGGCGTGTGACCTGGACGAGTAGACTCTCCCCCAACGTCAATGATGTCGGGACGAGTAGACTCTCCCCCAACGTCAATGATGTCGGCACCCTCGTCCAACATCTGCAATCCACGAGCAATTGCAGCATCAGGATCAAAGTTCTTTCCGCCATCAGAGAACGAATCTGGTGTGACGTTGAGAACGCCCATGATTCTAGGGCGTGCCAACGAGATAGTGTGAGTTCCACATTGCCAGGTGTTGTAGCTTTGACGAAGCATGAATCCTCCTTGCCAGCTATGAATGTTTCTATTGTAGCGGTATTGACGGCTGCTGGTCGTATACCATGGATTTATTGAAAGTTTATTGCCGCAAACGCACCGCTCGGCGCCGTAACTGGAGCGTGGAATGCGCGTCACTCGCGGCTGCTGTGATATGTATCCACTGCAACCAAACTACCAGGTCGCAGCATGAAAGAGGAGCTATGAGCGATACTCAAGAGTACAAACTGATTTCCTGGAACGTCAACGGCCTGCGCGCTGTGCTTAAGAAAGAGCCTTCGTTCACGGAAATTTTTGAAACCATAAACGCTGATGTATTTGCCCTTCAAGAAACTAAGCTGCAGGAAGGACAGGTTGAGCTGGACCTCCCTGGCTACGTTCAGACCTGGAACTACGCAGATAGAAAGGGGTATTCGGGCACAGCGGTTTTCTCGCGAGAAACCCCTCTGCAGGTAATTCGCCAGATTGGATGCCCTGTTGCTGACGACGAGGGTCGCGTTTGTGCGCTGGAGTTTGAGAAGTTCTGGTTTGTGTGCGTGTACACGCCAAACTCAAAAGACCAGCTTGCGCGCTTGGACGAGCGTCTTGAGTGGGATCAGCACTATCGTGAGTTTTTGGCTGAGCTGTCCGAGCAAAAACCAGTAATTACCTGCGGTGATTTTAACGTTGCTCACAACGAGATTGACCTTAAGAACCCATCGTCTAACAGGCAAAACGCAGGCTTCTCGGACGAGGAGCGCGAAAGCTTTACCAAGCTGTTGGACGCAGGCTTTACCGATACGTTTAGGTACCGCCACCCCGACATGACCGGCGCGTATAGCTGGTGGAGCTACCGCTTCAACGCGCGTAAGAACAACGCGGGCTGGCGCATCGACTACTTCCTGGTCTCCGATCGCATTGCTGAGCAGGTCAAAAGCGCATCCATCTTGAGCGAGGTCTACGGCAGCGACCACTGCCCCGTTGAGCTGAGTATTGAGCTGTAGTCCGTGCAGGTGGCGAGAAGACCGGTCTTCTCGCCAGGGTTGTCTCAAGGTGGCGGCCGTGATTAACTAGAGTTGTCGTTTGAGATTCAAAGGAGCACGTCATGCGCATTACTTGCGACGTTCATACTCATAGTCTGTACTCAAGGCACGCCTATTCAACCATTGAGGAGAATGTTCGTGCAGCTTCTGAGCGTGGCTATGAGCTGCTTGGAATCACCGACCACTTTTCGTCTATGCTGTATGACCAGCAGACTATCAAAAACTTCCAGTTCTTTATGAACACCGCTATTTGGCCAGAAACCTGGTACGGCGTCAGGCTGCTGCACGGCGCTGAGGTGGACATTGTTGACCTTGAGGGCAATCTGTTTGCTTACGATATTACGTTTGACCAGGGCATTAATGGCGATAAACTCCGCCAGCCCCATATTCTTGGCGAGCACATCCTGGGTACCTGCGATTATGCGGTTGCTAGTATCCACAGCAAGCAGTGGGCGGCTGGCGCCTCACAGAAGCAGATTACCCAGATGTACGTAAATGCGCTGGATAATCCACATGTTTTAATTCTTGGTCACCTTGGCCGCAGTGGTTTAGATTTTGATGTTCCCGCACTTGTCAGAGAGTGCCGCGATCGCGGCAAGCTTATCGAGATGAATGAGGCTACGCACGATGAGGGCCAGCGTGAAGTTGCTATTGAGCGTTGTCGTGTAATCGCAGAAACCTGCGCTGAACTGGGATGTAAAATTTCCTTTGGCTCAGACGCTCATATTGCAACCCGCATTGCTGATGCACACTCCGTTATTAAGCTGCTTGAAGAGGTTGATTTTCCTGAGGAGCTTATGGCTTGCCGCGATGCTCAAACGTTTTTGGATACCATTGCTGACGCTAAGATTCCGGCCTCTAAGCAGGGATATTAAGCTAGAACATCTGCAGCTTCAACAACATCGCACAATCATAACCACCCGCATAGCGGGTGGTTTGCTCTTAGGGTATAACCCTAATTAT
>CAUQHX010000002.1:0-191931 GCA_963518165.1 uncultured Atopobium sp.
ACTAACCTAGCGCCTCGTACTTTCTACTAGTTACAACAAAAGCCGGCAGATATATCTCTGCCGGCTTTTTCTTTACACGATATGTCACGTCTTGAGCAAAACTCTAAAGCGCCACCCCTTCAGCGCCAAGTGCTTACTCCCCCAGTGCCCACGTTAGGAATCGCGAGAAACCCGCCTCGTCGTTAGTCAAAGTGATATAGGTTGCAGCCTCAAAATCCTCACGACGAGCATTGGCAACCGCAGTACCCATTCCAGCTGCAGAAAGCATTGCAACGTCATTGAGCGAGTCACCAAAGGCAGCAGCGTTCTCTGTGGAGATACCAAGGTAGTCACACAGCCATTGAAGTGCGGCGCCCTTTGAGGTGCCGTCGGCCAAGATCTCCATTCCCATACTCATGGAAGCCGTGCCACTGAGTCCTTTTACCGAGGCAACAGCATCTGCTACAAGTGCCTGGTACTTCTCGCCTTCTGAAACTGACCAGTAGGAACCAAGTCGCTCAATAGTAGTTACGCTGTCAATAAACTCCTCAACGCTTTGGTCAAAGGGTGTACGTGAGCGCTGCATAAACGCCGCATGATCAGCGGGAATACCAAGCTGAGTAATCAGATTATGCCTTGAGCGCTCTTGGTAAACACCGCCATCAGCAAAAATATCAAAAGTTACGGGATAATCCTTAAGCTTTTGATACGACTCAAGTGCCTGCTCCTTGGTAACGGTAGACTCGTGAAGTATCGTCTGAGTAGAAAGGTCTCTAATAATGGCGCCATCGCAGGACACCACATACTTAGATGCAGGATGGTTCACAACCTCTTTTGGAAGCACGTTAAACGCGCGTCCAGAACAAGGCACAAAAGGTATACCTAGCTCAGCCAAACGATCCAGCATTGCCATGTTATTCTCATCAAGAGATTTATCGGTATGGAGAAATGTTTCATCCATATCGGAAAAGACAATATCTACTTTCAGATTTGATACGTCTTGATTAAGCCAAGACTGCTTCTGAGCAATGAGTTCTTCTGTTGAAAGCTCTGACAAAACACTACCTCTTTAAGGACGATACATAAACGTGAAGACCTCTTCACGCTGCATGTTAACCTGTACACCAAGCTTTTCTGAGACGGTATCAAGACGCTCTTTGAGACTCAAGAAAGACTCGGCATCCTGAAGTTCGATCAGCATAGTCATGGTAAAAATACCAGACAAAATGGTCTGAGCAATATCTAAGATGTTGGCATTTGACTCGGCCAAAGTGGTAGAAATTGCTGCAACAATTCCTGGAGCATCGCTGCCCAAAACAGTAACAACAGCACGATTTGCAGATGTTTCTGAAGTCATAATTTCCCATCTCTTGAACGGATGGGTTAATTGTACTCTATGCCTTTCCGATTTCTACGCCATAGCGTGAGCTAAAGACCTTTTGAATCTCATCAACGGTACAATTTAGCGCTGTAATAAGCTCGTACAAGCCACGATTACTAGCCATCTTAAATATTCTCTCATGAGAAACAGGTGGTTTCTTATTGAGCGAACGTGCGTTATCAATGCGAGCTCTAAATGTTTTGGCAATGCTAATGGAATCTTTGCAAGAGCCTTCTCTAATCGCGTGTCTGAAGTGTGATTCTTCAAGCGACGCATTATGAATATGGAATGTAATGAGCTCAATTTGAGGATAGGTATCAACAAGATTCATAGCCTCGTCATGCGTCATAAGATCACGAAGTCTGAACTCTTGACCAAGAGGAAATACAATTTGAACAGGGTGTTTTTGTCCAATAGGAGACAAAATGTAGGCCGGAGTAGGCTCCGAAACTACATTTTCAACAAGACATACGCCCTGACCCGGGTGAACGCAAAACTCTCCAACAGCTCGCATAACACCACTCCTCTCGGATAACGATAGTATATCATGAGAAGCGTGTTATACGCTAATGACCTGCAATTTTATAAAGCATTGCAGGTCATTCAATAACATAACAATATTTTATATAAGAAATCTAATCAATCATCGTAATGGACTCAATGACTGGCTGCTCTGAAGCAGGAATTGTTCCGTTTGAATCGGTGGGTTTTACACCTTTACAAATTGCATCAACAACATCCATTCCACTTGTTACCGTGCCAAATGCAGCATAGTTTCCATTCAGAGTTGAGTTGTCTGCCTGCATGATAAAGAACTGTGAGCTTGCCGAGTTAGGATCTTGAGCGCGCGCCATAGAAATAGTTCCACGTGTATGTGAGATGTTATTCTCGACACCGTTTTTGGTGAACTCGCCCTTAATTTTATTCTCGGATCCGCCCGAGCCATTACCCTTAGGATCTCCACCTTGAATCATGAAGCCGTCAATAATGCGATGGAACGTAAGGCCGTTATAGAAGCCTGAGTCAGCAAGATGGGCGAAGTTGGAGACCGTAATAGGTGCAACATTTGCGTTAAGAGTTGCCTCGATAGTGCCGTAATCCTTCACCACAATGCGAACGTGGTGGATGCCTTTTGCATAGGGGTCATCCGCTGCTACGGAATCAATGTAGCCCTTATTTTGCGAGCCCTGAGACTGCGTCTGTTGCGTCTGTTGCGATTGCGATTGAGAGCTTGCCTGAGGCTGAGACTTATCAGCACCTCTAAAAAGAGAGAAAAATATTGCTCCTACCGCAAGCACAACGATAACAATAACACCATACAGTCGGCGATTCTTTGTTTGAAACACGCTATGTCCTCCCCTTTAAGCGGATGCGCTCGAGACAATCCAAGACACCAGGTTGGCAGTTGCATTGCCTGTTCTCTCGGCAAGAACGTGGCCCTTATCCCAAACAATCGTGTAATCGACATTGCTCACGCCCGAGAAATGCTTTAAAGACAAGCCTAGGTTAAACGAGGTGCAGATTGAGGTATCGGTATTCTGGGCACCCTCATTAATGCGCCAATACGGAGCAACCGATGCTGTCTGATAACCCTTATAAGATGCGCTGGTAAAGTACAGAGGGTTAAACATATCAACACGAGTTGGAATGTCATTCTCCAGCGTGTCAGCCTTATTCAAATCAGAGGACCAGTCATTGGCGTAGCTGGACTTCCAATCAGTAAGCTTCATATACGTATCAAGGTTCTTTTTGATGAGGTCAGCTGTCTGCTCATCAAAATGCAAGGTGCTTTGCTCACCAACGCCAAATAGCTGATTTGCACGAGTGCTTCTATCAGGTGCATCAAAAGCTCCAACTGGAAGTGAAGCACCTCTCAGAGCGCGCGAGAAACCCCTCAAGTTCTCAAGTTCAACGCTCTGACGGCGAAGGTTATATACAACCCAAATAGATTCAGAGTTCAGAGCACCAAAATAGTGCTCAGCAGTATCGTAAATAGTAGATTGAACCTGCTGTGTAGCAGGAGTTGCGTTGTCTGTACCACGAACTGTTGCCAAATTTGGATCACCTGGGAACGTAGGCTCTTCCAGACGCTGAGGCGTAGAGGTGTACGGGAATGCGTTGTCCTTAACAAAGTTATTTGCAGAGGTCTTAAGCTCGTTGAGAAGAAGGTCTGCATATGATCCAGCGGTATAGACGCCAGAGTTAGTCTCATCAAGACCAACCTTACTGTCATTGCTGTCGAGAAGATCCATGTTGTTGACAAAAGAAGCATATGCGCCAGCAAGATCTTGTGAGAGAGGCTGTGTCCAAACACCTTCAGCACGGGAGTCTGTTGCATCAGCATACTGACCAGCTGACCATTCGTATGCAGCGTCTGCAAGGTCGTACGATGTCGCAGGACACCACGAAGCGCTGCCGTAAATAGAGTCTGAGATCTGCTCGCCCTTCTCGCTATGTGTAGCAGCGCCAACCGCCTTAAGGTATGGCGTGTACAGCGGAGAATCTCCCGAGGTTCCTAGCACCGCGCTGAGACCGCCGCCGGCCGCAAAGCCAAACACAAAAATCTTTGATGTATTACAAGGAAGCAGCTCATTGTTGTAGCGCAAGTACCTGATAGCAGCCTTGAGGTCTACTGCCGGCCAAGGCGATCCGCCCGCGTAAAGCTCGTCCGAACCTGTGGTTGAATCGTAGCCCGCGCTTCTGCCGCGGAAACCTGCGTATACGTACACACAACCAGCCTCAAGGTACGGCGCAAGGCCTTCGTATGAGTAGCTTGTAGGGGCACTCTGAGGGGCGAGCGTTGCTGTGTTAATAGGCATGACGATTGGAGCGGTACTTGCGGTAAAGCTGCCTACAACGGCCTTCTCGCTCACTTCGCACTCGTACGTAGAGCCCTTCTTGGTTCCCGAAAAATACTTTCCAGGCACAAAGACCGAGAGAGTGTTTACTGACTTACTTGCAGGTTTAGTGCAGTACTGAATGCCCAGCTGATAGTAGCAGTCGTTATCCTCGTCATAGCTCCACTGGGTCATGTCCAGCTTGAGTGACTTGAACTCTTCAAGGTCCACGTTAGAAGCAGGCTGATTCGTATCATCAGATGTCCTTGCTTGCGGAGTACATGCGGCCAAGGTACCCGCAGCTCCTAAAGCAGAAAGGGACAAGAATTCTTTTCTCGTAAAGGCCATAATTTCCCCTCGAATAGTTTATTCAGTGGAGGCAGCAACGACCGCTGACCTAGTTCAAGCTAGTCATCTATTGTACCAATTTGCAAACGTGTATGCTTAAGAGCGAACGTTTAGAGAAACGAGTTAGCATGCCAAAAATCGTCAACTTTTTTGACCTCATTCATCTTAATGAAAGGCTTGCTCAGCAGGGACTTTTGAGCAAAGTTCACCTGCGCGATGCATGCGGCAAGCAGTCTCTGTGGATAGAGCTCCCCTCTGGCGAGAAAACCGACGAACGCGAGAAAATCGACGGTCAAGAGCTTGAGAAAACAAAAGAGCAAGTTAAGGCATTTTTTGCAATAAAGGGCATGACCGTTGAATTTGACCTCACTGGCGGAAAAAATTTCTGGATTGTATAAATTGCCCGCTTGACGAAGCGCTTGAGTCTGTTATAGTAAATAAGCTTTTCGAAGCACCAATGGCTGGGTAGCTCAGTTGGTAGAGCAGGGGACTGAAAATCCCCGTGTCAGGGGTTCGATTCCCTTCCCCGCCACCACGACTTGAATCGGCTCAGAGAGAAATCTCTGGGCCGTTTTCTTTTATCTATTGATGTTGATGCGGCAAACAGTAAAAGATGCACCTCTTTTAAGAAGCACTTTTTTAAGAAGCACCTCTTTTTACAAGCGCATCTTTCACAGGATTTTTGTATTAAAAATTGAACAAAAACTATCGATACGAACGCAAAGCTTCGATAAGCTCGGAAGCATCAATACCTAAAGCTTCGGCAAAAGAAAAAACTTCTCCGAGCTTAACGCCACGCTCGCCTGATTCAACCTTTGATACAAATGCTTGATCTCCAGCAAGATGCTCAGCAACCGCCTCTTGGGTAAGACGTTGCTTCTTTCGCAAATCGCGAAGGCACTGGCCCACTAATCTGTTAGATATCTGCTCCATAAGTGCAGCGTAAAACTATCAACGCAAATATGCCAAAATCGCATATTTTCTTAAAAAAGAAATTCTCCCCGACAAGTTCATGGGGAGAATTGAAACCTTCAAACATAGCTTCTTGTGGTGTTAACTGAAGCGTTTACGGCATTAGAAACCGCCACCGCCGCCTCCGCCGCCGAAGCCGCCGCCGCCGCCTCCGGAGAAGCCACCACCAAAACCACCGCCAGAGCTTGAGTTTGAAGAAGCAAGTGCCGCAGTAGAGACAGAATGAGCTGCTGTAACGCTCTTGGTTACACTCTCAATTGCATTGGTTCGCATGCCATTTCCATAGTAATACCAGCTATAAACAGGCATAAACTGAGGATCTTTGAGCATCTCTGGCATTGCAACTTTCAGCTGCTCGATAACCTTATCCGCAACACCAAGCGCAACTGCCATAACCAGAAGCCTATTCCAGAGAATGACATCGGTTGGAATTGCTTCGTGCAGGTTAGTGAACTCAGTAAGCCACTTTCTTAGCGCACGAGTCTTAGCAAGCGTCTCAACACCCTCTCTGTTCATCAAATCAAACGAGCCAATGTTTACAAGTGCAACAAGACCGGCAATGACGAGAATAAACAGATGTAGTAGTAGATTGGCAAATGAAACATCAGCCATAACGCCCATAAAGAATGCAGCAGCTGCAACAAGAACATCAACAGCAATCAGAGCACCAAGAATTCCCTTACCGTGGAATGGAATCTTATTTGTTCCATACTTAGCAGCATAGCTAAGCTTGATAGGGCTCTCCCAAGACTCATATGCCTTATTAAAATCTTCCGGATGTGATGAAGCATACTTTCCAATTTGTTTCATGGTAACAGTGGTGTTTACCGCTCCAGATTCTCCGGCCTTATCAAAGATTAGCCTCATTGCCATGATATCAATCTTATTTGACAGTGAACTGCCAGGGTAGAAAGGCTTCTGACTTTCTGAAAGGTCTTGAACCTTTGTAAGACAATAATCAGACTTCTCCATACCAAGGAAGTTTGTACTAACCGTCTTATTCAAGCTAATGTACTTTGAATCAGAAAGGTGCATAAGGGTTGCTGTCAGAGCGTCTCCCTTGATTAGCTCACCGTTATAAAGCATAGAAAGAACTGCCGGGTGATCATCAGATGGAACATCTCTGTAGTAAAGGTCATTAAACTGAGGGGTCATAACCTTTTTGTATTTAATACGCAGCAAGATTGCTGCTACAACGGTGATAGCTGCAAGTACTAATGGCGCATAAAGAATAAGAGCTACCTGAGTTTTTGCAATCTCACGTTTGTGATTTGCTTCATCCGCCCATGCCTGTTCCTCAGACAAAATACTGCTCAGTTTGTTCTGCTGAATAGGAGCTAGCCCAGAAACCCAATCGGTTGGGAATGTAATGCGAGCTTCCGCAAACTCATCAGTTCCTACGCCAGGAACTTTGTAAACGACTGCATTATTGGTAATTTCTACATTTGCGTCCAGTGGACCATGTCCCCAGGCACGAACAGTATCACCAGCAACAATAGACTGTCCTGATGGGACTGGAAGATGAATAGTAGCAGTGACATTTCGAGACTCGGAATCCCAGCCATCAGATACAAACTTCCAGTACAGCTCAGCAGTATCCGACCAGTTTGTTACAACATTAGTAATGTCATACTCGATAGTGATATGTGCTGACTCATCATCATGCGCTGAATAAATCTTTAAGTTCAACATGTTGTTTGATTGAGTTGGAACATAATACTCATCTGAGCTGGAATTATTTCCACTAGAGTCTTTACTATAAATCTGACGCGTTCCTTGCCTATCCTGAACCTTAACTGAAGTAATGTTTATTTCAACGTTCTGTCCATTGTATTTATTCTTTCCAACTGGAAGATTCCAATAGACACCATGAAAACTACCATTGAAATAGAATGTACGAGTTTCTACGACATGCAACGTTCCGTCTTTTTGAACCGTCGCATCAATATTTACCGTATCTATTGAAAGGTCGCGTGCAAATGCTTTTGCAGGCATAATTAAAAACGCAACAGCCAAAAGCATTACGCAAAGCGCAATCTTTACAAACTGGCTCATTTTAGAAGAGCGAAGCGAGACTTTATACATGGAAACTCCTTTATGTTACTTTCGCAACTCTTCTTAAAGGATACCACGTACTGTTTAATCTGCTGGTGAATATGAGTTATCTAGTTCAAACAAAGCAGGTGGCAGGCCTTTATCCCATTCCTCTCCTACTTCTTCGGAAAGCAAATACTCGTCAGTTTCTATAAAGGGAAGGTTGGCAATTCTTTTATTTCTTGATACTTCGAGATTGCATACAAGCGAGCTTGGACCGCTGAAGTCTAGAAGGCACCCGTAACAAATTCTCATGTCCTGAAACAGCTTTTCTCCGCATCTGGGGCAGATTTTTACGGAGTAGTTTTCTATAGCCATAGCGACTCCTTCTTTCAACGTTACTTTCTTCAGTACTTATTTCTTGAATGAGCACTTTTTGACCAACCTCAAACCATGGGAAATCATCAACTGATGGTCTTTCAAATGTGCAATAAGCACCCGCGCAGCTATGAATTTGTTTAGGATGTACTCGTCTCCGAACTTTTAAAATTTCTCCGTGATCGTCTACAAATGCGATATCAATCGGATACGTCATTCCAAAAGTATGAACTGAAGAGCACCTTAGAAGTAAGACTGGAGGAGCCGTTATCTCGGTACCCAAAAGACCGACAAACTTTTCGAAGCCTCCTTGTAACAATTCAAAAATTTGCTCTGAATTAGGGACTTCTTCTATCGAAACCTGTACATTCATTTTCAAATCACAACTCCCGACTTATAGGGACTAACAACAATTGAAGTTGTATGGGTGAGGTATAGAGGAGACTCCAGTGACACTAAGGGAAGACGCACAGTATGCGGCCAAGGTCTGTACTTTAGTGTTACTTGATATTTAGGAAAAACAGAAACCATATTCCCAATCTCCTCCCTTTCTCCCTCCATTGAGACAACAATGTCGCAACTGTCATCACATTTAAGAGCAGCTTTTATTTTCTGAGTTAAGTTTTCTAGTGCTCCTCCATCTGTAGAACGACTAGAAGAAATTCCATGAGCAATGATTTGATCTGCCGCAACACGATCAAACTTTGAGCACATATCTGCAAACTTAAACAAATTGATCGCAATTAAAGCAACCACTAATACAACCGGAAGTACCAATGCAGTCTCAACAAACATTTGCCCTTTTTGGCAACAAAGAAATTTCATTTTTCTCATATGCCACCAAAAACTTTCTTAACATCAATTTCTAAAGGAATCTCAATATCAATGACAGGAATGGTCAACTTTGCAATTGTGATTTTGTCAGGTAAATATTGCAGAGAAAATGCGCCAAGAGAACGAGCTAAAGCGATTGGATCTGATGTATTAGGTATTTTCTGAACTAGTTCACGAATCGTTGATTCTTTCTCAAAGCCAGCTTGTTTCAAAACACTTTCTGTATTAACAAGAACAGGCTTCATTTGTCTTAAATCACTTGGCTCTAATCCAGCGTCAATAACTATTTGTTTCAAAGCACTCTGTAATTTGGAGCCGACACTTCCACCTGTTATTCCGTCAACGTTATCAAGAAATTCCGACAGCTTAGAAGACCAAGAAGTTACACCATCCCCATATGAGATTAAAAGAGATTCCCACAAGCTCATTACCTTATCTATGGTCTGTCCAATAAACCCTCCCCTCCTTTCAACCTGATCAAAAAAGCTTGAAAGAACGTTGTTTGTAGAAGAGCTGTCTGGAGCAAGCGTTGCTCCGGATATTGCATATCCTTCTGGGAGAAAAACTGACTGCTCAAGTGTTCCTAAACTTCCTTGAAATTCTGGAGATGAACCTCCTCTTCTCACAAATGAAATACATCCCCAAGCTCCTGGAGGACATAATCTGGGCCTAGCAACCTTTAGGGCATCAAGTGCTTTTTGAAATATTCCAGTTGATTTATCTGCAGCTTCAGACAACTTTTTTCGCAAATCTTTTATTTGCTGACGTGATGATTCATAAACTTCAGACTCTTCGACTACGATTTTCCAGTAATACTCAAACCCGTTATCAATATTTGTCGAAGCAGAAGCCACTCTTCCCACATCGCTGCTCGTAAAATGACAATGTTGACACTCATGAACCGCTCCAGAATCTAAATCTTGTAGCGATGCAAATCCCGCGTTTTCTCCTGTTGCTCCTGGACAAGACCTATGAGCATGAATGGTTTTCTCGCCATTTTCATAGGTGCAAGGCCAAATAGGCTTTAGATACAGGTCTGTTTTCTTTGTCTCTTCTAAATTATGTGGTAATCGAGGCAAATTCATTTCAACCTCACCATCAGCTGTTTCTTTATAAAATCCTTTAGAAAGTTCCGTAAACGCAAAGTTGTAAAACGCTTTTCGTATAGCAGAATCACGTAATTCTTCTGCAGTACTTCCATTGACAATTTCTTGATCATATCGAGCTCTGTAATATGCTCTAGCTCGCTTTAAAGCGATACCGAACGTCCAAGAAGTTGGCGACGGGATAGATGGATTTATATCCCCAGAAAGACCAGCGAGATGCTCTGCTCTTTCACGCATAGAATACGGACCTCCACCGCAGTCTGCCTCCCACGCCCTCTTTTTAGATGTCTCTGCTTTACTTTGTAACTCTTCAATCTTTTTTGCTATCTGCTGTAATAGCTCGCTCTGTTCTTTTAATTCATCTGACGAAACGTCGCTATTTAAATGTCCAAAATCAGATTGTGACTGAGCGGGAAATAAAAGAGCTGATCCCACGAAGTTACCCGCATCAGTAGAGTTCTTTTGTATACAAGAGCTCGCCGCCATTGCTGCAAAAACTGGAAGCATTTTTTCAGTTTCCTCTAAGCCTTCACAAGCTGAAGTAGCAAATTTTTTACGCGCTTCAAGTGTCTTAAAACCTGCATCACACAATTTAGAACCCGCTGAAGCTAAACCTGGAACACATGAAGCAACCAATCCGGCCCCAACACATAACAATCCTGATAACCCAAGACTCAAAATGCTTGCATCAATTACCTGCGTAATAGTTGTGTATTTAGCTACGACATTTTCTCCTGCCATAGAAGCCGCATCTGCTATTGACTGAGTTTTGTATGCTCTCGATGAAACCCAAGCGACCGATACCAGTGCGAATACAAGCGCTAGACATACTAAAAGCGCACTTGCAAAAGCGATTGACGTAATACCGCCTTTATCGTCTATAAACATGGAAAGTCCAAGCTTTATTCTCTTATGTTTATCCTTTCCAAAAGGCAATCCAATCCGCATAAGAACCCTCAATCCAATCTGGATACGTACTAGCAGATAAACTTGAATGCAAGACAATCCCTTGGTTATCCGTCTGACCTGCAAGGAATAAACACCAGCCTATTGGCGGCATCGCTGCCACATGACCCGTAATTTCAATCAAGACATCGTTTTCTTTTTTATCAATAGAGATATTCCAGTCCTCATCTCCACCCTTATGAAATAGAGGTATCTCTGGTATAGCCTTAAGTCTGCGTTTGATATAGGACTCTATTAACTCAGTGTCAGAAGACGTTGTTGCTACTCTTAATCCTTCTGCACAGGCTCCATCCATAACTGTCTTTGTATAGAGAATGCAAACAGGTTCTACAAGCAATGCAATAATCATCAGAATAACGGGAAATAAAAGTGCTGCTTCTACTGACGCTTGACCAGCATTCTGTTTAAAACGAGAGAACATCTTTGGCTAAATCTAAAAGAGAGTCATGCATAGTATGTGAAGCAGCTTGAGTAGCCAGTTGAACAACTGCTCCATTTTGCACAAAGTGATATATCACACCAAGAGACGTAATGACAATTAAGCACGAAAATAAAACTAGAGCATATTCAAGCGTTGCTTGTCCTTGTGTATTCTTAACACCTAGTTTGATTGCTCTAATAGATTCTTCGCATCTTGAGTGGATATGTGACATGTTGAGACCCTCCTTATCTCTCCTTGATCAGAAACAGTCACAAGTTCTGACCAATTTCCACCATTAACTAAACAGCCCCATACATTGCCGGCTATGTCTAAATATCCGGAATAAACAAGCACACAATCAGCTCTTTGCTGATAGCCCTCTAAAATACTCTGGGCTTCGTTTTGAATAGTTTCTTTACTATCTCTTTGCACGGAATTCTGTTTAAACAAATCTTCTGCTGCTGCATATGAGATTGGCTGTTCATTGGCTTTTTTGTCGTCTCTATTTTCATGAGTCTGCACATAGTCTGAGCTCGTATTTGATGAATGGTCCTGTTTTCTTGGTAATACGAGAAGTGCAGCAAATAGCAAACATACAGTGACAATAATGAACACAGAATAAGCAGCAGTGCTCTTTCTGCTCATAGAGAATTAATTCCCGATGTAATTGCTTCCCAAAGCTCAGAAATTTTACCTTTAAAAGCAATGATTGCGACAATCGCAATCACTACAAGTACGCCAACTAAAATTGCATACTCTGTAGTTCCCTGTCCAGATTCATCCTCTTTTAAGCCTTGTAGATACCTAAAAAATTGATAGAAGAACATCATCGGCTTTCCTTTCTCTTAAGAAGAAAATGCAGGTCCAAGCAAGGGACCTAAAATTGCAAGTAACATTGCTGGAACAATCAGCGTTCCTAGAGGGATGAGCATTTTAATTGGGATCTTTTCAATTTCCGTTTCTAACAGCGAACGCTGCTCATCGCGAAGAACTGAAGCTTGTCTATCTAATATTTCTGCAAGAGGAGTTCCAAAAGTAAGCGCTTCATTCACAACAGTCGCAAAGCTTTTAAGCGATGGAACTCCTACTTTTGCCGCCATCTGATTGAGTGCTTCTTCGCGAGTAGTAGCACCAAGCTTCCAAGTCATATGAGCATTTGAAAGCTCTCTCGATAATTCTCCAGATTCTCGCAAACAATACAGATCAAGCGCTGAATCAAAAGATAGCCCTGATGACAGCCCAAGAATCAAAATGTCAATCATTTCTGGCATCTCACGTAGGCATGATTTTCTTGTAAACTCAGACTTTGCCCGGAGGCTCATTCTCTTGTGACTTTTTATGCCCCTCATAATTTGCTGATAATAGCTATGAACTTCAAAATGATTTAAATTGACGGGCACAACTAGGGCGAGAGTAGCTATGCATGTTGCAAATAATACGGAGCATAGTAAATCCATCACTTCATTACTCCTTTCATAATGCTTCGAATAATCAAAAGAGCAACGCAATCCATGACCATTGCAATTGATGTGCATATAACGCCCGATGACGTAAATAAACCCTTTTGAAAGTCCGGCGATAGAAGCGACAAGACAATCAATAAAACAACTGGGAGAAGACATACAATTCGAGCAGATAATCTAACTTGAGCAGTCTTTGTTGCTATGAGCCTTTGATTCTTCTCTTGTAATTCAACTAACTCGGCAGTTTTCTGTAAAAGACTCTTAAGCGGAGACCCTGTTCTATGTGAAATTACTAAGGCGCTAGCCAGCAAATTAACACCTGGAGCATCCAACCTTTCTGCCAAGTCCTCAATAGCTTCTTCGATAGGAAAACCGCACTTGATTTGCATGTCAGCAATATAAAAATTTTCTGATACGACACCTTCTGTGTGTTTACTGACATATTCAATAGATTGAGAGAGTGTGAGACCTGATCCAAGAGCAACGGCGATTGTTCTAAAAATCGAAGGCATCATATGGGCGATTTCTAAAGCAGATTGATGCTTGGCATGTTCATATAGAAAATAAGGAACGAGAAATAACAAGAGAAGACCGCAAAACAGACCTATTACAGACTCAAATAAAATGCCAAACAGAATTGATGCAGCTATATCACTAATAAAAAACAGTACGAAGGCATCACTGACTAAGGTAATTCCATATTTGTAAAGCAAGCGATTACGTAGCTGTATTGATACATAAGAAAAAGGCTCCCATTTGAGCAGGTACTGCACAAAAATACTATTGCGTGCAAATTGAAAAAACTGAACTACATAACCTGTTACTCGTGCATTTATTTGAGAAACAGTTTTTTCCTCACCGTTGCATACAAGAAAATAAATAATTACTCCAAAAACACCTCCTGTGATTGAGGAAGTAAAGACATCCATGAAGTAACCTCCTTTTTATTGAGTATTCCTTCTTGTATTGCGCGATTAATAAAAGAAGGACTTTTTATAAAAAGCCAACTTCTTTTCTGCACGTCAAACGACACCACCTCTTGCACTTCAATTGATCCTGTCGAAGACAAGGAGATTTCTGAAACGCTGGTCACATATCGTTTTCCATCAGGAAATCTTTGGGACATAACTATCAAATCAAGTGCAGTGGCAATCTGCTTTTCTATGATTTCTGCAGGTAAGTCCATGCCAAAACGAGCCATTAACACCAAGCGTAATATTGCCTCTTGAGCAGTTCCAGCATGCAGCGTAGTCAAAGAACCATCGTGACCTGTATTCATAGCCTGCAACATATCAATGCACTCTTCACCTCTTACCTCTCCTACTACAATGCGGTCTGGCCTCATTCGAAGCGCATTTCTCACCAATGATCTAATGGTTATTTCTCCTGTTCCTTCTATCGAAGCAGGACGAGCCTCTAGCCTGACAACGTTTGGATGTGAATCAAACTTAAGCTCCGCTGAGTCCTCAATAGTGACAATTCTTTCTGACTTTGAAATTTCACATGAAAGTGCATTTAAAAGCGTAGTCTTGCCTGATCCCGTTCCTCCAACAACCGCGATTCCCTGTCTGCACTTCACAGCCCAAGACAAAAATCTTGCAAGCCATTGAGGCAGCGATTTCATTTCCACTAACCGGTCCAAAGAAGTAATTTTTCCAGTGAATCTTCGGATAGTTACTGAAGTGCCGTTCACTGCAACAGGACTTGCAACTGCATTGACACGGTCTCCATTCTCAAGTCGTGCGTCAACAATAGGACTTACCCTATCCAGCCTTCTTCCTAATGGAGATAAGATACGATCCATAACGATCAAAATCTGCTCTTCAGAGTCAAAGACTGTTTTTGATTCAAATAGCTCGCCGTTTTTCTCGTAAAACAAATTGTTGCAGCCATTAATCATGATTTCCGTAACATCTTTATCGTTCAGTAGCGGCTGAATTGGACCAAGACCACATACTTCATTGATTACCTGTTCGATTGTTTCTTCATAGTCAACTGAACTAAAAAGCTCGTCCTTCTCTTCATTAACAATTGCTTCACAGGTAACTCTTAGTTCGTCTCTTACACGATCGATATCACTGCCTGTTATAAGAGAAGAAACCGTAGAAAGTCCTAATCGAGAAACAAGTTTTTCTTTTAACTTTTTTCTAGCCTTCTGAAATACTTCTTTTTGGAGTAGTGAGTCATTCTCATCTTGAGCCTCAATTTGCTTAGCAACGCGTTCAAAGACAAGCATTAACCCACCTCCTTCCTCCTATTGAATAAGCTAAATGGCTTTTTCTCAGGAGCTACTTGCAGGGCAATTTGAGCCTCTCGCAGCTGTGGAAGAATACCCAGCTCGTTAAGGAAATGCGCAAGGACAAAAGAAACCGACTGTGCAAATGAAGTTTCCTCTTGTAACAGCACAGAAAGCTTTCCTTGCTGGATAAGCTCCTGAAACCCTGGTCCGCCTTCAAAAATCCTAAACATCTTTGCTGCTTCAAGACCAATCTCTGCCTTTCCAACAGAAAAGTCCTGTTTAACCTTTGGATTTGCTTTGTTTTCAAGTCGAATAATGCGAGTTCTTGCCACTCCAAGACGCACTGCAAGTCCACTTACTTTTGCCAAAGAGTTAATGCACGTAAGAGGGTTCTCAGAAACAATAACCAGCCTATCTGCGCATTGTGCTGCCTGAGCATAGCAATCTGTTGATGCCGTCGTAGTGTCTACGAGCACCAAATCAACCAAACCGGAAACAGCTTGGAGAAAATGACTCACGCAAGGAAAGAGAAGCTCTGCCATTTCAGGTTTTACACAAGGGCCAAAAAGATACAGATTTTTATGGACACAGGTTGCTTTTTCTAGAAGGCTCTCTTTTTCTGAAGGTACATCAGCAACAAGATCAGAGAAGTCTTTTGGCTGCCTAATTCCAAGTTTCTCAAACGCGTTTCCATAAGACAGGTCAAGATCAACCAATGCAACTTTTAAACCCCAAGAAGAAGCAAGTAGCGCCATTGAGGAAACAAGCGTAGTCTTTCCCACGCCTCCTCTTCCTGAAGTGAACGTAAGGATTGGAGCTTTTAAAGTCTTATCAAGAGGAATAAAGGATTGTAGATAGGTATTCAGCTCTTGTATGCTGGCGACATAATCTGAAGCTTCTGGTAAAGGCTGAGAAAGCCTGTCAGTCCCATATGATTGATATCCCCTTCCAACCTTTACCAGATCTCCTAATTCCATAGGGTCAATAACTAAATCAACTCCTGCTTTAGCTGCTCTTGAACGAAGTGATCCAGAAGCACCAGACCTTACAAGCACTACACAACGAGCATTTCCGTCTTTAACAATTGCAGCCGCTAGATTTATATCCGAAACATCGGAACCGGTATTACCAATTAAGACTGAATAATCTTGAGGAGTTGAACGGGCGACAATTGATCTAAGAGATGCCGCTGAATCGGCAAATTCACACCTATTGTTAATTCCCAAGTAAGTAAGAATGGCGCCAATCTCAACGCGTGCATCAAGACCTACGTATGAGATCCACTTTTCTAACATCACGCTTCACCTCCCGGGTTAGTAGACGGATCTGCTTGTGACGCACTGTTGCTGTTTTGATCGGTTATTGAAGAAGCACTGTTCTCTGGCTGTACTGCTTCACTTACATCAGATGAGCTTGCTTGACCTGTCTTGTCAGAAAGATCCTTTGAGTTTTCTTGTTCAACGAAAGAGTTGTTATTTACTAAGTCCTGAGCGTTAATCTTTGACCCAGGAAGAGTAAATCGAAGTGTTCCTCGAGCATATGCAGAAAGCACAGCAGGAACTTGTTCAGGAGTCAATCCAAGCGTTACGGAAGAAGAAGTGTAAAGACTGCCTTCGGTGTCATCTGACAACACTGCAATATCCGAAGCAATACAAGTAATAAGAGAATCAGTGACCTCATACGCTGCAAGCTTTGTGCCAGCACTAAGCCTCTCAGCTAGTCCGTACTTCTCGCCATGGGAAATAGTGAGACCAACAAGATTTTCTGGAATAGAAATTTGAGAGGCAACTGATCGTAGATGAAGAGAGACAACAGGCATTCCAACTCCAATAACAGATGAAACCGTACGACCCATAACACTTTCTGGATTAGTAATTGCGCCTTCGGGAATCAAATCAGAAATCCAGCTTTTTATCTGGGTATTAGAAGATGAAAGAGTTTCTCCAGGTTCTATTTGTTTAGTGGCCACCAAAATTGAAGTAAGCTCACCGCCATATTTTTGCATTGCCTCCGCTCGCGATTTTTCCGCTTCAGCGCGAACACTTTGCACGTATGCAAAGAAACAAAAACTGGCCAAAAGTGCGCTTAACACAGAAATTAAAATTCTTGTTTTCTTAGTCACTGTTTGTCCTCCCTCCATTTGCGATACATAGATTGTGCGCTTGACGTGAGAGTGAAAATGCAAAAACAAAAGATTTACCTGCACAAATCTGTCCGATAGCTGACGCAAATCTGACGCAAAGAAATTAGTTCGCTGGCTGCTGCAGTGACATAAAAAATAGGTAATTTAAATTTTTATCTAATTTGAGATATAAAAATTTTTAGAAAATCATAGCTGCTACATTTTTCAGAAATTGTAATGATTGATTTTCTGAGTGATTTCATTGACATATAAAACGAGGGCTGACCCTCCCCATTACTGGGCGGGACCAACCCTCGTTAGTCTCAATATAGCATATTTCCTGCTAGTTTAGCGAAAAACACCCTAGACAAGCCAGGGTGCTTAGAGGATTTACGCTGTTAAAGCTTAAAGCACAACATCAGGGTCAAGCGATTGTTGGCTTTCTCGCATTTCTTTTGCCAAAGACAAATATGCTTTTAGCTGCGGTTCTGTAATCTTGCCCTCATGCAGAGCATCCTGAACGCTACATCCTGGCTCGTGAGTATGGGTGCAATCCCTAAACTTACAGGTCTGAGCAGCTTCAGAGATATGCGGGAATATCTTCTGCAAACCCCTCTCATGGCCCACAATAGGCAGGCTTCTGAGGCCAGGCTCATCCACAATAACACCAGCTTCGGGAAGCGCTACCATACGGCGAGCAACCGTTGTATGACGTCCCGCCTTATCAGATTCGCGGACTTCTCCCGTTTCAAGTGCCTCATGTCCCAAAAGCGCATTCAGAAGCGTTGATTTACCAGCACCCGATTCGCCAAGCACAATGGCCACGGAACCGTAAGGAACAAAGCTGCGAACAGCATCAATTCCCCACGCAGCTCCAAGCTTTTGGGCAGTCTGAGCAAGATCTCTAAGTGCATCGGTTTTCTCGCCCTCAAGCTTTGAAGCTGTTGCAACAATCTTTACCGTAGAGCCAAGAGCTGCGGTGATGGAAGAAATCTCTTGAGCCAAAAGCTCCGGACCCGCTACATCTGACTTAGTGAGCACCACGGCACAGGCAGCGCCGCAGTCTTTAGAGATAACCGCCGAGCGCACAATACGATCTACCGAGACAGCTTCGCCGTCCAAGGCTTGTACCACAAGAACCAGATCAACGTTTGCGGCCAGAGTCTGCTTTTGACCACGAGCTCCGCCCTTCCAGCGAGCAATATCGGTCTCTCGCGGCAAAACTGCCTCGATGATACCCATATCGTGCGAGTCTGGAATGCGCGCGCATACCCAGTCTCCCACGGCCACCGTGGAGTTCTGGCCCTTAGTCACGCGCGCAGCAAACTCGGCGCGAAACACTCCCTGCTCCGAAACAACCGCAGGAAATCCCCTATCCAAGCGGACCACGCAGGCCATGGTCATCGTCTGGCGAGAAACCCCTTGGGCTTCAAGCTCAGATACGACGTCTGCATAAGCCTGCGTCTGGGCCGACGATGGAGTCAGCTGTTCAAACGCTGGAACATCCAGCAATGAAGAAAGGGCCGGCAGTGACCCTTGAGTCCTGCCGGCTCCTAGTTTCTTGGAACTTTTTGTACGCTTAGCGGACAAGAGTGCTCCCTACCTTATGCTTTGTTCTTCTGCACAGAACGCATAACAGCCTTATAGAGCTCCATCAAAGGAATAATAGATGCAGCTAAAAGCATTGCCATGGCGTACTCTTCAAAACCAATCTCAGCAAAGCCAAACGCCTGAGAAAGTGGTGTCTCAATTACCACAAAGGTAAGAATCAAAGACATAACAAAGGAACCCCACAGCCAAATGTTTTGGCTGGTTAGCTTGAAGATGGAACCACGTAGAGAACGCATGTTGAAGGAGTGGAACATCTCAACCATAGAAAGCGTCAAGAATGCCATGGTCATACCCTCAACGCCAGCCTCTGGGTTAGTAATAACCTGTGAGATATCAAAGGTTCCATACTCAAAGTAGTGACCAATAAAATAGCTGGCAAGGGTGAGAAGAGCAATGATAGAGCCTTGAACAAGGCAGTCAAAGCCAACGCCGCCCGCAAAGATTCCGTCCTTGGGATTACGTGGCTTGCGCTTCATAATGCCTGGTTCAGCCTTCTCGGTAGCCATAGCAAGCGCAGGCAGAGAGTCAGTAATCAGGTTAATCCACAGAAGGTGGGTAGGCTGAAGAATAGTAAAGCCAACCAGGGATGCAATAAAGACGGAAATAACCTCTGCAAGATTGGAGCTCAAAAGGAACTGGATGCACTTACGAATGTTGTCGTAGATGCGTCTTCCCTCTTCGCACGCGCTAATGATAGTGGCAAAGTTATCGTCTGCCAAAACCATATCTGCAACGCCCTTAGTAACATCGGTACCAGTGATGCCCATACCAATACCAATATCAGCGCGTTTGATGGAAGGAGCATCGTTAACGCCGTCGCCCGTCATGGCCGTAACCATGCCCTTTTTGCGCCACGTATCAACAATACGAACCTTATGCTCAGGCTGAACACGTGCATAAACGCCAATTGTCTCAATGCGCTGATCAAATTCTTCATCAGAAATCTTATCAAGCTGTGCGCCGGTAATTGCCTGAGAGCGATCGGTAATAATGCCCAGCTCAACCGCAATAGCAACGGCTGTATCAATATGGTCACCTGTAATCATAACGGTGCGCATACCAGCTTCATGAGCCTCTGCAACAGCACCCTTAACCTCAGGACGAACTGGGTCAATCATGCCAGAGAGTCCAACAAAGACCATGTCATACTCAAGGTTGGCTGGGTCATAGCTCTGAGGAGCTTCTGTTCCCCAATCGCGACGAGCAGATGCCATAACGCGAAGAGCCTGGTCAGCCATGGACTTGTTCTGAGCCAAAATTTCAGAGCGAGCCTCATCGGTGAGGTCAATAACGCCATCACTTGTCATAATCTTGGTGCAGCGAGCAAGTACCTCGTCAGGCGCGCCCTTAGTGTGCTGTACAACCTTGCCAGACCGGGTGCGCACCACAACAGACATCATCTTACGAACAGAGTCAAATGGCGCCTCGCCGATGCGAGGGCGAGAAGAAGCAAGGTCACTTGTGGTGTATCCAAGTTTTGCAGCGTCTGCAACAAGAGCAGCCTCAGTAGGCTCACCCTTTGCTACCTGTTCTGCATCGTCCCAGGTAGCATCACAGCACAGTGCCATGGTACGTACATGTGCGTCAAGGTTTTCTGTCTCATGACGGACAACAGTCATCTTGTTCTGAGTCAGAGTACCGGTCTTATCGGAACAAATTACCTGAGTACAACCAAGGGTCTCAACTGCGGTAAGTCGACGAACAATAGCGTGACGCTCGCTCATTCTGGTAACACCCATAGAAAGAACGATGGTAACAACGGCAACAAGACCCTCTGGAATTGCAGCTACTGCAAGAGAAACTGCAACCATAAACGTGCTGAGGATAAGGTCAAAGTTGCCAAGCATCTCAGCACCGTGCTTAATAAAGCCTGTTGCAAAAACAAGCAGTGAGATGACAACAACAAGAATAGTAAGTGTGTGGGAAAGCTTATCAAGGGCAATTTGAAGTGGAGTCTGTCCTTCTTCTGCCTGAGAGATTGCGTCTGCAATCTTGCCCATCTCAGTGTCCATGCCTGTTGCAACAACAACTGCACGACCGCGTCCATAGACCACAATAGATCCGGAGTAGCACATATTCTTTCGGTCACCCAAAGGAATATCATCTGTGCCTTCAGCAAGACTGAGGGTCTCCGCGTGTTTCTCGACAGGAACTGATTCACCTGTAAGCGCAGACTCCTCTACCTTCATGGAAGCGCTTTCAAGAATGCGGCAGTCAGCTGGGACGGAGTCACCTGCCTCAAGCAGGATGATATCGCCCACAACAAGCTCAGTTGAGGCGACCGTCTCAAGGCGGCCGTCCCTGATGACCTTGCTCTGAGCTGCACTCATCTCTTGCAGAGCAGCAAGGGCTTCCTCGGCTTTGCCTTCCTGGACAACACCAAGAACAGAATTAATAACAACAACAAACAGAATAATTACAACGTCTGCAACTCCGCCTTCTCCGGTATAAATACCCTCAGCAGCAGAAATAGCAGCAGCAACAAGAAGCATGATGACCATAGGATCTGCCATCTGCGCAAAGAATCTTTTAATAATTGATTCTTTTGGAGCCTCTTTAAGCTTATTGAGACCATGAGCCTCAAGACGCGAAGCTGCTTCTGCATCAGACAGACCAACTTCAGCATCAGTTTTTTGCGCACTGATAACATCAGCCGCACTTGAAAGATATTCTTTCAAAGTTCCTCCTGGGTTTCTACCTGACAGATTGATGCCCGATCATAATTCCCCAGGAGAGGGGCAAGGGCTCACCAAGGTTGCCGTGTCAGGACCTTACAACGTCCTATCATAGGACCTTACAATGCCCTATCATTTTACCGTATTCTCCCTTTTTTCAAACCTCATAAATATTTCTTAAAACTCCTGTTATGCGGCGAATAATTGTTATCCAAGGGGTACAATAAGCGCAGAACATAACAACATAAGCCAAACGTTAGTTTTGGCAAGGAGGCAGTTATGAAAATCCTGTTTTATGGTGCTCAAAGTTACGACAAGGATTCTTTCAACCTTGAGCTTCCAAAGTATCCAGACATCTCAATCGACTACATCGAGTCAAACCTTACGCCTATGACCGCAGGCTTTGCCAAGGGTTATGACGCTGTCTGCGCTTTTGTTAACGCTGACGCCTCAATTCTGACCCTTGAGATTCTTGCTGGCTTTGACGTTAAGCTTCTGCTTATGCGCTGCGCTGGCTTTGATGCTGTTGACGTTAATGCTGCTAAAGACCTTGGCATTACGGTTACGCGCGTACCTGCTTACTCCCCTGAGGCAATCGCAGAGCATGCAATGGGTCTTGCACTTGCTGCTAACCGTCGTATTCACCGTGGTTACATCAGAATTCGCGAGAATAACTTCTCACTTGTTGGCCTTGTTGGCGATACACTTCACGGTAAAACTGCCGGCATTGTTGGAACTGGTCGTATTGGCGCAGCACTTTGCCGTATCTGCAAAGGCTTTGGCATGCACGTCCTTGGCGCAGACCTCTATCCAAATATGAGCCTTGTCAATGACGAGCACGTTGTTGATGAATATGTCAGCTACGATGAGCTCTGGGAGCGTTCGGACTTTATTTCACTCCACGCTTTCTTGAATGATGAGAGCTATCACATGATTAACGATAAGACCATCGGAAAGATGAAAGATGGCGTCATTCTTGTTAATACTGGTCGCGGAGGACTTATTGACACCAAGGCTCTAATTCGTGGCATTCTTTCTGGCAAAATTGGTGCTTGCGGCCTTGACGTTTACGAAGAGGAAAATCCAAACGTCTATAAGGACCGTGGTGCTGAGGTCTTTGACTCAGTTACCTCTACCCTTTGCTCTTTCCCTAACGTAGTTATGACAAGTCACCAGGCATTCTTTACTCATGAGGCTCTCTCGCAAATTGCTCAGGTTACGCTTGATAATGCAACTGCTTTTGCTGAGGGCACTGACTATGTTGATAAAAGTGTGGTTTGCTAAGCACCAGAGAAACAATCGGTTCAAAAACGGTTACTATTGATATCTGAATGTGATTTCAATTCCTATGAAAAGGAGAGATATGGCTCGCAAAAAGACCAAGATTGTTTGTACTATGGGTCCTGCTACAGAAAGTGATGAGGTCCTTCGTGAGCTCATTCTTGCTGGCATGAACGTCGCACGTTTTAACTTCTCGCACGGTAGCCATGAGTATCACCGCACTATGATTGGTCGCGTTCGTTCTATCTCTGATGAGCTTGGTATTCCTATTGCTATCATGCTTGATACAAAGGGTCCTGAGGTTCGCACCGGTCTTCTCGAGGATGGCAAGAAGGTCACCCTTACTACTGGTGAGTCCGTCATTGTAACCACCGATGATGATGTCATTGGTAATGCTCAGCGCTTCTCGCTTGACTACAAGAATCTTCCAAAAGAGGTCAAGAAGGGTTCCATCATCCTTATTGATGACGGCCTCATTGGTCTTGAGGTTGATCACGTTGAGGGCACGGACATGCACTGCAAGATTATCAACGGTGGTGAGCTTGGCGAGAAGAAGGGTGTAAACGTTCCTAACGTTAACATTGGTCTTCCTTCCGTTACTGAGCAGGACCGCGCAGACATCATGTTTGGCTGCGAGCTTGGTATTGATGCAATTGCTGCTTCCTTCATTCGCGATGGTGCTGCAGTTGAAGAGATTCGTAACATCTGCCGTGAGATGGGCACTCCTAACGTACAGATCTTCCCTAAGATTGAGTCTGCTCTTGGCGTAAAGAACTTTGACGAGATTCTTGCAGCTTCTAACGGCATCATGGTTGCCCGTGGTGACCTTGGTGTTGAGGTTCCTGCAGCTGAGGTTCCTCACATCCAGAAGACTGTCATCAAGAAGTGCAACGATGCTTACAAGCCTGTCATCACCGCAACTCAGATGCTTGATTCTATGATTCGTAACCCTCGTCCAACCCGTGCAGAGGTTACCGACGTTGCTAACGCAATCTACGACGGCACTGACTGCGTCATGCTTTCTGGTGAGTCCGCAGCTGGTAAGTACCCTGTTGAGGCAGTAAAGACTATGGCTTCCATCTGCAAGGAGACCGAGAAGTACCTGCCAGTCAAGGATGTCTATCACCAGCGCGAGGGCCTTAAGAACGTCAACGGCGCTACTGGCTTTGCTGCAGTTGATATGGCAATCCGTGTTGACGCTAAGTGCATCATCTGCCCAACACACTCTGGCCGTACTGCTCGCCTTGTTTCTAACTTCCGTCCAAAGCGTCCTCTGTATGCAATGTCTCCATCCGATGAGGCAGTTCGTCGCACTTGCTTCTATTGGGGCGTCTATGCATTCAAGACCTCTGAGCAGGGCACGCTTTCTAACACCATGTACAACGCTCTGAACGTTGCAAAGGAAGTTGGCGTTGTTGAGACTGGCGATATTGTTGTTCTGACCGCTGGCGATCCTCATACCAGCCCACGTCTTGGTGACTACACCACTTCAACTAATGTTGCTATGATTTGCCAGGTTCAGTAAACCGCATTTCAGCTTTAACGTTATATGCACCCAAGCACAAGCTTGGGTGCATATTTTTTACGTGGGATATTTTTAACGTCTTGCCAGTAGTTAAGCAATTTTCCAGCCAACGGTTTTCTCGCGCATGTTAACAAAATCAGCGTAGATGCCGCCTTCTGCCATCAGTGATTCATGAGTGCCTCTTTGCACAATACGGCCCTTATCCAGGACAAGTATCTGATTTGCGTTACGCACCGTCTTTAGGCGATGAGCAATCATAATGACAGTCTTAGACTTTGTGAGCTCTGCGATTGCACGCTGAAGCTCAAGCTCATTTTCTGGATCAACATTAGCGGTTGCCTCATCAAGTACCACGATTGGCGCATCTTTTAAGATAGCGCGCGCAATAGAAAGACGCTGGCGCTCGCCACCAGAAAGCATTGAGCCACCTTCTCCTAAGCGTGTTTCGTATCCATCGGGCAATGCCTGGATAAACTCTTCGCAGCAAGCACGCCGAGCTGCGTCAACTACTTGCTCATGAGTTGCGTCTGGATTGCCAAACTTGATGTTGTTCTCGATAGTGTCATCAAACAGGAAGACTCCCTGGAAAACAGTAGAGAAGTTCTGGAGCAGAGCGTCAACCTTATAGTCACGTACATCGCGTCCACCAAGCGTAACCTGACCTGTATTCACATCCCAGAAGCGTTCGATCAAACGAACAAGTGTTGTCTTGCCCGATCCACTTGGTCCCACGATGGCACAAGAAGTACCTGCAGGAATTGAGAGACTCACATCGTCAAGAATTTGCCTGTCATCGTAGCCAAACGAAACATGAGAAAGCTCAATGTCGCAGGATACTGAGCTCTCCAGTCCTTCTCCTTCATCCATTGCAGGAGTGGCGAGAATAGCGTTTGTTTGCTCCATTGCAATTTCAATGTTACGCAGAATAGTTGAGAAACGACCAGCAGATTCAAGACGGCTGAACAACATAAACGACATAACCACTACGGTTAAGCACGTAGCTGTATCAAGTGTTCCTGATAACCATAGACCAACTGATACCAGGCACATAATAATGCTCGTGGCCTTAGAGATAATCATCTGCAAAACTGAGAAATGAAGCGCCTTAAGCTCAAGTTTGAGCGCTTGAACGCGACAATCGTCAACTGCTTTGGCATATTTTCCTTCAGCATCATCAATAAGGGAAAATGCCCTTACCACGCTAATGCCGCGAACATACTCAAGGACGGAGCTAATCAAAGTAGTATTTGCTGCTACATAATCATCTGATGTATTACGCACATAGGCCTGCAAGAGCTCCATAGTTATGCAGAAAAGAGCAAATGTAGCTGCAGTTATAAGGCCTAATTGCCAACAAAATACAAACAGGAACGCAACGATAATTGCTGTTAAGGCCAAACCACCAAAAACCATCATATAGAGCAAGCCGCCAAGATTTTGCATTACATCTAGCTGATTGGTCATAACAGCTGTTACTTCTCCAAGGCTGTTCTCGTTAAAGTAACCCATGGGCAGACGGCGCAGCGTATCTCCAATTTCCGCACGCTTGGCGCCAGCCATACTAAAATTAGCATCACAGAAATTCTCGCTCTTAAAATGAGCGCAGATGAACGTTCCAATAATACTTAGAAGCATGACTCCCAGCGCAGAAACTATCGTCTGAGTTGAGAGTGTATCCGTAGTAAGAGCAGTAAAAACAATCCAAAGCGCCGTTATTTGCACACCTTCAAAGAGACAGCCAAGAACGGTAAAGAACAGGCCCTTGTGGAGTTTCTGGCGATAAGAACTTCCAAATTGAAAGTACATTTTTAGAACAGACAACATTTTTACTCCCCTCCTTAAGCCTCATCAAGTGCGCCGATATGAGCGCGATACATGGTTGCGTAGAGTGGACATGTCTCCATAAGCTGCTCGTGAGTACCTTCAGCTTCAATGGAGCCGTCATTAACAACAACAATTTTGTCGGCATTTTGTACGGTAGAAAGACGGTGCGCGATAACCACCAGCGTTTTACCAGCCACCAGCTTTGCAACTGCAGATTCAACCTCTGCTTCAGATTCTGGATCTGCGTAGGCTGTTGCTTCATCAAGCATGATGATCGGCGCGTTTTTGAGCATAGCTCGTGCAATTGCTACACGCTGACGCTCGCCACCAGAAAGGTGTCCGCCTGAGCCTCCTACAACCGTTTGATAGCCGTGAGGAAGTGATTGGATAAAGTTGTGGCAGCCAGAAGCTTTTGCACAGGCAATAACCTCATCATCGGTGGCGTCTTTTTTGCCCATTCTGATGTTTTCCATAATGGTTTCATCAAAAAGGTAACTATCTTGGTCAACATAAGCTACGAGGTTTGCAAGTTGAGATGGAGTGCAGGAGCGAATATCTTGTCCTCCAATAGATACAGATCCTTCATTTGGATCCCAGAAACCTGCGATAAGCCGAGCAACCGTTGATTTACCAGATCCACTTGGACCAACAAGAGCTGTAACCTGTCCGGGCTCAATGTCTAAGGTAATCCCATGAATCACTTCATTGCTTCCGTAGGAGAAACGGACATCGCTCAGCTTAATTTCTGTACCCTCAAGCGTACAAGGGACATCAGCTCTAACCTGATCAGGGTAATTTAAAACCTCAGAAATTTCTTTAACTACAGAGCCAACCTGTGCAAGAGAATCCATAAAGCTCATCGCTTCAAAGAGCGGCTGAAAAATTCCTAGGGAAAGCACGGCGCACATGACAAACGTAGAAGGAGAAAGAGTTCCCTGAAGCACAAACAAGCATCCAAGGGGCAATACCGTTACTAACGTTGCAGGAGCAATTGACAACATGGCATCCTGCCAGATTTGGCAGTGCTTCATCCAATCAATAAAAGCATGGGCAGATGCATAAACAGCTTTTGAGAACTTCTCGTAAGAGCTCGCGGACTGTCCAAAAGCCTTAATTACCTCAATTCCAGACACGTACTCAACTGAGGCATTATTCATCTCTTTACCAGTTACGATAGTATTCTGATACCAATACTCATAGTCTTTCATCATGCCTGATAAACATGCTAGTCCTACAACAATGGTAAGCAACGCAGCAAGAGCAAGACGCCAATCCAAAACAATGAGATACACAAAAACTGCAAATGCAGCAGTAAGGTTTGAAGTAAGCTCTGGAACTGCATGGGCAAGTGTGGTTTCAATACTATCGATCTTCTCGACCAGAAGACGTTTGAGAGAGCCCGAGGGTGTATCAAGTACATATCCCATTGGGATGGTCGTCAGTTTCTTTGCTACTCGGGTACGCATATTTGCGATTGTCGCAAATGTTGCCTTGTGAGAAACGATAGTTGAAAGGTGGTGAAAGATAATCTTTACCAAGTAGCTAAGACCTGCAATAAGTCCCCAATGCAGATAAAACGGCCATTCTTGAATTCCATTAAAGATGCCAACTACCATGTTACCCGCAGCAACATAGGGCACCATGCCGCCAAAAACACCAATAATGGCAAGAATGACAGAGAGCACATACATGCCTTTTCTATCTGACCACTCAAGCAGCACGGTCACAGGATTTATTTCTGGTTGCTGAGGATCCTGTTTTGTATTTTGGTTGGACTCAGTAGCTTGAACACTTTGGTTTTGACGATTTGCCATACCAACACCGCCTCCTGCCACAAACTCACAATGTAGTGTCTGTTATTCAGGCTGGCCTTGACAGAGAAAGCGAAGTTTCAACTGCCATAAGTTAGCTATATATAACTATTTATTAGTTTCAAACTGCCGAACTGCTAAAACAAGATTGTTTTATAAGTAATCGGTAAGTGGTAAGCACGCTGCCTGTAATTGAGACGTGTAAACAATCCCATTAAAATACTTATGAAAGCTTAATCTAACCTCAATAATTGGTTAATCTTTATAAGAGACCATGTATCACGAAGACGAGAGGCGTCTTTAACATCTCGAAAGGAAGCTGATCATGGAAAAGCTCGAAAAGGTTGAAGTAATTCGCGAGAAGTGCGGCGTAAGCTACGAAGACGCAAAGGCAGCACTTGACGCTTGTGATGACAATGTTCTTGATGCAATAATTTGGCTTGAGAAGCAGGGTAAGTCTACTAAGCAGTCAGCAAGCTATACTACTGAGTCTGCTGCACAATCAGAAGTTTCTCCAGAGATGGAGGCTGCTCAAATTGCCTACCAAGAATCAAGTAAGAAGTCTGATTTCTCAGAAAACATGTCCTCTCTTTGGGAGAAGTGCAAGGAACTCTTCCATAAGAGTGTAGAAACAAAATTCATTGTTACTCGTCGCGGTGAGCAGTTTATGGCCATGCCAGTAATTATTCCAATTGTTGGTCTATTCCTCTGGGGTGCTACATTCTGGCTGCTCATCATTGGCCTCTTCTTTGAGATGCGTTATCACATTCAGGGAGCTTATCCTATTGTTGTTGATGTAAATGAGGCTATGGATAAGGCCGCAGATGCTGCGGGTTCCATCAAAAAAGACGTCATCGACAAAAAGTAAATTATGATTGATCCCAAACCTAAAGTAGAAGACTCCGATATGTAGGCGAGAAAATGATTAAGGTTCTTATCGTTGAAGACGAAGAAAAAATTGCGCGCTTTATAGAACTCGAGCTTAAACATGAGGGCTATGAGGTAGACAAAGCTTTTGACGGAAGAACTGGAGCTGAAAAAGCACTGGCAAATGACTATGATCTTATCTTGCTTGATGTACTTCTCCCCCAGCTTAATGGCCTAGAAGTTCTTAGAAGGATTCGTCGCGAGAAAAACACGCCAACTATCATGCTCACTGCTCGTGATTCGGTTATGGATAAAGTTGCTGGTCTTGATGCGGGTGCAGATGACTATCTCACCAAGCCTTTTGCAATAGAAGAACTTCTCGCCCGCATCCGAGTAGCCCTCAAGCATCACGAGGTAGACAGCCCAAATTCTGCGGCAATTCCTCATACTACAGCCACAAACACTTTTACAATCAAGGCCGTCTCGCTTGATGTTGATCGCAGAGAAGTGTGCGTCAATAACGATTCGATTGAACTGACAACTAAAGAATTTGAAGTGCTTCGTATGCTCTTGGAACACGCAGGAGTTGTTATGAGTCGTGAGCGCATTGCATCTGAGGCTCTCGGATATGAGTTTGCTGGAGAAACAAACAACGTTGATGTCCATATAGCTCATCTACGTGCAAAAATTGACGATCGCTACAACATCAAGCTGATTACTACCGTTCGTGGAGTCGGATATGTCATCAGAGAAGCGTAATCGCCCCATCATACAGGAGCATAAAAAACCTTTCTTTACTCCCTCTGATTCCTCAACTGCTGGAGTTATTACCTGGGGATTCTGGTGGCGTAAGCTGATGAACTACGTTGGCTTTAATCTCTTTTTGCTGGTGATTATTGCGCTGATCTTTATTTATACGTATAACCAGCATGTTCCACAGGGCACTTTCTACCTGGGATTTTTTCCTACCGAGACTCATTCCATTTCATTTATCGGTTTTACTTTTTTACACGGACTCTCAAGCCTTAAGTACCTTGTTCATGGTCCCACCTTTGGTGCCAAAATATTTGATTTGGGTGTAGACTTAGCCCGTTTCTGGCCCCTGTATATTGCAATTCTTATCTGGGAAACTATTGATCTTTTATCATTCTTCGGTGATATGCGTCGCGTCAGAAGAGCTCTTCAGCCCCTTAATACACTTGCGCTTGAAGCTGATCAACTCGTTAACGCAGATGTACTTGCTGCTGATAAAACTACAAGTGACATCCTGGTTAAAAGCGAGAAAATCAGAAGTCTTGAGCAAGCTATCGAAGAGGCTAATATTAATGCTCCAAAGATTCAAACAGGTGATCAAGATCTTGCCAGCATCGAGATTGCTTTGAATAAACTACTTCGTCGTATGCAAGAAGCAAAGTTGCAGCAGATGCGTTTTGTTAACGACGCTAGCCACGAACTTCGCACACCTATTGCAGTTATTCGAGGCTATACCGACATGCTTGATCGCTGGGGCAAAACAGACGAGGCCGTACTTGATGAGTCTATTGCCGCCCTCAAATCAGAGAGTGAGCACATGCATGACCTTGTCGAGCAGCTCCTCTTCTTAGCACGCGGAGACGCAGGAAGAAATACCCTCACAAAGACTAAACTTAATCTTGCACAGATAACTTCTGAGGTCTGTGAAGAGTCGGAAATGATTGATCCTACTCACCACTATGCGCTGAAATTTGATCAGAGCACCCTGACAGACGACCACTATCAAGTGCTTGCAGATACCGCCATGGTTAAACAATCTATCCGTATCATCGTGCAAAATGCCGCTCGTTATTCCGCCGCTCAAACCACCATTTCCTTTAACGTCACATATAACGAGAAAACCGTTCAGGTTTCAATCGAAGATGAAGGTATGGGTATGTCTGAGACGGCTGCCGCTCATATTTTTGAAAGGTTCTGGAGAGCAGATAACGCCCGTATTGAAAGCAACGAAGGTTCTGGACTTGGACTATCCATCGCAAAATGGATTGTTGACAACCATGACGGTTCTATTGAAGTGCTCTCACACGAAGGTGTAGGCACGCGCTTTACCATCGTCTTACCTCGAGAGATGTCATAGTAAACCCTAAGACACATCCAAAAGTAAAAGGTCCTTCTCGACTGGCGAGAAGGACCTTTTATTGTAACTCAAGTATGAAAGAAGGCTATCTTTTAAGCATTGCGCTTGCTCTGATGCAGCTCAACGAACCTCTGCAGCTTTTGAACAATCTCTGGCGTGAGCATGTCCTTTTTGACCTGCCAAGACCAATTGCCTTCTGCCTTACCAGGAATGTTCATACGAGCGTCGTCAGAAAGGCCCAGAACATCCTGAAGCGGCAGGATAACTACTGTATTGGATGTGCCAACTACCTGCTCCATAAGGTGCTCAAAAATCTGCTGCGATTCATCAGTTGCCTGGCCGCCTGTAAAGCGAGTTTCTACAAAACCCATGAGCGTTTGAGTATCATGCGTGCCGCTATACACAATAGACTCCTGAGCTGGCGCAAAAGAATACCTACAGTCCCCATCAGCAAACTGAATGACGCTCATACCCGGAAATCCCGTCTGAGAAAGCAGCGCACGGACCGCAGGGGTAACCGCTCCCAAATCCTCCGCAATAAAAGGCAGTGGACCAAGCTGCTTATAAGCAACATCAAACAGCTCATAGCCAGGAGTAAATTTGAATGAACCCTCAGCAGCAGTCTTTCCCTGCTCAATGGCATAGTAAGACGTAAAGCCAATAAAGTGATCCAGCCTCGTGTAGTCATACAGATAGAAAGACCTGTGGAATCGCTCAATCCACCAACGATAACCCTCATCTTTATGAGCTTGCCAGTTGTACGTTGGATTTCCCCACAGCTGACCATCCTGAGAAAATGCATCAGCAGGAGCACCAGCTTGGAGCTCTGTATGGCCCGTGTCGTCTAGTGCAAAAAGCTCCGGATGTGCCCAAACATCAGCGGAATCTTCTGAAACAAACATGGGCATGTCGCCAATAATCTGAATTCCTTTAGCGCGAGCTTCCGCTAACGTCTGACTCCAAATAACGTCAAAAGCAAATTGACGCTTTCGATGAAATTCGATTGCCTGAGCAAGCTCGGGACGCGCGAATAGCTCTTGTGACCAGCTGCGATACTGCTCTGGCCACTCCTGCCAGACTCCCTCACCAAGAAGGTTTTTGATTGCACAGAACGTCGCATACGAATCAAGCCAATACGAGTTTCTCGCCATAAATGCCTGATACTCAGCAGCTCGCTTGCTCTGAGGGCCACCGCACTCAGAAATGACTTTCTCCATAGCAGCCTGATCAAGCAAGTTGATGTTTCCTGCAAAAGCGGAAATTCCCGCATACGGAGAGCCGTATTCATCGGTTGGACTGACAGGCAAAATCTGCCAATACTTCTGGTCGGATTTAGCGAGAAAATCGATGAACTCGGAAGTCTCGCGACCAATAACACCAAGCTTCTGAACTGATTTAGTTGAAGCGCCCTCGTCGGAAGGCAGAGACGTAATGTGGGCAAGAACTCCCATACCAGGCTCAAGGGACTTTTGTAGCCTTTGAGCTGGCTGCACGTTTAAGACCGTGCACCCAAGCTGCCACAAAAAGACCTCTGCCTTGCCGTCCTTAACGGGCACTGCTTGTCCACTAATAACATCAATAACCTGCATATTTTGAGGTACAGAAACATATACGGTCTTAGCATCTGAGCGGCTCTTATTCACCAGAACACAAATGCCAGAGGTGTCTTTGCTCAACTGATTTTGTTGAGCATCTTCCTGCAAAGGCCTTCGCCAGAAAGCTAAAACATCATCTGAGCCACCCTCTGGAACAAACGGTTCAAACGAGCCGTCTACCAGCAGAGGAAGTGTCTTTCTGAGCGCAATAGCATTGCGATACATATGCAGGTAATCTAGGTCTGCTCGCGGACTACTTCCTGGCCATGGCATAGTTGCACGATTTGTTGGGTCAACAAATCCCTCAACACCCATCTCATCGCCGTAATAGATAGACGGAACACCAGGAAGTGTCATCTGCAGCACAGCCGTCTGCCACATACGAGCCTTAGAAAGACCACGCTGATCAGCAGAAAGTCTGTACGTTACCTGCTCATGAGCAGAAAGAGAATCAGGAGCAGGAGCTCCCGCAACCACGTTAATCAAGCGCTCTTTATCATGCGTTCCAAACACATTCAGGCAAGCATAAAACGCCTCGTGAGGATAGTTCTCCCACAGCTCCTCAAGAGCTAAAGCTGTTACCTCAGCACCAGCCTCATTCATCAAAAATGAAAGTATAGACTTGCGCAGAGGATAATTCATAGGCCCGTCGAGCTCGGAACCTTCCAGATAATGCCTGAGTTTTCCGTACGCACGCTTATTGCTTGCGTCCTCCCAGACCTCTCCGATAATGACTGCGTCGCTACGCTCTGCAAGTGCAGCCGCACGAATCTTCTGAATAAACGAATCGGAAATCTCGTCTGCTACGTCTAAGCGCCAACCGCGAGCGCCACGGCGCAACCACGTTCTAATAACGCCATCCTTACCACAAATAAACTCCTGATAATCGGGGTTATCGGAGACAATAGTTGGAAGCGCGTCTACACCCCACCAGCTTTCATACGTTCCATCCTCACGGAACGTAAACCACTCATCATAGGGTGAGCCAGCCTGCTGAACTGCTCCTGGTTCAGAGTAGTTAGAGAATTTATTAAAGTATTTTGAATCAGCGCCACAGTGATTAAATACGCCATCCAAAATAATGGAAATGCCATGCTCATCGGCTTTAACGCAGAGGCGTTCAAAATCCTCCACGGTGCCCAAAACGGGATCTACTTCCAAATAATCCGCAATATCGTAGCGATGATTACTAGACGCTGCATAGATGGGATTCAAATAAAGCGCAGTTATTCCAAGGTTTTCCAAATAAGGAAGCTTCTCTTCAATGCCAGCCAAAGATCCGCCGTAGAAATCCCACACAGTTACGCGGCCGTTGGCATCTCGCTGATACTCAGGAGTCTTCTCCCAGTCTTCAACCAGCTGGCGAGAAACCCCATTTCTTGGAACGGCAAGCGCTTGCTTGGTACGTTCGCGCCAGTTTGCATCTCGTGCAAACCTGTCAGGGAAAATCTGGTAGACAACTCCCCCTTTGTACCAGCTAGGCTCTTCTACACCAGGGAAGCTTGTACGAGGCTCATAGCAGGTAATCTGAAATGAAGGCGGCTCACCATAAGCAAAGCTGCCAACACCGGTGCATCTATTTTCTTGAGCACCATATGACCAAACTGCTCCGTCAGATGCCTGAAGCTCAAAACGATACCAAATAAGACCCGTAGCAGCAGGTTTAACAATTGCCTCAAAGCACTGCGCATAATCGGGTACACCAGCTGGTCGCGCGTCAGCAAAATCTCTCTTTTGCATCACAACGCGTTTCTCGCCAGAGAGAGATTGGGCCTCTGGAGATGATTCAGGGCCATACTCTTGCCAGAGACGAAGCGTTACTGACTGAACGTCATCATCCCAAGCAAATATTCTGATTGTTGCCGAAGTACCTAGTTCTACCGCGCCTTTTGGATCTCTACAAACAATGTTTGAGGTGTTGTGAAAAGCCTGCATTCTTACCAATCTCGACGACGAACATACCTGATAATCTCAGGGTGTAGTAAATGATACACGTCAAGATATTCATTTGCAGCGTTATGCCAACTAAAGTCCTCTGCCATCGCCTGTTTTACAAGATTTGCCCACGATTGCTTATCGTTTCTGTAAACATCGGCAGCATACAGAATAATATCTGCCATTTCATCTGCGTTTTGATTAGCAAAACTAAAGCCAGTTCCTTCGCCCGTAAACTGGTTGTATGGTTTGACAGAATCTGCCAGACCGCCCGTCTCGCGAACAACAGGAAGCGTGCCATAACGCATAGAAATCATCTGAGAAAGGCCGCAAGGCTCAAACTCTGATGGCATCAAGAACATATCCGCACCAGCATACATACGGTGAGAAAGCGCAATATCAAATTCAATACGTGCAGCCATACGGTTACCGTAGTGCTCATCAAAGTAACGCATGGCGTCTTCTTGCTCAGCGTCGCCCGTTCCTAGAACGGCAACTTCAATACCTGCACAAATAAGGCGGTCCATCGCATAGCGAATCAGGCCTAGACCCTTCTGGTTAGTCAAGCGAGTAACCATTACCGCAAGTGGCGCATCTGGATCTACCTCAAGGCCCAGCTCCTCTTGCAGCTGACGCTTACACTCCGCCTTACCTTCCATATGACGTGCCGAGAAGTTCTGTGGAATATAAGGATCGCTTGCAGGTGACCACGCACCAATATCAATACCGTTCAGAATTCCGCGCAGAACGCTTTGACGGCGGCGGAAGATGTCATCCATACCCTCGCCAAAGTGCTCTGTCTGCAGTTCACGGGCGTACGTTGGGCTCACAGTGAGCAGATAATCAGAATAGCAAAGCGCACCCTTCATGAAGTTAATTGAGCTTGCATCGCACCTCAACTGATCAACCGCAGCGGGAATATCCGCAAGGCCAAGTACATCGCTGAGCATCTTGTCAGTAAACTGACCCTGGAACATAACGTTATGAATGGAGAAAACCGTCTTAACGTTGTGGGTCTCAGGGACGCCCTGATACTGCTCACGCAAAAATACGGGTGCTAGTGCCGTTTGCCAGTCATTGCAATGCAAAACGTCGCAGGAGAGCTCTGGGACGTGTGCAATCAGCTCGCACAGAGCCTTGGAGAAGAACGCATAGCGCTCTCCATCATCAAAGTAGCCATACAGGCCATCACGAGCAAAATAGGACTCGTTATCTACAAAGTAAAAATCAACGCCTTCATGAACCAGATGCCATAGCCCACAATACTCAAAGCGCCACGAAAGAGGCACCTGAAGCTCGTAGACCTTCTTCATCTTTTGCTTCCACTCGGGCTTAATGGAGCTGTAGAGTGGCGAGATAACCGCCACTCGAGCTCCTACTTTTTTAAGTGCTTGTGGCAGTGAACCCGAGACATCTCCAAGGCCGCCCGTCTTAGAAAAAGGTGCTACCTCAGAAGTTGCATAGACAACGCGAAGTTTGCGACGCTTGGAGACTTGGGACATTGTTACGCCACCCTCTTATTGTTTTTACGCTGAATAAGAATTTCTTCTCTTGTACCACGAAGCTCAGTACCTGCAGGAATGATGTTAGAGCGGTCTACAATAGCGTGCTCGACTACAGAGCCTTCCTTAACAATGCAGCCTTCCATCACAACAGAATCGCGCACCACGGCGCCGCGCTCAATAATGACATTACGACCAAGGATGGAGCCAGTAACCGTTCCACGAATACGACAACCTGCAGAAATGGTGGAGTTGCTGACCTTAGAGCCAATCTCAAACTTTGCTGGAGGTGTATCGTGAGCCTTTGTCTTAATAGAGCGCTCTGGAGTAAAGAGTTCATTTGCTGGCATAGGATTCAAAAGCTCCATGTTAGCCAGATAGTAAGAATTCTTTGAGAAGATAGATGCTACGTGGCCTTCAAAGTGGAAGGTACAAACCTTGACACGGTTATAGTCAGCATGAAGAGCCTCAAAGAGGTCAAGATAATCAGTAGCGCTATACCAATCAAGCATATCAATAAGCAGGTCACGCTTGATGATAAAGCAGTCAAGAGAAGCTTCATCTCCGCGCTGGACACCATTATGCGTCTTAACCACACGGTCACCGTCAAGCTCAACACCAACAACGTCTCTATCGTTATAACGAGTGGTATAGGTCATCATGGTAATGTCAGCGTCAGACTCAAGGTGCTGGTCAAGCAACTCGGTAAGATCAGAGTTGAAAACAAAGTTTGAGGTGGACAGCAGAACATACTCTGCATCAGTTCTCTCAAGATAAGGCCTGTTAGAAATCAGGTCCCTAAGCAGGAAACGAGCTCCTGTGTGAGAAGTACCAAAAGCAGATCCAGGCAGAATGAACAAGCCGCCGCTTTTGCGGTCCAAGTTCCAATCTTTACCAGAGCCAAGATGATCGATGAGCGAGCGATAGTTAAATGGCATGATGACGCCAACGGTACTAATGCCCGAATTAACCATGTTTGAAAGAGGAAAATCTACCAGGCGATATCTTCCCAAGAAAGGCATAGATGCGATTGGGCGAACATCGTTGGCGATTTCCATACTAGTAGAAGCATAATTGCAGGTAATAAGTCCAATTACCCTATTCATTAGTGCTCACCTCTTTCAACCACTACATCATTTCCAACAACAGCAATCTCTTTATTAAGGTCAGAGCTGCCAACGTGAACGTTCTTCTCGACCACAGCATTCTCACCAAGGATTGCACGAATTACCACAGCACCAGGCTTAACCTCTGCGCCAGGAAGAAGCACGGAGTCAATAACGCGAGCTCCCTCACCAATAACAGCGTCGGTAGACAAGATTGAATGGCGAGAATAACCAAAGACCTGGCAACCGTTACTTACCAGACAGTCATCTACCTCGCCGAAAGCGCCAATATACGCTGGTGGACGGGTGGAAGCATTGGACAAAATAGGGAACTTGTCCGAGAAGATATCAAACTTAGGCTCAGAGCCAAGCAGGTCCATGCTAGTCTCGTGATAGCTTGCAATGGTACCTACATCGCGCCAGAAACCCTCAAAGCGATAGGCAAATAGACGCTTACCATCATCGAGCAACGCAGGAATAATATCTCCACCAAAGTCATGAGAGGACTCAGGGTTCTTTGCATCTTCGCGCAAAGTCTCAAGAAGCAGGTCTGCGCTAAAGATATAGATTCCCATGGATGCCAGGTTGGACTCTGGCTCTTTTGGTTTCTCGGAAAACTTGGTGATTCTATCCTCATCATCAATGGACATGATGCCGAAGCGAGAGGCCTCTTCCCAAGGAACAGGCATGACGGCAATCGTAAGGTCTGCGTTGTTCTTCTTATGACAGGCGAGCATCTCGCCGTAGTCCATACGGTAAAGCTGATCGCCAGAGAGAATTAGTACGTAATCAGGGTTATTCTGCTCAATGTAGCCAATATTCTGAGTGACAGCATCTGCGGTTCCCGCATACCATGCGCCACCAGACTGAGTAGCAAATGGAGGCAGAATAGAAATTCCACCGCCGCGCTCATCAAGGTCCCAAGCACTACCTGATCCCACGTAAGAGTGAAGCAAATACGGACGGTACTGTGTCAAAACACCTACCGTAGAAATTCCTGAATTTGCGCAGTTGGATAATGCAAAGTCAATAATGCGGAACTTGCCACCAAACGAGACAGCAGGCTTAGCTACTTTTGAGGTCAAAGCGCCTAAACGGCTTCCCTGTCCTCCTGCAAGTAGCATTGCAAGACATTCCCTTTTGCTCATATCCAAATCTCCTCTCTCCCCAACAGAGATCTCTATTCTTAACGCCCTACGACGATTGAACCTAAACACAGATCCTTACACGTGCCAAATATCTTCCATATACTCCCTGATAGTTCTATCAGCGGAGAAGAAACCAGAGTTTGCCGTATTGTGAAGTGCGCGAGCATTCCAGCTACGACGGTCTGCATAGGACTGAGTAAGCTCTTCCCATGCCTTCACATAGGCATCAAAGTCAATAAGCACCAGGTCAGGATCATTGTTGATCAGCAGATAATCGCGAATTGACTCAAAGTTGCCAGAGAGACGGCTCAAAGAACCATCGGTCAGCATATTTACAATGCGAGCCAGCGTTGGGTTCTGGTTAAGCAGGTTCTGTGCAAAGTAGGTGCCGGAAGCATATACCTGCTGAACCTCGTCTGCACGAAGACCAAAAATCTTGATGTTCTCTGGTCCTGCAAGCTCGGAAATCTCAATGTTGGAGCCATCGTAAGTTCCAAGTGTCAGAGCTGCGTTCATCATAAGCTTCATGTTTGAGGTACCAGAAGCCTCTGCGCCAGCAACAGAAATCTGCTCTGAAATATCAGATGCAGCATAGATAAGCTGCGCATTTGAAACAGCAAAGTTTGGAATAAAGACAACCTTTAGGCGGCCTTCAATACGCTCATCGTTGTTAACAACGTCTGCAACGGAGTGAATAAGTCGAATAACTTCCTTTGCAAAGGTGTAGCTCTGAGCAGCTTTACCCGAGAAGATAAAGGTGGTTGGAGCTGGTTTGTAACTTGGGTCATCAAGCATACGGTTGTAGAGATACAAAATCTTGAAGACGTTAAGCAACTGGCGCTTATACGCATGGAAGCGCTTTACCTGCGTATCAAAGATGGTATTGGTGTCCATCTCAACGCCGGTAGTCTTCTTGACGTATGCAGCAAGACGCTCTTTTTCTTCTCTCTTTGCTTCGTCCATCTTGTCCAAGAACTCAGCATCATTCTCATAGGCAGAGAGCTTCTTGAGCTCGTTGGCATCATCAAGCCAACCGGTACCAATAGCCTCAGAAATAAGCTTTGCGTACGCGGTATTTGCCTGCGCCAAGAAGCGACGGTGGCAGATGCCGTTAGTCTTGTTATTAAAGATTTCTGGACGAAGCTTGTAGAAATCCTTCAAAACACTCTGCTTCAAAATGTTTGTGTGCAGGTCAGAGACACCGTTGACTGAGTGGCTAAACAAAATAGAGAGGTTAGCCATACGAACGGTGTTATCCCACAACACGGCTGTTGAGGCGAGAAGATCGGTGTTGCCGTTAGACTCAGCCAGCAGCTGTTCCTTATAGCGACAATCTACCTCATCGATAAACATATAGAGGCGTGGAAGCAACTCACGGAAGGTGTTGATAGGCCACTTCTCAAGAGCCTCGGGCATAACAGTGTGGTTGGTATAAGAAATTGCATTTCTCGCGATATAAAATGCTTCGTCAAAGTCAACGCCATGATCATCAACAAGAAGACGCATGAGCTCTGGTCCGCACATTGCTGGGTGCGTATCGTTAGTGTGGATGCAGACGTGATCTGCAAAGTGATCCCAATCCTCACCGTACTTATCCTTATAAGCACGAAGAATGGTCTGAAGACCAGCAGAAACAAACAGATACTCCTGCTTCAAACGAAGGATACGTCCGTGCTCACCAGAGTCATTTGGATACAAAATGGTTGAAATTGCTTCAACGTCAGAGCGGAACTTATTAGCACGTGCGTAATCGCCGGCGTTAAAAGCATCAAGGTCAAAGTCTTCCTCTGCTGGCTCTGCAGACCAAAGACGCAGCTTATTTACAGTCTTTCCGCCATAGCCAACAATAGGCACATCGTATGGAACAGCTCTTACTACCTGGCCACCCTCTTGCGAGAACCAGAAGTTGCCATTCTCATCCTCATGCCTTACAACCGTGCCACCAAAGCGCACCAGTACGCTGGAATCGTCTTTTCTGACTTCCCAAGGATATCCATTTGCCAGCCAGTTATCGGTACGCTCTACCTGGCGTCCATCCTTAATCTCCTGGCGGAAGAGGCCGTAGCGGTATCTCATGCCATTACCAAAGCCGGCCATTCCTTCATGAGCCATTGAATCCAGGAAGCATGCAGCAAGTCTGCCCAAGCCTCCGTTACCAAGACCAGGATCTACCTCTTGAGCAGCAAGCTCCTGAAGAGAGGTTCCCATCTCTTTGAGGCCCTCTGCAACAACATCGGTGATACCTAGATTGAGCAGGTAATTCTCAAGCAGGGGTCCAAGAAGAAACTCAAGGGAGAAGTAATAGACCTGCTTGTTTGCATGGATATAGGAGGTTGACTGAATTTCTCGCGCCTTTTCTGCAATGAGGTGAGCAAGAACGTTATAACGCTCCTGATCAGTGCATTCTCCATAGTATTTGCCAAGAATCTTGATGAACTTATCGCGATACTGATCTTCAAAATCTTGTTTATCGGTAAAAATATTTTGTCCGTTATTTACGGCCATGCTTCCCCCTCTTTGGAAGTTCTTTCTCAAACGCTAAAACAATGCCACCAAGCGGAGGAACAGACAGTTCTACCGAATAATCTCTTCCATTCCATGCCACTGGCTTGGTGGAAAGCTTCTTAGTATTCACAATACCCGAACCGCCAAACTCTTTTGCGTCGGAATTGAATACTTCTTTCCACACACCTGCAGAAGGCATGCCTAAACGGAAGTTCTGATGGGTTGCAACGTCAAAATTGATGAGAATAACCAGGTCCTCGAAAGGTTTTCTTCCGTGACGAACAAACGAGATGATTGATTGCTCGTTATTATCTGCGTCAATCCAATCAAATCCACGATTGTCGTAGGCGTACTGCCAAAGTCCTGGATGATTCTTATAGAAGTGATTAAGAGCCTTAATAAATGCCTGTTGATGAGCGTGAGTTGGATACTCCTCAGTCAGGTAATACTCAATGCCCTCGTAGTAGCGCCACTCAATAAACTGTGCAATCTCGTTGCCCATAAAGTTAAGCTTAGCGCCCGGGTGAGTCATCTGATGAAGTGCCAGGGCCCTCATACCTGCAAACTGTCTCCACCAGTCCCCTGGCATGCGCTGAATAAGGCTGCACTTACCATGGACAACCTCATCGTGGCTGAGTGGCAGCACAAAGTTCTCATTGAACTGATACATGCTGGAGAAGGTCAAAAGACGATGGTTACCTGGTCTATAAGGAAAGTCCGTCTGGCAATAGTGCAGCGTATCATTCATCCAGCCCATGTCCCACTTAAGGTTAAAGCCAAGTCCTCCAACCTCGGGAGGATAGGTAACCAGTGGCCATGCTGTGGACTCTTCTGCAATCATCAAAATATCTGGATGCTCTTTCTGAGCAGTCTCGTTGCAGAGACGCAAGAAAGCGCTTGCATCAAGATCTTCCTCAGTGCCCTTATGGTTAAAGCGCTTCTGAGAAGGATCATCGATACCAAAATTCAAATACAGCATGCTACTGACACCGTCAACACGAATGCCATCAGCATGATAGTCCTTCAACCACATAAGCAGGTTAGAAACAAGGAAGCTTCTAACCTCACCACGAGTCAGGTCAAACTTAAGCGTTCCCCAGTTAGGATGCTCTTTTTCTTCAAAGAGCTTGGTACCGTCAAACTCTGCAAGACCATGAGCATCTTTACAGAAGCCTCCTGGAACCCAGTCTAAAATGACGCCAATTCCAGCCTGATGACAAGAGTCAATAAAGTGCTTGAACTGGGCAGGATTGCCATACCTTGAGGTGGGAGCAAAATAGCCCGTTACCTGATAACCCCAAGATCCGTCAAAAGGATGCTCCATAACGGGGAGAAGCTCAATGTGGGTGTAGCCCATCTCTTTAACGTAGGCTACCAGCTCTTCTGACAGGTCATCATAGGTATAAAACGCTTCTACGTTTGTATCAAAGTAATCTTTTGGCTCTTCGGCCTGCTCTACATCCTCTGTATCAGCAGAATCTTCCTCTTGAGCGCTTAGGTCAGTATGCTGCTTCCAGCTACCAAGATGGACTTCAAAGATGTTAAGAGGACTATGCAGGAACTTAAGCGTTGCACGCCTCTTCATCCATGCTTCGTCTTCCCAAACGTATACATCTGGGTCAAACGTAATAGATGCCGTATGTGGCCTAACCTCTGCATACGTACCATAAGGGTCGGCCTTAAAAATCTTCTGTCCAGATGCGGATACAATCAGGAATTTATACAATACTCCCGAGGTTATTCCTGGAATAAAGCCTTCCCAGACTCCGCCGTATTCTGAGCGAGAAAGAACGTTGACGGTATCATCCCAATTATTAAAGTCACCAACAACAGAGACAGAGGCTGCATTGGGGGCCCAAACAGCAAAATGATAGCCTTCAACTCCGTCTTCTTGAACCGCAGGGTGTGCACCTAATTTTTTGTGGCTCTGGAACCATTTTCCTTGCGCAAACAAGTATGCATCCTGGTCACTCACTGCTAACGATGCATTTAACTCTGCCATGCTCACCCCCGCGCTTATCTGTGAAATCTACGCATTTTATAGATTTTGTTATCCATAAATACTCGTAGTCGATGGTTACTAAGATAAACCATTACAAGGTAAAACGCGGTGACAAACACCCAATATGACTTTCACCGATAAAAAACGACCGTACGCGTTATTTTTTGTTTGTGAGTATTTTTGTTAATTATAGTGAATAAAAATTGCAACTAAAAGAAATGGCAGCTTATCCAAATAAACTGCCATTTGATACATAAACTTTTTATATAACCGTGAGAAGACTTCAAGAAAGCTGGTTCCCAAAAGCCATCTCCCTGAAGCGATTTCCAGGTTTCTTGCAACTACATCTTACGTGGCACAGCCGTCTCAGCTGAAGGAGCATGAGCGGCAATCACGTCAAGAGCTGCTGCCTCAAGGTCCTTCTCGCCAGCTGCAACTGCCCTACCGTATGCGTCGGTATCAAGAATTGCCTGACGGAAGCGGTCAGTGGAAAAGCCGTAAGGAGCACGGCCCCACTCGTTGGTCTTCTGTGCTCGCTCAACAATAATGTCCAGATCAGCGTCAACAGTTTCTGGCGTAATGTCCAGGTCAGCCAAGGTAGTTGGAAGACCAAGCTTTCTGTTAAGCGCCACCTGCTCTTCGAGTGCTTTAAGGTTGCCGTCAAAGGCATACAAAACGCAGGTACCAAAGGAAACAACCTCGCCATGAAGGTGCTTCTCGCCACGCTCACCTAGGGCAGTAAAAGCATTGTAGAAGGCATGAGCGGTTGAGGAATTAAAGTAATACGCGCCGCGCTCTGCGCCAAGATTGGTGGTCATATTAGACACAATACCAGCAGTCACAATGATGTTCAGAACAACGTTCTCAAACGCCTCAGAGACAACGCCGGAGCGCTTGTCTGCAAGTGCCTGCTCTGCGTTATCAAACAGAGGCTCAATGCAAGCGCCTGCAGCAAGAGCTCGTCCCATAAGAGGGCTGTGGAGCAGCTCAACTTCTCTGGAAGAAAGTTCAACCTCAGGACCCTTAGAGAAAGCGTCACCAATTCCTGCCCAGAAGTACTCATCAGGACTCTCTGCAATAATCTGCGTATCAATAAAGGTATGAACAGGAAGCTCGGCAGGAATGAAGTACGTATCTGCAGACCCGTCCTCTTTATAGAAAACAGCAATTCTTGTTACAGGAGCGCAGTTAGAAGCAAGTGTTGGGAAGGTAAAGTATGGCTTATCCAGGATAGTTGCAATCTCTTTGCCCTCGTCAATTGCACGACCGCCACCAACAAGGAAGAGCATATCAGCAGCAATAACCTCAGGCATTGCTGCAATCCTCTTGGCGTTTGCATGCGTAGAGTTAGTACCGTAAGAAATCCAAGAAGAGATAGAAACCTCAGAGCCAGCAAGTGCAGCCTCAAGCTTTGGACGTGCCTTCTCCATTGCAGTTGGTCCACCAATAACTACAGCATTTTTGCCAAAGCGCTTAACAATGTGCAGCACTGACTTATATGCATCAACACCAATGGTGTATGAAGGCAGATACTCCGTAAATGTTCCGCGAGATTCCATCTTTTCCATAACGTCCTCCAAAACCTATATCAGAAAAGCGAGAATATAACTTTACCTGAACTAGTTATGTTTTTGCAGCATAAATCCTTGAAGCAGTGTGTCTTCTGCTTCTGTATAAGCTGACGAGAAAAACTCTGTATCAAGCATTTGATACTCCGGTGAGCTCACGCTGTTCTGGCGATTCTCTTCTGCAATACGCTGTATGACCTGAAGCGTTTGCTCAACATCTGAATGCGTAAACCCATACTGTGGATGAGCTGCGGCAACCGCAAAGAGCTCATCAGAGGCCTCTGGCAGGCGATTCATAACAAGCGAGCGCCCGTAAACATCAAAATCTGCTTGCTTGCGAATACGCGCATCTTCTCCCGTAGGAATATGATGAGCACGCAAAAATGCCCGTGTATGGGCGTTATACACGTGGTCGCAAACAAGGTGGCACCAAATACCCACGATAAGCTCTCTAAGCTGGCGCTGATCTACTAAGCCACGCTGCTCAGCTGAACAATACGATACATTTGGCTGAATAAAGTCAGTCTGCAGCAGATACTCAGCAGGGGTAAGACCGCCCATAAAATTACGCTGATACCGCTTATAACTTGGAATAGGCAAACTACCTGGATACGATTGATGGCTTCGACCATACCTCACCTTGTGAGAATAGTCTGGGACCATAAAGCCAATGTGCACGTCAGGAGCAACATTTCCAAGCAGAAATGCATCAGGGTAGTGAATATCCACGCCCAAGCAACCGGCTCCTTTCTCAAGGAGCCGGTCAGCATGAGCAATATGTACGTTCCAACTTGGCACTACAATTACCTGCTTATCCGCGAATTTCTCCGCCGGTAGAACGAAGGACCTTCTCAACAAGCTTTGTGTGGGTCTTCTCGACCTCTTCAGAAGTAAGCGTTCTATCGTCTGCGCGATACGTGAGCGAGAAGGCCATGGACTTCTTGCCCTCACCAACACGCAGCGGATCACGATACACGTCAAAGAGTCTGATGTCGCAGAGAAGCTTGCCGCCGGCAGACTTCAAACGCTGAATCAGCTGCTCTGCAGTGACGCTCTCGTCAACAACAATTGCCAGGTCAATAGAGATGCCTGGGTAGGTTGGAGGCTCAACAATAGGAAGATCTTTCTGAGAAAGACGCAAAAGCGACGCAACAGAAATCTCAAACGCAATGACAGGAACCTCAATGTCAAAGTTCTGGAGCGACAAAGGATGAATGTTTCCAACCCAACCGATTGTCTCGCTACCTGCAAGAATCTCAGCAGCACGACCAGGCTGCAGCCAACCGTACTGCTCTGGCTCAGCTACACGGAAACGAACCTTAGGAATGCGAAGTGCCTCAAGCAGGCCTTCAACAATGCCCTTGGCATCAAAGAAATCGTAAGCTGGATACTTAGCGTTCCAGGTGTCATCAGCTGGGCGACCAACCAAAACGCCGCAGACGTAACTGGGCTCATCTGGCTGGCTCTTGTCCTTGTGTCCAAAGAGCACGCGGCCCAGCTCATACATAGCAATGTTAGAAACACCGTGAGCAAGGTTATACGCAATAGAGCGCAGAAGGCCTGGAACAATAGAGCGACGCATCTCAGACTGATCTGCAACAAGTGGGCTGATAACCTTTACAGGCATGCCTCTTCCCTCTTCGCTCATGCCAAGCTTAGAGAGGTCGTCTGGACTTGCAAACAGATACGACTTTGTCTCGTTTAAGCCAAGAGCGCGCAGCGTACGGCCAATCTTTCTGATCTGTCGCTGCTCTGAAGTCAGGCCGCCAGCATGGTTTCTAGCAGCAGGAAGCGTGGCCTCAATATCGCCTTCGCCCCACAGACGGACAATCTCCTCAATCAGGTCAACCTCGCGTGTAAGGTCTGGGCGGTTTGTAGGAGCAACAACGCTCAACTCACCGTTGTCTGCAGGAGTAACCTTGCAGCCAAGACGTGTAAGGCGAGAAACCATAAACTCTTCTGAGATCTGAGCACCTGCAAGTGCGCAGACACGCTCAGGGCGAAGCGTAATAGTTACTGCCTCTTTTATCTTCGGATACACATCAACAATGCCTGGGCAAACCTCAGCACCACAGCACTCCTCAAAGAGAGCTGCTGCAATGTCTGCAACAGATGCGCAGCCGTTTGGATCCACAAGACGCTCGTAGCGAATAGAAGCTTCACTCATAAGGTCAAGGTTTCTACTGGTACGGCTAATGTGTCCGTTATCAAAGACCGCAGACTCCAAAAGGATATCAACGGTATTCTTGGTAATTTCAGAATCAAGACCGCCCATAACACCAGCAAGCGCAATAGGAGTCTTACCGTTATCAGTAATGACAGTCATATCAGACGTGAGCTCACGGTCTTCTCCATCAAGCGTCACAATGTGCTCACCGTCTTCTGCAGCGCGAACCACAATGTGATACTTGCCATCTTCCTTGGTAAGTTTTCCAAGGTCAAAGGCGTGCAGAGGCTGACCAGTTAGGTACATAACGTAGTTGGTAACATCAACAACGTTGTTGATTGAGCGGCCTCCACAAGCCGTAACGCGGCGAGCCAGCCACTCAGGGCTTGGACCAATCTTAACGTTACGAACCACGCGAGCGGTGTACCTTGAGCAGAGCTCGGGATCAGCAATAGTAACATTCACCTGCTCAGATGCATCTGAACCAGACTCAGAGGCCACACTTGGAAGCTCTATGTGGGTGTCGATGTCGTACATTGCGGAAACCTCAACAGCCATACCTGTCATAGAGAGGCAGTCAGGGCGGTTAGGGGTAATCTCACAATCAAGAACAACGTCAGACATGCCCAGGTAATCCGTAAGTGGCATACCAATTGGAGCATCCTCAGGAAGAATCATAATGCCGCTCTGGTCATCGCCAAGACCCAGCTCGCGAGAAGAGCAGTTCATGCCGCAAGACTCAACGCCACGCAGCTTGGACTTTTTAATCTTGAAATCACCAGGAAGTACTGCACCAATCATTGCGGTAACAATGTGATCTCCCTGATTAAAGTTCTGAGCGCCGCAAACAATCTGCAGAGGAACAGGATTTCCGTCCTTATCCACATTGTTGTTGCCCACGTCAACAAGGGTGACGTACATGTGATCAGAATCAGGATGAGGCTCTTTGCTCACAACCTGAGCTGTAACAACATGGTCAAGGTTAGCGCCAACACGCTCTACAGCTTCAACCTCGGTGCCTGTGCGCACAAACTCACGCTCAAGCTCTTTTGGGTCCTGAGGAAGATCAACGAGCGTCTTCAGCCATTCATAAGATACACGCATGTGATTGCCTTTCTAATAAGACGCCGATGATTAGAACTGACGCAGAACTCTCTGGTCACCAGAGATGAGCATACGCAGGTCAGGAAGGTCATAACGAAGCGCTGCAACACGCTCAACACCAATGCCAAAGGCAAAGCCTGTGTACTTCTCGGAATCAATACCGCAGTACTTGAAGACGTTAGGGTCAACCATGCCGCAACCAAGAATCTCAAGCCAACCGGTATTCTTACAGAAGCGGCAACCCTCGCCGTGGCAGACACCACAAGAAACATCTACCTCGCAGCTTGGCTCGGTGAACGGGAAGAAGTGAGGACGGTAGCGTGTAGCGCGGTCCTTACCAAAGATCTCACGAGTAAAGTGGTCAAGGGTACCCTTGAGGTCACCAAAGGTGATTCCCTCATCAACAACAAGGCCTTCCATCTGCGTAAACTGTGGCAGGTGGTTAGCATCTGCAGTGTCAGGACGGAATACGGTACCAGGACAAATCATGTAGATAGGAGGCTCTTTTGTCTCCATGGTATGCACCTGAACGCCGGAGGTCTGCGTACGAAGAAGAACGTCAGACTCACCCAGTACGTGCGATTCCTTTCCTTCTGGTGCATTGTCTACTACGTAGAACGTATCCTTACCAGAACGGCTTGGGTGGTCTTCAGGAGCGTTCAGTGCTGTGAAGTTGTAATAGGTGGTTTCAACATAGGGGCCCGTCTCAATGGTGTAGCCCATGCTGATGAAGATGTCTTCCATCTCCTCACGTACCTGCTCAATGAGGTGCTGAGTACCTGGGCTCAGACGACGACCTGGAAGGGTAATATCAGTTGCCTCAGCATTGAGCTGGGCTTCAAGGGCTTCTCGCTTTAAAGCAAGCTGGCGCTCACGAATAGCGGTCTCAACGTTAGCGCGAACGGTGTTTGCAAGCTGACCCATTTGAGGGCGCTGATCTGCGGGAACCTGACCCATCATACGCATAATTGCGGTAAGAGAGCCCTTCTTTCCCATTGATGCCACGCGCACCTTTTCAAGTGCTTCAAGGTTTGTTGCCTTAGCAATTCCTTCAAGTACTTGCTCGCGAATTGCCGAGAGTTCCTCAGACATTCCCATGTAATTACCCTTTCAATAGAAAACCGCCCCTGAGCATATGCCCAAGGACGGAAAATTTCCGCGGTACCACCTCGGTTGATTGCACAGTTTTCTCTCTGAGCAATCCACTTTGAAGCCTAGTCTCGTTAGGCGGACGACTTCCCTACTAAGCAGCGACTGCCGTTCAAGTTGTAGCTCGGGAGTGAACTCTACCAGCGCTGTGCAGGTGTTTCTCAGCCACGAACACCCTCTCTGTTCACAACGTGCTCCGGCAAACCTCTCCGTCAACGCACTTTGTTCAGAGTATCACACTGCACGGGTTTTGAGCAGCAGTACAACCCTTTTTGCAAGAAAGATAAACAAAAGCGTAACAACCGCGAGAAGAACGATGGTTCCTCCTGGCTTAAGGCCAAGCTCATAAGAGATAACAAGTCCACCAAGCGAGGTCAGCATACCCACCGTGCTTGCATACAGACAACATTGCTTCCAACTGCGGGAAATCTGCAAAGCACAGGCAACGGGCACCACCATCATGGACGACACAATAAGTGAGCCAACTGTTCTTGCTGCAACAGCAACTACTAAAGCTACTGCGATAACAAAACCAAAGTTGATAAGGCTTACAGGCACACCTACACAACGGGCATGGCGCTCGTCAAAAGACATCAAGAAGAGTTCTTTTCTGAGGAAGAAGCAAAACGCAACTGCAAGAATGCTAATGACCACAATCATCTGAACTTCTTGCTCGCTCACGGTCAAAATTGAGCCAAACATAAAGCTGTTAAAGCTTGATGAGTTAGGAACAAAACCAGACAACACACCTGCTAAACCAATACCCGCTGCCATAACAATGGCAACTGCAAGCTCCGACTGGTCCTTGAAGTGACGACGCACGCCCTCAACACAGAGCGCTCCACCCAAGCAAGCTGCAATGGCTCCAGCAACAGGATTAATACCCGCAATCATTCCGCCTGCAACACCTGCAAGAGAGGTATGTGAGAGAGCATCGCCAATCATAGAGAGGCGCTTCAGAACAACCGTCACACCGACCAGCGGAATAATTGCTCCCAGAAGAATTCCTACAAGAATTCCTCGCTGCATAAATACGTATTCAAACATTTATGCCCTCCTCTCATGCGAGTCTTGGGCATCTTGAACAACGTCGGACGCAGGACCAAGGGACTCCGTTAAAGCAAAATCATCCAATTTTCCGCGATTATGGTCGTGGACATGATGCGAATCAAGATCACAGTGTGCACCATGAACCGCACAGTGATTGTGACCGTGACCTCTACCAGCAATTTCTGTAGCCTTATGGTCTGCAACCTCAATAACTCTACACGCAAGAGCATCAAGTGCTGCAAGATCGTGCGTGACAATAAGCACCGCAAGGTCTCGAGCTGCATGGGCTTCTCGCACTAAGTTATAGAAGTGGTTGCGGCTCTCTTTATCAAGACCGGTTGTAGGCTCATCCAGAATGAGCAACGATGGATTTCCTACCAGTGCACAAGCAAGGCGAACTCTCTGGAGCTGTCCTCCAGAGAGTTCCCTGATAATACGTGTAGAAAAATCAGCCATACCCACAAGGTCAAGAGCCTCAAGCGTACGCTCACGACGCTCTTTAGCACTCATCTTTATCTTTTTGGCACGAGCATACTGACTTGCATCAACAAGCTCGACGACGCTTGCAGGAAAGCGATTAACCGATTCAGAAGGGAGCTGTGGGACATAGCCTACGCGTTCCCAATCTTTAAACCGAGTCGAGGGCGTTCCAAAAAGGAGCGATTTACCACTTGTTGGCTCAAGTTCTCCCACCACAATACGAGAGAGCGTAGATTTACCAGCTCCGTTATCACCAATAAGCGCACAAATCTCACCTTGATGAACGTCTAAATTTACATCGTTCAAGACGCGCGTTTTCTTATATGAGAAACTCACGTCTTGAAGCGAGATGGCTATCTGACTTTCCTGCAACACGTCCTCCAAACACCCAGCCTAAGCTGGTAACACATATTACGCGAGAGCACCCTCAAGAGCCTTGAGGTTTTCGCGCATAACAGAGAGGTAATCCTCGCCTGCCTTGAGCTCTTCGTCAGTAAGTCCCTCAAGTGGGTTGAGCTCTTCTACACGAGCACCTGTTGCCTCAGCAATTGCCTGAGCAACCTTAGGGCTTACCAGTTCCTCCGTAAAAATAACCTTTACATTATGCTCTTTTACAAACTCAGTAATCTCTTTCATTTCCTGAGCATTTGGCTCTGCATCTGCCTCAACACCTTCAATAGGCATCTGAGTAAGACCATAAGCCTCGCACAAATAACCAAATGCCTGGTGAGAAACAACAATTGTCTTGTTAGGGAGAGAATCAAGACCCTTGTGGAACTCAGTATCAAGCGTATCAAAATCAGCGTTTGCCTTATCAAGATTGGCAGCATACTCCGACTTGTGCTCAGAGTCCTTCTCGGACAGAGCGTCACAAATATTCTTCATCTGAATCTTGGCATTTAGAGGGCTTAGCCAAACGTGAGGGTCAGTTCCACCATGGTCGTGATCATGATCGTGGTCATGGTCGTCTTTTTTCTCCTCGTGATCGTGCTCGCCTTCCTCCTCTTCAAGCTCAAGAAGTTTGACATCTTTGCTAGTCTCAACTGCTGTAAGCTTTGTGCCAGAACCAAGGCCATCAAGCACGTCTTTAACCCAGTGCTCCATACCAGCACCGTTGTAAATCAAGAAGTCTGCTTCCTGAATAGTCTTCATATCCTTGCTGGATGGCTCCCAATCATGTGGCTCAGTACCGGCAGGAACCAGGCAAGTTACCTCAGCGCGATCACCAGCGATGCGCTTAGCAAAATCATACATAGGATAAAAACTTGCAACGATGTTGAGCTTTTTCTGGTCCTTGTTATCTCCAGCAGCACCTTCTTGCTTTTGAGCATCTGGCTTGCAACCAGCAAGGATAGCGCTCACACCAAAAGCAGAAGCTGCAAGTGCGCTGCGACGAGAAACAGTTGGATTCAAATTCATGTTACATCTCCCAAAACTATAAAAACCAATACGGTGTAGTGCCAAATTCATTAACAAAATCGTGCGATTACCATTACTACCAAGCATCAAAACATGGCGAGAAACCCGTGTTTCTCGTTACTTCTTTGCCTTTCTACTCACTTCTCATCATCTGAACATGCATTCATACTTCCCCTTTAGCACGAAAGCGGGCTGTCTTCCGACAGTCCGCTTTCTAAAAGTTAGCCTTAGTATACATATTCCAATTCAAGTCAACGATAAATTTTTTATCTTTTCCGCAAACGGAACTGGAATAAACAGGTTAACTGTTTTATCTCTTGCTAACCTACTGATCTTTCTCCGCATACGGAGTAATAATCAGATTTCCACTATTATACTCACCCAAATAAACCTCTGAAGCAGATTCATAACCTTGACGTTGAAGCTCCTTATCAAGCCAATTTTCTTCCAAATCAAGCGCATCAAGAATGTGTGTTTGGACTTGTCCATCAGTAATGAGCGGAAACCTAACGTTCTCTTCTCCATGCTGAACAATAATCAACTGGCCGTTTTGCTCAAGAATTGCGCGTTTAACTTCTGAAGTGTAATTCACACCCGCCTGACGCAGCTTAAGCGACACATCGTAAGCAGTCAGTCCCATGGACCTACAATTGTCTACAAGTAACTTGCCCTTATCGATAACAATAACGGGACGTCCATCAATCAGCTGTTTGACCAGCATATTGTTTGTTCTCAACCATCTGAGGACCATGACAATAATGAGCCAAATAAGCAGAACAAGGGTGTACTGCAGAATAGTAATTGAGCTGTTATAAATCATGCCGCCGACAATTCCACCAAGTACAAAGTTTTGAACCTGATCAATTGCTGCAGTTGGCGCGAGGTTTCCTTTTCCACTGACGTTAATTGCCAAAACAAGCGAGAAAAGACCGATGCACAATTTAATGGCAACTTCTAAATAAAAGTTCATCGATCTACTCCTCTACGTGCTTAATGTCATTGCCAATAAGATTGATCTGCTCAATGACATAGTCATTCTCGGTATTTTTCAAAACGTGATAATACTTACCGTCAACCTCAAGGTACGAGGGATTTCCCTGACTATCAAAGGCAATGTACACGTGGTCAAAATCAACCTCAAGACGTCGAGCAATGCTTTCTTGTGAGGCAATAATTGACTCATAGTGCTTACTTGCCTGATTGACCTCTAACACACGATCAAGCTGCAGAAGTCCAAGAAAGATTAACGAGAACAGCGCGATAAGCGCCAGCTCACGATACTTAGAATTCTTTCTGTCACGCATGTAATGCACAAGCGAGAAGATCATCAGAAGCGCAACAAGACCAAATAGAACAAGCTGAGTCCAGTCAAATACTGTCGCATGGTGAATTAAATAGTTATGGGAATAGAACTCCATAAGCTTCCTTTAGTTTGCATTACTCAAGATCTGCTGCTTAAGCCTTGAAGACACTCTTTCCACCAAGGAACGTCTCTTCAAGCTGAAGATCTTTTGTAATAACAATAAAGTCAGCATCATATCCAGGACGAATGAAGCCACAAACATCATCGATTCCACAGGAGCGAGCTGGGTTTTCTGAAGCCATGCGAACTGCTTCTTCAGCGGATACAATGCCCCAGTCAAAGACGTTCTTCACGCCTTCAAATAGACGAAGGATTGAACCAGCTAGGCTGTGAGACTCATCCATCAGGCGAGCAGTTCCACCTTCAACAACAACGGGGAAATCGCCAAGTTTGTACTGTCCGTTAGGCATACCACCTGCACGCATGCAGTCTGTAATAAGAACGGTGTGGTCATATCCCTTTGCATTTACCAGAGCACGAACGGCAATAGGATTGAGGTGGTGACCGTCGCAAATAGCCTCTGCATAGGTACCGTGAGTAGTCATAGCAGCTCCAACCATACCTGGCTCACGATGGTGAAGACCACTCATGCCGTTATACGTGTGAACAAAGATGTCAGCACCAGCGTTTACACAAGCAAGTGCCTCTTCATACGTTGCGTCAGAGTGACCAAGTGCAACATGAACACCGCGATCTGCCATCTCTGCACAGAACTCTGGAGCACCATCACGCTCTGGAGCAATAGCAATCTTGGCAATCCAACCGTCAGCACGCTCCTGCCACTCATCAAAGACCTCTACATCTGGATCCAAGAAATACGCAGGATTCTGGGCACCCTTGTGTTTCTCGGTAAAGAATGGTCCCTCCAGGAAGATGCCCTGGATGCGAGCAGCGTCAATGCCATTTGCCGCAATTCCCTCTGCTGCATCAGCAACAGACTCACAAGCATCACCGGTCTGCTCGACACTTGCAGTCAGTGTAGTTGGAAGCCAAGAAGTTACACCGTTAGAGAGCAGGCCCTGAGCAATCTCAATGACGCCATCAGGATCGCAATCCATGATGTCATGGTCGAGAAAACCGTGAATATGCGTATCAACTAGACCTGGTGCTACCCAAGAACCCGTACGGTCAACAATCTCGCACTCTGGCTTCTCTTTAGTGAAGTGACCAAAGACACCATCTTCAATAAGCAAGTAACCTGGACCAGAAGTTGCTCCTGGTAAAAAGAACTTATCTGCTTTAACTGCAAATGTACTCATACGTACCTCAATCATTTTCAAAAGGACGCGCCATAGGCACGTCCTTATTAGTAATTCCTACAGTGAGTGAATTGTAACACCCTTGACCACTCGATTAACCTGACCGGTTGGAGAAGGTGTATCCGGTTTGTTATTAACACGGACTGAGTTCAAAAGCGCTACCACCTGAGCAACCATTACAAATGGCAAAGCCAAATAAGGCGCTGGTAGAGGCTCTGAAAGTACCGGAAGACTAAACGTTCTTCCTGTAAAGTTTATTGCGCCCTCTTGCTCAATACCAATGGTCAGAGCGGCAATCTGGTCTCCCTTAATCTCGTCAAGAATATCCAGATCATATTGACGCGTATAAGGATTGTTGGAAACAAAATCAAATACCAGGGTGTGCTCATCGACAAAAGATTTTGGTCCGTGGCGATATCCCATTGAAGAATCCCATGACGTTGCATTAATACCAGCGGCAAGTTCCAAAATCTTAAGCTGTGCCTCATGAGCAAGGCCCACAAAAGGACCGGAGCCCAGATAGGTAATGCGGTTGAAATCGCTCTTAAGCCACTCAGCAATCTCTTCCTCACGCTCAATTACTTGCCTACCCAGCTCAGCAGCATCAGAAATCCAATCCTTCTTCTGCTGGTCATCGGCACTATCAAAGACAAGCGTTGCAAGAAGTGTCATACAGCTATACGAGCCGGTCATGGCAAAGCCCTGGTCATTTGCACCAGGAATAAGCAGCAGCAATGAGTCGTCTTTACCTGCGGACTCAACGGCAAGTTTTCCTTCAGGAGCGCAGGTAATATTGATGAGCAAAAGATTTTTGACAATCTTGCGAGCAATATTTACTGCAGCAAGGCTTTCTGGACTATTACCGGAGCGCGCAAAAGATACCAGAACCGTTGGATCTTCTGGATCAAGGCTGCCATAAGGGTCAGAAACAATATCAGTAGTTGCAACAGACGCAAACTCAAAAGAGCTCTTCTCGCCATGAGAACGAAGATACGGAGTGATGGTATCGCCTACATATGCCGAGGTACCTGCACCCGTAAAGACCACGCGCGTACGACGGCTCTCACCAAGATTACGAGCACGCTCTACAAATTCTTTAATTGCAGAAAGGTTCTCCTGATAAATGCCAAAGGTAGACTCCCAAAGCTCAGGCTGCTGTTTAATCTCGGCAGTTGTAATATGAGCTCCGAGTGCCTTTAACTCTTCTTGGCTCTTCTTAAACATTGATATCCCTTCTTACAGCTATTTAACTGCGTGTATGTACAATCTTGTATCTAAATTGATCGGCGCGAGCCACACTTAAGGTGAACTCAACAATACTGTTTCTGTCGTTGTAGGTTGTACGCGTAAGGCTCAACACAGGTGAGCCCTCAGAAATTTGCAATAAAGCGGCGTCATCCGAGCGAGCAATTGAAGCCTTGAACTCCTCTTCTGCCACGCCAATCTTTATGTTGTAGTCTTCTTCAAAAATTTGGTACAGAGATTTTTGCTCAACATCATGAACGGTGAGCGAGAAAAACTGTGAGACTGGAAGGTAAGTAACTTCCAGCATCATAGGCACATTATCAGCACTTCTTAAACGCTTGATGCGGAAGAGTTTCTCGCCAAGAATAACATGCATATGCTGGGCTAAGAACTTATTAGCCTCAATAGTGTCAAACTCAAGAATAGTTGTCTTTGGAACGCGACCCAACTGACGCTGCTGGTCAGTAAAGCTATAGCCGCCCATAAGGTCTGTTGCGCGTTCAGAAACGTCTGCAACAAAGGTACCCCTACCACGTTGACGATAAATGAGCCCCATGTGTTCAAGCTCTTGCAGGGCAAGTCTTACCGTGGTGCGAGAAAGACCATAAGAATCGGAGAGCTCTCGCTCAGAAGGAAGAGGATCGTCTGGATCCATCTCGTTCTCAATACGATAGCGCAGCATATTTGCAAGCTGTTCGTAGAGTGGTTGTCTTCCCATAAACGCTGTCATCAAAACTCTCCTATAAAAGACGGGTGCCCACTAAGTGGACACCCGTCGCACTTACTTAACCCCAAATATATGGGAGAACGCCAAAGCCAGAACCAAGGAGTGCAATTACCAGAAGCAGGCAGATGCACATAATTGGAGTCCAGTTACGCTTTGCCATGAGATAGTACAGGCAAAGGGTAAGAGCCAGTGGGATAAGCTTTGGGCAAACGCCGTCGAGGATCTTCTGGATGTCAATGGAGACAGGAGAAGTGACTTCCTCGCCAACAGTTACCAGATTAACGCCATTGCCGACTGGAACAATAGCAGTGGTGCCGTCCTTGCCATCAGCAGTCTTGCCGCCGATGAACATAACGGACTCAGGATCTTTCTTATAGTCCTTATAGGAACCCTTAGCAAAGAGAGCCTTGTCGTACTGACCAGAAGCAAGCTGCTCATCAGAAAGAGTTACCTGAGAAAGAACAACACTGTGTGTCTCACCGTTAGGAATGTTTGCGCCAGCGCCAAGCTTGGTTCCGCCGTAGCAGACAACCAGGCAGCCAACAACAAAGACGCCGAGGATAGAAGCAGCACGAGTGAACTCTTTTGCGTTCTCGGTGAGCAGAGTAATTGCGTCAGTGCCCATCTTGTAAGAAAGGTTCATCAGCCAATAACGTACCGCAAACTGTGCGATGTTAAAGATGATGAGGAACAAGAATGGTGCAAAGACGTTGCCGGAGATTGCCATGTTAGAGGTAATACCAGCAGTAATTGGAACAAGGGTGAACCAGAACAGTGCGTCACCAATGCCGCCCAGAGGGCCCATTGCAGAAACGCGGACTGCACGAATGGTTGGGATATCCAGCTTGTTCTGCTCGAGGGAGAGAACAATACCCATAACAAAAGTAACAAGGAATGGGTGGGTATTAAAGAACTCAAGGTTGTGACTCATGGAAGCAGCAAGGTCATCCTTGTTGTCGCCGTGAATCTTCTCAAGACCTGGGAGGATACCGTAAAGCCAACCAGCTGCCTGCATTCTCTCATAGTTGAAGGAAGCCTGCAGGAACAGGGAGCGCCACACCATCTTGTTGAGTGTCTTCTGATCAAGTGGCTCAGCAGGAGTGGTGTTCTGATAGGTATCAGGAATATTAAATGCCATCTTCGAAGTCACCTCCAGCAACAACAGCAGGAGCAGCATTCTTTACCTTGGTCTGAAGCTGGTAATCCCAGAATGCGATACCAAAGCCAATGAGAGCAAGAAGCAGAAGTGCTGGACCAGAGAGCTCAGGAATGCTGATAAATACGATTGCAGCTGCGAAGCCCATGAGGAAGAAGCCCCAGAGCTCGCGAGAAACCATAACCTTCAGCAGGATTGCAAAGCCGACGAAGCGCATCATGCCACCGGCGACGGACAGTGCATTCATGAGCCACTTTGGAATTGCCGTGGTGATCTGAGTGCCAAATGCAGCGCCACCCAGGAAGAACAGGGTAACAATGACACCAAAGAAAAGACCAAGAGCGGCCATTGCGCCGTAGTTAATACGAGCAATTCCCTTAGGATCTGCCTTCTCGGCGTATGCATCAGCAGTTGCCATTACGGGGGACATAATGGTAAAGATGATGGTTACTGCATACTGGCCAAGCAGGGAGAATGGAATTGCTGCAGCTACAGCAGCCATTGGCTCAAGCTTAGTAGTGATTGCAAAGACTGCAGACATAATGCCGCCGATAACAGCATTAGGTGGCTGTGCACCACCAACAGGCATGTTACCGATGGTCATAAGCTGATAGGTACCACCAACAATGAGACCAGTCTGAACGTCACCAAGAATCAAACCAACCAAAAAACCAGTTACAATTGGCTGGTAAAGAGACTCGAGGAAACTAAACTGATCGATGCCAGCGATAAACGCAACGATGAAAATTAATAACACCTGAATAGGGCTAACATCCATCTTAACTCCTCCTTTCAAACACACCATAACTACCGATGACGATGATCGGCAGACTATCCGAATACCTTTGCCAACCTGCTAGAAACGTTGCACCATTGCAACTTTTTTGTCATCTCTACCAGGAAGTTGCGCGCAAAACTTACTCGAATAGCTTTGAGATATCCTCGACCGGGGTCGTAGGAACACGCCTAATCTCTAGAGTCACCCCCAATTCCTGAAGCTCACGGAAGGCAGCGACGTCCTTATCGTCTACCGCCACACTTGTGGCGACCTGTCGCTTTCCCTCAGCCATGTGCATATTGCCGATGTTCACCTTTTTGATTGGAACACCGCCCTTGACCAGAGTGAGGACATCCTCTGGATTCTCGGCAACTAAGAAAATGTGCTGGCTTGCAGAAGCCTTGTGAATGACATCGATAGTTTTCTGAAGCGTAAAGTACCTGGTTGCAACGCCGCTAGGAGCTGCCATGTCCATGAGGCCCTGACGCATTTTATTTCCTGCAACCTCGTCATTAGCAACAAGGATGAGATTTGTACCAAGGGTGCCGTTCCACTGAGTAGCAACCTGGCCATGAATCAAACGATTATCGATTCGAGCAAGCTTGATATCTGGTTCTCCCATAACAAGTTCTCCTCTCTTTGCACGCATATTTGTACGTGCTATCTGCGATTCTCATCGCACTACTCGCAACTTACGCTGCGTGTTTTACTGCAAATTATTTATTGTTGGAAACGCTGATTACCGCCCAACGATCCATCGTGATAACCACATTTGGAGCAAACTCAACATCTACTGTTTCTTTTTTGACGTCTTTTACTACGCCATACATTCCGTTGTTGGTCTTAACCTTCTGACCTGCATGAAGATTCTTCAAAAACTCTGAAGTTGTTCCCGCCTTTTTAGAAGAGGCTCTCCATACAAAGAAGGAATACACAAGACCCAAAATTACCAAGAACGCGAGAAGAACAATGGATGAAGCAAGAATGTTCTCTGCTAGATTTGCCATGTGTATCTCCTTAACTCAGCAATAAACGCTACTTAAATACCATCGTCTCCGAAGATGTCATCTTCTGGCTCAACCTCAAGCTCAAGACGCTTATGGACAACTCCCTGGCTACCAGCTAAAACAGCAGTATCAACCAGCTCTTCAAGAGAGGTGTCTGCCATGCGGCTACCAAGTGTTTCAAGAAGCATAGGAAGGTTTGTACCTGTAACAACTTCTACGTTTGAATAGTTCTGGGCAATTATCATTGCCTGATTAAAAGGCGTACCGCCAAGCAGATCGCAGAAAACCAACACGCCATCAGTAGTATCAAGAAGATCGGAAATTGTGGCAGCAAGAGTTTCTGGGTACGTTGCAGCACCGGCTTCAATAAAAGGAACGGGAACAAAAGCTTCTTGCTCACCAGCAATCATCTTTAAAGCATCAGCGAGACCATTTGCAAACGTTCCATGACCAGTTAAAACGCAACCTACCATGTCAAACTCCTTTCAAAGAGCTGGAAACTATCTGGAGAGCTACACGGAAAACTTTAGGGGTGTGGAAGCTTCCTCGAAGTGGTAGATACCAGATAACAACCTAACATAAGTATAGTCTAGAGAGCTTCTTGTGATGTGTACGTTAACAATCGACGGTTTAACGGTACTATTTTTACCGTAAACGGTACGCCAGTTGTTATTTTCCCAGGTAGATATATGGATAAATTGTGATGATGCACTAAAAAGTGAGGACTATTCCTGAAAAATTAGAGGTTCTTATAACGCACCTTTATACGTAATAAATGTAGTAAACAACCCTAAAATCCTGCTCAAATACAGCGAGAAAATAAAATTGGTATTAAGAAATTATGTACTGGTATCTTTTTTTATAACATCTAAAGAAATGTTTCTTGAGGGCGCTTTGGTTAAATAGATTTAACTCAATTCTATTTGCAGCGGCACTGTTTCATAGTGTTTCTCGCCCCTGCTATTCTCTAGGCACTCATCGTGCACTGTCTTTTTGACGAGGTGATATGCGTGATTGTTACCGTAACACTCAATGCATCCATTGATAAGGCGTACTACCTGGACTCTCCTGTTGTAGATGGAACCGTGCATAGAGTCTCGGTAGTAGATAACAGCGCGGGCGGCAAGGGTCTTAACGCCTCGCGAGCAATCACCACTCTTAACTACCCCGTATGTGCCACAGGATTTGTAGGCGGCAATAACGGTAGATACCTTGTTGAGCTGGCTCATAAAGATGGCATTACCAGCGATTTTATTTATACCGAGCAAGAAACCCGCTCATGCATTAATATCCTGGAGCCAAGCGGACAATCAACTGAGTTTTTAGAGCCTGGTCAGCCCGTTCTTCCTGAAGAATTCCTTGCTTTCAAGGCAAAACTGGTGCAGCTTACCAAAGAAGCTGAGGTTGTCACCTTTAATGGCAGTATTCCAAAAGGGATTTCTGCCGCAAATTACAAAGAGCTTATTGAAGAAACTATGGCTGCTGGTGTGCCTTGCATAGTAGATGCCTCGGGCGCACTGCTCACCTCCTGCATTGATGCCCTTCCTACTATGATTAAGCCAAATACCGATGAAATCGGTCAACTTCTAGGAAGAGAAGTAACCACAGAAGATGAGGTCATCGCGGCAGCTCAGGAGCTGCATAAACGTGGCATTAAAATTGTAGTTGTCTCGCTTGGTGCAAAAGGAGCACTGATGGTTTCTGATGAAGGAACCTTTAGAGCAAATCCACCAAAAATCGAGGCTATCAATCCTGTTGGCGCAGGAGATACCCTTGTTGGCTCATTTGCTGTTGCGTTTGCGCAGAAAAAGCCAACCTCAGAGTGTCTTACCTTTGCGCTGTCTTGCGCTACCGCAAGTTGTCTTTCTGCAGGTACCGGACGCTTTGATCAAGCTGTTGCAGCAGAAATTCATAAGCAAGTGGCAATCAAAAAGATGGCTTAGTAAGTCACCGCAAGTCGGGTTTCTCGCCAAAGGTTACAAAGGCAAAACGATTTCTAGAAAAGTTGCATAACAGAGTAAGAGAAACGTTACAATTTTTTCAGTCAATTAAAGAGCCCATAAGGGCGAAAGGAGCAATAGATGTTCGTTACTACTAAGCAGATGCTTCTTGACGCACAGGCTGGCCATTACGCTGTTGGCGCCTTTAACGTTGAGAACCTTGAGTTTGTAATGGCTGTTGTTAAGGCAGCAGAAGAGCGCCGCTCCCCTGTTATTCTTCAGACCACTCCTGGCACCATCAAGTACGCAAGCCTTGATTACTTTGCAGCAATGGTTCGTTGTGCTGCTGAAGAGGCAACTGTTCCTGTTGCTCTTCACCTTGACCACGGTGACGGCTTTGACCGCTGCATTCAGGCAGCTCGCGCTGGTTACACTTCCGTCATGATTGACGGCTCTCACGTTCCTTTTGAGGACAACATTGCACTTACCGCATCCGTCACCAAGTTTGCAGGCCCTATCAACCTTCCTGTTGAGGCAGAGCTTGGCAAAGTTGGCGGCAAAGAGGACGACGGCCCAGCTGTTGAGGGCGAGAACCCCTACACTGATCCAGACCAGGCTGAAGAGTTTGTTGCTCGCACTAACTGCACTTCTCTTGCAGTTGGTGTTGGTACCGCTCACGGCGTCTACCACGGCACTCCTCACATTGAGCAGGGCGTCCTGAAGGCTATTCGCCAGCGCCTTGATATTCCTCTGGTTCTTCACGGTACTTCTGGCGTGCCAGATGACCAGGTAGCAGAGGCAATCCAGAACGGCGTTTGCAAGGTTAACTACGCAACTGAGCTCCGCCAGGTCTTCACTGCAGCCTTCATGAAGTACATGTCCGAGAACCCTGGCAACTTTGATCCAAAGAAGCCTTCCGTTCCTGGTATGGAAGCAATCACTCAGATTGTTGCAAGCCACATGGACAACCTGGGCTCTTCCCACAAAGCTTAAGCGTCAAGATATACGCAACGTACGAACCCTGCTTTTGCAGGTAAAACATAAGGCGAGAAGATCGATTGATCTTCTCGCCTTCTTCTTAAAAGTAAAGCGTTGTTGAAACCGCAAGCCTTAGCAAATCTTGCAAATCCAGTCTGCCTCTGGAGCCTCAATCTCGCCAGACTGAATGCTGGTCAGCGTGTTGCGAAGCTTGGACATAACTGGTCCAACAGCCTCCATACCAGCACCAAAGACAATCTCCTTCTCTCCGTCAACAACTTTGCCAACAGGAGAAATAACAGCAGCGGTACCGCACATGCCGCACTCAACAAACTGGTCAAGCTCATCAAAGCGGACAGGACGCTCAACAACCTTCATACCCAGCATGTCTTTAGCAACCGTTGCCAGAGAGCGGCGGGTAATAGAAGGCAAAATGGAGTCAGTGTAAGACTGTGGAATAACCAGGGTTCCCTCTTTATCAACAAAGAGGAAGTTTGCGCCACTGGACTCCTCAACATAGGTACGAGAGCCAGAGTCAAGATACATGCTATCGGCAAAGCCCTGCTCATGTGCCCAGGTAGTTGGGTACAGAGACATAGCGTAGTTCAGACCAGCCTTAATGTTGCCAGTTCCGTGAGGAGCAGCGCGGTCATAAGGAGAAACGGTCAGTGCAACAGGAGCAACGCCGTTAGAGTAATATGCTCCAACTGGAGTGACCATGATGCGGAACTCATAGGTAGGAGATGGCTTAACGCCAACGGTATTGCCGGTACCAATCATAAATGGACGAACATACAGCGTAGCGCCTGTACCAAATGGTGGAACCCAAGCTGCGTTTGCAGAAACGACCTCTTTAACAGCAGCAACAAACCTATCCTCAGGAAATGGTGGCATGACAAGGCGAGATGCAGAGTCAACCATACGCTGAGCGTTAAGGTTAGGACGGAAGCATACAATATCGCCAGAGACAGTGGTATAGGCCTTTAAGCCCTCAAAGACTTCCTGGCAATAATGGAAGATGTTTGCGCATTCAGACAGTGTAATGCTGTGATCGGTGGTAAGGCCACCCTCATCCCAAGCACCGTCTTTGTAGTGGGCAACGTAGCTGTAGTCGCACTGCGTATATGCGAAGCCAAGTGCTGTCCAATCGATGTCTTTCTTCTCCACTGAGTTTGCCATGGCTTTCCTTTCTCCGTGGGTTTCAAAGAATGAACTCCATCATAAACGTGCGGGAATGGATACTTAATCGTATCAAATAGTTTGTAACCGAATAGATATTTTGCGGTATAACGTACATGAGCTGAAGGGAGCAGCAATGAATATCAAACTTAAGAGAACTTACGACGCACCAGAAGCTGACGATGGGTATCGCGTGCTCGTTGATAGACTGTGGCCTCGTGGTATCAAAAAAGAGAACCTACACGCAGATGAATGGGCCAAAACCATTGCTCCTACTACTGAGTGCAGAAAAGCATTCAACCACGATCCTGAGCGCTTTGACAGCTTTGTGTCTACGTATACGGCTGAGCTTGACAGCAATCCCGACGCAGAAGCCTTTGTTGAGCAGCTCAAGAAGCTTGATCAATCTACCGTAACACTGCTGTTCTCGGATAAAGACACTACGTACAACAATGCCGTGGTCCTCAAGAAGTGGCTTGAGCCTAAACTAAAGTAGTACGCTTACCAGGCCATACCTACATCTCTTGCGAGAAGAACTTCTGGTAGAAATCCAATTCTTCAGGAGTATCAATGCTTGATGAGAATAAAATGTCAGGTTCTGTAGCGCCGGCATTTTTAGCGACATCTACGGTGGCTTCCGCAGCATTTTCTGCAGAAGCAAGTAGGTTTTTCTGCTCTAGCAAACGCTTTAGCTGATGAGCAGCACCTGCACCACCATCAAAAAATTCTACGTCTCCTAAAACGGAACTAATTTGCTTTTTGATAAAGGGGTAATGGGTGCAGCCAAGAACCACAGCATCTACCTGGCCAGCATAATCTCCCAAAAGCTCAGTCAGGCGGTTATGCATCTGTTCTGAATTAGCCTGACCAGATTCAATAAGCTCTACCAGGCCTTCTCCTGGAATAGAGATAACCTTTGCAGAAGGATGCAGGCGCGACTCAAGATTGTGGTACTTCTGCAAAGAGAGTGTTGCCTTTGTAGCCAGAACAACCACTGTTCCATGAGGATATGCAGTTACTGCAGGCTTAAGAGCTGGCTCAACACCAACAATAGGCAGGTGAGGATAGGTTGACCTCAGCTCATCTGCAGCTGCAGCTGTTGCAGTATTACAGGCTATAACCAGAGCTTTTGCACCCTCATCGATAAACTTTTTAGCAATAGCGGCGGAGCGCTGGGTAATCTGCGCTTTTGGTTTAGTGCCATAAGGAGCAAATGCAGAATCGCCAAAATAATGAAATTCCTCGTGAGGCATTTGGGCAACAAGGTGTTTAAGCACACTCATGCCACCAACGCCCGAGTCAAATACACCAATAAAATTATGAGGAGCTAAACGAGCTTCCATTACAAACCTTTCAAACTGAATGTAAAGTATTTTATACCTTTATCATTCAAAGGTTGATTTGCGTCACTCTTGGGTAGAATGCCAAAGATATGTTTTTAACGATTGGAGTTTTATGAGCAACGAAGGCAAAAAGGTAAAGGTCCACTACGTAGGCACTCTTGACGACGGAACTAAGTTTGATTCCTCCCGCGATCGCAACGAGCCACTGGCATTCACTTGCATGGCTGGTCAGATGATCCCAGGCTTTGATGAGGCTGTCAAAGATATGACCGTTGGCCAGATTGTTGACGTCCACATTCCAGCAGCTGAGGCATATGGTGAGCGCCACGAGGAGGCAGTACAGCCTGTTCCTGTAGCTCAGCTTCCTGGCTCTGAGAATCTTGTTGCAGGTCAGCAGGTTACTCTGGGCACCCCTGAGGGATACCCTGTTATGGCAACCGTTGTTTCTAACGACGGCACTACCATCGTCTTTGACACCAACCATCCAATGGCTGGTAAAGACCTTAACTTCAACATTGAGCTTCTTGAGGTTGAAGAGTAATCCACTCCCCCTTTATAGGGCGAGAAGGGCGTAGGTGCTTCTGGCATCTGCGTCCTTCTTTTTTGCGCCAAATAAACATTAAAAAAGAGCTTGGCTGCATTGATGTGACCCCCAAAAGTTAGACTTTTTTAGCGTAGCAGTTTATATGGCTGCTACGCTATTTTTATGCAGCCAAGAGTCTAAGCCTGTATTGCACTGGACTTAACCATCCTAGTCTTTCTTTAATTCTTTGTTCGTTGTAATACTTTATGTATCGTTCGATTTCTGACTTTAGCTCATCATAGCTATAGTAAACAACGCCATAATAGATCTCTTGTTTAAGCAATCCAAAGAAGTTCTCCATAACGGAGTTATCATGACAGTTTCCCTTACGAGACATACTTTGGAAGATTCTTTCTTCCTTAAGACGATGAGAGTATGCTTTCATTTGGTAAGCCCAGCCTTGATCCGAATGGAAAGTTCTTCTGTATTTGCAATCGGATGTTATTTCAATAGCCTGTCCCAATGCATCCATAACATTTTTTGCTGAAGGGTGTCTGTCAATTCCATAGCTTATAATTTCACCATTACACATATCCATGAATGGATCCAGATAAAGCTTATGCATTGTCATGTGACCTTTAGCAGTAATCTCATAATACTTAAACTCTGTAGTATCTGTTGTGATCTTCTGGTGTGGTATATAGGTATTAAATCGTCTCCTTATGCGATTAGGAGCAACCGTTCCAACTTTACCTTTGTACGAACTGTATTTACGGCTTTTTCGAATGAAAGAAGTAACCTGTAGACCAAGCTTCTGCATTATACGTTGTACTTTCTTTTTATTTACACAGTAGCCTTGATTTTGTAATTCTCCAACCACTCGACGATAGCCATAATCCTTGTGAGTCTTTCTGATTTGAAGAATCTTCTCATCGATTTCTTTGTCAGGGTTTTCTCTATCGAATCTTTTCTGCCAGTACATATATGTTGCTTTAGGCATACTTATATAAGAGAGAAGGTCTTTTAGTTTGAACTCTCCTCGGAGGCTATTGATGACGAGCGCCTTTCTCTCATTTTTGCCTCGTCCTCTAAACGCAGCCTCCTCAGTTCTTTTAAAAAGGCATTCTCAATTCTTAACTTAAGTAGTTCATCTTCTAATTCTTTAATATGTTCTGCACTGGTATCAACTATTCTTTCTTCTGCTTCTTGAACTTCACTATCTATCTGAGGTTTATCCAATGTTTTCTTTCGACCTTTCCTGCGAGTTTTCAAGGCGTCAGGACCGGCAGCACGAAAGCGATTAACCCAGTTAGCAATCATACTCGGATTGTTTATACCTTCTTGAATTGCCAAGTCTTGATATGAAATTTCACTTGATAGATATAGTTCTACAACAGAAATCTTCTTTTCGAAAGAGTATTTTGTTTGTTTACGAGAACGCATTAATCCTTCATCACCGAACGCATTGTATGCATTAATCCATGTGCGTAGCTGTGAATCAGAACCAAGTCCATATCTTTTAGAAAGATATTTCACTCCACCTTTGCCATCTAAATACTCTAAAACGACTTTCTTCTTGAATTCGAAACTATGTTTTGCCATAAAAATACCGACCTCCTAATCGTTAGATTTTGGTCTAACTTTTGGGGGTCGGTACACATGCAACCAAGCTCTTTTACATAACAAGTTATGAGGGGCCAATTCCTTAGCTTAGGACAACGCCGCCAAGCCAACCCCACCTTGGAGTACTCAAAGCACCAAGCTGAGAAATCCAAGAACTCAAGCTCTGGCTTCTTACAATACCAGAGAGGCAGTGCCTGACCATACCGCCGCCGATGTAGATGCCAACGTGGCCGTAAATCAGAGCTGCAGCAGAACCACCAAGGGTTGGAACAGCAATAATCATGCCAGGCTCAATAGCGCTCTGGTCAGTAGAGTAGCACCAGGAGTAGTACATATCACAAGCGTTGCCATAGAAGGTACCAACACCTGCGTTTGAGAAGACGTTGGAAACCCAAGCGGCACAGAAGCCAGCACCAGTAGATCCGGTATAGCCTGCAGCATTAACAACTGCAGCAGCAGAACCGGAACCAGCAGAAGAGGTTCCTCCGCCGCCGCCACCGCCATAGTAGCTACTGCCACCACCGCTGTCACTTGATGCAGCAGCACGCTGAGCGGCAACACGCTCTGCCTCCTGCTGAGCAGCAAGAAGCTCAGAATCACGCTGGGCAATAAGCGCTTTTACGTTGTCATCAAGATTTGCAACAACGTTTGCAGCGTCTGCCTGACGAGCAGAAATATCATTGAGCTGAGACTCCTGAGAAGCACGGAGTTTCTCAAGTTCAGCCTTCTTATTCTCTAGCTCGGTCTTCTCGGACTGAAGAGCAGCCTTATCAGACTCAAGAGCGGCCTTCAGGTTCTTAACTTCCTCAATCATCTTCTGATCGGACTCAGAAATCTTATCGAGATAGTAAATATTAGAAGTGAGCTCCTCAAAGCTTGCAGAAGAAAGAATCATCTCCAAAGCACCAGCTGGGCCAGCCTTGTAGTTGCTGGACATACGAGCGCCAAGTGCTTTTCTCTTCTCGGCAATCTGAGTTTCCTTTTCAGAAATCTCTTTCTGCTTAGCATCAATCTGATTCTGCTTATCTGCAATCTGATCAGAAATAGCGCCAATCTGAGAGTTAGTGTCATTGAGGCTTGCCTGCATGCTGGAGACCTCATTAGAAATCTCATCAAGCAGCTTCTGAGCAGCATCGTAATCGCTACGAGCAGCATCAATCTGAGCCTGGGTAACACCAAAAGCAGGACGGGTGTTGATCAGGGAAGCAGTAACGGCAGCGGCAGCAATGCCCATGCCGGCAAAAATCTTAAGGGCATCACGACGATTGAAAAGAGCAGCACTCTGCTCCTCAATGGTGGTGCTTTGCTGTTTCTTTAAACTCATAAGGGTCTCCTAGAACGTTTAGTAGTACGGTGTGACCTTTGAGAGACTATTCTACCCGAGATACACGATGATATTCAAAAAGATACGTAATTTACAAACTCTCCGAAACAAATTTCAGGGAGTTTTGGCTCTAAATTGTGAGGTCAAAGGTAGGATTTAGCGGTTTTCAATATGTGCAACATTTTTTATTGAAATGGTGATCCTGCCGTCAGACTCATGAGAAAATTCTAGGTAACCTGGACGTTCCGTTAGGTTAGAGGGGAACGAAATCTCAATTCCCGTATCAGTGCGGATTTTATGATTCTTTGCAATTCTGTTAGCAACACCACGTTTAACAGGAACTTCTTCGGGAAGCTCTCTACTTGCTACCTGAGCCTCGTACTTCTCCTGAATCTCAGGACGCTCCTCAAAGATACGTTTACCAACCTTGATAGGGTCTACTACCTCTTCTACCTCTGCTGCTTCTGCAACGGCGGCCTTGGCACGAGACACCTCAACAGCAGGCTCAAGTCCATACTCTTCAGCCAGGTCTTGGACAATAACAGTTACCTCACCAATTACCTCATGACTGGACGCCTCTGATGTACACTCAAGGAAGAGCTCGGGGATGATGAACTTTCCCTCTCCTGCTACAGAGCGGTCATGGTCGTGGAAGTCAATAGCACCTGTATCCAGGTCAATGACTGCATATGAATCAACTTTTTGCGTAGGAGATGGCAGCGTTGCATCTTGGCGCAAAATCTCATTTGCAGAACCGTTTACATCATGGATAAAGGCCTGCTTGCGCGGGAGAAGCACAATAGCAAAGAGACGTCTTCCCTCACCCTCAAATGCCTCAGCCTGAGCATCCTCGTCATCTGCAGCAGCACTAGCAAGCGCCTGACCTGCATCGGTATCAATGTAGTCCGCTACAAGAAGATCGCACTGCTCGACATCATCTGCACGACGAAGCTCTTCCCAGAACCACTGAGCAATCTGGTGAGAAAACTCTACAAACTCAACGTCTCCGTGGGCATACTCCTGAAGACCTCCCGCAAAATTGCTGGTAGGAGCAAACTCTCCGTGCCTGGACTCTGGGTTTGCCGTAATCTTACGCAGTCTACGCTGCACGTATGACTTTGTCTGACGGTCCTCTAAATCCAAAGTAGATTGAGAGAAGTATTTAGTTCCCGTCTCAAAATCAAAGACGTGAAGAATTGCCTTAGTAACTCTAAGCATGTAAAACCTCGTTTATTGCAGATGTTTTGCTGGCGAGAAACCCTAGTGCTTGACGCACATCAGAGGATCGCCGATCTTAACCAGTGGACGACCACCAATCAGTGTTCCGGACTCACCAATCAGATCGATGCGCTCATACTGATCTGCATTAATAACGGTGACAACCACAACGTTCTCATATCCTGCTTCTTCAATAGCAGCAGCATCAAATGAAATCAGTGGAGTACCGGCCTTGACCTCATCGTTTGCGTGAACGTAACGGGTAAAGCCCTTGCCGTTCATCTCGATGGTGCCAACACCAATGTGAATCAAAATCTCAATACCAGTATCAGTGGTAAGGCCAATTGAGTGATTGGTTACGTTAGTTGCGGTAACGCGAGCATTGCAAGGAGCATAGACGCAATCAAGACCAACGGGCAAAATGCCATAGCCCTGACCAAAGAGACCGCTTGAGATTACCTCATCGTGAACCTCTTGTACGCTTACCAGGACACCAGAAACTGGTGCATAGATAGTGTCTTCCCTGGTAGCAAATGTAGCCTTCTGAGGCTGCTCTGTTCCGTTAGAAGGAACAAACACATTTTTAACCTTTGACCAAAGACCCATGATGCCTCCTTGAGTATGTGCTCTGCACAGATACCATCTGACATAACGTTTCTATTTTACCTAAGCGAGAAGGACGAATGCTCCACAGAGAAACATCCGTCCTTCTTTCACGAATTTACAACACGAAGGTGCAACTTACTGCATCCTCTTAGCACCTCTAAAGATGATTGAACGTGCAGCAAAATAGGTAACCAGGAAGTATCCACCATACAAAGCAGCTGCGACTGCAACCACTCCACCAATGCTGCTAGCTACATCAAAGTTGCCAATCGACTTGATGACAGAAACCATAATGGACATCGCACAAGTAGCATGTGCAGCTGCCATAAGCAGTGGGAACAGGAAGTACACGCCAATCTGAACAAAGAGTGCACGACTTGCAAGGCCCTTCTCGGCACCAAGCTCTGCAAGAACTTGGTAAGCGCGAGCGTTGTCCGATGCCTCGGAGAGTTGCTGAAGTGCCAGGATAGCGGCGCACGCAATGAAGAGTACCAGACCGATGTACAGCGCCAAATACGTCACAATACCAGAGAGTCCAACAGTAGATTGAATGTATTGAGAAGCAGTAACAACAAACATCAACGAATACGGGTCGGAATCATTTCCAGTTAGGCTGCCATCGCCAAAGTACTGCTTCATCTGATTTCGGAATTGAGCCTCAGTGGCATCGCCTGGGGTTTGATAGTTGCCCAAGATGTAAGAGTTGGTCAAAACGGTGCTTGAAGGGAAACTTTGATCAGCAACAACTACGATTCCATATGCAGGCATAAGAGCAGGTCCACCTTGTGTTTGTGCAATGTCAAGCGTTCCACCAACGGCATGGAGCTTGTGACCTTGAATGGTAAGCTCGGGATTGTTTGCAAGAGAATCCTGCCAGTATTTTGTGAGATTAGTATCAAGTGTCCAAACCATATAACCGTCAGTACCAAAGTCAACAGGCTCAAGGCCAGATGCAACACGCAGCTTGTTGTACTGAGAAGCTCTCATCAGAGTCACATTTCTCTGCGCAGGATCTTCCTGACCGCTATAGCCGGTAAAGTAATCACCAAAGCGCTTACCTGTTACAGCATCAAGAGAGCCATACGTAAAACTAGGTGTTGTTGGATCATCTTGAGCGTAGTACGTATCTACCTGGAAGGCGTTTTTGATAGTTTTATCCCACTCTGGATCTAGCTTCTGCACTACAGAAAGGTAGTCGTACGAATCTGCTGGACCAGGAGTATAACTGCGCTCTGAGCCCGGATTAATTGCTACAGAAACATCGTACGTTTTGAGCTTAGAGAAGCTGGCATTCATAGAGTCAACAAGCGAGAAACCCGTACCAAGTCCACAGACTGCCACAAAGAGCATGGCGCAGACTAAAGAGATGGAAACCCAAGCAGTATTAACACGAGCGTTAAACTGGCGCAGGATAAACGCGTGAAGACCCTTGTAGTAGAAGCCCTTCTGCATCTGCATAAATCTGAGCAAGAAACCAGAGATTGAGAAGAAAAAGAGTGCTGTGCCCACAGATACCAAAGCAGTAGCCAGGGCAAACTCTTCATCTATCTGTTTTAAACCATTGTGCTGAAGCAAGATATAGGAATAAGCAATGATTCCAAGAGAGGCCAAGAAGAGCAGTACAGAGATGGTAAGGTTTCTTACCTTGACAGTCTGAGTTACTTTGTCTGCGTTAAGAAGGTCGATGAGCTTGTAGCGGGACACCGTGGTGACGTTAAAAATCAGCGCAATCACAAACATAACCACAAAGTAAATAACCGTTTGAATCAGCGCAGTTTGCGAGAAGACAAATTTGAACGAATCAAGAGTCGTGTTGAACATGTGGGCCGTTGCAAACATCATAAATTGAGAGATAAAAATACCTGCAACAAGTCCAACTACCAGGGCGAGAAAACCAACAAGCAGCGTCTCCATACTCATAATCTTAGAGACGTTTCTCTTAGTCATGCCCAGAATCTGGTACATGCCAAATTCTTTTTTCCTACGACGAATCAAAAACTGATTAGCGTAGACAACAAGAAATCCCATGATAACGGCAAGAAAAACGCTTACTCCAGAAATGGTATTACTCAAGAGCTGAACAATGTTTCTCTGGTCTTCAGAAAGATTCAACACCATAGATTGCTGGGTAATTGAATTAAAGGAATAAAACAGAGCAACGCCTACTGCCAATGTCAGAAAGTAAATGCTGAAATCGCGCAGTGATTTCTTGACGTTACCAAGCGCGATTTTACTGTACATCAGCACCCTCTCCTCCCAGGAAGGAAACAACGTCCATAATCTGGTCAAAGAACTGCTTACGGGGTTTCTCGCCACGGACTATCTCGTTAAAGATGCGACCATCTTTAATGAAAATGACGCGATGAGCATAAGAAGCTGCGTAAGAATCGTGAGTGACCATGGCAATAGTTGCGCCATTACGGTTGAGGTTCTCAAGACTCTCCAGAAGTGTACGAGCGTTCTTTGAATCTAAAGCGCCAGTTGGCTCGTCTGCCAGGACCAACGAAGGGTTGGTAACAATTGCTCGAGCCGCAGCAACACGCTGACGCTGGCCACCAGACATCTCGTAAGGGAACTTATCAAGCACCTCGGAAATCTGGAGCAGCTTGGCAACGTTTTCCACGCGCTCCAAAACTTCCTGAGCGCGAACATGACCAATGGTTAGTGAGAGCGCGATATTCTCGCGAGCAGTAAGGCTATCAAGCAAGTTTGCGTCCTGGAAAATAAAGCCCAGGCGGTCACGCCTAAAGGCAGAAAGCTCTGCGCCGCGCAGGCTGGAAAGCTCTTGGTCATCAATAAAGATGTGGCCCGCAGATGCCTGATCAATGGTAGAGATGCAGTTCAAAAGAGTCGTTTTGCCAGAACCAGAAGGACCCATGATGGCAATGAACTCGCCACGAGCAACAGAAAGGTTAATGCCGTCCAGTGCCTTAGTGATATTTCCACGAGTTCCATAGTACTTCTCGAGGTTTTGACAAACCAAAACAGTGTGAGGCTTAAGTGCTGAAGATTGTCCAGCCACAACAGTTGGCTGAGTTGGAGCTGTTTGAGTAGCTGCCATGTTGCGTCCTTTCATTGAAATCGAGTAAATCTTGAGATATATACTCCCTCACTACCGTTTACCTTGCCATCGATTGACCTTACGGAAACCTTATGCTTTTCTCACTTTGATGTGTCAAAATATCACTATCAAGCATACGGGAGGGGCATGCTATGAAGTTGGTAATTAAAAGATTTGGGCAGCTTACCGCTAAAGAGTTATATCAAATTCTTTCTCTAAGAGCAGAAACGTTTATTGTTGATCAACAGATTATGTACAACGATCTTGATAACGTTGATCAAGTTTCTACCCATATCTTTTATCAAGATACTGACTCGGTAGCTGCATATTTGCGCATCATTGATGCAGGACGGTCATACAACTCCCCTCTTATTGGCCGCGTATGCGTCAACAACAAAGGCGCTGGTATTGGCTCAAAGCTGCTGCACGATACCCTTGATTACCTGGCACAAGAAAGCAACGCTTCCAAGGTGTTAGTTGAGTCGCAACTCAAAGCTCAGCCCTTCTACGAGCGCGCTGGATTTACGCAGGTATCTTCTAAGGTACTTGATCACTTTGGTGTCCTTCACCATGTACTCTCCTTCGACCTTGATGCATATCGTCAGACGAGAAACACAATCAGCATTGATGATGTTCACGTTTCAATTAGACCACTTAACACAACTGATTTGCACTCGCTGCAGAAGCTTAGCGTAGAGACATTTGTGGACACTTTTATTGACTCAAACACAGCAGACGATTTAGCAAGTTGCATTGACTCGCTCTACAACACAGAAAAACTTGCCCGTGAGCTTGCTGCTAAACACTCATATTTCTATTTTGTTGAAGTGGAAGACCAGGTAGCTGGCTACCTGAAGCTCAATACGCGTTATGAGCAAACCGAGGGTCAGCGCGATGACTCACTTGAAATTGAACGCCTGTATATCCTTCCGCGTTTCAAAGGCCTACACCTTGGATCAAAGCTTATGAAATTTGCCCTTGATTTAGCAAAAGAGAAGGGTAAGAAGCGCGTGTGGCTGGGTGTCTGGGAACACAATGAGCCTGCTCAGGCATTTTATTCACATTGGGGATTCAAGCGTTTTAGTCAGCATACCTTCCCAGTAGGAAGCGATCCTCAAACAGATGAATTGTGGGAACTTCTAATATAGAACTAGCACAATTGCTGTTAAAAGACTCAAAACCAAAAGTACATAGGTAATTACTTTTCTTTCTCTAAATTTGACTATCCTAAAAATTTGCAAGAGGAAGATAGAGAAAAAAATACATGCACTTATCTGCTGTGGATAAGGGAATACTTCTGGATAAAAATGAATTGCTGTATTCAGTACGAGCAAAGCAGCTACGATGTAGTCTGCTTTGCTCGTACTTTCATTATTAATTAGTTTCATTGTTAATAGAATGAATAGCCCACTGGAATAACTTGTCTACGCCAAACATGACGATGACCTGCTCGTGTACGATAATATTCAGTTGTTTCCAAAGTCAATTTAACTCCGCCCTGTGGAGGATTGTAATTCTTAAGAAGAATATTAACTACAGCTGGAACACACTGTAAGATTGCTCCAGGTCTAGATAGTCCTTGTACGCATGCCATCATTGCTCCTATAACATTTATGACATCGATAGCACCTGAAATATTATTTTTTATTTGAGAATACGAAATATATACAACTGAGCGTTTAGTTACTGCTCTAAATGATAAATTTCCATCATTTGACTTTTGTTCAGGCTCGGTTTGAATAACCAGTGATGTTGTGCGTCCAGTGATTGACGAATACATTAGATTCTCATCAATATAATAAATAAACTTGTTTACTAGCTTATTTTGAACATCGAAGACCTCGACAGTACGCACTCCATTAAGCTCACTAACAACAATTCTTCCATCCTGATTTGGTAAATCATATTCGAAAAAAATCCCTTCGTTATCAAGAGCAAAACTTTTCTTCGGAAGAATAAGTGTCGATACTAATCCTCCACATAATGCAATAAATTTCTTTCTTGAAATCTTATGTGACATACAATCCATTTTTCCTCCTAAACTTAGAAGTTATCTTGATTTAATTTTATATAATAATTTTGTCATTTAAATTAAAATAATAATCATCAGAAAATCTATATACATATTTGATATATAAATAGACTAATTTATAAAATAATAATAGAATGCCAATGTCGTTTTCAAATAATAGATATGCGATTATTGCAAATCCGTAAAAGACTGGTTGAACGTAATAGAAAAGGTTGAACCTTTACCGATTGTACTGCTCACAGCCAACTTAAGGCCCATCTTATTACAGAGCTCATAGCAGAGATAGAGACCCATACCGGTAGATTTGGCGTACTTACGTCCATTTTGACCGGTGAATCCCTTATCAAAAATACGGGCAAGATCCTCTTCAGGAATACCGATGCCATTATCCTTAATGAAGAGAGTGGTTGAAGTTGTTCCCTCATGTGGCTCTGAGACAGAGGCAGAAATCCAAACGTTCTTCTCGCCAGGTGCAAGCTCTGGATTTGAATACTTTGCAGCGTTGATGAGAAGCTGTCGCAAAATAAACTCAAGCCATTTTGGATCAGCCTTGACCACGTGGGCCAAGTCATCAAAATGCGGAGAAACACCAGCGTCAATGAAGACACGTGCATTGTTTTTAAGAGCATCTTTTACGATGGACTGCAAATTGACATCTCTGATAGAAAAATCTCGATCTACAGATGCACTGCGAGCGTAAAAGAGCGCCTGCTCTACCAGAGTTTCAATCTTGGTAAGCTGCGTTTGCACGTCATCCATAGGTAGCGATGGATTGTTTTGAGCAACCAAATGAGCTGCGGCGATGGGAGTCTTAATCTCATGCACCCACATCTCAATGTACTCGCGATATTCCTTTGATCGCATATGCTCATCAGCAAGCTGGTCCATCATAGACTTGGACATGCTAGAAAGCGCGTCCTTAAAAAGCTTCTCCTCCAGCGTTGAAGGCGTGTCCAGCATGGTAGGAACCAGATAGCTCTCTTTATCAGTTGCCGCTAAATTCTCGGCAAGCTGCTGGTAGAACCAACGGCGATGAAAATAATCGGCTAGAAGTGCCACTGTTCCTACCACCCACAAAACCAGGATACAGTAAGCAATAGCAAACGCGTTAAGCCCAACGCCCTTAAGCATAAAGCCAATTAACGTGCTGCTCAATATAAGCGCAAGAAAAAAGATAGTTCGATTTTTTAGATACTTAAAAAGCGTCATGACAGCCTACTCAATAACGTAACCAAGTCCGCGGCGTGTCATCACGAAGTCCTCAACACCAATGCTTGCAAGAGTATTTCTGAGGTGGCTAATGTTGACCGTCAACGTATTGTCATCAACAAACTCGTCCGACTGCCACAGCTCCTCTTGAATACGCTGGCGAGAAACAACCGTTCCCGCATTTTGCATCAAAAGTGAAAGTATCCTGAGCTCGTTTTTAGTCAGCTCAACGCTCTTCTGATTTGCAGAAACCTTGCAGGAAGAAGAATCAAGCGTCACACCTGCATGTGAAAGCTTTGTTCCTGTTGTGACATCGCTATTTGCGCGCCTCAAAACCGAGGTTATGTGCATAAGCAAAATCTGAGTGTTATAGGGCTTGGCGATAAAATCGTCCGCTCCTAACGAGAGCACCATAAGCTCATCAAGGTCAGTATTTCTGCTGGTAACTACAATGATAGGAACGTTTGAGAGCTGTCGTACTTCTCGACAAATCTGTTGTCCATCAATGCCCGGAAGGTTGAGGTCAAGCAGAACCAGGTCTGGATGCGCAGCAACAATCTGTTGAGGTGCGGACTCAAAAGACGTGAGAGCCTGGGCCTCAAAGCCGTTTCTTTGCAGCAGGAGCACCAACTCTTGCTGAATCTGATGGTCATCTTCTACTACCAGGATTTTTGTCATATGTGCACACCTCCCGTTGTGCTACGCAAGTCCCACAAAGCGCTGGGCGTTTTCCCACAGTATGGTATACGTCTTCTCTTTGGGGATATCAAGTCGCTGCCATCGAAGCTCCGCCAAGCGCTCAACCGTGTGCACCACCATCGCTGGCGTGCACTCCCCTCCGCGCAAAGGCTCTGGGGCCATATAGGGGAAGTCCGTCTCTGAGAGCAGTTGCGCCTCTGGACAGGAAATCATTGCAGCTCGGATATCATCTGAGCGCTTAAAGGTTGCTGCGCCACCAAAGGCAACAAAACAACCAAGGTCTGCAAAAGGCTTCATGACCTCAGGACCATCGGTGTAGCAATGCAGGTCACAGCCAGCCTTAGGCACGCCCAGACGATTCAAAATTTCGAGCGCCAAATCATGAGCGCGCATATCATCAGCACCATCACGTAAGTGAAGCTCAACGCGTTGATTATGCTCGTGAGCAATTAAGAGCTGGCGCTCAAATGCTTGGCGCTGGACTTCTTCTGGGACCTCACAGTACGGTCCAAAATCAAGGCCAATCTCTCCCACACCAACACAAAGAGGGTGCTCAAGTAACTCAAACAAGCGCTTTTCAGCCTCTTGGTTATAGTCTGGCGCACTATAGGGATGCGCACCAACCACAAAATACGTGTGCTCAAACAAATACTCTGCAGGTAAATCACAGGGTTCACAGAGATCTGCCTCAGCCAGCTTTGCATAAGCACCGCGAGCCTGGTTCAGAGTATCCTCAAACCAAGCGATAAAAGTGCTGGTGTCTGCCCACTTACGAGGAAACTCCGTTGCAATGTCTACGGGCACAATAAGCATGCGAACGCCCGCTGCTGCTGCTCGTGCAAGAGACTCTGCAGCGCTGTGCTCGTGGAGACTGCCCAAATGACCATGGGTATCGGCTACAGGCGCCAAAACACGCGGCGTTGGACGATGTGTACCGTATATATCATGGAACAGTTGACCGTCAGAAAACGAAAGTGCGTCCACTTCTTCTGCTGGTAGATGATGCTTTTTCTTACTCACTCAAAGGCTCCAAAGCAGCTGCAAGATAAATAAAGTCTTGGCTGGTCAAAATTTCTGCGCGCGCCGTAGGCGCAATTCCTGTGGCGAGAAACGCCTGGTCTAGCTTGTCTTTATCAAAACCAGAGGCGCTCATTGAATTACGAATGGTCTTTCTACGCTGTGCAAAAGCGGCATCAATGACCCTCATGGTATGCAAGAGTTCTTCCTCAGAAAGAAGCTTGGAGGTCAGCGGGTTTCTCGCCTGGGTGCGATCAAGACGGATCACAGCAGAGTTGACGCGTGGTGGAGGCATAAAGTTGCCAGGACCCACTTCAAATCTGCCAGTAACCTGGGCAAACAAAGACAGCTTTGCGGTATAGGCACCATATGCCTTGGTAGAAGGCTTGGCGGCAATTCTATCGGCCACCTCTGCCTGCACCATGACTACCGCGCGCTCGAGCGAAGGAAGCTCCTGAAAGAACTTGAGAATCAGCGTAGCTGCCACCTGATACGGCAGATTAGATACAAACTTTGTTGGCATCGGAGCAACCGGGATCGCGCTCTGAGCAACGATCGGAAGCGTGCTGTAAGCCTCGGAGAGTTTCTGCGGCGTGATTGCCAGAGCATCTCCCATAACCAGCGCAAACGAGTCTGGATGAGGCTCTTTGCAGGTTACCGCCAAGACTTGCTCCAGCTCGGAGTCTGCTTCAAGCGAGCACACTGCACGGGCGCGGTCGAGCAAGGCCACCGTAAGGGTACCCAAACCGGGTCCAACCTCAACGACCACGTCGGTAGGCTGAACCTCTGCAAGCTGGACGATTTTCTCGATAACATGGTCTTGCACCAAGAAGTTTTGACCCAGCCTATATTTGGTGGCTAGGCCAAAACGTTCCAGCGTTTCTTTAGTGGCGCGCTGATTAGCAAGCCACGATGTCTGATGCGATGCGTGCTCCGACACGATTACTTGCTTGCAAGACGTGGGAACAGAGCGTCTCCCTTAGAGACGGCCAGGCCGCCCTGAAGCTTGCCCCATACGCACTCGCTGCGGGCATCGGTAGAGGTAATCTCTGCCTCGTCAAGGCTCATACGACGAAGAACCTCAGCAGACGTCGTAGGCATGAATGGCATAAAGAGATGTGCACAAATGCGGATAGACTCAAGCAGCGTATAGATAATCTCTGCAAGCTCAGTTGCACGCTCTGGATCTTTTGCCACTGTCCAAGGAGCAGCGTCCTCAATGTAGTGGTTAGCTGCGTGGACAAGCTCCATGATGATGTTCTTAGCGCCCACGTAGTCCATCTTCTCCATGCACGCGGCGTAGCGGTCATAGATGCCCTCAGCAAGCTTGCGCAGTGGGTGATCTGCAGCAACAGAAGATCCATCAAAAGTTGGAGTGACGCCCTCAAAGTACTTATCGCTCATGTTAAGGGCGCGAGAAACCAAGTTACCCCAGCTATTTGCCAGGTCAGCGTTATAGACCTGCTCCATGCGCTCGAAGGAAATGCCGGAGTCCTCACCAGGAGTGACGTCGGTCATGAAGTAGTAGCGGTAGCCCTCAACACCCAGCAGGTCCAAAACGTCCTTAGGTGCAATGGCGTTTCCGCGAGACTTACTCATCTTCTCAACAACGCCGGTCTCAGAATTACGGACGTTAAGGAAGCCGTGAGCAAAAATGTGCTCAGGTACAGCCTCGCCAAGAGCCATAAGCATTGCAGGCCAAATGACACAGTGGAAGCGGATGATGTCCTTACCGACAACGTGCATTTGAGCTGGCCAAAAACGCTTTCTCATTGCAGCAGCCTCTGGACTGTCATCACCGTAGCCAACAGCGGTGTAGTAGTTGAGAAGAGCATCAAACCAGACGTAGGTTACGTGAGACTCATCAAAAGGAACTGGAACACCCCAGTCAAAGCTGGTACGGGATACAGAAATATCCTGAAGACCAGACTCAACAAAGCTACGAACCTCGTTGGCGCGGAAATCTGGCTCAATGAAATCTGGGTGCTCAGCATAGAGCTCAAGCAGCTTGTCCTGGAATGCGGAAAGTTTGAAGAACCAAGACTCCTCAGAGACGCGCTCAAGCTCACGGTGGCAATCTGGGCAGAGGTGTGCACCCTTGCAACCAGCCTCTTCGTCTGCTTTCTCTACCTGAGTCTCGGTGAAGAAGGTCTCCTCGTGGATGCAGTACCAACCATCATAGGATCCCTTGTAGATGAAGCCTGCCTCACGCATGCGCTCCCACAGATACTGGACAGCTTTTACGTGACGCTCATCGGTAGTACGGATGAAGTCGTCGTATGAGATGTTGAGCTCTTCATAGAGTCCCTTAAAGAAAGGAACCTGGGAGTCACACCATGCCTGTGGGGACAGACCGTGATCAGCTGCAGCAAGAGCGACCTTCTCGCCATGCTCGTCCATACCGGTGAGGAAGAAGACGTCGTAACCAGCAGCGCGTCTAAAGCGAGCCTGGATATCGCAAAGCAGGGTGCAGTACGCAGTTCCTAGGTGTGGCTTTGCGTTGACGTAATAAATTGGGGTGGTAATAAAGTATGACGGCTTGGCCTCGGGCATAATGACTCCCTTTGTGTAAGTTGCAATAACTTATCCAGTATAGAGCAAATGCTGGGCGTTCTTTGTGTTGGTATGGTGATTATGCCTCGTGAGCAAGAATTGCCTGATATGCCTCGTCACGCGCAATACCAAACTTCTGAGCAAGCTCCTTGGCCAGAGCTGATTTTCTCGTGCCAGCAGCAAGACCAGCCTCTATTGCATCTTCGAGCGAGAGCTGAGACTCTCCTTCTACCTGCGATGATGTTGCGACAAGCTCTTCTTCTGTGGGAGCCGCGATAACCAGAACACACTCGCCTTTGAGGTTCTCTTTTGCAGCAAGTGTCTCAACAAGGCAAGGCGCCACGTCACGCACCACTTCTTCATGCAGCTTAGTGAGCTCTCTGACAAGAGCCACCTGCCTGGTTGGAAATACCTCGGCTATGGCCTCGACCGTTGTGAGCACCCTAAACGGAGACTCATACAGCACAATAGTGCCAGGAATTGGTGCCAGCTGCTGCAAGCGCTGAACAATTTGTCCGTGCTTTCTGGGCAAAAAGCCTTCAAAGAAGAAATGATCACTTGCCAAGCCCGATGCAACAAGCGCACAGGTCACCGCAGAAGGGCCCGGAATAACCTCCGTAGCAAGGCCTTCTGAAAGCGCCGCATCAACCAAATGCTGACCCGGGTCAGAGATGCCTGGCATACCGGCATCTGACACAAACGCAACACGCTGACCCGCACGAAGCCTCTCAAGCGTTGGCTCAATTTGCGACTCAATAATGTTTTGATCACAACGCTGCAGTGGCACATGAATGTCAAATGCCGAGAGGAGCTTTGAGGTCACACGTGTGTCCTCACATAAAATGACATCCGCTGCTGCAAGCGTTTCTTTAACGCGCGGTGACGCATCCGAAAGGTTACCAATAGGTGTGCCCACAATAGACAGTTTACCTGCTAAAAGAGTAGATTCTGTCATTACTCGAGCATTCCCCTCTCAAACGTTGCAAGCGCAACGCGTGCGTCCCATGCAGCCAAAAATGCGGAGGTCTTCCAGGTCTGGAAAAACCATGCAGGACACGTATTGTACACTTTGAGCTGGCCTGAAGTGTAAATGCGCTCAAGTGCAATTCTTCCTTCTGCCGTCATTGCGCCGTCAATGCTTGGCAGTGATGCTGACCACTTGCCCACCATGACCGGCAGACCGCCTGAAGCAGAAGTCTTCAAATACGCTTCGTTTTTATCAATGAGCTGCTGTACACCGCGAGGACCCGAACAATCAATTCCCTCGCAGGGTTTATCAAGGTGAGCATCAAGCCAAACGTTTTGATAGGCCTGCTGGCTCATAAAACGCCTAAATCCCTGAGGCCAACCACCATCTGGGAGAATGACCACAGGCTCTTCTCCTGCCACAGATCTAATAGCCTCATAAGCACGGCGATAATAGTTTCTAAGCGAGTGACCAGGAATACCATCTGTGAGCTTAAAGCCCTTGCGCACACGAGGCTTAACCTCATCAGCTACCTCAATGCCATAAAAACCACTGCGGTGAGCGTAGTGAAGGGCAAGCTTATGCAGAATAGAAAGTGACTTCTCCCCAGAAATTCTGGTACGTGGAGCACCACCTGGCTGGTCATTCAAACCATCAGGCAAACCTGGATTTACTGCCAGTACAAAAATAACGTGCAGGCCAAGCTCTTCTGCCCATTCAAGAGCTCTATCAAGCTCGGTAATGCAGCTAACATATGGAGTCCCTGCAGCTTCTTCATCAAAAACATACCAAGGCACAGAAATTCTTACCGCATTAAAACCACGTGCAGCAATGCTGACAAAGTCAGAACTCTGGATAAATGAAGAACGATGCGCTTTAACAAGATTGTGGTAGTCCTCAACGCCCAGCGCTTTAATGAGCTGAGCCTCATCAACGCAGCCTGTGCGTGCAAACGGCTCAGGAGTTACCCACGGTTCAAGCGTAAGCCAACCGGTTAAATTGACACCCCGCAACGCTCCGTGAGCCATGAAATTCCACCTCGCCAAAAGATAAAACCTCTACATACGTAGAGTATACCCATCGAGGTTATGTTGCTCACATGAGCTTCAAAAAACTACAGGTTACTTCATATTTTTTGAATAAATGGCGCAATTGTTAGGTGTCTCATCAACCTCAACAGAAGAGACGGGTAAGCCTTCCGCTTCAAGTTGCTCAAACAGATACTTAGCCAGATTTTCTGCTGTTGTTCTAAAAGGCAAAATAGTGAGCGAGAAACCCTCCTCTTTAAGACAGGTCAGCGTCTTTTCAGAAAGAGAACCCTCCTCAATCAAAAACGTGTGGTCAAGGGAATCGCACAGCGCACGGACCTTGCGCTTAAAGACGCCAAAGTCCATAACCATATCTTTTTCTGTACCAGACTCACCAAGCTCTGCAGCAGAAATGCAAGCAGTTACATGCCAACGATGGCCATGCAGATTCTCGCACTTGCCGTAGTAGTTGGTAAGAAAATGCGCTGAGTCAAAGGCGTATTCAGTCTTAAGCGTATACATTACGCGTTGTCCTTTGAACCACGACCGCGATCATCGCGTCCAGCTCTTCTATGCCTACGACGTGCGGCGTTTTGTGGCTGAGCATCTCTAGATGCAGCGTTTGGTGCACCGTTAGAACCAGAAGCATTCTGTGGAGCGCTCTGTGAAGCACTCTGAGCCTTCATACCCGCCCTATCACCTGGACGGCGAGTCCTCTTTGCACGGACTGGAGCCTGTGCCTCATCAGATTTCTGTGGTGCCTGAGGAGCATCTGTCCTTCTAAAACGCTTACCCTGAGGCTGCTTCTGCGCAGGAGCTGAACTCTGCTCGCTCTTTTGAGGAGCCTGAGTATTTGTAGCGCCCTCTTCTGTTGCGTGATGGCGACGGCGCGTACGACGAAGTGTATCTGTTGCAGCATCAAAGGTGCTGGAACCGGGATTTACCTGAGCGTTCTTTGAAGTTCTTACACGACGGGTGCGAGAAGAACTTTGAGCTCCCTGCTCTTCTCGAGCGTTTCTTGTTCCAGAGTTCTTAGCGTTATCCTGCCTATTTGCAGAGCTCTGATCGGAGCGCTCACGCTTGCGCCTTGGAGCCTCAGTAACAAAAAGGTCTGGATTAATCTCCGGCTCTTCATCAACAATGAGGCCGTTTGCCCTATCAAGCTCTGCCAGAGCCATCTGAACCTCAACAGATTCAAGACGCTCAAGAGCAGCGCGAGAAACGCTGTCTGGCCTGCAAGAACAACCCAGGTCTTCCGACTTCTGCTGTGCTGCAGGAGAGGCGTCCATATCAGCAAGAGGGATGCGCACTACCTTGCCACTCTCTAGGCGAAGGGCAATCTCTTCTTTTGGCGTATTGTATTCAACAATTTTTGCCATACCCAAAGGAGTTTCAATAACGGCGTTGCGCTTTGGAGCACGGTTCTTAAAGTCACGATACGCTTCAAACTCATAGCGCAAGCAGCACATTAAACGACCGCAAGCACCGGAAATCTTGGTGGAGTTCAGAGGCAAATCCTGCTCTTTTGCCATGCGAATAGAAACTGGCTCAAAAGAGAGGCCAAACCTTCTACAGCAGAGTTCTTGTCCACAGTGACCGTAGCCACCAATAACCGCTGCTTCTTCCCTGACGCCAATCTGACGCATGTCAATGCGCTCATGAAGCTCATGAGAAAGCTCGCGCACAAGTTGCCTAAAGTCCACACGATCATCAGCCGAGAAGTAACACACGACCTTCTCGCCATCAAAAAGGTATTCGACGCCAATAGGCTTCATCTCAAGTTCTTCTTGAACAGCAAACTTCCTGAATACAGGAAGCGCAGCCTCGCCCTTAGCGGCAAGCTCTTCTGCGCGAGAAAGGTCTTCTTCTGTTGCTACACGAACAACATCTTTGAGCTCGGCTTTGTTTGTCTTGTACTCAAACTCCTCCTGAGAAATCTCACGAGGATCAGCAACAGCAAGACCAATCTCTAGACCGCGCTCGGTCTGGCAGATAACGTGGTCACCTTCAAGAACGCCGGACTCCTTTGGATCAAACCAAAGGTCGCGCGCGGCGTATTCAAATTTCACCGGGACAACGGTGGGCATGTAAGTGCCTCCTTGATATGCAGCAGCATAACCTCAAGGGTTAGCTGGGGAGAAACAGAGCGGTCCAGGTTGTATTGAGCTTCTTGCACAGCAGCTAAAGCCCCAAGAACACCCTGGGTATGAGTTTGAGATGCAACGCGGTCGATAATGCCTGCTGCATCCGTATTTACTATTTCTTCATCAACTGCTTCGCAACACAAAAGTACGTCGCGAAGAAGCGATTCCAGAATTGCCAACATTTCTATGATACCCGAACGCTCGCGCGCCGTGAGTTCTCGCTTATTTGCTGCCTCAACCTGCTTTAACGCGGCGCTGGTAAGAAAGTCTTCATTTTGAGCAAGTGCCTCTTCTTGGGCACGTCTTACATCCCCTAGAGGAATTTTTGCAGCTTCTATCAGCTCTTTTGCAGAAGTAAGGACGTCCCACGAGTCGTTTCTGAGCAGGTTGCCAAAAACGTCAACGAGCTGTCTGCGAATGTTTTTGCGCGTAGAAGACTGCAAAAACTCCACAGCTCTACCAGGGGTTCCTGTTGCTGCAAGCGCAATACGAGCTTCCTGCTCTGTGGCAGAAATCTCTCTCATAATAGCGGCCTTGGCTGCAGCATCAGTAAGCGTTCTAAACGCAACTACCTGACAGCGAGAAACAATGGTAGGAAGTACCGCAGAAGAAGAACGAGCAGACAGAATAAAGATGGTGTCTGTAGGTGGCTCCTCAATAGTTTTGAGCAGTGCATTTGCCGAGTTTTCTCTGAGCAAATCAGCGCGGTCAATCACGTAAATCTTATGAGTTGAGCGCATGGGCGCCAGACTAACGTCTGCAATGAGCTGACGAATCTGTTCAATGAGATAGCCATTTGCGGAAGCTGGGGTAAGTACGTGCACGTCAGGGTGGGTACCGCGAGAAATACGAATGCAGTCGTCACAGGCAGCGTCGCCACCTTGAGCACAGAGAACACACTGCGCTAAAGCCTTGGCCGCAAGGCCTTTACCAGAACCAGGTGCACCTACAAACAAATAGGCATGAGCAAGCTTGTGCTCATGCAGTGCACGCGCAAGCAAGTTCTGGACCTGAGGTTGATCCTGAAGACGCGTTAATGCCTGAGGAAGTGGATGGGTATTCTGTGTAGTATATGCGCTCTCTTGAGTCATAAACGCATCACTCACCAAGCTCACAAATACCAGGAATAAGATCAGCTAGCAGCTGACGAGTACGTGCGCGTACCTCGTCAATACTGCCATCTGCATCTACAGCTTTTACACGCTCTGGCTCATCTTGCAGAAGCTGCTTATAACCAGCAAAAACACGCTCCTGGAAGGCAACGCCTTCTGCTTCTAGCCTATCAGCATCATTTTGCGTAGCACGTGCATGAGCAACTGTTGGCTCAAGCATAAAGACAAGGGTTCTATCAGGAGAAACCCCACAGCTTCCCAAACGATTTGCACGGTGTACAAGGTCTGTATCAAGACCGCGACCAGCTGCTTGATACGCATAGGTGGAATCGTAGAAGCGATCACACAAGACAATCTTGCCTGCAGCTAGAGCTGGGCGGATAATCTCTCCCACCAGCTGAGCACGACTTGCTTCGTAGAGCAACAGCTCACATTCATCGCACATTGCATCGTTTTCTGGGTTAAGAACAACGCCTCTGATCTGCTCAGAAATAGCAGTTCCACCGGGCTCGCGAACAAAAACCACATCAAAGCCTAGAGCTTCAAGGTCTTCTCGCAGAAGAGAAGCTTGTGTTGACTTACCACAGCCATCAACGCCTTCAAGCGTGATAAACAAACCTTGTGATGTACGTGTGTTTTTGTTCATGCTTCCCTCCCTCTTAACTATCTCACGATACAGGCAGATTGTGTTTCTCGCCATGAATATTCTAAAGGTTTTGCGCATTTCCACATGAAAAGTGCTCAAAAATGGGTAAAAATACGTATGGAGCGGGCGTTGGAGAGGGACGCTCGTTCTTCCGAAAACGGTGCACCTCTCGATGCACCGTCATACGTTTACTTTTTTGCTGCCTTAGTTGATTTGGTGCTCTTAGTACTCTTACGAGCGCCTCTACGCGGGGCAGTTTTCTTTTCTTTACCAGGGCAATCGTAGTTTGGGCACAGCTTCCAAGGACCCCGCTGGGTAGTAACAACCACCATAGGAGCGCCGCAGTCTGGGCAGACCTCATCGGTCTTCTCGAGCTTTCCGCGAGCAGGCAGAGGATAGCTGGTCTCGCACTCCTCGTAGTTGGTGCAGCGAATAAAACGCTTGCCTGTGCGCTCTGACTTGTGGGCCACCAGGTCTCCGTGCTTGCCATTTGCCTTGCAGGTTGGGCACTCGCCCACAATAAGGTCTGGCTCAGCGTTTGTAGGGCAAGCAGGATTGATGCAAGTCTCATACGCGCGCTGTCTAAACGGCTGAACCTTTACGCGAGGCGCACCACACTCTGGACAGACACCAGCCTCTCCCTCAAGCGGCTCAACGCGTCCCTGAGGCAGCGGATAGGTAACATCGCAGTCTGGCCAACCCATGCAGCCAACAAAGCTTCCACGAGTCTTCAGAGAGCTCTTAGCAACCAAATCTTTGCCGCACTTAGGGCAGGTTCCCACCTTTGCGTCAGCAGTGACCGCATCAGCAATGGCCTCAGACAGGTCTTCTTTGTGGTCAATGAGCGTATCAATCATGCCCGCAAGCAGCGCTCTAGAGTGCGTAACAACGCCATCACGCGTATCTTTGCCCTCAGCAACGCTTGTCATATCGGACTCAAGCTCTGCTGTCATATCAGGCGAGGTAATGTGTGGTGCAAACTGCGAAAGTGCATCAACAATTGCCATACCAAGCTGACTTGGCTCAACAGGATCATTCTTGAGATATTTACGCTGGTAGAGCGTATCAATAATGGAGGCACGCGTAGACTTTGTACCCAGGCCTCGCTTCTCCATCTCTTGAATAAGCTTGCCCTGGCTATAGCGAGCAGGTGGCTCTGTCTGCTTTGCATCAAGCGACAAAGACTGAATGGAGACAATCTCACCTTCTTCGACATCAGGAATCTGATCGTCTTTCTTAAGGCCAAAGGGATAAATCTCTCTAAAGCCTGGTTCAGCCAAGACCGTTCCATTTGCAACAAAGGGCTGACCTGCAACATCAAGCGTAATCTTAGTGCCGCTCATAGTGGCTGGACCCATAAGGGTTGCAAGGAACCTTCGAGCAATCAGGTTATAGAGCTTCCAAGCTGCGGGCTGCAAAGCATCTGGATTTGCTGTCGCTGTTGGATAAATTGGTGGGTGGTCAGTAGACTCCTGCTTGCCACGAGTGGCGTGCAGCTTTGGCTGACCCAAGAGCTTTTTGCAGGTAGGAGCATACTGAGGAACCGCAGACAGCGTACGAACACAATCCTTCAAGTCAAGCGAACTTGGATAGACCGTGTTATCAACACGCGGGTATGAAATCAAACCGTCCATGTACAGAGACTCTGCCAAACGCATAGTTCTAGCTGGCGAGATACCCTCTGCAGCTGCAGCCGCCTGCAGCGACGTAGTGTTAAATGGAGCTGGTGGCTGCTGCTTTCTGCTACGAGACTCAATCTCGACAACCGTTGCCTGCGTTTGATCCTTAACAACTGTGTAAGCTGCGTCTGCTTCCGCCTGATCCCAGAATCTTGCAGTCTGGTGAACCATCTTAAAGGTTGCTTCCGCATCATCTTCTGGAGCAGCAACGCCAGAAATAACCCAATAATCTTCTGGCTTAAATGCCAGGCGCTCACGCTCGCGCTCAACAACAAGTGCCAGCGTAGGAGTCTGAACGCGACCAGCAGAGCGTGTATTGCCCAGACCGCCAAAGCGTGCGGTGGTCAGATAACGGGTCAGTACAGCACCCCAAATGAGGTCGATATACTGCCTGGACTCACCTGCGGCAGCCAAGTTGTAGTCAAGGTCTACCAGGTTATTGAAGGCAGTCTCAATCTCTGTCTTGGTAAAGGCAGAATAGCGTGCACGGAACACTGCCAGGTTAGGATTAACCGAGAGGACCTGTGCCAATGCATCAGAGCCAATAAGCTCGCCCTCGCGGTCGAAGTCTGTACCGATAATGACAGACTCTGCCTTCTTAGCAAGATTTTTGAGGGCGCGAATAATCTCTTTTTCTGCAGGTTGTTTATCTACAGGAGCCCAAATCAAATAGGGCAAACTGGGGATTTTCCAGCCCTTAAGATCAACGCCGTCAGTCATAAAAGGCTTGCGCTTAACCTTGTAAGGAGGACGCTCAAGACCATCTGGAACGTCTGCAGGAAGGTGCTCCCCTTCTGCAGTTTCTCCGTACCAGCCCTCTTCCTTGTCAAACTTGAGAGCCAAAGGAAAATCAGGTTGCAGAATATGACCACGAAGACCAATGGCAACATGGTCTTCTCCGCCACGTCTAAAACGATAAACAGGAGTGTTGTATACCTTGTCTGCCTCAGGCTTACCCGATTCAGACAGAAGGCGAGCAATCTGCTGCGCTGCGTCGTTTTTCTCGGTAACAACTAGAATCAAAGAACAACACTCTCCAAAGTAAAAGCGGAATTACTAGATTTTGTCCAGCTCATGCTGCTCGTAGTCCTCGCGGCTCCACTTAAGAGCAGCCTTGCCGTCACGGGCAATAATGACGTAACGAGCAACAGCCAGAGCAACTTCGTACAGCAGAATAAGAGCTGCAAACATCAAAATCATGGTGACAGGTGATGCGTCAGGAGTGACTACTGCAGAGAGGATCATCAATCCAACATAAACGTAACGCCACTGCTCACGCATGTCCTTGTAAGGAACAAGGTGAAGAATAGCCAGGTAGAAGATAACCAGAGGAAGCTGGAACGCAACACCAAAGCCAATCTCAAACATCATAATAATGTTGAGGTAATCGCTTGCCTCATTAATGGTTCCTGCAAACTCCTGCGACTGGCCAATCATCCAACCAATTGCGGTGTTCAAAATGATGAAGTAGCAGAACAACATACCCAAGAAGAACAGGGTAATCATAGCGGCTACGGTAGGAACAACCCACTTGCGCTCTTTAGCGTTAAGCGCAGGCAAGAAGAACGCCATAATCTCCCAGATGATAATAGGTGTGCAGATAATCACCGAGAAGAAGAAAGCTACCTTAAACCTGATACTAAAGCCGCCAAGGACCGAGATAACCGTAAGCTTACCGTCGGTTAAAAACTCCCTGATAGGGTCAATCAAAATCTCAATCAGTGCAGGTGTAGCAAAATAAATAATGATTGCGGTAACAAAAAGCGATACCACCACAATAGTCACACGACGACGGAGTTCTCCCAGGTGATCAAAAAGTGGCATACGAGCTGGAGTAATAGGCATTACACACGAAAGCTGGACTTATGCGTCCTGGCTTTCTCCCTCCTCTCCAGCAACTTCTTCTTTCTTGTCTTCTGCCATGGAGCGAGAAGAACGTGCAGATCCAAGGTTATAGAGGTCTTTTGCAGATGGAGCGGCAGCAGGAGTTTCTTCTGCTGCCTGAGGTGCCACGTGCTCAGTTACCTCTGTGGAATCATCGGAGAAAGCAACAGAAGAGGTGGCTTGTGGTGCAGTTGCAAGAGCCTCGTCAGCAGAAGCGGCCTCTGTCTGCTCGGCCTCCTGGGTCTGCTCAGCCTGCTTGCTCTGTTCAGCTGCCTCAGCAGCAGCCTTCTCAGCTGCCTCACGCTCTTCCTTGAGACGAGCACGACGCTCAGCAAAGGTCTCCTGGTGATCTGTATCCTCGCGGTCAGCATCAGATGCAGCATTTTTGAGCTGCTCGGAGCGCTTGGGTTTCTCGTGAAGTGCATCCGCTGCAGGATCAAGTAAGTCTGCACGGACAACTTTATTAAAGCCTTCTTGCGCGTTCTGGAACTGTCTGAGAGCACGGCCAAGCGTGCGACCCATACCAGGTAATTTATCAGGACCAAATACTAAAAATGCAAAGAGCAGAATTAGTACGAGCTCTGTTTCTCCAATGCCAAACACAAGCGATACCTTTCTGGAACAAACATAAACAAGCTCTTTGAACAGTTACATCAAAGAGCTTGCAAGTTACCAAACCTACTTGCGAACGTTAAGGTCTTTATCAACCCCAAGAAGCGTAAAGACACGCTCCACGTTTTTCTGAGGGTTTGCCACAACAAGCACAGAACCACTCTCTTGTGCTCGATGTGCGGCACCCACTAAAACGCCAATGCCCGTCGAATCAATATAAGCTACCTCAGCAAAATCAGCTTCAACTTCTTTTGCTCCATCGGCGAGCGCAGTATCCAAAGCATCACGAAGCTCGGAGGCGTTTGATACGTCTACCTCGCCCTCAATGCGAATAATGGTCTTTGTATCTGTAATTTCAGAGCTTATCTCTAGTGCCATAACTCCTCCTTACTTGGTGTTATTTGAAGAGGTAGAGGTGTTTCCGTTTAATGCATCAAGAACTTTCTGTGCATTATCCCTCACACCGGCGCTATTATCGGAATCCTTTTCAATTGCCTTCTGCAGTGCCTCTTTTGCAAGATCTACTTGATCAGTAACACGATACATCATTCCCAAATTAAGCCAACCGTTAGCATAGTCTGGAGAGCGATCTGTTACTGCCTTAAGAGCCTCAACAGCACCTGTTTGGTCTCCTGCGTAGAACTGTGCAATAGCCCTATTAACACGAACCTCATCAGAATCATTTGAAGCAAGATAGGTATCGTACTCAGCAATTGCTTTGTTAATCAGCTGTAAAGACTGCTTCTGAACAGAGTCATCTTGAGAAGAACTCTTAAGGGCCATTCCCCAACCTAGATACGTGCGAGCCAAATCAAGATGTGCTGGCAGATTATCTGGGTTGGACTGAATGGCAGACTCTTTTTCTTCTGCCTGCTTCTGATAGACCTGGTTAATGGCCTCAGGAGAATTCTGCTGAGTCTGATGCTGCTTTTGCGAGTTAGAGAAAATGCTAGCAAGAGAAGGCAGCATCATAGAAATAGCAATAAAGAGCGAGAATACGCCAATAGCAATCTTCATGCCTGTAGAAGGACCTGGCTTTTTAGGAGCCTCATCAGGCTTGCGGTCCTTTGCCTTCTTTTTTGCGGTCTGGTTTGCCATAGCAACCAGCTCTTTTTCTGCCTTCTGTTCTGGTGTAAGTTCTGGCTTTGAAGTATTAGTTGGCATTCAACATCCAATCGCTTTTTCTAAAACATAACTAATCAAGATACGGCAGAATGGGTCTACTTTCAAAGTAAATACCAAAGTTACACAAGCTATCCCCAGACGCTCTGACCACGATCAACTTTTGCAAGTCGAGCACTTACCTGTTTAACAGCAACAATGAAGACATCAAGCGCTGCATCAAGCTCTTCCAACGTCGGGTAACTTGGAGCAATTCTGATATTAGCATCAAAAGGATCTTTACCGGCTGGCCATGTAGCTCCTGCAGGTGTCATGGTAACGCCCAGTTCATTGGCGCGAGAAACAATTGCGCGTGCAGAACCAACAGGACCATCAAACGAGACAAAGTAGCCGCCCTTAGGATGAGACCAGGTTGCAACGCCAAGATCTCCCAGGCCCTCCTGCAATTTGCGCTCTACTAGTTCAAAGCGTGGTCGAAGCAGCTCGGCATGCTTTTGCATATGAGCTTCAATGCCTTGAGCGTCTTTGAGGAAACGTACATGCGCCAACTGAGAGATTTTCTCGGGAGAAACTCGAGCAACCTTGAAAGCGCTTTGGATTTCTTTAATGTCCGCAGGACTTGCGGCAACCCAGGCCATGCCCGAGCTTGGGAAGGTTACCTTTGCCGTTGAGGCAAAAGCGACAACCAGGTTCTTTTGAGCATCGTCTGCAGCAACCTCTGCAAGAGCATCAAAGATATTGAGGAGCTGAGGAGCCTCAGATTCTGGTACAAAGGCGTGAATTGCGTAGGCGTTATCCCAGAAGATTCTAAAGTCAGGAGCTGCAGGTTTAAGGTTTGCAAACGCACGGACAACCTCATCTGAATAGGTGATGCCAGTTGGGTTTGCAAAACGTGGTACGCACCAAATTCCCTTAACAGAGCTGTCGTTTTCAACAAGCTCCTTGACCACGTCCATATTGGGGCCGTCATCGGTCATAGGCACGGCAACGTTTTCAAATCCGTAATGCTGTGTAATGGCAAAATGACGGTCATAGCCTGGAGCAGGGCACAGAAACTTGAGGGTAGTACCCTGAGCCTTTGCAGACGCCATCTGCTCTGCCCAAGAAGGCTGACCAGCAAGACCATGGGTTACGGCATGAGAAATAATGTCGTGCATAAGGTTAAGGCTTGAAGAGCCATTCACAATGACCTGATCAGTAGGTACACCTGTGAGCTCTGCAGCGAAGGCTCGCGCAGAAGGAAGGCCCCAGGGGTCTCCGTAGTTGTCCGCAAAAGAACCACTGTCAGTCAGATCAGAAGCAGAATTCAGCTCGTCAAGCATAGGCTTAGACAGCGCCGTCTGCGCAGGACTTGGCTTTCCGCGAGCCATATCAAGCTTGAGGTTTTTCTCGCCAAGTGCACGAGCTTCTTGTCCAATAAGCTCAAGAGCCTGGTTAAGCTCAGCATCGCTCATCTTCTGATAAGCGTTTTGCTCAGAGGTTGACTTTGGCTGGAACAGCTCGCGAGAAACTAGCTCAAACATGACACTCCCCTTTTCGGTCTCTGCGTGATACAAAGTATAGGTGATTTGAAAATCGACGCGACAAGGAGAATCATGGCAAATTCTGCACAGCCTGGCATGCGCTCGGAGGCATATGGCGAGCTCCAGCACCTTGTTGACAACCTTTATAAGCGCAAACCTTCTGGCACAGTCACTAAGGTTGACGTGCTGATTCAGGCTGAAGTAGACGATCTTGAAGAGGATTTGCAAGAGGTTATTGAGCTGATTCCCTCTGGCACATATGTCCGCGCTCGTCTCTGCGATCAGATTAACTCAATTGTTACGGCGCACGGTTGGGGCTTTACCTACGGCACCGTCGAGTAGTCCTAATCTTCCTTTATGCTGTTCTTGCGATGCTTATAAAACTCTGAAACGTGTACAAAAAGTAGGCCTAAGATTGCAGAAGCAAACGATGCGGCGAGAACAGCTACCTTAGCTGCAAGTATCTCCCCTGCGTCTGGGAATGCAAGATTAGAGATAAGAATTGACATGGTAAAGCCTAGGCCACCCATAAGACCAACGGCTGTAATCTGAATCCAATCAACTTTTGCAGGAAGCTTGCAAATCTTACATTTGACCAGCAAAAATGTTACAAAAATGATTCCTAGTGGCTTACCAAAAACGGCGCCAAAGAATACACCATGAGCAATGTTACTGCTAAGAAGCGCACCAAAATCTGCTCCTACCAGCGTAATCTGCGCGTTTACAAAAGCAAAAATGGGCAGAACAACAAAGTTTACAAAGACAGAAATATAGTGCTCAACACGCTGAAGTGGTGGAGTTACGTGATGCATGACCTGCTCGATTGAGTTAGCACCATGGGTAAAGTCATGCTGACCCAAAACGTGATGCTCGTCATCGTAGTGATCATCAAGCTCACGAGCACGCCTTGAAAGCCAGCTTCCCAGCTTGCTCAGACGAACATCAGAGTGAGATGGCAAGAAGAAAGCAAGAAGGACGCCTGAAAGAGTGGCGTGAATTCCCGAGTGATACATACAGACCCAGAGAACCAAGCCAACAAGCAAATAAGGACCGGAAGAATAAATCTTCAGGCGATTCATTCCCCACAAAATGACAAGTACTCCAAGAGAAGCTGCTAACCAGGCAATATCTGGTGTGTGACCATAGAAAAGCGCAATGACCACAATAGCCAGGATATCATCAGCAATTGCAAGTGTCTGGAAGAAGACCTTTGTTTGCGGGCTAATTCTGTTTCCTAAAAGCGACATAACGCCAAGTGCAAAGGCGATATCGGTTGCAATTGGCGTTGCCCATCCATGAGGAGCAGTACTTGCATTAAGCGCCAAATAAATAAGGGCAGGAACAGCAACGCCACCAACAGCGGCAAGCATAGGAAGCATTGCCTGTCTTGGCTTTCTGAGCTGACCAACAGTTACCTCATACTTAAGCTCAATTCCTACCAGCAAGAAGAAAATTGCCATAAGGAAGTCATTCACAAAGGTTTCTAGAGCCATATGTGCATGAATCATTCCAAGCGAGAAACTCATTTGGACTTCAAGAACTTCTCGAACCACTTCATGAGCAGGAGAATTGGCAACTACAAGTGCAATAAGCGCTGCAAGCACCATGACTGCTGCTGCAATTGTGCTATTAGAAGTGATTTTCTTTAGAGAAGAGCGCTGGCTAATTCTTCTTACTACAGCGGGTTCTCTATAAATGCTAGACATAATCTGCCGTTCCCTCTTTATCTAAAAGTATTAACTGTGAGCTATGAAAGTTTTTCTCGAGTTATATACCTAGTGTACCGTCTACCTACCGTTGAGGGCAACTTGTCATATCTCAAGAAAACGGGGTATATCTCCATGTAAAATGTGGGTAATAGAAAGTCAACGTTTAGCTACTTGTAGCACGTATATATTTGGAGCGAACAATGGACACTAAGCGAATTGCCATCATCACAGACTCAGGCACTAACGTCCCACCTGATTTTGTTGCTGAACACAATATTCGTATCACCCCACTTCGCATTAACTATTCTGATGGCTCTTCCTATGAGTCTGGTATTACCATCACGCCAGCAGAGCTTGTTGCTCGCTTTGAAGAAGAAGTTCCTAAGACTTCACTTCCTTCTCCTGAGGGAATTAAAGCTGCCTTTGATGATGCAAAAGCAGCTGGTTACGAGGGTGCTGTTTACGTTGCTATCTCCTCCGGACTTTCTGCTACCTGCGATACTGCTCGCATGATTGCAGAGTCCATTACAGACTTCCCTATTTATGTTGTTGATACCAAAAACATTGGCATTGCTTCCGGCCTTATTGTTATTGAAGCTCAACGTCTTATTGAGCAGGGTCTTTCTCTTGAGGAGATTGGCGCCAAACTTGATCAGGCTTCTCTGAACACGCGCGTATACTTCTCCGTTCCAAGTCTTGAGTATCTACGTAAGGGTGGCCGCATTTCTGAGGCAATTTATCGCATTGGTTCCATGCTGAACATCAAGCCTGTTCTTACCTGTGATGAGAACGGAAAGTACGTTATTGCTAAGAAGACTCGCGGTTGGCAGAAGTCTCTAGCAGGACAAATTGCTCTAGGATCAGCCTTTGCTCAGCAGTTTGACCATGTTCATGTAGGAATTTGCTGTTCAGCGCCTAATATCATTTATTCCGAAATGGAAGCCATGATTAAAGAGGCTATCCCTAATGTCTCCGACTTTAGGTATGTCGAGGCTGGCTCGGACCTTGTTGTCCATACCGGACCAGGCCTTGTTGGCTATGCCGTATTTGGCTACTAAAAGTTACCCGCCTCATGCAACTAAGAACAGCCGCCCACTCAGGCGGCTGTTTTCTTGTAGAGAATACGTAGGGCGAGAAGGGCTTCTCGCCCTACGCGTCTGGGGTTACAGCAATGGCTGGTCAGCGAAGAAACCTTGGTCATCAAGGAGATTGGAGCTGTCTGCCGCCTCAGTTGCCAGCTGATCGCAGCGCTCGTTAAGTGGATGACCTGCGTGACCCTTGACCCACTTGAAGCTCACCTCATGGTCTTCCATGGCGGAAAGCAAACGCTTCCAAAGGTCTACGTTTTTGACAGGCTCTTTAGATGCTGTCTTCCAGCCTTTTCTAATCCATCCCGAGACCCATTTTTGATTAAACGCATCAACTACGTACTTGGAATCGGAATAGAGCTCTACCTGGCAGGGGCGCTTAAGCGCTTCAAGTGCAACAATGACGCCAAGGAGCTCCATACGGTTATTCGTAGTAGTTTTATAACCCTGACTGAACTCTTTTGTATGCTGCTGGCCGGAAGGATCGGTGTACAGAAGCACTGCCCCATAGCCACCAGGACCGGGGTTTCCTCGAGACGCACCGTCTGTATAGACTGTGACGTGCATATATGAGGTTGCAGCCTCCATACCAAATCTCCTCTAGAACGAGCGTTGAGCGTGTCTACTTTGCCTCAGCCCAATTGGAACCATAGCTGACATCAGCAATCAAAGGAACACGCAGAGTTACAACGTCTTCCATGGTCTCTTTTACCAGTGCGGAAACTGTCTCAATCTCTGACTCTGGAACTTCCAAATCAAGTTCGTCGTGAATCTGAAGAATCAGCTTTGATGCAAGACCTTCATCACGCAGGCGTTTCTCGACATTAATCATTGCAATTTTGATAATGTCTGCAGCACTTCCCTGCATAGGGTGATTCATAGCAGTGCGCTCACCAAAGGCAATAAGCTGGCGATTTGACTGGTTGAACTCTCTGATGTGGCGTTTGCGGCCGTACATGGTAATCGCATAACCAGTCTCGTGAGCAGTACGGACGGAATCGTCAAGGTATGCACGGACTCCAGGATATGCGTCAAAATAGCGGTCAATCATCTCTTGCGCTTCCTTGCGGGAAATCTTCAGAGACGTTGCCAGACCAAAGGCCTGCTGACCATAGACAATGCCAAAGTTAACTGCCTTAGCGCGGCTACGAAGTGCTGGAGTGACCTCTTCAACGGGTACGCCAAAGACACGGGCGGCAGTTGCAGCGTGGAAGTCAGCACCAGAGTTAAATGCTGCTACCAGGTGCTCGTCAGCCGAGAGATGCGCAAGCAGGCGAAGCTCAATCTGAGAGTAGTCGCAGGCGAGAAACACACTGCCCTCGGGAACGGTAAAGGCAGTGCGGACACGATGTCCCAGCTCAGAGCGGGTAGGAATGTTCTGCAGGTTTGGATCAGAGCTGGAAAGTCTGCCTGTTGCAGCAACGGTCTGGTTGAACGTGGTGTGAATGCGCTTATCGCCACGAATAAGTGCAGGAAGCGCATCGAGATAGGTTGATTTGATCTTGGCGCGCTCACGATATTCAAGGACGTCAGCAACAATCTGGTACTCCTGCGCCAGCTCTCCTAGAACTTTTGCGTTGGTGGAGTAGAAACCAGTGCGCGTCTTTTTGAGACCATAGGTTGGAAGTTTAAGCACGTCAAACAAGATATGCGAAAGCTGGCTTGGAGAATCCAAGTTGAAGTCCTCGCCCGCGGTCTGGTGAATGCTTGCCACGCGCTGCGTAATATCTTCCGCTAGCTGGGCAGACTGCTGAGCAAGCTTTTGAGGGTCAACGTAAAGACCACGACGCTCCATCGCAGCAAGGACCGGTAGAAGCTGCATTTCAAGCGCAGCAAACAGCTCATATGAGCCATCATCTTCAAGCTTTTTAGTCAGTACAGGAACAAGGTTTCTTGCAGCTACTGCTCTTAATGCTGCAGCGGGAATCTCATCTGTAGGCTCAGGAAGCTCAGAGCCAAAGTACAGCTCAACCAGGCCATTAATATCAAAACTTGAACGATCAGACTCAAGCAGATAGGCAGCAACACCTGTATCAAAGAGACGATCAGAATCAATAGTCTCAATATCCATCTTCTGTGGCTCAGACGAATCAACAGGGCTTACCTCGTGCAGCAACGCCTTGACATCGTCTGCAGCAACACGGGCTTCTCGCAAAATACGCAAGAGTGCTGCAGTTGCATTTTCTCCCTCAAATTTGAGGAGTGCTTTTTCTGTAGACACCCAAAGCGTGCGAGAAAGGCTAAAGAGCGCTCCAGCATCGGCAGCAGAATCCTGGGCAACGCCAATCCACTCTTGGTTCTCAAGAGCAGCGGTCAGAGCAGCAGATGCGTCTCCTGCCTGCAAATACTCTGACGGAATAGGAAGTGCAGGTGTAGCAGAGGCGGTTTGTGCAACTGCGCCAGCGGCAGAGCCACCGGCCATGCGAGCAAGCCTTGAGGTCATGCCCGTAAAGCCCAAAGCCGAGAAAGCCTTGACCACGTCATTTGGATCAAACGTTGGGAACTGAGCGTCGTCTAAGTTGATATCAAGCGGCGCATCAGTGCGAATAGTTGCAACCTTACGGGAGAGCAGCGCGTCATCAATATGAGCGCGAAGGTTTTCTCCCACCTTGCCTTTAACCTCGTCAGCGTGAGCAATAACCTCATCAAGCGAGCCATACTCAACAATCAGAGCAGCGGCTTTCTTAGGGCCAATTCCAGGAACACCCGGAATGTTGTCAGAAGAATCTCCCTTAAGGCCATAGAAATCTGGGACAAGCTCTGGCGTAATACCTGCGTAGAGATCTGCCACAGTCTCTGGCGTCATGATTGAAACGTCGGAAACGCCTTTGCGCGTAGAAACAATCTTGACGTTTTCTGTGGAAAGCTGGTACATATCGCGGTCACCCGTGAAGAGTAGCATCTGGTAACCCTCAGCCTCACCACGGCGGGCAAGGGTGCCCAAGATGTCATCGCCCTCCCAGCCTTCAAGCTGGCAGACAGGAACATCCAGCGTTTTGAGCAGCTCTTTGACTACAGGAAACTGCGCATGCAAAGCAGGATCCATAGGAGGACGCTGAGCCTTGTACTGAGGCAACATATCAATGCGAACCTGCGGTTTTCCCTTATCAAAAGCACAAATGACACCATCTGGCGAGAAGGACTCAACAAGCTTGATAAACATGTTGAAGAAGCCAAACAACGCGCCAGTTGGCGTACCATCTGGAGCTGCCATTGGCTGACGGATTGCATGGAATGCTCGGTGCATGAGCGAGTTTCCGTCAATAACGGCAATGGTCCTACGTGGTTTAACTGCACCTTCTTTGATTGATGCAACCTCGTTTTGATCTGTAGTATCAACTGGCATAGTAGTATCAGACATACCTGCTCCTCTTAGTTTTGTGTGCTTCTATTGTACTAAGAGTTCCTCTGCTTATGCGCGCCAGAGCCCATGGAAACAAAGCCCACATCTCATTTGGGCAGCGGCCAAAATTTTTTGTAATCGTTATGTTTCTGTTTGTATCCTCGCCACTCTGCCTCTGCCAAACGTGCGAAAATAACAACCAACATAACGTGCTCAGCACGCGAGAAAACAGACTAACTGCCAGCATTTACCCACAAGGAGGGGCTGTGGCTCACGACAAAGTTTCTCAGGAATTTGGCTCACTTCTCTTTACCGACGCAGATATGCAAGAACGTCTGCCAAGGCCAACGTACAAGAAACTTCGTAGTGTCATCCAAGACGGCAAACCGCTTGACCTCGACATTGCAAACGAGGTTGCGCATGCCATGAAAGAATGGGCACTTGAAAAAGGTGCTACTCACTTCACGCACTGGTTCCAGCCTCTCACAGGTATTACTTCCGAGAAGCACGACAGCTTTATGACTCCTCAGGGAAACGGCACTATTTTGATGTCCTTCTCGGGAAAAGAGCTGGTACAGGGCGAGCCTGACGCATCAAGCTTCCCTTCTGGAGGCCTACGCGCCACTTTTGAGGCTCGCGGTTACACGGTTTGGGATCCTGCAAGCCCAACTTTCATCAAAGATGAAGTCCTCTGCATTCCAACTGCATTTATTTCATACACCGGAGAAGCTCTGGATAAGCGCACTCCTCTGCTTCGCTCCCAGGTTGCCCTAGAGAAGCAGGCCAAGCGCGTTCTTGCACTCTTTGGACAAGAGCCCTCACGCGTTGTCACAAACATTGGACCTGAGCAGGAGTACTTCCTTATCAAAGAGGAAGACTTTGAGCAGCGCCCTGACCTTATTCTTTGTGGTCGTACCCTCTTTGGTTGCGAACCAAGCAAAGGTCAGGAGCTTGACGAGCACTACTTTGGTGCCATTCGTCCAACCGTCAACAACTTCATGAAAGAGCTTGATGACGAGCTCTGGAAGCTGGGTATCCCTGCAAAGACCAAGCATAACGAGGTTGCTCCTTGCCAGCATGAGCTTGCACCTGTCTTTGAGCAGGGCGCACTTGCTATTGACAACAACCTTCTAACCATGGAGAAGCTCAAGCTTCTTGCACCGCATCACGGTCTTGCCTGCCTTGAGCACGAGAAGCCCTTTGAGTACGTCAATGGCTCTGGTAAGCACGACAACTGGTCACTCTCCGCAGACAACGAGAACCTGCTCGAACCTGGCGATAAACCTGGCGAGAACCTTCGCTTCCTGGTCTTCCTTGCGTGCCTTGTTGCCGCTGTTGACTCTCATGCAGACCTTCTGCGCATGTCTGTTGCATCTGCTGGAAACGATCACCGTCTTGGCGCAAACGAGGCTCCTCCTGCGATTGTCTCAGTCTTCTTAGGCGCTGCGCTTTCTGTAATTGTTGATGATCTTATCACTGGCTCTGATGTTCACGGTGCAAAGCGCACTCGCATGGACCTTGGCGTACCAACACTACCTGCAGTCCTTAGGGACAACACAGACAGAAACCGTACCAGCCCCTTTGCGTTTACTGGTAACAAGTTTGAGTTCCGTATGTGCGGCAGCCAGCAGAACCTCTCTGATCCTAACGTCATTTTGAACACCATTGTTGCCGAGCAGTGTGACCGCTTTGCAAACGATCTTTCAAACGCTTCTGAGGAGAACTTCACCAAGGAAGCTTTGAGGTGGGTTATTGATACCTTCAAAGCTCACGAGCGCATCCTCTTTGAAGGCAATGGCTACTCAGGCGATTGGGAGAAACTTGCCGAGGAGCGCGGTCTTCCAAACCTCCGCACCACCCCTGAGGCACTTCCTGCAATGGTTGCTCCAGAGAACATTGAGCTCTTTGAGCGCTACGGTGTTCTTTCCCAGGCAGAAGCACAGGCTCGCTACGTTGCAAAGGCAGAGCAGTACGCTAAGGTTCTTAACATTGAGGCTCGTACCATGCTGTATATGACGCGCCACATGTATCTGCCTGCCCTCTTTACCTACTCAAGTGATGTTGCCTCTTCAGTTGCTGCTAAGCAGGCTATTGGCATCAAGAGCGCAGCGGAAACAGAGATTGTTGAGAAGCTCACCGCAGGTATTGACGAGATTTACGCAGCTACCAACAGCCTTGATGAGATTAATACCACAGCTCACCAGATGAAGGATCAGCCTCAGGAGCAGTGCGAGTACTACTGCAATGAAGTTCTTCCTGCTATGGCCCGCCTGCGCAGCGCCGTTGACTCCATGGAGCTCATCTGCGGACACGACTGGTGGCCAGTTCCTAGCTACAACAAGATGCTCTTCTACGTCTAATTCTTCATCAGAGCTTCTTGGCGAGAAACCCGGTCTTCTCGCCACTCCATCTATACAGCAAAACGGCTCAGTTTACCTGGGCCGTTTTTTGTATTCAAACTCAAAAGATATGGTAAAAGTTATGCGTTGACCAACTTACTGTAGATAGCATGAACGTCTTCAAGCTTGATGAGATTGCCTTCAGCATCGGTGGGAGCAGGAGCTATCTGCATTGATTCGCTCACTGCTGTCAAATTTAGACGGCTTGCATACCAAGGAGTTGGCGTTCCCTCAATAACTGGCGAGAAGAACGAGTCCATTTCTCCCATATGCTCAGCAGCGTCTCGTTTAGTAATAAATTCCTGCCATAAATACGCTGAATACGTATGTTTTGACCCCTGACATACAAACGACCTTATCGTAGAGAAATAAGAAACACCTGGCAGAATGACTGAAAGATTATCAAAATCGTCTTTAGTAATTGCCCTATACGCATCGCTCAGCGGACAAACACAAGCCCTATACTTGCCAAATCCTGTGTCTCTAATAGCTTGATAGGTGCTCTCAGAAAATGCGTCAACATTTTCAAACAGACTTTGGATAATTTGAGCGCCTTTATCCAGTCCATACTGACCTAAAAAGAGCGATTCAAACTTCTTTCCCGCATACGTAAGTGTGGGGTCAGGAATAACATACCTTCCACGCAGGCCATCTGTTAGAAGATCGGTCCATTCGCGTGGACGCTGAATCTTTTTCTCATTAAGACGCTCTTGATTTACAAGTAAAACCAATGGATCTGCAGCGTAAGCATACCAGTGACCAGTAGCGTCAAAAAACTCTGGACGCACGTACTGGTCTGTTGAAGAAACTTCATATGGCTGACAATATGCGGAAGCCTCAAAGTTTTGCATGAGAGCTTCACTTGCCAGAAAAATAACATCGGGTTTCTCAAAACCCCAATCAGTGTCAGATTTAGTATCAGAAGTTTCAGACTCCGTGCTCTTACCAGAAGCGTATGTTTGCTTAATAAACTCCTGAATTTCTTCCTCTGTTGCTTCACCTACCGTAACAGGCAGAGAAAACATTCTTGAATATGTTTCTACCAGGGGTTTTACCGCTTCTTTTGAGGTGCAAAGCAGGTTAAGAGAGCCTTCTCGCTGTGCAAGTTGAATGAGCGCTCGAGCATAGCCTGGAACTTTTGAATTGAGCTGTGGAGGGAGAAGTTCCTGCTGAACATAAGAAATTCCTGGGCTCAAAACATTTGCTACCGTAGCTATTACGGGCGCAGCAACCGCTGAGACAGCCAGGATAATAAATGAGGTTCGTGTAACAGAAGTGGCAGTTGGTGGAGTGATCTTCTCGTCAGGGTCTTTTGGTCCAAAAGTTTTATGCAGCTTCTGGCGCAGACAATCTGGGATAAACTTCACGCTACCTCCTTACCTGCTACTCAGTCCATCTGGTCAAACAAATTTTATCCAAAAAAAGCTTTTAGTCCAATCAGGATAAGCACCACGCCACCGACCATCTCGGCGCGGTCACCCAAAAGCGAGCCGAGTTTTTTACCAATAAACAATGCAATAGTGCAGAGGATGGCGGTAATAATACCAAAGAGTGCCGAGGCAACCAAAATGTCTACGCTATGTGCCCTAAAACTTACACCAACAGCAAATGCATCAATTGCCGTAGCAACAGCTTGAAATACCAACTTGCCATAAGAGAGTGTTGTAGCGCATTGCTGAGCGTCTTGCTGGGCTTCTTCCTCATCTTCTTCAGAAGCATCTTCTTTGAGCGCCTTATAGCCGCTGTACAGCATGTTTAAGCCAATGAAGCCAAGAATAACCAACGAGACAATACCTGCGTACTTCTCAATCAACTCTGCTGCAATGCCACCCACAAAATAACCGGCAAGAGGCATGCCAAACTGAAAGAGACCAAAGAAAAGAGGCATACGCATAAGGCGAGAAAACCTATGGTCATCAAAGGCAAAGGTGTTAGAGATAGTGACAGAGAACGCATCTGTTGCAAGCGCCACACCCAGCATTAAAATTTCAAGTAGACCCATGTGTCAGTTCCCAAGTATCATTAAATCTTGTAACACGAAGGAGAAATTTTAACGCCCGAAAGCTGTTTTGGGCTACTCTTATATTGAAAAACTACAAGGAGTCCTATGCCTGCTTTAATAACCCACTATCTGTTTGGCGCAGAGGTGGTTCATGATTTACCGCAAGAGCTTGTTGCAACTGATGCAGAGGTCAATGCATTTCTGCTTGGAAACCAGGGTCCTGATCCCTTCCTAGCACGTCATCTTGCCTGGCCAAACCACTCGCTTGCCTGCAATAGGCTACATCGTCGTATGCATGCGGGTCATATTGTTGACGCGTTTCTATCCATTCGCGATGGCGTTTCTCGCCTACCGCAGAGCGACATGCCCGCTGGTCGCGCGTTTGCGCTTGGCCTCTTAGCACACTACGCGCTGGATAGAATTGTCCATCCGTTTGTGTATTCCCAGCAAGATGCACTGATTGAGGCGGAACCATCTCTCAAGAATGCCTACAGAGAACTCCACCCTATTATCGAGACAGATTTAGACTCATACCTTCTCTGGCACATGCGTCATACCACCGTCGAGACGTTTCCACCAGCTGAGGTGCTTGAAGCTGTTGAATCAACCAAGCACGTTGGTGGTGCGCTCTTCTCGCAAGTAGCGCTTCAGGTATTTGACCTTAATGTTGGCGTTGGTGAGTACGAGAAGGCCCTTCAGGATTACGCCCGCATCTACCACACCGTAGAGCGCACTGATCCTAAGTACACTACCAAGCTTCCTGACGTTTTGTATAAAACCGAGAAGTTCATGCGTCCTTCAAACAATTCATACGTTGCCGCGATGGCTCATCGTATTGTTAAGACCGAGGACTTCCCTACGGCAAACCTCAAGCGTCTACCTTGGAAAGAGCCTTACACAGGAGAGATCAAGACTGAAAGCATTCTTGATCTTATGGATGAAGCTCGTGAGTTCTACAAAGAGCTTGTTCAGGCAACTATTTTGGGTCAGCGAATCACATTAGAAGAGCTGGTCGACGGCATCAATTACATGGGTAAACCCGTTGTAGAAATGGTTGATGACGAGGACTAGCTTGCGGCAATACACAAATGCGCTAAGCACCTAAACATGTAAGAGAAAAGGCAACTACCTTGGTAGCTGCCTTTTTTACTAACGCTTATCTACAATCTGATGCATGCTGTAAAAACGCATGATGCATAAGCGCATGCCGTAGAGGTCGATTCTACAGAAGTGCTTCTTCCCACGCAGGCTCCTTGAATCCAAGCAAGATAGTATTGCCTGCAACAACCAAGGGGCGCTTAACCAGCATGCCTGTAGTGGCAAGCAACTTATAGGCATCGCTATCACTCATACCTGCATCAAGCTGCTCCTTGATGTTATTATCGCGATACACCATGCCTGAAGTATTGAAGAACTTCCTAATGGAAAGACCGCTCAGTTTGTGCCACTCAGCAAGCTCTTCTGCAGTTGGGTTCTCCTCTTTAATATCGCGCAGTGTATAAGAAACGCCGTGCTCATCAAGCCATTTGAGAGCTCTCTTACAGGTAGTGCAGCGAGAATAGCAAAGAACCAAAATGTTTTTATCTGCCATAGCTGTCCCTTTTGGATCAATTATCGATTGCACAAACGCAAACTTTTTTGAGTTACAAGCAATCCTAAAATCAATATTCCTAGAGAAATGCCATAGAGCATACCGATAAAGAGGTCATTAACGTTTGATGCCACACTCAGAACGATTGCTAAAATCAAAAACATCATTCCAAGAGAAACATACTTACTTTTTAGTAGGTTCATTTGGTCGTCTCCTTTTTACTGACGGTGACAAAGCATTATAAATCAACACCTTATTACTGAACATGCACATTTATGCAGGTGCCTGACCTGTTTCAAGAATGTGCTGGAGCGTAGCCTCATCAAGTACGGGAACACCCAAGCTCTCAGCCTTTGTAAGCTTAGATCCCGCAGCTTCACCTGCTACTACAAAGCTAGTCTTTTTGGATACAGAGCCGGAAACCTTTGCTCCCATGGCTTTAAGCTGGGCACCAGCCTCATCGCGTGTGAAGTGTTCAAGCGTTCCCGTTAAAACAAACGTAAGCCCAGCAAGAGTCTGAGGAAACTCATTTTCTGACTTCTCTTCCTCAAGTGCTACACCTGCCTGACGAAGACGCTCAATAACGGCAACATTTTCTGGTATCGAGAAGAACTCGTGTACAGATTCTGCAATCTTAGGACCAATACTTGGAATTTCAGCGATTTTCTCGACAGGGGCTGTAGCAAGCGCCTGAATGGAGCCAAACTCCTGAGCAAGAAGCTCAGCGACGTTAGCACCAACGTGCCTCATGCCAATACCAAAGAGCACGCGCCCAAGGCCACGCCTCTTTGATTTCTCAACCTTTGCCATAACCTTTTTGGCAATAGTGTGACCCACGGGAATGCTGTCACCAGAAAGGTGATCTGCAGTATCGGTATCGTAGACGCGACCTGTAGGCATGTTTGCCAGCGTTTCTTCAGTGAGTTTGTCGTAGAAGTCAGCAACGTCAGAGAGGACGCCCTCTTCAACCATGCGGTTAATAAGCTCGTCGCCAAGGCCGTCAATGTCCATAGCCTTACGGCTGCCCCAGTGAATCAGGCGCTCAACTGCCTGAGCAGGGCAATCAATAGAGACGCAGCGGAAAGCTACTTCTCCCTCTTCCTGAATAACAGGGCTGCCACAGCTTGGGCAGGTAGTTGGCATCTGGAACTCAACAGCATCTGCAGGTCGAAGACTCAAAACTGGACCTACAACCTCTGGAATAACATCTCCTGCCTTGTGGACAATGATGGTGTCACCCTCGCGCACGTTTTTACGACGAATCTCGTCAAGATTATGGAGAGTTGCACGCGCAATGGTAGAACCCGCAACAGTAACGGGATCAAACTCAGCAACAGGAGTAAGCACGCCCGTACGACCAACTTGAATACGAATTTCTCGCAAAACGGTCTGCTTTTCCTCTGGTGGAAACTTAAATGCAATTGCCCAACGAGGAGCGCGAGAAGTAAATCCTAGAGCTTCCTGGCTGGCAAACGAATCAACCTTTACCACCACGCCATCAATGTCGTAGTTAAGGTCTCCTCGCTGCTCAAGAGCTTGCGCACAGAAATCGTGAACCTCCTGAGCGCTCAGGCAACGACGGGCATGAGGATTAACATTAAAGCCGCAGCTACGAAGCCAGTTCAAGAACTCCCACTGACTGTGAACATCAAGAGGACTCTCGTCGGCTACCGCATAGATAAAGGTCTCGAGGTCTCGATGAGCGGTAATCTTTGGGTCCTTCTGGCGCAAAGATCCAGCAGCTGCATTTCTTGGGTTAGCAAAAGGCTGTTTACCAGCAGCATCCGCATCCTCATTCAAGCGAATAAAGGAGTGCTTGGGCATATAGACCTCACCGCGCACCTCAATGCTCTGGTTAAGACCCCTATTTTCAACCTGCTCAAGACCTGCAAGCGCAAGCTCTCGTGGAACATCAGAGATAGTCAAAACGTTTGCCGTAACGTTTTCTCCTGTACTGCCGTCACCTCGTGTAGCCGCGCGTACAAACTGACCGTCACGATACGTGAGCGCAACACCTAAGCCGTCAATCTTAAGCTCACAGGTATATGCCACAGGGTTTGTAGGTGACGCACCAAGAGCCTCATCAGTTCTGGAAAGCCATGCATCCAGCTCCTCTAAGTTCATGGCATCGTCCATGGAATACATGCGAGCGGCATGCTGGACAGGCTCAAACTGTTCAGAAACATAACCACCTACGCGCTGAGTATAGCTATCCTCAGTTATAAGCTCTGGATACGCTGCCTCAAGCTGCTGAAGCTCAATAAGGAGACGGTCAAATTCAGCATCAGTAAGCTCTGGATTATCAAGGGCATAGTAGGCATATGCCGCATGGTTCAAGATTCTATTAAGCTCTGCCGCACGAGCGGCATCTTTTGGCGAAAGTGCTGCCATTACTACTCCAAACATAAAAACGTAGGTGCAAGAAATCTTGCACCTACCAGGTATTTATTTGCGTCCTCTTAAGGTTCTACCAAGGGCCTTAAGGGCTTCTCGCCTTGCGCTGCCATAAGGTGCAATGGGGTCAATAATCTTGCGCAGAGGACTTGCATCAGAAAGCGCGCGCTCGTGGAACTCTGTGACGTCGGCGTCATTTCTAGCGCCTGGCACCATGTCCTGAATAATAACCTCGTAGAACGGAGTGTTGCGCGCGTACTTCCAGAAATAGGAAGCCATGTCGCAGCTAGCGTTCTGCCAAGGCTTAATAGCACCAGCAAAGTGAACAATCTTTGGAGCACGACGTGCTGCCTGATAGTCATCAAAGACGCTATTTGGTGCCATTGGATAGAGTTTCTCGGCACGTCCAAAAATGTTGTGCGTAACGTTCCAGTCAGCAGGGAGATAGACAACGCGGCCTTGGCACTCGCTGTTCAGAATATCTTGATCGTTGTAGATAAAGATTGGATTGGATGCAATGCGCAACCATTCTGGAACAGTGTGATAGCGGCGCAGTTCAGCGGTATTAAAGACCATAACTCCCGCCTGGAAGTACGCATAAGGATTCTTGAGGTTAAGCACGTCAAGGCTGTACTTCATACGGTCTCCACCGCGGACGTTAAGGTTTGCCAGATAATCAATATCAAGCGTTGCGGCAATAAGATTGTTGCCCATTCTTACATCAAAAAGTTCAGCAACATTACCGTTAACCACAAGGTCAGAGTCAAGATAGACAACCTTATCGTAAGCAGAAAGAATGTCTTGAGCCAAGAAACGGAAGTATGTCTCAACACTAATGTGCGCATTATTAGTGTCTAGCTTGTAGTCTTTAACCATACGCCACACGTTATAGAACGTAATACGAGCATTCTTATAGCGCGAGAAATACTTCTTAACCAACTCCTGCTTTGAGCCGCCAATATTGGTGTTAAGGACAACTACGTCGTAGAAGCGGTTAGGGTCAGCGTTTTCAAGCATTGAACCCATAGCGCAGGTAAGAATTGGAACGTAGTTGTTATCTGCTGCAAAGACAACAGGAACAACGTTCTGGCTTGCAATCTCAGGCTTCTCTTCAAAGAGAGGAATGAACTTCTGACGAGGCTCTGGATTGGTAAAGTGAATGCACTGGAGCTCTTTTACCTTCCAGTTTTTGCCCTCTGTACGAAGCATATGCATACGCCAGATATTAAAGAGGCGCTCAGTCAGATGACCTGGAGTTCTTAGGGCCTCTTTGCTGTACGTAGACATATCAGTGCGAGCAGTCCACTCGTCAACAAGTGGGAACACCCATGCCGCATAGCGATCAAAGAGCTCTTTGCGCATGATGTACATGTTGCAGAAGCACTGTTGATGGCCATTGAGAAAAGCGTTTACATCCTCTGTATACTCTGGGTGACGCTCAACAATGAGCGCAGCCATGGTATCCATATCCTTTGGATGAAGCAGTGGAGCAGCATGGTACTGCTCAAGTGGTGTGTTAGCGCTTCCAGGGAATTTACGAATGTCCTTTACCCCAGTGGTAATAAGGTCATAGCCTTCAATGCACTGAGCAATGGTCTGATCATCAAGACCATATTTCTTAATGGCATCTTCATCAATGAAGTCATCCATAACCTCACCAAACGGATTTTCTGGATACACCGTATCGGTAAAGTTGAAGTAGCGACGATAATGGCCAAAGCCAACATAGCGAGCATTGGTGATGTTCTTCCATGCCCAATACTGCGTAGTCATCTCACAGTACATTGGGTTTTTCTCGGTAATGGTATCGCCCTCATCGTCATGGAGCATATACGTAAAGCGATTGGTCTTCTGACCTGGTCCTACCTGGATAGGCTGAAGGTAGTTACTTGCGGGAACATCAACATCTTTATGAGAAGTAATAAGAATGCGAATAGGCTGCTGCTCAAACATCTTTACCATGTGCTTTCTCTCTAGATATTCCATGTGCTCATCGGCAATCTGTTTCATGCGAACTGCCCTATCAAATGACAGTCCCTCATCCTGATGCATGAGAGCGGCATATTTCTTTGCATACGTCCTAAAGCGATATGCATCGCTATCTTCTGGAAGCTCTGTACCAGTAGCAATAGCCTCGTAAGCAATATCCCTTACAAAGCGATAGAGCTCTCGAGCAGCCACTGATGGTCCAAAGAGAATAGCAAACGGCTCAAGAGCAGCCTCTTGATCTTCAGGAGCAAGACGGAATCTCCACTCGGCACTCAAAAGCTCCAGCAATCTATGCTTCATACCCCTAAACGAATTGAGATGAGCAATGTTATCTGTCTTGCCAATATAAAGTTCTACTTGATCAATGTTGTCTAAGAACTGATAGCAAAACTCTCCGAACTTATCTAAAGAAATACGAGAAGCACCAGTTACTCCGATGCCATAGTGGTACAAAAAGCCTCTGCAAGACTCAAGACCATCGGCAGTCTGAGCCTTATCTGCCAGGATAAATACCTCATAAGCATCTTCTGCTCTTACCAGGCGCTCCGAAGTCATCTCTGCAAAGGCAGAACGGAAAAGCTCTCCTCGGTACAATCGCTGGGTAGCGCGCCAGTCAAGCTTTTGTCCATAGCCCTCATCATAAATAATGCGTAGGATATCATCGCCTTGAGTAAAGTCTGATTGCTGGTTAATGTAGCTTTCAAAAGACTTTGCATCAGCTGGGTCAACACCATTTTCTGGAATGACGGTAATACCCAGGTGAAGAATATCAACAGGATTTTGGTCAATACGGGCAACTACCTGCTCAAGAAAATCAGGAGTAACCTCATCATCACCGTCTAGGCAAAAAACCCACTCGCCTTTTGTATGAGCTGCAGCAGTTTTACGCGCAAGATGAAGTCCCTGGTTAGTTGCATGAGTAACAACTTTGAACCTTTTGTCATCCCCTACTGCCGTAACAATTTTCTCTGGAGTGGAATCTGTTGAGGCGTCATCAACAATAATTGCTTCAAAATCACCAAACGTCTGATTCTTTACGCTTTGAATACAACGCCCAATGTACGATTCGATGTTGTATGCAGGAATTACAAAAGAAACCTTAGGCATACCAACTCCTTATAAATAAACAATCTCAACTATCTTCTATCTTATCTAAAATGTGCCTTCCTTGGGCGCGCAAAAGATACCTACTCAACGCTCTTCAAGCTCTCCACCATATCAATATTTTTGAGTTTTGGCCGCATAGCAACATACACTAACAGCGAGAAAACAAGCGTGAGTCCAAAGGCAAACCAATAACTTGGCGCATGAATAGCACGACCAAACATAACAAGATCAATCTCGGCAGTTTGAACTACAAATCCCTCAAGATACGTTCCTAGAACAAGTCCAAAGAGCGCTCCAAAGACGGCTAGTAACGCAATTTCTCTAAAGACATAGGCATCAACTTCATGGCGCGTAAATCCAAGTACTTTGAGGCTGGCAATCTCTCTAATACGTTCTTCAATATTGATATTAGTGAGGTTATACAAGACGATAAAAGCCAACAGAGCTGCAGCTACAATAAGAATAGCTACCACGCGATTAACTACGGCAAGTGATTCTTTGTAGGTGTGAATAGCCTCATTGACATCATCTACTGTTGCAACTCCTGCCTGATTAATAAGCTTTTCTCCAAACGTATCTCTTGTTGTTTGATCTTCAGGAAGCGTTGCATACCAGCCATCCGTGGCGTCGTCTTGAATGCCCAGGGAATGCCATGCAGAAGGTCCCACATACAGATACGACCCAACGTAATTCTCGGCAACTCCTGTAATAGTAAGCGTGCTTGGCTCACCTGAAGCGTTTCCAATTCTGTCTTGAGCATAGACCTGAATGGTATCTCCCACACCTACACCAAGCCGTTTTGCAAGTTTCTCTGTAATTACAACCGAGTCTTCTCCAAGCTCTATTGCCTGACCAGAAAGGCGATTACGCAGGGTTGCTAAACCGGTGAGGTCTTGAAGAGAATTGCTGGTCATAATAGTTGTTCTTGTAAGCGAGCCTGCCTTTTGTGTAGGTGACTCAAGAAGAACATTTTCTCTGGTTATGCGATGAATATTTGTGGCGCCCACTTGATTGAGCTCTGCATTAATCTGATCTGCTTCTTCCTCAGAAACATCAGAGGTCATTCCTACTATGTAGTCATAATGTGAGATATTTGGCCATTGGTTATCAATGATGTCGCTAATAGAATCTCTAAGGCCAAAAGCCACTAATAAGAGTGCAGTACATCCAGCAATTCCCACCAGCGTCATAAACAAACGCCGCTTATAACGGACAAGGTTTCTGATTGTAACTTTCCACGAGAAAGACAATCTGGACCATAGAGGCTCAACACGCTCAAGCAAAATCTTTGAGCCCGCTTTTGGAGCTTTTGGAAGCATGAGGCTAGAAGGTTCTTCTTTCAGTGAGGATAAAACGGCGGCCATAGTTGAAAGAAGCGTGATGCCTATGCCAGAAAGTCCCGAAAGCAGTGCACTGTCTAGCTGGATAGGATAAGGAGCTCCCCCATTTGGGATTGTATAAATAGACCCGTAAGCAGAGACAATAACGCCTGGCAACACCTGACTTAAACATGCTATGCCAATAACAGCACCTAAAAGTGAAGCAGACAAGGCATATAGCAGGTACTTTGCAGCAATCTGAACGGTTGAATAGCCAAGCGCCTTATGAACGCCAATAAGCGTACGCTCTTCAGATACCATGCGCGTCATGCTGGTAAGTGAGACCAGAGCCGCAACCAGGAAGAACATCAGCGGGAACACATTAGCAATATCGTTGATACGCTCAGAGTCTGCTTGATATGCTGCAATGCCAATCTCTTTTGTGCGATCAAGTACATACACATCGGGCTCTTTGAGCTCGTCAATTTTCTTTTGAGCTTCATCAATTTTTGCCTGACCATCAGCAAGCTGCTTCTCAACCTCAGCGCGCTGATTCTCAAGACTCTGCCTTCCCTCAGTAGTCTGGGCTTCAGCGCTTTGAAGTGCTGTTTGTCCTGCGTTCAGGCGGCTGAGCGACGCAGCAAGTTTTTCTTGAGCTGCAGACAGCTGATCTGCAGTAGCAAGCCTTGCCTCGCTCAAATCCTGACGTGCCTGAGCTACTTGAGACTCTGCCTCATGCAGTTGAGCCGTACGCTGATCAAGCTCTTCTCGCGCTGCTGCTAAAGCCTGCTGCTGGGAAGCCAATTCTGCCTCTGCAGCGCTAATCTGCGTCTGTGTGGCGAGAAGAGCGTCCGCTTGCGAGGTTGGTAGACCTAAAGCACTGAGTTGCTGCTGTGCTTCTTCAAGGGTAGAAGCCGTAATTCCTTGCGCAGCAAGTCCTGCAAGAAACGCATCTCTACCCGCTTCAAACTCACTCTTTTGCTGTGCAAACGTTGCTTGCCCTGCATTAAAAGCGGCAAGACCAGCCTGATACTGAGCCTCTCCTGCACTAAGCTCAGCTGTTCCCTGAGCTATCTGAGCCTCTGAAGCTGCAATCTGAGCTTCCGCTTGGGCAAATTGCTGCTCAGCGCTGTAGCGCGAAGCTGTAAGTTGCTGACGTCCTGCATCATATTGCTTCTGACCGTCGGCTAATTTTTGCTGCTGAGCAGAAATTTGAGCTTCCGCGTCGTCCAGCTTCTTCTGGGCATCCCCTAGTTTATCCGCGGCCTCTTGTCTTGATTGCTCCAGCTTTTGACGAGCCTCATCAACCTGAGCTTGCGCATCATCTTTGAGCTCTTGCAAACGAAGAGCAGCAAGCGACGGATTCATTTGTGTAATGCGTTCCGCAACGCTATCAACTGCACTTTGATACGCCGATGAACCGCTCTTATACCTGGTAGCATCCTGAACTGTCAAATACACTTCGGTATAGGGGTCATCGTTTGCAAAAGCATCTTCAGTGACATACACAAACTGCTGCACAATGCCATTGCCTAACGATGTGGTGCCAAAATTGCTTACATACGGATAGGTTGGCGCATTTACAAAACCAACAACCGTGTACGAGCCGCCCTTTAAATGAACGCCGTTTGAAGTATCTGGCAGCTCAATCTGTTGACCGAGGCTGATATCAGCACGTTTCTTGGGATCAGCGCTCATCACGCACTCGTAAGGCCCTTGAGGAAGCCTTCCCTCAACAACTATTGGCTGATTCAGCTCACCAGGTCTAAAAGAACTCACACGAGCAGTAGATTGCGATGACGTCAACGTAGCCATAACGTCTACCGTGCGAGAAGGCATAACCGTTTCAACACCCTCAACTGATGTAAGGGCGGAAACGTCCTTCTCGCTTAATCCAAGCGTTGAGATGACGCGAAGGTCATAGAGATGTTGGTTTGCATAAAACGTATGGGCAGCTTCTTGCATGTCAGGGCTTGCCATTTTGAGTCCCGCAAAGAAGCCGCAGCCCAACGCCACAATTCCTGCAATTGCAAGAAATCTGGCGAGAGACCCTTTGATGGTCCGAGTAATCTCGGTGAAAAGAGCGTGGGGCATAACTACCACTCGACAGTAAGTGCGTCGGCTGGGTGCTGATTAATTTCTACCGATTGAGCCTGGCCCTCTTTAACGTGGATTACCCTATCAGCAATTTGAGTGAACGCAAAGTTGTGCGTAACAATAGCCACGGTTTTATGCTGTTCTTTGCACATATCCTGCAAGAGCTTAAGAATTTGCTTTCCTGTTTTATAATCCAGCGCACCTGTTGGCTCATCGCAAAGCAAAAGACGCGGATTCTTTGCCAAAGCACGCGCAATAGAAACGCGTTGCTGTTCTCCACCAGAGAGCTGAGCTGGGAAGTTATCCATACGATGCTCAAGACCAACAGCTCGAAGTGCATCTTCTGGCTGCATGGGGTCAAGGCAAATCTGAGAAGCAAGCTCAACGTTTTCTTTTGCAGTGAGATTAGGAACAAGATTGTAAAACTGGAAAACAAAGCCAATATCGTAACGGCGATAGAGCGTTCTTTCTTTTTCTGAAAGCCCGCCAATTTCTTTTCCGTCTAAATAAATAGACCCGGAGGTACAGGTATCCATACCTCCGAGCATATTTAAGACGGTTGTTTTACCGGCACCTGATGGGCCGACAATTACGCAAAGCTCGCCCTCTTCTATGGAGAAGTTCATGTCATGGACAGCATGTACCTTGACGGAGCCCATGGTATACGTCTTTGTTACCTCTTTAAATTCAACAAAAGACATACGTTTCTCCTATAAGAAAAATCCTCCAAACAAGAAGAGAGTGCGCGAACAGTTACTCCTGTGGAGCCTCAGGTGCTGCTGGAGCTGCTGGTGCGGCAGGAGCCTCAGGTGCAACGGCTGTGACGGTTGCTTCTGGAGCAGGTGCTGCTGTTGCCTCTGCAGTTACAGGAACTACGGGAGCAACCTCTGCGCCCTCGGTAGCAAGAGGCATTGGAGAAACAACAACCTCTTCCTCCTCAAGATCAGCCTGACGCTGGTCAAACTCTTTCTTAGCACGAACCCAAATGAGAAGTGCAAGAAGAGCTGTGAGGAACAAGAAGCCCACAATCATGATGTTAAGAATAAGGGTGGTGAAGTTTACCGCCTGGCTGATAGAAATCATCACAGAGAGCTCGGTAAGTGCGGAAGTTAAACCAACTACAGAGAGAATGGAAAGACCCCACCTAAGACGAGGACGGAAGCCCCTCAAAAGACCTGAAACCGCAGCAAAAAGGTAGCATAGGAAAATAATGTAGGTAATACGTGCAAGAATCAGAGAGATAGGATTTGTCTGACGAGTTGCAAAGTTAAATACCGTGTGGAAATAACTGAGATACTGAACTGGCGCAACAAAATCAATGACGATAAAAATGAGAGCCACAATTGCTGGAATGGCAATCTTTGCTTTGGGGTTCATGAAACCTCCTCGATTTCTTTATACGACCTGTCTATTTTATCGTATAAACCTATGACCAGTGTGGTAAGTCATGAAAGTCTTTTATATGGTCTTGAGCTTCCTGTTCTCTTTCTGCCAAGGCTTCTCGTAAACCCTTCAGTGCATCAAAAGGCATAAATATTTTTGCCCTGTTTGCTCGCGACATGCGGGGGTGTCCGTAGTGCATCTGCGCTGCAAACGCATCCTCTTTTGCGCTAGCTTCTGCTGGCGAGAAACCCTGTTTAGGCTTCATTGGTTTCTTCTCCACTACGGTGTCCTCCAATCTGAGCGTTTCTCTGACGTGCCGTTGCTTCGGGAAGCAAGTCCATTGCTTTGAGCAAAGAATTCTTACCAAACTTCTTCTTTATGGCATTGATAGTATCTTGACGCTGGCGCTCTCTTTCTAAAACGGTGTTGTCCTGAAAAAGAGAAGTCTGAATACCTGAACCCGTTTCTTCTTGAGTGTTTCCGAAGGTAAGGCCTACGCGGTGCACACTTTCTGAAGGTATTACGCGCTCGTCAAAGAAAGACAAAACCTCTGCCATAAGCTCATCCCTAGAGTTGGTAGGGTAAGAGAGCTTCTTAGTACCACTGCTGGAAGGAATATGTCTTCTCCAGCTCCTATAATCTCCCGTTTGCCTCAGCTCTTCCATTTGACTCTCTGTTGCCGAGTAGCCAATATAGATACCAATAGAAGAGCAAACCAGCTTTTGTGTTACAAGCTCTAAGGACAGCGCCTCAACCATCTCTTTAAAGATAAGGCGAGCGCCCTCTGTATCTCTGTTGTGATCAAAGACCTGCGCTGTTGAGACAGAATGACTTTGAGACTTGTAGGCCTTAATATCTGCAATAGTAGTTGGCTCAATACCCCACGCATGGTCAATAAGAATCTCTGCGTCCACACCAAATTCTTTATACAAAGGCTCTGTAGGAGCCATGGCAAGCTGTCCCATGGTGTGAATATTCATTGCCGCAAGACGCTTTTGAATACCTGAGCCAATATGCCAAAAATCAGTTAAAGGTTTATGGTTCCAAAGTTTAAGCTTGTACGACTCTTCATCAAGCTCACCAAAGAAATTAGGGCTGTGCTTGGCCGTAATATCAAGCGCAATTTTTGCTAGATATAAGTTTGGACCCAAACCACAGGTAGCAGGAATGCCAGTAGTTTTTGCTACATCTGCACGGATTTTCTCGCCCAACTCTCTTGCCGTACATCCATAGAGCGATAAGTACGGTGTTACATCAATAAATGCCTCGTCAATGGAGTACACGTGGATGTCTTCTGGGGCAATATATTTGAGATATACCGAATAGACGTCTGCGGATCGCTCCACATACAGGGCCATGCGAGGAGGAGCTACCTCGTACGTAAGGTTTTTGGGAATCTCAAAAACACGACAACGTCCAGGGACGCCCAACGCACGAAGCGCCGGTGAAACCGCCAAACAAATTGTCTTTTCTGTCCTGGTAAGATCAGCCACAACAAGTTTGGCCTTCATGGGATCAAGGCCTCGCTCAACGCACTCAACTGATGCGTAAAAACTCTTTAGATCAATAACCAGGTACTGTTTTTGAGAAGGTGCCATAGCCTAGATAAGCACAATGTCTTTTGAAACTTTTTCTGCCACGTCATTACCCACAAGATAACGAACAATCTCTAGACCAAACTTAAGAGCTGTTCCCGCGCCCTGACTGGTAATAAAAGAGCCATCAACGCAAACCGCATCTTGCGAAAGATTGGCGCCATTCTCTGAGAGAAAGTGCTGGAAACCTGGATTAGACGTAGCCTTCTTACCCGCAAGTAATCCACGCTTAGCATAAATTGAAGGAGCAGCACAGATTGCAGCAAGTGCACAACCACCTTCCGCAAACGCATCAACTGCCTGCATAAGTGGCTCACAAGCCTCAAGATTAGTGGTTCCGGGAAGACCACCAGGAAGCACCAACATGCTGTAATCACCAAACGAGACCTGACTGAGCAGCTTATCTGTTAAAAAAGTAACCTGGTGAGAAGAAGTCACGCTCAAAGAATCAGAGATAGATACTTTGTCACAGGGGATACCTGCACGATACAGGACGTCAACAACGCTCAGTCCCTCAATCTCTTCACAACCATCAGCAAAAAAGACAGCAACGCGCTTGTCAGTACATGGTGTAAACATCTGACTCCCTTCTCGACTAAAACTAGTACAAGTGTACGCCTTTTTACACAAAAAAGGACACTCAAGTTTGTGCTTGAGTGTCCAAAATTTTACCCAGTTAAACTGTTACAGAAAGTACCCGTCAAGCCCCCTATAACCTGGCGAGAAACCCTACTCCTCGCTAATACCCTCGTTAATAGCCTGAGCAATAACTTCCTGATCATTAGAGCTACGAAGCAAAGACTTAAACTCATCTCTCATCAGAAGAACAGCGGTCTTAGAAAGAAGCTTGATGTGAGTAGTGCCAGCTTCTCCATCTGGAACAAGCAGTGCAATAGCAACATCAACGGGCTTCTCGTCAAAAGAAGGCCACTCAAGAGGGGTGTTGTTCTTGAAGACAAAGACAGCCGCATCCTTAATAGCAGCATCCTTTGCATGAGGAACTGCAAAACCATCAGTCATGCCGGTCTCGCCCATTTCCTCGCGAGCCAAAAAAGCGTTGTAGACAGCGTCTGCATCGTCAGTTACGCCAGCTTCCAGTGCCTTGTCAGCAATAAAACGCAGGACATCATTACGGCTCGCTGCGTTCTGGTTTACAAAAACATTGTCTGCCTTAACAAAACCGCTCATGAATCTTCCTTCCGTATGTTTGAGCTTGGTGGCTCAGTAACTTCGTATGTAGTAATAATACCCGCAATGAAACAAAATTTACCTTGAGAAACTTTACTTTAGGGCCATCCTTAAAATCTGTTGAACATCTGCTGTTTTAAGCTGCATAAAGTTGCCTGCATGATCTCCACCGCGAGCATCAATAGTGCCTTCTGCCATCTGGAGAATGTCCTCTTCCGAAGGGTCTACTCCGAGCTCTGCAAGGGAGGTTGGCATACCAATTGCATGACACCATTGATTCCAAGCTTCAATTCCTGCAAGGCCTGTAGCGGTTGGATTATGGAAGTTGTTCTGAACTCCAAACACATTGACCGCAAACTGCGCAAAGCGCTCTGGATCTTGGCTCATAACGTACTTGGCCCAACTTGCCCAAATAGCCGTGAGACCAGCACCGTGCGCCACGTCATACTTTGCGCTCAGCTCATGCTCAATGGCATGAGAAGCAAAATCGCTTACGCGACCAGTGCCGGTAAGTCCGCAGTGAGAAAGCGACGAGGCCCAGAGCAAATCTGCACGCGCAGCGTAGTTCTCTGGCTCTTTAACGGCAACCAAAACAGCTTCTTTTACGGTACGCAAAAGACCTTCAGCCAGCTCGTCGGTGAGTGCTACGTCCTTCTCAAGCGTAAAGTAGCGCTCCATGGTGTGCATCATGATATCTGCGCCTGTTGATGCCGTCTGATAAGCGCTCACAGAGTAGGTGAGCTCTGGATTCATGATGGCAAAGCAAGGACGGCCACTCTGATGGTGATAAGAACGCTTAAGTACGCGACCATCAGCCAGCGTAATGTTCATGACAGAAGAATCTGAGGTTTCAGAGCCAGTTCCTGCAATAGTAGAAATGACACCAAGAGGAGCTGCCTTAGAAACACTGACCTTATGCAAATAGAGGTCTTCAAGAGAAACGTCATTGGCCAGGCCATATGCAATTGCCTTAGCAGAATCCATGACAGATCCGCCACCGATAGCCAAAATGAAGTCAACACCCTCTCGTTTGCCCAGTTCTACAGCTTCTTCTGCAAGCTCTAAACGAGGGTTAGGAACAACTCCACCACAGTCAACATACGCAATTCCGGCATCGCTTAAAAGCTGGTGGATCTGGTCAAGCAAGCCACTCTTTATTACGTGATTGCCGCCAAAATGCACCAGCACCTTGGTACCTCCGTGAGCAGAGACAAGCTCTGCCACACGAAGTTGCGTATCTTTTCCAAAAACTACCTGAGTAGGTACAACGTACTCAAAATTAACCATGACTAAAGACCTTTCTTACCTACTCGAGCAACATCTTAAGCGCGAGGTTCTTCTCCCCACCAGAACGTTGCAACAGTTCCAGGACCAGTGTGAACGCCAATTGTTGCGCCAATAGTAAAGATGTTGATATCACCGGTCTGAGGAAGCTTTTCTTGAATAAGCTCTTTGACAGCCTGGGCGTCAGTTGCGCACTCAGAGTTAGAGATAAACACTTTACGTGCGTAAGCACTGCCCTGTTCTGCAGTTTGAGTCATAATCTCGACAACGCGGGCAATTGCCTTCTTTTTGCCACGCGCCTTCTCTTTAACAGCCAAAGAACCGTCGGCCTCAATATCCATAACAGGGCAAATGTTAAGCATGCCGCCAAGCAGGCCAGCTGTCTTAGAAATGCGACCACCGCGAACAAAGAAGGTCAAATCTGTTGAGAAGAACCATCCATACACGCGATGACGAGCCTCTTTAGCCCATGCAACTGCCTCGTCAAAAGACAGACCCTCATCGCGCTTATCGGCAAGACCGTCTACCAGCAAACCGTAGCCAGAAGATGCCTGCAGAGAGTCAACAACCTCAATCTTTCTGTCTGGGAACTCCTGCTCAATTTCTACCTTTGCCTGGCAAGCAGACTCATACGTTCCAGAAACGCCCGAGCTCAACGAAACATGAAGAACGTCTTTGCCATCCTCGAGGAAAGGACGCCAGAAGGCCATGTACTCACCAATTGATACCTGTGAAGTGCGGCACTCAGCACCTGCAAGCATCTTTTTATAGAGGTCAGCTGGTGCATTAGTGCGACCAAAGTCATCCTTGCACTGAACACCATCAAGCTCGTAGTTGAAATATACGTATTTCACATCACGTGACTGAAGGTACTTCTCACTTACATCGGCCGTAGAACAACAGGTCAGAACGTAGTTGGACATACAAGTCTCCTTGAAATATCTTCTTGCATAAAACAATCGCACACACTTATTTTTCTTGCAGATGTGAGTATACTTCTAATCTCATTTTTATGCTGCTTGTGGGGCGCTTCAAGTGCAAAATCACGTATACTTGCACGCGTTTGATTTTCTCAAATCACTACCTATACCTTAACTTTTACCTTCGACGGGAATGGATAGCGCGTGGCATCATCAGATCTTTCTACTACAAACTCTTCCAAACTCACACTAGATACTTCTTCTGCACTTGTATGGAAGTTTGCCCTTCTTATCTGCGCGCTTATCTGGGGTGGGTCATTCGTTGTTATCAAAGATGCAATCAGTTACATCTCGGCAGCTTGGCTTATGACCTTACGTTTTGTCTTTGCTGTAGGTATTGTTGCCATCATCTTTAGAAAAAATCTCAAAGAGCACTTGGATGCCACGCATATCAAATACGGCGTGCTTTTAGGTGTTCTCAACGGTTTAGGATATCTGTTCCAAAACATGGCACTTGCCTATACAACCGCAGGTAAAGCAGCCTTTATTGCATCAATTTATTGTGCGATGATCCCGTTTGTAAACTGGCTTATCGCAAAGAAAAAGCCCCATGGAACCAGTATTTTTGCAGCCTTTTTATGCGTAGCCGGCATTGGTCTTATCTCGCTGGGCACTGATTTCTCGTTCTCGTTTGGCTTGGGCGAGCAGATGACATTGCTCTCAGCCATTATTTTTGCCTTCGTTTTTGTGCTTACTGCCGAGCTTGCTCACAAATACGACATCATCACACTTACGGTGGTGCAGCTTGGCGTGAGCGCCCTTCCCTGCCTTGCCTACGCGCTTTGCTTTGAAACGGTTCCCAATTTTGCGGCACTGCCCATAAATGCCTGGGTTGCCCTCGCCTACATCACTCTTATTGCAACCGCACTGACTGGTGTTTTGCAGAACCGCGCACAGAAGTCAGTTACTCCTGTTCAGGCCTCACTAATAATTTCTCTGGACAGTATTTTTGCAGCAGTTTTTGGCGTGATCTTCCTTGCTGAGGTTATTACCCCCACAATCTTCCTTGGCTTTATTGTTATCTTTGTTGCAATCTTTATCAGCGAGCTTGGCGAGAAACCCGCAGAGCCCCAAACCCCTTCAGAAAGCTAAGGCTCTCTCCATAAAACGTACTTAAGAAAAAGCCCGCAGACGCGGGCTTTTTAATGCGATAAGCAGCTTTTACATCTCTCGAGAGCTCAGCATTGGTCCGTCGGACCAAAGGGTAACCTCTCCTGAGGCCAGTGTTTTAGGGACATCAATAAGACGCTGGTTGGAAGAGCCTCTAAAGCGCAGCGTAATATCGTGAAGACTCTGAACCCATGGGCCATCAACCAGAACATCTATACAAGACAGAATGCGATCAGTGTACTCTGTGTGCCACTTTCCCTCGGTCAGCTGATCCCAGGTGTGACCTGAATACATCCAGATGCTCTTTTGTGGATAGGTAGCTCTGACCTTCTCGACAAACTCAACAAGGCCTTCTTGGTTTTCTGGCTCAAATGGTTCTCCGCCCAGAATGGAAAGACCGTTGATATAGACAGGTGCAAGAGAGTCAATAATCTCTTGCTCAACTTCTGGAGTAAACTCTCCTCCGCTCTTGAAGTCCCATGCCTCGTAATTAAAGCAGCCTTCACAGTGCAGGCGACAACCTGAAACAAACAGAGTTGTTCTTACGCCAACACCGTTTGCAATGTCTGAAAACTTAATATTTGAATAGTTCATACATAACCTTTGATGGGTAACTTCCGCATATTGTGGATGTTACCTGATAGAGATAATAAAAACGAGCAGAAGGGCTAAGGCGCTCTTCTGCTCGTTTGTCTAGTACGTAAAACTTAGAGGTGAAGGACGCGGTCCTTAATCTCCTGGGTACGACCCTGGTTCCAGAACTGGGTACCAATGTAGCCGCAGGTACGACGAGCAACGTTCATCTTGGTCTGGTCACGGTTGCCGCAGTGTGGGCACTCCCAAACCAGCTTGCCGTCCTCCTCAACAATCTGAATCTCACCGTCATAACCGCACTCCTGGCAGAAGTCAGACTTGGTGTTGAGCTCTGCATACATGATGTGGTCGTAGATGAACTGCATGACGCTGAGGACAGCCTCGATGTTGTCCTGCATGTTAGGAACCTCAACGTAAGAGATTGCTCCACCTGGGGAAAGACGCTGGAACTCAGACTCAAACTGAAGCTTCTGGAATGCGTCAATCTCTTCTGCAACGTGGACGTGGTAGCTGTTGGTGATGTAACCCTTATCAGTGATGCCAGGGATAACACCAAAGCGACGCTGAAGTGCCTTAGCAAACTTGTAGGTGGTGGACTCAAGAGGAGTTCCGTAGAGGGAGTAATCGATATCCTCTGCTTCCTTCCACTCGGTGCACTTATCGTTCATGTGCTGCATAACCTGGAGAGCAAATGGAGTTGCCTCTTTATCGGTGTGGCTGTGACCAGTCATAGCCTTAACGCACTCGTACAGACCTGCATAACCAAGGGAGATGGTGGAATATCCGCCGTAAAGCAGAGGATCGATAACCTCACCCTTGTCCAGACGAGCAAGTGCGCCGTACTGCCAAAGAATAGGAGCAGCGTCAGACAGGGTACCCTTCAAGCGATCGTGACGAGCGCGAAGTGCGCGGTGGCAAAGCTCAAGACGCTCATCAAAGATCTTCCAGAACTTGTCCATATCGCGACCAGCAGAAAGAGCAACGTCAGGAAGGTTGATAGTTACAACACCCTGGTTGAAGCGGCCATAGTACTTAGGCTTGTTTGGCTCATAGTTCTTAGCGCGAGCAACGTTGTTGAAGCCATTACCAGAACGGTCTGGAGTCAGGAAGGAACGGCAGCCCATGCAGGTGAAGGTATCGCCCTCGCCTTCCTTCTCGCCCTTAGAAAGCTTGTACTCCTTCATCTTCTTCTCAGAGATGTAGTCAGGAACAAGACGGCGAGCGGTGCACTTTGCAGCCATCTGAGTGAGGTAGTAGTACTTGGAATCCTCGTAAACGTTGTCCTCTTCAAGAACGTAGATGAGCTTAGGGAATGCAGGAGTAATCCAGACACCCTCCTCGTTCTTTACGCCCTGGTAACGCTGACGGAGCATCTCTTCAATGATGAGTGCAAGGTCCTGCTTCTCCTGCTCATTCTTTGCCTCGTTGAGGTACATGAAGACGGTAATGAAAGGAGCCTGACCATTGGTGGTCATGAGGGTGACAACCTGGTACTGAATGGTCTGAACGCCACGAGAAACCTCGTCACGAAGGCGCTTCTCAACCATCTCGTTAAGCTGCTCAGCAGAGAGCTCAACACCGACGGAGTTCATCTCCTCCATGACAGTCTTGCGGATCTTCTTACGAGAAACATCAACAAAAGGAGCAAGGTGGGCCAGGGAGATAGACTGACCGCCGTACTGGCAGGATGCTACCTGAGCAATAATCTGAGTTGCAATGTTGCATGCCGTAGAGAAGCTGTGTGGACGCTCAATCAGAGTACCGGAGATAACAGTGCCGTTCTGCAGCATGTCATCAAGGTTGATGAGGTCGCAGTTGTGCATGTGCTGTGCAAAGTAATCGGAATCGTGGAAGTGGATAAGACCCTCATTGTGAGCAGCAACAATATCCTCTGGAAGGAGCTCACGCTGAACGAGGTCCTTGGAAACCTCACCTGCCATGTAGTCACGCTGAACGGAAACAACGGTAGGGTTCTTGTTGGAGTTCTCCTGCTTGACTTCCTCGTTGTTGCACTCAATCAGAGACAGAATCTTGTCATCGGTAGTGTTCTTGTGACGCTTCTGGTTCTGGATGTAGCGGTAAATGATGTACTTACGAGCAACCTCAAAGCGGTCAAGAGCCATGAGCTGATCCTCGACAAGGTCCTGGACCTCCTCGACGGTGACGGTGTGTCCAGCCTTCTCACACTCATCGGTAACGTTGAGGGAAGCAAACTGAATCTCACGCTCAGTCAGGCGCTGATCCTCAGGGACCTCTGCGTTAGCCTTAGCGATTGCGTTAACAATCTTCTCTACCTCGAAGGTGACCTCTGAGCCATTGCGCTTGATAATCTTCATGTGCAAACTCCTTGAACAAACGTTGGTGAAAGCAACGCTTTCATGCGTGTTTAATTGGATTATCACTGCGGTTCCTAAGCTTTTGCCTAAGCGAAGTGGTTGGGAACCCGCTTGTGTGATGGGAACTACTATGCCACAACTTATAGTGTTTGGGTTCGAGAACTATAACAATATATTGTGAAATTTCCACACGAATACAAAATTATGTATTGACACGTTGCGGCAACCAATATCTCTGCAGGTAGAAAATTAGCTAGAAACTTCGCTAATTACAAAATTTATTAATGGTCAAAAAATAATTCGATTTTTTGTAAGTAGGCATTCGTCGCCTTTCACAAATGCGCCACAATTCACCCCTCAGCGCTCACTTTTGTTGAGCATTGAGGCATCAAAAAAGCCGACACAAAATGTCGGCTCTGAGTCTTACTCAAGTGGAGGTTGCGGACGCCAAGTTGCATCTTTATAGATAAGGCGTGCATCTTTCCAGCCCTTAATAAGGCGAGAAAGACCAGACGAGAAGTGCGCTCTATCTACCAAAATGAGTCGAATAATCTCTTTTGCAAAGGTGAGCGCAGTGCCAACACCAAAGAGCACGGGATTGTAATCACCATGAACCTGGAAGTAACGAGCAATATAGCCGCGGTTACGTGTGATGTAATAGCGCGTCATATCAGAAGTTGAATTAAGCTGGCGCACAGAACCAATACTCTGACCAGGAACTTCTCGACATCTTGAGAGAACAAAGTCTGGGATCAAAATTGGCTGTGTTACTTTGCTGGCCAAATAGCCATACAGAGCATCGTCCCAGTAGATAAAGAAGCGTGCATCAGGCAGGCCAATCTTCTGCACTACAGAGCGCTTAAAGCAGGCGCCCTCAAAGCACATCACGTTGCACTCACGGTACGCAACGCCATCAAAACCGGCCTTTGCCAGCGGATTGTAGATGCCCAAGGCGGTACTAAAACGATACTGCCAGAAGAAAGGACCGCCATCAAAGTCGTAGCGCTGACCCTGGATGACCTCAGCCTTGTCTGACCATGCGTCAAGCTTATCAAGACCGTCAGGTAGCACGGCTACGTCATCGTCCATAACCCAGAACCACTCGGCGCCCAGCTCATAGCCTACGCGTACGCCCTCAGAGAAGCCACCGGAACCGCCGGTATTTTGCTCCATAGGCACGTAGCACACGCGATTAGTGCCACCGTGAACGTCAGGATCGTCAGTGGTTTCTCCCCACAAGGTTTTGACCTTCTCGGAAAACTCAGACACAAGCGAGGCTGTTTCAGAGGAGTTCTCGTTGTCCACAACAATGATGCGCCATGGTGCCTGCGTAAGCTGCGTAATGGAATTGAGCAGGTTGGAAAGCAATTCCTGGCGTTTAAAGGTGACTATGACAAGGGCGGTGCGCTTCATATTTCCTCAAAATGTGACTTCGTGAATGGGTTAGTGACTTATAGTATAAAGCAGCAATCAAAAGGAGTTTAGATGAGTCACACGCAAAACCACCAACCCTTGGTTTCTCTTGTTGTGCCTATATATAACGTTGCAGACTATCTGGAGCAGTGTCTGGCAAGCATTCAATCACAGAGCTACACCAACCTGGAGATTATCTGCCTAAACGATGGCTCAACTGACTCGTCTTTAGCTCTTTTGGAAGCATATGCTGCCCGTGATGGACGCCTTGTCATCATAGACAAAGAAAATGAAGGCTACGGAAAAACGTGTAATCGTGGTATCTCCGCAGCTCATGGAACATGGGTTGGTATTGTTGAGCCTGACGATTACCTTGAGCCAACTATGGTTCAAGAGCTTGTTGATCTTATCCAAGCAAACGGCGGAGAAGGCCAGGTAGATATTGCGCGCTCAGCCTATTGGCGCGTGTTTGGCAATCAGAAAAACGGTCGAGCAGGAGTAAAGTCGCAGGTAAAGAATAGTGCTACTTCTGCCGAGCACAGGATTCCCTGTGCTTATAAGGGTCGCGTCAAGCCCAAGCATCAGCCCTGTTCTATTGACCAGATGGCTCAGCTTCTGTTGCACCACCCTGCCATTTGGACAGCAATCTATCGCAAAGAATTCTTGACCCAGAACAGCATCAGCTTTAAAGAAGTCCCTGGAGCAGGCTGGGTAGACAACCCCTTCCTTATTGCCTCACATTGCTGTGGCGCCCGCTTGGTATACACAGACTCTGCGCTTTACAACTATCGCGAGAATGGCTATGCAGAAGCTGCAACCTTTGCGCAGCGTCAGCCCAAAATTCCGCTTGAGCGCTGGAATGACATGATGGACGTTGTGGACGCACGCAACATCACCTCAGACGTAGTACTCAACGCACTCACGCTGCGCGGCATCAACTACGCGCTGCTCACAAAAAACGCACTTATCTGGCGAGAAGAACATGATGCTGCAGGTCAGATTGACTCAGAAGTGCGCGATCTTCTCGCCAAGAGCTTTGAGCGTATGGACGCAAAGCGCGTGTTTGGAAACCCAGCAATCTCGAGCACCGGTAAGACACTCTTTGCGCAGGTAAGAGGTATTGCTTTGCCAAAAGATGACAAGTTTGCTCGCTATGCATATCTAGCCAAAGAGGGATTTTTCCGCGTCAAAAATGACGGCATTGCACAGACGTTCAAATCGCTTATGGATAGGCGCTAAGGCCGGCGACATCAAGCAGTCAAATACCGGCCAACCTTACACAAAGTTACTTATGCAAGTGGTATACGCATAAAGCGAGCGTACCATACAGCTCTTCGTGCATAGGCATAGCGTGCCTGCACTGTGGTAGACAAAATGGCACCAAGCAAAGCATGAGCAACCAATCGCGGAGAAGTTGCTTCCGTAACAATAAGATGAGCTACAGGGTTAGAAAGAATCTTAACAATCAGGTTTTCTTTCTCCTCATGGCTGAGCTGGGATTCTCCGTTAAAAACGGGATACATGTTCTTAAGAAGCTTGCTGATCAGATAACGACTAATCAACTTTTGAACTTTCTTAGAGTTTGCAAAGCCAAGATGCTTGGCAAGAGCACCAAGTGCCTGACGCTCTTGGGTAAGTTTATCCATAGCGGCAGTAATATTATCTTCTTCCTTAGAAGAATCTGCTGGTACATCTACAAAAATTGCCTCAGGAGCGTACGTGATGTTTTTTGCAATCTCAAAACAGTAGCCTACAAAATTGCACTCTCCATCAGTCTCTGGCTCATGTTTGATATCGGTCAAAATACGTGTTGAGCACAGCTTTCCGCTCATAGACGTCAAATAAGGAAGCTGAGACTCCTCAAATACCTGCGACAATGCAGAAACTTTTGCACCAAAAGCTTTTTTGCATTCCAGAGGCGAATTGGCAGTTTTCATGCGTGCAATAACAATATCGGCCGCTTTAGGCGAACCAACAGGTCCTAAGGCAGTAGCTGCAGAATAAAGCTCCTGCAAAAGGTGGGAGTTAAACCTATAAGAAGGCTCAGTAGTAAGCGTATAAGCTCCACGAGCACGACCCTGAGCAATCTCAAGCGCAACAAAATGGCTGATGCCCGACTGAAATAGGACATCTAAACGAGGCTCTTGATTAGCAAGGTTATCCAGCATGCGAGCAATCTGGGGATCGGAGCTGTTGTCAACAATGATGAGCTCCCAATGAGGGTATGTCTGCTCTTGAAGTTGCCTAATTACCGTTCTAATAGCATCAGCATCATTATCAGCAGCCATGAGAACCGAAATCATATGTGGATTGTATGAGCGCTCGTGCATTCCACATCCCCCAAACTGGTCCTAAATTTTAGATACCAGTTTACCCATAAAAAGTGAATTAAAAAGACATTTTTATTCTATCAAAATCTCTCCACATAACGTGTTTAACTGCTGTTATGTGGACATCTGACCTGTTTTGTAGGAGCGGCACTACACACAATGCCCATAACGTCTATACAAGCATGCCAACAAGCTTTCCTAAGGCCGTAGCGTCAACGGTAGTGCCACTTGAACCTTCAACAACAGGGGCTTCATCATGCTCAAGATTAGACACGCCAATTGGCTGCACAATTTCTACAAGCTCAAGAAGCTGATTGGGCTTCATATCGGTAATCATGGAGGACAACAGGCTGGAAGCATTGCTTACCAGTGAGCGAGCGCCCGAACCAGAAAGTGCCGAGATTTTATCCCACACATCATCTGTGGCAATGATAACGTGTGTGATCTTGATGTTGGTGATAGAAGCAAGTGCGCTGACAAAAGCGCTCTGACCGTCATCTTTGTAAATATCTGCCAGTGTTTTAGCGTTTGAGTCTACTTCTGCATACACATCAGTAGGAATAGACACTATATGGCCGGTTCCCTGCGTGCGATCAATAACCAAAAGCTGTACAGACTGAAGCGTTGACTCCCCTGCCTTGAGCGAATTTGTGCTGATAACCGCATAGGTAAGGAAGTCGTCATCGGATTGTGTAGTGCCGTCTGGGTTGCCCGAGACGCTCTGACTTTTTACTGCCTTGTTAAGCCCGTGGTCTCCCAGGTGAGACTCAAGTTGAGCGCGGTCCCAAATAGTTACAACGACAATACCCACAAGTACGGCAACGATGGTAATTACGGCAAGGCCAATCACGTTGGTATAGGGACTCTCGCGCGGAACATCGCTGCGCTCAAATCTTTCTCTTTTCCTAAACATACTGGCTCCCTGCCTCACTGTTCATCAGTTCTGCAAGAGCTCCTAAAAAGACGCTCTCTTCTATGATGCTATTTCTTTGCGAGGGAAACCACCGCACACAATACAAGTGGTAGAAAAGACTTCGTAAACGGCGCGAGAAGACCGATGAAGCTGGATTGGCACACAGAAACTGCAACGCAATCAAGGAACCGAAAGCGCTACCAGGGTTGCAAAACGCCCTCTGGATAGCGAACGCTCACAAACGTGAGACCCTGAGCAGGCGCGCAACCACCAGCAGCAATTCTATTCTGGGCGGCTAAAACCTCGTCAATCCACTCAACAGGCCTGTGACCTCGACCAATCTCAACCAGCGTACCTACAATCGTACGCACCATGTTATGCAAGAAAGCATTGCCCGTAATATCAACTGCAATGAGTTTCTCGCCAGCTTCTTCAATTTCTTCAACGGTAAGGCGCTCCACAAAACGATGCGTTGGCTTGCCCTCGGCAGAAATTGCCTTGCAGAAGCTCTTGAAGTCGTGCTCTCCCACCAGCGCCTGCGCCGCCTTGTCCATAAGATCTGCGTCCAAGTAGCCGTTGTACCACCACACGTGGTCCCAGCCTAGCACGGGACGAGCGCTACCTGCACAAATGCGATAGCGATACGAACGTGCCTGGGCATCAAAGCGTGCCGAGAAACCCTGTGGGGCGCGAAAGAGTTGTCGGATAGAGATGTCGTCGTCGGTCAGAGCGGTGAGCGAGCGGACGAGTTTCTCGCCAGACAGCGCCAGCTCAGCGCCGTACACAGGCAGGCTCACGTACTGGGCCTGGGCGTGCACGCCGGCGTCGGTTCTGCCCGCGCAAGTAAGCTCAACCTCTCTGCGCAAAACGGTCTGAAGCGCGCGGCGAAGGTCTCCAGCCACGGTGCGCTGGGTTGGCTGCTCAGCAAAGCCGCAGAAGGCAGCGCCGCGGTAGCCTAGCTGGATGACAAGCGTAGCTTCAGGCTCAGCAGAGGCGTCAGCGAGAGTCTCAGCAGCTGACAGCTCAGCAGCTAACTCCTCGGATGCATAAACGTTGCAGTTTGATGCATTGTTCTGTGACGTTTCTGAGTTCATGAAGCTCCCTAAAAAGACTTGTGCCCACTAGAGTGATTGTATCGTAGGCTCAAAGTTGACGCACTCATTGCAGCTGCGGGACACAAGACCGCTACAGCAATGCAAGGCAGTACCTGCAATGCAAGATCACTACAGCGTTGTAAGACCAAGGCATAGCGCGATCCACAGCAGCAACACTACCCAGTCAACAAGCTGCATTTTTGCGGAGATACGCGTGCGTTTTGCTGCACCAAGACAGCGATCCGTCATGGTTTGCGCCATCTGATCGGCTCGCTGAAAGAGCGATACGGTGAGCGGCACCAGAAGCGTAAACCATTTTTTGATTCGCTCAACAATACTGCCCGAGTCAAAATTAAACCCGCGCGCCCTTTGAGCTGCTCTAATTCTGTCGAGCTCTTCTAAGGTAAGGGGGATTGCACGCAGCGCAATTGAGAGCACAATGCTCAGACCGTCGACGTCAACACGAATAAGACGCAGAGGCATCAACAGTACAGAAAAACCATCAGCAAGCTGCGTGGGTGTAGTTGATGACGCTACCGATAAAACCAGTGCTAGGGCAAGCAATACGCGAGCAATAGCTCCAGTACTTCTGTAAAAGCCCGCCACAGAAAGTCCAACTGATCCGGAGAAAATAATATCGGGGTGACCAATAAACACCAGCGTATTGGCCGCAAATGAAAGGAGCAAAATGAACGCTGCAGGCTTTGCCACGCGTAAAAACTCAGGCAAACTTACACGAGCGCTCCACAGAAGGCCAACGCAAATCAAAGCAAATACCGCAAAGGCAAGTGGCTGCTGCACACAGAATAGAGCAACAATTCCCACAAGGGTGGCAATGATTTTTGTCTGCGCAGTCAACGAGGCAAGTGAGATGCGCTTAAGCAGAGCACAGGGGCACTTAGACATAGCAGGCCTCCAAAAGCTCATGCAGCACGCTTACAAACAGCGGGCAGTCAAGCTGCGCAGCCTCGTATAGCTCTGGGGTTGTCTGTGCTTCTTGTACGTCGACGTTTGCAACAACACGGCCCTTCTCGAGAAACACCACTCTATCGGCAAAAGGAAGCCATTCGCTTACGTCGTGGGTAATTGCGAGGACCGCCTTGCCCTCGTTTGCCAGCTCACGAGCAAGATGCAGTACCTGCGAGCGCGCCTTGCCATCAAGTCCAGACGTTGCCTCGTCAAACACCACCGCGTACGTTACGCAGGCCAGTGTTCCCGCAAGAGCCGCACGCCGAGCCTGACCACCAGAAAGTGTCAGCGGAGACACGCCCAGAACCTTCTTATCCAAACCAACGCGTTCTGCTGCATACGCAACAAGCGCCTCAACATCATCTGGCGAGAAACCCTTGTTAGTTGGACCAAACGCAATATCTTCAGCAACAGTTTGGGCAAAAAGCTGATCCTGGGGACGCTGGAAACACATGCCGACATCTCCAGGACTTACCAGTCGCGCATCGATTGTTGCGTGGCCGGCATCAGCCTCAATGAGGCCAGCAGCTATTCGGGCGCAGGTTGTTTTTCCAGAACCAGAAGCGCCCACCAAAACGGTAAGCTCCCCCGTGGAAGAAAGCGTTACGTCATGCAAAACTGGCTTGTCAAACGCATGAGATACGCCACACATTGCCAACTCGTGCGTTTCTTCGAGCGCTTGAATTCCGTCATAGTTATTTGCTCGTACTACCTCAAGAGCACGCTGGTACACAAGGATGTCCAAAGCGTCAAACGCAAGGTTGTTCTGAACAAGAAATGCAACAAACTCTGATGCGTTAAGAGGCTCATCAAACTTGTAGCCAGCCTGCGCTGCTAGATGAGCTGTTGCCGTGAGCGCGTCATCAAAACCAGCGTTCGTGATCGCGTTTGCATCCAAGAGAAACTCTGTGGGAGTGCCCGTCCAAACCAGACGGCCTTTCTCCAAAACAAGTACCTGATCAGCCCCAGGCAAAGACTCAAAAGAATGAGAAATCTCAAGCACACCCATCCCGTTTGCAACAAGGTTGTTTACCAGCTTAGAAAGGTGATTTCTAAATCGCGTATCAAGCTGAGCAAATGCCTCATCAAGTACCAGATAACGAGGACGCAACGAAAGCGCTGCCGCAATAGCAACAAGCTGCTGTTGACCTCCAGAAAGCGTATGTGTTTGAGCGTTGGCTAAGTCAGCCATACCGCAGAGCTCAAGTGTTTGAGTAACGCAAGAAACAATCTCTTCTTTTGGCAGCCCAAGATTAGCAGGACCAAAAGCAACTTCGTCAAAGACAGTTGCACATACCAGCTGCGCGGTTGGATCTTGACGAACCATACCCACAACAGAAGAAATCTGAGTAGACGGTACTTCAGCAGTTGAAGCGCCGTCTACTAAAACTTCTCCAGAAAAAGGAAAGAGCGATGCGTTACAAAGATTTGCAAGCGTTGACTTTCCTGAACCATTATGACCAAGCACAACCGTTCTAGAGGCAGGCTTTAGGGTAAATGAGACGTTATCAAGGGTTAGTGCCATTGTGTGCGGAGATTGGCTCTCAGTGGCTCCCACAGTATCTTTAGAAGCAGAGTCAGTCATAGATTGTGTAGCAGCTGAAGAACTGTATGCAAATGAAACGCTTTTGAACTCAATCATGACAACCCTCCTTCATTTGAAAAAGAGGTCCCAGCAAAAAGCCAGGACCTCTTTAGATTCACTTTGACAGAAGTTACTCTGCAGCCTCTTCGGTCTGCTCGGTCTCCTCTGCTGGAGCCTCGGTCTCCTCTTCCTTTACAGGAGCAGGAGCAACCTTGGTTGCCTTAGCCTTCTTGTTAGAAGCCTTTGGCTGAACTGGCTCGGTAACAAGCTCAAGGATAACAACCTCAGAAGCGTCGCCCTTACGAGGACCAAGCTTCATGATACGGGTGTAACCGCCGTTGCGGTCAGCCCACATACCCTGAGCAGCCTTGTCAAATACCTCACGGACAAGCTCTGCGTTACCAACCTTGGCCATAGCAAGACGACGAGCGTGAAGGTCGCCGCGCTTTGCCCAAGTGATGACCTTGTCGACCTCGCCGCGAACTGCCTTAGCGCGGACGTCAAGAGTCTTAATACGATCGTTAGTGAAAAGGGCTTGGATCAGGCTCTTCTTGATGGCCTTGGTGTGGCTAGCATCAGTACCAAGCTTCATGCCCCTCTTCTTATTGTGCCTCATAATTTACATTCTCCTATGCGTGACAAGGCGCGACTAAGCCTTAAGGGACAGGCCCATGCTCTCGAGCTTTTCCTTGACTTCTTCAATAGACTTAACACCAAAGTTTCTGATGTTGAGAAGATCGTTCTCAGAGAAATCAACGAGCTGACGGACAGAGTGAATTCCTGCACGCTTGAGGCAGTTGTAAGAACGGACGGAAAGGTCCAGATCCTCAACCTGCTTCTCAAGCTCGGAATCGTCCTCGACGTCTGCCTTAGCAAAAATCGAAGCCTCTTCCTGAGTCTCGTCAAAATCAGTAAGTCCCATGAATGCGCTCATGTGCTGGTTAATGATGTTTGCAGCCTCAACGACAGCCTCGCGAGGGCTGATTGCACCATTGGTCTCAACCTCAAGCACCAGACGATCATAGTCGGTGTGACGGCCAACACGACAAGGCTCAACAGCCTTAGCGCAGCGGCGAACTGGCGAGAAGATCGAGTCAACGTGAATGAATCCAATTGGATCGCTCTCACGCTCGTTATCCTCACCAGAAACATAACCGCGACCATTACCAAGGCGAAGTCTCATGGAAAGATGAGCTCCCTCAGCAAGAGTGCAAATGTGCTGAGCTGGGTTAACCAGCTCATAGCCCATAGGAACATCAAGATCAGCACCAGTGACTGTGCAAGGACCATCAACAGAGATAGAAGCCTCAGCCTCATCAGAGTTGTTGGTGTTGCGGAAAACTAGGCCCTTAACGTTCAGAACGATGTCAGTAACGTCCTCATAGACGCCTTCAACCGTAGTGAACTCATGCTGAACGCCATCAATCTGGATGGCCTCAACCGCAGCTCCCTCAAGAGAGGAAAGCAGTACGCGGCGGAGGGAGTTGCCAAGCGTGTCACCATAGCCACGCTCAAGCGGCTCTACGCTCACACGAGCGACGTTTGCGCCGATTTCATCTACCGACACATTTGGTCGGATAAATTCGGACATTGCTACCTCCAAAACGGGTCGGGCTTACTTGGAGTAGAGCTCGACGATCAGCTGTGCGTCAATCTCAAGGTCGATCTGATCGCGGGTTGGAAGCTGAAGAACAGTGCCCTGCAGCTTCTCAATGTCAACCTCAAGCCATGCAGGAACTGCCATGTGCTCGGAGGAAATGAGAGCTTCCTTGATTGGAAGAAGATCCTTTGCCTTGGAAGCAACAGCGATAACATCGCCGCTCTTTACGCGATAAGAAGGAATGTCAACGCGCTGACCGTTAACGGTGATGTGACCGTGGCGGACAGTCTGACGAGCCTCTTTACGTGTACGAGCAAAGCCAAGGCGGAAGATGACGTTGTCAAGACGAGTCTCAAGGATGCTCATCAGGTTGTCACCAGTAATGCCTGGGTTCTTCTTAGCCATCTCATAGTAGCCGTGGAACTGGTTCTCAAGGACGCCGTAAATGAACTTAGCCTTCTGCTTCTCACGGAGCTGCATACCGTACTCGCTCTCCTGGCGACGACGGCGACGTGGCTCACGGTTAGAAGTCTTATTGATCCCCATCACAACGGGATCGATGCCAAGCTGACGACATCTTTTAAGGACCGGGGTCCTATCAATTGCCATTTGCTTGTCCTTTCGTGCTAGTTGCGACGGCGCTTTTTAGGACGGCAGCCGTTGTGTGCAATAGGTGTCTTATCCTGAATACCCGAAACCTCAAGGCCTGCTGCCTGAAGGGAACGGATTGCGGTCTCGCGACCAGAGCCTGGGCCCTTAACAAAAACAGCTACCTTGTGGAGACCGTGCTCCATTGCTGCCTTTGCTGCTGCCTCTGCTGCAAGCTGTGCAGCAAAAGGAGTGGACTTACGAGAGCCCTTGAAGCCGACGGTACCACCGGACTGCCAGGAAATTACATTACCCTGGGGATCGGAAATAGAGACAATCGTGTTATTGAATGTGCTCTTGATGTGGGCCTGGCCCACTGCAATGTTTTTACGCTCGGAGCGGCGGACGCGTGTAGTGCGAGCGTTCTTTTTCTGTGCCATTAGCTACTCCTCGCCTACTTCTTCTTGCCGCCCACCTGACGCTTCTTACCCTTACGAGTACGAGCGTTAGTGTGGGTACGCTGACCGTGGACAGGGAGGCCCTTGCGGTGACGGAGGCCGCGGTAGCAGCCAATCTCCATCAGGCGGGCAACATTCTGACGCACCTCGCGGCGAAGATCGCCCTCGGTGGTGTAGTTAGCGTCAATAAAGTCACGAATCTTGGTGACTTCTTCCTCTGTGAGGTCCTTGACGCGAGTATTTACATCGATACCAGTCTCGTTGCAAATCTTGGTTGCACGAGTCTGACCAATGCCGTAAAGATAGGTGAGTCCGACCTCAACACGCTTATCGCGTGGCAGGTCGACGCCGTTAATACGGGCCAACTTGGTGCTCCTTCCTTAGCCCTGACGCTGTTTGTGGCGCGGGTTCTCGCAAATCACGTAAACCTTACCGTGGCGACGGATGACTTTGCACTTGTCGCACATCTTCTTTACCGAAGGACGTACCTTCATGTGTCTTCCTTTCGGTTCTGCTGATACGAACTATATACTCGCCCAGCCGCTGGCGTGAAATACCGACTGTACTTGCGTACATATGCCCTTGCAACATGCGCAAAGACACAGATAGCCTCATGCATGGCACAAGGCTGGACACTACTTACTTGTAACGGTAAGTAATGCGACCCCTGGTAAGATCGTAAGGAGAAATCTCTACTACAACCTTGTCACCAGGGAGAATTCGAATGTAATTCATTCGAATCTTACCTGAGATGGTGCAAAGGATGGTCTTGCCGTTCTCTAACTCAACGTTAAACATAGCGTTTGGCAGGGGTTCTAGTACCTTGCCTTCAAGCTCAATCGCGTCTTGTTTAGCCAACTTTCATCCTCTCGACACATCGACAGCGGTTATCAATAATACATAAAAATGTGCCACTCGTCTATCACTTATTTTTTCAACACAATTAGATAGCGAGAAGAACTATGTATTGGTTACTCTATGCCACCTTGCATCTCGCACCATGGACCAACTTCATCTTCGGAGACGATAACAGGACCATCGGCAGTAATAGCAACGGTGTTCTCATAATGTGCTGATGGCAGGCCGTCATCGGTAACAACGGTCCAACCATTTTCAAGAACGGTGCAATCGTAGGTGCCCATGGCAATCATTGGCTCGATTGCAATTACCATTCCCTCACGAAGAACAATGCCGTTACCTGCACGACCATAGTTTCTGACCTCTGGATCCTCGTGAAGATTGCGACCAATACCATGGCCAACAAAATCACGAATAACACCGTAGCCATTATCCTCAGCAAGCTTCTGTACTGCATGTCCAACGTCGCCAAGGCGAGCACCAGGAACAGCAGCTGCAATACCTGCCTTAAGGCAGTCACGCGTAACCTCACAAAGTGCCTGGGTTTTCTCGTCAACTGCTCCGCAGTAGAACGTCCAAGCGTTATCTCCTGCCCAACCGTTAACGGTAGCACCCGTGTCAATGGTCAGAATATCGCCATCTTGCAAAATGACATTAGCTGATGGAATGCCGTGAACAATCTGCTCGTTAATGGAAGAACAAACAGATCCCGGGAATCCACCGTAGCCCTTAAAAGTAGGGGTTCCGCCGTGAAGCCTAATAAAAGCCTCAACAGCGCGGTCAATCTCGAGCGTTGAAACACCAGGTCTAATCATGGATCCAGCACGGCGAAGAGCTGCCTTAGAAAGGGCGCCCGACACCTTCATTGCCTCGATTTGTTCAGGTGTTTTTATGGTAATCATAGTGCGAGGAGTGTCTTAACGTCGGCGAATACCTCGTCAACAGGACGATCTCCGTTGACCTCCTTCAGAATTCCATGACCCTTGTAGTACTCAATCAAAGGAGAAGTCTGATTCTCGTACACATCAAGACGCTTACGAATAGTCTCTGGCTTATCGTCATCACGCTGATACATCTCACCAGAGCAATTTGGGCAAGTCTCTGTACCAGCTGGTGCAGTGTAACCACACTCTTTGCAGGTGCGACGAGAAGAAAGACGCTCAACAATAACCTCTGGCTCAACAGCAACAAGCAGAGCTGCATCAAGCTTGAGGCCCATGTTCTGAAGCTCAGAATCAAGAGTTACTGCCTGGGCGGTGTTACGTGGGAAGCCGTCAAGAATAAAACCAGCCTTTGCATCGTCTGCAGAAAGGCGCTCTTTTACCAGGTCAATGACAAGCTGATCTGGAACAAGCTGACCAGCATCCATATACTCTTTAGCCTTAACGCCAAGCTCAGACTGAGCTTTAACAGCAGCACGAAGAAGGTCACCGGTTGAGATGTGAGCAAGTCCATACTCTGCAACGAGCTTCTGAGCCTGTGTACCCTTGCCAGCGCCAGGTGCGCCGAGAAGAACAATGTTCATGCTTCGTCTTCCTTTCAAATAATAAAAGGGGCCTGTTTCCAGGCCCCTTTATGCTACGTACTAAGAACTACTTAAAGAAGCCCTCATAGTTGTGCATCTTAAGGTGGGACTCAATGGAAGAGAGTGTATCCATTGCAACACCGACCATAATCAGGACGGAAGTTCCACCAAACGCCTGTATCAACGAATCTCCCGTGAACCAGAAAATGATGGTTGGGACGATTGCAAGAACTGCCATAAAGATAGCACCGGGGAGGGTGACTCTGTCAATAACAGTCTTGATATACGTTGAAGTAGCAGTACCTGGACGAACGCCAGGAATAAAGCCACCCTGCTTCTTAAGCTGGTCTGCTGTCTCCTCTGGATTGAACACCATTGAGGTGTAGAAGTATGCAAAGAAGACAATGAACATAACTGAGAGAACCCAGTTAACCCATCCAGAAGAAAGTGAAGTAGCAAGATTTTGAATCCACTCTACTCCTGGGAAGAACACAGCAACCTGAGCAGGAAGGTACAGGATTGCAGATGCAAAGATGATTGGTACAACGCCTGCAGTGTTTACCTTAATTGGAAGGTAAGTAGACTGACCACCCATCATACGACGACCAACAACGCGCTTCGCATAGTTGATAGGAATACGACGCTGACCGCGCTCAATGTAAACAATGAGCGGAATAATAGCGAGCATAACCACAACAGTAACAACGGTAAGAACAATGTTTCCACGAGTAGTTACTGAAGAAATAAGGGCTGTTGGAAGTCCAGCCATGATGTTTGCAAAGATGATAAGACTCATTCCGTTGCCAACACCCTGCTGGGTAATAACCTCACCAAGCCACATAATAATGATGGCACCAACTAGCATGGTAAAGACTACCAGGAAGTTTTCAAGTGCCTCAGGCACGCCCTCCATAGATGCAAAAGATACACCATAGCTCTTAAACAAGAACAGGTAACCAACTGCATTGAGCAGAGCCAAGCCAACCGTAAGATAACGCGTGTACTGCGTAATCTTACGCTGGCCGCTCTCACCATCTTTAGCAAGCTCGCCAAGAGATGGAATAACGGACTGCATCATCTGAAAGATGATCTGAGCCGTAATGTAAGGCATGATGCCCAGACTGAAAACAGACATGCGAGAAAGAGCGCCACCCGAAAATAGGTTAAGCACGGCCATTGCGCCATTCTGAGAAAGACCATTCTGATAAACAGAAAGCATCTGCTGGAATGGAGCACCGGGCACAGGAAGATAGGCACCAAAACGGTACAGAAGAAGAATCAGTACCGTAAGGAGAATCTTTCCCCTTAGTTCCGGAACACGAAATGCGTTGGCGATTCCTTTACTCACTACTCGGCCTCAACCTTTCCACCGGCCGCCTCGATCTTAGCCTTTGCGGAGGCGGAAACCTTGTCGACCTTAACAGTAAGCTTCTTAGAAAGCTCGCCGTCACCCAGGACCTTGACTGGGATGAAGTTGTACTTGATAACTCCCTTTGCAACCAGAGCCTCTGCGTCGACGGTCTCGCCGTCTGCAAAGAGAGCGTTCAGACGAGCAACGTTAACTGGAGCGTACTCGACACGGTTGTGGTTAGTGAAGCCAGGAAGCTTAGGAAGACGCATAGCCAGTGGCTGCTGTCCACCCTCGAAGCCAGCGCCCTTACCGCCACCAGAGCGGGAGAGCTGACCATTCATACCGCGGCCGGCAAAAGTACCATTGCCTGAAGAATTACCGCGACCTACGCGCTTACGATTTTTGCGCGAACCCACTGCGGGGCGAAGATCATTGAGCTGCATTATTACTACCTCTAGTTCTCTTCAACCTCGACAAGGTGCTTAACCTTGAAGATCATTCCACGAATGCTTGGGTTGTCAGGCTGCTCGACGGTATCGCCGATCTTGTGGAGGCCGAGGGCCTTCACCGTAGCAGTCTGGTCCTTCTTGACGCCTGCAACAGCGCCACGGACAAGCTTGATGCTAAGGTTCTTAGCCATCGTTAGTTCTCCTTTCCGACGAACATATCGCCGACGGTTAGGCCACGACGCTCAGCTGCTTCTTCTGGGCTGGAAAGCTCCTTCAGACCCTCAGCTGCTGCCTTAATCATGTTCAGAGCGTTGTCGGTACCAAGGGACTTAGAAAGTACGTTGGTAATACCTGCAAGCTCGAAGAGTGGACGAATAGGACCGCCAGCAATAACACCAGTACCCTCAAATGCAGGCTTAATAAGAACAGAACCTGCACCGTAGTGACCGGTGACTGCGTGTGGTACGGAACCAGTCTCGGTCAGTGGGACCTTGAACATGTTCCTCTTTGCGTCCTCGACGCCCTTCTGAATTGCCAGAGGTACCTCAGCGGAACGACCCTGGCCAATACCAACGTTACCCTTACCGTCGCCAACGACTACCAGAGCAACGAGTGACATACGGCGGCCACCCTTGACGGTCTTGGAAACGCGGTGAATATAAACGACGCGCTCCTGAAGATCCGTATCCTGCTGGCGCTTACGATCACGTGCCATTGAATCCTCCTAGAACTTCAGGCCCGCGTTGCGGGCGCCATCTGCCAAAGCCTTGACGCGGCCGTGATAAAGACGGCCACCACGGTCAAAAGTGACCTCAGTGACGTTCTTCTCGGCAGCGCGCTTACCGATAAGCTCACCTACGAACTCAGCTGCCTCCTTGTTGGAGCCAACCTTGCCAGTAGAACGGAACTCTGGGTCAAGCGTAGAGGCAGAGCAGAGAGTTCTTCCAGAAGCGTCGTCAATAAGCTGTGCATAAATGTTTGCGTTTGTGCGGTGAACTGCAAGACGCGGACGCTCAGGTGTACCAAAGACCTTGGCACGTACGCGGCGCTTGCGGCGTTCAAGACCCGCCTTTTTCGCCTGCTGCTTGTTCATTCCTTCTCCTTAGAGACATGCCATCACCTAACGGGGTGATGGTCTTTTAGCCTAAAAGTAGGGTTGCTTTACTTAGCAGCCTTACCGAGCTTCCTGCGGATGTGCTCACCTTCGTAGTGAATGCCCTTGCCCTTGTAAGGCTCTGGTGGACGCTTCATACGAATCTCAGCTGCAACCTGGCCGACCTTCTCCTTAGAAATACCCTTAACGGTAACGTGAGTGTTATCAGGTACCTCAAAGCTAATGCCCTCAGGTGCAACATAGAGAACTGGGTGAGAATAACCAAGGGAAAGGTCAAGATCCTTGCCCTTAAGTGCTACACGATAACCAACGCCAGTGAGCTCAAGCTTCTTCTCGAAGCCCTCAGAGACGCCAACAACCATGTTGTGGATAAGGGTGCGGACAAGACCCTGCTGAGCGTTGGACTCAGAGGACTCGTCAACGCGAGTAACGAGAATCTCCTCGCCCTCCTGAGCAATAGCAACAAGCTCAGAGAAAGTACGAGTCAGCTCGCCCTTAGAACCCTTAACGGTAACGGTGGTGTTATCAACTGTCACAGTGACTCCAGCAGGAATCTGGACAGGCTTCTTACCAATACGAGACACGGCTGTCTCCTTTCATTCCTGTCAGATTTACCAAACGTAAGCGATGACCTCGCCGCCAACGCCAGCCTTGCGAGCGTCGCGGTCGCACATCATGCCCTTAGAAGTGGAAACCACTGCAGTACCAAGACCACCAAGAACGCGTGGAAGCTTCTCAGCGGTGGAGTAAATGCGCAGACCAGGCTTGGAAATGCGACGGATGCCGCGGATAACCTTAGCGCGCTTCTTACCATACTTAAGGGTGATGTGAAGAGTCTTCTGAGGCTTGGTGTCCTCAACGGTGTAACCCTCGACATAGCCCTCTTCGGTGATGACGCGAGCAATCTCAACGAGCACCTTGCTCGATGGCATGGATACGGAATCCTTGCCAGCTGAGTTTGCGTTACGAATACGCGTCAGCATGTCTGAAATGGGATCGGTAATTTTCATTTGATCCTTCTCCTTCGTTAATGATGAAACTGCGTGTCTGGTTCATCTACACCCGTGGCGCAGATGCCTTGACGCCAGAGCCCTGAGTCCTACCAGCTTGCCTTGCGGACACCAGGAAGCTCGCCCTTGCTCGCTAGCTCACGGAAGCACACACGGCACAGACCAAACTTGCGGTAAACGGAGTGGGGACGTCCACAACGCTGGCAACGGTTCTGTGTGCGCGTAGAGTACTTCGGCTCACGCGAGGCTTTGACGATCATCGAAGTCTTAGCCACAAATCCTCCTTCAAAATGCAACTTGGCGAACGCCAAGATGACTTCAAACAATAGTGCTGGTGACTATGTCACCCGGCATCAATGATGCCAACAGGAATGCGCTTACATAAAGCGCAGGTAAAAGTTAGTCCTGCTTGAATGGGAAGTGGAAGGCGTCGAGAAGTGCCTTGCCCTCTTCATTGGTCTTAGCAGTGGTGACGATGGTGATGTCCATACCGCGGGTGTGGTCCATCTTGTCAAAGTCAATCTCTGGGAAGATGAGCTGCTCAGTTACGCCCATGGAGAAGTTACCACGGCCGTCGAAGCTCTTAGCAGAGATACCACGGAAGTCGCGAATACGAGGAATTGCAACTGCGATCAAACGATCCAGGAACTCCCACATACGATCGCCACGAAGGGTAACTTTAGCACCGATTGGCATACCCTGGCGAAGCTTAAAGGTTGCGATAGACTTGCGAGCGTGTGTAACAAGTGGCTGCTGACCAGTAATGGTACGGAGGTCGTTTACAGCGCCGTCAATTGCCTTAGCGTCTGTAGCTGCCTCGCCAACACCCATGTTGACAACGATCTTCTCAAACTTAGGAATCTGGTTAACGTTGGTGTAACCAAATTTCTCCTTCAGAGCATCACGCACAGATGCGTAGTAAAGCTCTTTAAGGCGAGGTGTGTACTTCTCGTCTGCCATGGTTTCTCCTTAACTCTTGGGGTTTTAAGTGCGGGGATCGCCTCGCACCTCCTAGTTTGGCGAACTAGGAGCCATCTGCATCCTCGAGACATACGTGTCCCATAGAAAGACGCAATGAACAATATTAGACCTTATTGAGCAAAAATGGGGCGAGAATTTCAAGCTAGCTGATATTTTTTCGTGTCATCACACTACTTCCACACGACACAGCACTTCTCGCTTAAAAGAAAACCCCGCTATCTGACGATAACGGGGTTTGAAGTAGCTCTTAGATGTTTCTTACAAAGCGAGAAACACGGGTAACTTAGAGCTCAGCGCCTGACTTCTTGGAGACGCGGACCTTGGTGCCGTCCTCCTTGATCAGGTAGCCAACACGGGTTGGCTTGTCGGTCTTAGGGTCGATAAGAGCAACATTGGAAGCGTCGATTGCTGCCTCTGCCTCAACGATGCCACCCTGCTGGTTAGCTGCGTTTGGCTTGACATGGCGCTTAGCAATTGCAACGCCCTCAACGACAACCTTGTTCTTCTCTGGATATACGCGAAGTACCTCGCCGCGCTTACCCTTGTCCTTACCAGTGAGGACCTCGACCTTGTCGCCCTTCTTGATCTTCATCTTAGGCATGTCGTTCCTCCTTAAAGGGTCTCAGGTGCAAGTGAGACAATCTTCATGTACTTGTGGTCGCGCAGCTCGCGAGCGACTGGTCCAAAGATACGAGTACCCTTGGGCTCACCCTCTTTGTTAACAAGAACGCATGCGTTCTGGTCAAAGCGGATGTAGCTACCGTCCTTGCGACGGGTGTCCTTAGCGGTACGAACGATGACGCAGCGAACAATGTCGCCCTTCTTCACCGAACCACCTGGAGTAGCCTCCTGGACAGCGCCAATGATGACGTCGGCAAGGCCGGCGTAACGACGCTTGGAGCCACCAAGGACCTTGACGCACTTTACGCGCCTTGCGCCGCTGTTGTCAGCGACGTTGAGAATGGTCTCCATCTGAATCATGTGACGTTCCTCCGGAACCTAATTTCTCAGAGGTGCGCGTATTTGCGCACGTGAGAAATAATGATAGATACAAAACTAGGTTGAGCTAAAAGCTGTTTCCTAGGTGCTAATTACTTAGCGCGCTCAACGATCTCTGCGAGACGCCAACGCTTGGTCTTGGAAAGAGGACGAGTCTCCATGACGCGGACGGTATCGCCCAGACCAGCCTCGTTGTTCTCATCGTGAACGTGAAGCTTCTTGCCGATGGTCATCATCTTGCCATACTTAGGGTGGTGCTTACGGTAAGTAATCTCTACCGTAATCGTCTTCTCGCCAGAGATGGAGACGACGAGTCCGGTACGAACCTTACGCGCATTTCTGCTTTCGGTCTCTGCCATAACTTATCTCCTGCGATCTAGTTCTGCTCTGCGGATGCTTCCGCAGCAATTTGACGGGTGCGCATCTCGGTCTGAACGCGAGCAATGTCGCGCTTAACTGCCTTGACGCGAGCGGTGTTGTCCAGCTGGCTGGTTGCCATCTGGAAACGAAGATTAAAGAGCTCTGCGCGGCCTTCCTCGAGTTTCTTAGCGAGGTCTGCATCGCTCATAGCCTTGATTTCGGTGTACTTCATTAGTTCTCACCGTCCTGATCGGCCTTGGAGACAATCTTGGTCTTAATTGGAAGCTTGTGCTGAGCAAGACGGAGAGCCTCACGAGCAACTTCCTCTGGTACGCCATCAATCTCAAACATGATACGACCAGGCTTAACAACTGCTACCCACTCTTCTGGGTTACCCTTACCGGAACCCATACGAGTCTCTGCAGGCTTCTTGGTGATTGGCTTATCTGGGAAGATAGTAATCCAAACCTTACCGCCACGCTTCATCTCACGGGTGAGAGCAATACGAGCAGCCTCAATCTGGCGGTTAGTAATCCAGTGAGCCTCCTCTGCACGGATGCCCCAGGAACCAAAATGCAGCTGGGTATTACCCTTTGCCTGGCCCTTCATGGAACCGCGCTGTACCTTACGGTGCAATACACGCTTTGGAGCAAGCATTAACGGCCCCTCCTCTCATTGCGAGCACGACGAGGACGAGCGGAGCCCTCAAGAGCTGGGTTAGGTGTTGGCTGTCCAGGCATCTTCTCGCCGTAATAAATCCAAACCTTGATACCAACAGCGCCCATGGTGGTGCGGCCTGTTGCAGTACCATAGCCGATTGCAGCACGAAGGGTGTGCAGAGGCACGCGACCCTCACGGTACCACTCACGACGGCCCATCTCAGCGCCGTTCAGACGACCAGAGCACTGGATACGAATACCCTTAGCGCCAGCCTTGCGAGCGGACTGAACAGCCTTACGCATAGCGCGACGGAAAGCGACACGCTGCTCGAGCTGCTCTGCGATGGACTGAGCAACGAGGTTTGCGTCAAGCTCAGGACGCTTAACCTCGACGACGTCAACGTTGACCTGGCCCTTGCCGACCTTTGCGACACGCTCAAGATCTGCACGGAGGCCGTCAATCTCTGCGCCCTTCTTGCCAATGACAATACCAGGACGTGCGGAGAAAATAGTTACCTTGACCTTATCGCCAGCGCGCTCGATATCAATACGAGCAACAGCTGCCTTCTCAAGGCGCTTCTCGAGATACTTGCGGATAGCAAGATCGTTGCCGAGCTGCTCGGCGTAGTCCTTATCGGCGTACCAACGAGAACGCCAGCTCTCGGTTACACCAAGACGGAAGCCTGTAGGCTGTACTTTCTGACCCATTCCTACGCCTCCTTTCGAGGTGCAACGACAACGGTGATGTGGCTCATGCGCTTGTTAATGCGGGAAGCCGAACCCTTTGCACGAGGGCGAATACGCTTAAGCGTTGGGCCTTCGTCAACAAAAGCGGTCTTGACTACCAGGTTGTTAGCACGGAGACCATTGTTGTTCTCGGCGTTAGCAACTGCGGAGCGCAGAACCTTAGCAATATCAGTTGCGGCAGCGCGAGTCGAGAACTGAAGAACCTCAAGGGCCTTCTCGACAGACTTACCGCGGACAAGCGCGACAACTGCGCGAGCCTTACGAGGAGCAACGCGAACATACTTAGCTGTTGCGCGAACCTCAATAGAATCGGTGTTCTTAGCCATTTACTACACTCCCCCTATTTGGCCTTGTGACCGCGGAAGGTACGGGATGGGGAGAACTCGCCCAACTTGTGACCAACCATGGACTCAGTGACGTACACAGGTACATGCTTACGACCATCGTGAACAGCGATGGTGTGACCGACCATCTCAGGGAAGATGGTTGAGGAACGTGACCAAGTCTTGATAACGTCCTTCTTGCCAGCCTCGTTCATTGCAGCGACACGCGCAAGGAGGCGAGTCTCCACAAAGGGGCCTTTTTTGAGACTTCTGCTCATTTATCTACTCCTACTCGTGTCTTACTTGGACTTACGACGGCGAATGATCAGGCGGTTAGAAGCCTTCTTCGGGTCGCGGGTCTTATAACCCTTGGTTGGCTTACCCCATGGGGTGACGGAAGGACGACCAGAAGTGTGGTTCTTACCTTCACCACCACCGTGTGGGTGGTCAACAGGGTTCATGACAGTACCACGGACGGTAGGACGGACGCCTGCCCAGCGGGAACGACCAGCCTTACCAACAACAATGTTGGAGTGCTCAGCATTGCCAACCTCACCGATGGTTGCACGGCAGGTCAGAAGAACACGACGGAGCTCGGAGGAAGGCATACGCAGAACTGCATAGCCGTTGTCCTTACCCATGAGCTGGACGGAAGTACCAGCAGCACGTGCCATTGCAGCACCCTTGCCAGGCTGGAACTCAACTGCGTGAACAAGAGTACCTACTGGAATCTGCTCAAGAGTGGTGCAGTTACCAGGCTTGATATCGACGTCCTTGGTACCAGAAAGAACAGTGTCACCGACGCTCAGGCCCTCTGGGCAAAGGATGTATGCCTTTGCGCCGTCTGCATAGTGCAGAAGAGCAATACGAGCGGAACGGTTAGGATCGTACTCAACAGTAGCGACTTTAGCTGGGATATCATCCTTGCGACGTTTGAAGTCGATACGACGGTACTGGCGCTTGTGGCCACCACCCTGGTGACGGGTAGTGATGCGGCCATTGTTGTTGCGGCCAGCCTTCTTTGGCAGAGGCTCGAGAAGGGACTTCTCGGGCTTATCAGTTGTAATCTCAGCAAAGTCTGAGATTGTCTGGAAGCGCCTGCCTGCGCTTGTTGGCTTTAGATGCCTAACTGCCATAAACAGTATCCCTTTCTTCTCCGTTGGCTAGCCCGCTTAAGGGAAAGTCGAGCTAACACCGGATTACCACGGTACCGCGCGTATCTACTATGCGCGGCATACGAACCCGTACCTCAAAAGAGGCACGGGAGAAAAACCTTACTCAGCAGAGTTATTACCGAAGATCTCGATAGTCTCACCAGCAGCAAGGGTAACAATAGCCTTCTTCCACTGGCGGGTCTTGCCTGCCTGCTGATAGCGTACACGCTTGTTCTTTGGCTTAACAGAAAGTGTGTTTACCTTGGTGACGTGTACAGAGAAGAGCTTCTCTACAGCTGCAGCAATCTCTTCTTTACCTGCGTTACGAGCAACCTCAAAAGTGTACTTGCCCTGCTCCATCAGATCGAAAGCACGCTCTGAAACGATAGGACGAATGATGACCTCATAAGGAGAGTTCATTATGCGAGCACCTCCCCAAGCTGCTTAGCAACATCAGCGGACATAACAAGTGCGCCGTTGTCGATCAGGAAACGAGTAGTAACCTCAGAAACGCCGAAGACCGAAACCTTAGGAAGGTTACGGAAAGAGAGGTAGGTGTTGACGTCATCGTCTGGGACAATGACGGTAACGCGCTTACCCTCAATACCGAGGTTCTGAAGTGCAGCCTTTGCCTGCTTGGTGGAAGGCTGAGCAAACTCAAGAGAGTCAACGAGGACAAGCTCGGAGTCTGCAACCTTGCCGGAGAGGACGGACCTCATAGCAAGCTTGACCATCTTGTTGTTAATACGACGTGCGTGTGAACGAGGGGTAGGTCCAAAGATGACGCCACCACCAGTCCACTGACCAGCACGAATAGAACCCTGGCGAGCACGACCAGTACCCTTCTGACGGTAAGGCTTAACGCCACCGCCGGATACCTCGTGACGGTTCTTTGTAGAGTGGGTACCCTGACGTGCGGATGCGTCCTGGCAGACTACAACCTGGTGCACAACAGGGATGTTTGGCTCAATGCCATAGACGTCAGAGGAGAGCTCGGCGTCGCCGACCTTCTTTCCCTCTACGTTCTTAATCTCATACTTGGACATGTTGTCTCCTTGTTAGCCTAAGTGTTTGCCTAAAGGCCCTTAGGCCATGCGGACCTGGACGAGGGCATTCTTGCCGCCAGGAACAGCACCCTTGATAAGCATGAGGTTCTGCTCAGCATCAACGCGGACAAGCTTAAGGTTCTTGACCGTAACGCGCTCTGCGCCCATGTGACCATACATGTGAAGGCCCTTACGAACGCGTGCAGGGTATGCGCACTGACCAATGGAACCTGGACGACGCTGGTTACGAGAACCGTGAGTCATTGGACCGCGAGAGAAGTTCCAGCGCTTAACGGTACCCTGGAAACCCTTACCCTTAGAAGTGCCTGTTACGTCAACAGCGGTGACCTCGGAGAAGTCAGCAACTGTGACAACATCGCCGGTCTTGTGCTCAGAAGCATCCTCAACGCGGACCTCGCGGAGGTAACGCATTGGCTCGACGCCCTGTGCCTTGAAGTGACCAGCCATTGGCTTGTTGACATGCTTCTCGGAGATGTCGCCGAAGCCAATCTGTACGGCATTGTAGCCGTCCGTCTCAACAGTCTTTACCTGTGAAACGGTGCAGGGGCCAGCAAGAACGACGGTAACAGGAACGACGTTGTCGTTCTCGTCCCATACCTGGGTCATGCCCAGCTTGCGGCCGAGGATGGTATTAACCATGCTCTTTCCTAACCTTCGGTGGTCATGGGACCTTGAGAGCACATCGGGTACTCTTCCCCAGCGGACCACGTCCTGTACATACTGCCTTTAGACATAATTGTCCTGTTTGAGCAGCCCGTCTACTTTACACTCATTTTTGACAAGAAACAAGCCTAAAATCTCTAAAAGATGAACGCTTTGTGAAGACCGTTTAATACCCTCTAGCTGCGAGATCTTTCTTCTCACCTATTTTGCGAGGTCAAACCGCTGACCCGGGCGTATCCATTGGCGAGAAACCCGAAGAATTTTGCAAAATTTTTCCAAAAAATTTGTCGGAACAAGACGCGGAAACGACTCTGCCAAAATCAGGATGCCAAGATTACTTTGCAAAACTAAGCACCTAACGCTAAGTAAAATGGTAACTAAGCAGATGAAACTAGGCAGCCATGAGTTTCTTGAGCAACGCTCCGCAACCTTCTGTAACGTCCTCATATGTCAGGTCAAAATTGCCCGAATACCACGGATCCGCGATATCGCGAGGCTTCTCTGTCCAGTCAAGAAGCAACGAAACCTTTCCAAGCGGATCATCCTTGAGCATACGCATCATGTTGCGCAGGTTGTTGTGATCCATACCAATGAGGTAATCAAACTCCTCATAATCTGCGCGAGTCATCTGCCTGGCGCGATGATTGCCGCAATAGATCCCCTCTTGCTGCAGTTTTCTACGCGTGCGAGGGTCCACAGGATTGCCGATCTCTTCGGTGGATGTCGCGGCTGAGTCAATGAAGAATGAATCTGCCAGACCGTTTTTCTCGACAAGGTCTTGCATGACATATTGCGCCATGGTTGACCTGCAAATATTTCCATGACACACAAAGAGGATCTTGGTCACGTGGGAGTTCTCCGGGCGGCCGGTGTTCAGCTGGCTACTTACGTTCTGCTGGCTACGTTTCATCTTTTCTCCTGCGCTTTGTGCGAGTATTCGCTTTCTAATTCTACGGGTTTCTCGCTGAGTTCAGGTGCGGGCATTCTACTCTTCTATCATGCTGAATTTGTTGCTCGTCTAATCCAAAACTGCTGCAATTATGTGTGCGGGGCTGGCTCTTGTAAATTTTTGGACCTCGATTAATCCAAAAGTCTACTAATTATGTGTCGAGAAACCCGATTTTGATCCAAAACCCACTCAATTATGTGCCTTCCGGCACATAATTACCTCACTTTTGGATTGGGTGGACACATAATTACCTGTGTTTTGGATCAATCGACACTGAAAAATCTACAAGCATAAGTCACGCACGTTCTTCTCGCACAAAATCACGTCAGGTTTGGATTGCTTTTGAGAGACCTCGTATTCTGCCTGAAAAGTACAAAGAATCTGTGTTTGCGTCACCGATTCTTTAGCAAAATCAGGCAAATCTACAGATTCTTTGATGCTTTTAGGCAAAAGTTACAGATTCTTTGAAGAAATCAGGCGCGAGCGGGCCAGGCGCAAGCTGGTTCGTCGCAAGCGGAAAGTCCATCCACGCAAAAACCCTCCCGCGCGGAGAGCGCAGGAGGGTTTGCACGTTGGATTAAGCCGTATGCTTAGAGCTTGATCTCGATATCGACACCAGCTGGAAGGTCGAGACGCATAAGCGAATCAACGGTAGAAGCGCTTGGGTCGAGAATATCGATGAGACGCTTGTGAGTGCGCATCTCAAACTGATCACGGGAATCCTTATCCTTGTGTGGTGAGCGGATAACGGTGTAAAGGTTGCGCTCGGTTGGCAGAGGGATAGGACCGGAAACACGCGCACCTGTCTTCTGTGCGGTGTCAACAATCAGCTTAGCGGACTGATCAATGACCTCGTGATCATAGCCCTTGAGGCGAATCCTGATCTTCTGGCTTGACACTTTGGGTACCTCCATAAATGAGCTAGAGCTCGTGGTCGTTTACTTAGGATGCAGAGCCGCCGTTTTTGGCGACAATCTCTTCGCGTACAGCGTTAGGAACGGGCTCGTAAGAATCGAACTGCATGGTGTAGCTCGCACGGCCCTGGGTCTGGGAACGAAGGTCGGTTGCGTAACCGAACATCTCACCAAGAGGCACCTTAGCGCGGATGACCTTGGCGTCCATACGATCGTCCATACCCTCAATCTTGCCACGACGGGAAGAAAGGTTGCCCATAACGTCGCCCATGTACTGCTCAGGTGTCTCAACCTCAACAGACTCAACTGGCTCGAGAAGGACAGGGTTGGACTTCTTGAGAGCATCCTTAATTGCCATAGAACCAGCAATCTTAAATGCTGCCTCAGAAGAGTCGACCTCGTGGTAAGAACCGTCAACAAGGGTGACCTTGATGTCGACTACTGGGTAGCCAGCAATGACACCGTTCTCAAGAGCCTCGCGGATGCCCTTATCGATAGATGGGATGTACTCCTTAGGAATGACACCACCAACGATAGCGTTGACAAACTCGTAACCCTTGCCCTCTTCCTGTGGCTCAAGGTCGATGACTGCGTGGCCATACTGACCCTTACCACCGGACTGACGGACGAACTTGCCCTCAGCGTGGCTTACTGCCTTACCAGCAGTCTCGCGGTAAGCAACCTGTGGCTTACCAACGTTGCAGTCAACCTTAAACTCACGACGGAGACGGTCGACAATAATCTCAAGGTGGAGCTCGCCCATACCAGCAATGATGGTCTGGCCGGTCTCGTGATCAGTGTGAACCTGGAAGGTTGGGTCCTCTTCAGCCAGCTTAGCAAGGCCGATGGACATCTTCTCCTGCTCAGCCTTGGTCTTAGGCTCAACAGCAACGTCGATAACAGGATCTGCGAAGCTGATGGACTCAAGGATGATTGGGTTCTTCTCGTCACAAAGGGTGTCACCAGTAGTGGTGTTCTTCAGACCAACGCATGCAACGATGTCGCCTGCGGAGCACTCATCACGGTCAACACGGTCGTTTGCGTTCATCTCAAGGATGCGGCCAAAGCGCTCACGGTTGTCCTTGACGGAGTTGTAGACGTAAGAACCAGCCTCTGCCTGACCAGAGTAAACACGAATGTAGGTAAGCTTACCAACATAAGGGTCAGTCATGATCTTGAATGCAAGAGCGGAGAATGGCTCCTTAACGTCTGCGTGACGGACAGCCTCGTCACCCTTAGGAGTGACGCCATCAATCTCTGGAACGTCAAGAGGGCTTGGAAGGAAGTCGATGACTGCGTCCAGAAGCTCCTGGATACCCTTGTTCTTGTAAGCAGAGCCAACAAAGACAGGGTTAATCTGACCAGCAAGAACGCCAGCACGAAGAGCACCCTTAAGGGTCTCAACGTCAACCTCTTCACCCTCGAGAACAGCCATCATGACGTCCTCAGAGAAGTCAGAAGCTGCCTCAAGAAGCTCTTCACGCTTCTCAGCTGCAATCTCTACAAACTCAGCAGGAATCTCGTCGAGTGGCTCAGGGTAAATCATGCCCTTAGCATCCTCTTTGAAGTCCCATGCAGTGTTGGTAACAAGGTCGATAAGACCCCAGAAGTTGGACTCAGCGCCCATTGGGACCTGAGCTGCAATTGCGTTTGCGCCAAGGCGGTCACGCATGGTCTGGATTGCACGGAAGAAGTCTGCGCCTACGCGGTCAAACTTGTTGATGAATGCAATACGAGGTACGCCGTACTTGGTTGCCTGACGCCAAACGGTCTCGGACTGTGGCTGAACGCCTGCAACTGCGTCGAAGACTGCAACTGCGCCGTCCAGAACACGAAGAGAACGCTCAACCTCAGCGGTAAAGTCAACGTGACCTGGGGTGTCGATGATCTGGATGACATGGTCTTTCCAGAAGCAAGTGGTAGCTGCGGAAGTAATGGTTACGCCGCGCTCCTGCTCCTGAACCATCCAGTCCATGGTTGCTGCACCGTCGTGGACCTCACCAATCTTGTGGGTCTTACCGGTGTAGTAAAGAATACGCTCCGTTGTGGTGGTCTTACCAGCATCGATGTGAGCCATGATGCCGATGTTGCGGAGGTCTTTAAGATTGTACTTAGTCTTAGCCATTTGTTTGCTACTCCTGAATTCCGACTAGAAGCGGTAGTGGGAGAAGGCGCGGTTGGCCTCAGCCATCTTGTACAGGTCCTCACGGCGCTTGACGGATGCACCTACGCCGTTAGTTGCGTCGATGATCTCGTTTGCAAGACGCTCTGCCATGGTCTTCTCTTTACGGCTACGGCTGAAAGTGACCATCCAGCGGATAGCAAGAGTAGTTGCACGGCGGGAGTTGACCTCCATTGGAACCTGGTAAGTAGCGCCACCAACACGCTTAGGCTTAACCTCGAGTGTTGGGCGAATGTTATCCATAGCCTTCTTGAAGACAGTGAGGGCATCCTCGCCAGTCTTCTCTGCGACGATGTCAAATGCACCGTAGACAATGCGCTCTGCGGTTGCTTTCTTGCCGTCGAGAAGGACCTTGTTAATGAGCTGGGTTACCAGACGATTGTTGTAGACGGCGTCAGGCATAACCTCACGACGTACTGCTGCTGCGCGACGCGGCATATTAATCTCCTAAGAACTAGTTCGAGTAGTGGACGTGATTACTTAGCACGCTTAGTGCCGTAACGGGAACGGCCCTGAGCACGATTCTGAACTGCTGCGCAGTCGAATGCACCGCGAACAACCTTGTAACGAACACCAGGAAGGTCACGGACACGGCCGCCACGAACCAGAACAATGGAGTGCTCCTGGAGGTTGTGGCCCTCACCAGGAATGTAAGCGGTTACCTCAATGCCATTAACAAGACGAACACGAGCAACCTTACGGAGTGCTGAGTTAGGCTTCTTTGGCGTAGTGGTGAAAACGCGGGTGCAAACACCACGCTTCTGTGGGTTGTGCTGAAGAGCGGCGTTCTTGGACTTTGACTTGACGCTCACGCGGCCCTTACGTACGAGCTGGTTAATAGTAGGCAAGATCTTCTCCTTCTTATACCTATCTACCTGCAGTTTTACATATTCGAAAGGCGACACAGCACTGTCCCCTTGGAATTACGCAGGGAAGTACTTTACGCTGATGAAAGCCACATGTCAACAAGCCACTGTACCGGGCGTATCCATACTTCATAGAAATTACAAATGCTAGGTAGCCTCAATCTCAGCAAGCTCAATTTCTAAGCCTTGGATGAGTTCTGTTTTCTCGCTAGAACAGTAAGGGCATTTGCGACCATACGTTACTGTAGCGTACGTTTTATTGCACGATAAACACTGTGTTAGAGCTGGTACTTCTTCGATTTCTAGCTGCGCTCCATGTAGCAGTTCCGTGCGGTCGGCAGCCCAACGCCATACGTCTTGAAGATACGACGGAATGACGCCTGAAACCTCCCCCAGCCGCAACTTTACGCGAGCGACTGAGGTGAGGTCATTTTGGCGCCCAAGATCTTCGACCATATCAATAATGTAAAACGCAATTCCCAGCTCATGCATGTTAGTTGATTTCTGTTTGTACGTTAGCTTGAAATACCAGTGCTACCCGCAGGAACGGGATTGCCAAGCTCATCGGTTGTCACGTGTGACTGAGGCTTAGGGGTCTTAGTTTTTCTCGCGGGGTTTTTAATAATCTTTACCGCACGTTTTCCAACATACGAGAGAATCTTTCCCGCCTTATGCTCTGCGGCAACCATATCAGAGCAGTGAGGATTGTCTCGGAACAAGTGAATTGCATCAAACTCGCAGCGTGTAGTACAGAGACCGCAACCAATACACTTATTTGCATCAACAATTGAAGCGCCGCACTTCAAGCAGCGTGCGGTCTCAATTCTGATTTGCTCTGGTGTAAAGGTATGGCTAGGGTCTATCCAGTTGTGTCTAATGTTTTTGACCGAATCGCAGGTAGGACGCTGACGACCTGCATGATCGTATCCGCAAGACTCAACTGCTGCGTCTGATTTATTTAGCTCAGCATAGTGGCGCTGGTTGCGACCAATAGTCAAAGAAGAGCCCTTTTGCACAAAACGATGCAAGGAAACAGCAGCTTCATGACCTGCGGCAATAGCATCAATAACAAAGCGAGGACCCGTATACACATCTCCGCCCACAAAGACATCGGGCTGAGCAGTCTGATACGTCTGGGAGTCAGCACACGCAAGATTGCCACGCGTAAGCTCAACTGCCTCCCCTGCCAAAAGACTTCCCCACTCAACGGTTTGTCCAATAGACAGAACCACAGCATCTGCCTCAAGATACATTGTTTGCTCGTCATCAAAACAAGGCGAGAAACGCTTGTCCTTGTCAAAAACACGCGTGCAGCGTTTAAACATCACGCCGCAAACATGTCCTTGCTCATCCGTATCAATAGAAGCAGGTCCCCAACCATTTTTGATTGACACGCCATCTTCCTGCGCTTCTGTAATTTCTTCTGGCAGTGCAGGCATCTCTTCTGGCTGCTCAAGGCACACCATAGTGACCGACTCTGATCCACAACGAGCAGAGACTCGAGCCGCATCAATAGCAACATTACCGCCGCCAATAACCACCGTCTTACCATGTACTTCATGCTGAGGATGCTCGGTAACAAAATGCAAGAAGTCAACAGCAGAAATAACACCGTCTGCGTCTTCTCCAGCAATAGTGGCTTTTCTACCACCCTGGCACCCAATAGCAACATAAAAGCCGATAAAGCCTTGGGCACGCAGCTCATCAAGGGTTATATCTTTTCCTACTTCAACACCACAGCGAATCTCAACACCCATTTCTTTAAGGACGTCAATCTCTGCGGCAACAACGTTTTTCTCGAGCTTGTAAGAAGGAATGCCGTATACCATCATTCCACCAGGGAGAAGGTTCTTCTCAAAAACGACGGGATTGTAGCCGCGTTCTGCCAGGTAATATGCGCAAGACAGGCCAGCTGGACCTGCACCAATAATGGCAATTTTCTGGTTGAATCGACCTCTATTTGACGGGATAACTGGCTCTGGAATAAAACGATGTTCTGCCTCTAGATCTTTTTGAGCAATGAATTTCTTAACGTCATCAATGGCTACTGCCTGGTCAATAGTTCCTCGTGTACACGCTGCTTCACAACGTTTATTGCACACGCGGCCACAAACAGCTGGGAATGGATTTTCTTTTTTGATCAGCTCAAGCGCATCTCGATAGCGGCCTTCAGCAGCCATACGCAGATAACCCTGAACAGAAATATGTGCTGGACAAGCAACTTTACAGGGAGCGGTACCGGTGTCGTGACACTCAATGCGGTTGTTGTTTTTATAATTCCAATCCCAGTCAGACTCTCCCCAGAACTTATCATCGGGAAGATCCTGCGTTGGGTAGGAAATTTTACCGGTCCTAGTAGGAAGCTTCTGACCTAATTGAGGGGCTCCAGCTGGACAAACCTCAACGCATCCGCCGCAAGCAACACATTTTTCTTCATCAACGTGAGCCACAAAAGCAGAACGAGACAAATTAGGCGTATTAAACAGCTGCGAAGTCCTGAGTGCATAGCAGACATTTACGTTGCAGTTACAAATGGCAAAAATCTTATCTTCACCGTCAATATTGGTAATCTGATGAACAAAACCGTTTTTCTCGGCCTTTGTACAGATATCGATGACCTCGTCGTAGGTGATGTAGTGGCCTTTTCCTGTCTCTACGCAGTAATCAGCCATATCTCCAATGGCAAGACACCAATCTTCTGGGTCGTCAGCGCAGCCGTCGCCACGAACGCGCTCAGCAAGGCGACAAGAACAGGGAGTTGCAGCATATCTATCGTATTTCTTGAGCCAATGCGAGATATGCTCAACGGTAACGGTGTGATTGACCTGCTCAATAGAGCGCTCAACAGGAATGACGTGCATTCCAACACCCGCGCCACCTTCAGGAACCAGCTTGGTGACATTTTTAAGCGGTAGATACGTCATGCGCTCAAACAAAGAAGCCATCTCGGGATGTTCTTCAAGTTGACGTTCGTTCATCACCGTAAACTCTGCGGAGCCGGGAACAAACATAGGAAGAACATACTGCTTGTGCTTGCTCTTGTTTTCCCAGTTGTACTCTATCATGCCCTTTACAGACAGGGTGTCTAGGATGGGTTGGAGCTCTTCTGCGGTTTTGCCGGTACGCTTGCAAAGCTCCTCTAAAGTAACTGGCTGGCGAACCTTCATATGTTTGGTTACCGCAGCTTCTTCCTCAGTCATAATTGCTGCTATTCCCCAATATTCTGGGTCATCTTTTACAATTTTGTGACCAAGGCGGCTGGTAATTTTTTGAACTTCATCTCTTACCAGAGGCTTAAATTGCTCAGAAGAAGCTGGTCCAGGCTCGTTTGGATCTACCGTTTTGTAATGAACTACCTCGTCATTTTCAGTAATGTGATTTTGAGCGAGTATACGAATAGGGCCGCCTGCAGGGTTAGTAGTTGGCAGTACATTTCTGCGTGCAATTTCTTCATCAGTAAGACTGTCACGCATGGCATTTCCATCTTTTGGGGTCTTACGTGCTGGTACTTCCTCTGCCATGACCTCTCCTATCAGGCATAAGACATTCTTTAAGCGCTCACCAATAGTTACTGACTGCTTTTCCACTCAGCAACTTTGCAAGAAAGCCATTCAGTCCAAGCGTCTAATCCTTCCCCAGTTTTGGCAGAGAAAGGAATAACAAGTGCCTTTGGATTTCTGAGGGCTACATTTTTCTTGAGTTTCTCCAGATCAAAGTCAAAATAAGGCGCTACGTCTATTTTGTTAACAAGCACCACATCACAGACCTGGTACATCAGTGGGTACTTCAGCGGCTTATCGTCGCCTTCGGGAACTGAAAGAATGGTGACATTTACACCAGCACCGGTGTCAAACTCTGCCGGACATACCAAGTTTCCAACGTTCTCCAAAAAGATAAGGTCTACATCTCCTGCGTTGAGACCTTCAAGACCCTGAGCGCACATATGTGCATCAAGGTGACACATGCCGCCCGTGTGCAACTGAATGGCTTTCACGCCCGTTTCTGAAATAGCAGCAGCATCAACATCTGAATCAATATCAGCTTCCATAACAGCGAGTGAAAGCTTGCCATTCAGAGCGGCAATGGTCTTTTTAAGGGTAGTAGTTTTACCAGAACCAGGAGAAGACATAAGGTTTACCAGCAGGGTTCCCTTTTTCTTCATTTCTTCTCTTAGCTGGTCTGCGCTTTTCTCGTTAGCTGCAAAAACGCTTTGCTTAACTTCAATGACGCGATACTCACCCATAAGTTCTCTCCACAGCTCCGATATGTACGTTAGTGACCCAATAGGTGTGCGGCATGTGCGAGGCCAACACGAATCAGCGTTGTGACGTGCTCATCTGCAAGTGAGTAGATGACCTTTCTACCATCTCTTTTTGCATTGACAAGGCCACGATCTCGCAAAAGACGCAACTGATGAGAAGTTGCTGACTGTGAAACAGAAAGCATTTCCTGCAGCTCAGTGACGCTTTTCTCGCCATTTACCAGAGCGCCCAAAATCTGGAATCGCGTGAAATCAGACAGTGCATCAAAAATCTGGGTTGCATCATAGATGATGTCGTCGTTTACCAGGTATTCGTTCAGTTTCTGATCAGAAACATAATCGCACGTAGAATGAGTGTGCTCGCACTGTTCAGAATCGTGGGAATGACTATCCATTTGCTATTCCTATTCTTTAAGAGCCGCAAAGTAAATGGCTTACCAAACGTAGTTCATAAAAGATTAGTATATACCGATACTCGCTTCTGTACGCGCAACTAAAAGAGGACTCCAGCTAACGGCTGAAGTCCTCTTGTGTATCGGAGGCAATCCCCGAAAAAGTTTGATGTATCAGGCGAGATTACTTACTCGTCTTCGCCGTCTGCCTCAGCGTCCATGCGGACAACCTGGTTAAGAAGGTCATCCAGAGAACCAAGGTCCTCGTTGATTACATCAGGGCTGACCTCGTCGGAAGAAGAGCCGATGAGTGTCTCGGTGTAATCAGAGTGAGTGGATGGAGCTGCGGAACCCAGCATTAGGCCACCATCGCCTTCTGGCGAGAAGACCATGTTGAGCAGCTGAGAAAGATCCTCAGAATCAGCCTCATCCTCTTCTGGCTCAAGGATGTAGAGGAGGTTACGAGCCTCAAGGCCATCGCGGAGTTCCTCGATTGCCTTTGCACCAATACCATCGATGCGAAGCAGGTCTTCCTCAGTCTTACCGATAAGATCGCCTACGGTCTCAATGCCAACCTCGCTGAACTTGTTGGTCCAACGCTGTGACACGCCAAGATCGTCGAAGAGGTACAGCTTTGCGTCCTCGCTTGAAAGCGTGCGGCCATTCTTGGAGTAAACGCCACCGTTGTAATCCTCGTTGACCCAGTCAAGCTGCTTAGGAAGCTGCTCCTCGATGTCCTTAAGCTCTGCTGGTGCCCAGTCTGGAAGAGACTTAGCAAGAGAAGAGGTTGGGCCATCAATCTTGGTGCCGTGGTAGGTAAGCTCAACATCGTTGTATGCGGAGAGACCCGTACCTGCAGGAATCTGCTTACCAACAATAACGTTGGACTTGAGGTCAAGCAGGTGGTCAACGTCACCCTCGATAGCTGCAGAGGTAAGAACGCCTGCAGTACGGATGAACGATGCGCTGGAGAGCCAAGAATCAATAGAGCTTGCAACCTTCAGAGTACCAAGGATTGCTGGCTCTGCCTCTGGTGGAGTACCACCAGCAAGGGCAATGTTCTGGACAGTCTCTGCAAAGACATAGCGGTCCACGTACTGACCAAGCAGGTACGAAGAGTCACCTGGGTTGGTAACCTGAACACGGCGAAGCATCTGACGTGCGATAACCTCGATGTGCTTATCGTTGAGTTCTACACCCTGGGAGGTATAGACGTCCTTAACGGACTCAACGAAGGTGTGCATAGTGGACTCAATGTCAGTGAGTCGACGGAGCATACGGAAGTTGACGAAGCCGCGGGTAATCTGATCACCAGCACGGACAACAACGCCATCCTCAATGCCAGGCATGAAGCGGACAGATGCAGGTACACGCCACTCCTCGATAACACGGGAAGCATCGTCTGCATCAACAATACGCAGCAGGTACTCGGTGGTCTCTGGGGTAATGTGAAGAACACCAGAAACAGGAGCCAGGTCAGCCTCGCGGCCAAGAATCTTCTCGTTGACGTTGCCGACGACATCGAACATACGAGCAACGGTAGGAAGACCCTGCGTAATATCGTCTGCGCCTGCAACACCACCGGAGTGAATGGTACGCATGGTCAACTGAGTACCAGGCTCACCAATGGACTGAGCTGCGATAATACCAACTGCAGTACCAATGTTGACAGGACGACGGGTGGAAAGATCCCAACCGTAGCACTTCTGGCAGACGCCGTACTTAGACTTACAGGTCAGAAGCGCGCGGAGCTGAACCTTAGCAAGGCCGTGCTCAACAAGACGCTCAAGATCCTGCTTGGACTCAACATAGCCACCAGCAGGGATAAGAACCTCACCAGTGTTTGGATCGCAGACATCCTCAAGGGTGCAGCGGCCAATCAGGTCAGTATCAACAGAAGTCTGACCAGGCTTAATCAGAGGATAGGTAACTGCCTCATCAGTGCCGCAGTCCTCCTCGCGGACAATGACGTCCTGTGCAACGTCGACGAGTCGACGAGTCAGGTAACCAGAGTCGGAGGTGTGGGAAGCGGTATCTACCAGACCCTTACGAGCACCGTAGGTAGAAATGAAGTACTCAAGAGGCTCAAGACCCTCGCGGAAGTTTGCCTTAATTGGAAGGTCGATGGTTTCACCGGACATATCCGCCATCAGGCCTCGCATACCAGCAAGCTGGCGAAGCTGTGTCTTAGAACCACGAGCTCCAGAGTCAGCCATCATGTAAATTGGGTTGTCCTCTGCAAAGCCTGCAAGCATCTCAGAGCCGAGAAGATCGGTGCACTCCGTCCATGCGTTAACAACCTCAACGTGACGCTCTCGCTCGGAGAGGAAGCCGTCCTCGTAGTACTCGTTGATCTGGTCAACGCGGTCCTGTGCCTCCTGAAGCAGCTGTGGCTTGTGTGGAGGAATGACAGCATCCCAAACGGAAACGGTCAGACCAGCAAGGGTTGCGTAGTGGAAACCAGTCTTCTTAATGTTGTCCAGAATTGGCTCAACATCAGCCATTGGGTAACGGTCGCAGCAATCGTTGACCAGAACACCAATGTCGGACTTAACCATCTTGTAGTTGATGTATGGGTAATCCTCTGGCAGGCACTGACGGTTGAAGATAATGCGACCAACAGTGGTCTCAAAACGCTTAGTACCCTCAGTAACGTCCAGGTCCTCATACTGACCGCGGCCGGTCATAACGCGGAAGATAGCACGATCGCTATCAGCAACGTTTGCATCCTTGGAGCTTACGCGGACAACAACCTTTGCCTGGATATCAAGGTCACGGTTGGCCTCAATAGCCAGAAGAGCGTCCTCAAAGCTTGCGAAGGTAAGAGTCTTAGCATCTTCACCGGTCTTCTCGGAAGTGAGGTAGTAGACACCAAAGACCATATCCTGAGAAGGAACGGTCAGAACCTTACCAGAAGCAGGGCTTCTGAGGTTGTTGCTGGAGAGCATCAGAATGCGAGCCTCTGTCTGTGCCTGAGTAGAAAGTGGCACGTGGACAGACATCTGGTCGCCGTCGAAGTCTGCGTTGAATGGTGCGCAGACCAGTGGGTGCAGGTGGATTGCCTTACCCTCGATAAGGACTGGCTCAAATGCCTGAATAGACAGACGGTGAAGGGTAGGTGCGCGGTTGAGAAGAACGAGGCGGTCCTGAATGACCTCATCCAGAACGTCCCAAACAACTGGAGTACCACGGTCAATAGCGCGCTTTGCGCCCTTAATGTTTTCAACCTTGCGGAGCTCAACCAAACGACGCATGACAAATGGCTTGAAGAGCTCAAGTGCCATAGCGGATGGAAGACCGCACTGGTGCAGCTTCAGGTGTGGGTCAACAACAATGACGGAACGGCCAGAGTAGTCAACACGCTTACCCAGAAGGTTCTGACGGAAGCGACCCTGCTTACCCTTAAGAGCCTCAGCAAGAGACTTCAGAGGACGTCCACCACGGCCGGTAACAGGACGGCCACGGCGACCGTTGTCAAACAGAGCGTCAACGGACTCCTGAAGCATGCGCTTCTCGTTGTTAACAATGATGGAAGGTGCGTCAAGGTCAAGCAGGCGCTTAAGACGATTGTTACGGTTAATAACACGACGATACAAATCGTTTAAGTCGGAAGCTGCAAAACGGCCACCATCAAGCTGAACCATTGGACGAAGATCAGGTGGAATAACTGGTACAACGTCAAGAATCATGTTAGCTGGATCGTTGCCACCCTTAAGGAAGGCGTCAACAATCTCAAGGCGCTTAATGGCCTTCTCGCGCTTCTGCTTCTGAGCATCCTCATTGGCGATAATAGCGCGGAGCTCCTTGGCCTCTTTCTCAAGGTCAATGTTGGAAAGAAGGTCGCGGACTGCCTCAGCACCCATACCACCCTTGAAGTAGATGCCATAGTAGCGCTTAAGCTCGGAGAACAGACCCTCATCAGAGATGAGCTCTCTGGTCTCAAGCTGCATGAACTTCTCGAAAGCCTCACGACGAAGCGTCTTCTCTTCCTCGTACTCTTCCTCAAGATCAGCAACGCCTGCGCGAATCTCGTCCTCAGAAAGAGGCTCAAAATCGCCAAACTCGTCATCCTGTGGCTGGCCCTGCTCGCGAAGGCGTGCGATCTGATCGTCGCGCTCTGCGTCGAGCTCTTCGATATCTGCTGCAAGCTCCTCACGAAGATCGTCTACGTCAGCCTCACGTGCCTCAGTGTCAACACTGGTGATTACGTAAGATGCAAAGTAGAGGACTTTCTCGAGATCCTTGCTCTTGATGTCAAGAAGACGCGCCAGAGGGAAGCTGGTTGGGCTCTTGAAGTACCAGATGTGGCTTACAGGAGCAGCAAGCTCGATGTGGCCCATGCGGTCACGACGAACCTTTGCGGTAGTTACTTCAACACCGCAGCGCTCGCAGGTAATGCCCTTGAAGCGAATGCCTTTGTACTTACCGCAGGCGCACTCCCAGTCCCTTACAGGTCCAAAGATCTTCTCGCAGAAAAGGCCGTCCTTTTCTGGCTTAAGGGTACGGTAGTTGATGGTCTCAGGCTTCTTTACCTCGCCATAGGACCAACCGCGGATATCATCAGCAGACGCTAGAGAAATTTTAATAGCGTCAAATTCAGTGGAATCGAAATCTGCCACAGTCGCTACTCCTTATCGGTGGTCGCGTCGCCTACAAGTGCGGATGCACCCTCAGCGTCTTGGGACAGGTCGGAAGCGGTTACCTCAGTAAAGCCAAGGTCGTTGAGGATCTCAACAGCGTTCTTCTCCTCAGGATCTGTGACCTTTGCGGTATTTGCACGCTTACGATAGGAGATTGGCTCAATGTCAAGTGCCAGGGAGCGAATCTCTTTGACCAGAACCTTGAAGGACTCAGGAATTCCTGCAGTAGGAATGTTCTCGCCCTTAACAATGGACTCATAAGTCTTAACACGGCCGTTGGTATCGTCAGACTTAACGGTGAGGATCTCCTGGAGGACGTTAGCAGCACCGTATGCGTACAGTGCCCAAACCTCCATCTCACCAAAGCGCTGACCGCCGAACTGTGCCTTACCACCCAAAGGCTGCTGGGTAACAAGAGAGTAAGGACCAGTTGAACGTGCGTGGATCTTATCGTCAACCATGTGGCCGAGCTTCAGGATGTAAGAAACACCAACGGTAATTGAGCTCTTGAAAGCCTCACCGGTACGACCATCATAGAGGGTAGTCTTTCCACGCTCGTTGAGCTGTGGAACAAACTCCTCACGCATGTTCTCGCCGTACTCCTTGAGAGCCTTGTTGATCATGTTGATGTTGGTGCGGCGAACAATCTCTGCAACGGACTCATCGGTAGCACCGTCAAAGAGTGGTGTTGCAACAGGAATTGGGCCTTCAACGTAACGCTTGGAATCTGCGTCGTCGTCATCCCAACCATGTGCAGCGCCCCAGCCAAGGTGGCACTCAAGCAGCTGACCAACGTTCATACGGGAAGGAACGCCCAGTGGGTCGAGAATAACGTCTACTGGGGTACCGTCTGCCATGTAAGGCATGTCCTCAACAGGAAGAACCTTACAAATAACACCCTTGTTACCGTGACGACCAGCGATCTTATCGCCCTGCTGAATCTTTCTGCGCTGAGCAACAAAGACGCGGACCAGGTCGTTTACTCCTGGAGGCAGGTCGTCTCCAGCCTCACGGCTGAAGCGGACAACATCAACAACGCGGCCGTAGGAGCCGTGTGGCATCTTGAGGGAGGTATCGCGAACGTCGTGTGCCTTAGCACCGAAGATTGCGCGAAGCAGGCGCTCTTCTGCGGTCAGAGCGGTCTCACCCTTAGGAGTGACCTTACCAACCAGAATATCGCCAGGACCAACCTCAGCGCCGATGCGGATGATACCGTCATCGTCGAGGTTTGCGAGCATGTCCTCACCAAGGTTTGGAATCTCGCGGGTAATCTCCTCAGCACCAAGCTTGGTGTCACGAGCATCAATCTCGTGGCGGGAAATGTTAACGGAGGTCAGGAGGTCTTCCTGAACAACGCGCTCGGAGACGATAATACCGTCCTCGTAGTTGTAGCCTTCCCATGGCATGTAAGCAACGGTAAGGTTTGCACCAAGTGCCAGCTCAGAGTGGTCAACAGATGGACCGTCTGCGATTGGCTGGCCCTTCTCGACCTTTTGTCCAACTGTGACAATTGGACGGTGGTTGATGCAAGTGGACTGGTTTGAGCGCTCGTATTTAGGAAGATCGTAACGCTGAGAACCGTGCTCATCGGAGTAGATGACAACGTGAGCTGCATCAACCTCGGTGACCTCGCCGGCAAACTCTGCGCAAATAAGCTCACCAGAGTCCTGAGCTGCGCGGCCCTCCATACCAGTTCCAACAAATGGAGCGTGGGACTGAATCAGAGGCACTGCCTGACGCTGCATGTTTGCACCCATGAGGGTACGCTTTGCGTCGTCGTGCTCAAGGAATGGAATGAGGTTAGCTGCGACGGAGAGAAGCTGACGTGGAGAAACGTCCATGTAGTCAACGTCCTCAACAGGAACCTGTGCAGGAGCACCGAAGGAACCGTCGAAGTCGCGGGTACGTGCAATAACGCGGTCTGCATCAACAATCTTGCCGTCTGCGTCAACCTCAACAAACTTCTTAGTCTTAGGGTCAATTGGGGTGTTAGCAGGAGCAATAATGTGATTCTCCTCCTCGTCTGCAGTCATCCAAACGATGTCATCAGAAACAACACCGTCTGTGACCTTACGATAAGGAGCCTCGATAAAGCCGTACTCATTTACGTGAGCGTACAGTGCCAAAGAGCCGATAAGACCAATGTTTGGTCCCTCAGGAGTCTCGATTGGGCACATACGGGAGTAGTGCGAGTTGTGAACGTCGCGGACTGCGGTAGGAACGTTGGTACGACGGCTGGAGCCGGACTTGTGTCCTGCAAGACCGCCAGGTCCCAGAGCAGAAAGACGACGCTTGTGGGTCAAACCAGCAAGTGGGTTTGCCTGGTCCATGAACTGAGAAAGCTGAGAAGAACCGAAGAACTCCTTGATTGCAGCAACAATTGGACGGATGTTGATCAGAGACTGTGGAGTGATGTCGTCTGCGTCCTGAGATGCCATACGCTCACGAACAACACGCTCCATGCGGCTCATACCAATGCGGAACTGGTTCTGGACCAGCTCGCCGACGGTACGAACGCGGCGGTTGCCAAAGTGGTCAATGTCATCAAGGTGCTTAGACTCATCACCTGCATGAACAGCAAGAAGATACTGAAGAGCTGCAACGATGTCCTCTTTGGTCAGGACACGAACGTCTGCAGGAATCTCTTCCCCAAGCTTCTTGTTGATCTTGTAACGACCAACGCGTGCAAGGTCATAGCGCTGCTCGTTGAAGAAGAGGCCGTCAAGCAGAGAACGGGCAGAGTCAACAGTTGGTGGCTCGCCTGGACGCTGACGACGATAAATCTCGATAAGAGCATCCTCACGTGTGGTTGCAACATCACGCTCAAGTGTGTTGCGAACAACATCGGAATCACCAAGGAGCGAGAGAATCTCGTCATCGGTAACAGCAATGCCAAGTGCACGGAGGAAGACAGTAGCGCTCTGGCGACGCTTGCGGTCAATGGAGACGACCAGGTGGCCGCGCTTATCAACCTCAAACTCGAGCCATGCACCACGTGCAGGAATGAACTGAGACTTGTGGACCAGAACACCGTTGTCCATCTCTGACGAGAAGTACACGCCAGGTGAACGAACGAGCTGGGAAACCACAACACGCTCAGAACCGTTGATGATGAAGGTACCGCGCTCAGTCATCAGTGGGAAGTCACCCATGAAGACAAGCTGCTCCTTCATCTCACCAGTCTCTTTGTTGACAAAACGGACGTCAACAAAAAGAGGTGCTTGATATGAAATGTCTTTTGCGCGACACTCAGCCATTGAATTGGCAGGGTCGCCGAACTGATGGTCACCAAAGGTGACCTGCATGGTTCCAGCGCTGTTCTCAATTGGCGAGAACTCAGCGAAGGACTCTGCAAGGCCCTCTCCCATAAAGCGCTCAAATGATTCCTTCTGTACAGAAATCAGATTTGGCAGCTGCATAGCTGCGGGAATCTTACTGAACGTCCTGCGTCCAGTATGCGCCTGAGGCGTGGTGAGGGAAGTCTTTTTAGCGGTAGACACCAGGTTGTCCTCCTTCAAAAGGGTGGAAGGTGGCAATTGTCGCAACCTAGTAATTTAGTCAAGATTTTAATGCGCGTCAACAGAAAAACACTTGATTTTTTAAGACGTTTTGACTATATTATCGCGTTTATGTTTTTCAACTGCACAAACGTTATGTTGCAGGTAAATCCTTAACTAACTCGTCTTTTCTATATGTGAAGATTTTGTGGAGAAGGTCCACGGAGGTAGAAATCGCTTTCGGTAAGCGGCGCTCCCCTGCACGGCGCTCCCCCGCCGCGCTGCTCCGCACGGGGTCCACACAACGCTCCGAGTGCACCGGGTTTCTCGCCAGCCCTTCTCGCCGCAGATGAAAAACCGCTGGTACATGACGTATCAGCGTTTTTTGTGTACGGCTTGGCGAGTGTCTCTGGAAAGATTCAGCTTTTGATTGTCCGCTTAATCCAAAACAGATGTAATTATGTGTGTGGCACTGGCTTATGTAGACTTTTGGACCTCGATTAATCCAAAAGTCTACTAATTATGTGTCGAGAAACCCGATTTTAATCCAAAACCCACCTAATTATGTGCCTTTCGGCACATAATTACCTCTCTTTTGGATTGACTGGACACATAATTACCTGGGTTTTGGATCAATCGACACTGGAAAATCTACAAGCGTAAGCCACACACGTTCTTCTCGCACATAAATACGTCAGGTTTGGATTGATTTTGAGAGGCCTCATATTCTGCCTGAAAAGTGCAAAGAAACTGTATTTTAGATACAGTTTCTTTGACAAAATCAGGCAAATCCACAGTTTCTTTTACGTTTTTAGGCAGAATTTACAGTTTCTTTGCAGAAATCAGGCACGAGAAGAACTAGGACAAGTCATCCTGAATTCACGAGCAGCACACCTGATTTATGAGCCTGAAATGTACATCAAGTCTGAGTAAAAGTACTCAGACATGGCAAGAAAAACAGGCGAATCGCTCAGATATGGCGAGAAAATCCGGCAAATCGTTCAGACTTGATGCGCTTTTCAGGCTGCAGCATTCGGGCTGCAGCATAAGCACTCAACTTGATGCACTTTTTAGGCTGCGGCAAAAACACCTTAGCTTGACGCACCTTTCAAGCCGCGAGTGCTGGTTTCTCGCCAAACAAAAAAGAGGCCAGACCGAAGTCTGACCTCTCCAGTAAGCAATGTAGGATGGACTTACTTAAGGGTGACGGTAGCGCCAGCCTCCTCGAGCTGAGCCTTAGCAGCCTCAGCGTCCTCCTTCTTAGCGCCCTCGAGGACAGCCTTAGGAGCACCCTCGACGACCTCCTTTGCCTCCTTGAGGCCAAGGTTGGTAAGAGCACGGACAACCTTGATGACGCCGATCTTGTTGTCGCCGAAGCCCTCGAGGATAACGTCAAAGTTGGTCTTCTCCTCTGCCTCCTCAGCAGCGCCACCAGCTGCAGGAGCAGCAGCGACAGCTACAGGAGCAGCAGCGGAAACGCCGAAGACGTCCTCAAGCTCGTGAACGAGCTCAGAAAGCTCGAGTGCTGGCATCTCTTTAAGGGCCTCAATGATCTCATCTTTAGTGACAGCCATGTCAATTCTCCTTTTTAAACGATGCAGCCTTTGTACTGCATCTGGGCAAAAGCCCGGCTTGTATATGTACGTTTGAGTGCGTCTACACTCTCACGCGGTTTGCGCCAATGCGCGGGTAGAACAAAACGTTGCTTATGCAGCGTTCTTCTGATCTGCGACTGCAGAAAGAGCGGTTGCGAGTCCACGAGCTGGACCAGCGCAAACCTGTGCAATACCGGTAAGTGGGCTTGCAACAACGAAGACAAGCTTTGCAATGAGCTCCTCGCGAGAAGGAAGATCTGCGTAAGCCTTTGCCTCGTCAGCAGTAAGTGCCTGACCATCAGCGATACCACCAACGAACTCAAGTTTCTTGAGCTTCTTGGCCTGATCCTTGATGACCTTAGCGGCCTCGACAGGATCGTTCTCATAGAAAACGTATGCGCAGGTACCGGCGAGCATCTCGTCAATCTCTGGCATACCAGCGTTCTTAAGAGCAATCTTGACGATGTTGTTCTTATAGACCTTCATGTGAGCGCCTGCTGCGGTAAGTGCGCGGCGAAGCTCCTGAGTCTCCTTTACGGAGAGACCACGATAGTCGATAACGAACAGGCCCTTGGAGTTGTCGAGAGAAGCGGAAACCTTCTCGAGCAAATCAAGTTTAGACTGAGCTGGCATGTAGTACACCTCCTTTATCATGTCTCAGGCACGAGCGCCAACAGGTGCGGCCCTCACATGAAAAGACCCCACTTTGGCAACCAAAGCGGGGTCTGGATGTACTAATCTCAAGACCACCTCGGCAGGCGGGAATTCCCATTAAGCCTTGGATTCAAGGCGCCGGCTGTCTTTGGCAGCGAACGTGCAACTACAAGACGTCTGTCTTGCGTTGGATATTGTGCAGCAAAAATCAACGCGAGTCAAGGTTGAGTGCACAATTTCTTTCTCTTCACAAAAATTTGACGAGAAGGGCGACCATGCTGCGACGCAAGCACGCCGCAAGAAAAATCCGGTACCTGCAAGCAGATACCGGATTAAACGTGCTAGGTACTTCTAAGCGTTTAGCTTAGTCCTCCATGAGGTTACGAACCTTGGTTGGATCAACCTTGATGCCAGGGCCCATAGTAGAGGAAATAGCAACGGTCTTGACGTACTTACCCTTAGCGCTGGATGGCTTGACGCGGATGATCTCGGAGATCAGTGCGCCATAGTTCTCAACAAGCTGCTGAACCTCAAAAGAAGCCTTGCCGATTGCAACGTGGCAGATACCAAAACGGTCTGCACGATACTCAACACGACCAGCCTTGAGCTCGTTAACCATCTTTGCAACATCCATGGTAACGGTGCCAAGCTTAGGGTTAGGCATAAGGCCACGAGGACCAAGAACGCGACCAAGACGGCCAACCTTACCCATCATCTGAGGGGTTGCGATTGCTGCGTCAAAGTCAAGCATGCCCTTCTCAACCTCAGCGATGAGCTCGTCGCCACCGACGATGTCAGCGCCAGCTGCCTCAGCCTCGCGGGCCTTTTCGCCCTCTGCGAAGACTGCAACGCGAACGGACTTACCAGTGCCGTGAGGCAGAGAGATAGAACCGCGAACGTTCTGGTCAGCCTTACGAGTATCGACACCAAGGCGAATTGCTACCTCAATGGTCTCGTCAAACTTAGCAGTTGCAAGCTCCTTAGACAGGGTTACTGCCTCTTTTGGGCTGTAGAGGTTTGCACCGTCTACCTTGGCAACTGCATTCTTGTAGTTCTTTCCGTGCTTAGGCATTATGTACCTCCTGTGGTTAGCGGGCGTCTGCCCTCCCACTCCTGCATCTTCCGTCCATAGTTACGCCCTCTTGGCGAGAAACCCAACTACGTGCACTAACGTCGGATGCTCTGACAAAAACAACCGTCAGCCACACAAATGGCTGACGGGAGTAAACACTACTCGGCGATGGTTACACCCATGGAACGAGCGGTACCAGCGACGATCTTCTTTGCAGCCTCAATGTCGTTAGCGTTGAGGTCAGGCATCTTGATCTCAGCGATCTTGGTGAGCTGCTCCTGGGAGAGCTGGCCAACCTTATCGCGCTGAGGAACACCGGAACCACCCTTGAGGTGAAGCTCCTTCTTGATGAGCTGAGCTGCTGGAGGAGTCTTGGTTACGAAGTCAAAGGAACGATCCTCGTAAACAGAAATCTCGACTGGGATGATGTCGCCAGCCTTGTCCTGAGTTGCAGCGTTGAATGCCTGGCAGAACTGCATAATGTTGACCTGTGCAGCACCCAGAGCTGGTCCTACTGGAGGAGCTGGGTTTGCCTGGCCTGCAGGAATCTGCAGCTTAATAAAGTTAACAACCTTCTTTGCGGGCATGTTAAGCCTCCTGTTTGAATACGTTTGAGTCTATTCTCGCGCACTCCCGAGAAGCAATCCACAAGGGACGAGAAGTGCGGGATAAGCCGTTAGTTACTAGTCTATCAGGGAAATCTGATCCATGGTGAGCTCAACTGGAGTCTCACGACCAAAGATGGTGAGCATAACCTTGATCTTGCCGGACTCTGCGTTGACCTCAGAAACAGTACCGTCGAAGTCAGCGAGAGGACCAGAAAGAACGTGAATTGCCTGACCGACCTCAATATTGGTTGCTGTACGCTTAGGTACAGGGCTACCCGTCTTCATACCGCCACGACGCATGATCTTATCAAACTCATCGCGACGCAGAGGAACTGGCTTGCCGTCAATGCCAACAAAACCAGTTACGCCTGGGGTGTTGCGAACAACAGCCCAAGTATTGTCATCCAGCTCCATGCGAACAAGAACGTAACCTGGGAAAACCTTAGACTCTTTGGTCTCGCGCTTGCCGCCGTCCTTGACCTCAGTAACTTCCTCGGTAGGAATCTGAATATCAACAACAGCACGCTCAAGGCCATAGGTCTCAATACGGTGCTCAAGGTCAGTCTTAACCTTGTTCTCATAACCTGAATAGGTGTGAACTACATACCAGCGCTTAGCCATTGATTATCCCCTCAGTCCAGTAAAGGCGACGAGACCAGCAACAATGCCAGTATCAACCAGCCAAGTTACCAAGCCAAAGAAAATGATTGTTGCAATTACGGCTACAGAGAAACCAGCAAGCTCAGAGCTTGAAGGCCACACAACGCGGTGCATTTCTGTACGAACGCCTGCAAAATAAGCACCCAGGCGGCCAAAGAAGCCAGGGTTAGCGTTACGCTGAATAGACTTCTCCTGCTTCTTTGCCTCGGCCTTAGTGGCCTTAGCAGAAGCTTCAGGAGTAATTTCAGCCTGAAGGGCCTCACGCTGGGCGCGCTCTTCTGCGCGAGCCTTACGTGCGCTCCTCTTATTGCGCTCCTTATTTGCCATCCTACGCTCCCTTGGATGTTATACCTACATACAAACCGGCCAACCCTTATGGGAAGGCCGGTGAAGTTATCTGGCAGGCCAGGAAGGACTCGAACCCTCAACAAACGGTTTTGGAGACCGCCGCTCTACCATTGGAGCTACTGGCCTAGAACGAACCCACCTAGCCTAGCGGGTCTCGCGATGTACCGTGTGCTTGTGGCACCATGGGCAGTACTTCTTCAACTCCATACGATCTGGGTTGTTGGACTTGTTCTTGTCCGTAGTGTAATTACGACGCTTGCACTCAGTGCAGGCGAGAGTAACGAGTGTACGCATTGATCCTCCTGAACACGGTCACGAGATGTATTCTCGAAATGTGACGCGGTTGCTTAGGTTAGCACCCACTACCCAGAGATGTCAATACTTTTCTCTAATTACTCTAGGCGTTCACATATTTTTTCTCGACAAAAAACCCGGCGCGCAAAAGAGCACGCCGGGCAAGTTAGCAACTTTAAAAGAAGTTACTCGATGACGGTGGAAACACGGCCATCGCCGACGGTATGGCCACCCTCGCGGATAGCGAACTTCAGACCCTGCTCAAGAGCGATTGGGTGAATGAGCTCGCAGCCAACGGTGATGTGGTCACCAGGCATAGCCATCTCTACCTTGCCACCGTTTGCATCGGTGAGCTCGTAGATGTCGCCGGTTACGTCAGTTGTACGGAAGTAGAACTGTGGACGGTAACCAGAGAAGAATGGGGTGTGACGGCCGCCCTCTTCCTTAGTAAGAACGTAAACCTCACCGGTGAACTTCTTGTGTGGAGTAACGGTACCAGGCTTGCAGAGAACCTGACCGCGCTCGATGTCCTCACGCTTAACACCACGAAGAAGAATACCAACGTTGTCGCCAGCCTCGCAGAAGTCCATGGTCTTACGGAACATCTCAATGCCGGTAGCAACAGAGTTCTGAGTTGGCTTAATACCAACGATCTCGACTGGGTCGTTGAGCTTGAGCTCACCACGCTCAACACGGCCGGTAGCAACGGTACCACGACCAGAAATGGTCATGACGTCCTCGATTGCCATCAGGAATGGCTTCTCGTTGTCACGAGCTGGTGTTGGGATGTAGGAGTCAACGGTGTGCATGAGCTCACGGATGGACTCAACCCACTTCTCCTCGCCGTTAAGAGCGCCGAGAGCGGAACCACGGATGATTGGAAGGTCATCGCCTGGGAAGTCGTACTCGGAGAGAAGGTCACGGGTCTCCATCTCGACGAGGTCGATGAGCTCGTCATCGTCGACCATGTCGCACTTGTTCAGGAAGACGACGATGTAAGGAACGCCGACCTGACGTGCGAGAAGGATGTGCTCACGAGTCTGAGCCATAGGACCATCGGTTGCAGCAATAACGAGGATTGCGCCGTCCATCTGAGCTGCACCAGAAATCATGTTCTTGATGTAGTCTGCGTGGCCAGGGCAGTCGACGTGAGCGTAATGGCGCTCCCAAGTCTCGTACTCAACGTGAGCGACGGAAATGGTAATACCACGCTGACGCTCCTCTGGAGCCTTATCGATGTTCTCGAAGGCGGTATAGTCTGCCTTGCAGCCCTCGGTCTCAGAGAGAACCTTGGTGATTGCTGCGGTAAGGGTAGTCTTACCGTGGTCGACGTGACCAATGGTACCGATGTTTACGTGTGGCTTTGTGCGGTCAAACTTTTCCTTGGCCATTGCCAATCCTCCTTCTGGAACTAACCCTCGGGCTAGACCGTGGTGAAAAAACGTCTGTTTATACTCAACGGCGCAAATGTCTAGGACATGTACGCCGTAAAGAGTCTGGTACCGGCGACTGGATTCGAACCAGTGACGTCACGGGTATGAGCCGTGTGCTCTAACCAGCTGAGCTACGCCGGCATAAATGCCGCTTGAAAAATGGAGCCCGCGACCGGATTTGAACCGGTGACCTCTTCGTTACCAACGAAGTGCTCTACCTACTGAGCTACACGGGCGTGGTGGGGATACTTGGACTCGAACCAAGGAACCAATAAGGAGCGGATTTACAGTCCGCCGCAGTTGCCGCTGTGCCATATCCCCGAATGCCGTTTTCAAGCACTCTAGAAGTAATTGTATACGCTGTTTACCTTGCGGTTTAACGTACGCAGGAAGTCTAGTTGATCTTCCAATTACCTCTCAAGCGGGAAAATATTACGATTGAATAAAAATCTTGTCAACGTAATCCACCCAACCGGGCGTATCTTATCAAATATTTTCCACAATTACAAGCGGTTTTCTCGACACGATTCCATGCGGTTTTTGGTCACAACTTCAAGCGGGTTTCTGGCTACAACTTCAAGCGATTTTCTGGTTACTACTCCAAGCGGGTTTCTTACCAGACGCATACGGGCTTTTATGGTTGTCTATAGGAGCCATACGCGATATGTCGCGAATATCCTAAAATTTGCACGAAAAAAGCCAGGCGATGCCTGGCTGAAAATTCAAGTGGTGCCGCCACCAGGCTTCGAACCCGGGACCTACTGATTACAAGTCAGTTGCTCTACCAGCTGAGCTATAGCGGCATCAAGTGCAGAGGATATTCTATAGACTTTTCGGGCTTTGGTCTAGTCTCAATTTTCGAGAAATTTTTCTTCACAAACTGGTCAATTCGGCATGTCGGAGCGCTTTCCTTTTGTGGGGGTGAATTTGGTACAAATGCGCTGCCTGATAAAGTATGGTCAGCCTGAAAACCGCATCATGTCTGAGTGAAACAGCTCAGACTTGGCGAGAAAAACCGGCAAAACACTCAGACTTGGTACACTTTTCCGGCAAATCGTTCAGACTTGGCGAGAAAATCAGGCTCTATGGGAACGACCGTGAACCACACCAGATCCAAAAGTCACGTCACGAAAGGTCCGCCTGAAAAGTGCAAAGAATCTGTATTTAAGCCACCGATTCTTTGACAAAATCAGGCAAATCCACAGATTCTTTGATGGTTTTAGGCAAAAGTTACAGATTCTTTGCAGAAATCAGGCGCACTAATCTCGCCCAGGCGCGCCAAACATATTGGTGCGGTTGGGCACGTTAACGCATCGAGCGCGTAAGACGCTGGCCTGGCTACTTATCTGCCCAGGAGCTTCCAGAGTTTCTCTCGCTGTTCTGGAGAAATGCGGTCTTCAAGCGTCATGCGTGTGCTGACTTGATCGCGACGCATCTCTTCGACAACGTTATCTGCCTGGGAAATCTCGTGGACCAGAGATGCGCTTGCAATGCGCGTGACCTCGCCGGGGCCAAAGCCGGCCGTGGCGCGGATGTCCCTGTCCGACGTAACCAGAAATACCTTGCGACCAGCCTCTCGCGCGTCCGTGACCAGGCGCTCGATGACGCTATCCGCGGACTCCCCTGTCTCGGAGAAAACCAGCTGCACGCCAGCATGGCTACGCTCCGGGCGCTCGTCGTTTACGTTTCCCTTGCCGTCGAACACAATAACGGCCTCGTAGGCACTTTGTGCAAACGTGGCAACGTCAGAGATCAGCGCCAACCGGGCGCGATAAAACGGATCGGTATTGAGGTGATAGGCCCTTTCAGCAGCGGTTTCTTGCGCAGAAGAGCCACAATCATCCAGCAGCGCCTCATAACGAGGAGTTGACAACATGACGTTATAGCCATCGACTACAAGCAGCGATTTTTTCTGAGCCATACCTTACGCTTCCTGGGCTTACGCGCCCTGGACTTACACTACCTGGGCTTATGCTTCCTGAGTCCTGCGGAGCCACTCGTAACACATAACCGTCGTTGCCTGAGCAACATTCAGGGACTCTACCTGGCCAAACTGAGGAAGCTTACACGTAAAATCGCACTTCTCGAGCATAAGGCGAGAAATTCCTGAGCCTTCAGAGCCCATAACAAGTGCAAGACGGCCTCCCATAGGAGCCTCCCACACGGACTGGGTGGCGTGCTCGGTGGAGCCACATGTCCAAAAACCTGCGGCTTTGAGCTCTTCAAGAGCGCGTGGCAGATTAGAAACCTGAGCGATTGGCAGGTGAAGCACGGCTCCTGCGGAAGTCTTGTATGCTCCAACGCCAACTCGGGCGGCGCGAGCGTTTGCAATAACGACGCCGGCTGCGCCAACTACCTCGGCACTTCTTACGATTGCGCCGAAGTTTCCCTCGTCAGTGACATGATCCAAGACCACAACCAGCGCGTTTTCAGAACCGGCGCGCTGAATGATTTCAGAGAGGTCGGCGTAGGCAAACGGCTGTGTACGGACAATAACTCCCTGGTGAGCGCCGTGGCTTGAAAGCGAGTCAAGCACTGGCTTTGCAACACGCTCGACAGGAATACCCTCCTGCTCAAGCTGGCGTGCAAGCGCCTCAATCTCCTGGTCCTTCTGTCCACTAGCGACTTGTACCAGCGCATTCTTCAAAGGAATACCCACGGTCAACGCCTCTGCTACTGCGCGACGACCCTCAATAAGATCGGTTGCAGGCTTTTTGTTGCCAGGCCTTCCAGCGCCAGCACCTCGCTGTCCACCAGCGCCTTTCTGTCCGCGGGTGCCCTGAGCTGCGCGTGCACCTTGTGCGGAGCGACCGCCCTTTGAGCCCTGGCCATTCTTGGCGCCGAAATAACCGCCCCAGTCGGCGGCCTTCTTGGAGCCGCGACCTGCGCCGCTGCGACCTGCAAATCCACCGCGGCCAGTAGCACCCTCGGAGCGAGTGTTTTTAGAGGTGGAACGCTGATTTCTTGCCATAGTTAGTCTGCCTTACGCTTAAGTCGAGCGCCAGCGGCGGTATCTTCAATCAAAAGTCCAAGCTCGGCAATGCCGTCTCTAATTTGATCAGCAACTGCCCAGTTCTTCTGGGAGCGAGCTTCCTGACGAGCAGCAAGCAAAGCCTCTGCAGCCTCGTCAGCAGAAGAGCCCTCATAGCCTGCTACCTGAGCGGCAAGCGCCACAAGCTCTTCTGGTAAATCAGAGGTAGACGCCGCCTGAGTCAAATCAATTCCCAAAGCTCCCGTGAGCTCGCACAACATATCTGCTGCACGAAGAACAGGACTTGCGCCAACGTTCTGACCAACCTCTGCAAGATAGGTATTTGCAGCAGTTACCAGCGCAAAGATAGCAGCGAGTGCTCCTGCGGTATTGAAATCATCATCCATCTGAGCGTCAAACTCGCTCTGAGCTGTATTGATTGCCTCAGCAAGCGTGCAATCAGCATCGGAAAGTTCGTGCTGAGCAGAAGACTGCTTGAAAGCCCAGCGAAGATTTGCAACGCAGGTCTTCATGCGCTCGAGCGTGCCAACGATTCCCTCAAGGCGCTCAAACGAGAAATCAAGTGGCGCGCGATAGTGCGTCTGAAGCATCAAAAGTCTTACTGCATCTGCAGGATACTTGTCCAAAACTTCCTTGAGCGTGTAGAAGTTGCCCAACGACTTGGACATCTTCTCACCGTCAACGCGAAGCATTCCGGTGTGCATCCAATAATTGGCGAGAGGAGCGTGCCAGGCGCAAGATGCCTGCGCGGTCTCGTTCTCATGATGAGGGAATACCAGATCAGAGCCACCACCGTGAATGTCAATTGGAGTACCCAGGTAGCGATGAATCATTGCGCAGCACTCACTGTGCCAACCTGGACGACCTTCTCCCCAAGGGCTTGGCCAGCTAGGCTCACCAGGCTTAGCGGCCTTCCAGAGTGCAAAGTCAAATGGGTCGCGTTTCTCGTCATTAACCTCAACGCGCTCACCTGCGCGAAGCTGATCAAGATCGCGACCAGAAAGAACACCATAGCCGTGGTCAGAACGAACCGAGAAGTACACGTCGCCCGAAGGCACCGCGTAAGCGTGACCCTGTTCAATCAAAGATTGAATCATCTGAAGCATGGCTTCAATCTCGTGCGTTGCGCGAGGACGAATATCTGGATCCAAAATATTGAAACGGTGCATCTGCTCGATAAACGCCTGAGAAAACTCTTCAGAAACCTCTTGAGCAGTCCTTCCCTGCTCAATGGCGCGCTGAATAATCTTGTCGTCAACGTCAGTCAGGTTCTGAGCAAAAGTGACCTCATAACCCTTGTGCATCAGATAACGGCGAATAACGTCAAACGAGAGGAAGGTACGGGCGTTTCCGATGTGAATCTGATCGTAAACCGTAGGTCCGCACACGTACATGCGGATTTTACCCTCGTCGATTGGCTTGAACTCTTCTTTTTTATGCGTCTGAGTGTTATAGACAAGCATGCATACTCCTTGCAACCATTGTGTATTGGTGTAAGTATAAACGGTTTATGGAAAACCTTTAAGTTCCATACCCTACTAATCAAGATTCAATTTTGTAACCGTTCGCGGATTAGTACTGGATTGTTTTTTTTGTTTTATTAAACTTGATGAACAAAAAATTTAAAGAATTTATATTTGAATCAAAACTACAAAGAGCTAGAAGACAGAAGAAATCTTACTCTTACAAACTTCAGAAGGTGATTCGAATGAGTAAGTTTTTTAACATCATCCGCTACTGTATATCTACCATTCTGGATAAAGGCAGTCTTGCGATTTTTCTCTTTCTGTCATTCTTTGTCACTGCGCTTATGGTGATCCAACCTCTTCTTGTTGGATTTGTAATTAATCTTTTTATTTCAGGAACAACTTGGAGTGAAATACTTTTCTATTGCGCCATGGTTGCCGCACTAGGAATCCTTATTGCCGGCTGTTCCTATCTTGCTAAAACACGCTATTGTCAATTGCAAATTGACTCCGCGTTTACCATTGAGCGACAGCTGATTGACAAGATTCAACACGCTGATTCATCGTTTTTCTCGTCATATGATTCTGGACATTACCGCCAGACAGTAAATAACGACGCTAATGACGTTTCAATGTTTATACTTACACAATGCGTGAGCTTTGCAACAACTACGGTCTCCGTCTTAGGCACGCTTGCAATTATCTTATATTTGAACCCATTAACCGCTCTTGTAACAGCTGTTCTGTTATTGGTGAGTTTTATTATCTATAAGCAAATCCAAGCTTCGGCCTATAAAAGATATAAAGAATCTAAAGAGCTGAGGTCTCAGTATGGATCTATTGAGCTCTCCCAATTCACAGACGTAGATTTCATCAGGCGTCATTCCCTCTTTGAGCGTTTCTTTAATCAGCACTATGCCGTCAATCAGAAGCTTCGTAGTGCCATTCATGAGCAGTACAAGCTTGAGTTTGGAGTACAAGAATTAAACAATGCTGTGATTGCCGTATTCCAAGCCATTGTCTTTATTACCTGTGCATATCAAATTTTCCTTGGAGCACTGCAGCCTGGCTATATTGCAACTATTTCAAGCTATTTTGTATCGCTCTTAGGTTCTATTACGCTTCTTATGGAATTTGGTATGGCTTATCAGAGCATTACGGTAAGCCTTAATCGAATTGAGCAGATTCTTGATCTACCTCAAGAATCCGTTGGAAACATCATTCCATCAGACGATGTCAATCAAATTACCTGCACAAATGTGTCTTTCTCTTATCCACATACAAATAAAGTACTGATGGACAACTTGTCTTGTAGTTTTGCAAAAGGAAATATATACGCCATTACCGGTGGAAACGGTACAGGCAAATCAACATTTCTGAAGCTCATTAACGGAGAGTGGTCTTCTCACCTATCAGGCAGTATTGCTATAAATGAGGACTTGCTAGCTCAAATTAATCAGTATGAACTTCGAAAAAATACGCTTGGATTTACCGAGCAAGAGCCAAGCATTGTTGACGATACGGTAAGAAATAATCTGACACTGCTGTGCAAAAACCAACCAACAGATGAAGAGATAATCAGCTATATCAAGCTATTCAATTTGGAAAAATTGCTGCTTGGTGACGATCAAAATCTTGACGTACGCCTGGGTGATCGAAGCTCTGCTATCTCTGGTGGAGAAAAGCAAAAGATTGCAATTATCCGCATGATGCTTATGAAGCCTAGTGTTATGTTGCTTGACGAGCCCACTTCTGCATTAGATCAAAAAAGTGTTGATGTCCTGCTTACTCTTCTAAAGAAGGTCAAACAAGACCACATAATACTGCTCATATCTCATGACCCTAAAGTGGTGGAGGCAGCCGATCATATCGTTGAGCTGTAATTTATTGCGCGCTACGTCCCAGCAGCACAACCGCCCAGGCAGCAATACCTTCTTGAGTGCCCACAAAGCCAAGGCCTTCGGTGGTGGTTGCTTTTACGCCAACTTTATCTGACATAACGCCCATGACCTCCGCCATGCGGTTTCTCATAGCGTCGCGATGAGGAAGCAGCTTAGGTGCTTGAGCCGCAACGGTGCAATCACAGTCCAGAAGCTCAAAGCCCTCATTACGAACAAGCTGCATAACATGGGACAGAAGCACCATAGAATCAGCACCCTCATACGCAGGGTCTGTATCTGGGAAAAGCTGGCCAATGTCGCCAGCGCGCACAGCTCCTAGCAGGGCGTCCATGAGTGCATGAGCCAAAACGTCAGCATCGGAGTGGCCGAGAAGACCCTTGGTGTGGTCAATTTTGATGCCACCTAAGATAAGATCTCTACCCTCCACCAGGCGATGAACATCGTATCCGTGGCCAATTTTAAGCTCTGGTATGCTCACTCTACAGCCCCGCTTCCGGTTGCGCCTTCTACCAGGCGTCGGCTGAGCGTAGCTTCAACAATTGCAAGGTCAGACGGGTACGTGACCTTCACGTTTTCTCGTTGCGACTCAACGCACAACACCGTAAGACCAAGTCGCTCAACTAACGACGAGTCATCGGTTCCCTGGTAGCCCTCCTGACGAGCTACTTCGTGAGCTTCAAGGAGCGTGCGCGTCTTGAACACCTGAGGGGTCTGAGCAGCCCAGAAAGTTGAGCGGTCAGGTGTATCTACGATGGTTGCACCATCTACGCGCTTCAACGTGTCAGTTGCTCGGTGAGCCAAAATTGCTCCCGCAATCTTAGGAGACTTGCGAACCATACCAATGACCTGCTCAATTGTCTCTACCTCAATGAGCGGACGGACCGCATCATGAACAGAAACAAAATCATATCCGGCAGGCACTACCTGGAGCGCGTTGTAAACCGATTCCTGCCTGGTAGCACCAGAGGTAGCAAAGTGAACAGGCTTGTGGAGTACAAGCTTGCCCAAAACACCCTCTTGAACTGCAGCTCGTTTCTCGTCAGAGCAAGCAATCACAATATGAGCCACGCTGGGTGCGTGATCAAACGCAAGGATTGACCAGCTCATCAGCGGAAGGCCACAGACAGAAATAAACTGCTTGCCGTCAGGATATCCAAAGCGCTCGCCAATGCCGCCGGCCACAATGACGGCAACGGTATCGGCTTTTGCTCCATGTGTCGTGAGGCGAGAAGGGCGTGGCTTTGACACGACCTTTGCACAAGTGCTGCTTGCAGCCATTATTCTGACTTACCCCACATTCTGCGGAGACTGTTAGCAAGTGCACCGGGGTTCTCGACACCCAGAGATTTAAGGCTAGACGTATCGTTTTCTGCAACGTGGAGCAGCTGCTGCAGGTTATCGTAGGCGTCAACAATTCTGGCCGCAATCTCATCGTTGACCACGTGAACGCGGGAAAGCGTGCGCAGGCCCAGAGGCTCCATGGACGCATCTTCTCCGCGGCCATCGGAGTAGCCCAGAATCTGGCCAACACTTTCTGCAGAACGGAGCTCGGTGTTTGCCGTCTCGTGGAAGCGGCGGCGAATGGCGCGCGCCTCTTCAGTGGAAGAATCTACAGCGTAATCGCGAATCATCAGGTTATAAGCCTCGTCGATACCGCCCAAATATTCCTCGCGCTGCATAGCGGTAGTTTTGCCCTCGCTACCCAGCTCCAAAAGGCAAGCATCAAGCTGGTCGGCAGCGCTAAAAAGAACCTCAAAGAGGTAGAAAATACCTGCTACATCGCCCAGAGTGACGTAGTTATCAAGCTCAAGTGCGGTCAGACGCAAAAGCGCGCGATCAAGCTGCTGGCGCGTATTTTGCATAGCAACCGAAAGCTGGTTGACGGTAGACATAATGGCTGGTACCGACTTCAGAGGAATAACGTGGCCATCAACGTAGACCGTAATCAACGAACGGCGAGAAGACACTGCAATCACAATTGCCTTGGTGAGCAAGCTCATGCGAGCAGCGGTACGGTGACGAGTGCCTGTTTCTGCAGTTGGAAGCGTTGCGTCAGGATTGAGGTGGAAGTTGGCGCGCAGAATTCTGGTGAGGTCTTTATCCACCACCACAGCGCCGTCCATCTTGCAGAGCTCAAACAGTCGGTTTGCCGTGAAGGAAACATCAAGTTTGAAACCATCTCCGCCCGCAGCAAGGACGTTTTCTGTATCTCCCACACAAATGAGGGCACCAAGACGACCTGCAATAATCATATCCAGTGCAACGCGGAGCGCCGTGCCAGGGGCAGTCATCTTCAGAGCTGTGGCAATGCGGTCCTCGTTTTCTGTTGCGCTTGGATCAAGTTGCATTGGCTCCATGGCTCCCCCTCAATTACTTGCAGCTTACAGGCTGCGTTTTGCGATCTGGTACGTTTACGGCTTCAATTTGTTTCAACATTTCAAGTATACGGTTTTGTTGCCGGCGCGTGTAGTGACGGTTTGGAGAAGACGGGTTTCTCGCCAGGGTTTCTCGCCGGGCCTCGTGTTGGGTGTCTCAGCGGATCTTTGACGGGTTTCTCACCAGACGAACTGCGTGCATTAGCTGCGATACAAAAAGACCCGAGGCAGAACCTCGGGTCGGAGTGTCTTACTCGGCGGAGGACATCAGGTCGGACGAACCGCCTGCGCTACCCTGTGGCAGCGAGGATGGTCCCATGCTGACATCCATCTGGTCAAGCTGCGCCATGGTCTCTTTCTTGCGAGGCTCAGGAATGACGCCCGTAGTCTTGGTGAACACAAGCTTTTTACCCTCAGCGTCAACATCAACAGCAACAATGTCGCCTGCGGTCCACTGACCAGAGAGAAGCTCCTCAGACAGTGGGTCTTCAATCATCGACTGAATGGTGCGACGCAGCGGACGAGCACCGTAGACAGGGTCGGTTCCGTCTTTGGCAATCAGGTCCTTTGCGGCTTCGGTGAGCTCAATGGACATGCCGTTGGCAATCAGGCGATCGCGCAGTTCAAGAACCATGAGGTCAACAATGCCACGAAGTTGCTCGGTGGAGAGCGACTTGAAGACAACAATCTCGTCCACGCGGTTCAAGAACTCTGGGCGGAATCCACGCTTGAGCTCGGACATAACGCGGCTGGTAATCTCTTTGTCGGAGAGTCCCTTAGAACCCTCTGACGAGAAGCCCATGGTATTGGTGCGGGCAATCTCGCGAGCGCCAATGTTGGATGTCATGATGACAACCGTGTTAGAGAAGTCCACGTGACGACCTTGACCGTCAGTCAAGCGACCCTCGTCCAGAATCTGCAGCAAGATGTTGAAGACGTCTGGATGTGCCTTCTCAATCTCATCAAAGAGCAGGACAGAGTATGGACGACGGCGAACAGCCTTGGTGAGCTCTCCACCCTCATCGTAGCCTACGTATCCTGGAGGAGCACCAACCAGCTTAGCTACGGTGTGTCGCTCCATGTACTCGGACATGTCATAAGAAAGCAGGGCGTCTTCGGAGCCAAACAGGAACTCTGCCAGGGCCTTTGCAAGCTCAGTCTTACCTACGCCGGAAGGGCCCAGGAAGATGAAGGAACCGCCAGGACGCTTTGGGTCTTTAAGAGGACTACGGCTTCTACGGATTGCCTTTGCAACCTTAACAACAGCCTCGTCCTGACCAACAACGCGCTGGTGAAGGATGTCTTCTGTACGAAGCAGCCTTGAAGCCTCGGTCTCGGTAAGGTTGGAAACAGGAACGCCGGTGATACCAGAGACAACCTTTGCAATATCGTCCTCGTCAACGGTGACAACATTCTTGTCCAGCTGCTCACGCCACTCAGTCTCCAGGCGATCCCTCTCTGCTACCAGAGACTTCTCCTGGTCACGCAGGCGAGCTGCCTGCTCAAACTCCTGAGCGCTTGCAGCCTCAGACTTCTGGGTACGAACGCGAAGAAGATCTGCGTCTACCTGAGCAATCTCTGGTGGAAGGCTCATCTTGTGGATGCGTGCGCGAGCGCCAGCCTCATCAAGAACGTCAATTGCCTTATCTGGCAGGAAACGGTCCTGGATGTAGCGGCTCGAAAGTGCAACGGCAGCCTTGATAGCAGCCTCGGTGTAGTGGACGTGATGGTGCTTCTCGTAGCGGTCCTGAAGGCCGTGGATGATAGAAATGGTGTCGTCGTTGTTTGGCTCGCCGATGTTGACAGGCTGGAAACGCCTCTCAAATGCAGCGTCCTTCTCGACATGTTTACGGTACTCTTCTGCCGTAGTTGCACCGATGACCTGGATTTCTCCACGAGACAGCGGTGGCTTCAAGATGGACGCGGCGTCGATGGAGCCTTCTGCGGAGCCTGCACCAATGACGGTGTGAATCTCGTCAATGAAGAGGATGTCATTCTTGGATTTCTCCAGCTCAGCAACAACCTTCTTCATGCGGTCCTCAAACTCACCGCGATACTTGGAACCAGCTACCAGGCTTGCCAGGTCAAGCGTCCAGACCTGCTTTCCGCGCAGGATATCAGGGACGTTGCCGAATGCAATGAGCTGAGCCAAGCCCTCGACAATGGCGGTCTTGCCAACGCCAGGATCTCCCAGGATAAGTGGGTTGTTCTTCTGGCGGCGGGCAAGAACCTGCATGACGCGCTCAATCTCGCGGTCTCGACCAATAACGGGGTCAAGCTTTTTATCTGCGGCAAGTTTGGTAAGATTGCGACCAAACTGCTCCAGCATGGAAGCGTCATCGTTTGCGTTAGGACGCATCTGACCAGCGCCAACAGGCATACCAAAGATGCCACCCTCAATGCGAGGCTCTGCCATACGAGGACCGGCTGGTGCATCTTCTGGAGTCTGAGCAACCAGCTCATCAACAGCGTTTCTTACGGCGTCGCCCGAGACACCCATAGTACGCAGGGCATCCATAGCGCGACCATTACCCTCGGACACAATGCCCAAGAGCAGGTGTTCTGTTGCAATATAGCTCTGACCGTGGGTCATAGTTTCTCTGTACGCGTCCTCTAGCACGCGTTTTGCGCGAGGAGTAAACGGAATGTGACCGCCAGGAATAGGGTCTCCTGCGCCCGTGGTGAGCTCTTTTACAGTTGCCAGGGCCTCGTCATACGAAACCTCTAGCTTAGCCAGAGCCTGAGCAGCAATGCCCTCCCCCTCTTTGATGAGAGCAAGTAGCAGGTGCTCGGTACCAACATACATCTGGCCAAGACCGCGAGCCTCGTCCTGAGCCAAGCTCATGACTTTACGCGCTCTGTCAGTGAATTTATCAAACATGTGCTGAAACCTCTCAAAACTCTCTATATATTTTTGAGTTATACCCATCAGAAGGCTCTGCAAACATACGACTCGCGTTGGATTTTTCTCCTCCGTACGAACCACACAAACACCTGGCGAGAAACCCGTGCTGCCGCAACCGCCACAGCTCTGTCGCAACTCCGCGGCACACAAAAAGCCCGGTACCTGCAACGAGCAGATACCGGGCTGATGTGTTTGTGTGCTGCGTGGGGCAGCTAAGCTTCCAAGCTCTTAGCGCTTCTCGGGCTTGAGCTGTGGGAAGAGAAGAACGTCACGGATAGAAGGCTGATCGCAGAAGAGCATCATCATGCGGTCGATGCCGTAGCCGATGCCGCCCGCAGGTGGCATGCCGTACTCAAGTGCGCGGATGAAGTCGTAATCGTACTCCATGGCCTCTTCGTCGCCCTGGCGCTTAGCCTCCATCTGGGCAGCAAAGCGCTCTTCCTGGTCAACAGGGTCGTTGAGCTCGGAGTATGCGTTTGCGTACTCTGCGCCGCAGATAATGAGCTCAAAGCGGTCGGTCAGACGAGGATCATCTGCCTTGCGCTTGGTGAGCGGAGAAACCTCTGCAGGATAATCGCAGACAAAGGTTGGGTTTACGATGCTCTTCTCGCCAAGCTCGTCGTAAATCTCAAACAGCAGCTTGCCGGCCTGCCACTCTGGGTTCCACTCAATCTCGTAGCGGTCCAGGACTGCGCGGAGTTTCTCGACAGGAGTGTCAATGGAGAGCTCCTCGCCAGTGACCTCGGATGCGATCTCTGCCAGAGATGCAACGCGCCAGTTGCCGGAGAGGTCAACCTCGGTACCCTGGTAGGTGATGACCTCGTGGCCCTCCTCACAGCCGCAGGCCTTGCGAGCAATCTCCTGGAAGAGGTTCTGAGACAGCTCACGCATGCCGGCCAGGTCAGAGTAGGCGGCGTATGCCTCCATAGAAGTGAACTCTGGGTTGTGCGTGAGGTCGGTGCCCTCGTTTCTGAACTGGCGACCAAGCTCGTAGACGCGCTCAAGTCCGCCAACAAGCAGGCGCTTCAGCGGGAGCTCGGTTGCAATGCGCAGGTAGTTCTCGGTGTTCAGCGCATTGTAGTGCGTGATGAACGGCTTTGCGTTGGCACCGCCAAGAATCTCCTGAAGAACAGGGGTCTCAACCTCCATGTAGCCGTCCGCCTCCATGAACTGGCGGATGATGGAGATGATCTGTGAGCGCTTGCGGAATACGTCGCGGACCTCGGGGTTCATGATGAGGTCAACGTAGCGCTGGCGATAACGGACCTCGCGGTCGGTGAGGCCGTGGAACTTCTCGGGCAGAGGGCGCAGCGACTTGGAGAGGACCTCCAGCGAGGTGACTGCCAGGGAAAGCTGGCCGCGGCGCGTGCGCATGATAGCGCCGGTTGCGCCTATGATGTCGCCAAGGTCGAGAAGACCCAGGAGCTCCCAGTTCTTCTCGTCAAGGTCATTGATGCGGCAGAAGAGCTGAATCTGGCCGGTATAGTCCTCTACCACGACAAACGCGATCTTGCCCTGGTTGCGGATGGCGCGGACGCGGCCAGCCACGGAATAGACTTCCTCGCCAGTCTGGCCGTCCTCGAGGTCAGCGTAGCGTTCCTCCAGCTCAGCGACGTGAGCGGTGACGGTGGATTTGATTGGGTATGGGTCAATGCCGGCGTCAAGCAGTGCCTGGCGACGGGCCTTGCGCTGCGCGCGCTCGTCGTTGATGGAAGCCTCTGGGGTGGCCTCAGTTGCGTCGGCGGCGGTTGCGGCGGCGTTCTCTGCACCGGTGGCGGCAGCGTTCTCGGCGGCCGAGCTACCAGCGATGTTGTTCTCTACTTCGGACATGTATCCTCCACGTAAAAACGCCCCGCGCCAGACAGACACGGGGCGACCAAAAATCTTTTGTGCCAGTCTAGCGAGTAATAGAGGTAATGGTGTACTTCTTCACCTTGCCATTTGGCGTGGTGAACTCAACCTCGTCGCCCTTCTTGTGACCAATAAGAGCCTCGCCAGCTGGGGACTCGTTAGAGATCTTGTGCTCAAGGGAGTTAGTCTCAGTAGTACCAACAATTACATACTTAGTTGTCTTGCCTTTTGCATCAGCAAGTTCAACGGTTGTACCAATTGCAACGGTTACATTGCGCTTGCTGCCGCCCTCGACAACCTTTGCGACGGAAAGAATCTGGCGAATCTCGTTGATGCGGGACTCGTTGTGAGACTGCTCTTCTTTTGCAGCGTCATACTCAGAGTTCTCGGAAAGGTCACCAAAACCACGAGCCTCTTTGATGCGCTCAACAATCTCGTCGTGTTTCTCGCCCTCACGATAAGCCAGCTCATCGACAAGCTTCTGACGGCCTTCTGGGGTAAGTACAATCTCTTTAGTAGTGTCCATCGTGTTCTTTCTGTTGATGGGTCAGTCGGTCTATACGCGTGAGATGGGGCTACTCAGCCTTTTTGGACTCTTCGTCCTCAACGAGCTCAGCCTCTGGCTCCTTGGCTTCTTCCTTGGTCTCAGACTCCATGCCCTCACGAACGCTCTTGACGGTCTCGCCGACAGCCTTGCCGAGCTTTGGAAGGTTCTTAGGTCCAAAGAGGACCATAACAATGACAACAATAATCAGAAGCTCAGGAATACCAAGTCCTAAAATCATACAAACCCCCAGAAAATCTTTTCCTGTAAAAGCGTTCAGAAAAAACGCCGTATCGGCTAGTATAACCGAGGGAAACCTTACTAACAAGGAATTAACATGGTCTTACATGATTTTTGGACATTTTTTATCTGGTCGACCGTAGCGGGGCTTGTCATTATTGGCATTTACCAGCTATTTCTGTTAATTCTGCGCGCTCGAGGCGTTTTTGTGACGCGCACCAAATTTGGCCTCACGATGATTTTTGACTCCGAGGACGCCGACGGTACGCCCATTAGATTGCTCAACGTTAACGGTACGTTCCAGTCCGTGAGCTACATAGCGCCTGGGTTGCGCTTTGAACTCTGCGTTCACTATCACCGCATGATGTCGCAGCTTATCCAGCAGGTGGCCCAGCATGGACACGTTATGGTTATGGGGGGCGGAGGTTTCTCGCTACCAAAGTACCTGGCTACGCACATGACAGGCGGCGTTATTGATGCGATTGAAATTGATCCGAAGATCGTTTCACTTGCGCGCGAGCATTTCTTTTTGGACGAAGCTCAAGCTGCAGCTTTAAGCGAGCTGCACGTTATCGAAGACGATGCATGGAAGGTCCTGCAGGATGCAGATTCCGGCAGTATTGACGTGCTGGTAAACGAGGTGTTTGCGGGCCGCAAATCGCTTGGACCTCTGGGAACAGCGGTTGGCGCGCAAGTGGTTAAGGAAAAGCTTGCAAGCGGCGGGGTGTATCTAGCCGATGTTCGTTGCCCGCTCGAAGGCCGTGGATCTGCGCTACTGTCGCAGGTTGCAGGCGTGTTTGCACAGAAGTTTGCGCACGTCGCGTATGTGCCCGAATGGCCCGATACTCCCAAAACGCCAGGTAACAACCTCTTAATTGCAACCGATGCGGATATTGCGCTTCCCGAAGGCGCTGTTGTAGTGAAATAACATCGCTTTGAGGGCTGACCGCTATTTATGCACCGACGCAACATCCAATCACCTAAAAAAATTGCATATTCCACCTTGTTTATACGGAGTTTTGTATCAAGATTTCAGCCCACAAAATTCGACCCCCTCTTTTGGGTAAAAAATCCGTTTAGTTGGAAGTCAAATCGCAATCACGTGATTTTCTGCCTCACGTTTGCGCAGGTGGCAAAAAGTATCCAGATTTTGCAATTTTTGTCCAACGAAAAACCGCAGGTAAACTGCTTGCATAAAAATCAGTCGCCACTGCATATTCCAACTAAACGCATTTTTTACCACTTGCGCCCTAAGTGCTTAACAAAACCGCAGTTGGCTGAAATTTGTACGGCCCCAGTGTTGATTTGGCTCGTAATTTGCACCCCTGGCGCAGCTTTGCCACGCAATTTCAAGCGCTTCTACCAAACAGCTCGTCAAATTTTGTTGGAACATCAGATCCCTTGTGACTACATATCATCTGTTCATCAGCAATTCGACCTATAACGTACTCGCCTGTAACATGCCACCTCTAATGCACCCGCAGCGATTAACGTATGAGCAGGTAAACATATATGCTCAATATGAAATGTCGTTGCAGAAATTAAAACGTAATTCTCTGAAATCTCAGTAATACATAACAGAAAACGGGTAATGTTATTCCAGATAGAGCAAATCTCCTATTCGCACAAATTGCTCTTACGCTTGTTTCGTGGATGCTAGTTCGTTGGAACCTCATGTATTCAAGCGCCGGGTCTCATGTGTTAAGTGCTTCTACACTGATTTCCACGTTGACTTTTGTGCTGAGTTTTGAGCTCTAAAGTAAATCGATGCACTAAGGAGGCATCATGAAGACGGGTTTTGAACTACTGAACGATCCATTTTTGAACAAAGGAACCGCTTTCACGCTGGAGGAGCGACAGAAATATGACCTGGTAGGCCTTCTTCCTCCAAACATCCAAACTATCGAGGAGCAGGCAGAGCAGGCATACGTGCTCTTCCAGCAGTACCCTGACCTCGAGACAAAGCGCCACTACCTGATGAGGCTTTTCTCCGAAAACCGCACGCTGTTCTACAACCTGTTCTCAAAGCATATCGAAGAGTTCATGCCTATCGTCTACGATCCAACAATCGCACCTGACATTGAGCAGTACTCCCAGCGTTACGTTGACTCGCAGTATGCATGCTTCCTGTCCACCGATCACCCTGAGGACCTTGAAACCTCACTGAAGAACGCAGCTGCAGGTAGAGACATCGACCTGATCGTTGTTACCGACGCAGAGGCCATTTTGGGCATCGGCGACTGGGGTACCAACGGTGTCGAGATTTCCGTCGGTAAGCTCATGGTTTACACCGCCGCAGCTGGCGTTGATCCAAACCGTATCATGCCTGTTGTCATCGACGCCGGTACCAATCGCCAGGAGCTGCTCGATGATCCGCTGTACCTGGGTGAGCGCCACAAGCGTGTCGACGAGGATCGCTACAACGCCTTCATTGACAACTTTGTGACCACCGTCGAGAAGCTCTTCCCTAACCTCTACCTGCACTTTGAGGACTTCGGCCGCTCGCACGCCGCGGCAATCCTGGACCGTTACAAGAACACCTACCCCGTCTTCAACGACGACGTCGAGGGCACCGGCATTGTCACCCTCGCAGGCATCCTCGGTGGCCTCAACATTTCTGGCGAGAAACTCGTCGACCAGGTATATCTCTGCTTTGGTGCAGGAACTGCTGGTTGCGGCATTGCTGAGCGTGTGCTGCAGGAGTTTGTGGACCAGGGAATGGATCGCGAAGAGGCCCGCAAGCGTTTCTACCTGGTAGATCGCCAGGGCCTGCTCTTTGACGACATGGACAACCTCACCCCACAGCAGAAGCCATTTGCTCGCAAGCGCTCTGAGTTTGCAAACGCTGATGAGCTCACCAACCTGGCAGCGGTCGTGAAGACGGTCCACCCAACAATCATGGTCGGTACCTCTACCGTTCATGGTGCCTTCACCGAGGAGATTATCCGTGAAATGGCAGCTCATTGTGAGCGCCCCATGGTCTTTCCTCTGTCCAACCCAACTAAGCTTGCGGAGGCAACCGCTCAGGACCTGCTGACCTGGACTGATGGTCGCGCACTTGTGGCCTGCGGCGTTCCATCCGATGACGTGGAGCTGAACGGTGTAACCTACCAGATTGGCCAAGCAAACAACGCTCTGATTTACCCTGGTCTTGGCCTAGGTGTTCTTGCATCAAAGGCTCGCCTACTCACAGACCAGATGATTTCCCTGGCAGCCCACTCGCTTGGCGGAATCGTCGACACCACAAAGCCTGGAGCTGCAATTCTTCCTCCAGTCTCCAAGATTACCGAGTTCTCCGAGCGTATTGCCGTCGGCGTTGCAGAGGAAGCAATCAAGCAGGGCCTAAACCGCGAGCCAATCGCCGATGCAAAAGAGGCAGTTGACGCCCTCAAGTGGTTCCCTGTCTACAAAGAGCTAGAGGCCTAACATGTCTGTCTTTTTGACATCGCTACAAAATGTACTGCCCATCATTTTGATTATTGTGCTTGGTTATATTCTTAGGAAGATTAACTGGCTCAATGAAACATTTGCTGGTCAGGCATCAAAACTCATCATGAATGTGGCACTTCCTGCATCAATTTTTGTAGCGGTCCTAAGAAACTTGTCCCTCAACCAGCTACTCCAACTTGGTCCCTCGGTGCTTATTGCAGCGATTAGCTTTGCTTTGTCTTATGCTGCAGGATTTTTGGTTATCAACGTTTTCCGCGTCCAGCCAGGTCGCCGAGGCTTGATGCTCAATACCTTTGCAAATGCCAACACCATCTTCATTGGTATGCCTCTTAATCTTGCGCTTTTTGGCGAGCACGCCGTACCGTACTTCTTGGTGTACTACATCATGAACACCATTTCTACCTGGGCAATTGGAATCTTCTTCATTTACGGTGATCCACTGCCAACAGAAAATGATGGCGAGAAGGACAATGCAGCTGAGCACAAATTCAACATCAGCAAGTTGTTACCACCACCATTGCTTGGTTTCTTGGTAGCCCTCGTTTTTCTCGTGTTCAACATCCCTGTTCCAGCAGTCCTGAATACTGGTCTTACCTATTTAGGCAATCTGGTAACGCCACTTTCGCTGATTTACATTGGCATTATTTTGCAGGAGACGGGACTCTCGAGCATTCGAATTGACCGCGACACGGCAATCACGCTCATTGGTAAATTTGTCATTGCCCCACTTATTATGGTCGGTGTAATCACGGCGTTTACCGGCGTATTTGGTACACAGAACGTACTTGAAACGAGAACGTTTATCATCCAGGCTGCAGTTCCAGCACTGACCGTCCTGCCAATTCTGGCAAACGAGGGCAAGGCCGACGTTAAATTTGCAACTAACGTTGTTGCAACTTCAACGGTGCTCTTTGCGATTGTCATCCCTATCGTAATGACCATCATTGGCTAATTGACGCTATTAGCCAGCGCTTTTACGCACAGTAAAGCCTCTTCTCAATGAACTGCCTCCCATTTCTTGGACATAAGAAATGGGAGGCTTTTTATGCGTAT
>CAUQHX010000003.1:0-149016 GCA_963518165.1 uncultured Atopobium sp.
GCGGGTGGTTTTGTGTTTCGCGCGCTTCTCGCGCTCAACAGGCTAAAGCCTCGAATAAAAAAGAAGGCCATACAAGATGACCTTCTTAACATGAGATAAAAAATAATTTTATGTTACGTAACGTGTTATGTTCTGTTTCTGCGATAGAAATCAACAAGAGACTGAGTGGAAGCGTCTTGTTTTGCCAACTCTTCATCGTTATGAATTGCAGGGAAAATCTGCTTTGCAAGCTGTTTACCAAGCTCTACGCCCCACTGATCAAAGGAATCAATGCCCCACACAACACCTTCAACAAAGGTAATGTGCTCGTAGAGTGCAATAAGCGTACCAATAGCACGAGGATTAAGCTCTTTACCAAAGATAGAAGTAGTTGGTCTATTTCCTTCAAAGACGCGTGCAGAAACCATCCACTCTGGTGTTCCCTCAGCACGGACCTCATCAGCAGTCTTACCAAAAGCAAGCGCTTTAGTCTGCGCAAAGAAATTGGAGAGGAAGAGTTCATGGACGTCTAGGTCTGCATCTTTGGTGGCAAAGGCAGTATTTACAAACGCAATAAAGTCAGCAGGAATAATCTGGGTTCCCTGATGGATAAGCTGGTAGAACGCATGTTGACCATTAGTTCCAGCCTCTCCCCAGAAGATTTCGCCTGTCTTTGAAGTAACCGCCGTACCATCCCAACGAGTAGACTTACCGTTGGATTCCATGGTGAGCTGCTGGAGATATGCAGGGAATCTATGCAGGTACTGACTATATGGAAGAACGGCGTGAGATGCTGCGCCAAAGAAATTAACGTACCAAACGTTTAAGAGACCCATGAGAGCAACAACATTTTGCCTCAATGGAGTGTTCTTGAAGTATTCATCAACTGTATTAAAGCCACTGAGGAATTCTGCAAAGCGCTGTGGACCAAAAACGATAGCCAGCACAAGACCAACTGCAGAATCAACCGAATAACGGCCGCCAACCCAGTTCCAGAAACCAAAGGCATTCTCTGGGTCAATGCCAAAGTCTTCTACCAGATCAAGTGCAGTAGAGACAGCAACAAAATGCTTACGAATAGCCTCTGCTTTCTGAGCGTCTGAGCCATCAATAACGCCCTGCTCAGCAAGCTTTTCCAAAAGCCATGTGCGGGCACAACGGGCATTGGTAAGAGTCTCAAGCGTAGTAAAGGTCTTGGAAACAATAACGAAGAGTGTTGTTTCTGGATCAAGATCCTCGGTTTTCTCGCCAAGGTCAACAGGGTCAATGTTAGAGACAAAGCGAGCAGTAATACCTGCGTCTGCAAAAGGCTTCAAAGCCTCGTAAACCATAACAGGACCAAGGTCAGAGCCACCAATGCCAATGCTTACAACCGTCTTGATAGGCTTACCAGAAACGCCCTTCCATTCTCCCGAGCGAACTCGATCGCAAAAGGCATACATCTTGTTCAGCGTCTGGTGAACGTCAGAAACAACATCTTGTCCGTCAACAATAAGCGTGCCGGCCTCAATTGCGGGACGACGAAGCGCTGTGTGGAGAACTGCTCGATTCTCAGTAGTATTAATATGCTCGCCGGCATACATAGCGTCTCTACGCTCTTCAAGTTTGACCTCTTCTGCAAGATCACACAGAAGGTCAAGCGTCTCTTGCGTGGCAAGGTTTTTAGAAAGATCAATCAAGAACTGATCAAGCTCAAACGTAAAATTCTGGACACGCTGAGGGTCTTCTGCAAACCAGTTCTTCAACGTAGCTTTTGTATCTTTTAAGCTGGCGTAATGCTCTGCAAGTGCACGCCAAGCTTTAGTCTGTGTTGCGTCAGTAGGCAAAATATGTGGTGCTGTAGGTGATGCCATACCAGTCTCCTTCTTTTGACTATCTCAAGGATAATCTTCGCAACGCTCATGAAACGTCACAATGTCGTTTTTCGTAAAAAATACGACAAATCGTTACTAATAAGGTTCTCCCAAAGGTGGGACTTGTTTAATAGCAGCCCAGCGTAACTGCTTCTGACGAGGGTCCTCGAGCGCTCCGGCAAAGTTATCAAGATTTACCATGCGCATTCCACACACACGAACAAGAACACGGGGTGAGAAGGTCTTCTCGGCGTCAGTTGTAAGCTGACCAAGCTCATCTGCGTATGCCTCACGCACTGATGTAACTGCTGCGTCATTTACCATGAGCACCGTATCTGGACTAAAGGCGCTTATCGCCTGCCTGACAAGCAGGGGATTTATAGGATCTCCTGTTTTTGTGGTGGTAAGCAAGGTGGCCCATGCCTCAGGCGCATAGCCTAAATGCTCTAAAGAAGCTTTAAGTGCAGAAAGTTCAGCCTCTTCAAAGTCTTCCTGGCCTTTTACCAATAAAACCGATGCAAAAGCATTGCCTGCCATACACACCCCCTGAGCAGCAAAATCTCCAAACTCGTGCGTTGTTTTTGCCATGTAGGCTTCTTTTCGCATAGATCTTTCGCTTGGCATGCGCACCTCTTTCTTATATGCCAACTATGCACGTAATTCACAATTTGAGCAAGTCTATAAAGTTATGTGTATACACTTTTCTAATTTGGGGATAAGTTTGCTAAGTGCTTGAAATTAAATGGCCTAAAGGCCGTGTGTAACTGGAGGTTCGTTATGGCACAGCAGCTTACTACTGCAGAGTTCGATTCTGTTCTTGCAAACGCAGACAAGCCTGTTCTTGTTGATTTCTGGGCATCTTGGTGCGGTCCTTGCCGTGCTCTTGGTCCAGTTGTCGAGGAGGTTGGCAATGAGATGGCAGACAAGCTTGACGTTTACAAGGTAAACGTTGATGACGAGGCAGATCTTGCAACTCGTTTCCGCATCGTCTCCATCCCTACCCTCATCCTCTTCAAGAACGGTGAGCCTGTTCACACCATGGTTGGCAACCTTCCTAAGGCTGACCTCGTTTCTGAGCTCAACGCTAACCTGTAAGTTCTTGTGTGCCACGCGGCTGCGCTGGCTTATCATTGAACTAAGCGGCGGTACGTCTATCGGCGTGCCGCCTTTTTATTACAAGGAGAACTAATGGCCGATAAAAGCCTTGATGCCCAACAGACAGGACTTTTAAAAGGAGTTCGTAAGCGACTCTTTCTACAGCGTCTACGTTCTAGCCTTTCTACCATCATTCTGCTTGTCTCTTCAGCAATTTTTATTTTTTTGCTGATTGACGTTTCTGAAGGTGACGTCATCGGCATTGATCACTTTGCCTACAGGCTCTTTGTTGTCCACCTTAGAACTCCACTTCTCACTGAGATAATGGAGGGGTTCTCTGGACTTGCAAGTCCTGTCACCGTTATTGTCATGCTTATTGTGGTTGCCGCGTTTGCACCAGGTCCAAGTGTTGGCAGACTTGCCTCCATTAACCTTGGCGGTGTTGTCATTGTTGACCTTATCTTTAAGGCTATTGTCCAGCGCCCTCGTCCTGATGGTTTTAGACTGGTAGTTGAAACCGGCTATAGCTTCCCCTCGGGCCACTCGATGTTCTCGATGGCTTTTTATGGCCTGCTTATTTGGCTTGTCTGGCACTACGAGAAAGACAAACTACAGCGCTGGATTTGGTGTGGTCTTTTCTCCGCGGTCATCATTATGATTGGCGTCAGCAGAATTTATCTGGGTGTACACTACGCCACCGACGTTATTGGTGGTTTCTCGCTTGCCCTTGTATGGCTGGTGCTCTTTACTAAGCTGATGATTCCATCGCTTATTTACAAAAAGAAAGTACCTCAAGCGAAGACAGACTAATAATCTCTGCACTGACTACCTGGGCCGATTCTTCATCAACAATAATGCGTCCCATAGTTGCGCCCTCGCGACCGCGAGGATAGGTAGGACTTCCTGGATTCATTACAAGTGTATTGGTCCACTCGTCACGCTGTACAAAAGGCTTATGCGTATGACCACAGATAGCAATGTTGCATTTAACCAGGTCAAGCCTCTCGCGATAATGGCATACCTGCCACTTTAAACCGGCCGCAAAGAAAATAATCTTTTTCTTTACCATGGGGCCATAGTTGTAGCAAAAGTCATTATTACCTAGGCAGAGCTTTACCGGAGCAATCTTCTGGAGCGTCTGATAATCAGCGTTTGAAGTGATATCCCCTGCATGCACAATGTAGTTGGCACCCTGCAGAGCTTCAAGCAACTCAGATGACAAATACCCATGCGTATCTGAAATTACATCAAACCTTACAAGTGCCATACCTAACTCCTACGTGCGCTTTTAAGCCCCTGGCGAGAAACCCTTTGAGCTTCTACAGTCCCAGTGCTCGCTTGAGTGCAACCACACGACGGCGAGAAACCGAAATGTGACGCTCCTCAAATCCCTGAATAGTCAACTGTAGGATACCAGCAGAGATAACCTCAACATCGTCAACATACTCAAGATTCACGATAAAGCTACGATGAATGCGGAAGAATCCGTGCGGAGCAAGGCGCTCTTCAAGTTTTTGCAGGGAAATAGTAGACAAGAAGCGATCATCTTCTGTGTAGATGCAGGAGTAATCGTCTTTTGCCTCAATGAAGCGAATCTGGTCAATAGGAACAAGAACCTTGCTTCCGCTCTTAATAACAGGGATTCTCTCAATGGTTGCCATAGGGGACTGAGGGCGCAGACGCTCCTCAACCTTATCAAGGGCCTGCTCAAGACGCTCGGTCTCAACGGGCTTCATCAAGTAGTCAACGGCATTAACGCCAAACGCGTCCAGAGCATACTCACTGTATGCAGTGACAAATACAATCTGAGGAGGATTTTTTAGCTTGTGAAGAGCCTCTGCGAGCTGCATTCCATTTGTCTTAGGCATAGAGATATCCAGGAACATGACCTCAACGCGAGACTCCATGAGTTTCTCGACAGCATCCCTTGCACTTGTGGCCTCAATGATTTCCTCGAGACGGCCGGTCTCCTCAAGCAAGAACCTGAGCTCAGAACGGGCTGGAGCCTCGTCATCAACAATCATGGCGCGCATGTCATTCATCTCCCAACGGCCTAACGCAGCGTTAAGCAAAACCGTCTACTACTATGCTGTTGCCTGCAGTGCCGCACCTGCAAGCTTGAGTGTCACGCACGTACCCTGGCCTGGCTTAGACATGATTTCCATGCCAGATCCAGCGGCGTAGAAGCGCTCAACTCGCTCAGCTACGTTCTTAATGGCAATACCCGTGCCCTCATTTCTCCCCGAAGAATCCTGCAGGGTAGAACCTTGGCCATTAAGCAAGCGAGAAACAGTCTCTTCATCCATTCCAAGACCATCATCAGCAACAGATATAAGAATATCATCTTCGTCGCGTGCGACGTGGATGTCAATATGAAGCGCGCCTTCATCTTTCATGGCGTGCCTCACGGCATTCTCAACAATAGGCTGAATCAAAAAAGACGGAACCTGAATGTCTTCGCATCCCTCATCGACATGCTCGGACTCTTGGATACGTTCTTCTCCAAAACGAGCCTTCTCAATTGTCAAATACCTGCGCGTTTGTGTCAATTCCTGAGAAAGCGGAATAAGTGCGCCCTGCGAACTCTCAAGCGTACGGCGATAAAACACAGAGAACTCGCGAAGCAGGTCGCGCGCCTTATTGGGGTTTGTACGCGTAAGGGATGCAATGGTATTAAGCGTATTGAACAAGAAGTGTGGATTAATCTGTGCTTGCAAGGCCTTGACCTCGGCACGAGCGGTCAACTCTGCCTGACGATCAAGCTCGTACGAGGAAAGCTGCGTGGAGAGAAGCTCGCCCAAACCCTCTGCGATTGCCAGCTGCGTGCGATCAATTTCAATACCGCGACGATAATAAAGTTTGATTGTGCCGACCGTGTGATCTTGAACAATCAGCGGAACAATGATGCCAAAAGAGCTGCCGCCATTGCCAAAGCCGCCTCGTCTTTGTAGTACCTGCTGGCGGCTGTCTACCGAGACAAACGTCTCCATGCGGCCACTTTCCAAAACCTCAGTTGCAGGGCCAACTACCTTTGAACCAGGCATATGGGAGGTTACAATATCTCCTTCAAAACCCAATACGTACTCTGTATCAGTAATAGAGATAGCAGCAGCAGAGGTTTCTGAAAGCAATAACGTGCAGATGGTTGGTGCTGTTTCTTGTGACAATCCACCGCGTAATGTTTTTAGCGTCTTAGAAGCCACCTCAAGCGTTCGCTCTGTTGCTTGAGACCGAGCATGCTCGTTACCCGGCTGAGTAGTGCCGCCAAAAACAATGACCGTGGCAAGTCCTCCACCAGCAACAAGAGCGGCAAACAGGTTGTCTGCCATGACACTCCAAGAGAGCAGGCCCAGCAATACACAGGCGAGAAGAACCAGGACTACCCTAGTTGACCTCTGTATGTACTGAGCAAGTCTCTGCATGGTTGTCTAGTTCCCCATTGATTCTGTAGCAGAATCCTCAGAAGCAAGCTGCTGTGGTAAAGACGAGTGCTTAAGCGCACGAGCTAATGGAGCGCCAAGCACATAGAGAACAACGGCTTCTCCAAGTCCTGTGGTAATAAAGCCAAATAAGAACATAAGAGGATATGAGCCGTCGAGCTCAATAGTGGTAAATGGAATTGTGTAGAATCCCAAGCCCTGAAGCAAAATGGGAAGATATGCAGAAACGATTACTGCATTTGCAAGCACGGGTCCTAGAAGTGCAAGTGGTACATTCTTCCTGTTTTTCCAGGTAAACCATGCACCAAGGGCAGTTGCCAAGGAACCAAAGACTACGTCTAACAGCCCCAATGCACCTGTGCCAGAAATAACCATATTTGCAAGGTTAGCAATGACGCAACCAAGTGTCAGTCCTGGAATTGCGTCAGCAGTAAAGAGCGCAAGAACAACAACTGCCTCTGAAATGCGGAACTGCACAGGACCCCAGGCTAGACCGCCCAAAAAGAGAAGGGTTGCAAGAGTAAGTGCTGCATAAAGAGCCGCAATGATACCGATACGTGCAAGGCGCTGGGCGCGCTGTTTTGTTGCATAAGCTGAAGAAACCTGTGGCAAAACAATCCCCTTGTTAACTCTAAAAACTTAGTTCATGATACGACGAAACGCATACATGAGCAAATGAGCAGCGCAGACATATATCTAGTAATGCAGGTGCATTCCCGGATAGACCATCTCGCGAGCGTGCTTCTGATATGCCGCAACTGCCTCTTCCTCAAAGGCCAGAGGGGTGTCCTCCTCGCCCGCCATATCCAAAATCCAACGTGTGAGGTACGGATTGAGCGGAAGCAGCGGACCAATAAGCCAGGTGGCAATAGCGTTCTTGCGACGGAAGCCTTCCAACTTGCTTTCTTTATTGATGCCAAATCCAACCTTATTCTTAAGGAAGTAGCAGTTAGAGTTATCTCCCTCAGTAAGCGTGAACTGCATCTTAAAGCCCACAACAGTAAACGGCTCTTTGCCATTACCAGGATCAAACTCTCCCACCTGAACGTCGTGGAAACGCTGGGGCATATAGCGAGTGGTCACAAAATTGAAGAGACCCAAACCTTTAATCTCAGAACCGTCTGGATTGACGATTTTCTGGCCAAAAAGCTCTGAAGCATTGCCTGCAAACAGCATGGGAACACCCTGATCGGCCAGCTCAGCAAGCCTATCTTTGTAAGGCATAAGGCGAGAAATAATAAGCTCTTGCTGGGCTTCTGTCATGCCACCCATGATGATTGCCGACGGCGTATGCTCTACAAAGTAAGGCGTTGCCGCGTGAGAGGTGTATACGAAGTTCTCTTTTGGAAGGCAAGCCTCCAGGTAGAGGGCATTTCCGTTGTCTCCACCCTGGTTACCATACTCTGGATAGAGAATCTCAATCTTAGTTGCTGGATTACTCATGGGAGGCCTCCATCTGTTTCAAGCACTCAATGATACGGTTTCTGCTGATATCAGCAATGCCGCCGTTGTAGAGGCCGTGTGCATAGAAAACGTGCTGGCAAGCGTCAAGATCAACCAAATCAGCTGTCTCTTCTGGAGAGTTTGCTACAAAGGTCTTAGCTGGATCAATGCCTGCAAGCCTGAGCCTAAGCTGCAGGTCAAGAGACGTGTCACCGTAAATAATGACCTGCTTAACGCTTGGATCTTGCAAGAACTCAAAGTCAGTCTGGTAGTACCAGCCAATGTACTCTGTCTGGTCCTTTGCTTTTGCCATATATGCATCGGCAATCATGATGATAATTGCCTTATCACCTGGCTGTTTACGCAGGATATCAATAGTAACTGAGGTTGCCGTGTCATTCTCGCCCTTTGAAGCCATGCTAATAAGACGGCGACCGTTGTAGTCAATCTCGTTATACCTGGAAGAAGCAATGTTAACGCGCTGCAAAGATGCAGCGATAGTTGCAGGCGCAAGACCCATCTCACGCGCGGTTACGATGGCCACAAACAAGTTGTAGAGATTGACGATAGAGTAGCTGTTGAGCTTGTACTCATATGTTGGTGCACCCTCGTGGCAGTGCTCCTTGACCACAAACGTGCCGGTCTCTGGATCAACCGAGATAACCTCATAGTCTGGCGTTGGATTGGTATAGCCACACTCTTCGCAGGTTGCGTGGCCAAGATGCCTGAGGTGTGCATAATCCCACTTGAGCTTGCCACCACATTGAGGGCATGCGGTAAGGTCAGAAACAATGCCTACTGGCTCTGCAGTGTCTTCTGCCAGCCTTGCGATGGAGTAATACGTACGATGAGTGCACTGAGGGGCAAGTCTGCAGCTAATCATGTCGTCTGCATTCAATATCAGATGAGTTGAAGCAGGAATGCCCTTATCCATAACGTCAAACACATAGTCTGGAGTTGCACTACGAGAGAACGTATCGCGGAACAGATTAGTAACGGACAAAATATCAGGCTGCAGGTACGGGAAAATACGAGGTCCCGAGAGCTCATCAAACTCCATAACCGCAAGCTTGGTCTTTGAGGTACCTCTCCACGTGGCGTTCTTTGCAAACGAGCTTGCAAAACCGCTGGAAATATTGCCACCGACGCGATTGGTAACGGTCTGATAGCCATTATCGGCGAGAAGATCGTTGAGCAGGTTGTTGGTGGTTGTCTTACCGTTTGTGCCAGTGATAAAGACAATCTGCTCTGGCTTAGCAATGTCTCCCAAAAATGCAGGATCAATGCCCTCGGCAATAAAACCTGGCAGCGTTCCGCCCTCATGGTTAGTCAATTTAAGTGCTGCAAGCGTTGCTTTAGCAGCGAGAAAAGCTACAGGAAATAGTCTGCTCTTTTTTTGTGCCACAGTAACTCCCATCGTGAGCAAAGTCTCTCTAGTTTATCACCTCGCGAGAAGAGCTTGAAGAACAGAGGGTCTCTCGCCAAAAATGCTGCATAAAAAAGCCGAGCCAGGATAACCTGGCTCGGCTGAAGCTACATGAAAGTAAGTTGCCTTACTCCTCAGGCTGCTCCTTCTTCTCTGCTGCGTAGAGCTCGGAGAGGCGTACAAGGTGATCGTAGCGAGCCATTGCGGCTTCCTCGTTCTCCTTGAAGAGCTTCTCTGCGTGCTCTGGGAACTCGCGGGTGAGTCGGCTGTAACGAGCCTCGTTCATCAGGAACTCCTGGTAGCCACCCTTAGGTGCCTTGGAGTCAAGCGTGAACTTCTTACCTGCTGGTGCAGATGGGTTGAAGCGATAGAGGTTCCAGTAGCCGGTCTCGACTGCCTTCTTCATCTCTTCCTGTGCGTGAGCCATGCCGCCCTTGATGGAGTGCATCTCGCATGGGGAGTAACCGATGATGAGGGATGGTCCTGGATAAGCCTCTGCCTCAGCGATTGCCTTCAGAGTCTGCTGGAGGTTTGCACCCATGGAGACCTGAGCAACATAGACGTAACCATAGGTCATAGCAATCTCAGCAAGGTTCTTCTGCTTGATGTCCTTACCAGCTGCAGCAAACTGTGCAACCTGGCCAAGACGGGAAGCCTTAGAGGACTGACCGCCGGTGTTGGAGTAAACCTCAGTATCGAAGACAAAGACGTTGATGTCCTCGCCGGAAGCAAGAACGTGATCAAGGCCACCGAAGCCGATGTCGTATGCCCAACCGTCGCCGCCGAAGATCCAGAAGGACTTCTTGGTGAGGAAGCTCTTGTTAGCAAGAATTTCCTTAGCTGCTGGAAGATCAGACTTCTCAAGCTCAACTACGAAGGTCTTAGAAGCTTCCTTGGAGAGAGCTGCGTCGTTGACGGACTCAATCCACGCCTTAGCAGCATCCTTGAGGTCCTGAGATGCGCCGTCCTCATCGACAAGCTGCTGAGCAAGCTCCAGGAGACGCTTCTGCTGTGCCTGGTGACCAAGCATCAGACCCATACCGTGCTCTGCATTGTCCTCGAAGAGGGAGTTGTTCCATGCTGGGCCGTGGCCGTTTGCATCGGTAGTGAATGGTGAGCAAGAAGCTGGGTTACCCCAAATGGAGGAGCAGCCGGTTGCGTTGGAGATGAACATACGATCGCCGAAGAGCTGAGTGACCAGGCGGCCATAGCTGGTCTCAGCGCAGCCTGCGCAGGAACCAGAGAACTCAAGAAGAGGCTTCTTGAACTGGGATGCCTTGACGTTGTTAGCAACAAGCTCGGTCTTCTCGGAGACGTGGTTGACTGCGTAGTCAAAGATCTCCTGCTTGGACTCCTGCTCCTCGATTGGCTTCATGGTCAGAGCATCTGCAGGGCAGATGTAGACGCAGTTGGAGCAACCGGTACAGTCGAGCTGAGAAACTGCAATCTCAAACTTGTAGCCCTTAGCCTTAGGACCAACGGCATCCTTGAACTGAGACTGTGCTGGTGCAGCAGCAACCTCTTCGTCGGTAAGGACGAATGGACGAATGACTGCGTGTGGGCAGACATAAGCGCACTGGTTACACTGAATGCACTTCTCGACGTTCCACTCAGGAACAACAACAGCAATGCCGCGCTTCTCGTAAGCAGCAGCGCCAAGCTCAAACTGGCCATCAACGTGGTTCTTAAATGCAGAAACAGGAAGTGCGTCACCCTCCATACGAGAGACTGGAGTCATGATGTCACGAACCTGCTTGAGCAGAGCCTCACGGCCCTCAAGGGTGATTGTGCTTGGAGCATCCTCTGCAGTAGCCCAATCAGCAGGAATCTCAATCTTAGTAAATGCAGTAGCACCAGCGTCGATTGCCTTGTGGTTCATATCGACGACGTTCTGGCCCTTCTTCAGGTAAGAGTGAGTTGCAGCATCCTTCATGTACTGAAGTGCGTCTGCCTCTGGGAGAACCTTTGCAAGAGCAAAGAATGCGGACTGAAGAATGGTGTTGGTGCGCTTACCCATACCAATTTCCTTGGCAAGGTCAATTGCATTGATCAGATACACATTGATGTTGTTCTTAGCAATGTAGCGCTTTGCCTCTGCTGGCAGGTGGTGTGCAAACTCCTCTGCATCCCACTGGCAGTTGACCAGGAAGGTACCGCCAGGCTTGACGTCGCGGACCATCTTGTAGCCCTTGATGATGTATGCAGGAACGTGGCATGCAACAAAGTCTGCCTTGGTGACATAGTAAGGAGAACGGATCTTGTGATCACCAAAGCGCAGGTGGCTGATGGTGATACCGCCGGTCTTCTTGGAGTCATACTGGAAGTATGCCTGAACATATTTATCGGTGTGGTCACCAATAATCTTAATGGAGTTCTTGTTAGCACCAACGGTACCGTCGCCGCCGATACCCCAGAACTTGCACTCAATGGTGCCCTCAGCTGCAGTGTTAGGAGCCTCAGGATCCTCTGGGAGAGACAGGTTAGTAACGTCGTCGACAATACCAACGGTGAACTCACGCTGAGGAGCATCCTTCTTGAGCTCCTCGAAGATTGCGAATGCAGATGATGGTGGAGTGTCCTTGGAACCAAGGCCGTAACGACCGCCAACAACCTTAATGCCTGTAAGACCAGCCTCATAGAGGGAAGAAACAACGTCTTCGTAGAGAGGCTCACCAACGGAACCTGGCTCCTTGGTGCGGTCGAGAACAGCAATCTTCTTGACGGACTCAGGAAGAACGTCAACAAAGTGCTTTACAGAGAATGGACGATAGAGGCGGACCTTAACCAGACCGACCTTCTCGCCATGAGCGTTCAGGTAGTCGATAACCTCTTCGAGGGTATCGCAGAAGGAACCCATGCAGATAACAACACGGTCAGCGTCTTCTGCACCGTAGTAGTTGAACAGACCGTAGTCAGTACCAAGCTTAGCGTTGATCTGGTTCATGTAGTCTTCAACAACTGCTGGCAGCTGGTTATAAACCTCGTTGCATGCCTCACGGTGCTGGAAGAAGATATCGCCGTTCTCGTGGGAACCACGGCTTGATGGGTGCTCTGGGTTCAGTGCGTGATCACGGAATGCCTGGACAGCGTCCATGTCGCACATCTCAGCCAGATCAGCGTAATCCCAAACAGCAACCTTCTGAATCTCGTGAGAAGTACGGAAGCCGTCGAAGAAGTTAACAAATGGAACCTTACCCTTGATTGCTGCGAGGTGAGCAACAGGAGCCAGATCCATAACCTCCTGGACGTTGCCTTCTGCGAGAAGTGCAAAGCCAGTCTGGCGAGCAGACATAACGTCAGAGTGATCGCCAAAGATGTTCAGTGCGTGGGTTGCAACGGTACGTGCGCTGACGTGGAAAACACCAGGAAGCTGCTCACCGGCAATCTTGTACATGTTTGGAAGCATGAGCAAGAGGCCCTGAGAAGCGGTGTAGGTAGTGGTCAGAGCGCCTGAACCAAGAGAACCGTGAACAGCACCAGCTGCGCCAGCCTCGGACTGCATCTCGACAACCTTAACGGTTGTACCAAAGATGTTCTTTACACCCTGGGCGGACCACTGGTCAACATAGTCTGCCATTGGACTTGATGGGGTAATTGGGTAAATGCCCGCTACCTCGGTAAACGCATACGACACGTAAGCCGCGGCGTTGTTACCGTCCATGGACTTAAACTTTCTTGCCATTTCCTCTCCTTGCCTAATCTGTGATTTCTCACAGTATGCGTCTGTGCGATCCAAAATAAAGCTGTAGACCCTGGGTGACTACGGAAACAAGTTTCATAGTTCGGCCGGCAGCGGTCGCATAATGTTTTTATTATTGCGCAAAAAAAACAACGAAACAAATCAGAAATATGATCCAATAAATACCTATTTTTAGGTAGGAATTTCTACCTGCGGAATTACAAAATAAACATAACAGTAAAGCGCAACTTTTTTGTAAATCGACAAAATATTCAAGTACGCAAGCAGCCATCTGTCTGAAAATTGGACAAATTTTTACGTAAGCACTCAACGCACGAAAGTCTTGCTGCACGTTGAGTGCTTTTTTATGCCTGTACCTTAGAGCGTCCTATCTCTTTTGATTACTTAGACGCTTTGATCTCGCAAAGCTTCTTATAACCAAATAAGAAACGCTCTCCTATCTCACCTTCAGCATCGGATGCGCAAACGACTCCGTGCTCATCTGAAGTAAGGAAGGCTTCATCAAAATCAGCAGTTCCATCAAATACCTGTGCGACAACATCTGGATTAAACTCAGTTGGCTCATGCAGGGTTTGTGCCAAATCAAGCACCAGACTTGTGGCTCCTGATCGAACGCTTTCTTCTGAGATACCTGCGATAAGCTTTCCGTCCTTTACGAGCCAGAGCACTTCTGGCGCGCAATGAGTTTGCTGCTCTTCTCGCTGTGAAATTCTTGCGCGACCCGCAAGAGAAAGAACAGAGCTCTCCTCCAAAGACTGGTAAGGACCAACTGTCATAGCGGCCTGACCATTACTTTCGAGCAAAATCATAAGAACGCCATCTGGATATTCTTGCGATCCCTCTTTGAGCGTTCCCTCAATGTGCTGCTTAGCCCAAGCAATCAAGTGCGGGGAAACATCTTTTTGAGCAACAACCCGTCTGCTCAGCGCACGTAAATGCCTGTTATCAAGAGGGAGAACACCTCCAGCAAGTCTCCAACGACAAACAAGTTCTGGATTATCAAGCTCAAACTTCTGAGCCGCTTCTAACTCTTCCTGGTCCACAGTGTCCTCCCCCAACTTTTTATGAAATGAACTGCTAATCCCGACTTAGCAAATTAGTGCCTAAAGTGTCGCTTTCCTGTAAACACCATTGCAATACCATACTCATCACAAGCAGCAATAGACTCATCGTCTCTGACTGATCCGCCTGGCTGAATAATGGCTGTTACGCCATGAGCTGCCAAGGTATCAACGTTATCTCGGAATGGGAAAAACGCGTCTGATGCAGCCACAAGGTTCTTTGAATCAATTCCCATGCGTTCGCAAGCTGCTTCAGCTCGCTCGCACGCGAGAAGAGCGGCGTCAACACGGTTTGGCTGGCCTGGTCCCATGCCAATTCCAGCTTGCTCTTTTGCAACCAAAATGGCGTTTGACTTAACAGTCTTACAAACTTTCCAAGCGAATACCAAATCATTGAGCTCTTCTGGAGTTGGTTGACGCTTAGTGACAACCTCAAAGCTCTCTACGGTTTCATCCGCATGATCAAGGTCTTGTACCAACAGACCACCGTCAACAGTCCTCATTTCAAGTTCACGGCTTCTATCGATTCCGCCTGTGGCTAAGACGCGGAGATTTGTTCTCTTTGATAGACGCTCAAGAGCCTCTTCTGTAAAGCTTGGTGCAATAAGAACCTCAACAAATTGCTTATTAATATCTGCAAAGTGCTCAACAAACTCCAGTGGAACCTCTCTGTTTACTGCAATAATTCCGCCAAAGGCAGAAAGTGGGTCACAAGCAAATGCTCGATCGTATGCCTCAACAACATTTTCTGCTGTTGCGGAACCACAAGGATTCTGATGCTTCAAAATAATGACTGATGGGTCATCAAACTCACGAACAGCTGCCCAAGCTGCATCAGTATCGAGTAAGTTGTTGTAAGACAAAGGCTTGCCCTGAAGCTGCTGAGCATTTGCCAGAGAGTGTGCAGGAGCGCCAGGCATCTTGTAAAACGCTGCGGACTGCTGAGGATTTTCTCCGTAACGAAGGTCCTGCTCTTTTGTTGCCTTTACCAGCAAAGTTTCTGGGAATTTACTCTGCTCTGATTCAACTACACCAGAAAGGTATGCGGCGATAGCTCCATCGTATGCGGCCGTTGTCTTAAATACCTTCAAAGCAAGCTGCTGGCGAGAAGCCCTTGTAGTTGCACCGTTATTGGAACGCATCTCATCAAGAACACGACCATAATCTGCTGGATCAACAACAACCGTAACAAAATCATTATTCTTTGCAGCAGAACGGAGCATTGAAGGTCCACCGATATCAATATGCTCAATTGCATTTTCTAGTGTCACTGATGGATCTGCTACGGTCTTCTCAAACTCGTAAAGGTTAACGCAGACCAGGTCAATCATGCCGATACCATTGTTCTCTGCATCTGCAACATGACCGGGATTATCTCTGCGACATAAGAGACCACCATGGACGCGAGGATGCAATGTCTTAACGCGGCCATCCATCATCTCTGGAAATCCGGTATAAGACTCAATAGGGATGACGGAGACGCCAGCCTCTTCAAGGATTTTTGCGGTTCCACCTGTTGAAATTACCTCTACACCAAACTCTTTAGTAAGAGCCTGTGCAAATTCAACAATACCTGTTTTGTCTGTTACCGAAATTAGCGCACGTTTGATAGGGGCCTCAGCCATTGCCGCTCCTTTGTGTTTGACACTTGCTATCAGAAACACTTACAGCCTATCAGCTGCGAAACACCACGTACTAGATGTAAACAAACTTGAAACTATTCTATAATCTTCCGCTGTAAAACACCTGAAAGGAACTATTTCATATGTCTGCCGATACTCCAATCATAATCCCCTTTGAAGATACTGACTTGTCAGAACTTATATCAATCGTTGAACGTGTCTGGTACTTGGACAGCGATGAATCAAAAGATGAAAGTCGCTCACTTGCAACTATTGATATCGCCCATTTTATTGGCGTTTCTACTCATCGCTTTGTCGCAAAGCAAGATGGTCAAATACTTGGTCTTATTTTCTGCTCAAACGGAGAAACTCCAGCAGATTTTGAAAAATGGCAGAAGTTAGAAAACGAAACAACAGCAAAAGCTAAGAAACTATTGAGTGAAGCTCGCTTTAAAGACTACGAGATCTTTGGTGATGTCGAATCTCATCTTGTTCATGATTATTGGAACACAAACACTAACGATGCCAAATGGGAAATTACTCTGTTCTGCGTTAACCCCGCTATAAAGAGCCAAGGTATTGGAGGCATGCTCTTCTCCTACGTTCTGGACTTTATGAAAGAGCAAGGAGCTAAGCATTACTTCCTTGCAACTGATGACGATTGCGACTTTGGTTTCTATCAGCACAAAGGCCTCACCTGTAAAGATAAGGCAGCTATTAAGTCATCAACAAAAGACTATGGATTTGCCTATATCTATGCAGGAGATCTTTAAGGATGAATCCTTGCATTGGAAGATTTGCGCCAACTCCTTCTGGAAGAATGCACCTGGGTAACGTTTTCTCGGCTCTTATGGCTTGGGCCAGTGTTCGTTCCCAAAATGGCAGCCTTATTCTTCGCGTCGAAGACTTGGATATTCGTGCTCATAATCCTCAATACACCTCACTCCTCCTTGATGATTTACAGTGGCTGGGACTAACTTGGGATAAAGGTCCGTATTACCAAAGCAAGCGCACAGAGCTCTACCAAGAAGCTCTTTCAGATTTGAGGCAGCGGGGACTCTTGTATCCCTGCTTTTGCTCCCGTGCAGACTTACATGCTGCTCAAGCTCCACATGCAAGTGATGGCACGTATGTCTATGCAGGAACTTGCCGCAACCTCAGCCAACCTGAGCGTAATGAGCTCTCAGCCCATAAAATTCCAGCAACACGTATACAAGTTCCTAATACGATCTACACGTTTGAAGATAGGGTTTATGGTCCTACATCACAAAACCTTGCTGAATCATGCGGGGACTTTATTGTTCAGCGTGCAGATGGCGTCTTTGCCTATCAGCTTGCCGTGGTAGTAGACGATGCTGATATGGGCATAACTGAAGTGGTCAGAGGATCAGATCTTCTTTCCTCAACTCCTAGGCAGCTTTATTTGCAAGACGTGCTTGGTCTTTCTCATCCCACATACGCTCACCTCCCCTTACTTGTTGCGCCTGATGGTAGGCGACTTTCAAAGCGCAATCATGATCTAGACCTTGGCGTCCTTAGATCCCAAGAAAAAACACCAGAAGAGATTCTTGGCTTTCTTGCTTATTGCGTAGGCCTCACAAAAGAGAACGAGCCTCTTTCCGCAGTACAAATTGCAAATCGTTTTTCTTGGGAGACACTTCGCGCTCACCGAAAAAACGTGGTTGTTGAGCATTTTTCACATGTTTTGTAAAATGTCTTATTGTGAGTGACGCCAGTTCGGGGTATCATTCTCAAGCACCCATTTTGGAGAGCTGACCGAGAGGCCGAAGGTGCTCGCCTGCTAAGCGAGTATGGGCCCCAAGCCCATCTGGGGTTCGAATCCCCAGCTCTCCGCCAGAATTTTCTGCCCGTTGCGTTTTATGCAACGGGCTTTTTTCTTACCAAGAAAAACTTTTTCTAAGATTAGTCTTGCATTTTTAACTGGAAAATGGCATTCTATCTACTTGCACGCGGCGTTACCTCAGCTGGATAGAGGACCTGACTACGAATCAGGGCGTCATAGGTTCGAATCCTATACGCCGCACCACTTGAACTTAGGAGCTCCTTCGGGAGCTCTTTTTTATTATCTACCTGGTCTTAAAGCTACTTCGCCGGAAGAGTTCGCATACAAATACTGATAAGAAATACCGGCTTCATCAAGCTCATCCATTACCTCAGCCATACATGTTTCTGCCATGATGACCTCAAGATATTCTTGTGGACTTAAGTCTTTTAAACCCACTCTGCCTTGGTCTGAAATCCATTTTCTTAGAGCTGCAAGTTGCTCTGATGCTATATGGATTTCTGAATAGAACTCCTTGTGACCAAATCCAATTTCTGCTGCACTATCCTGCACAAACTGCCGTACTACAATGTCTTTTTGTACCTCTTCCAAACCTTTCATAGCCACCTCTTTCTTCTTTTGCTAGCCACAAGTATAGCTGATTTATAGAACATATGTTCTATAAATCACTAAAAGAAATGGTCTCCACAATTCTGTAGAAGACCATTTCAAGAATTGAATCAGTTTTGATTAAAAAGAGAAACTATTCTGGGCGAATAACCTCGATACCACCCATGTAAGGACGAAGCGCCTCAGGTACGGTAACGGAGCCGTCTGCATTCTGATAATTCTCCATAATTGCAGCCATAGTACGACCAACTGCAAGACCAGAGCCATTAAGTGTATGAACCAGACGGGTGCCCTTGAACTCTGCTGGATCCTTATAGCGGATATTTGCACGACGCGCCTGGAAATCCCAGCAGTTGGAGCAGGAAGAAATCTCCTTGTATGCGTTATAGCTTGGGAGCCAAACCTCAATGTCGTAGCACTTGCATGCAGAGAAGCCAATGTCACCAGTGCAGAGAGTTACCACATGATAAGGAAGACCCAGAAGCTGAAGGATCTTCTCGGCTTCCTGAACCATGGACTCAAGCTGATTCATGGAATCCTCAGGCTTTGCAAACTTGACCATCTCTACCTTGTCAAACTGGTGAACGCGAATGATGCCGCGGGTATCTCGACCAGCTGAACCCGCCTCCTCACGGAAGCATGGGGTAAACGCGGTGTAAAGCAGAGGAAGCTGAGATGCATCCAGGATCTCGTCACGGTGGATATTGGTGAGCTGAACCTCAGCAGTTGGAATCAGGTAGAGGTCAGGCTGAACGTGGTAGAGATCCTCTTCAAACTTAGGAAGCTGACCGGTACCAAACAGAGAATCCTGATTTGTAATAACTGGTGGCCACCACTCTTTGAATCCTGCCTGGTTGTGCGTATCAATCATAAAGTTGATAAGCGCGCGCTCCATACGAGCACCCATGCCGCCAAGTAGATAAAAACGAGTTCCTGCAAGCTTTACGCCACGATCAAAGTCAATCATGCCCAGCTCAGGTCCAAGATCCCAGTGTGCTTTTGGCTCAAAATCAAACTGAGTTGGCTCTCCCCACTTGCGAACCTCTGGGTTATCGGAATCGTCCTTACCGTAAGGAACCGATGCGTCTGGGATGTTTGGAATAGCTGCGACAAGAGCCGTGAGCTCCTCCTCAACCTCTCCGCGACGCTGGTCAAGCTCTGCGATACGGTCTTTATTAGCTGCTACCTGCTCTTTAGCTGCCTCAGCCTCTTCCTTCTTGCCCTCACGCATGAGAAGGCCAATCTGCTTAGAAACAGCGTTGCGCTCTGCTTGAAGAGACTCAACCTCAGCGATTACGCTCCTGCGCTCCTCATCAAGCTCAAAGAATTTCTCGCGATCCCAATGAGCATTTTGCCTGGACTCGCAAGACTTATCTACGAGGTCAGGGTTCTCGCGCACAAATTTGATATCAAGCATGCAGCTTCTCCTTGAATCAACACTTTTTGGCAGTGCATTTTTTCTTATAGCCTACAAGTATATACTTGTATTTGGATTCTTAACCCTTCACATGTTCTGGAGCTGGATTATGGACGCAATTAACTCTTTTATTGGTTGGCTTTTTGGCGATAAGACCGGCGTGTTGTTCCTCGTACTTGGTGGAATTTTGCTCTTTTTGGTTATTTCCTTTGTGCTGGAGCGCAAAACTAAAAAGATGTATTTCAACCACAAAAAGACTGAAGACGACTGGGATCTCTTTGGAGAAGACGAAGAAGGCTGGTCTGACTTTGATGCAGACAACAAATAAGTAACAAAAAAGCCCCGTAAAGGGGCTTTTTAAATGCAAATGGTGCGGGCGAAGGGACTTGAACCCCCATGAACTTGCGTTCATACGGACCTGAACCGTACGCGTCTGCCAATTCCGCCACACCCGCGTGCTAGGGAATAATACTACAACATTTTGTTTTCTTCTAATGGAAAAACAATAGATATATAAGAAAATTCTTTTCAGCGGTAGAATATAGACAGTCACGGCCGACAAACACACTTTAAACACAGGAGGTTGCCGTGAGTGACTCGCGGTCACAGACCACGCAGACTACATATCTACATTCACCTTCTGCTCAGCAGGCATCTCCTGCAGCTGAGCCAGAGATTTTGCTGGATCGATATCGCGTTCTTGCCCGTAGGGGTAATGGAGGCTTTGGCACCGTCTGTACCTGCTGGGATACTCGTTTGCAGAGGCGCGTAGCAATCAAACGTATGCCGCTTTTAGGTGCTTCCGAAACACCTGGTGTGCTTGCTTCTACTGTTGACGAGGCTCTTTCAGAGGCAAGAACAGCCTGTTTGCTGGCGCATCCCAACATTGTGACCGTTCACGATTTTGAGATTGAAGGCGACTACGCTTACCTGGTCATGGAGTTTGTTGACGGCCTTAATCTGTCAGAGCTTCTAGCTCGTGTTGAAGGCGGTTATCTCACCTATGCCGAAGCAGCTCACATGGTTTCTTCACTTGCAAAGGCGCTTCAATATGCCCATGAAAATGGCGTGCTCCATCTGGACATTAAGCCAACAAACATCATGATCGACCGCCAAGGCACCGTAAAACTTGCTGACTTTGGTATGGCAACACTTGCCTCAGCTGCTGGTTATGGCGGTGCTCGAGGTGGCACGGTTGGCTACATGCCTCCTGAGCAGGTTGAAGGCATGCTTGTTGACGAGCGCGCTGATATTTTCTCGCTTGCTGTTGTTTTGAGGCAGGCGCTAACAGGCACAAACATATTTGCAGGTAGAACAGCTAAAGAGTCCCTTGATCACATGTACAAGGGCCCAAAGATTCCTCTGATTAAAGAGGATCCCGAGGTTCCGTTTGCTGTAGACGCCGCTCTGACACAGGCACTTTCCCCTGAACCATCGATGAGACAGGGAAGCGTCTTAGAATTTGCCCAAGATATTGTTGCTCCTCTTGGCAGCGAAAAACAGGGCGAGAAAAGCCTCAAGGCCCTCGTAGAACAGTCAGAAGAAGAGGAAACCGAGACGTGGGACGTCAAGCATCTTCCACTCTCAATTCGCTTCCCCTGGCTACCCTCGGCTGCCGTGCGTGGCACAACCGCCTTGGTCACCGGCGTTCTTCTCGCCCAATTGTTCCAGCTCATTGCTCCAGAATCGCTTACGTTTATTGTGGTTGGCTCTCTTGTGGGAGCTGCGGCCGCCGCTCTTTGGACGCCCTTAGGATCTGCACTAGTCATCGCGTGTGCGGTGTACGCTCTGGCAAGTATTAGTCCTACCAGCACTTCATTTCCGTTTGCAACGCTTGTAACCTTGGTGAGCGTTATCTGGTGGGCGTTTGCGGGAAGAGTCTCAAAATTCAGCAGCATCAACTGCCTCTTGGGCGCCTTGTTGCCTGCTCCGGTTTCAGCGCCAGCACTAGCTTCTGCAACCATGAGGCCTCTTTCTGCAGCTTTAACAGGAGCCTTTAGCTTTCTCTTTGGAACGCTGCTTGTCAAAGGCATATCTTTTGGCTTTGCTGCAACACCTCTTGCTTATGACTACACCTCACTAGCCTCAGGTCTTCCGTTTTGGATTCGTTTGGGGGCATGCGCTCTATCTGCTCTTTTAGGATCGCTGATAAGCCAAAAAAGACGGCGCGGATGGGCGGTTTTTGGACAAATTGTCTGCGCCTCATTGCTTTCAGGTGGCTTTATATGGGCAGCTTGGATGGAGAATCCCAATTTTTGGGTAGTTGAAAGTATAGTTTCTGTACTAATTACGTTATTCTTATGTGTACTTGTATGTATTGCAATTGTCCTGATAGGTCCACTTCAAGCGGATCAGGAAGGCGAGGAATTAGATGAGCTTTCTTAGTGACTTTGAAAACCGTATTGGTTCGGTCTTTGGCGCCGCACCTCAGGGATACGCAGAGCCCTTCTCTTTTAAGAAGCTTGCCAAACGCGCAGCTAAAGAGATGGAACGTGAGACGTATGAAATCGACGGCGTAGATACTGCGCCTGCCCTGTATACCGTTTTAGTTGCTCCTCAAGACGATTCACTGATGCGTCCTCTTTATGCTGATCTAACTGCAGAGGTTTCTGACTTTGTGGCTGCTCAGGCTCAGCAAAAAGATTATGTATTTGTAGGCCAGCCACTTGTTCGTTTTATGGTTGACCCTTCTCTGAAGCCTGGAAAATTTGCTGTCTTTGCAGAAAATGTTGACGGCAATACGCTTGACCAGCTGCGCAATGAAGAGCGCGCGTTCTTGGGCGGAAACTCCAGCGTTGGAGGAGCTGCAGCTCAAATGCCTCAGCAGCGCAATTCTCGCGCCACTGTTCAGCCAGAACCACAGCCAGAGCCAGATCCTCTGTCCGTGGTCCGTCCTGTTGCCGCCGAAAATGCAACCCCAGAGGTTTTGGGAGACCTTGCTGGTACAGACGCTGGTCTTGCGGTAATGCCACCAGATTTTGTTGAGGCTCAAGGCGCAATTCCTGTTGTTTCTGCAGCTGAGTCCACCCCTATGCCTGTTCTTCCAAGCTCAAATGGACTTCCAGACCTTCCAGTTAACGGAGCTATCCCAACAGCGGCTCCCGTCCCTATGACACAGCGTCGTATCACGCCTTCCCTTGATGCGCAGCTCAATGGCATGGGTGGACGTCCTTCTCGCAATCTGCAAGGCACGCCACGTGCAAACATGGACGCTACCTGCATTTTGATTGATCGTCAGAGCGGTCGCTCATATCGCGTTGAGGCTCCTCGCGCCATCATTGGTCGCGAGCGCTCTCAGGCAGACGTTGTTTTGCGCGACCCTAACGTTTCAAGACGTCACGCCGAGATGACCTATGACGGTCACGATTGGCACATCGCTGATTTGCACTCCACTAACGGAACGCTTGTCAACGATATCGACGTAGATGAGGTAATTCTGCGCGACGGAGACCTCATTACCATTGGTCTTATGGACCTTCAGTTCCGGGAGAACTAATGATTGATCTGATTCTCTTTGCAGGACGCGTTCTGCTTGTTGTCCTGCTGTACATCTTCCTGTTCTCAGTCATGCGCACAGGCATTGGCCTTGTCCGCGGACAACGCAAAGACGGAGCTATTTGGTCCGTTGATGTCGAGAAGGGCGTCAAGTCCTTACGTGGTCTGCACGTAGATATCTTGGGACCCGTTGTTATTGGACGCTCCCCTTCTTCTGACATTGTGATTGACGAACCCTACGTTTCTGCATCACATGCCCGCTTTACCATCCAGGGACCCGCTCTGGTGCTTGAAGACCTTGGTTCCACAAACGGAACTATGGTTAACGGTCACATCATCGAACAGCCTGTTACGCTTCGCGACACAGACGAAGTCCAGGTCGGCGATGTGATTATGCGTGTTGGACGTCGATAAGAGGCTCATGGTTTCTTCTGATACAACACATATTTCTGATACACCTGCACAAGAGCCCGTCAGCGCTCCTGGTCGCTGCGAGCTGCCACTGGATGGCCGAGGCGACGCAGAAGCAGTTTCAGGTTCTAACACCTTTATTTCTTGGGGCGCCCGCTCTGACGTGGGATTAGTTCGCGAGCATAACGAAGACTCGTTCCTTTTGCGTACCCCTCTCTTTGCTATCTGTGACGGTATGGGTGGTCATGCTGCTGGTGAGGTAGCCAGCTCTATTGCCGTTAAGGTCATTGCTGAGCAGGCGCCAAGTACCGCAGACGATGTCCGTCTTGGTGCTGCAATTGAGGCTGCTAACCAGGAAGTTATTGACGCTCCTGCCAAGGGTATTGGCAAACCAGGCATGGGTTCTACCGCCTCAGCCGTTCTCATTGAGGGCAATCAGATGGCTGTTGCTCATGTTGGTGACTCTCGTATTTACCTGCTTCATCACGGAACTTTGGTCCGCATTACTCACGACCACAGCTACGTTGAGGAGCTCATTGATTCTGGCCAGATTACCGCTGATGAGGCGCGTACACACCCTTCTCGCTCGGTAGTTACGCGAGCTCTTGGCTCTGATCCAGACATGTACGCAGATCACTTCTCGCTTGAAGTATCTGATGGTGACCGCATCATCTTATGCTCCGATGGCCTTTCTGGCATGGTTCCCGACGACGAGATTGAATCCATTGCTGTCTCTAACGTCACGCCGCAAAAAGCTGCTGATAACCTTGTTTCCGCAGCTCTTACCTATGGCGGATCAGACAATATCACCGTTATTGTCATCGACGTCTTGGACGATGGCATCGCCGATCAAACCAGACGTCACCTTACCCGTGGCGTCATAGCAACGTTTATCTCGTTTCTTGCTCTCTTTGCCGCCACTGTTGCCGTGTTCTTCCTGTTTGTAAGTAGCGAGTGGTACTTGGGAATTAACGGAACTACCGTTGGCGTTTATCGAGGTATTCCTACAACAATCGCCGGCATAAACATGTCGACACTTGTTGAGACTACGTCTATTGAAATAAAAGATTTGCCTGACGCAGTTCAAGACTCACTAGCCGAAGGAATCCGCGTCAAAAACGAGGATGAGGCGCATAGTACCGTCGAGAATTACCGCAAACAAATTGATGACGCCAACACCAAAGCGGTCAAAAAGAAAGAAGACGTTCAATCTGGCGGAACACCCACTACAGAAACAACAACGTCAACAACAAGTTCGGGAGGTGAGTAGGAATGGAAAAAGCAGGTGGACTAAGGCGTAATACAGAGCTCTTCTTACTATTTGTAGGAGCAATCCCTGTATTTCTGCTGTACGCCATGTACATGATTACTGCTCGCTCAACGCTCAGCCTTGAGACTATGGCCGTTCCTATTGGTCTCTTTGCAGCATTTACTGTGGCTCACATTGCTATTAGGTTCCTTGCTCCCGCAGCAGACCCCGCCATTCTCCCCATTGTGTTTGTACTTTCGGGAATTGGCATCACCATGGTCACCAGACTTGCGCCAAATCTTGCCGTTAATCAGACCATTTGGCTCTTTATCTCTGTTGTTGTCATGATTGTGGTGCTGGCAGTCATTAGAAACCTTGACGCGTTAGCGCGCTACAAATACTCCATTGGTATTCTCGGCGTCATACTACTTCTTCTGCCAATTGTTATTGGTCAGGATCGCTACGGCGCAAAACTCTGGATTTCTTTTGGCGCATTCACCTTCCAGCCTGGCGAGCTTGCAAAGATTGCCATTACGCTCTTCCTGGCGTTTTACCTTGCGCTTAATCGAGAAGCCCTATCGGTCTCCATGCGTTCTTTTGGACCTTTCCGCATTCCTCGCTTTAAAATGCTGCTGCCCTTGTTTGTCATGTGGGGCATCAGTCTGATTGTTGTTATTTTTGAACGCGACCTTGGTAGCGCTCTGCTCTTCTTCGTGTTCTTTGTCATCATGCTCTATGTGGCAACAGGCCGCGCAAGCTACGTTTTTGTCAGTATTGCGCTTTTGGCCATTGGCGGCGTGGTGTTGTATCACTTCTTTGGCCATGTTCAGACTCGTGTCAACATTTGGCTTGATCCGTTCAAAGATCCCGCTGGAGATGGCTACCAAATTGTCCAGTCCCTCTATTCCATCGCAGATGGAGGACTTGCTGGCACCGGAATTGATAAGGGAATGCCTACGCTGATCCCTATTGTTGAGTCTGACTTTATTTTCTCGGCCATTGCTGAAGAGATGGGCCTCTTTGGCGGAGCAGCAATTATTACCTTGTTCCTGCTCCTCACCGTTCGTGGCCTTGCAACAGCCGCTCGTGCAAAATCCGATTCATCTGCCTTTGCAGCAGCCGGTCTTACCAGTGTTTTGGCATTTCAGACCTTCCTTATTGTTGCAGGCGTTACTAAGCTGATGCCTCTAACTGGCGTTACCCTGCCATTCATGAGTCAGGGTGGTAGCTCCCTTCTTTCCAGCTTTATCATTGTTGCCCTGCTGCTCAGAGCAGGTGATGAGGGAACTGGTCGCGAGACTGAACTTGAGCCAAGTAAAAAAGTGCTCGATTCACAAAGACTTGAAATTTCTTCCGGCGGAGCTCACGCCTCCTCTGTTCTGCATGGTAGCCACATCCGTGGAGGCTTTGGTCTGCAGTCTGAAGAGTCTGGTGTTCTGGGACGTGTTGCTCTCGGAAAACGTCTAACCAATTTGGTTACCGTATTTACTCTCTTCTTTACCGTTCTTCTCGGCAATTTGACCTTCTTGATGGTGATTGACGCACCTAGACTTCAGGCGCTTCCCACCAACAATCACACCATTGCTAGGAGTGCATACGTTCAGCGCGGCGCCATCATGACTTCTGACGGCGTCACCCTTGCAGAGAGCGTCAAGCAAGACGACGGCACCTACGTGCGCAACTATCCACACGACGGCATGGCTTCTCACACCGTTGGCTACATCTCTACCCAGTACGGAACTGCGGGTATCGAGTCCACCATGAACGAGACGCTCACCGGACACGCAGATCATTCCGACTGGAGAAGCGCTCTGTACTCGATGGCAGGCGTTAATACCGCTGGTTCAAGCGTTGTTTTGACCATCAATTCCCAGATGCAGGCTGTAGCAGAAGCTGCACTCCAGGGATATTCCGGCTCCATTGTTGTTATGGATCCAGCCACTGGAGCCGTGCTTGCAAAGGCTTCAAGCCCTTCATACACCCACGCTGATCTGGGCACCGTTATCGAGTCCGGTACCGGCAGTCAGCTGGTCGACAGAACTACCCAGGCGCTCTACTCCCCTGGTTCGTCGTTTAAGACCATTACGCTTTCTGCTGGAATTGACACACATACCACCACGCTGGACACCACCTATTCAGCTCCAGGAACTATGGAGCTTGGCGGTGGAACCATTCACAACTACGCCAACGAGGACATGGGCACCATTCCTCTGCGCGAGGCATTTGCTCGCTCTTCTAACACGGCGTTGGCGCAACTTGGCGTAGCACTTGGCGCAGACAACCTGGTCAGCTATGCACGTGCCTTTGGTTATGGCACCGCGCTTGGCCAGGACTTCTCCACTACACCATCGTTGATGCCAAATCCTGCCGAGATGACCACCTGGGAGCTTGGCTGGGCATCCTGCGGTCTTCCTGTTGGAGAGCATGCAAGCCCTGCGGGTCCTCAGACCACCGTCATGCAAAACGCTGTTGTTGCGGCTGCAATTGCTAACGGCGGCGTGGTCATGAACCCTTACATCGTTGATCGCGTTCTCTCGCCAGAGGGAGCTGTTGTTTCTACAACGTCACCAAAATCGCTTGGACAGGCAGTATCTGCGGATACCGCCGCGCAGGTCCGAGAGGCAATGTTGGGCGTTGTTGAATCCGGCACTGGTATGGGAGCTCGCGTTCCGGGTGTCAAGATTGCAGGTAAAACAGGTACAGCAGACGTCGAGAATGGTAACTTTAACTCGTTCTTCATCGGTTTTGCGCCTTACGACCACCCAACCCTGGTTGTTTCCGTTGTCATCGAAGGCAACGGCGAGAATGTTTTGGGTTACGGTGCTCAGGTTGGCGGACGTGTTCTTGCGCAGTGCCTGAATATCCAAGCTTTGGGAGCTGCTTCGTAGCGCTCAAAACATCGCACGGTCTTCTCCCCAAGTAGTTGGGTGTGTTCTAAGATAGTAAGTGACGTGGCGAGAAAATCGCACGCTTGATAGGAGTTGAGTTATGCCAGGTAGAATGCTCGGTGGGCGTTACCAGGTTCAAGACAAAATTGGTACCGGTGGAATGGCCACCGTTTACCGCGGACAGGACCAGGTTCTTGGTCGTACTGTTGCCATCAAGATGATGCTGCCTCAGTACGCAAATGACCCGTCCTTTGCTGCCCGTTTTAAGCAGGAGGCTCAGGCTGCAGCAGCACTCTCCAGTCCATATATTGTCTCGGTCTATGACTGGGGCAAGGACGGCGAATCCTACTACATTGTCATGGAGTATCTGCGCGGTACAGACCTTAAGAGCGGCATCCGCAAGCATGGAGCCCTTGATTCCCGTAAGGTGGCTCAGATTGGCTCTCAGATTGCTCAGGCGTTGTCTGTAGCACACCGTCACGACATCATTCACCGTGACATCAAACCACAGAACATCATGGTCCAGCCAGATGGCAACATCAAGGTCATGGACTTTGGTATTGCTCGTGCAAAGAACAGCAGTCTAACCACCGATAACTCTGTTCTTGGCACCGCTCATTACGTTTCTCCAGAGCAAAGTACCGGCAAGCCTTTGGGACCAACCACCGATATCTATTCCCTGGGCATTGTCATGTACGAGGCTGCTACTGGTCGCGTGCCTTTTGCTGGCGACGACGCTATAAGCGTTGCTATGAAGCAGGTCAACGAGGCTCCTCAGCCACCATCGCTGATCAATCCCAACGTTGACCCCGCTCTTGAGGCAATCATTCTTCGCTGCATGGAGAAAAACCCAGCTGACCGCTATCAGAGTGCTGACGAGCTTGCTCGCGCACTTCGCGATTTTATTGCCGGTCGTGCAACTATCCCAAGCAACACCACCGTGAGCCCTCGCATCGTGACGCCTCCTCAGCCAACTTCCAGGCTTGATCGTCGCGGTATCGACGGCTCCAACACCTACATGACCCGCGGTGGCGATACCGGTCGCCTCAACCGTGTTCATTCTCGTGAAGAGGCCGATGAGCTGGATAGACGCGAGAATAAGCGCCACAAGCGCAACGTTATTCTCGGCGTCCTGGGCGCTCTGGTTGTCCTGGCTCTTGCAGGTTTTGCCATCGCGCACATTCTTGGCAACTCCTCCCAGCAGTATCTGGTTCCGCAGTTTGTTGGACAGACAAAAGACCAGGCAACTCAGGCGCTAAATGCTTCTGGCAGCCACTTTAAGCTGGGAACTGTTACAGAAAGCTATAGCGATTCTGCTCCTGAAGGCCAGGTCATTGACCAGACTCCAAGTGCTAACAGGCAGGCTCCTGAGGGAACCGCTGTTAACCTTGTTGTTTCTAAGGGCGCTAAACCTGCCGCGGCAGTTAAGGTACCTGACCTTACTAATAAGAGTCCATCAGAGGCCGAGTCTGCTCTTGCTGCTGTTGGTCTCAAGGCAAGAAACGGCGATTCAGTTGATTCGGACGACGTGACCGTTGGTTATGTTGCAACGCAGGAACCAGCCGCAGGTAGCGACGCCAAAGCCGGCGATACCATCACCTATCACCTGTCTTCTGGCAAGGGTAAGGCAGATGTTCCAGATGTCACCGAAATGACTGCCGAGCGTGCGTCCGATGTCCTGAAAGATGCGGGCTTCAAGGTAGACACTCAGCAGCAGCCTTCGTCAAGCGTTCCAGAGGGCCGCGTCATCTCCCAGTCTCCAGCTAACGGCAAGGCAGATAAGGGTTCTACGGTAACCATCGTTGTTTCTTCTGGTGCTCAGAGCGGCTCTGTTCCAAACGTCGTTGGCAAGGACTTTGAAACCGCTCAGTCCACGCTGGAAAACGCTGGCTTCCAGGTCAACACGGTTTGGGTCTACGATGACAACGTTGCAACCGGAAACGTAGTTGGCCAGACACCGTCAAGTGCTGCAGCTGGCGCTACTATCACCATCCGCGTCTCTAGCGGACCTCGCCCATCAGCGTAATCGCTGCGGCGTGCAATGTGCGGCTCCAAGCGCGCAATGAGCACAACTAGTACGTTCAAGCCCTGCAACCGGTTTCGGTTGCAGGGCTTTTTGTTGCAGAAAAATGGTTGAACACACCTATGACAGATAATCTGTCAAAAAGACGTATACATTACGCTGAAAATACCTCAAACGTGCAGATTATCTTCATTAGGTGTGTAATATGCCCGCAATTGTGCAGATTATCTGTCATAGGTGTGTTCCTTAGAGGCGGAATTTACCCATAGTTAAATTCTTTATATATTCATATTCATTATTCAGCATATTAAATAAAGTTTATACATATAAATGTATATCGGTTAATGAGACCTCTTAGCCGTCAGGCAAGATGCTCTAGTTTCCTGGTTAACTTAGTTAAAAGCTAGTCGATTCCCCAGTAAGACCTACCAAAACCGCACTATTTGCACACCAAGCCTAAAAGCCGAAGCTAACACGCTGCAGAAAGAAAAAACCGACAGCGCTAAGCTGCCGGTTTGAAATCAATGGTGCCCCCGGGCCGATTCGAACGGCCGACACCCGCTTTAGGAGAGCGGTGCTCTATCCCCTGAGCTACGAAGGCATGTGGGATATTCTACTCACGTAGGCTCGCGTACGCAAATCTCGCGAGCGCTTACGGCACAGAAGCCGCCGCTACTTACGACGAGCCTTGCGCTCGGCCCTCTTTCTGTCGTACTCGGCCTGACGCTCAAGGTAGAAATCGTTGAGCTTCTTATCGGTCATGCCAGCAACCTTAGCCTCAATCTTCTTGCGAAGAGGACGCATCTTAAAGAAGCTGTAGACAACCGAACCAAAGATGCAGAAGTAAGCAAAGACCAGCATGATGGCAGAAATCATACCAACGCCGGTGTTCAAATCCCTGGACTCAGGAACCATATATGAAAGCACCAGCGTAATGATAGTTGCTACAAAGCCAAGACCCAAGAAGACCCACCAAACGCGCTCGGCACGATGGTAGTCTTGATCTGCGCGTAACATTGCCTCAAATCCACGGCTGCGGATATCCTCGCGCTCGCGCTGGCGAGCACGTGCGGCACGCTTCTCTTCTTTGCTCTTTGGAGCGCTGGAGCCGGAGCCAGAACCACTCACGCGTACAGACGCAGCTGCCTCTCGTACTGGTTTTGCAGTTGCAGCAGATTTGCGACCAAAAGCGGAATACGAAGGACGCTCAGTCTCCTCGGAGTTTTCTTTCTTTGAAAGGCTTGCGGTAGCCTCACGCGCTTCTTTGGTTGCGCCTGTAATGGTGTCACGCAGTGACATTGGTCTCCTTCAGTGGTACAAACTCAGTTCCCGTAATAATCTGGAATGCCGTACGATAGCGCTCGGACGTGCCCTCAATGACCTCTTCTGGAAGATGAGGTGGCTCTCCTTGCATGTCCCAGTGGGCTTTCAGCCAATCGCGTACATACTGCTTGTCGTAGCTTGGCTGAACGTGTCCCTCAGAATAACCCTCAGCAGGCCAGAAACGGCTTGAGTCAGGTGTAAGGCACTCATCAATAAGTGTAAGTTTTCCGTCGATAAAACCAAACTCAAATTTGGTATCCGCGATAATAATTCCACGAGTTGCAGCATATTCTGCAGCAGCCTTATAAATTGCAAGCGAGGCATCCTTCAGCTGAGTAGCAACATCCTCGCCGACAATCTCACAGCAGCGCTCAAACGAGATATTCTCGTCATGATCGCCAAGCTCAGCCTTAGTGGAAGGGGTAAAGATTGGCTCAGGAAGCTTTGAAGCCTCGGTCAAACCGTCAGGCAGCTTAATACCGCAGACAGTGCCGTCCTGGTCGTAAGTCTTCTTACCAGAACCTGTGAGGTAACCGCGGACGATGCACTCGATTGGCACTGTTTGAGCCTTCTTGACCAGCATAGCGCGGCCAGCAAGATACTCAGTGTAGTCTGCAAACTGCTCAGGAGTCTGGTCTGGCAGAACAGAAATCATGTGGTTAGGCAGAAGATCCTTGAAGCGATTAAACCAAAATGCGCTAATACGCGTCAGAATTTCTCCCTTAAAAGGAATCTCGTCGGGGAGGATAAAGTCAAAAGCACTAATGCGATCGCTCGCAACCATCAAAAGTTTGTCGCCACAATCGTAGATATCGCGAACCTTACCGTGCGAATCGGGACGAAGCTCAGCTCCAGCCACAATGACCTCACTTCTGCGCAAAGCGCGTTGTATTGCAGGACTTTTGATTGTACGGCAAAATGCCCAAAAATCGGCCTACAACAACGTTTCTGTAACAGAGATATTATTTTGAGCAAGCACCGGAAGATGCAGCGAGAAGGTCGTGCCCTTTCCAAGCTCGGATTCCACCGAAATAGTGCCGTTATGGCGGTCCATAATCTCTTTTGTGATTGCCAAGCCTACGCCAAGGCCGCCTGATGCACGCTCGCGGCTTTCTTCTGCGCGCCAGAATCGCGAGAAGGTCTGTGGAATGTCCTCAGGAGCAATTCCCATGCCGTCATCAGACACGGAGATAACCGCGTCGGTATCGTCGAGTGAAACGGTTATGACAACATGGCCGCCGTCATCGGTATAGCGGATAGCGTTGCTCAGCAAATTAGTCAGGGCTTCTCGGATCATGTCCGAATCAATATCAACAAAACAGTTGCTCTCAGGCGTCTTATCCACAAAGGTCAGCGTGCGATTATTCTCCTTAAAGAGCGTCTCCTGCACAGCAACGATACTTGCCACCATTGCCACTACATTGACGCTTTCTGGGTTGAACTTTGTCTTTCCGTTCTCAAGCCTTGAAAGATGGAGCATGGCATCTACCAGGCGAGAAAGACGTCTACTCTCAGACACAATGTTTTCCAGACGCTCTTCATCAGCAGGCAAGATGCCATCTTGAATTGCTTCAACGGTAGCCATAATTGCCATGAGCGGAGTTCTGAGCTCGTGCGCAACATCGCTGGTCAGACGGCGTTCTAGCTTAATGTCTCTTTCAAGTGAAGACGCCATGTCGTCGAAGGTTTCTCCCAGGCGCCCCAGTTCATTCTCGCCACGGATGCCTGAACGAGCTGCAAGATTGCCGCTTCTAATCTGAACGGCCGTCTCGGTAATGCGACGCATAGGCTTGGTAAGCGAGCGTGAAGCCAAAATGCCAATCAATCCAGACAGTGAGATTGCAATAGCTGCAGCAAGACTGATTGCCTGGTAGGAGCCATTACGGAACGCAATGTCTCGCTGAGTCAGGAACGGCTCAGAACCAAACGTCCAGATACGAATGCTGCCTACGGCCTCTCCTTGCAAGTTTTGAACAACTGCATACACCACAGCGTCGCCTGTCTGAGGACCAGAGAGCGAACTGTTTACGCCAGGTCGACGTGCGTTTGGCGCCGAATCGTCATACAGCACCACGCCAGAAACGTCTAAAACCTGGATACCAATATCGGGATTAGACGATGAGGCCTGACGTGCAATGGAAAGTACGTCAGCGTTCCAGCCATCTGCGCGGGCATATGCCTGAGACATATTAAGCGCGGTAGTATCAACGGTGTTTTGTAGGTTCTCCCTGGTATATGCAGTAAAGCGACTTTCCCACACAATGCCCAAAACAGAGATGAGCACCAATACCGTCATGACGGCAGTCAGCGCAAAGAACGCCGCCATTCGAGTAGTAAAGCTCTGAGTACCAACGGGATCAGGCTTAATTGTTTTGTAAGAACCCTCAGTTTCCGGAGGGTTCTCAAGAGAATTTGAATGATGTTTCTTGAAGAGCGCCAAAACTCTAGAGCTTAGGACTCGTGGCTAGCGTTGCCAGCCTCAAAGCGATAGCCAACACCGTGAACGGTGAACAGCCAGCGAGGATTACGAGGATCGTCACCAAGCTTTGCACGCAAATTCTTGACGTGCGAATCAATAGTGCGCTCATAGCCCTCAAAGTCGTAGCCCAGGACCTTCTCGACAAGCTCCATGCGCGTGTATACGCGGCCAGGATAACGAGCAAGGGTGGTGAGCAGCTTAAACTCTGAAGCGGTAAGGTCAACTTCCTCGTTGTTAATGAGAATCTTGTGACCAGAAATATCAATGGTAAGCGTACCGTAATCAAGCACATCAACAGCAGTCTCTGGCTCAGAATATGTACGGCGGAACAGCGCGCGAACACGTGCCACCAGCTCACGAGGCGAGAAAGGCTTGACAAGGTAGTCATCAGCACCAAGCTCAAGACCAATAATCCTGTCTTCTACCTCACCTTTTGCGGTAAGCATAATGATAGGCACATTGGAGGTATCTCTGATTGCACGGCAAACGCGCTCTCCAGAAAGCTTTGGAAGCATGAGGTCAAGGATAACCAGGTCAAATGCATGTTTCTCAAACTCTTCAACTGCACTCTGACCGTCGCCAACACCCTTAACAACGTAATTTTCGCGCTCAAGATATGCTGAGACGGCGTCACGGATGACTTTCTCATCTTCGACAATCAGAATTTTCTTCTCGTCGGAAGCCATTGTCTCCCCTTTTCTTTTGCCCTGCATGTATGTGCTTATGGCACATTACGATTATTCATTAATTATTTGTATTCATTCTATCGCTATGCCTACAAATAATCTACAAAGAAAAAACACGAACTGTCACGGAAGCAGGATATCCGCTGGTAGGGTCTTTAACGGTCGAGTAGGTTACAAAAGAATCACAGTTGCCTTCTCGAGCGGGAAATTCTCCGTAATCAACACTTCTATCCATTGAATAAAGCCAGTTTGCCGTTTGATTCTGTGTATCAACAAGCACGTAAGAAGCGCGACTCTTAACTATGTAAAGGCTACCTTTACCTGCCGTTATTGCATAAGGCTCACGCTCTATGACGTAAGGGTTTTCGCCTGAAGCAGGCAGGATGTATGTTCCCATCTTGCCCAACAGACCGCCCGAGTCATAGCTTGCTTCAACTGACACAATGAACTTATCGTCTATGCGACTTGCTGCAAAAGGTTTGACAGATTGAGGCATAACAAGCTGGTCAACCTTGGTTTTAAGGTTATCCCCCAGCAGGTATGCGGTAACGCCATAGTAGGTGCCTTCGGAGGCGCGAACTCGAGGAGTAAGGGTAACTACGCCCTTAGAGATAGATGGCGCAGTAGCAAATCTGCCTGGAGATTCAACGGCATCCGTTCCTTCTGAATCGCCCACACGCCACACGTAGCAGTGAGAAGACTCACGGGTTTTCTCGCCCGACGAAGAAGGCTGGACAAGCCAAACCACCTTATCGTCTCCGCAGGCAAATGGAGCCGGATCCCAGTTTTTATCAGCCTTGTACAGCACCTTTGCGTCACCTGTGAGCTTGCCGTCAGAAAATGGTGCGGCGAGAAGTTCCCAATCAAAGGTTGTGGTATCCACCTCGACCCATGCGTACACAGAGTCAGAGCAGCGGACGTCGTAAATAACGGCGGTAGTATTGTTCATCTGAGCTGTAGGAACAACGTCAACTACCTGGCCAGACGTCAGCGAGAGAGCAGAGCCCTTTACCATAGGCGTGGCAGACGCGCCGGCCGTGGTAACGGGAATCCAATTTCCGTCAGCTGGATGCAGCACGCTTCCTAAAGGAAGCGTCCATGTCTGGCTTGGCTGAGCAGAATATTCCGTTGAACTATAGGAGTCCAGCACGTTTGTGCCAGAAGACTCATCAAGTACCAGCGGCTTTCCTGCGTCACCCGAGCCCTCTTGATGGGAGCAACCTGCTGCGATGCTAATTGCGCCAGCAACTACTACGCCAGCTGCTCCCGTCTTGAAGAAGTTTCGACGAGAAATGTTCCCAAACAAAGCCACGATTTAGTCCAATTCAAGATGCTCAAGACGGTCAAACAGAACGTTTGAGCGGGTAAGGAACGCGCGAGGATCAAAAATCTTCTCAAGCTCCTCGTGGCTCAGCGTACAAGCTGGATCTTCCTCAAGAAGCTCCTGGTAGGATGGTCCTTCCTTGCACTGCTGAATATCTGCCCAGACCTTCATAGCATTGGACTGGACAATCTTGTATGCCTCTTCACGAGTAATACCAGTGTTGACCAGGGCAAGAAGAACCTTTGACGAGAAGAGCATGCCACGGGTCTTATTGAGGTTGGCCATCATTTGCTCTGGATACAGGACCATGCCATCAAGCAAGAACTCAAGCTTTGACAGCATGTGGTCAAGAGCAATGAAGCTATCTGCCTGGGCAACGCGCTCAGCGGAAGAGTGGCTGATATCACGCTCGTGCCAAAGAGCAACGTTATCAAAAGCAACCTGTGCGTTTGCCTTAACTACGCGGGACAAACCACAGATCTTCTCGGCAGTAATAGGGTTGCGCTTGTGAGGCATAGCGGAAGAGCCCTTCTGACCCTTGCGGAATGGCTCCTCAGCCTCGAGGGTATCGGTCTTCTGCAGCGCACGCATCTCAGTTGCAATACGTTCGCAGGTAGCGGCAACGGTTGCCAGAACACCAGCAAGGTACGCGTGATGGTCGCGAGAAATTACCTGGGTTGAAAGTGGATCGTGGACAAGACCGAGTTTCTCGCAAACGTACTCCTCAACAAAAGGATCAATGGAAGAGTAAGTTCCAACAGCACCAGAAATTGCACCATAGGCAACGTTTTTGCGGGCATCCTTCAAGCGGTCAAGGTCGCGCTTAAACTCCCAGGCCCAGCTACCAAATTTCATGCCAAAGGTCATAGGCTCAGCATGAATGCCATGAGTACGACCAACGCACAGAGTATCGCGCTCCTCAAATGCGCGACGCTTGCAGATAGCAGCGCAACGACGAACTGCAGCAATGAGCAGGTCACATGCCTGAGTGAGCTGGTAGCAAAGAGCGGTATCACCCAAGTCTGTTGAGGTCATGCCATAGTGAACCCAGCGACTTGGCTTAAGCTCACCCTCTGGAACCTTGGCATCGATGTAGGAGCCCATATTGGTCAGGAAGGCAATGACGTCGTGGTTGGTAACGGCCTCAATCTCGTCTACCTCAGCGCGATTAAACGCAGCGTGCTCTCGAATCCAAGCTGCCTCTTCGCGAGAAATGCCAATAACACCAAGCTCAGCCTGTGCTTCGCACGCAAGGACTTCAATCTCCTGCCAAACGGCGTACTTGTTCTCCAAAGAAAAGATGTGGCCCATTTCTTTGCCGGTGTAGCGATCTACCACGATGAGACTCCTTCTGCTCGTAAAAGAAAAGGTCGAGTACCACTATGGTACCCGACCTTTGAATTACCTGGTGGGCCGTTAGGGGTTCGAACCCTAGACCTTGGGATTAAAAGTCCCCTGCTCTACCAACTGAGCTAACGGCCCATTATCGGGCGTGGCAATTTTACCACGCAACTAGGATAGTGTAGCAGTTTACTCCCATGCCCATTGTCCATTTACGAAAATTGGTGTTTCTTTTCCATCGGCAGAAATTCCCCAAATATTCAAATCGTCTGCACCAATCATAAAATCGACGTGTGTTGTGCTCTGATTGACGCCATGAGCCAGGAGTTCATCAGGGTTCATCTCAAGACCACCCTCCAGGCACTCTGGGAAGCCCATTCCAAGCGCTAAGTGGCAGCTAGCGTTCTCGTCATAGAGAGTGTCGTAGAACAAAATACCGCTCTGGCGAATAGGCGTGTTCTTGGAGATAAGAGCACATTCTCCCAGGTATTTGCCACCTTTTTGAGAAACAATAGAGGTCAGAACGTCCTTGCCCTGTTCAGCGCCGTAGTCAACAACCTCGCCATCTTTGAAGGTAAACCAGAAGTTCTTAACAATCTGTCCAGCGTGAATCAGCGGCAGCGCAGAGTGAACAGTGCCGTTTACCTTGCGATAATTTGGCGTGGTAAAAACTTCCTCAGTAGGAATGTTAGGGAAGAACAAAGTTCCGTCCTGGGTCTTGCCAGCGCCGCCCTCCCAAAGATGTCCTGGATTCATGCCAATGGTCAGGTTAGTTCCATTTGCAGACTCATAACGAAGCTCTTCAAACTGGTGAGAATTCATGAAGCGCTTGGTCTTCTCAAATGTTGCATTGTGGGTCTCCCAAGCACTCTGAGGATCTTCTCCACTTGCATGAGCAACGTCCAAAATAGCAACCCAAAGCCTGTAGATTGCCTCAGCCTCAGAAAGCTCTGGGAAAATTACCTTTGCCCATTCAGCTGCAGGAACGCCAGCAATACACCAAACGTTTTTACCAAAGTCCATGCCATTTCTAAAGACGTCGCACTCCAGGTTTCTTGCACGAGAAACGGCAGCTGGCTTTTCTGGATCAATGCCCTTCAGACCATTTGGGTCATCAGACGAGAGGAACAAAAATGCTGCACCCTGCTCTGCAAGGGAGTTAAGCTGCTCAATCTTCCAGCTTGGAGTTTTAGAAAGACGAGCTAGATCAACATTTTCATACATGATTCTTGAGGACTCTTGATCGCCCCAAATAACCGTGACAAATTCTGCGCCAGCTGCATAAGCTGCGCGCTGAACCCTACGAGCAAAATCGGCAATCTCAATTGAGGCGTTAATTACCAGCTGACTTCCCTCAGAAATTGCGCATCCCTTCTTCACAAGAAGTTCAGCGTATTTATCAATCTGATCAGACAGCGCATCAAGGGCAATCTTTACCTCTTGGTCTGTCATAGGAATTTGTGCCATGTTGTTCCCTTCAACCATCAATCCACGTAATTCAAGAAAGTAAGAGCAAACTTCTTGGCGATATATCCAAAGTATTTCCGTTCCACTTCTACCCGAACAACCTTCTTCACAACGCCAAATTTCAATCTTGTCCATAAAAAGAGCCCCGAAGGGCTCTTGTATGTCATTGGAGCGGGCAACGGGATTCGAACCCGCGGATGATGGCTTGGGAAGCCATTGCCTTACCACTTGGCGATGCCCGCAATTGTGTAGATTTTATCACAGTATTTTTTGCCTTTTGATTGCTTGCTCAGCAACTAGATAAAAGTTTGATGCATCATTTTCTGCCTAGCTGCTTGTATACAACAAAAATGCGCCTACACAAATTTTCTTTGTCAGAAATTGGACAAGCGCTGGTCAGAATAGGCACAAAATCACTCTTTAGCATGCTCTCCAACGAAAGGAGCGCTATGCAAAAGTACTTTTGGCGAGAAACCCCCGCACACCACTATCCAACCTCTTATAGACGCCTACTCTCCACCCGACAACTCCACCTTCCTCGGGCAAAGCTGCTTGGCGGAGACCCCGTCATGCCAAGCAGCTTTCCTTCAATAGGACATGCAGGTCTGCGGTCGCGTCTAGCAGACAGGTTTTCTCGCAAACCCGAGGCTCCCCCATAAAGAAAAAGACCGGTGGACACCGGTCTTAAAGAGAGCTGTTATGTTGCAATGCAATTAGTTTACGCTGTGATGAAGCGCTGGATTCTTAGCTAGGCACTCATTACAAATACCCGTAAAGCACAGAGCGTAAGAGTCAATCTCACCGCAAGAGTCCTTGGTGAGGCTGGTAAGATCCCTTAGAACTGGTCCATCAACATCAAAGACACGGCCGCACTCATGACACTGGAAGTGGGCATGCTCGGATGTAGTTGGATCAAAACGAGAGATGTTATCACCGGTATTAACAACCTGAAGCTCACCTGCGTCAACGAGCTGCATAAGGTTGCGGTAAACAGTTCCAAGAGAGATGTTTGGTAGTTCCTCTCTTACTGCCGCATACACGCTATCTGCTGTTGGATGGTCGTGGCGACCTTCCATATACGTACGAATTGCCTCACGTTGCTTACTGTAACGCACGATAACCTCATTAATTAGTAAGTGTTACTGATTACTGAATACGTTAACACTAATTGTCTATATGTTGCAACAAAAGCTCACATTTATGCATTACAAAAATCTCACTGTACGCAATCTACCTCTGATTTTTCAGTTTGGAGGCACGCATGTTTATCACAAAATCCTCAAAACCTAAGAAGGAAGCAATCACACGGAGGTACTCCTTTGCTTCTGTCTGTCACTTTTGGTTTATCCCTCTGTTGATTGGAGCTCTTCTCCTTAGTCATTTTTTCCTAAAGCCTGCTCATAGACTTGCTTTTGCACAAGAACCCTCTTTTACCGTTGCACAAAGAGAAGATTTTCCTGGTGGACAACAAATTCCTATGTGGACCGCTAGCGACGGTACGTATCTTTACTGCGGAGATGAATTCAATCACTATGGCGCCTGGCCAGGAGCAACTGGAAGTGTAATTGACCCTCAGTCTTATACAAAACTCACCTCAGCTAGCGGCGCTCGAGGTGGAACGTATACCGCCGAGCAGCTTCGAGCTATTGACTACATCATTTATCACGGAGCAACTGCGTCCCAAGAAAAAGACGTATATGGCTATACAGGCTGGAAGGCGCGAGCTATCACGCAGTTTGCGCTTTGGGCGGTTATGCGCGGAGAAGCTCATGCTCTTGCGGTGAGTGTTCCTCAGGCAGAGCTTCATCAACCTATTGAGCAGTTCTATTCCGATGCTATGAGCTATGCTCAAACCAACGGCGGCGGTCCTGAGAACGGAGTTGCAAAGCTGTTCGTACCCACAGGAGACAAACAGGTTCTGTTTTTCTTCGGACAACAATTTGGCTCTCTCAAAATCACCAAAGGCTCCCTATTACCCGATGTCACCTCAAATAACGAGCACTACTCCCTAGAAGGCGCTGTTTACGGAGTATATTCCGACGAGGGTTGCACCAATCTTCTTGGCAGCCTCACTCTTGACGAATCTGGGTCTGCAACGCTCGATGAGCTTCCTGTTGGAACGGTGTACGTAAAAGAAACCACTGCACCAAAGGGCTTTCTTCTTGATCAAACAATTCATGCTGTAGAGATAAAAAACCAGGAAGAGAGCGCTCTCACGGTTACCGACACTCCTGTCGGAGACTTTAATCTACGCATTTCAAAACAAGACTTTGACCACAGTACGAGCCTCAGCGAAAACAATCATTCCGAGCAGCAAAGTGCTTCTCCCCAGGGAAACGCAACACTGCAAGGTGCGCTTTTTAAGGTGACCTACAGCAACTCCCCTGAAACCACGCTTAGAACATGGGTTTTCTCGACCGACGAACAGGGTTTTGCCTCGTTTAACGCAGAACATAAGGTTTCCGGAGATGACCTTTTTACTCTTGGCGAGAAACCCTGGCTTCCTCTGGGGTATTACCAAATCGAAGAAATTCAAGCACCTGAAGGCTATAAACTTCCAGAACATTCACTTCAAACCTGGAAACTATCAAGCCAAGATGGAAATCTGTTTTGGACAAATATCTCTAGCGGAAAAGTAAATCCTTCCTCTGAACACCTCTTCACCTTTAAAGACGAGGTAATAAAAGGAAGTCTTAAGATCAAGAAAATTGGACACACTTCTCTGAATTCATCCGATGGTTATTCTGAAGCAGAAGAAATGCCAAGTTTAAAGGGCGCCAAAATTGAACTCACCAATAACTCCGCTCAGCCCATTTTCTACCAAGGCAACTGGATTGCTCCGCACGAAGTTGTCACCACAGTAGAAACAGACGATTCTGGAGAGGCAGCGATTAAAGACCTTCCCTTTGGCTCCTACTCGCTTAAAGAGGTGCTGGCTCCAGCAGGTTATTCTCTCAACAAAGAATGGAACCCTGCGGTTACCCTTACTTCTGAAGAGACTATAGAAGCTCCCGAGCTTATTGATGAAAGAATTTCTTTACAAACGATGCTTGTAGATGCCACAGGATCAAAAAATCCTGAATATGCCGAGAAACTCAATCTTGTTGATCACATTAAATACGAGGGTCTTACCCCAGGAGAAGAGTACGAAATTACCGGAGAGCTTTATGAGACAAAACAGCTCCAAGAAGGTACAGCAGAGCCCATCGCTCGCGGAACTGTCCGCTTCAAAGCTCCTACCTCATCGGGAGAAGCTGCGGTTCCTTTTTCTGTAAGGACCGCTTCACTTGAAGGTAAAGAAGTTACTGCCTACGAAACAATTTCAAAAGATGGTGAGAAAGTTGCTTCGCACACCGACAGTCACTCTAAAGCACAAACAATTCGTGTGACCCCTAAGCCCCATCTTCCTGGAACAGCAGATAATGCCTACGCAGTGCCCCTTTTGCTTGCCCTGGCAGGATCGGTACTTATTGGATGTGTCCACTTATTTGCAGCAAAAATTAGACGTTCTTTTTAGTTGAGCAACCTTGCCTTAGCGCTAAAAAAGAAAGGGCAGAAATCTCTGCCCTTTCTTAAAAACTTACTCTAGCTAGTAACTTGTTCGTTTATGAGCGTCTAATAAGCTCAGTAACAAGAGCTGCGGCATCGGCACACTGACCAGCGTTAACGTTCTCGCGAACATCAGCGGCGGTACGACTGAGCGCAGGAAGTCCGTCCTCATTTAAGCCCATTAAGGTAACGGAACGAACTGAATTCTGCATTGCAGGAGTTGCGTCAGTGGTTCCCCAATCAAAGGCGCTCTGCTCAACATCGATATGAAGATCAGTTGCAATAGTAGAAAGGAGTCGAGTCATTCTACGGTCAGCACGGCGAACGTTGCCAATTCCCTCGTTCTTAAGGATGGAGAGTGAGCCAGCACCAACGCAGTCAAGGTTAATCAAGAAAGCACCGCGAATATCAGTTCTGTGCTTTGAAAGGAACTCTCTCATGCCTGCGTGATCAAAGTCAGATGCTCCAAGCGCAACAAACCAAATGTCATGTGCAATGAGCTCGTCATCAGAGAGAGACAGGACGGCATTACGAAGATCATCCTCAGAAATAGCGGCTGCATCTTCAGAGTCGGTCTCTTCACGATTCTCAGCAGATGGAGCTGCGCCGCCCTTCCAGTCATCCGATGGACCGTCGTTGCGACCGAAGAGTCTAAAGGAACGACGCTTTGCCTCAGGAGTCTTTGCGTCTTGAGCCTCTGTTAGGCCCTCATCGGCTGAAATGGTATCGAATGGACTCTCTGCGTCTTCTGCCTCTGGAGTTGGTGCAGCTGTCTGAGTTGGGACATAGTGAGGAGCTGGCTCGGAAGATGGAGCCAGTGGATCAACAGCATCGCCAGAAGGATCAGGAAGATCAAAGAGGGACGCACGACGAGCAAAATCGTTCTTAGCATGGAGCTCATGTGTTGCTTCAGGCTGAACCTGTGTTGCATCTGCATCAGCGGACTCATGAACCTGCTTCATGGTTGCATTAAGCTCATCGTCAACAGAATCATAAGCAACGGTGTTGTCGGCAGCATCCTCAGCCTGCTCGTCTTCTGTTGTTGCGTTTACGGCCTCTGCAACATCCTCAAGAGATGCTGTCTGGCTTGCACCAGTAGTGTCATAAGCAACGTAGCTTACTTCGCAGTCCTCAGGAAGAATACCCAGTGAATTGAGAACTTCCTCACCATGACGGACACCCTCTACCTCATCAGGCTCTGGGATAAGTGCAGCAGCATCTCCTGCAAAGTGATGAACAACCTCAGGACGATGGCCGGTAGGACGGACATTCTCGAGAATGCCAAGAAGAGCTGCAACTGAAGACTTGTTATTGTTTGCGCCAATAGTACAAGGTGCAAAACGCTCTGCAATAGTCGCAACAGAAAGAGCAACAAGTGGAAGAGCTGCAAGAATACCAACAATCCAGAAGAGGACACGAACTGGATCAGGAAGGAAGCGAAGGATCTGAACAAACGTAGCAACAAACACTGCAACTACACACCAACGCGAATACTTCTGTGCAAGAGGTACGTATTTTGCTACAGGAGACTCAACAAGGAAGTTTGTATGTGGAGAGTCATAGTGAGCAACGATAACGATTGGACGGTTACCCTTTGCAACAAGCTCGCCAGCGGCCTCGTGCTTAGCAACAACGTTCTGGCTTCTGATGGAAGATCCGAACGAACCAAGAATGTCATTACCAAAGTACTTGAGGCACGTAAGTGCGCCAAAGCCGACAACAAGCAGAACGCCAAAAGCAATAAGTGCTGCATTGCCAGTGCCTGCAAAAATAACGCCAATAAAGAGGAGGATTAAATAGATTGAATAACCAAGACTCTTAATAGACTTAGCATCAAATTCTTCAATGGTTGCCTCAAGCCCGTGAAGTTTCATTTCTTCAGCAATGGTTTGAGCAGCCTGAAGCTCCTCTTGGCTACCGGCAGGAGCAATATCAATCTGCTCGTCTAGATAGTCAACATAGTCATGTGTAATGGCCATACTGCGTCCTTCGTTGGCATGTCTTTTGACAGGTTTCATACATACGTCATTAGTATACGTCTTATATCGAAATGTAGCGGTTAAAGTGTATTTTTACGTCCAAATTTAGAAATTCTGCACTAAATATCAAAAACTTTCGTATATGTTTAGAGAGATTCGAGTTCAGGTAGTAAAAAGCGGGAGGTGGATATGGCTCCAAACGATCAATCTCTAGGCAACAACGAGCTAGGTGCCTGGAGGATTTTCTCGCTATTTATGCTGCTACTTCAAAAGGGACCTTTACCTTCGGCAGAGATTTATACGACGATTTACTCGGATTTGTCTACTGATTCAGCTTCAAGAACGTTTTCAAGAAATCGCACTGTTTTAAAACAACTCGGGTTTGTAATTACTGAGGTAAAAACAGGAAAAGAAAAGTCGTTCTATCTTTCGGACTCAAATTTCTTTGATTCCTCGTATGACTTAAATCCTGGAGATGCCAATCAACTGCTTGTTATCTGCAGCGCAGTTCTCACTGATACAACTTTTGTGTACCAAGAGGAATTAAGAAACGCGCTTTCTAAAATTGTGGGCAACTTTTATTCCTCCGATTCAGACAAGCCAGAAAGCCAAAAACTCAGTACTTCTTCTCAAAGCAAAGTCTTTCCTGTTCTCTATGAGTCCATCAGCTCTAAACAACAGGTAAAGGTCACGTATACAAACTCGCAAGAACAGGTCAAGCAGAAGCATCTTGGTATTCTGGACTTCTTTGTATCGCAGGGGCTTCTGTACTTTGTAGCTCAAGATTTTTCGTCCAACAGTGAGACTGCTTCGATCAAAACTTTTCGCGTTGACCGTGTCTTAGATGCTGAAATTCTTAAAGATGAGCACTTCTCCATTCCAGAAGATTTTGATTCAAATGACTATAACCTGCTTGATTTCCAGCTCGGATCGCAAGCCGGCACTCTTACTGCGTTTGTCCCCAAAAACATATTCGCTGCTTTTGAGCATTTCTCGCAAGGTCAAGGCGATATTGAGCTTCTCCCTAATGGAGCTTTATGGACCGTTACCTACGCTCATGAAGACGCTGCTTTATCTTGGATTCTTGCTCATGGATTAATTCCAAGGTCTCCAGAGTCTCTTCTCGCAAAATGGAAAGAGTCTTTAAGCGAGGTTGCCAATGGCCATTAAAAACACCTCTTTTGGAAGAAAAAACATTTCTTCAGCCGTCTACAAACTCGTGTTGCTTGCCACTGCATTTAGAAATTCTTTTGACGCGGTCGAGTTGAGTGCGGTCCAGTCGCGCTTTGGCATCTCCTCAAAAGAAGCTGCCATTCTGATGGAGCTCTTGCAGCTCACGGACGAGAATGGCTATCTTCCCCTCCCGCTTACTGGAGACCAAGATACTTTGACACTCGTTGGAGAGTCTCCGTTTAGAACTCGAAGGCTTGTCTTAACAGACGAAGAAACGTTAGCGCTTAAAGAGGCGTTTACAACACTCGACTTGCCCCAAGAAAGTGTATTTTGGAAACTTCTGAAGCCTCCCTATACAGCAAACTCTTCGTCAAATAATGCCTCAGTTTCACGTGTCTCTAAAAGTCATATTACAGAAGTAGATGCCTTCCTTACCTGCTCAAATGCAATTGCGGAGTCACAAGTTATTTCATTTGAGTATCGTTCTGAGATAGCGTTTGAGGAAACTCAAAGCAATAAAGAAGCTATAGTCAGCCAAAGAGATGTTCTTCCCTATCAATTGTCCTACGGGGAGAACGGCTGGCTTATCGAGGGAATTGATTTAGACCTCGAGCAGCAAAGGGTCTTTAGAGTCAATCGCATGAGCCACATTGAGGCCCGCCCCGCTTCATTGGAGCAGCTAAAACTTGCAGAAAAAGTAAAAGGGTCTTCTGCGCCGGAAAAATCGCAGTTAGTAGAGCTTGTCTTCCTTGATAAAGGTGCTCTTACGCACTATTCGTGGCCTGGCCTCACAACGGTTGGCGGTCAGCGCAATGCTATAGAAATTAGAGCAACTATCCCCTATTACGGTGGAACATGGCTGCTACAACGCTTACTTGCCCTCAAAGGAAAAGTAACAACCAAAGACCAGACCGTGGTGCAGGCAATGCGTGCCTACGCTACATCTCTACTTGCTGCAGAAGAGCAACTTTAAGCCAATTAGGAAGCTGTTAGTACTGCTACGCGTCGTGTTCTTCTCGCCACTTGGCAATTTGCTCGGAGATGTCCTTTGTCGAGACGCGCTGGCAGTTCTTGTTGGGCAATGACTTCAAGAACGAGCTGCCATATCGCTTGGACACAAGCCTGGAATCGGCAAGCACCAAAACGCCCTTATCCTCAGCGCTCCTGATAAGGCGGCCAGCAGCCTGTTTGGTTGCAATTACCGCCTCTGGCAGAGAATAGCGCCACCACGCACGGTCTTCTCGTGCCTCACGCTCTTTGACCAGCGGCTCGTTAGGACTTGCAAACGGAAGCTTAGGGATTACCACGCACCTCAGCGTATCTCCCGCAGCGTCAAAGCCCTCCCAGAACGATTTAAGAGCAAACAGCGAGAGGTTCTTCTCGGCTAGGAACTTTTCACGAACGCGTCGCGCGGAAGAAGATCGCTCCTGGCAGGCAAGGTTAAGGCCATGCTCACTCAAACGAGGCTCAAGCGCTTCAAAGAGACGCTCCATATCGCGTCTGTTAGTGAAGAGCGTCAGCACCGAGCCGCCCATCTGAACATGAACGTCGTACAGCAGCTTTTCCAAAGCGTCCAAGTAGCCTGGATCAGTTGGCGCAGGCATATCCTCAGCCACAAAGACGCCCATATGATTCTCGTAATCAAAGCTTGACTCTAAGTGCAGGCTCTTGTGCTCAAAGGAGCCTCTATCCAGGCCAACAGCGTGCTCAAAATGAGAGAAATCATCTCCAACAGCAATGGTTGCTGAGGTAAACACAACAGAGTGCGTCTCCGGCAGCCACTTCTCTGCCAGCTCTGCTCCAATATCAAGCTTCTCGGCCATAAGGGCTTCAGAGCCAATGTCGCGTTTTAGTCGGGTTAACTTGGCTGAATAGACGTAGCTCTTGTCCGTTCCCTCACAGATGAGCTTCAGTGAATCCAGAAGGGTACTCAAGAAGACCCCAGCATCGCTCAAGTTGCTTGCAAGGTTTGGTGCCGATGCGACAAGCGCATCGGTGGCTTTTCCTATTCGAAGAGCAGCTTCTTCAAGAGCAGATAGAGCAACGGAAGCGGTCTCTAAGACTTCTTTCCATTCCTCTGTCTCTCTTACCTCGTCATTGATCCAAAGCTGAAGGGAGTTATAACCACCATCACTTTTAGCCAACGGAGCCAGCTCATGCACAGTGGCCATAAGGTTGCCCATTGCTGCCATGGCTCGCTGAACTGCGGCGGCAGAGCGCGTGAGAAGCCCCGTGAGCAGCGTAGAGTCCTCAAGGTTGGCAGCGCCCACCATAGCGGCGTGGATAGCGCCAGACTTGATGCCTCCGAGCAGCTCAAAGCCGTTTCGCATCTCTTTGGCAGAGATTTCTACTGCCCACTGACGGCGAGCTTCAGCTTCAAAACCATGAGCCTCATCGATTACCCAATGCCTGATAGGAGGCAGAATTTTACCGTCAGCAGCAACGTTTCTGAGCAACAGAGAGTGGTTGGTCACCACAACATCTGAAGACCCTGCACGTTTACGAGCTCCATGAACAAAGCACTCGTGAGGGTAATATGGGCACTTGGAGCGCAGACACTCTGCAGCCTTGATAGTGACCATCTCTCGCGGAACCGAGCGCCAACGAATACCCAGCGCATCCAAGTCGCCGTCGGCTGACTGGCATGCGTACGCATAAATCACCGCAATTGCGGTCAGCATGTCAGACGCAACGCTATTGCTAGAGCGACCTTCTTGGTCGATGAGCGTCAGCGGAAGCTCTTCAAGGGCAGCTCTATCAACACGATGCAAGCACGGATAATGCTCGTACCCCTTTAAGCTGCAAAAACTCAACCCGTTAGGAAGCGCCTTCGCAAGCGCTGGAAGGTCGTGTGCAACAAGCTGGTCAGTCAGTGCGTTTGTCTTTGTAGCAATACCTACGGTAACGTCGTTTTTCTGCGCAAAAAGTACCTCAGGCAGCAGATATGCAATTGACTTGCCAATGCCAGTTCCGGCTTCAAGCTCTCTATGCGAAGAAGTGACCAGCGCATTTCTGACCTCAACGGACATGCTAACTTGCTCACTGCGCGTCTCAAATTTGTCATACATCTGTGAAACGACGCCCGGCTTAGCAAATGCCCGATGAATCTCGTCCTTAGAAATCGGCAGCATAGCAGGCGTCTCTGGGTCATCCGCATCCCTTCTCGCCTTTGCTTTTATGTCGGCAACAAGCTGGCTACGAATGTCCTTGAGCGAGAAGAACGTGCCCGAAATCTCCGCGTCTGCAAGCTCGGCTCCTGTTGCGTCTTCTTTTGCAACACCGTGCTGAACAGCCTCTTCTTCTTTCATCTTTGACAAATACGAGAAGATCGGCCTAAATGTCCACTCCACTCCATCGTGCATTGACGCCAGTTTGGCGAGAAGACCACGGGGCAGATTCATAAGTCCCAAAAGCAAGATGCGCCACATCTCACAAAGAGCATCTACGTCGTCACTTGCGCGATGCGTAACCTTCATGGTGCCAAACGCTTCTGCCATGCTGGAAAGCTTGTGTGAAGAAAGTCGAGGTAGAGCTATGCGTGAAAGTGACAGCGTATCAATCCAGGTATCGGAGACTGAAGTTCCACCAGATACCCGCTCAATAAACGTGCGGTCAAAGGTAGCGTTATGTGCCAAAACTGGAAGTCCGCCAACAAACTCTGCAAGGGCCGCAACAGCTTCTTTTGCGCTTGGCGCACCCTTAACGTCTGCGTCGGTAATTGAGGTCAGAGCAGTAATTTCTTCGGGAATTGAACACCCCGGGTCAACAAACGTCTGAAAGCGCTCCACAATCTCTCTACCGCTCAACTTAGCAGCAGAAATCTCAATAAGAGAGCATTTCTTAAAGGACAGACCTGTTGTTTCGGTATCCAAAACAACAATGTCATCCTCTAAGACATCAAACGACTCATGCTCCGCCCTCTCTGCAAGCTCCAAATATTTTTTACGAACTGCAGAGGGGGTGCCTGGAAGAATGAGTTCTTCTAGCTTTTGCGTAGCGCTTTTAGTGCTGGCCATAACCTACAAATCTACTGACGATCCTCAAGCGCAAACTCAATAAAGCGAGTGCAGAGCTCAGGGAAATCAATGCCACCGGTGCGAGCAGAATCTGGCAGCAAAGAACGTGCGGTCATGCCAGGAATGGTATTTGTTTCAAGTACCACTGGCACACCGTCCTCCGTAACAATAAAGTCACTACGAGAAACGCCGCGGCAACCAAGTGCATTGTGAGCCTTAATTGCCAGCTCCTGAGCGCGTGCGTACACCGCAGGCTCAAGACGAGCAGGAATCACATGGTGCAGGGATGCAGGCTCGTATTTTGTCTTAATGCTGTAGAACTCATCACCGGTAACAATTTCAACGATTGGTAGAGCGGTTGGGTTCTCGTTGCCAATAACAGGAACGGTGATCTCTGTTCCCGCTATGCTCTCTTCAATCAGAATGCGCTCACCCTGTTCACCTGCAAGTTCTAGTGCAGCAGGAAGCTCTTCTCGCGAAGCAACGCGTGTGACGCCATAGCTGGAGCCGTTGCCAGAAGGCTTTACAAACATAGGAAGACCGAGGTCCTCAATAAGCTTGTCTACCTGCTCATCTGTAAAGACGGTACCTGCAGGAACGTCAATTCCCTTAGGCGTTGGAACTCCTGCCTGCCTATACATAAGCTTTGACAGCTCTTTTTCAGTTCCCATGGCAGACGCAAGAACGCCAGAAAACGTGTAAGGAATGTGCAGAATCTCGAGAAGACCCTGGATGCAGCCATCCTCGCCAAAACGACCGTGCATAGCAACGTATACGACATCATAACCACCCTGAGCAAGGGTAACTACAAAGTCTTTTTCTGCAACATCTAGCAGGTCAACACTGGTAAATCCAGCCTCTTTAAGTGCTGCTGCACACTGCTTGCCAGACTCCATGGCAATCTCGTGCTCGTCTGACCAACCGCCTGAAACAACTGCTACATGAAGCTTTTTGAGCTCTTCACGTGTCATTTCCGCTCCTTCAGATAAGTCTCCCATAGGGTAAACTCTAGTAAACGTATTTCTTCTAAGATACCGCAGATAGCTTAGAAGAGTTGGAGAAGGACAAAAATGCAATCAAATAATACTCTTGACGGCACAAACACCACGGTTGACGGTGCAAACACTTCCGCGCCCGATTCTCGCCCACAGAAAGCTGCCGCTAAATCTGACCTCAGAAGTCTTTCATCAGAGCAAATCCTTGAGCTGGTTACTTCACTCGGCCAGCCAAAATTCCGCGCTAAACAGATTGAGGAGTGGATTTGGTCTAAAGGTGCCACCTCTTTTGATCAGATGAGCAATCTTCCAAAAACATTGCGAGAAGAACTGTCTAAGCAGGTAACTCTTGCTGGTGCTGAGCAGATTGTTCGTCAGGTTTCTGAAGATGGAAGCCGTAAATACCTGCTTCGCTACCCTGATGGCACCTCTGTTGAGTGCGTTGGTATGCCAAGCGGCAACAAGCTCTCAGTCTGTGCTTCCACGCAGGCGGGCTGCGCCATGGGGTGCGCTTTCTGCGCTACGGGTGCTGCCGGCCTCACTCGTTCCCTTTCGGCAAGCGAAATCTACGAGCAGGTTATGCATGTCCGTGACGACTTTGACGCGCGCGTTACCAGTGTTGTTCTCATGGGCCAGGGTGAGCCTTTTATGAACTACGACGCCACTCTTGCAGCCATGAGACGCCTCAACTCCCCCGATGGAGCTGGCATTGGTGCTCGCCATATCACGGTATCTACCTGCGGTGTTATTCCAATGATTAAGCGTTTTGCCTCTGAACCAGAGCAATTCACACTTGCCGTTTCGCTTCACTCCGCAGTTCAAAAGACACGCGATTCTCTTATGCCTGGAGTACGTAAGTACTCGCTTATTCACCTGTATGACATCATGGGAGAATATGTCGATAAGACCGGTCGACGTCCAACGTATGAATATGCGCTGATTAAGGGCGTTAATGATTCCGACAATGAGCTTGGCGCCCTAAGAGACTTCTGTCGAGGAACACTCTGCCACGTCAACATCATCCAGCTTAACGAGATTGAGGGCTCAAAATTCCATCCAACTTCCCCTGCTCGTGCTCAGGAGTTTGTAAACAGCCTTAACTCTGTTGGTGTTGAAGCAACTATTCGTCTTTCTCGAGGATCTGATATTGATGCAGCTTGCGGCCAGCTTTTCCAGAAAAGGAACGCACGCTAAACATCGCTTATATAGACAGTACTCATATCAAAACTTTTCATGCACTCAATGCAAAGAAAGGGGTCCCTGAGGACCCCTTTCTTTTTAGTTAATATATAGAACGTATGTTCTATTGAATTGCGTTTAACCATTCTTTTTCCACCCGTGCTTGGTGAGAAAGAATGTTTTTCGCGCTTTTGCGATTACCGCTGCCTGAATAGTCATCAAGAATTGCATCGAGCGCTCTTCTCGACTTTCTCATCGCATGAAGGAAGCTTCTCTGCGCCTCTTTAGTCAACAAAGCATGTTTGGCGAGAAAAGCTATTCCTAGTAATGAGATGCTGGATATAATTGCAAACTTTATCTTCATTATGCTTCTTTAACGTTTGAGAGCTTTTCCACTAGTGCAGCAAGTTCATCCTCGTCATTGAATTCGATTTCAATCTTATTCTTGCCGCGGACATTTCGTACTTTAACTGGAGTGTCCAAAGCAATCCTTAGTTGCCTTGCCGCACGCTTATATGCCTGTGGAGTTGGCTGCCTTTTTGGTTTCTCAACATTTGTGACAGAAAATAGTGGAGCAAGATTTTCTGTCTGACGAACCGACAAATTCTCTTCGATTACTTTCTGGGCAAGCTTAATTCTTCCTTCTTTTCCGCTTACAGAAAGAATCGCACGGGCATGTCCAGCGCTAATACGTCCCTCCGCCATTAGAGTTTGAACTTCTGTTGGAAGGTCAAGTAGACGAAGAGTGTTTGTGATTGCAGACCTAGACTTAGACAATACTTTGGCTAAGTCATCTTGGGTTAAGTTTTCTTGTTTGATTAACTGCTTATAGCCTTGAGCTTCTTCGATTGGACTTAAGTCAGATCTCTGTAGATTCTCAATCAAAGCTAACTTAAATACTTCCTCATCGGAAATTACCTTAATTACTACAGGTACTTCCTCTAATTGTGCCAGCTTTGCAGCCTGAAAGCGTCTCTCGCCGGCAACAATCTCATAATGATCGCCCTTCTCGCGAACAAGAAGCGGCTGGAGAATACCGTTTTGCTTAATAGAATCACTAAGTTCGGCAAGTTCAGCTTCATCAAAACGCTTACGAGGCTGATCTTTATTCGGCTTAATCTTTTTCAAGGAAAGTGTTGTAGCCTCTTTTTTATTACCTACCTCTGCATCTACCTCGCTAAAGAGTGAGTTAAGGCCCTTACCAAGTCCTGATTTTTTAACCACGACGATTCACTTCCTTTGCAAGTTTATTGTATGCAAGAGCGCCCATACTAATTCGGGCATACATGGTTACTGGCAAACCATGACTTGGTGCTTCAGCAATTTTGACATTTCTTGGAATAAGCGTCTTGAATACCTTGTTGCCAAAGTAATTTGAAACCTCATTTACAACCTGTTTAGATAGGGAAGTTCTGCTATCAAACATAGTCATTACGACACCAAAGATATCAAGATCAGGATTGAGCTGCTTTTGAACCATCTTCATTGATTCAACAATCTTAGTTACGCCCTCAAGTGCATAATATTCGCACTGAATTGGAATAAGAATGCTGTTTGCCGCTACTAAAGCATTAATTGTTAAAAGACCTAGCGATGGTGGGCAATCAATCAAAATGTAGTCAAAGTACTCTTTAACCTGGTCAATTGCCTGCTTTAATATGTTTTCTCTTGATTCCACAGAGACAAGTTCAATTTCTGCACCAGCAAGTTGAATGGTAGCGGGAGCAATAGTCACATACTTTTGAACTGTTTGTTGTAATACGTCTTCAAGTGGCGTTTCGTTGAGGATTACATCATAGATATCAGCTTCTAGTTCCTCTTTATCAATTCCAAATCCACTTGTTGCATTACCTTGTGGGTCAAAATCGATAATTAGAACCTTCTTTTTTGTTTCTCCTAGCGCTGCTGCAAGATTAATTACGGTAGTTGATTTTCCAACTCCGCCTTTTTGATTAATTACAGCAAGTACTTTAGGATCTCTATCTTGAAATCCCCTCGAAAGGTCTTTGTAGCTCATTTATCCTCCGTTTGACCAAGTTTATTTAATAATACAGAATGTTTCACGTGAAACATTCCACAATTAGTCTCTTCTTGCAACAAACGGATTTGATTTAGCCATTCCGGTTTTTCTCGGTAGTTTAATTTTGCTTTTCCCAACTTTTCTATAAAGAAGAATTTCACGATGACCAAGGTCGTTTGGTAATTCAAATGTTTCACGTGAAACATTTTCATACCCAAAAATTTTGGCTGCCTGAGAGGCGTCCTGAAGCTCTATCTCATCAACGTTGGCCTTCATTACTATGAGGGTACCATGTGAAGCTAAGAAAGGCTCTGCGTACTCCAAAAGAATATTTGTCTTTGCAACAGCTCTGAAAGTAACAAAATCAAACTTCTGCTTGTAATCATTTTGAATTTCTTCAGCACGAAGCTTTTCAGCTCTAACTCTCTCACCAAGACCAATCTCATCGATCATTGACTGTACCGCATTTATCTTTTTTCCAATGGAATCAACCAGCAATGTTTTATTGTTGCACATGATTGCGAGAGGTAGTCCTGGAAAACCTCCACCGGTACCAATATCAATATAGTTTTGAGCTCCAGATGTGAACTCATTACACACTTTGAGTGGTAATAAAGAATCAAGTATATGAAGAACCAGTGCATCGTCAATTGAAGTGATTCTTGTAAGGTTGAGGTTTTTATTAATCTCAATTAGCAATTCAATGTGCTTGAGAAGCTGTCTTCTTTGAGTTTCAGTTGAATCGATTCCATAGGTAAGGAGAAGTTCCTTAAGTACATTCTCTTTTGAATCGTATAAAGACTTCTCAGCTTCAGACATTGCTTCTCCTGTGACAAAACTTCTTGTTACAAGAAGAATTGTCACAAAAAAAGAGGAAGGCGTAAACCTTCCTCATCAAATTAGTAAAGCTTGTTGAGAATTCTTAGCTGTTAATAGCTGTAACTACAACGCGACGGTATGGATCATCGCCCTCAGAGTGTGTTGTAACTTCAAGATTATCTCGAAGTGCAATGTGGATGATACGACGCTCATAGCCACTCATTGGAGCAAGAGAAACCTTACCAGTCTTCTTAGCACGAGCAGCAGCAGAGAGTGCCATCTCTTGAAGCTTATTGCGACGACGGCTCTTGTAACTTTCAACATCTACAGATACTGGGTAGTGGAAGTGAAGCTTAGCGCTCATCAAAGATGAAAGGACCATCTGGAGAGCCTCAAGCGTATTGCCGTGACGACCAATAAGAATTGCAAGATCTCCACCGGTTACATCAAGAATGAGCTCACCGTCTTCACCGTCGTACTCATCAATTGCACAGCTATTCTCGCCAAAGAACGAGAGAAGCTCTCTTAGATAGAAGACAGCAGTATCAGCAATCTTATTCATCTCAGCATCAGTGAGCTGAATTCCAGCCTCAAAGTGCTCTCGAATTGAAGCAAACTCGTCTTGTGAATCAACGACAGGAGACTCATTAAGAGCGTTTGGCTCAGAAACGAAAGTCTCATCCTCCATGTCGTCCTCCAGTCAATATAAAAAGTTTAACTAGTAATCTACTGTAACAAATTTTGTAAACAAAAGTTATTTTGTCTAACCTCAGTTTGTTTAACTCCAGCTATTAGGCCTTTTTGTGAGGGCGTGGCTTCTTCTCTTTTCTAACCACGTCTACCTCGATTGGCTTATTAGCCATCTGAGCCTGTGCCTTGAGCTTCTCTTTTTCCATAATGCGCTTGGTAATAAGCTGCTGCTGGGCAAGCTGCCAAATACCAGAAGTTACGTAGTAGAGAAGAACAGCTGCTGGCACAGTCCAACCAAACCAGAGCATCATGAGGGTCATCATGCCGCCCATCATGTACTGCTGAGTACGCTGCTCGCCGGAGCTTGTACGAGCGTTTACTGCCATGGAAAGGAAGGTAGTAAGGCCAAACAGAAGAACAAAGATCATGTAAGGGATAGCGGTAACAAAGCCATCAACAGCAAAAATGTCGGATGTTGCACGCGCAATAGAAGGAAGAATGTTGTAGAAGCGAGAGTCTACTGGAACCATCTTTGCAACGGTAAAGAGTGCAATAAAGATAGGGGACTGTAAAAGCAGTGGTAGACATCCACCAAGAGGATTGAAGTTAATTTCTGCGTAAAGTTTACGCATCTCTTCATTCTGCCTTACAGGATCATCGGCATAGCGCTCCTGGATTTCTTTGAGCTTAGGCTGAACAACACTCATACGAGCCATAGAGGCCGTCTGCTTGTTGGTCATTGGAACCAGGATAATACGGATGATGATGGTAAGCAGGATAACTGCCATACCCCAGTCTCCCGAGAATGAGTGAAGTCCCGCTAAGACTGTGTATAGAAAGTTAACAATCCAATCCCACATATTTCCTCCGGTGCGTTCCTTTACGGAACGGGATCGTATCCTCCCTTATGAAAAGGGTGACAGCGAGCAATACGCTTAAGAGCAAGCCAACTTCCCTTTTTAACACCGTATTTTTGTATAGCTTGAACTGCATATTCAGAGCAAGTAGGCCGGTAAATACAGTGCGGCTTAAAAAGGGGAGAGATGTTTCTTTGATAGAAACGAATAGCACCTAGGAACAAGTTTGCGAGAAAAGAACCTTGTCTTTTCTCGCTCATTTGACCCCTGTCTTTCTTAACAGAGCATCCAAAGAAACGCTTATATCAGCAGGATTAGTGCTGTGTGTATCTTTAGTCGCAAAGAGAATAATGCCGTATCCCTCAACAGGTAAACCGCTCTTTCGAGCTGCTTCGCGTAAAACGCGTTTACACCTGTTTCTAAATACGGCGTTACCTAGTCTTTTTGGAGCTACAAAGGCTACCTCGGAAGGATGTGCCTCAGTGGATGGTGCTACTCGTATACGAAGAACAGAACTTTGAGCCCTCTTCCCCGCAGAGAAGACCCTTTCAAACTCTGAACGAGATTTAATGGTCTTCACAGAAACATTCCTTAGACGGTGAGGCGCTTACGGCCCTTAAGGCGACGACGAGCGAGAACGGCACGACCATTCTTAGTTGCCATACGTGCACGGAAACCGTGGGTAGTTGCGCGCTTGCGCTTATTTGGCTGGTAGGTACGCTTCATAGCTATTTCCTCCCGAACGGGTACAGTATCGATTAAAAAGCCTACAGATTGTACTCGCGTTTATGGGTACCTGTCAAATTTTCTACGCAAATACCTCAACTTTTTCTCTTTTTTATTCAAAAGCCTAGCGAGAAAACCTTTCATTTTGAAAATTTCACTTGTGATAAGTGAAGAAATTTGTTGAAAGGAATATTTCTGCAAGCTGAAATATGTCCGTTAAATGCTACTATCATTCAGTACGTCTTTCACAAAGATATAAAGTTATCTACAGATGTTTAACACTTGTTGAAAACTTTCATTCACTGTGAAAGAAAACGAAAAGTTTTCTTCATTTGTTTAACAATTGTTGAAAAGGAGGTGTCATGGCAAGAGATTTTTTTCCTTTTGTTGAGGAAAACACTAACCAGGATGAAAAAGATGCTGGTTCTGATAACTCTCTCACCGTCCGCTATGCTGCGCGTATTGCAATATATGACGATAAAGCCGCAGCACCTCGCGTCGTTCTTGTAGAACCTAAAGATGTTCGTTCTTATCTTGACGAGATTGCAGCTACCGTTAACCAGCTTGCTCACGAGCAAGGTGGAAAAATTCCTTTTATGGTTATGCGCGAGATTGTGGAGAACTTCATTCATGCTCGCTTTGTAGCACCCACAATCTCAATTATGGACAACGGAAATACCATTAGGTTTTCAGACCAGGGACCTGGTATTAAAGAGAAAAATCGAGCTCTTGAGTTTGGTACTTCTTCTGCAACAGAAGAGATGAAATCGTTTATTAGAGGCGTTGGCTTTGGTCTTCCTTATGCTCAGCAATATATGGTTGAGAAGGGTGGAAGCCTTACTCTTGAAGACAATATCTCTGGCGGAACAATTGTTACTTTATCAACACGCCGCTCTAAGGATGCTCATATTCAGACTCTTCCAACTCAAGAAGAAGCTGAAGAATTGCCTGTTAATCAGAACCAGCAGGCGGTTTCACATACCCCACAAGCAGTATCTCAACAGGCATCTGCACAACCAGCTGCACAACTTCCTAATCTGGTGTTAACAGATCGTGCAAAACAAGTTCTTCAGTATCTCTCTGAACATGAATGGGTTGGAGCAACAGAGCTCACTAGTACTTTTGGTCTTTCTACACCAACGTGGTCGCGAGAGTTAAAATCGCTGTTAAACATAGGAATAATTGGAAAAGTTGGGCAAAAATATAAGCTCACCACTATTGGAGAAACCCTCCTTTCATAGAGTTTCTCAACATTATTCGCTGAAAGTTATCAACATTCCTCTATACTAGGTGTCCCAATTTTCAACATTTTGATTGGACACGTATGGATGCATCAATTGATTCAGACGCAGTAGCTCTGTGGCAAGACGCAATTGACCTTTTGGTTGAAGAGAATCAGCCAGAGGCTTTTATCGCCATGTTGAGAACCTGCACTCCAATCAAAGTTGAAGATAATGCTTTATGTGCTGAGACTTCAATGCGCTTGGCTTATAACCGTATCCTTAAAAACCTGCCAATTGTTGAGAGATGTCTCTCGGCTGCAGCTTTTGAAGACATTATCTTAAGTCTTACGCTTACAAAGTCTTCTACTCCTGTTACCACTACTTCTACGATGACTCCTCAGGAGTTCAACGCTTGGAAGCAGAAAACTGCTCCTATACAGGCTGTTGTTCCAGAACAGATTCAAGATTTTGAATCCCAGGAACAGAGCCTTGAGGAACTAAAGCAGCAGACGTTAAAGAGACGTAAGAGCAACCCTCTTTATGAGGAGACATCTTTCAATTCAAACCTTACATTTGATCGCTTTGTTGTTGGTGACGAGAATGAGCTTGCTCATCAGCATGCTTTAAATGTTGCAAACGATGCAAAAGGCAAGGCAAATCCACTCTTTATTTATGGTGCAAGCGGTCTTGGAAAAACTCACCTTCTGCGCGCCGTTCAAAACTACATCAACGCTGAAGACATCGAGCGCGTTTGTGTTTATAAGGACGCAGATGCCTTTGTTGATGACTACGTAAATGCAGTTCGTAAAAATGCCTCAGGAAACGCTGCAACAGAGCTGAGTAATAACTATCAAAACATTGATGTTCTTATCATCGACGATGTTCAAAAACTTGCTGGTAAAGCGGGTACCATTAACTTCTTCTTCAATATTTTTAACTCTCTTATTGATAGAGGTAAGCAGATTATTCTTGCCGCCGATAGAACCCCAGCTCAGCTTGGTATGGGCTCTGACGGTTTTGACGATCGTATTACTTCTCGTATGAGTGGTGGCATTGTTATTGGCATTGAATCTCCAAGTTACGAGATGAAGCTCAATCTTATTCACGTCTTCTGCGACCGAGCTTTTAAAGAGAGAAATTCTTCTCTTTCTGCAGATGATATGCCAGAAGATATTCGTCGCTATATGGCTGATAAGGCCGGCCAAAGTATTAGAACCCTTGAAGGCTTCTGTAATCGTTGCGTCACCGGACAAATTAAAGCAAAAGAATCCGGCAAAAACATTAAGCAAGAAGAGATCGATAAGATTGCAGACACTCTCTGGCGTCGCATTTCAAAGACCGTAAATATCGAGAAGGTCCAAGAAGTCGTAGAGAACGTCTATGGCATTAGCCATCGCGATATTGTTGGTAACAAGAGAAATAAAGAAATTGCAGAGCCACGTCATGTTGCAATTTATCTTGCTCACGATCTTTGCCAATACACGCTGGTAAATATTGGTAAGCATTTTGGTGGAAGAAAACACGCAACCATTTTGCACAGTATTGAGGTAATTGAAGAGAGAATCAAAGAAGATAAAAGCTTCTATGATCAAATTTCTCAACTTAAAAAAACTATCCTTGAACAAAGTTAGTGTTTAAAACCTGTTAGTAAGATGTCAATTGGTGAAGAGAAGTAATGGTTTGTTGTTGAGAGTTTCAGAGAGGGAGTTTTACTTTGTTTATGAATGTCAAAAATAAGCAAACAAATCTGACCTCTAGAAACATATTTCTACCTCTAGAAATGTAAAGCTTTCTTCTTTTCAACATAGCTTATTATTACTACGATATTTTTATTCTTATCTAAGAAATAATAGAAAGGGTCGTCATGAAATTTACCGTAAGTCAATCCGCTCTCCAGACGGCGCTTGATATTGTTTCTAAGGGTATTGGTTCTAATACAACACTTCCAATTCTCTCTGGTATTTATCTCAAAGCTTTTAATGGCATGCTTGAGCTACAGTCCAGTGACTTAACTATCTCAATTAAGCATCAGATTGCAGCAAATGTAGAAGAAGAGGGAGAGACAGTCGTTTCTGGAAAGGTTATTCAGAACATTGTTAAGAACCTTCCCGATGCAGCAATTACTTTTGAAGGTGGAGAGCGTACGCTTTCTGTAACGTGCCAACGTTCGTCTTTTAGGCTTAATACTCTTTCTGCTCACGATTGGGCACAGTTCCCAGAGTTTGATCTTGAGAAGACCTGTGAGCTCCCAAGCCAACTTCTATCAACTATGGTTGATAAAGTTTATCGTGTTACTTCAAAGGAAGCTTCTCGTCCTATTCTTCAGGGAATTTCTCTCACCGTTGAAGACAATACTATTCGCCTTGTTGCAACCGACTCCTTCCGTCTTGCTGTTTGTGATTCCAATACAGATACACCAGCAGGTGAATCTTTTAGTGCAATTATCTCTGGTGAAGTTTTCCATGACGTTCTCTCAATGCGTAGCATGACTGAGAAGGTCCTAATTGGTACTACAGACAACCAGGTAGTCTTCCAGTTTGGAAATACTACTCACATTTCTCGCAAGATTGAAGGTCATTTCCCAGATTATAAGCAGCTGCTTCCAACGTCTTGTACTGCATCTGTTGATATTAATGTTGAGGATTTCTCTGCAGCTCTCAAGCGTGTATCTGTTATTGCTTTGGCAAATCCATCAGTACGTTTTGACGTTGATGCTGACGGAAAAGAAGTTAAGCTTTCAGCCTCTTCACCAGATCAAGGTGAGTCTTCTGAGCACATTGAGGCTCAGATTGAAGGAGATTCTCTTTCAATCGCTTTGAATTACCACTACGTCTTTGATTGTGTAAATGCTGCTCCTTCCAAGGACCTTTTGCGTCTTGAACTCCAAGGTCCTTCTCAGCCTGCAATCTTTAAATCAAATGGTAAGGTCAACTACTTGTATCTTCTGATGCCTGTTCGCCTCTAATTTGATAGGGGTTGTGTGGGACTTAAAGTTGAACATGTTTCGCTGTATAACTTTCGTTGTTTTGCTTCGAAAGAAATAGATTTATCTGCGCAAACTACCATTTTTGTAGGAAAAAATGCTGCAGGTAAGACAAATACTGTCGAGGCATTACAACTTCTTACTGCTGGTTATTCATTCAGAAAACCAACACCTTCACAGCTCCTTCTTACAGGTACTTCTGAGGCAAAGATAGAAATTTCCCTTACAGGAGATGGAAGAAAGCTAGAAAATACCTGCACCATCACAGAGCGTCGCCGCCAATTTTCAAAGAATGGCAAGAAATGCCAGGCAGCAGATATATCTGGTACGTTGATGTCGGTACTTTTTAATCCTGATGATCTATCAATGATTAAAGGCGGCGCATCATATCGTCGTGAAGAATTTGATGACTTTGGCCGCCAGGCAAATAAGAGCTACTTCAAGGTTTTCTCGGCATATACCAAAACAGTTGAGCAAAGAAATAAGCTGCTTAAATCTGATTGGCCTGACAATAATTTGCTTGATGCATGGGATCTTTCGCTTGCAAAGGGAGGAGCTACGCTCCTTCATGCGCGTATTCATTTGTTTGAGCGGCTGGCAAAGAAAACATGTGAAATCTACCAGGAACTCTCTGGCGGAGAACACCTGGAAATGAACTATATTTCTTCAATTGGAGAGGTTTCTCTTGAAGCTTCTAGAGAAGAAATTACTAATCAGTTTTTACAGGCTTTAAACGAAGCGCGTGCAGATGATATCCGTCGCCAACAAAGCACTAAAGGTCCTCATAGAGATGATGTTGAGTTTTTAATTGAAGGTAAAGACGCTAGAAATTTTGGGTCTCAAGGCCAGATCAGAACGGTGGTCTTAGCACTTAAAATGGCAGAAGTTTTACTCTCAGAAGAAATACTTGGCGAGAAACCCCTGCTACTTCTAGATGATGTGATGAGTGAGCTTGATGAAGACCGCAGAAAAGCCATCATGGAGTTTGCATTCCATGACATTCAAACCGTAATTACCACTACCAACCTTGGGTATTTCTCTGAAGAGATTTTAGAGAAAGCGCAGATAGTTAGGTTTAGTGATGAATAATCAACAAGAAACGCCTGCGCGTGGTGGTAATGAAAACGCAAAAGATTTAATGAGTACTCTGCTTGGAACCTTCAGAGATTCTAAGAGTATGTCTAAAAATCGTCGCGCTTATCTTGCATGGGTTGAGGCAAATGGCGAAAGAGAAGTAGAACATACGACCGGCGTATTTGTTAGAGAAGTTGCTGGTAGAGAATATCCTGTACTTACTGTTTATGTAGACAATCGTATGTGCATGATTGATTTTCTTGCACAAAGAGAAATCTATAGAGCAAGGTTGTCAGAGCACGGTCTGGAGTTTTCAGATCTTGAATTTAAGCTGGACAAATACAATAGACATGCTGGTAAAGAGGACGGTTTTTCAAAAGAGCAAACCCAGGGCCAAAAAATTGAGAAGAAAGTTCTTCCAGAACTCACTGCAGAAGAAAAATCACAAATTTCTGAGTTAGTTTCTGGCCTTTCTGAGCCACTTAAATCAACGGCTTATAAAGCGATTGAAGCAAGTTTTAGACAAAAAAAGAGTCTTTAGTCTAATCTGTCACTAATCTGTCCTTAAATCTCTTTACAGAGCCTCTCAGATACACAATATTACTGTTTAAACAATGAAATTTCTCTGTGCCGAGTTGATTTTGGCGATTTCATAGTAAAATACGTATATCATTCCGCTCACAATTGAAGAGAGGACTTACGTGGCAAAAGAAAATAAGTATGACGGTACAGAGATTAAGATTCTTGAAGGCCTTGAGGCGGTTCGTAAGCGTCCAGGTATGTATATTGGTACAACTTCGGCTTCTGGTCTCCATCACCTTGTTTGGGAGATTGTAGATAACTCAGTCGACGAGGCAATGGCTGGTTATTGCACCAAAATCAAGGTTACCGTCCATCCTGATAACTCAATTTCTGTTGAAGATAATGGTCGTGGTATTCCTGTAGACCTCCATCCTCAGAAGAAAATTCCAACTCTTGAGGTTGTTCTTACCATCCTTCATGCAGGTGGTAAGTTTGATAACAACGCTTATAAAGTTTCTGGTGGTCTTCATGGCGTTGGTGTCTCTGTTGTAAACGCACTTTCAAAGAAGCTTGTTGCGCAGGTTAAGCGCGATGGAAAAATCTACGAGATGGTCTTTGAGCGTGGTAAGACCGTCCAGAAGATGAAGGAAATTGGTACTTCAAAATCTAACGGCACTACCATTACCTTCTGGCCAGACGACATGATCTTTGAGACCACTACGTATAACTTTGATACGCTTCGTGATCGCCTGCAGGAGACCGCATTCCTTAACAAGAACCTTAAGATTACCCTCGTTGATGAGCGTGAGCTTACTCCTCGTCAGGTCGATTTCCAGTATGCTGGCGGCATCATCGACTTTGTTAAGTACCTTAATGACGAGAAAACTGTCTTACAAGGACTTTCTCGCCCTATCTATATTGAAGGTAAGTCTGACCCTGATGCTCCAATGTCTCAGATGGGTGAGGTTGAAGTCGCGCTTCAGTGGAATACTGAGTTCACTGATAGGACGCTTTCTTTTGCGAATGACATTTTTACTGAGGAAGGCGGAATGCACCTTGAGGGCTTCCGTACCGCCCTCACTAAGGTGGTAAATGATTACAGTACTAGACACAATCTTCTTAAAGAGAAAGATCCTAAGCTTGAGGGTGGCGATATTCGCGAGGGTTTAACTGCAGTTATTTCAGTTAAGCTTCCAGATCCTCAGTTTGAGGGACAGACAAAGGCAAAACTTGGTAGTTCTTACATGAGAACGCTTACCAACAAGATTGTCACCCAAGGTCTTTCAGAGTACTTAGAGGAACATCCAAACCAGGCAAAAGAAATTTTTAAAAAAGCATCTCAAGCTGCAAAAGGACGTCTTGCTGCTCGTAAGGCTCGTGAAGCAACACGTCGTAAGGGACTTCTTGAGACCGCAGCACTTCCTGGAAAACTTGCAGATTGCTCCGTACGTGATCCGGAGATGACCGAACTCTTCATCGTCGAGGGTGACTCCGCAGGTGGTTCTGCAAAGATGGCGCGTGATCGTTCTATTCAGGCAGTTCTTCCACTTCGCGGAAAGATTTTGAATGTCGAACGCGTGCATGATGCCCGCGCCCTTTCTTCTGACACTATTACTTCTCTGATTACTGCTATTGGCACTGGCGTTAGAGAAGAATTTAACATTGAGAAGGCACGTTATCACAAGATTGTCATCATGACCGATGCTGACGTTGACGGCTCTCACATCAGAATTCTTCTGCTTACTTTCTTCTATCGTTTTATGAAGCCAATGATTGACGCAGGTTATATCTACGTTGCTCAGCCTCCTCTGTATCAGATCAAGCCAAAGGGTAAGAAAAACGGCAAATACATCTATACCGATGAAGAGCTTGCTCTTGAGACAAAGAAGTTTGAGGACAACACCAAGTTCACTATTCAGCGTTATAAGGGTCTTGGTGAGATGGATCCAGAGCAGCTGTGGGCAACCACTATGGAGCCAAAAAACCGCATTCTTCTGAAGGTAACCATTGATGATGCTCTTGCAGCTGACCGTGCAGTTTCTGACCTTATGGGTAACCAGGTTGAGAAGCGTAAAGACTTCATCCAAACACATGCAAAAGACGTCCGCTTCCTGGACATTTAATGGTTTCTCGCTAAATCATTAGACAGAAAATGAAAGGGTAACTTGTGGCAGACGATAAAAATATGAATGATGATCTTTTTGGTGCAGATGAGGACCAAGATCTTGATGCACAAAACGATATGGATGAAGAATACGAAGATGACGAGGTAGAAGAAGACTCTGACGAGTTTGACCCAGAGACTGGAGTAAATCTAGTAACGGGAGAGACTTCACACATCATCTCTGATGAGGCTGGTACCCGTCTTGACCTCTCTGACATTCACGGTGGCACCCTTAAGCCAACCGACTTGTCCTCAGAGATGAAGACTTCCTTCCTTGAGTATTCCATGTCCGTTATTGTTGCTCGTGCACTTCCAGATGTTCGAGACGGTCTAAAGCCTGTTCACCGCCGTATTCTGTACGCAATGAGTGAGGCTGGCATTACGCCAAACCGTCCACATAAGAAGTCTGCATGGGCAGTCGGTGAAGTCATGGGTAAGTACCACCCACACGGTGACTCCGCTATTTATGACTCCATGGTCCGTATGTCTCAGGACTTCTCGATGAGACTTCCTCTGATTGATGGCCACGGAAACTTTGGTTCTATCGATGGCGATCCACCAGCAGCAATGCGTTATACCGAGGCACGTCTTACTAGAAGTGCTATGGAGATGCTGGCAGAGCTTAACAAGAACACCGTTGACCTTCAGTCAAACTATGATGAGTCACTGACAGAGCCAGCGGTTCTTCCTGCTCGTTTCCCAAATCTTTTGGTTAACGGTTCTTCAGGTATTGCAGTTGGTATGGCTACCAACATTCCTCCTCACAACCTGGGTGAGGTAACTAACGCTGTCTGCATGATGATTGAAAACCCTGACGTTACCACTGAGGAGCTCATGACCGTTCTACCTGGTCCTGACTTCCCAACAGGCGGCATCATCATGGGCACTCAGGGCATCAAGGACGCTTACGAGACTGGCCGCGGTTCTATTACGGTCCGCGCAAAAGTCCACGTTGAGCAGGTTAAGAGCGGTCGTCAGCGCCTTGTTGTTACTGAGATTCCATATCAGGTTAACAAGGGTCTTCTTCAGGAGAAGATTGCTCAGGCAGTCAACGAGAAGAAAATTGAAGGCATCTCTGACATGCGCGATGAGTCCAACCGTAAGGGTATGCGCATTGTTTTGGACCTTAAGCGTGATGCTGTACCACAGGTTGTTTTGAACAATCTCTATAAGAAGACTCAGCTTCAGTCCAATTTTGGCATCATTGACCTGGCTTTGGTTGACGGTGTTCCTCGTACGCTTTCCCTCCGCGAGATTCTTCGTCACTACATTGATCACCAGATTGATGTTGTACGCCGTCGTACTGAGTTTGACCTGGATAAGGCTCAGAAGCGCGTCCATATTTTGGAAGGCCTTCTGACCGCAGTTGATAACATCGACGAGATTGTCCACATCATTCGCAGCTCGCAAGATGATACTGAGGCAAAGAAGCGCATGAACGAGCGCTTTGGCTTGGATGAGATTCAGGGTGAAGCAATCCTTCAGATGCGTCTGCGTCGTCTTACCGGCCTGGCACGTCAAGATCTTGTTGACGAGATCTCCCAGCTCAGGCTTGATATTGCCTACTACGAGGATCTTCTCGCCCACGAGGAAAAGATTCTGGCAGTTATTGCTGATGAGCTCCGTGAGATTTCCAACCGCTACGCCGACAAGCGCCGCACACAAATCTCTGACCAGGATATTCAGAACTTGGACGTTGAGGACCTTATTGCTGAAGAGGATATGGTTGTCACCGTCACTCACGCAGGCTACGTAAAGCGCGTTCCTGTTGAGATTTATCGCTCCCAAAAGCGCGGCGGCAAGGGCGTACAGGGCGTCTCTCTCAAAGAGAACGATTTTGTCGAGAACCTCTTTGTCGCTTCTACCCACGATTACGTGCTGTTCTTTACCAACTTTGGTAAGGTGTACCGCCTCAAGGTCCATGAGCTTCCTGTTGGTAACAGAACCACTAAGGGTAGCGCCATCATCAACGTCATCGAGACACTTGCAGAGGGCGAGAAGGTCAAGGCAGTTATTACTACCCGCGACTTCCCAGAAGACAACTACCTGATGTTTGCTACCAAGCAGGGTATGGTTAAGAAGACGGCAATGTCTGAGTACGACCGTACACGCAAGGACGGCCTCATTGCAATTAACCTCAAGGACGGCGACGAGCTTGTTAACGTCCGCCGCGTCCACCCAGGTGACAAGGTTGTTCTGTGCTCCTCTGACGGCAAGGCAATCCTGTTTGACGAGGCTGAGGCAAGAAGCATGGGCCGCGGTACCTCGGGCGTCCGTGGTATTACGCTCAAGGGCGACGCAACTATGCTTGGCATGGAGATTACCAACGGCAATGGCGACCTCTTCGTTATTACCGAGAAGGGCTATGGAAAGCGCACCGCAATCTCTGAGTATCCAGTCCATAAGCGTGGTGGCCAGGGCGTCTTTACCATCACAATGACGGAGAAGAAGGGTAACCTGGTTGCCTGCCGCGTTGTTGGTCCTCAGCACGAGATTATGATCATGTCCGAGGAGGGCGTTGTAATCCGCGTCAAGGCTGGCGATATTTCCAAGCTTGGCCGCTCTACGCAGGGTGTCAAGGTCATGAATCTCTCTGGTAGCGACGTTGTTTCTGCTGTTGCTCGTATGGTTGCCAATAAGAAGAAGGCTCCTAAGCACGCAGAGAACCAAGGCATGCTTGATCTGATGGCAGCGGGTGCTCGTGATGCTGATGAGGCAGAGTCCGTTGACCTTGGAGATGAAGACGAAGTACTAGACGATTCACTGCTGGATGATGACGAATAAGCATTTCAGCTATACGTAATTTGAAGAGCTCAAGGGGTAATTCCCTTGGGCTCTTTTCGTTTACCGAGAAAATCAGCGCGCTAACGGTAGTGATTTTTATATAAAAGATGTGTCAATTGTTTAAAAGTAAGCCATAGAGCAGGATTTATGAGAAATCCTCAGGGGAGACATCCTCAATAAACTGACGGAATTCCTCAAGTTCTTGGGCCTGAACGTCCTTCTCGACATCAGTAAAGTCTGGAGCAGCAGCAATTTCTAGAACGCTCTCGTCTGCAAAGATGGGAGCGTTTGTCCTTACTGCCAGCGCAATTGCGTCGGATGGGCGAGCGTCCACGTAAATATGCTCTCCCTCTTTGGAGATGAGCTCAATTTGCGAGAAAAACGTGGTGCCGCGGACGCCCACAATGCGTACGCTTTTAATATCTGCATCCAAAGAATCAAGAACGGAGCGGAGAAGGTCATGCGTTAGAGGTCTCTCGGTAGACTCCTGATCAATGCCAAGACTGATAGCAGATGCCTCAATGTTGCCAATCTTGATAGGAAGACTTAAAGAAGAGACGCCGCGTGGGTCATGAAGACGCAGAACAATTACGGAAGAGATAGGTCCTCCTCCGACAACAACCGTCTGTATGTCCATACGCTTCAGCGACACAAATACTCCAAATAGCACGTCTTTTATCAATCTTTGGGCAGATAGTCTACGACTCTCTGTTCTGTTTTCATACCCAGTTTCAAGAAAGTTTAAAACAAAACAAAAAAAGTGTTGACCTATGAGAATTATGGAGGTATTATTTTTCCCTGCGTTGGGCCTGTAGCTCAGTTGGTCAGAGCGTCCGGCTGATAACCGGGAGGTCACAAGTTCAAACCTTGTCAGGCCCACCACTTTATGTGACAATAGTCACCCCAACGTTAGCCGAGTCGCCGTTGGGGTGATTATTAAAACCTTCTGGGCCAACCAGAAGCCAGTACGGGGAATTAGCTCAGCTGGGAGAGCGCGGGCTTTGCAAGCCTGAGGTCAGGGGTTCGATCCCCCTATTCTCCACCAAATGTTCAAGGCCAGGGATTTTCTCCCTGGCCTTTTTGCTTAGACGTCAAAAACATACCGATAGCCGCCAATATCAGCCACTTATCGAATAGTTGAAATATTTTCGAAAAAATTTGAGTACGATTTACACAGAAGTATGTTCTTTTCATTGGAGCTGTGGATAACCACAAGGAGAGAAAAGAGTTCTTATGTCAAACCTTACTCGTCGAAACTTTTTTGGTGTCAGCGCAGTTGTAGCAGGTTTGGGTATCACAGCCTGCAAAAAGTCCGATTCTGATACTAGCGAGAAAAAAGAATCTGACACCAACTCTACCGATGCTGTTGGCGCACCAGAAGAGCTGGTAAAGGCAGCAAAAGAAGAGGGTAAGCTGATTGTTTATGGCTCTTGTGAGGAAGAGTACCTAAACGCAGTTTGTGCAAACTTCAAGAGCCTGTACGGCATTGATGTTCAGGCACAGCGTCTCTCAACTGGAGAAGTTGCTGCAAAGATCGAGGAAGAGAACGGTCATCCTTCAGCAGATGTTTGGTTTGGCGGAACAACCGATCCTTACAATGTCACCTCCTCAAAGGGTCTTCTTGAGCAGTATGAGCCAAAGAATGCATCACACCTTATTTCCGATAAGTTCAAGAGTACCAATAAAGACTGGTACGGAATTTATAAGGGCATTCTGGGCATTCTGTACGATAAGGATGAGCTTCAGCGTCTTAAGCTTGATGTTCCTCAGGATTACAAAGATCTTATCGATCCTAAGTATAAGGGTCTTATTTGGTCTTCCAACTACAACACCGCAGGTACTGCAAAGTTGATCATCAACACCGTTATTCAGAAGTACGGTCATGACCAGGGTATTCAGTATCTTGTTGATCTTGATAAGAACATTGCTCAGTACACCAAGAGCGGTTCTGGTCCTTCCAAGGCTATCGGAACAGGCGAGTGCACCATCGGAATTGGTATGCTCCATGACGGCATTTATCAGATTGTTGATCAAGAGCATGAGAATGTTGGTCTTCAGATTCCAAGCTCTGGCGCATCATACGAGGTTGGCGCAACCGCAATCTTCAAGGGTGCTGCACATCCAAACGCAGCTAAGCTCTGGATTGAGTATGCACTTTCACCAGCATGCGTTGACCTTGCACAGAAGAATGGCTCTTACCAGTTCCTGGTAATTGACGACGCAAAGCAGCCTGAGATTGCTACTGAGTACGGCCTTGATCCAAACAACGTTATGGATTACAACTTTGAGGATGCCAAGAAGCATACCGAGCAGTATGTCAAGGACGTTATGGAAGCTCTTGGTGGCGGAGACAGCCGCTTCAAGACAGAGTAAAACCAGCGCCGGCACACAAATAAACAATGTTGTTGCTCAAGCTTTGAGTGGCAGATTATACTGGGTAGGCAGAGATCTGCCTACCCAGTTCTACATAGAGCTTTGCGTATAGGTTTAGTGTTTCAGAGTTAGGACCAATATGGCAAAATCCCAGAGCGCTCGACTTGAGCGAAAAAAGCTCCTTGGCGATCCAATTTTGATAACGACCATTGTCGTTCTTATCGCCTTCTTAACCCTTTTTATTTTATATCCACTTGCCATTCTTATGGTTGACTCTGTAGTCTCCGATAATGGGATTAGTTTTGATGTATTTACGCGCATCTTGGCTTTGCCTTCGTTTGATCGCGCAATTACCAATACCCTTAGAGTTGGTTTTGCGGTAGGCATTTTATCAGCGCTTATTGGTCTTCTTTTTGCGTATGTTGAAGTGTATGTAAAGCTTCGTACAAAGTTTATGACAGGACTTTTCCGCGTGGTTTCCATGCTTCCTGTTGTTTCTCCGCCATTTGTTCTCTCGCTTTCCATGATTATGATGTTTGGTAAGAAAGGCCTGATTACTCGAGGTCTTTTGGGAATTTTTGACAACAACATCTATGGTTTCTGGGGCATTTTTATTGTTCAGACCATGTCGTTCTTCCCTGTGTGCTACATGATGCTTAAGGGCCTTCTTAAAAACATTGATCCGTCTCTTGAAGAAGCAGCCCGCGACATGGGAGCAAGCCGCTGGAAGGTATTTACCAGCGTTACGCTTCCTCTTATTTTGCCTGGCTTAGGCAATGCTTTTCTCGTCTCATTTATTGAGTCAATTGCAGACTTTGCTAACCCAATGATTATTGGTGGTTCGTACGATACCCTGGCAACAACCATCTACCTGCAAATCACCGGCGCATACGACAAGCAGGGCGCAGCTGCAATGGCTGTTGTCCTTCTTTCCATTACGCTGCTCATGTTTGTTGTTCAGAAGTTTGTACTGGAAGCAAAGAGCACGTCCACGCTCTCGGGCAAAGCAACGCGTGCCAGGATGCTTATTACAGATAACTCTGTTCGCATCCCGCTCACTATCCTTTGCGCGCTGGTAGCACTCTTTGTTATTGGCATGTACCTCTGCGTTCCTTATGGTTCGTTTGTTCGTTCCTGGGGTTCTAATTACGAACTAACTACCAAATGGTTTGAACAGGTATTTACCAAGTATCACGGACTACAGGCATTTAGCGATTCGTTTACGCTCTCGCTTATTGCGGCACCAATTACCGCTCTGCTTTCGATGATTATCTCCTATCTGGTAGTAAAACGTCGTTTCCGTGGTCGCGGCTTTATCGAGGCTGTATCCATGCTGGCCATGGCAGTTCCTGGTACGGTTTTGGGTGTTGGTTACATTCGCGGATTCTCAAGCGGTGTCATGCACACAGGATTTTTGCAAGGCCTGTATGGCACAGGACTTATCTTGATTATTGTCTTTGTCGTACGTTCGCTACCTACAGGAACGCGCTCTGGTATCTCGGCGCTTCGTCAGATTGATAAATCAATCGAGGAGTCCGCATACGATATGGGCGCCGACAGCTTTACGGTGTTTATGACCGTTACGCTGCCTCTGATTAAAGACTCGTTCTTGTCGGGCTTGGTAACGGCGTTTGTTCGTTCCATCACCGCAATTTCCGCAGTTATTCTCTTGGTCACACCAGAGTTCCTGCTCATTACTGTTCAGATCAATGAGTTTGCAGGCAAGGGTTCCTATGGTATGGCCTGCGCCTTTGCAACAATTCTGATTGTTATTACCTATGGCTCGGTATTGCTTATGAATTGGGCCATCAAACACTTTGGCACCAGCCGAGCACTCAAGGAGGAGTAACACATGGCTACAGAGAAAAAAGGCGTTCGCCTTGAGCACATTTCCAAGATTTATCAGGATCAGAAGACTGGAAAAGACTTCTACGCAGTTCAAGACGCTAACATCACTATTGCTCCTGGCGAGTTTGTAACGCTGCTTGGTCCTTCTGGCTGCGGAAAGACTACCATCCTGCGCATGATTGCTGGTTTTGAGAGCCCTGATGAGGGAAAGATCTTCCTCGGCGACGAGCAGATTGATGAGCTCACTCCAAACAAGCGCGACACGGCAATGGTATTCCAGAGCTATGCACTGCTTCCTCACTACAACATCTTTGACAATGTTGCCTATGGCCTCAAGCTCCGCAAAATGGACAAGGCAGTAATTCGCGAGAAGGTCCTTCATATCCTGGGTCTTGTTGGACTTGAGGGTATGGAAGAGCGTATGACCAACCAGCTTTCTGGTGGTCAGCAGCAGCGTGTTGCTTTGGCGCGCGCTCTGGTTATTGAGCCAAGCGTTCTCCTCTTTGACGAGCCTCTTTCAAACCTTGACGCTAAGCTGCGCGTTGACATGCGTAACGAGATTCGCCGCATTCAGCAGGAGGCTGGCATCACCGCTATCTACGTTACACATGACCAGTCAGAGGCAATGGCGCTTTCTGACAACATCATCATTATGAAAAAGGGCGTTGTGGATCAGGTTGGCGATCCACAGACGGTTTACTATCACCCAGCAGATGAGTTTGTTGCAGACTTTATTGGTGAGTCCAACTTCCTGCACGCAACCATTGCAGACAAGCTTGATTCTGAGACTGCACTTTGCCGCTTTGAGGGCCATGAGTTTGAGGCCAGCGGATGCTCTCACCTGGATAAGGGCAAAGAGTGCTGCATTGTTCTTCGTCCAGAGTCCGCACGCCTTGCTGATGAGGGAACGCTTGCCTGCGAGGTAGTGCTTTCTCGCTTCATGGGTCACTACCAGAACTACCACGTTATGGTTGGAGATACGCTCATTAAGATTACGGACTTCAACCCTCGCACCCACAAGATTTACAACGTTGGTGACCACGCCTTTGTTGACTTCACCAAGGACGAGGTTCACGTTCTGTAAGTGTTTTAGTTAAAGCAGTAACGTATGGCGAGAAGATCCGTTGGTCTTCTCGCCATTTTTGTTAGATGGTGGATTTGAGCCAATTAAGCTTGCACGTAAGCAGCTTGTGGTCGGGCTCAAGCGAGGGATCTTTGATTCTTTTAAGGAGCATCTTACAAGCTGCGTAGCCCTCTTCATAGACGGGTTCCACAATAGTTGAGATGCTTTTAGCAGGTAAATCGGTCCAATCAGTGTTGTTGAATCCCAACAGTCCAACTTGCTCTGGAATTACCTTTTCATAGGCATGCAAGGCATTGTAGACACTCTTGAGCGCCCACTGATTTGGTACAAACACTAGCGTTTTCTTTGACGGAAGAATGTGGTTGTTAAGCCATTGCGTAATTTCAGGGATAGACAACGTACTTTGCTCTATGGTGAGACGCTCATAAGGTTTACTTGAGGCCTCTAGGGCATCGGTGAAGCCAGATTCTCGTTCAATCCTGGTGCGACCTTTTGGCTCTCCACCAATGATTAAAAAGTTCTCATATCCACGTTCAATGCAGCGCGACGCTGCTGAATAGACTCCGTCATAGAGGTCACTTTTTATCCAGGAAGTATTAAGGGTAAGAAGGTCGCAGTCAAAATAGACAACCGGTTTTCCAACTTTAGCAATGCGCCTATCCACCGCCTTAAATTGATTGGTGGGCTGGATGAGCATGCCATCCGCTCCAATTGAGAGCATCTTCTCGACCCAGTCAGCTTCAAGCGTGGGGTCAAAGCGAGAATTACAAATAATTGTCTGATATCCGGCTTCAAGAGCAGCATCTTCAATACCGTTAGTCATTTGAGCGGCCCAGGCATTAGTGTTGTCCAATATGAGAACAGCAATAATTCCAGAGCTCTTTTTAACCATGGCTTGAGCCTGGGCACTTGGAATATATCCCGTATTTTCAATTGCTTTTTTGATACGTTGCTTAGTTGCTTCGGACATCTTTTCAAAGTGTCCATTAAGGTAATTTGAAACGGTGGCAATGGAAACATTTGCTAATTTTGCAAGGTCAATGATAGTGGTCTTAGACATTGGCACTCATTTCACCGAAATTCTTACAATGTACTTGCAAAATACCAACGTTAGTGAGTCTGCTGGATTCCACGTTGGTTAAACGTTTAACAAAATTCATCATATCACAAGGTAGATTAGACGTTTACCGAAATCTTCTTTCAAAAAAGATTGAAACAATGCAAAGTATGAGTTGGAAACGTACGTCGTCAAAAGACGTGCTCGTGCGCCCCGCTTAGGGGCTCACAACTTACTTTGCGAGAGGACATAACCATGAACGTCGTTGCTGTATGCGCTTGCACGGTTGGAATTGCTCACACCTGGATGGCAAAAGAGGCCATTGAGAAAGAATGTGAGCGTCGCGGCTATGAATTCAAGGTAGAGGCTCAGGGCGGTTATGGCATTGAGAACGAACTTGAGCAGGACGAAATTGATGCTGCAGACGTTGTTCTTCTCGCCATTGCAATTGGCATTGAAGGCGATGAGCGTTTTGACGAGAAACGCGATGAAGGTCGTGTTCTTACGCTGGACCCATCGCTGGCCATCGCAGACCCAGCAAAGGTTATTGATCAGGTAGTTGCGCTGGCTGAGTAGCAAGCGCGTAAGTGATAACGCAAGGAAGAAGAGAGGAGAAACCCATGGCAGAGGAAAAGAGTCCCTCAGTTTTGGGCAAGGTCGGAAAAGACCTTCTTAAGGCGTTTAACACTGGTGTTTCGTACTTTATTCCTATTGTCGTAGTTGGCGGAGTCTTCTTGGCCTTCTCGCTAGCTACGGGAACCGCAGGAAAAGACGGTATTGAAGTCACCAATCCTTTGATGCAGAGCCTTAACCTTATTGGTATGGCCGGCATCAAGATGATGATTCCTGTCCTTGCTGCTTACATTGCCTATTCTTTGGGCGGAAAGCCTGCTCTGGCACCTGGCTTTGTCCTTGGTTACCTGGCAAGCAATCCTGTTCCTGTAGGCGAGGTTCAGGTTTCTACTGGCTTCCTGGGCGCAATGGTCCTTGGCGTTGCTGCTGGCTACCTTGTCCAGTGGATGAAGAGCTGGAAGGTCAATAACACCATTCGTACCATCATGCCAATTCTGATCATCCCAAGTTTGTCTTCGCTTGCTCTTGGCATGCTCTACATCTACGTTTTGGCAGCTCCACTTGGCGCCTTCATGGATTGGCTGACAAACCTGCTCTCAAGCCTTCAGGGTGGTTCTGCAGTTGTGCTTGGCATTGTAATTGGCCTTATGACCGCATTTGACATGGGCGGCCCAGTTAACAAGACTGCTTCTACCTTCACCATGGCCCTTATGACCGCAGGCGTTTATGGTCCTAACGGTGCATTCCGTGTTGCAGTTGCTATTCCTCCACTGGTCTGCGGTGTTGCATCCCTTATTGCTCGCAGCAAGTTTGACGACACTGATAGGCAGATGGGTATCTCCGCAGTCTTCATGGGACTCATCGGTATTACCGAGGGCGCAATTCCATTTGCTGTTAAGGACCTTGCGCACACCCTGCCTGCAATCATGATTGGTTCTGCAGTTGGTGCTGGTCTTGCCGCTTGGCACGGTATCGAGTGCTTTGTTCCTCACGGTGGCATGATTGTTGCTGCAGCTACAAATAACATTGCCCTCTACACCCTTGATATGGCAATTGGCGTTGCAGTAGGTGTTGCAATTCTTGTTCTTACCAAGCCAAAGCTTGAGGACAACAAGTAACACACGGCGAGAAACGCATGTACCTGCTGGTCTTAGACCATAAAAATTGAAGTTAAAAGGAGAGGGGCGTAGGGATTCAACCCCCACGCCCTTCTTATTACCAAGAAACACTCTTGGGAAGGGGTAAATATGGAAAAGCTACCAATCAAAAAAGCTGTTGAAGGGTTGCTTAAGCTTCAGGATACAGGAAAGTCCGCCACGCTTTTGGGAATTGGACCAATGTCGCCCAACCTGTTGCAGGCAGCTTTTGAACTTGGTAGAGACTGCGATTTTCCTCTGATGTTTATTGCATCCCGAAACCAGGTAGATCTTGATGAGCTTGGTGGAGGATACGTAAATTCTTGGGATCAGAAGCGTTTCTCGGAAGATATTGCTGAAGCAGCTCAGAAGGTTGGTTTTGACGGCCTGTACTATCTCTGCCGCGACCACGGCGGTCCTTGGCAGCGCGATGAGGAACGCAACGCCCACCTTCCAGAAGACGAAGCTATGGAGCTTGCCAAAAAGTCCTATCTTGCTGATATGCTTAACGGCTTTGACCTGCTGATGATTGACCCAACCAAGGATCCTTTTGAGATTGGAAAGGTTATTCCGCTTGATGTGGTTCTTCGTCGCACGGTTGATTTGATTGAGTGGTGCGAGAAAGAACGTGTTTCTCGCGGTCTTCCTGAGATTGGCTATGAGGTTGGTACCGAAGAAACAAACGGTGGTTTGACCTCAACAGACAAGTACCACACCTTTATTGAGCAGCTTAAGAGCGAGCTCACCGCTAAGGGCCTGCCAATGCCAACCTTTATTGTTGGTCAGACAGGAACGCTTACGCGTCTTACCGAGCAGGTTGGACATTACGATTTTGAGGCCGCCATTAGCCTTGCGGAGATGGCCAAGAGCTACGGCGTTGGTCTCAAGGAGCACAACGCAGACTACCTTGATGACGTAACGTTGCTTGAGCACACCCCTGCAAACGTCACTGCTTCAAACGTGGCTCCACAGTATGGAACGGAAGAGACTCGCGCATATCTGAAGCTTTGCGATGTCGAAGATCTTCTGGTCAAAGAAGGCCTCCTGAAGGCAGACGAGGTTTCTGGCTTGAGGAATACCCTGCTAGTCAAGGCAATTGAGACTGAGCGTTGGCGCAAGTGGATGGTTGGCGATCAGGTTAATCTGACTGTTGAGCAAATTCTTGCTGATCACAAACTGTCTCTGGATATTCTTGATATCTCCGGCCATTATGCGTTCAATGATGACGAGGTTAAGGCAGCAACTGAGCACCTCTACAAGAACCTTGCTCAGTTCAATATTGATGGCCAGCGCTTTGTTGTTGATCACATCAAGCGTCCTCTTCGTCAGTACGTTGAGTGCTACAGGCTTGAGGGAGTTACCACACGTATTCGTGAGGCACTGGCAGAGTAAACACGCCTGCTTTCAAGTGTGGCGTTTTATCGTTGTAATGACCTTGCTGTCAGATTTTGGACAGCTAACTGACAAACCTAAGAGGTCGAAGGCTTTTTGCTTTCGACCTCTTTTCTTGTGCGATGTATCATAGAGAACAATAGTTACAAAAAATGACGCTAAGGAGCGGCATGGCCGAAAACAACGAGCGCAAAGATGGAGTTTCTCCCCAGCTTGATATGCTCTCAACTGAGCTGCTTGGGGATGCGTTTGACCTGCTTGCAGATGGCCAATCACTCAACGTTTTACTTGTGGTTGAAGATGCGTCAGGCACCGTGGCAAGTTATGAGTTTTCTGACGACGGTCCAGAAGAGCTGCTTGAGGGCGCCCATAAGCGCGTACTTGACCTGGCAAAACAGAAGGGTGACAAAGAAGCAGGACTTGAAGAGCCTGTCCGCTATGCGCTTGTATACGAGGGAGCCATTCAACTGCTCAAAGAGGGCGGTTACGAGGATGCTGTGCTCCTTGAGTTTGGCGAGAAGGGCTATAAGAGTTTCTCGGCATATTCTTTGGTTCACGGAAAAGGCCAAGGCGACCAGTTTGTGTGGTCTGATCCAGCGCCGGCGGGAGAGCTTGAGCCACTTCTGTAATGAAAAAGCTGCGTTCATTGAAATTTCTGGGCGCTCTAGGCACGTAATTGCACTAAAGTTCTAAAGCTGATAAAAATTGGACCTGAATTATTCAAGTCTAAGCACATACCTTCGAGAGATAGAGACTTATGCGTCAAGACAACATCAGAAATATTGCTATCATCGCCCACGTTGACCACGGTAAAACCACCATGGTTGACCAGATGCTCAAGGCAACCGATGCATTCCGCGAGAACCAGCAGGTTCAAGAAAGAATCCTGGACTCCAACGATCAGGAGCGTGAGCGCGGAATTACCATTCTGGCAAAGAACATCTCTATTGAGTACAAGGGCGTCAAGATTAACGTTATTGATACCCCTGGCCACGCTGACTTTGGTGGCGAGGTAGAGCGCGTTCTCAAGATGGCTGATGGTGCACTTCTTCTGGTTGATGCAGCCGAGGGCCCTATGCCACAGACGCGCTTTGTTCTGCGCCACGCCATTGACGCAGGTCTTTCTATCATGATGGTTGTCAATAAGATTGACCGCGACGGCGCTCGTCCAGAGGCTGTTGTTAACGATTCTCTTGATCTTATGATGGACCTTGGCGCAACCGATGAGCAGCTTGAGTTCACCATGGAGCACGTCGTCTTTGCTTCTGGCGTTAACGGCTACGCTCGCCTTGATCCAAACGATGACAATGACAACATGTTCCCTCTTCTCGACATGATTATCGACGGCCTTCCAGCCCCAGATGTTGATATCGATGGTCCTCTTGCTATGCAGTGCGTCACCATCGACCACTCTGATTACCTGGGCCGCATTGGTATTGGTCGTGTGTATTCTGGCACCGTTCATACCGGTGACAAGATTCTTGTTGTCAAAAACGATGGTTCCCGCGCTATGAGTCAGGTCAAACAGCTGTTTACCTTTGACTACCTGGGTCGTAAGGAGTGCGATGAGGTTGACGCAGGTGATATTGCGGCAATCGTTGGCGTTGATAAAACTGATATTGGTGATGTTTACACCGATCCAGAGAACCCTGTTGAGCTTGATCCAATTGAGATTGACCCGCCAACCCTTTCTATTATTTTTGAGCCTTCTACCTCGCCACTTGTTGGCCGTGAGGGAGACATTGTTGGCGGCCGCCAGCTCAAAGAGCGCCTGATGACAGAGCGCGAGAATAACGTCACCATGCGCATCGAGGAGCTTCCTGATAAGACCGGTATTGAGGTTTCTGGCCGCGGCATTCTGCATCTTTCCGTTCTTATGGAGAGCATGCGCCGCGAGGGCTTTGAATTCCAGGTTGGTCGTCCTCGTGTTCTGTTCAAGAAGGATGCCCAGGGTCACACCCTTGAGCCTATTGAGCAGGCCGTTGTTGAGTGCAATCCAGAGTATGCCGGTAAGGTCATTGAGGTCTTTGGTAACGTTGGCGGCACCATGTCCATCATGGACACTGGCGAGACTCAGACGCACCTTGAGTTCAAGATTCCAACCCGCGGCATCATGGGTCTTAAGACCCGCGTCATGAACGTTACTCACGGTGACGCCGTCTTCTACCACACCTTCCTTGAGTACGGTCCTTTTGCGGGCGATATTGGTAGCCGCCAGAACGGCGCCATGATCTCTATGTCTACCGAGAAGGCCGTTGCGTACGCACTTGGTACGCTTCAGGAGCGCGGCCAGCTCTTTGTTGCTCCAGGTGTTGAGTGCTACGAGGGCATGCTGGTCGGCGAGCGTTCAAGGCCAGGCGACATGGTTGTTAACATTGCACGCACCAAGTCTTTGGGCAATCAGAGGTCTTCAACTGCAGATATTTCAGTTCAGCTGACTCCTCCACGCCTGTTTACGCTGGAAGAGGCCCTGGAGTACATCATGGACGACGAGCTGGTTGAGATCACGCCGCTCAACATCCGTATGCGTAAGCGTATCCTTTCCGAGACCGAGCGCCGTAAGTGGGCAGTTCGTAACGGTATGGTCAAAAAGTAACAGCGTCGTTTACAGACAGTCAATCTGGCGAGAAAAACTTGCAGCTGCAAGGGTTTCTCGCCAGTTTTGTTTTAGGTGGATTTTAAATAAAGTGCAGGTAAACGGCGTGCGCGGGCGATGCAAAACCGGCCAAGCCGCCAAAACCGCCAAAAATGTTCAATGACCGTCCGATTGCGGCGGTTCGTCTACTTTGACGGAATGTTCTGCTCGGGCTGCTTGCCCGGTTTCTGAGCTTTGTGACGAAGCTTGTTGACGCTACGCATGACATGCGGCGTAAGGTCAACGTCTGCAGGTGAAAGCACGTTGTATTTAAGCGACCAGCGCCTGAGGCCAACGGTAACCACAACGCAGACGACAGCTGCCCAAATTTTGGTGACACCCGCATAAGAGACAAGGGCCCAATAGGAGGTGGCACCAGCAACTGCGCAAAACGCGTAGAGATTGCTTCGCTGGAAAATGCGAGGGATGTCGCCAAGAAATACGTCGCGAAGCATACCGCCACCAACGCCCGTAATACTTCCCATCAAAATGACCGAGAAGGGGAGCAGGTGATATACCAGGGCTTTATCGGTACCAACAACGGCAAAGAGGCCAACAGAGATGATATCGGTCCACTCAAGCATGCGCGGAAATCTACCAAGCGGCTCGGGGAACATAAACAGCAAAACGGCAGTAAAAACGGCTGCTGGAATAGCGTATGGCGAGTTAAGCATGTAAACGCCGCCCTCTTGCATCATGACGTCCCTGATAAGTCCGCCACCCAAGCCGCCTAAAAGACCAAGGCCCACAAAGCCCACAAGGTCCAAGTGACGATCCCTTGCAACCAAAATTCCCGAGATTGCACCAATAATTACTGTTAGAAGGTCAAGCCAATAGGGGATGCCCACAGAAATTGCATCTGTGCCATAAGGCGAGAAAAACGGTGGCATCCATACCTCCTACTGGTGTTTTACTTTTTATTAGTATGACAATACTACACAAGTATTAAAAATACACAGAACTTCTCGTCCTATATTGGTGAGAAATCCGCTATACTGTCCCGTGCGGTTTTATATGGAGAGTTGTCCGAGTGGCCGAAGGAGCACGATTGGAAATCGTGTAGGCGTCTAAAGCGTCTCCAGGGTTCAAATCCCTGACTCTCCGCCAGAATTTTCACGGCGCCTACGGGCGCCGTTTCACCCTTCGGAGGGGTGGCAGAGTGGTTGAATGCGGCGGTCTCGAAAACCGTTTACCCCTTCTAGGGGTACGAGGGTTCGAATCCCTCCTCCTCCGCCATTTAACATTTTTATTTGATTAATTGTTACCAATAAAGATATATTTATTTTTCGATTTTATATAGAATGTTTAGGCTTTGTAATTCGATGTCATCATTTTTGACACGAGGGGAGAGTTAAATGGCTGTTTCAGCAGATGAGTTGAATGGCTACAGGCGCGATCGCTATTTTGCACGCTCCTGGGCACTTCTGACTCTGGAAAAGGGTTGGTGGAAGCCTGTCCTTATTATGGCTCTGTTTGGTCTTATTCCAGTTGTCGGAATTCTTGCACTTGTTGGCTATGCACTTGAGACTGCACGCGTAACTGCATGGGGCATCAATGCTGGTCCAAAGCAGAAAGACCTTAAGTTTGGTACCTATATTGTTACCGGCTTCAAGGCAGTTGTCATTGCACTTGCGTTTGGTCTGGCATACAGCATTGCTACTGGAATTCTTACTTTTATTCCAGTCATCAATCTGATTCTTATTCCAGTCTTCATTGTTGCAGCATTTGTGTATCCACTGTTCATCAATGTTGTTCAGGTTCGCGCATCAGTTTATGGTCGCATCTCCGCTGGTTTTGCTTTTAAGAACATCTTTGAGATGATCAAGCATGACATGGGCGGCCTGTTCCGTATCTTTGGTATGGGCATTGTGCTTGGCATTGTTACCTCCATTATTATGGGCATCATCGGCGGTAGCGCTGCAATCAGCATGATTGTCAACATTGGTGCTCAGGCCATGGCCATTGCAAGAACTCAGAATATTTCCAGCCAGCAGCAGCTTGGTCTTGTCATGCTTGCTCTTCTTGCACGTGGCTTCATCCAGATGGGACCAATCTTCCTGGTCATCGGCTATATTGGTCACGTTGTTGGTCTTATCGTTATGCTTCTTATGCAGAACGCTATTGCTCTTTGGATGCGTCAGTTCAACGTTCCTGCATGGGGACAGAGCAACGATCCACTGCCACCATTTATTAACGATCCTCGCGATGGCGCAGCTGCTACTTATGCAGCTCCAGCACCAGTTGCTCCAACTGCTCCAGCAGCAACCGCTGCTCCTGCAGTAGCACCTGTCGCTGTTCCTGTTGCAGCATCAGCACCAGTAGCAACCCCAGCTCCAGCTCCAGCAGCCCCTGCTGCTCCAGTTGCTGCTCCAGCTCCAGTTGCACCCGTAGCGCCTGTTGCGGCTCCAGCTGAGCCTGTTGCGGCTCCAGTAGCACCTGCGGCACCTGTTGCTCCTGCGGCACCTGTTGCGCCTGCAGCACCTGTTTCGCCTGCAGCACCTGCTACACCTGCAGCACCAGTTGCACCCGCTGCTCCAGCAGCTCCTGCAGCTCCTGTCGCACCTGTTGCGCCAGCAGCACCTGTAGCTCCAGAGGTTCCTGTCGCTCCTGCAGCTCCAGAGCCTGCACCAACTTCAACCGTGGTTGTTGAGCCAATTATCCCAACAGCTCCAGAGGCTCCTGAGGCACCTGCTGCTCCAGCAGATGCACCAACTCAGAATCCTGAGGGACCTGCAGTTCAGTAATGTAGAGCACAAATAAAAGAGACGGCCATCATGCAGATTGTGTGATGGCCGTTTTTTCTTTTTCAATCCCATGTTTTTAAAATTACGCGCACGACTACGCCTTAGAAAGATTCGCGTCAGATAGTTGCAAGACTAGAGGCAAATTACTGACAAATTGCCAATTTAAGCTAAATATGTGGACTGCATGTGAGAAAGTTTGTGGGCTAGTTTCGTATTTGAGCATTTATGTGGTATGATGCTTGGTCGAACTTTCCTGCTTCGGGTGCACCTTCACTTCCCGAAGCCATTAGCCCAGAGGAGGTGACAATATGAAGGCCTATGAACTGCTGTTTTTTGTTGACCCAGCTTCCACCGAGGAAGTCCGCGCTGGTGTAATGAAGCGTATTGACGTTGCTATCACCACTGACGGCGGAGTAGTCGACAGCGTCGAGGACTGGGGTAAGCGTAAGCTTGCTTTTGAGATCGACGATCTTACCGAGGGTGACTATACCCTCATCAATTTCCATGCAGATCCAACGCAGATTGCAGAGCTCGATCGAGTCCTGCGAATCAATGATGCTGTTAAGCGTCACATGATCGTGCGTCGAGTCGATAAGGACTAAGTCCTTGTAATGGAAAAGTGGAATTATTCCACGATGAGAGGTAGTGAGATTTATGAGTATTAACAGGGTTAACATTTCGGGCAACCTGACCCGTGACCCGGAGCTTCGCTCCACAGCAGGCGGTACCCAGATTCTATCCTTCGGCGTTGCAGTTAATGATCGTCGCAGGAACCAGCAGACCGGTGAGTGGGAAGATGTTCCCAACTTCGTTGACTGCGTAGTATTTGGACAGCGTGCTGAAGCACTTTCCCGCTTCCTCTCCAAGGGTTCGAAGGTTGCTATTGAAGGCAAACTTCGTTTCAGCTCCTGGGAGACGAAGGAAGGACAGCGTCGCAGCAAGCTTGAGGTTGTTGTTGATGAGGTCGAGTTCCTTTCTAGGAATCAGCAGGGTGGAGCCCCTATGTCACAGGGTGCACCATCTTATGCAGCTCCAACTCCACAGGCACCCGCTCCCGTTCCGGCTCCGCCAGACGAGGAGTTCTACGATGCTGATATTCCGTTTTAAACGTCAGACAGCAACACAGACGTTACTGTCATCTGAAAGGTAAAAGACATGGCTCAGCAGAAACAAGATTTCCAGCGCCAGCCGCGTCGCAAGTATTGCCAGTTCTGCAAGGAGGAGACTGAGTTCATCGATTACAAAGATACTCAGCTTCTTCGTAAGTACATGACCGATCGTGGCAAGATTAAGCCTCGTCGCGTCACTGGCACCTGCACGCAGCACCAGCACGACATTGCACTTGCTATCAAGCGCGCACGCGAGATGGCACTTCTGCCCTACACTGTCCCTGTGGTTTCCAGCCGCGGTGGCCGTAGTCGCGGATAACCTATCTGTTCTTTAGGTAGAGTTGGTTAGCAATGGATAGACCGGATTCAAATATTCCTCAGGCACCTGAAGGGTATTCTCGCCCAGAGAGTAGCTCGCAGAATGTTGCCGGTCCAAGCAACCAAAACGGAGGCAAACCGCGTCCGTTTGAAGCTCCAACCTACAAGCAAGGCTTTGTGCTTTGCGTAGTTGGTGGAGTTATTACCGGGCTCCTTTCTTTTATTGGAGCTGCTTTGGTTGCGTATGGCATGGTAATTGCCGTCTATTGCAAAAAAGGGCACGGATGGTTTGGTCTCGCTATTACTTCTGTATTTGTTACAGGTATAGCAGCGTATTTGCTCTCGGGACCAACGGAGGCGGCAACTTCAGTTACCGCTTGCGCACTTGCTCTTGGAGTTGGCTACGCTTTTGCAACCGAGAAACTCACCGTTGGTGTTGGATCTCTTCTTGTAGGAGCAACGGCTTTGGCACTTCTAGGATACGACGCGTTCTTTGCCGCGATGGCAGGAACAAGTCTTCCCGAGCTTGCTCAGAGCGTGTTTAATCAATACGCTTCGCAGGTCTCAAGCGCTTCTCCAGAGATCCAAGAGGGTCTTTCAACTGCAAAGGCACTCTTTATGCTCTTTTGGCCAACCAGCTATACCGGTATGGCGCTTTTATATTTTGTAATTGCGCGTTTTGGAGCTCGAACAGTGTATAAAGCACTGACAAGAGACCCACAGAAATTGCCACAGTTCCAGCTCATGGACGTTCCATTCTGGATGTGTGCTCTTACCGTGGCCAACTTGTTTGTGTACGCACTTTCAAGCACCGTTTTGTCTGCACAAGACATACTTCAGCTGATTACGCTGAATGTATTTATGGCTCTTAGAGTTGTTTTTGCTCTTCAGGGCCTTGCAGTGCTCACATGGTTTGTGCGCGAGAAGCACTTCTCGCCAGCACTTTCTCTGTCACTGTTTGTATTGGCAGGCATGCTAGAAGTTCAGTTAGGCGTTATGGCTCTCGTAGGACTTATTGACGCCTGGGCAAACTTCCGAAAGCTTAATCGCTCAGGAAGCCAGGATTCAGAGCCTACGATAAACAACAACTAGTCGATACCATCGACTCATCAAAGGAGTTTCCCATGAAAGTTATTCTCTTGGGCGAGCTTCGCGGTAAGGGCGGCGAAGGCGACATCGTAGAGGTCGCACAGGGTTATGCGGAGAACTTCCTGTTCCCCAACAAGATTGCCCAGCCTGCTACACCGGGTAACATCAAGCAGCTTGAGGAGCGTCGTCACAATATCGCTAAGCGCGAAGAGCAGCGTATTGCTGACGCAAATGCTACCAAGGCAGCTCTTGATGGCAAGCTCGTAACTGTTGACGCTCGCATCGGCGAGGAGGGCCAGCTCTTTGGCTCCGTCACCACCGCTCAGATTGCTGACGCAATCGAGGCACAGCTCAACGTCACCGTTGATCGTAAGCGCATTGCTCGTAGCGCTGCTATCAAGACCGCTGGTCGCCACAATGTCACCATTGAGCTTTATCGTGACATTACCGCTACCGTCGTTGTTCTTGTTGGCGAGGACGATGCTGCTCCTGCAGAGGAGGAGACCGAGGAGGTTGTCGCTGAGGCAACCGTCGAGGTTGAGGTTGAGTCCGCAGAGTAGTTTTATGCATGCATAAAACACAGTTCTCCTGCATTTTTTGGTGGTTTATACAATTTCTGCAGTTTTCTACAGATTTGTAAGCTTTTATAAAAAGCGCAGCCATCTGAAAAGAATGGAATGTTTGTTCGAACCACCCCTTTGTGAAACATAACAAAGGGGTGGTCTTTTTATGTGTAGACAGAACGGTATAATTTCTTATGCTCTACCTGCGGTTATTCAAAATGTTATGTAAAACATATTCACTTAACCTGCGGAATTGTAATTTGATTTGTATAACCGCAGATAAGCAATTGTGTAGAAAATACCACGTGTCGAAAAAAGTCTAAAAATTGTTGAAAACGTTGAAAACTCAAGGAAATCCCGCTCAGGGTATACGAGTTTTGGAAAATCGTGTTGAAGACTTAACTTTTCGAATTTTGCAAGCCAAAATGACTCTTTATTTTTTTGAAAAGTACACTACCATTCAGATTCATTCCCAAAAAATATGATTGGAAAAGACGATGGCACAAGACTCGTTTGAGATGAATCCTACGCAATTAACGGCCCTAGAGAACGCCTCTATGCCACAAGATTCTGATGCCGAGTTTTCCATTCTTTCCGCAATGATTCTCTCGGAAGAGATTAGAGGAGAATGCCTCATTAGGCTTTCTTCCGAGGATTTTTATATTCCTTCTAATCAGATTATTTTCGAAGCTATTAAGTCACTGTTTGACAACAATAAGCCAGTAGACGTCATTTCGCTTGCTGACCACCTTAAAAGCAACGGCAAGTTTGAACGCGCTGGCGGAGCTGTCCGTTTAGCAGAGCTGGGAAACAACCCACTAGCTATGGTTGGTTGGGAAAACCATGCCAATATGCTGCATCGTGATACCACGCTTAGAAAGATGATCAGCGCTTCTGCAAAGATTTCTGCGCTTGCCTACAATGCTCCAGAAGATACAAAGCAAGTTGTTGACCAGGCAGAGAAGCTCATTTTTGATGTAACTAACAGAGATGTTCAGCAGTCTGAGCAGGGCATCGAAGACATCATGACTGATCTCTTTGAAGAGCTTCAGCAAAATGCTGGTAAAGATGCGGCAGAGTTGGGCGTTCAAACTGGATTTGCAACCCTTGATAACCTTTTCCAGGGTCTTCGTCCTGGTCAGATGGTTGTTATTGGTGCTCGTCCTGGTGTTGGTAAGACTTCTTTTGCACTCAGCATGGCCTATAATGCTGCAGTTTCCGGTGCAACTGTTGCGCTCTTCTCGCTTGAGATGAGCAAGATTGAGATTGCTCAAAGACTTCTGGCTTCTGAGTCAAAAGTTGATTTGCAGACTATTCGTTCTTCTAACATCAGAAATGAGCAGTGGCCTACCCTTCTGGAGGCAGCAGAGCGTATTTCTCGCCTTAAAATCATCGTTGACGATACTCCAGGCACAACAGTCACAGAAATCCGCGCAAAAGCCCGCAGAATGCTTAATAAGGCCGAGAAGGGCGTCATTATCATCGACTACCTTCAGCTGCTTTCTCCGCCAGCCGAGAAGGGCCGTGCAGACAGCCGTGCAACTGAGGTTTCTGAGATGTCTCGCGGAATTAAGATTATGGCTAAAGATCTCAAAGCGCCTGTTATTGCGCTTTCTCAGCTCAACCGTACGCTTGAGAACAGAAACGGTAAGCGTCCACAGCTTTCTGACCTGCGTGAGTCCGGTGCTATCGAGCAGGATGCAGATATTGTTTTGCTTCTTGACCGCTCGCTGAGCGATGAAGAAGCTGCACGCGATGACCGTCCTGATAAAGACGTTACCAACATCATTGTTGCAAAGAACCGCGCAGGTGCTCTGAGGGATGTTCCTGTCATGTTTATGCCAACATCTACCAAGTTTGTTGAGATCTACCAGGGAAATAATTACTCAGAAAGTGAAGCCGCTCAGTACGCCGCAATGGCAAACCCTGCACACTAATCGTTTCTTATGTGTGACAAAACCTTTGCGCTTCTGTGCTTTTGCCAGCGGTATTAGATATACTTATGAAGCAACCCCTAAAGAGGTTGCAACCGTCATGTAATGGTCGTGTTTGTAGATAGCTGCGATAGGGGAGAACTTATGCCAGCTTCCGTACTTGTTGGTGCTCAGTGGGGAGACGAGGGTAAGGGAAAAGTTACCGACCTCATTTCCGGAGATTTTGACGTTGTTTGCCGTTACGCAGGTGGTGCAAATGCAGGCCACACGGTAATTGCTGGAGACACAAAGCTTGCACTTCACCAGGTTCCATCTGGCGTTATGTATGAGAATACCTATCCAGTTATTGGCAATGGCTGCATTGTTGATCCAGAGGTTCTTCTCGGTGAGATTGACATGCTGGAGAGCAAGGGTATTTCCTGCGATCTTCTTAAGATTTCCGGCAACGCTCACATTGTTATGCCTTATCACAAAGATCTTGATGGCGTACACGAGAAAAAGCTGGGCAAGAATCTTATTGGTACCACCAAGCGCGGTGTCGGCCCAACTTACATGGACAAGATGAACCGTACTGGTCTTCGTATTCAGGACATGCTTGACGAGAAAATCTTCCGCAAGAAGCTTGAGGCTGCACTTGAGTACACCAATCCAATCTTGAGTCTTGTATATGGTCTTCCAACCTATACCGTTGATCAGATTTGTGAGACCTATCTGCCTTATGCAGACCGCATTCGTCCTTATATTGTTGAGTCTTCTCTCTTCCTCAACGAAGAGCTTGAGGCTGGCAAGAACATCCTCTTTGAGGGCGCTCAGGCAACCATGCTTGATATTGACCACGGCACCTACCCATTTGTCACCTCTTCTAACTGCACCGCTGGTGGCGCGGTTACTGGTTCCGGCGTTGGTCCAACCAACATTGACCGTGTCTTGGGCATTGCAAAGGCTTACCTCACACGTGTTGGTTCTGGTCCATTCCCAACAGAGCTCTTTGACGAGACGGGCGATCTTCTCGGCGAAGTTGGCCATGAGTACGGTGTAACTACTGGTCGTAAGCGTCGCTGCGGTTGGTATGACGCTGTAGTTGTTAACTATGCAGCTCGTATCAATGGCCTCACTGACCTGGCAATCACCAAGCTTGACGTCCTCGGTTGCCTGGACGAGATTAAGGTTTGCGTTGCGTATGAGTGCGACGGCAAGATTTACAAGACCGTTCCAGAGCACCAGAGCGTCTTCTATCACGCAAAGCCTGTGTACGAGACTCTTCCTGGTTGGAAGTGCGATATCTCTAACGTTCGCAACTTCTATCAGCTGCCTCGTGAGGCTAAGGACTACATTGACTTCCTGGAGCAACTTGCTGGTGTACGCGTTTCTATCATCACCGTTGGTCCAGATCGCGAGCAGACAATCGACCGCTACTGGAGGTAACCCGTGGCGTCTTCGGACTGCTCGACTTTTGCAATAGTTTGCGATAACCCCTGTGGGCTTGAAGCTTCCCAGCTTGAAGCCCTGGGGGTTTCTGTAATACCTGGAGCTTTGAGCTCAGATGCTGACAAGGTAGGCGAGTTCTATCGGGGTATTTTTGAGTCTGGAGCACAAAAGATTCTCTCGCTCCATGTGTGGGCAGATTTCTCTGATTCGCTTCTTACGGCACAAAAGGCTTGTCAGAATAATCCTGATATCTCAAGCTCAATTTGCCTGGTAGATAGTGGAAATATGCCTACCGCAATGGGAATCATGCTTGAGCGCTTAAGCGTGGCAAGAGCATCTGGAGCTTCGTTTGAGGCAGCCTGCGCATACGCACACGAACTTGCCGAGGTAGTTGCCACAATGTATATCGCAATGAATAAGGTCGCGCTGCATAAAAGCAAGGACAAGCGCCCCAGGCTTTCGTTGCGACTTCGACTTGAGCGCTTGCATAGGCGCATTTCAAACGACATGTATTTGTATCGTTTGGTTGGCGGAAAATGTACAGAGGTTGCTCGCTCGTCAGATTTTACCGATCTAGCAGCAAGAATTTCTCGCCTTATGAGCGCGTGTTTTGTAAAGCGTGGCGAGCTCAAATATGTAGTGATTTCAAGTGGCGAGAAACGCATAGAAAAGCATCTCAAAAAGCCGCTTAAAACTAATGAATATGATGCAGAATGTATTGCAGAAAGACTTGCTTCTCCCGAGTTTAAAAAGAGACTGGGAGAAGGTTCTGTTGGCGTTGCTTGTATCCCAAAGGCGTTGTATCAGAAGGCTGGAGTACTTATGAATGACACCGTTGATATTTTGTTGCTTGGTGCGGGCGGTCGCGAGCATGCGCTCCTGACAAAGCTGCAAGAGTCACCTCGCGCTGGGAAAATTTACGTTGCTCCAGGTAACGGTGGCATGGCTGCTCAGGCAGAGGTTGCTCCCATTGATCAAAACAATCCTGATGAGGTTGTCGCGTTTGCCAAAGCAAAAGGCATTGGCCTGGTAGTCATTGGCCCTGAGGCACCTCTTGTTGTGGGTGTTGCAGACGCTGTTCGTCAGGCTGGTATTGCATGCTTTGGTCCTAACCAGAACGCAGCCCAGATGGAGGGCTCAAAGGCGTTTGCCAAGGGCGTTATGGAGCGAGCAAACGTTCCAACTGCTGCATGGAAGTCTTTCACCGATCAAGCGTCTTGTGAGGCGTATGTTAACCAGATTGGCGCTCCTGTAGTTGTTAAAGCAGACGGTCTTGCCGCAGGTAAGGGCGTTATCGTTGCAACTGAGCTTGAGCAGGCTCTTGAGGGCGTTCGCGAGTGTTTCTCCGGCCATTTTGGTGATGCGGGAACAACCGTTGTTGTCGAGGAGTTCCTTGAGGGACCAGAGTGCTCGCTGCTTGCGTTGACTGATGGAACGTACGTTGTTCCGCTGGCAACAGCTCAGGATCACAAGCGCGCTTACGACGACGATAAGGGTCCCAACACTGGTGGCATGGGCGTCTATTCACCTGTTCCTTTTGTGACCGACGAAGAGCTTTCTCAGATGATTGCTATTGAGCAGCGCGTGGTTGACCAGCTCAAAAAAGAGGGCATTAACTATTCTGGCTGCCTTTACGGCGGATTTATGCTGACCAAAAATGGTCCTAAGGTTCTTGAGTTCAACGCTCGCTTTGGCGATCCAGAAACTCAGGTAGTACTACCTCGCCTTGAGGGAGACTTGGTTTCAATTTTGATGGCTTGTGATAACGGCACTCTTCGTCATCAGCAGGTTTCCTGGTCGGATACAGTTGCTGTTTCTGTTGTTCTCGCAAGCGCTGGATATCCTGGCTCTTACGAGAAGGGCAAGGAGATTACCGGTATCGAGGCTGCTCAGCAGCTTGAAGGCGTCTCTGTCTATCACGCCGGAACTGCTCAGACCGAGGACGGAAAGATTGTGACTGCAGGCGGTCGCGTACTCAACGTCACCGCGCTTGCCCCAACCTTTGAAGAAGCTCGCGCTCGCGCATACGAGGCCTGTGATCTGATTAATTTTGAGGGCAAGCAACTCAGGCACGATATTGGACTCAAGGCTCTTCAAAGCCGTCCAGAAAAATAATTGAGGTTAGCGCTTATGGCAAATCAAAATGACGAGAAAACCAACGTACAGGATGGTGCTTGGACCAGCAATCAAGGCAGCTCTCAGTTTAGTGATGTGTTTGATGACATGCAGTCTACTGAGCCAGAGATTCTCGACGCTGACATGCAGGTAACTCCAGAGGTATTTGATTCTGCTCGCAATGATTTGCACTCAGCAGTTGATTCGCTTACCTACGACGGTGAGCGTGTTGCCGTGGGCGATGCTGCCTACCATCATTCGGGCGAGCCACAAAAGCGCAGCTTCGTCGCAGGTACAGAGGATGCGCGTGATGCCTCTCTAGAAGAGAAGCCACTCTCCGAGGACACCGTTTGGGTTGGACGCATTTTTGACGTGAATCGTCTGCGCGTTTCTCTTCCTGATGGACGCACCGCTCTTCGTGATGTTGTGCGTCATCCTGGCGCTGTAGCTATCGTTGCGCTGACTGATGAGGGAAGAATTTGCCTGGTTCGTCAGTATCGAACTGCACTTGGTCGCGTAACGGTTGAGCTGCCTGCAGGAAAGCTTGACCCAGGCGAGGACCCTCTGGATTGTGCTCACCGTGAGCTCTTGGAAGAGACCGGAATGAAGGCGGGAAAGATGGCTTTTCTCACCACTACCGCCACTTCCGATGGATTTACTGACGAGCTCATTCACCTTTATATGGCAACTGAGCTGACCTTTGAGGGATCAGATCCAGATGCCGACGAATTTATTAACGTTGATCTTGTTCCACTATCTGAGCTGGTAGATGCTGTTCTCGATGGCAAAATCGAGGACGCAAAGACCATCATTGGAGCTCTTATCTGCGATTCAATTTCACACCGATTGCCTATGGAGTAATTACGCATGCTTGATCGTTCTTCTCGCCCTGTACCTGGTAACAACGCTTCTGGCAAACATCGCAAATCGCTGTTTGCCAGTTTTCTTTCTTATTACGCTCCGCAAAAGCACCTGTTCATTCTGGACACTATCTGCGCCATCATTTTGGCTTGCATTGAGCTGGCATTCCCTCAAATTCTGCGATCGCTCACAAAGGGACTGTTTACGCAGGGTAAAGATGCTATTCTTGGCAGCTTGGTATTTATTGCCGTCGGTCTTGTTGTGATGTATTTTGTTCACTTTTTGTGCCGCTACTTTGTTATTAGCTGGGGACACATCATGGGTGCCCGCATGGAAAGCAAGATGCGAGAAGACCTGTTTGACGCGTACGAGCGCATGAGTTTCTCGTATTATGATCGCCACAAGACGGGTGACCTAATGAGTCGCCTGGTATCTGACTTGTTCGACATTTCCGAGACGGCTCACCACGGTCCCGAGTATCTGATTATTGGCTTGCTCGAGATTGCTGGCTCTTTTGTTATTCTGACTTTTATCAATGTGCCTCTTACGCTGGTGCTTGCTGGAATTGCCGCCGCGTTAGTGGTGTTCAATTTCTTTGCCAACATGCACATGCGCGGTATTTTTAAAGAGAACCGCATGCGCATTTCTGACGTAAATACCCAGCTAGAAGACTCGCTTTCTGGCATTCGCGTGGTTAAGGGTTTTGCGGCAGAAGATCACGAGCGCAAGAAATTTAGGGCAAGCAACTCCGCATACTTAGACTCCAAAGCCAACATGTACCACGCAATGGGCAGGTATCAGGCTGCTATTTCTGGCATGATGGGCGTTTTGAACACTGTCGTGTTGGTTTTGGGTGGTTGGATGATTGCTCAGGGTCAGATGCAAGCCATTGACCTGGCTACGTATGCGCTCTACATCTCGCTGTTCACCACGCCAATCATGAACATTCTGAACTTTACCGAGACATTCCAGAAGGGCCTTGCTGGTTTTAAGCGTTTCTCGGAAATTCTTGAGACTCAGCCAGATATTCAAGATGCGCCTGATGCTCACGACATTCAGATTACCGCTGGCGATATCATCTACCAGGACGTTCATTTTTCTTACAACAATGCCGAAGATGTTATCAACGGCTTGAACCTTCATATTGAGAGCGGAAAAACCGTTGCGCTGGTTGGACCTTCAGGTGGAGGCAAATCCACTACCTGCGCTTTGTTGCCACGCTTCTATGATGTTACAAGTGGTAGCATCACCATTGACGGTCAGGACATTCGCTCCGTTACGCAACACAGTTTGCGCTCGGCAATTGGTATGGTCCAACAGGACGTGTACCTCTTTGACGGCACCATTGCGGAGAACATTGCATACGGTTGCCCTGAGGCATCCGCAGCTGATATTGCACTTGCCGCAAAGCGCGCGAACATCTCTGAGTTTATCGAGTCGTTGCCTGATGGATACGATACGCAGGTAGGACAGCGTGGAACAAGGCTTTCTGGCGGACAAAAGCAGCGCATTTCCATTGCGCGCGTGTTCCTCAAGAACCCACCGCTGCTTATTTTGGACGAGGCTACTTCTGCTCTGGACAACGAGTCCGAACGTGCCGTTCAGGAATCCCTTTCTGAGCTGGCAAAGAATAGAACCACGCTGGTCATTGCTCACCGCCTTTCGACAATTATGGGCGCTGATGAGATTGTTACCATCGACCACGGTCGTGCAGTTGAGCGCGGAACCCACGATGAGCTGCTAGAAAAGGGTGGAATCTACGCTCATTACTATCAAATGCAGTTTGGTGGTGCGCCAAATCTCGCAAGGCGGTAAAATAGAGCATTAGGTGCTTTGCGAAACGCGGTTTGCAGCAGCAATCGTTCTTCTCGCGATGCGCTTAACCGCAGGTTTGCGGTTTGCAATTTGCGGCTGCAACTTGTGGTTTGCAACTTGCGGCCTGTAAACCGACGGGTGGAACAAAAGAGCAAAAGTCAACGCATCGCACGCTTTTAAGTGTGTTTATGCAGGTTGAATGAGAGAGCTACATGGCTAAAGATGATGCAGAACGTTCACGCTTCGCGCGCCGCCAGAGGGGCGCGCTTGATGCTGACGCAGCTGAAGAGTTGTTTACCAAGGTAGACGAGACGGGTCATCCTAACGAGGAACGCGCAGCTCTAGAGCGTGCTCGCAGGCAGGGTGGAGCTGCGGCGGTGGACGTTGATCCACTTTCGGGATCTGATCCTTCAGGCTCAAATATCGAGAAGGTCATTACAAAGACGGCAGTCTTATTTGTTTTGGTTTTCTTGGTAATCGTTGTTCTGATGCAGGTTTCTTGTGGTGTTATTCGTCGAGCTAACACAGCAAATTTAACTGAATCAGTTACGGTGCGATCTGTTGCATCTGCATTGCGTGGCGGTGTCGAGTGGGGTAATGGATTTACGCAGTTCCCCGAGGATTTCTCGGTTCAGGAAGCTGACGAGAACACTGGTCGCGTTGAGGTAACAGTTACCGATACGACCTCAAAAGACGTGCTTGAATGCTATGCGGGATCCAGTGTCCAGGCTCAGGCATTTGCTATTAACGCGCTGCTCAACCCACGAATTAATACCGTTGTCTATCACGTCAGTGTTCACAGAAATGACCAAGGCGAGCTTCAGAAATCTCAGCTCTTTGGATTCCTTAAACCCGGTGGAGATGCAACACCTATCTTTACCTTTACGTTCTCAAAGACGCAGTCTTCTGATGGAGTAAATATCACCATGGTCATTACTGGTGCAAACGATACCATTCAAAAAGAATTGCGTGACCAGATTGCAACGTCATTTACGCCAGTTCGTGTGCTTGGCGGTATTGTTGGTGGAGATTCTTCAACAAAGAAGAACACCACTACGAGCACCACCGGAACCACTAACAGCACAGGTACAAGCGACAGTTCTTCAAGCACTAAGTAGTCTACGGACCTGCAAGCAACAAAGCAAAAGAGCAAAAGAGCCGCTGAAGTCAGCGGCTCTTTTGCTTGTGCTGTTGGAAGTGACTTATCGAGAGGTCGGCTCGCCTCAAAATGGTGGAGCGGCGAATGATTTGCACGTTAATTTGACTGAAAGTTATGGAATTGATGTTTCCAAGACGACTTTGGTCCCAAAAAGGTAAAAAAGCCGTTTAGTTGGAAGTTTTAATCTTTATGCATGACGATTTTGAGTGATTTTGATTTAGTAATGTGTCGCTTGATTAGCGCCAACTGGGCTTTTAGTAATATCAAATATGTAATCAATTTCTTCGATTTCCAACTAAACGGATTTTTTACCTTTTTCGCCCTATTTTGAAGCTCAATTTTTGTTTGATAAAAAATGAAACGAATAAAGGGTCAGGAAAATGCATTTTCATGCATAACAGCGATTGCTTGCATAAAAAATAGATGCCCACTCTATGTGAGTGGGCATCTATGGCAAAGAATCATGTTTGATTTAGCTGAAGCGTAAAGTTTTACACTAGCAACGCAGCTTGCGCGAGCTTTTACTCCTGCAGAAGCTGGGCAATTAGGCCAAGCTTTGTCTCAAACGAAACGCCACGAAGCTCAAAGTTTGGCTGCTCGCGAGTGATTTCCATGGACTCGCAGACAAACTCACCAGCGAACTCAACCGCGTCAGCGATTTCCTGACCACACATAACTGCAGCTAAAAGCGCAGAAGCAAACAGATCGCCGGTGCCGTGCAGCATGTAGGGGAGAAGCTCGGAGACAATCTCGCCACGCTCGGACTCGGTAGCAACAAAGTTGCGAATAAGGCCATCACCGCGAACAATACCCTTAAGGACAACGCACTTTGCGCCCATCGCAAGCAGTGCATCAAGCAGCTCATCTACCTGCTCATCAGTCAAATCCTGACCAGCGTATGGAATGCCCGTTAGAATTGAAGCCTCAGTAAGATTTGGTGTCAAAATATCTGCACCATTTACCAGGGATTTCATTGCATCACAAAGCTCTTGCGTATAGGTTGGATACATCTTTCCGCCGTCGCCCATAACTGGATCGACAACACGAAGCGCCTTTGGATGCTCCTGGTACAAACGCTGAATGCTCGCAACCTGCTCAGCAGCGCCAAGGAAGCCAGAATAAATGGCGTCCAGGTCAATGCCTTCTTCCTGCCATGCATCAAGATAGTCCTCGAGCATGTTGGTGGTGTCGTGCATGTAGAACGTAGGGAACTTGGTGTGTGCCGAGAAAAGCGACGTAGGTACTGGACAAACGTCACATCCCGCTGCCGACAGAACCGGAATAGCTACGCCAAGCGAGCATTTTCCGTATCCGCAGAGGTCATGCACTGCGGCGATGCGAGGGATGTACGAGCCTTCTCGCTGGTACAGAACAGAGTTGGTTTCATTCATTACAGTTTCCTTTCACGTGGACTGATGGACCAACGTTCAAGAAAATCATACTCTATACTGTGAGATGGATATTTGACGTATCCGCCTATTTTATGAGACGTAACAAAGGAGCAGAGATGGCAGATCAGCCTGTTGTCGGCATTATCATGGGATCAAAGAGCGACCTTGCAACTATGGAGGGATGCACCGCTGAACTTGAGCGTTTGGGCGTTCCATATGAGCTGGTCATCGCATCCGCACACCGCACTCCAGATAAAGTTCACCAGTGGGCCGAGACCGCTGCTGACCGCGGCCTCAAGGTAATCATTGCAGCTGCAGGAAAGGCCGCTCACCTGGGTGGAGTTGTTGCTGCATTCACCCCACTGCCTGTCGTTGGCGTTCCAATGAAGACCTCCGACCTCGGCGGCATGGATTCCCTGCTTTCCATGGTCCAGATGCCATCCGGCGTACCCGTTGCCTGCGTTGCCATCAACGGTGCCAAAAACGCAGCTATTTACGCTACCCAGATTCTTGGCGCTTCTCTTCCAGAGTATCGCGAGAAGATCGTCCAGCTTAAAGCCGAGATGGCTGACGCATAAGCTGACGCGTACTGCACGCACGCAGCCTAGTCCACACGCGTATCCGCACGCACGCAATCGCACACGAGACCCGCGCTTTAGGAGACCTGAGGCGCGGGTTTTGCATACCGCAAAATGTGATTATGCGATGACTTCATAAGATACACAGAGATTTTTGTTTCGTGCATAGCTAAACTTTTAAGGGGTATGACAAAGGTATGACAAAGAGTACCTTCAGAAGGGAAGTGCATGGAATCAAAAAACGGCAAGCATTTTGCTTCATTCGCCGCTGACGACCAGACGGCTGGAAATACTCACACCTCAAAAACTTCCGTCGAGATGGGTTCTATGAAAAATTCCGCGTCCTCAAAAAAAGAGGGCGACAAAAAAACCTCTCCTAAAAAGTCTGGCGAGAAACCCGCCAAGAAGAAGGGTTTTGCCTATATTCTTTCCACGCTCTTGCTGGTAGTTGGCATTGGCCTCTTGGTTGTTGCTGGCGTCATGTTTGGCAAAACCCAGCTTGAATACCACGAGCAAGACGTCATCAATGAAGAGCTTGCAACGTATGCAACAGTTTCCGAGAAAAAAGACGAGGCCCCAGTTATTGATTGGGCTGGTCTTCAGGCAGTAAACAACCAGGTTGTCGGCTGGATTCAGATTCCAGATACGCAGGTCAACTACCCTGTGTATCAGACTACAGACAACGATCACTACCTGCACACAAACGCAAAAGGTGAGTGGTCAATCGGTGGTCAGATTTTCATGGACTACCAAAACAATCCAAATGGCCTCACTGACCAGCAGACTATTCTTTATGGTCACCACATGAGAAACGGCTCCATGTTCCAGTACATTGGAGCCATGAACGACCAGTCAACCTTCGATAAGGTTGAGACAATCTGGTACGTCACACCTACTCAGACATATGAACTTGAGCCGGTATTTACCTATCACACCGATGAAGACGACGAGGAAGTCAGGCAGTTTAACTTTGCTTCTGTTGATGAGTTCAGGTCTTACTTAAAAGATAGGCTCTCAAGGGCAGTAAGCTCTCGTTCAGATGCAGCAGAGGTTATTTCTCGCGCGGATCATGTTCTTACGCTCTTTACCTGCAATTACACCGACCAGTACGGCAGGACCATGCTCATCTGTGTCCCAAAGACTGAGGCTCAGCCAAAGGCTCAGTAGCTGGTACATGGGCGGCAGGAGCTCTAGCATGGTTAAGCTGGAACTCTAAGATGGGCAGCAGAAACTCTTGCAAGAGCGGTCCGTTAAGCTCAACAAACTGCTACTTTCTTAAAAAATTGTTACACGCTCCGAACATATTTGTTCGGAGCGCTTTTTCTTGCAAATTTCCAGGTACACTGTATGTACTGTTGCCAAACGTGAGAGACGTTTGATCAAGGGTGACTCAAGCCGAGGAGCCCGGAGGGGATCTAATGGAACTTCACGAGGAATGTGGCGTCTTTGGAGTATGGGCGCCTGACCGTGACGTTGCTCGACTCACTTATTTTGCGCTGCACGCGCTGCAGCATCGCGGGCAAGATTCCGCAGGTATAGCCGTCGGCGACGGCCAGACCGTGCTTATCAGAAAAGACACGGGCCTCGTAACTGAAGTTTTTAACAACGACGGTCTCAACGCAATGCCAGGTAAAGTGGCTATCGGTCACTGCCGCTACGGCACCGCGGGCGCCAAGGGCTGGGAGTCGGCCCAGCCACACATGTCGTCCATCGACGAGACCCTCATTGCCCTGGCTCACAACGGCACCCTCGTTAACTTTGACTCCTTGCGAGAAGAACTGTCTTCTCGCCAGATTTCCTTTAGATCCAACACGGATTCCGAGGTAGCAGCCCAGCTCATTGGCTACTTCACGCGTCAAACGCACCGACTGCGCACCGGCATCGCCGCAACCATGAAGCTCATTGAGGGCGGCTACGCCATGGTGCTCATCCGCGAGAACGCGCTGTATGCGTTTAGGGATCCAAACGGCATTCGTCCGCTGGTACTTGGCCATATTGGCGAGGAGGGCGAGAATAACTGGGTGGTTGCATCTGAGACGTGTGCGCTGGATATCGTGGGCGCCACGTATGTGCGTGAGGTTGCTCCCGGCGAGATTATCCGCATCTCGGATAATGGCCTGTCTTCTGAGATGGGACTTGCTCCTCGTCAGCAGGCAGATTGCATCTTTGAGCAGGTGTATTTTTCGCGCCCTGACTCTATTATTAGTGGCCGCTCGGTATATTCCGTCCGTCACCAGATGGGTCGTCAGCTGGCAAAAGAGACGCCAGCAGACGTTGACCTAGTAATTGGCGTGCCAGATTCCGGTGTTCCTGCAGCTGAGGGCTTTGCGCAAGAGCTGGACGTACCTTTTGGTACCGGCCTCATCAAGAATCGCTACGTTGCAAGAACGTTTATTCAGCCTACACAGCAGCTTCGTGAGCTGGGCGTTCGTCTGAAGCTCAACGCGCTTTCGGACGTTGTCGCAGATAAACGCATTGTAATGGTGGACGATTCTGTTGTTCGCGGCACCACCTCAAAGCAGATTGTTCAGCTGCTCAGAGACGCGGGAGCTACAGAAGTGCATGTCAGAAGCGCTTCTCCTAAAGTAGCGTGGCCCTGCTTCTACGGCATTGATACCGCTGACCAGCACCAGCTTGTGGCGGCAAAAATGAGTACAGAAGAAATTTGTGAGTACATCGGCGCGGACTCATTGGGCTTCTTGAGCCTTGAGGGCCTGCTTGCATGCGTGCCCTCAAGAGGCTATTGCGAGTCCTGCTTTAGCGGCAAGTATCCTGTGGCAATCCCTGAAGATTTCCATCAGAGATTCTTGCCAGAAAATAAACCAGACAACTTGCATCCATCGTATGCACTAAAGTTTGACCAGGTAGAACAGCAGTTAATTGACGAGGGTCTTATGCCCTCAGAGCAGTAAGGGGAGAAACAATGACCACTTCCGCTGATCCAACCAAGCAGATCACCTACGCCGACGCTGGCGTTGACGTTGATGAGGGCGCTCGCGCGGTTGACGCCATCAAGGCTGCTGTTGCTACAACCACTCGCCCCGAGGTCATCGGTGGCCTGGGCGGCTTTGGCTCTTGTTTCTCGGCCGCGGCTCTAAAGGACATGGAGGAGCCCGTGCTGGTCAGTGGCACTGACGGCGTTGGCACCAAGCTTGCCATTGCTCAGCTGCTCAACCGCCACAACACAGTGGGTGAGGACCTGGTTGCAATGTGCGTTGATGACATTGTCCCTATGGGCGCAGAGCCTCTGTTCTTCCTAGATTACGTGGCCGTGGGCAAACTCAAAGCCGAGGCCGTTGCCGAGATTGTTGGTGGTATCGCAGAGGGCTGCCGCAAGAGCGGATGCGCCCTGGTAGGCGGCGAGATGGCCGAGCATCCGGGCGTTATGAACCCCGACGACTACGATTTGGCTGGCTTTGTGGTAGGCGTTGTCGACAAACCAAAGATCTTAGGTCCCGAGAAGGTCAGTGAGGGTGACATCATCCTGGGACTTCCTTCTTCGGGCATTCATTCCAACGGATATTCGCTGGTACGCAAGGTAGCTATTGAAGGCAAGACAGTCGAGGAGCTCAACCAGCCCCTGGAGGAGCTTGACGGCGAGTCGCTCGCAGATGCCGTTTTGCGTCCAACCATCATTTATGCAGGTGGATTGCTCGCTGCTCTTCGTGCAGGCGCACCTATCAAGGCAATGGCACACATCACCGGCGGTGGAATCACCGAGAACCTTAACCGCGCACTTCCATCTCACCTTGATGCAGAGGTTGATCGTGGTGGAGAAGCTGGTCCTGCATGGTCCATTCCACCTGTTATTTCTTACGTTTCTAACGCTGCAAACCTGTCTCTTGATGAGCAGTATCGCACCTTCAACATGGGTGTTGGCATGGCTCTTATCGTGGATATGGATGATGTTGATGAGGTAGCAGAAGCCCTCTCTGACCAGGGATTTGAGCCATTTGTTATGGGTCAGATTATCCCAGGTACCGGAAAGGTGGTCTACAACGATGCCAATTAAGCTTGGCGTTCTTCTATCTGGTTCGGGTACCAACCTCCAGGCTATTATCGATGCTATCCAGACTGGTACGTTGGATGCAACCATTGAACTGGTTGTGTCTTCTCGCCCTAGTGCTTATGGCTTGAAGAGGGCAGAGGCGGCTGGCCTGCAAACTCTGACGCTCTCAAAAGAGACGTACGAGGATCCGTTTGTTGCGGATATGGTGATTGCTACCGAGCTCAAGCGCTATGACGTTGACTACGTTGTTATGGCTGGTTACATGCGCAAAGTGGGCGCTCCTATTCTGGAGAGCTTCCCTAATCGCGTGCTCAATCTGCATCCAGCGCTGTTGCCAAGCTTCCGCGGCGCGCACGCTATTCAGGATGCGTACGAGTACGGCGTCAAGGTAACGGGCGTTACCGTTCACCTGGCAAACGCCGATTACGACCGCGGCCCCATTATTGCTCAGCGACCTGTTGTGGTTGAGGAAGGTTGGACTGTCGATCAGCTAGAAGAGGCAATTCACCAGGTAGAGCATCAGCTGTATCCAGAGGTATTGCAGCTCTTTGCACAGGACAAAGTCCACGTTGAGGGTCAAAAGGTTCGTATAGAGTTAGGCAAGTAAATGGCGAGAAATGCCCAGATCAAGCTGAGTGACGTAGCAACATCGCGTGTCAATAACCTGAACTTTATCAGGTTTATTGCTGCGCTGATGGTAATTGTTTCTCACTGCTACTCGGTGGTTTTGGGCGGCGATGCTGGCAGTTATTTGCTGAAGCTAACAGGGGATCGTTTGAGTCCCGGCGGTGTTTCCGTTGGTGTCTTTTTCTTGTTTGGCGGGTTTTTGATTGCTCGTAGTTGCGAGCATTAACCTGAGGCAAAAAAGTTCTTCTCGGCACGTATTCTGAGGCTTTTCCCCGAGCTTCTATTTGTTGTATTTTTGACTGCGTTTGTACTTGGTCCAATACTTTCAACGCTTTCGCCTGCGGAGTATTTTACTAATCCACAGACGTACAAGTACCTGCTCAATGGCATCTTGATTATGGTTCATCAGTTGCCGGGTGTGTTTACCAACAATCCTTCGGGCGACGTGGTCAATGCTGCGCTGTGGACACTTCCCGTTGAGTTTATCTGCTACATTCTGTGTTTTATCAGCTACAAACTCACCAAGTTTGATAAAAAGAAGTTTTTGCTGCTCTCGGTACCTGTCTTTGTGCTGGCGGTAGTGTATTACGTGAAGTTTTCTCCGCTTCAGTTAAGCGTTGTACGTGCGGTTCTTCTGTTTTTCCTGGGTGTTTTGATCTGGGTACTTAGAGACCACATTACTATCTCGCCTGTTTTGGGCCTTGCGTCGATTGTTCTGTGGTTTGTTATGGTTTTTGGCGGTATCGATAATCTAGCAATGCTGACAGTTTTTCCTATTGCTTGCTTCTGCCTTGCGTATGGAATGGGCAATCACTTTAGTAAATTTGGCACAAAGTTTGAACTATCGTATGGCATTTACCTTTGGGCCTTTCCTATTCAGCAAGCGCTGGCTCAGTATTTTCCCGCATGGCATCCTTACGTAAATGCGCTGGTTGCAGCGCTGTTGGCAACCTGCGGAGCCTTTGTTAACCACTTTGTTGTTACCGCACCACTTAGAAAATATCTTAAAAAGCGTCGTCAGAAGGCTCTTGAAGAGCAGAAGTCCTCTGTAGAGTAGTCAGGTGCTTAAAGAGAAAGTGCCGAGAAAAAGCTATTTTGCCAGGCCCACTAGATAGAGCGTGGTTTGCATATAGGCAAACGATGCAACGCCCCAGATAAGAGGCACAGTTATGTCCCTAATGGTCTGCAGAGCCTCATGAGTAGAGTGTTTGGCCACTTGTGTGAAGACGCCGCAGACAATAATAAGGACGCCAATGCCCATAAAGGCTGGAACAAGGAATTGCTGTTTCAGCGAGGCTTCGGTAGTAAGAAACATTATGGCGATAAAAAAGGCGATACTCACAAAGATATAGAAGAGCATGAGCATTCCAAAACGGAGCAGGTCAAAGTTTGTGTGCTTAAAAACTTTGCTTAAGTTCCTCTTTCCAAGGAGCAGATACACCGTAAAAAAGTAAAAGGCAGCCATAGGAATACAGATAACCTTATAGACATCCATAAGTGCCATATGACCGCCTTATTTACTGAGTTAGCTTGTTGCGTGTTTTTCAGATTATAGAAGCGCAGTCAATGCAGTAACAAGTCCAAAGAGGATGCCAGGGGCGTTAGCAATCATAATGGGAACATCGCGCTCTTTCTTGAAAGCGCCGTAAATAAACCACACGGTGCAGTTAATCATAGCAACCAGCGGCTGGATAAAACTACCTTTGTTTCCAGCAAGGTTATTGGTAATCTGAGGGATATAAGAAACATACATCATGACTGATAGTACGCTGCCGATCTGTCCCATCCTGTTGAAGAAGTTCTCGTCAAACGTAATAGCGCGCTTCTCTGTCATGTAAAGTAACCTCCAATGGTTAATTAACGGGTTGCTGGTTCTTACCCAATTACGTTAGAAGATATCCGTTAGTTTGTTGCTGAATAACTTGCATCAATCCACTGACATAGCTCATCAAAGTCAACGGATCCATCCAAAAGTACAGAAATCCAATGCTCTTTATTCATGTGGTATGCAGGCAGATAGCCATCTTGGTGTAGAAGCATTTCCAGAAGAAATGGATCGTCTATTTTTACATTAACAAGATCGTAGTGTTTGGATTCTTTCAAGCCTAGCTTTTTACCAGGCACATCAGCAACAAGCGCAAACCACTTATTATTGTGTGGGTGTCGTAAAACAGCATATGTTGGAGCTGTCGAGAAGGGATAGTCGGGGTCTATACCGTACTGATCTGCAACGTATTCGAACAGTTTTTCTCGCATAATCTGACCTCCCTAGTCCATATCTTATTATGATCGACAGCTTCTCTATGGAGAAGTTGAAATTATCCTCATCCCCAGCATGGGCGCCTTAAACAGCTATACTAAATGTGTCTGTGTATGTAATAAAAAGTCCAAGTGAAGGGCGTTATATGAGCCGAGTTTCTCGTAGAGAAGATGAGTTCTACAGCATGTTCTCTGAGTTTTCTGCACTGATTGTTTCAACAGCAAAACTGTTTGTCTCCTACATGGAGTCATTCCCAAGTTCAGAAGATTATGAAGTTCAGATCAAGAACTATGAGACGCTCTGCGATGACCAGGTAGGAAAGATTATTTCCACCCTTAACACGTCTTTTATTACGCCATTTGATCGCGAGGACATCTCGCGTCTTGCTCTGCTTATGGACGAGATTGCAGACGGTATTGAGAGCGTTTCTGCTCACCTCAGCATGTATGACATTAAAGAGATGCGTCCAGAGGCTGTTCAGGTAGCTCATCTAATCCTGTTTGCTTCAGAGGAGCTGCAAAAGGCCTTTGATCGTCTCCCTGATTATCACAAGGATGATTCTGTCATTCGTCACACACGCTCTGCAAATGAGTATGAGGACCAGGGCGATGTTGTCTATCGTAACGCTCTGAGCTCTATCTTTAGAAACGTCGATGATCCAATTGAGGTTCTTAAGTGGAAGAGCCTTCTGGATAGACTTGAGTCAACCCTTGACGCTTGCAAGCATGTTGCAAACGCTGTTCAGAATGTCATTGTGAAAAATGGCTAGCATCTTGCTTATTGCGGTACTTGTTTCCGCTTTGATATTTGAGTTCATCAATGGCTTCCACGACACCGCAAACGCTATTGCAACCACGGTGTATACCAAGGCACTGCCTTTGCGTACGGCAATTGCCATGTCCGCAATCATGAATTTTATCGGTGCACTTATGAGCGAGAAGGTCGCTATGACCATTGCGTCTGGTCTGGTTGATATTCAGCTCCAGCTCTACGTAATTTTTGCCGCGTTGATGGGCGCTATCATTTGGGACCTCTTTACCTGGTGGTTCTCAATTCCAAGTTCGTCTTCGCATGCGCTTATCGGCAGCCTTATTGGCGCAACCATCGTATTTACAGGCAGCACGGGCCATATTCTGTGGGCGGGCGTCATCGAGAAGGTTGTTATCCCTCTCTTTACCTCGCCACTTATTGGCATGGCTCTGGGCTACCTCATTATGAAGCTGGTATTTGAGATCTTTGCTGATTGGCCACCTAAAAAGGCAAACGGTCTCTTCCACCGTCTTCAGGTGCTCTCAGCTGCGTTTATGGCATACAGCCACGGTAATAATGATGCTCAGAAGACTATGGGAATCATCACGTTGGCTCTGGTAACCGCAGGTCTTCACGATCCTTCCGTGGGTATCCCTCTGTGGGTTAAGCTGCTCTGCGCAACCACCATGGCACTGGGCACCTCCATTGGCGGCGGCCGCATTATGCGTACTGTTGGAGACGGTGTCACCAAGCTCAATCCTGTCATCGGTTTTGTTGCGGAGACAAGCTCAACCGTTGCAATCGAGATCATGACCGCTCTTGGCGCACCAGTCTCAACTACGCAGGTCATCACCACATCCATCATGGGTGCAGGATCTGCTCGTCGTCGCAGCTCCGTGCGCTGGGGTGTTGCGCGCAAGATTATTGCCGCTTGGTTTGTGACGCTGCCAGCCACCATGGCGCTCGGTGGACTTATTGCATTTTTGACCAGCTTTGTTCTGGCATAACCTATGCTCAACGTTGTACTGGTAGAGCCCGAGATTCCCGCAAACACGGGAAACATTGGCCGCACCTGCGTAGTGAGCGGAACTCACTTGCACTTAGTGGGCCCATTGGGCTTCTCGCTTGATGACAAAAGCCTCAAACGAGCTGGTATGGCCTATTGGCAAAGTCTTAACGTTTCTGTCTACGATAACTGGGATCAATTTCTGGAGAAGAACGGTCTTGCCCAAGCATCTGGTGCACCTGCTGGGGACGCTGCACACGACGCTGTTGCCGCTGCAGGCACCGCTTCCAACGGTGTTTTTACGGCCAGTAGATCTCCACTACATTTTCTGACTAAGAAAGCTAAGAAGACCTATACTCAGGCAACGTATCGCGATGGGGATTACCTTATCTTTGGTAAGGAAAGCCTGGGATTATCCGAGGAACTCCTGGCCCAGCATGCTGACGAGTGTGAGAGAATCCCAATGTTGCAAGACTCCGCAAGCCTGGTTAATCGTGAGGACTGGAGTCAAAAGCACGATGCACTTGACGGTGATGACCAATACGCTCATCCAGCGCTTTTGCGGCAGGATATCTGCGGAAACTTCATTGACCCTAACGAGTTCTCGGTCAGTGCGCTTAACGTTTCAAACGCTGCCGCCATTGTGCTGTATGAGGCGCTGCGACAGATTGGCTTTCCGGGGATGGGTGTCTAAGAACTAGCTTATTGAGTTTGTTTATGATGCAGAATGAGAAAAGCGCCAAGAATGGCGACAGAGGTAAGACGCATGTTAATTAAAATCCGACAGCACCATTAGATGCTGTCGGATTTCTAAATTAAATTTGCTGCTTAATCACTATAAAGCGGTGAGAAATGTTAATCCGCCTAAAATTACACCAGCAGTATTTGGAATAATGAGAATCCAGTCCTTTTTGGGCTCTTTAGTCCAACCATAGATGACCCAAATGAGACAAGAAACTGCTGCAAATAGCGGCTGAAAAGGTTGAGCCTTTACGCCCTGTAGATTTGCAATAATTTGTGGAATATAAGCGATAAAAACAAATACTCCGATAAAAGCTCCGATAGAGCCTACAAATAGATTGATTTGTTTCTTTGACATAAAACACCTCCTCCTTTGTTATTTTAATTATAAGGAGGAGGTGACGAAAAAGTTACCCTATCCGTGAAATTAGAATTTAATAAAATTGGGTTAGTTATGAAGAAGCGCTTGCGGCCTCAGCGGGTTTCTCGATAGGCTTCTTTGTAAAGAGCTTGCCAGATTTCCTGAGCTGATAGGCAAGAATCAGGATAGTTACTAGCATAACAAGCGTGCAGACGATGGAACCTTCTGCGCCAAAGCTACCGCCGGTAAGCCAATCTGGCCCATTGTCGGGAGCAAACTGCAGCAAAGAACTGCCTGTAGTGCTACCGCTTACCAGAACGCCAAAGAGATTGCCCTGAGCAAAGTTCCAGGCTCCGTGAATGCCAGCAGCTCCCCAGAGATTGTCTGTTTTGATGATGTATAACGTCTCTAAGATGCCAAAAAGAATCAGGTCGATTAGGGATTGCATAGTAAAGCCGCTGTTAAACATGTGCAGAAGACCAAATAGGCTGCTTGATACCACGATTGCAATAATTTTGTTGGATTTCTCCGCCATGACAGGAAGAAGCCATCCTCTAGTGATAAGTTCTTCTGTTCCACCCTGAATGAGCCAAAACGGAATGGTGAGAAGAACAAAACCGAAGGCATAAGGCGTAAAAGTAGTGCCAACTAATTGATAAGATCCGGTCAAAATGAGAATCAACATCACAATAGAGAAGAGAAGAATTCCTAGACCAAAGCCCTTGAGCAGCTCTTTCTTCCAGTTATCTTTGTAAAATCCCAGAGTGACAATCGGACGTTTTTCAAAGAGTTTTACCCACAGGAAAAAGAGGCCTGCGATAAAGACAAAGGAAAGAAGCGTTATCAGAAGATAGTAGTCTCCAAAAATCTCTCTCAGATTGAGGGAATCAGAAAGACGATCTGGAAGATCTGGGTGCGCCATGTAGTAAGGGGCAATAATAAGAGCTGCTGAAATGGTCATTACAATAGCACCAATAATTTGTCCAACGACCAACAAGAAAACGGCTAAAAAGGGACTAAGCCAAGCTGGAGTTAGTCTCTTTGCCAGCTTAACGTCGGAAAACATACGATTTTCTTGCATAAAAACCTCCTGGTAGACGTGTTTAAAGCACGTCATGTAGAAGACAAAATTTTAGCGATGGTGCAGGTAAACAGCGCCTACCTGCGATTAATTCTCTTTATACTCTAAGAGAAAATCGCAGCAATCGCCACCATGGCCTATGGTTTTTGTACGTCCCCAGATAAGCTGAGGATGCAAGTTGCCATATCCTGCGTCGTCACTGTCGCAGTATGCAGCGGTTATTTCGGGGTAACCGTATCTTTTAGTTATCTCATAGTAGGGACAGCTCACAATATTGAGGCGAGCTTCGTTACCATGACTTTCTGGATATTCAAAGGCAAATCCCGCGCTTGATGTGCAGCTTTTCTCGATACCTGATTTAAAGAGACGAGGAAACTTGCGCGCAAGGCCAAATGTTCTAATAGCCCATTGGAACAGAGGAACTCGCTTGGCGGCAAATCGCTGGAAGTATTCGCGAATATACCAGACAGCCTTTTCTTGTGGGATGCCCTCTGCGCGTAGAACTTCATATACTGCAATACCAGGGTAAATGCGCTTGTAAGAATGAGCGCGAAGCTCTTTGGAATCTGATGAGTTTTCTGCGCAGAGTGCCTCGAATCGCGTTTGAGCTGCCTGTGCAATCTGATCTGCTTTTGCTTTGCCGAGGTCCTCGGCGGCTATCGCGCACGTATCTTTGATGAGCTGCTGTACTTTCATATGAGCCTCACAATTTGTAAGAAATGCCCTGATGAAAAGCAAGTAGAACGTACTAACAATTGTACGCTTAATTTTTACGGAACGCAGCAAGCGCGGATGTCCAGCGATGGTTTAGATAAAGTTCTTTACTATCTCCAGCCCAAGAAGCAGTGCCTTTTCATGGGAGTCTTTGCCAAAGTCCCTTTCGTCATATTCGTGAACGTTTGCCAAAGAGTCTGCCGTAAAAAGGAACTGTCCAAACTGCGCGCCTCGTTTTCTGCAGCAAGCAGCAAGGGCCGAGCATTCCATCTCTACAACTGAGCATCCTTCTTGCAGGCGATACTCAACCATATCCTTTGTCTCACGGAAGAAACCATCAGTAGACCAGGTGGTGCACGTCTCAAAAGGGAGGCCGTCTTTTTTGAAGGTCTCTTCTATGGCAGAAATTGGCTCCTCATCAAGCTCTATGTATCTTGATGCTGGAAGATAGTGATAGGACGTCCCTTCCGCTCTAAGAGCTTTGGTTGGGACGAGAAAGGCATTTTCTTGTATCTCTTTTAGAACGCCGCATGAACCAACTGCAATTATTTTCTTACATCCACAGGTAACCAGTATGTCCATTACCTGTGTGGATGAAGCAGATCCAGTAGGGGATTGAACTAAACAGATTTTCTCGCCATATGAATCTAAAACGTAGACTTTAATATCTCGAGAAACGGTCACGATTGTTTCTACGACTTCTGCTCCGTGCTCTTTAGCGTAATCATGGACGACGTCTCCAAGAAATGCAAAGAGGCACTTTTCTGGCAGCCGGCCTGCGGTCCATTCGTGATCTGCTGAAATAACCTCTGAGGAGGCATCGTCATATTCTAAAAGAGGTATTTCGTTTTTTATAATCACGGGAGCTCCTGAGTTGTAAGTGCCTTTGAGAAGTCTACCATCATTAAACGTTACACTTGCTTTGAGAATTCAAGGAAAAAATAACGTCGGACAAACAAAACAAATCGAATAATCATCTGTTATTTGATTGACAACGTATACCATTTGTATCAAAATCACCTTAAAAGGAGCTGATACTATGGCAACAAGTCCTACTCAAATTCGCATCGATAGTAATGTCAAAACAGAAGCAAATGAACTGTTTAAAAACCTTGGCATCGATATGTCAAGTGCCGTAAACATCTTCTTGCGCCAGTGCATTTTGCACGGCGGCCTTCCTTTTAAAGTGGAAATCCCAAAGTTTAATGCTGAAACACTGGCTGCTATGGAAGAAGCACGCGATATCATGTCAGGTAAAATTCAAGCAACATCCTACAACACCGCAGATGAGCTGTTCGAAGACCTTAATGCAGGGGTTTAAGTTATATGCTTAAACTTCAAGCAACTTCTAAGTTTCGGAAGGATTACAAGCGCATTAAAAAGCGAGGTCTTGATATATCTCCACTCAAAGAGGTGCTTGACAAGCTCTGCGCTGGGGAAGCTTTAGACCTCAAACACAAAGACCACGCTCTTACTGGATCCTACCAAGGGTTTAGAGAATGCCATATTCAACCAGACTGGCTTTTGATTTATGCTATTCACAAAGACGAGCTTATACTTGTTGCTTCTCGTACGGGAAGTCATGCTGATTTATTTAATATGTAGCAATCATGTCTAAAAGCTCTTTTGTATACTCTTCGGGGTAATTGATGGAATACTCGCCATGATATAAGTCTTTCTTTATTTCAAGAACGCTACCAGGCAGTGCCTTATGCAATTGTTCTGCTGAACGGATCATCTTTTTCTGTTCTTTTTCGCCGACAAGTATATGGGTGTTGGTGTAGACATCTTGAAGGTTGGGTTTTATCTTATAGGATGTATTTGCTTCCAAGAATGCGATCATGTTCTTTTTTGAAATCCGTGACGTATCTCGATAATAGTCTTCAAATAAATCTTTACGAATATGAAGATAGTCAAATTGCATTTGAGCAAAGCACTTCTTTTTCACTAAGCCATAACTTAGAGAAAACGTTGGTTTGATCAAGGCATTTGTCAGCCTAGATGGAATAACAGATGCGCTTTCAATGACAGCGTTTTGGCAGATCGAATTTCGTTGCGTGAGCATTTCAACTAAAATCTGCGCGCCAAGGGATAGGCCTCCAATAAGGAGAACCGAGCCACCAAATTCTTTATCGATAAAAGAAATGAGCCGACTTGCGTTTTTCTCGATGCTTATAAAATCATTGTCACTACCTGCATGTCCGTCAAGAATCGGCAGCACAACGTGATATTGATCCTTCAGTAGTTCAGCCTCGGCTTTATAGTTCCACCAAGACAAACCGCCGCCGTGAAGCAGCATGATTACGTCGTTATTTTGTTTTCCAAATTCTACCGTTTTCATAGCCGCTCAATTCAATTTGTGCCTTTAATCTAGACCCGAGAAAGCACTACAACGCTCTCCACATGCTTGGTGTGGGGGAACATGTCCACAGGTGTCACGCGCTCGATGGCAAATCCGCTGTCGAGAAGAACTTTGAGGTCTCTGGCCTGCGTCACAACGTTGCAGCTCACGTACACGATTTTCTTCTGGGCTAGCTGAGCTGTTGCCTTGAGGAAGGTAGGCGTTGAACCTGCACGAGGTGGGTCAAGAATAATGACGTCAAAGTTCTGACCGTCTTTTGCCAGAGCTTGCATGTAGCGAGTAGCATCGTCGCAGATAAATTCGGCTTCAAGTTTGTTGTTTCGAGCGTTTCTGCGAGCCATTTGAATGTTGTTTTCAACCTGGTCAACGCCAGTGAGTGAGAGGTTGATGCCTTGAGCTTCGGCGGCGTGTGCTAAACAAAGTCCAATGGTTCCTGTGCCGCAGTACGCGTCGAGGACTCGCAGGTTGCTGGCCTGCGCGTCGCCGGTCTGCTCGGAGTCAGCAAGCTTGGAGCCAGCAAGTGCTCCGTCGATGGCCAGCTGATAGAGTACCTCGGTTTGCTGAGGGTTGGTCTGGTAGAAACTGGTTGGACCAATTTCAAACGTGCAGTCCAAAAGCTTGTCGCTCATAGACGTTGAGCCCCAAAGCAGACGGGTTTCTCGCCCTAAGATTGCGTTGGTGCGCTTCTGGTTGACGTTCAAGAAAATGCTGGTCAGCTCAGGGTGAGCCTTGCGAAGCGCGGCAACAAATTCCTGCTCGTGAGGCAGATGCTGACCGTTGACCACCAGCACCAGCATGACGTCGTCGGTGGCATATCCGCAGCGCACCACGCCGTGGCGAAGCGCGCCTTTACCGCGATCTTCCTGGTAGGCGTGGATGTTGAACTGGCCAGCAAGATACGCCACGTCGTTGAGGATGGCACGAGCTCGACCGTCCTCTACCAGGCATTCTTTTGACGCAATAATCTTGTGTGTTCCGCTCGCGTAAAAACCGGAGCGAACCGTGCGGCCCTTGCCCGGTGCAAACGGCGTCGCTGCCTTGTGACGATACGCCAGAGGCTCGTCCATTCCGCGGATGGACTCGATAGTTACGTTATTGATGTTTGCCAGCGGGGCGAGAAGTTCCTCTACCTGCGCTTGCTTGCGCTTAAGTTGGATAGGATAGGGGACCGAAAGCCATTCACAGCCTCCGCAGCTACGCGCAATAGAGCATGTTGGTGTCTTGTATCCCATAGTTCCTCTCCAAATCTTGGGTTACTACTATACCGTTTGCGGGCTTAAATGGCACGTTGAGGGGATTGTTGTGTCTAATATGTTTCATTTTTTGTATCGTTTCCCGTTTACCTAGAAAACCGTTAAGCTAACAGGCACAGTATTTTGGCGAGACAAAAGAGGTGGACTATGGCTCTCATCAGCAAAATTGGTATTATCGGCGCTAATCACGTAGGCGCACACGTTGCAAACGCCCTGCTTTACCAGGGACTTGCTACCGAGCTCTACATTAGCGACACAAATGAGGTCCTCTGCAAGGCTCAGGTAAACGACCTGCTAGATGCAATGCCATTCTATCCACACCCTGCTCGCGTCTTTGAGCTTGATGACCGTTACGAGGAGCTTGCTGGCTGCGACATTATCGTTAACGCTGCAGGTCACGTAGCTGCTGCTGCGGGCAATCGCGATGGCGAACTCTTTGTTACCACTGACGAGGCCAAGAAGTTTGCAAAGCGCATTGCAGACGCTGGCTTCGATGGCGTTTGGGTCAACATCGCAAACCCATGCGACGTTGTTACCACCGAGCTCCAGTATCTGACCGGCGCTGATCCTTACAAGGTTATCGGCTCCGGCACCACGCTGGACTCCGCTCGACTCCGCCACGCGCTTTCCGGCGCAACCGGCTATCCAGCATCTTGCATCAACGCTTGGATGCTTGGCGAGCACGGCAACGGCATGTTCGCTTGCTGGTCGCACGTTTCCATTGGCTGCCTCACTCTCGACGAAGTCGCAGCTCAGACGGGCAAGACCTTTGACCTTCCAGAGCTTGAGCAGGCCGGACGCATGGGCGGTTACGTCACCTACAGCGGCAAGCAGTGCACCGAGTACTCCATTGCCAACGGAGCTGTCGAGGTCATCAAGGCCGTTGTCCACGACACTAAGCTGATCACGCCAGTCTCCACGCTGCTCACCGACGTGTATGGCGTTTCCGGTTTCTACTCTTCACTTCCTGCAGTTATCGGCGCCAATGGTGTCGAGAAGGTCTTTGTGCCCGAGCTCTCCGACTCCGAGATTGAGGCATGGCGCAAGTCCTGCGAGCACGTCAAGGGCAACATCGACCAGCTCGGTTGGCTTGAGGTAGACGCTCGTATCGACTAACGTGGCGTGCCGCGGGTGCCGGGGGTTCCGCACTGGCTGCGACCACGACGGGCGCCGTACCAGCTGCGGCCACGACGGGCGCGACCACGACGGGCGCCGTACCAGCTGCGGCCACGACGGGCGCCGTACCAGCTGCGACGGCCACATGGGCTACGACCAGGTAATATTGCACGCTGAACACACCTTGGGGCTTCTCCCGAGGTGTGTTTTTGCGTGCGATCGAGCGTCTTTCTGTCATCTTCTGATTGTCCTCTGATTGCGAGCCTGAAAACTGCATCATGTCTGAATAAATTTGCTCAGACATGGTGAGAAAAACCGGCAAAACACTCAGACTTGGTGCACTTTTCCGGCAAATCGTTCAGACATGGCGAGAAAATCAGGCTCCATGGAAGCGCTCATAAACCACACCTGGATCCAAAAGTTACGTCACGAAATGCCCGCCTGAAAAGTGCAAAGAATCTGTATTTGAGCCACCGATTCTTTGACAAAATCAGGCAAATCCACAGAATCTTTGATGCTTTTAGGCAAAAGTTACAGATTCTTTGCAGAAATCAGGCGCGATTAGTCCAAGCATTACAGGTCGGTTACTTTTCCCGAAGAGACGATCTTCTCGCCACGCGCGCCGATCTTCTCGCCACACGCATCTCGTGCGACCAAGCACGCGCGTCTGTGTCGCCCGTTCTCCGGAAAACCGCTGCCTCACCTGCAATTTTTGAACAATATTTAAATAAAAATTTCTATTGACTTGCAATCAATGTGATATCACAATGATGCCAACAGAAGGCTCATTGTCACAAAGGAGATACCATGAGCACCGAGAAAATCATCAAATCCAAGAGTGGTTGGCTGTTCCTGCTGATTGCTATTGTTCTTTTTGCAGTTGCAGCCCTGTTTACGCTGAATTTTGTTCTCAGCGCTATGGCGGCAGATAGAAATCCTCGCCTGGATCCATCGTTCCCAAGCATCATTGGCGCGCTGGTATTTTTCTTTGCCGGCCTGTTTGTTTCAAGCGGTCTGTTCAGCCTTCAGCCTGGTCAGGCAAAGGTTTGCGTGCTGTTTGGCAAGTACATCGGCACCGTTAAGGACGAGGGACTTCGCTGGGCAAATCCTTACTATGCCAAGACCCTGTCCACAAATGTGAGTGATCTTTCCTCTCTTGCCACAGGCACTGGTACCCCTACGGTCAACGTGCACACCTCCATCATTTCCACTCGTGCTCGCACGCTGAACGGCGACGTCCTCAAGGTCAACGACCGTATGGGCAACCCAATTGAGATCGCAGAGGTTGTTGTTTGGCGCGTCAGCGATACCGCAAAGGCCCTCTTTGACGTCGACGACTACGACAGCTACGTTGCTATGCAGGCAGAGACCGCGCTCAGGCACGTCGCTAGCATCTACAGCTACGACCACATGGAGGACGAGTCCGAGTCCAACACCGCAATTACCCTGCGCTCCAACATCGAGGAAGTCTCCGAGGCGCTTCAGTCCGAGCTGAGCCGCAACCTTTCCGTCGCTGGTATCACCGTTGACGACGCTCGCCTCACGCACCTGTCCTACGCTCCTGAAATCGCGCAGGCAATGCTCCGCCGCCAGCAGGCAGAGGCAATCATCGCCGCACGTAAGAAGATCGTCGAGGGCGCCGTTTCCATGGTTGACATGGCTCTCACCCAGCTCTCCGAGAACGGCGTTGTTGAGTTCGACGAGGATCGCAAGGCCGTCATGGCATCCAACCTCATGGTTGTTCTCTGCGGCGAGTCCGAGGCTCAGCCCGTGCTTAACACCGGTTCCTTGCAGCAGTAAAGCATGGCGAGAAACCCATGGCACCTCGCAAACAATATCCACTTCGTGTAGCTCCAGAAGTCTGGGAGGCGGTTGAACGCTGGGCGCAAGACGACATGCGTTCAACTAACGCTCAGGTAGAATGGATTTTGCGCGACGCTCTGAGAAGGGCAAAGCGCACCCCAAAAGCTCAAGATACTCGTGTGAACAAGATAGATAAATTGGAAGAAGGAAACTAACATGGCCGACAACATCCCACAGCCACCTGTTCCTAACGCTCCCGTACCTCCAGCGGCACCTGCTGCACCAGCCGTGCCTGCAGCTCCCGCAGCTCCCGCGCCTGCAGCCCCAGCCGCGCCCGTCGCACCCGCAGCACCTGCTGCTCCTGCAGCTCCAGCCGCACCCGCAGCGCCAGCACCAACTCCAGCAGCCGTGGCCCCAGCTCCAGCAGCACCGGGCGAGGTTGTTCCCGTGCTGAGCGTCCAGCACTTCACCAAGAAGTACGGCTCCAAGGTTGCCGTTTCTGATCTTTCGCTCGACGTTATGCCTGGCGACATCTACGGTTTTATCGGCCACAACGGCGCAGGTAAGACCACGCTTATCAAGTCCATCGTTGGTGCCCAGCCATTTGAGGGCGGCGTTATTTTCGTGGACTCCAAGAACGTGCTGGTTGACCCTGTTGGCACTAAGCAGGTCATCGCTTACGTTCCTGATAACCCAGACATTTACGAGTTCATGAGCGGCATCAAGTACCTCAACTACGTCTGCGACATCTTTGGCGTTCCTGCGGAGAATCGCGTCGAGCGCATTACTACGCTGGCCAACCGCCTGGGCATTACCGACTCCCTGGCAAACGCCATTGGCAGCTACTCTCACGGTATGAAGCAGAAGCTGGTTCTGATTTCCGCCCTGCTCCACGAGCCAAAGCTCATCATTTTGGACGAGCCATTTGTTGGCCTGGACCCAGCAGCAAGCTTCGAGCTCAAGAAGATGCTGCACGAGCTTGCCGACCGCGGATCTGCCGTGTTCTTCTCGTCACACGTTCTTGAGGTTGTCGAGAAACTCTGCAATAAAATTGCAATTATTCGTCAGGGCAAGCTCCTTGCCGCAGGTAAAACGGACGAGATTCGCGGTAACGCTTCGCTTGAGGAAGTCTTCCTTGGTCTTGAGGCAGGCGCCCCTGGCGTTTCTGCTGATATTGCTCAGGATATGGCCACCACAAAGGACGGTGCAGCTGTTCAGCCGGTCATTCCTGGTGCACCTGTAGCTGCTGCCCCCGCTGCACCTGCCGCACCAGCCGCACCAGCAGCACCTGCAGCTCCAGCAGCACCCGCCGCGCCAGCCGCACCCGCCGCGCCAGCCGCACCAGCAGCACCTGCTGCTCCAGCTGAGCCTGCAGCACCTGCAGCACCCGCACCTGCGGCTCCAGCAGCCCCTGCGGCTCCAGCAGCCCCTGCAGCACCAGCTGCGCCCGCCGCTCCAGCAGCCCCAGCAGCACCTGCTGCTCCAACCGTGCCGGGTGCACCAGTGCCTCCAGGCTCTCCAGTTCCTCCTTCCTTCCCTAAGGAGAACTAGTCATGGCAAACAACGTTCCACAGGCTCCTCAGCGCCCCGATGTGCCTGAGCAGAACCTGCAACTTTCAGGAGATGTCTTTATTCCAGCTCAAGTAAGTGCTGGTCAGGTTCCTGTTCTTGATCGCTCTGAGCTCAAACTGCCTTCTGACCTCAAAGTGTTCTGGATGCTGCTTAAGGTTCAGATCACCATGATTTGGACTACTCAGGTTATAGGCGCTCGAAAGAATTTTGAGAGAAAAGTTGGCGCGAATGCTTTGCCTATTGTTGGCGGCGTTTTTGCAGTTGTTGGCGCACTCTTTATGATGGTCTACATCTACGGCGTTTCAACAACTTTAGCCATTGCCGGCTTCACAAGGCTGCTGCCTCTCGCAGGAATTCTAGCTGGCGCTCTACCTGGTGTTATTTTGACCTTTGTAAAGGCAAATGGCGTGCTTTTTGCGTACAAGGATTACGACTTTATCATGTCGTTGCCAATCAAAAAGAGCACCATTATTTATTCTCGCGTAGCTGCTCTTTATGCTGCAGAGGGTATCTGGTCTATCACCATTATGCTGCCAGTCTTTTTGGCCTACTTTACCTTTGAGGCGGTCACGCTTCCGCGTCTGATTGGTGCTTTGTTTGCACTTCTCCTTGGACCTAACCTTGCAGTTTCTGCTGCAATTCTCTTGGCTTTTGCAGTTGCAGCCCTTGCTGCAAAACTGCACTTCAAGAACTTGGGAATGGTCATGGGCGGCGTTTTTGGCCTTTTCTTTATGGTCGCGTATCTGTTCTTTATCTTTACGGTATCTTTCAATGCAGATAAGTTTGTTCCAGGAGTGGTGGATAATTTCCGTGACACTGTTTTTACCGTTGCAAGTTCAGTTGGCGTAGTTTATCTTCCATCGCTATGGATTGCCGATTTCTTTAACTCCGGCTCCATTGTCAGCTTCTTGCTGTTTGCTCTGGTCTCTGTTGGAGCTCCTGCGGCAATTGTGGCAATTATTTCTCGCTTCAACGACCGCATTAATGCGCTGGTAAGTGAGGACAAGGTTCAGAAGAAATTCACCACCAAACAGATTTCCACCAAGTCTGCGACGCCATTTGTTGCCCTGATCAGAAAAGAGATTCTGACCATCACGGGCTATCCAGCAGTCTTTATAAACATGCTTTTTGGCTGCTTGTTGATGGTTATTCTCGCCTTTATTTCTCTGTTCTTTAGCACGTCGTCTATCGTGGCCTATTTTGTTCCTGCGTCCGAGGTTCCGCGCTATCTACCTCTGGCAAGAACCATCCTTGGCATGATAACCACCTGGTTTGGCACCTCGATGTTCTGCGCTGCCAACTCCGCTGCCATTTCGTACTCGCTGGAAGGCCGTTCAAACTGGCTGATGGCAACTATGCCCGTATCTCCAAAGCAGATTTTTGGCGCAAAGATTGCCGTTAACATGATCTACGTGCTCATCTTCAGCGTGCTGACCCAGATTTTCTTCCTGATTCCTGGTCACATCACCCTTGAAACGGCGCTGAGAAACGTTATTCTGCCGCTCTGCATTGTGTTCCTGGTGTCTAACGTGGGCCTGGCCATTGATATTCGCCGACCAAACTTTGAGTGGACTTCCGTTGTCGATATCACCAAGAGAAGCCTTTCGGTCACGGTGTCTTCTCTCGTGGGTACGCTGGGCTCTATGTTTGTTATCGGCGGAACGTTCATGATGATGATTATCCCGGTTATGGACTCGTTAAGCTCTTCAGCAGGCGTGGTCAACGAGACGCTTCCCAACATCATCTTTGTCACGCTGTCGCTGGTGAACGCAATTATCGGCTACCTAATCTTTAACAACACCGTTCACCGAGGAGTCAGAATCTAACTTTTGTGATGCGTAAGGTTGGCCTCGCGGAATTTCACGTCGTCTACCTGCGGTAACAACACAAAATCTTCTGTCGAGAAGAAACTTCGAGGCACCCACCGTATATCGTTTATCGAATGGTGGGTGTCTCTTTTTGTGCTTTGCGGTACGGTAGGGTGGCTAGAGGTTTTCTTGTTCGGTAAGTAGCAGGAAGGGCCGAAGCATATCGCGCTAGACTCGGGTGCGAACTATCGGCTGACCTTCTCGGCTGCTTGCCGCAGTCAGAGGAGGCATCATGGCCGAAAAAAATGTTTCTAAGGTAAAGAATGTGGTCCTGGTGGGCCAAGGTGGCGTGGGCAAAACCATGCTTGCTGAGGCAATGCTGCATCTGACGGGTGCAACCACTCGTTTAGGCGGTCACGCAGGCACAAAGCCCACGCTTGATTACGATTCACAAGAGTCAGAGCGCGGATTCTCTATTTCTACTACTATCGCACCAATTACCTGGGAAAATACACGCATTAACGTACTTGATGCACCGTGCTATCCTGACTTTGTGGGTGACGCCTATTCGGCAATGAGCGCTGTTGAGACTGCGCTGTTTGTTGTTGATGCAGCTAGTGGACCTGGCACTATCACCACCAGGCTTTGGTTTGCCGCCGAGGACCTATCTCTGTCCCGTGCGCTGTTCATTAACCGCCTGGATCGCCCTGATGCAGACTACGAGACCGCAATGGCTATGCTCCAGGACCGTTTTGGTTCCTCACTTGGCGCGGTAACTATTCCAATGGGCTCCGGCGAGGCTTTCTCCGGCATCATTGACGTTGTTCATCAGAAGGCTCGTAAGCTGGTAGATGGCAAGCCCGAGGTCACCGACATTCCTGCCGAGTTCCAGGCAGAGGCAGAGGCCGCTCGCGCCGCTCTGACCGAGCTGGTTGTTGAGGCAGACGACGAGCTGATGATGCGCTACCTTGAGGGCGGAGAGATTACGCAGGAAGAGCTCGAGGGCCTGCTGGGTAAGGCTCTTATGGAGCGCATTTTTGTTCCTGTCTTCTCCGGCTCTTGCGTCCGCGAAGAGGGCGTTATCTCGCTGCTTGATGCCATTGATGGCTGGTTCCCAACTATGTCCGACTTTGGCCGCATTCCGCTGGTCAACGGCGAGCAGCTTGATATTTCACCTGATGACGAGCGCCCTGTTGTGTTTGCCTTCAAGTCCCTGCAGGATCCACAGAACGGTAAGCTTACGTTTGTGAAGGTTCTGGCAGGTACTGTTTCTGCAGGTGCCGAGCTTATCAACGCTCGCACACGCAAGCCCGAGCGCCTTTCTCACCTGTATCGTATGTGCGGCAAAGAGACGGCTGACGTCAGCACCGCCGCAGCTGGCGACATTGTGGTCGTTCCAAAGCTCGAGGCCATGACGGGCGACACGCTTTCCGTTACTGGCAAGGTTGAGGCTGCCGCATTCAGGTTCCCCAACTCCCTGTACCGCACGGCCATTGAGCCTGATGAGCGCGGCACCGAGGGCAAGCTCTTCGCATTCCTGGAGAAGGCCGCCGACGCCGATCCAACCCTCAAGGTTGAGCGCGACGAGGACACCGGCCAGACCATTGTTTCTGCAATCGGCGAGGCACAAGTAGCCGTTCTTCTCGAGCGTCTTGAGCAGCGAGCCGGCGTTTCCGCACATAAGGTTGCGCTCCGCATCCCATATCGCGAGACGATCCGTCGAGTTGCAAGCGCTCAGGGTAGGCACAAGAAGCAGACCGGCGGCTCCGGTCAATACGGCGACTGCTGGCTGCGCATTGAGCCAAACCCAGACGCAGGCTACGAGTTTGTCGACGAGATTGTGGGCGGTCACATTCCTCGCGGCTTTATCCCCGCTATTGATAAGGGCGTCCAGGAGACCATGCGCGAAGGCGTTTTGGCTGGTTATCCTATGATTGACGTTAAAGTTGCTGTTTACGAGGGCTCTTACCACCCCGTTGACTCCAACGAGATGGCTTTCAAGACTGCTGCTCGTATTGGTTTCCAGAAGGCTGTTGACCAGGCAGAACCTGTTCTCCTGGAGCCTATGGCCCACTTGGAGATTACCGTTCCAGACAGCTACGCAGGCTCCGTCATGGGCGACGTCTCCGCTTCCCGCGGTCGCGTAGAGGGAATGTCTTCCGGCACCGGTGTTTCCGCTGGTGAGACCACCATTAAAGCGACGATCCCATACGCTGAGGTTACCGATTACGCTACAAGGCTGAGGTCCCTCTCGCGCGGAACGGGCGAGTACACCGTTGAGCTGGCAGGATACGAGCAGGTGCCGCACGATATCCAGGCTCGTCTTGCTGCCGAGTACGCCGAGCGTCGCGCCGCCGGCGAGCGCTAAGCCGCAGGTAGACGCGTCGCGTGCGACGGTGCCGCGTGCACGGACGCGCCGCAAGCACGAAGGAACTGCGAGCACGAAGGCGCCGCGGGCGCTGAGCTGCAGGTAGATGTAACGTTTCAAGCAAGAACCCTCGCATCTTTCAGGTGCGAGGGTTCTTTTGCGTTTCTGCAGCGTGTTGGTGGCGGCTTTTTAGGCTTGGCACACGAAATAGTGAGGTTTTGGTAGGCGTTGCTGAAGAATCGTCGGACTTTTGATCAAGATGGCCAGGCAGCTAGGCGGTCGCACTGCCCGATATGCATCTCTATGCATAAACTTCATCTAATATGCTGAATAATGAATATGAATATATAAAGAATTTAACTATCGCTAAATTCAGCTTCTAAGGAACACACCTATGACAGATAATCTGCACAATTGCGGCCATATTACACACCAAATGAAGATAATCTGCACGTTTTAGCTATTTTCGGCGTCATGTATACGTCTTTTTGACAGATTATCTGTCATAGGTGTGTTCAGCCATTAACAAAACAGTGCAATCAACTAAGTAATGCTGCTAAAACCGAATTACGAGAAATTCTTGGACGTGTTCTGGGTAAACCAAAAACATAACTTCGCGCATCAAAGCTATGTTTAGATTGCCACGTGCTTGACCTACACGTTTGACCTGCACGTTGGCCGCGGCCGCGCACTCCGCACACGCGCCGAACGCTCGCGCGTCACGCTGCAAGCAGGCAATCTGCTCATTTCAGCTCGTTTAAAGAAAGGCCGCACATGTACCTAGAGCAAATCAATGGACCGGAAGACGTAAAAAAGCTGGACGCGGAGGCTCGCGTGGTGCTTGCGCAGGAGATTCGCGACAATCTGCTGGTCATGGAGTCAAGGCATGGCGGCCACTTTGGTCCAAACTTTGGCATCGTTGAGGCAACAATCGCGCTCCACACGGTGTTCAACTCGCCTGTTGACCATATCGTTTACGACGTCTCGCACCAGACGTATCCGCACAAGATGCTCACCGGCCGCAAGCAGGCATACATGGATCCCGCGCTCTACGACTCGGTCTCTCCTTACACCGATCCCGCCGAGACCCCGCATGACCTCTTCAAGATTGGCCACACCTCCACGTCCATCAGCTTGGCGCTTGGCCTGGCAAAAGCTCGCGACATCATGGGCGGCAAGGAGAACATCATCGCAGTTATCGGCGACGGATCCATGTCGGGCGGCGAGGCGCTTGAGGGTCTGAACGTTGCTGGTGAGCTGAACAGCAACTTTATCATTGTCTTCAACGACAACCAGATGTCCATCGCCGAGAACCACGGCGGCATGTATGACCAGTTCGCTGAGCTGCGCCGCACCAACGGAGCTGCCGAGAATAACCTCTTCAAATCGATGGGCTTGGACTACCTGTATGTCAATGATGGCAACGACATCGAGGCTCTTATCGCCGCATTTGAGCAGGTAAAAGACTCGACCCATCCGGTCGTGGTCCACATCAACACGCTCAAGGGTAAAGGCTACGCTCCCGCGGAGGCAAACAAGGAGAAGTGGCACTGGCACATGCCGTTTGACATTCAGACTGGTCAGAGCCCTACATCCGGTTCTTCCGAGTCGTATGCCAGCATTTTCGCAGAGTATGCCCTCAAGCGCGCAAAGACTGACCCAAAGTTCTTGGTGCTTATGTCGGCTGTTCCTGGCCTGCTTGGTCTTACGCAGGAACGTCGAGAAGAACTGGGAAAGCACTATCTTGACGTGGGCATTGCCGAAGAAACTGCAGTTGCGATGGCTTCCGGTGCAGCTCACGCGGGCGCGCACGTAGTTTGGGGCTCAAGCGCAACCTTCATCCAGCGCACCTACGACCAGCTAACTCAGGACCTGGCGCTCAACCAGAATCCTGCGGTTATCGTGGGGTCCGGTTCCATTAGGGGCTTGATGGCTGCTACCCACCAGGGCCTCAGCAGCATTTCCATGATCGCAAACATTCCTAACATGGTGTACCTCGCGCCGTCCAACGCCGAGGAGTACATCGCCATGCTCGACTGGGCACTTGAACAGGACAAACACCCTGTCTACATCGCAATTCCTTCCGGTCCCGTGGTCCACGCCGAAGGTCCCGTCCGCGCAAACTTCGACGACCTCAATACCTACGAGGTCACGCGCCAGGGCTCCAAGGTGGCCGTTCTTGCCTTGGGCGATTTCTACGACCTTGGCGAGAAAACCGTTGAGGCCCTTAGTTCTACTCTGGGAATTGAAGCCACGCTGGTCAAGCCATACTTTGCCTCTGGCATCGACCAAAATCTGCTCGACAACCTGGTAAAAGATCACGACGTCATCGTAACCATTGAGGACGGCATCATCGAAGGCGGTTGGGGACAGAATATAGCCAGCTACCTGGGAACTTCCTCCGCGCGCGTGTTGAACTACGGCGTCAAGAAGGCCTTCTACGACCGCGTTAACATCGCGGATCTTATGCGAGAAAGTCATCTGGAGCCTGAGCTTATTGCCACAGACGTCAAGCAGGCGTTGGGCCTGTAAGCGTTGCGTCACCGCCCCGGCGCGAGCTGCGCCTGCGCTCGCAACACATCATAACTGCAACAAAAAAGAGGGGCCGCATCTGCGGTCCCTCTTCTGTATCAAGCAAATGTGCTGTCGCGGCGTCGTTGCGCTTGCCGTTGTAGCGCTGTTGCGACCTGTAAAGCGTCGCAGCGCCGTCGCGGCGTCGTTGCGCCGCGACGTGCAGCTAAAACCTTAAGCCTTAAGAGCGCGGCCCATAGCGTCAGCCTGAACGATAGCTGCATAGAGCTCGTCAGGAGTGACGTCGCCAGCAAGGTTGTGGATGGTCTCGCCAGGAACGCAAGCAGCCTCAGCGATCTTCTTGATCTGCTCGTCAGTGGTGATGCCAACCTCCTCGAGGGTAGTTGGAAGACCAACCTCAAGGCAGAAGTCCTGAACCTCGTCGAACTCCTCCTGAGGAACACCCTCAAGAACAAGCTGGACCAGGGTACCAAAAGCAACGCAGTTGCCGTGAGGTGCGCTGTGGCCACCAAGGGAGGTGAGGCCGTTGTAGAAGGAGTGAGCTGCTGCGCAGTTAACGTTGTCAGCGCCGACACCACTCATGTAGACAGTAGCCTCGCAGATAGCCTCAAGAGCTGGGGTTACAACGTTGTTCTCGCAAGCCTTAATTGCCTGTGAACCGTAATCGCGAAGAGTGAGGTAGCACTCCTTAGCAATTGCCATACCAACGCGGGTAATGCCGGTTCCCTCGAGGGAAGGAGACTCGGTGCGGATGGATGCGCGGCCCTCAAAGTAGGTGCCCAGTGCGTCGCCCATGCCTGCTACCAGGAAGGAAACAGGTGCGTTAGCGATGATCTGGGTGTCGACCATAACTGCATCTGGATTCTGTGGGTAGAAGAGGTACTTGTCAAAGGAACCGTCATCGTTGTAAATAACGGAGAGGCCGGTGCATGGAGCGTCGGTAGCTGCAACGGTAGGGAGAATAACGATGCGCTTGCCAGCGTAATATGCGGTTGCCTTTGCAGTGTCAACAGCGCTGCCGCCGCCGATAGCGACGACTACGTCGATGTTGTCCTCCTCGACGATAGCCTTCATGCGGTTAATCTCGCCGTTGGAAGAGATGCCACCGAAGACCTCATAGCGACGGTAATAGTCGCCCTTGCCCTCAAAGCTCTGCTCGATCATGTCGTGGGTTGCTTTGTAGCCGCTGTTAGAGCAGACAAACAGGAAGCGCTTTCCCATGTAGCCCATCTCTTTTTCGAACTCGAGACAAGCATTTTTGCCCTGAACATACTTCAGTGGCTCACGCATTGCGCGTAGCATTTTCATAGGTTCCCCTCTCCGGATACGTTTTAGACCTATGTAATTTATGGTAACACTGTCAAAAGAACATAACAGCAAGGAAAATATTTAGATTTCTGCAAGGGGGAGGATTTACGTTGCAGCAAGGAAAAATTTGGATTCCAGTAAAGAAAAATTCGGATTCCAGTAAGGGAAGAATTTAGATTCGGACAACTTCTGGAAAGTTTACGTGAACATACACTCACCAGCCGGCAAATGATATCCTTGTAGTGTCAAATTTTCGCACTGTGGTCTTTGGAGGACACATGCTTAGTTCTGTCGAAATCAAACCCGATGTCTACTTTGTAGGCGCCCTTGACTGGAACGCTCGCGAGTTCCACGGCTACACCACTGAGCAGGGCATTACCTACAATGCATACCTTATCCTGGACGAGAAGGTCACGCTCATTGACACCGTCAAGCGCCCCTTCTCCGAGGAGCTGGTCGAGCGCATCAAGAGCATCATCGATCCAGCAAAGATTGACGTTCTGATCTGCAACCATATTGAGATGGACCACTCCGGTAGCGTTCCTCGCATTCTGGAGCTCGCACCAAACGCCGAGGTCTACGCAAGTGCGCCTCAGGGCGTCAAGGAGCTCAAGGCTTTCTATGGCGAGAATATCAACGTCAACGGTGTAAAGACGGGCGATACGCTCAACATTGGTAAGCGCACCCTGACCTTCGTGCAGACCCCAATGGTCCACTGGCCAGACAACATGGTCACGTATTCCGACTACGATAAGATCCTCTTCTCCAACGACGCATTTGGTCAGCACTACGCTTCAAGCACTCGTTTTGAGGACGAGTCCGACTACTGCGAGGTTATGAAGCAGGCTCGCAAGTACTATGCAAACATCGTTCTCCCATACGGTCGTCAGGCTGACTCTGCTGTTACCGCAGTTAAGGGCATTGGTCTGGAGAACATTGATATTATCGCCCCAGCTCACGGCGTTGCATGGCGCTCCCACATTGCCGACATCATCTCCAAGTACGAGGAGTGGACTACCGGCAAGCTTGAGGAGAAGGCCCTGGTTGTGTACGACTCCATGTGGGGTTCAACCGACAAGATGGCCCACGCTCTCCTGGACGGTTTCCTGGCCGAAGGCATTCCTGCCCAGCTCATCGACCTCAAGGAGACTCACATCTCCAACGTTATGTACCACTTCCTGGATTCCAAGTATGTCTGCGTTGGTTCGCCTACGCTGAACTCTAAGTTCTTGCCAAACGTTTCTGCGTTCCTGACTTATATGAGCGGTCTGTCTCCAAAGAACGACCACCGTATTGGCTTTGCGTTTGGTTCTTACGGCTGGGCTCCACTTGGACCAAAGATGGTCCAGGCCGAGCTTGAGGCAGCAGAGTTCACTATGCCACTGCCTGTCCACGCTATCGGCTGGCTTCCTTCCGATGAGGACCTGGACGCCGTCCGCGCGCAGGTCAAGGACCTTGTCGAGACTGGCAAGCAGCTGTAATTTAGCGGTAAATTAAGCAAGGCCAAGACCCTCACATTCGGCTGAATGTGAGGGCTTTTTCTGTCAAGGGAGCTAAGCGGGTAAGAATGGTGCAAATGCCCCTGAAGTGACCTCGAACTGGCCCCGAAGTGGTCCCGAAGCGACCTAGAATGACGCAAATAGCTCCGAAGTGGTAAAAAATCCGTTTAGTTGGGGAATACACATTTCTGCATATAGCGTTTGCCCTGATAAAAATTTTCAGCGCGGTAAAAAATCGTCTTAGTTGGGGTTATTTTGGCAAATTTTTAACTTTCAGCCCCAACTAAACGCATTTTTTACCGTTTTGGGCACATAATTTTAGGCGTAAATGTTACGTATTCATGTAGATGAATTTTTCGTATAGGTTATTCAAAATTTTGCATCAAATACTGAGAACTGCTTGTTAATCAGGATCGACGGCCGTTTGTTAGTCGAGTCCACGGAAAATAGCGATCGATGGCATCGCCGCACCGGTCGTGCGGTCACCTTGCGACCGCTCATTCAGTTGATGCCATCATGCTGCTGCTTCCGACACCGTCAGTCTTCCAGCATTTCGTGGCGAGACTGTGTCAAATCCCTGAAGACTACAAGGTAGAGCGCGTTAGAGTACAATAGACTACACAAAAAGTAACTTCGAAGAGGTAGGTGCCCATACACTCGATGGACATTGCGTTAAGTATTGCAATAACTCTGCTGCTTACCCTGGTAAACGGCTTCTTTTCTGCGGCTGAGATGGCCATTGTTAGCTCTCGTCGCGCGGCGCTTGAGGCGGACGTGGACGAGGGTGATCCAAGAGCTCTTGCTGTCATTGACATTGCCACTGATCGCGGATATTTCCTCGCAACAATCCAGGTCGCAATTACCCTGGTAGGCTTCGCTTCCTCGGCATTTGCTGCAACAAGCCTTTCCGAGCCATTCGGTGCTTGGCTGGTCAACATTGGCGTCCACGCTGACCTGGCGCTTCCTTTGGCTGTCGTGGCTATTACGCTGATTGTTTCCTTCTTTTCCGTGGTTATCGGCGAGCTGGTTCCAAAGAGCATCGGCCTGGCAAACTCCGAGGCAGTGGCCAAGGCGGTCGTCGGCCCCATGAAGGCGTTCATGCAAATTGTGCGTCCGCTCGTGTTCATCACGTCTGCCTCGGCAGATGCGGTTACCGCGCTCATGGGCATTGATACCACCAACGACCATCAAGAGGTCACCGAGGAAGAGCTCCGCTACATCGTCAAGGACTCCGAGGACCTCTCTGAAGAAGAAAAATCCATGATCCACGAGGTCATCGAGATGGGTGACACCGTTGTCCGCGAGGTTATGGTCCCGCGCGTTGATATGACCGCCATGGAGGACACCGCAACTATCAGCGAGGTCCTGCGCGTCATGCGCCAAACAGGTTTCTCGCGCATCCCTATCTACCACGAGAATATCGACCGCATCGTGGGCATCGCTCACATCAAAGATTTGCTGGAGCCAGCGCTTGACCAGCACGATAGTGACGAGAAGATCACGCGCTTCGTACGTTCTGCTGACTACGTACCCGATACCAAAGACATCATTCCGCTACTCACTGAGATGCGGACAAGTCGCGACCAGATGGTCATCGTTGTTGACGAGTATGGCGGAACCGCTGGTGTCATTACCGTTGAGGACATCGTCGAGGAGATTGTCGGCGAGATTGAGGATGAGTTTGACCCAGACAACAAGTACCTGACGCAGCTCTCCGACAGAGAGTGGCTGGTAGATGGCCGTTTCTCGCTCAATGATGCGGATGAACTTGGATGGCCGGTAGGGGAGTCCGAGGAGTATGAGACTATCGCGGGCTTTGTGCTGGATTTGGCTGGTCATTTGCCTCGTCCGGGTGAGGTGTTTGAGAAGGATGGCTACGTGTTCCGCGTGCAGTCGATGCGTCGCCGTCGCCTTTCTTTGCTGCGCGTAATTGCACCAGAACCACAGGTAGACGGTGAATCTGAGCCAGCGGGCGAAAACTCTGACACATCAGAAAATGAATAACTAAAAGAATGATTACAATAGAGTGAACCAATAGAAAGAGGTTGAAATGGCGCAGTTGATTTCTATCAAAAAAGTTGTGGTAGGACCCAAAAACTTGACCGCTACCGTTGAGTTTTCGGCCAAGGCGCCACGTTTGACCTCAGAAAACGCTGAGGCAACTGAGCGCGTGCTTGAGCTTTTGCCTGGCCTCTCGGAGCACCTGTGCTTGGGTGATTCCGACGCTCGTTTTGGGCTTGTTGCTAAGGACACCGAGGTTGCACACCTGCTTGAGCACGTAACCGTCGAGCTCCTGGCCCTGACCAACCTTGCGGGAGACGTTGCTTCCGGCAAGACTTCCCTGGTAGATTCCCACCGCGGCCTCTATGAGATCATTCTCGCATGTCCAGACGACGTGCTGGTTGCGGCCTCGCTCTCCAGCGCTGTGTGGCTCCTCAACTGGGCATATGGCAACCAGGAGGACGCCGACCCAGACATCAACGCTATCGTTTCCGGCCTTGTTGCACTCATCCAGGGCCTTGACGGCGAGAAGACCGATGAGCCTGTAGACTCCGCAGAACCTGAGGCAGACGCTGCACTCCAGGCAGAGAGCGTAGAAGCTGAGGATTACGTCGCCGACAACTCCTCCGAGGACGTCGCTGATGCAGCTGCTGCTGATGCGGTTGAGGCTGAGGTCGCTGACGCTGAGGAGAACAACGCCGAGGTCGCAGGCATCGACGCTGCTGACGCAGCCGACGCCGCCGATCCCGCTGTCGACGCCGACGCCGAGCCCATCGCCGACGAGCTCGCCGAGGCAACCGCTGCCGAGGACGCAACCGACGACTCCGAGGTCACCGACGTCCCAGACGACTGGAACATGATTAACGTTCCTCGTTCAAAGCCCGTTCGATAAACGCCCTTATTGCGGTATGATTACGTACAGCGTTTTGCTGTTTAACAGGAGGTACTTATGAGCAAGAAGTCTGCTGGTTTTTTTCTAGGCGCTGTATTTGGTGCTGCTGCTGGCGCTGTAGCTGGTCTTTTCCTAGCTCCACGTTCTGGCGAGGAGACTCGCGCTTTGGCTGCAGATGCTGTCAATGACGCATGGGATTCCGCACTTGATTCTTACGAGCGCACATCTAAGGTTGTGAGCACTAAGATTGACGAGGTCAAGCCTACTGTTGACGCAAAGACTGACGAGCTCCGTGCAAAGGTTGATCTTGCTCGTGAGCGCATGGATCAGCTCCGCGAGTCGCTTTCTGACGCGGTGACCTCCGCTTCTAACACTGTCGCTGACGCAGCAGATGTTGTCGCAGATTCCTTTGTTGTTCCAGAGCCAACCGCCACAACCGCTGAGGCCCAGGCAGTTCGCATCGAGAACGTTGAGTCCCACGACCAGGAGAACGCTGGCGAGGGTTACCAGGAGGCATAAGCCTCACTTACAAGCAATGTGACGGGACGCCTTATGACGTCCCGTTTTTTATAGAGAGGTTTCACGTGAAAACAACCGAGCTCCTTGGCGCAAAAGTCCTTCTCCCCAAAAAGCCTGCTACAAAGGGTAAGCATGCGGGAGAAGAGCGTTTTTCCAAGCTGGGAAAAATCCACAACGTGGTTTTTGCGCCATTCAAACAGGGTCAGCCTTCGCAGGTAGTGGGCGTGATGGTTCAGAAGCCCGACATCGCCGGCATGATTAAGCAGGATGATGCTTTTGTCACGCTGGAGTCACTGGAGACCATTGAGCAGGGACTTTGCGTAAAAGATCGCGAGAATAACGTTGATAAAGCGGCAATTAAGCGCCTGAACTTGGATTTTGATACCTGCATTTTGTGGCACGGCATGGAGGCTCGCACCAAGAGTGGAAAGAGCTTGGGCTACGTGAGCGGCGCCGAGTTTGACCAGTTCACTGGTGTGGTCTCGGCATTTCTTGTGGGTGACGGTGCCGGATCGGAAGCGCTGGTAGGCTCGTTTGCCATCAAGCCTGAGTGGCTGCTAGGATATTCCAACGGCGCCATGGTCCTCTCCGATGAGGCGGCAGATGCCCAGCTCACCGGTGGTCTAGCGGCAAAGGCGGGCGAGGGTTACGCCGCGGCTGCCGCTAAAGCTTCCGAGGCCACGGCTAAGGCTGGTAAAGCTGTTGCAGAGGCTACCGAGAAGGGCGCGTTTGCCCTGGGTAAGACGATAGCCAAGGCAAAGCGTGCCATCGAAGATGCTACCGAGCCCGATGCAGAAGACGATTCCGAGCGCCCAGCGCCGGTTGCCGCGGAGGATGTTCGCCTCGAGAAGCCATCTGCGGAGGAGCAGGCCGCCGCGGAAAAGGCCGCTGCTAAGCCTGCTGCTAAGACTGCAAGTAAGTCGTCCACGCAGGCTACTGCAAACAAGGCTGCAAAGAGTTTTGGCATGCAGCTTGGTCGCATGGGCAAGATGTTCTCTGACTTCAAGGACGAGTTTGACAAGGCAAGCAAGTAATAAGCCGCAGATAGTCGCAAAGAACAAAGGGCGAGAAGATTGATCTTCTCGCCCTTTTTGTGTTGCAGTCGCGTGACGCTCGCTACAAGCCCATGGCCTGCAGAATGAACATCACAATGGTCAGGATGATGACGGTGACAATGGTGAACCAGGTCAGCGCGTTCCAGATGCGACCGTTGGCGTACTTGCCCATGATGTGTTTGTCGGCCGCGATGATAACCATAAAAACAAGCAGAATCGGCAGCAGAATACCGTTGATGACCTGGGCGGCCATCATGATGCCAAAGAGGCTCATGCCTGGAATCAGAACAACCAGCGCAGAAATAACCAGCACGGTTGTAATAATGCCGTGGTAGACAGGGGCTTCCTGCCAGCTACGGTCGGCTCCGCGCTCCCAACCAAATGCCTCGCAGATGGCGCTTGCGGTAATGCCTGGGAGAACGCATGCTGCAAGGAAGGATGCGCCCACCATGCCCAGTGCAAAGAGCGTACTTGCGTACTGACCAGCAAGTGGTTCAAGCGCGCGAGCAGCATCGGCAGCGGAGTCAACGGAGATTCCGCGAGGGAAGAGCACCGCGCCCGTGGTCAGCATGATGAACCAGGTAATGACCTCTGCCAGGACTGCGCCGGCAACATTGTCTGCACGCTGTGCGGGAATGTCGCTGGTATCAAGGTTTTTCTCGACAACATTTGATGCAACCAGGAAGATCATGTACGGGCTGATAGTGGTACCAATGTTTGCGACCAGCAGGGAAATGTAGGACGGGTCGGCGGAAGGCTGCGGAATGATGGTGACGCGCAGAGCTTCTCCCCAGTTTGGTTGAGCAAGCACGCCAGCTACCACGTACGTGACAAAAATGCAGCTAATCGCCAGCAGAATCTTCTCGATGCGGCGGTACGATCCGCCGACGGTCAGAAGCCACACCATCAGAGCGCTGATAGGAACCGAGACGTACGTCGGAATGCCAAAGAGCTCCATACTGGAGGCAATACCTGCGAATTCGGAGAAGGTAACAGCAATGTTAGAGAGCAGCAGCGCGCCCATTGCCAGCGTGGACAAGCGGATGCCAAAGCGCTCGCGCACCAGCGATGCGATGCCTTTACCGGTGACACAACCCATTCGAGCTGCGGTTTCTTGAACAACAATCAGCAGGAAGCACATGAGCGGCACGGTCCACAGCTGCGAGTAGCCAAACGTAGCACCCGCGCTGGAGTAGGTTGCAATGCCACCGGCGTCGTTACCTGCAAATGCGGCGAGAAGACCGGGACCCATTGCCATCAAGATGTACTTGAGGCTGTTTTTGTTGACCGGAGCCTTCTCTTTAGATGCGCGTTTGCCCTGCTCGACAACGCTTCCGTCGCTTGCGTCAAGCTGGCCAGCGGCGTCCTGTGCTGCAATCGCGTCCAGTGCTGCAGCGGCGTTCTGCCCTGCAGCAGCACCCTGCTCTGCAACCACGTCCTTTACCTGTGCGTTCTCCTGCGCCATTTACATCACGCTCACAAGCGAGAGAGCGTAAGAGAGGACGAAGAATGTCACCACCGAAAGGCTCATAGAAATCAGAGTAAGCGTAAGACCTGAGGTTTCTTGGTTTTTCTCTTCACGATGGCGAAGCACAGCCAAGAAAATTGGGGTCAGCAAGAAGGAAATAAGGGTAGAGCCAGCTGCTGCGCCAAAAATCTGGATGAGTGTCTGGTCAAAGAGCGCAGCGTAGAATGCGCCTGCATTTGGATCGTATGGATGGAACAGGGTCTCTAGCAGGGCGTGAGCTGCGGCACCAAGGATGCAAATGAGTCCGCTGACCAGAAGACCCAGCAGAAGCGAGCGGAAGGCAAAGCCCAAGATAGAAGGAGATTTCTCGCTACCAGGATCGTCTGTCAGGAAGAAGTTTGTCACGTAGTTGACGGTATTCTCGCTCAAGTTCAGCGAAATTGGCATGGTAATAGTGCAAAGAGCTGCGAAAATACCCATGGTTGGATTGGATGTTGCGGCTGTTCCTACAAAGGCAGCAATCACAACGGAGACAACCCAGAACAAAAGCCAGAGGTTGCGGTGGAGGAACCAAATAATGTTGCGGCCACGGTCGCCAGAGTCAGAATCGCTCCTGCCGCCACCAACAATCTGCAGGTCCTCGGCGTGCTCCTCTTCAAGAACGTCAAGAGCATCGTCGACGGTAACAATGCCCAGCAGGCGATTGTCGTCAGAAACAACAGGCATGGCCAGCAAGTTGTACTTTGCAATATTGCGAGCAACGTCCTCCTGGTCGTCCTCTGGCGAAGCGGTGACCAGGTTCTTATTAGCAATCTCCTCCAGGCGAGTTTCTGGCTCGGAGACAATCAGGCGGTTCAGGGTAACAATTCCAGACAGACGGCCGTCCTCATCAGTAAGGTAGAGGTAACGGACGGTCTCAAAGTCTTCGTCCAGGTTACGCAGGCGGTCAATGGCGTACGCAACGGTTTGATCCTCAGGAACAGAAAGTGCCTCGGACGTCATAATACGGCCGGCGGTGTACTCGCGATATCCCAGCAGCTGCCTAATAGCGCGCTGCTCCTTAACGCCCATCAAGCGCAGGAGTTTCTCGGCACGGTCGTAGCTCAGCTCGGAGACAAGCTCGGCTGCGTCATCTGGGTCCATCTCGGACAGGATGCGGGATGCTTCTTTTTCGTTCAGGCCGCCGATGAGCTCAACTGCCATGGCGTCGTCGTTGAACTCTGCCATTGCGCCGGCTCGCTGCTCGTCATCAAGCTGGGCAAACACCTGGCTACGCAGGCGAGAGTCCAGGCGCTCGATGATGTCGGCGACGTCAGCTGGGTGCAGCTCGTCCAGTGTCTTGTGGGAAACGGAGAGCTTAACGTTGGAGAGGTCGCGCTCAACCAGGTCCATGTAACTCCACGCGATGATGCGCTCCTGCATGGGATGACCCATAGCGCGCGCAATGCGAGTGACCAGGTGCTCAAGCTGGGGAGAAAGGCTGCGCAGCAGACCGCGTGCGCCAACCTCTGCACCCAGAAGGCGCAGCTGCGTTGAGCTGGTATCGGAAAGCTTGAGGTCATTTACGCGGACAACGCGAATGCCGCGCGTATCAACAATCTGCTTGTTCAGAATATCTCTGGCGAGAAGAACCTCGTTAGGCTGCAGATACGAGAAACGAATCTCAGTTGAAGGCACCTTGAGCCTAATGACGTCCTCATCGTAGGTATCAACATACTTGCGCCAAGAAATCATCATTGGCGTGCGGCCAGGGCCCATAAAAGCAAGGGAAGTAATGCGAGGAAAAACTTCTCCGGTTGCAATTCCAAGGTCGGAGACAGAACCGATCTTCTCGCCTTCTGAATCTAGAACCGGATTACCCATTAACTGGGAAAGATAAATCATGTGTGCTCCTTACATGCGTCCGAAGACTAAAGCATGGCTTTGGCGAGAAACTCCGCGTATTTGCCACGGGGACTGCATTGCGATTTCACCCCTCACGGTGCAAATCGGCACACCGCAAGAGGTCAGCGACTGTGAGGTCGAGGTTTCATGCTGACCTTTCTCTTCATCCAATAGAACGTGAATTGTGCTTGCGAGGACAATTCACAGATGTAACTATTTTAACGATTTTTCTGCGAGGCTGTAAAGACTCTTCATATAATCTAGCTGCTCGGATTTACCTGCAGCCGAGGTGCGGCCAGCACACGACTAGCGCACGGCTGGCACGATCCGCGAAGCTTCACGGCGCACAAAAAAAGCCCAGCACCTGCGGGAACGCAGATACCGGGCTGAGCTGGTACAAAGTGTAAACGAAACAGCTCTTAGAACTGTACGTTTGGTGCCTGACGAGCGGACTCGTCGGTAACCTGGAAGCTTGTACGTGGGGAACGTCCACCAGCAAGAAGGTTGTTTGGGAAGACAGCGATGATGTTGTTGTAGTTCATGACAACATCGTTGTAGCTCAAGCGAGCGTAGCTGAGGCGGTTCTCGGTGTCAGTAAGCTCTGCCTGGAGCTCCAGGAAGTTCTGGTTTGCCTTGAGCTCTGGGTAGTTCTCAACAACAGCAAACAGGTTGGTCAGAGCGTTGGAAAGAGTACCGGAAGCCTGCATCTTCTCTTCAGGAGTGTGAGCGTTTGCGACTGCAGCACGAGCGGAGGTAACTGCCTCAAAAGTCTTGGACTCGTGAGTTGCGTAACCCTTAACGGTGTTGACCAGGTTAGGGATCAGATCGTTACGACGCTGAAGCTGCGTATCGATAGCTGCCCAAGCGTTATCGCACCTGTTGCTTGCGCGGATGATGTTGTTGTGAATGCTAATGGCCCAGAAAACCAGAAGGACAATAACTACAACTGCGGCAATAATCATGCTAAATCCTTTCAATCACTGACAATTTTGTGTCAGCCATCCATTTGGACAGGTTAATTATACCCAAAACTAAAAATCTAAGGCGTTTTTGATTAAAGCTTTTAACTTGTTAAGGAATCTTTCGGTGAATGGAATGCTCGCCCACACACTGGCGAGAAGAACGTTGAGCTAGAAATGACGTGAGATGGAATGGAAGTTCTGAAAAAAACGCCGTAGCAAAACTAAAAGATGCCTGAAAGCAAAACGTGAAGTTGAGAGCCGCCAAAAATGGCGGAGAGGGAGGGATTCGAACCCTCGGAACGGGGACACCGCTCAACGGTTTTCAAGACCGCCGCATTCAACCACTCTGCCACCTCTCCAAAGCGGTAATATCCTACCGCATAATTCAGTTTTTTGCGAGTAGGGGATTTTGTAAGTTAGGTTTTGCTTCATAATTGAGCGCAGACAAATAAGCGTCAGGTTTGTGACAGAATCGCGTCTGGTTCGCGACAGGTTTGCGTCAGAATCGCGGCAGAATTCCGTAAGATTTACGACAGCAATCAGACAAGTGAGGAGCAGCTATGAGTGATGAAGTGCAAGAGCCTTTGACCCCACAGGCTGCTCTTGATCAGAAGTACATGAAACTTGCCCTTGAGCAGGCAGAGCTTGCGGCACAGATAGGAGAAGTGCCTATCGGAGCAGTTGTGGTGTGCGATGGAGAGGTTATTGCCGTTGCACATAATCGTCGTGAGATTGATAACAATCCTTCTGCGCACGCTGAGTTTCTCGCCATGCAAGAGGCCTCAAAAAAGCTTGGACGTTGGAGGCTTTCGGGCTGCACAGTGTACGTGACGCTGGAACCTTGCTTGATGTGCGCAGGATTGATGGTCAACGCTCGTATTGATCGCTGTGTGTTTGGTGCGTTTGACCCCAAGGGCGGCGCAACGGGTACGTTATTTGACGTGAGTAGCGACCCAAGGCTTAACCATGAGTTCGCGGTTTCTGGTGGAGTGCTAGCAGACGAGGCATCTGCACAGCTCAAAGCTTTCTTCAAAGAGCGTCGCAAAAGCAAAATTTAGGGAAATTGAGAAGTTTAGAGGAATTATTTAAAAGAGATTTTGATTCCACTAGCAGTTATCAGCAAAGCTCCAAGACCAATGAAAGCCACTACAAGAACGAGCTTTATAGCCATTGAGATGTTGAATACAAAAGATAGAGTCGCACTTGCTAAGAGAAATAATGCAAATACAGAGATTGTGATCAAAATCAATTTGTCATTATTTTCAGCGTCTTGAGACTGTGGTGCGTGTTCGTAGATATTTTGAACGGTCACATTTTTATCAAAGACGATAGAAAGCGTGATAAAAGAATTTATAAGCACGAGAACAGCATAGAGATACCAATAGTTATAAGAGACAAGAAAATAGAGAAAACACCCAGATAATATAGTCCTGAAAGACAATATTTTTCCTGTTCTATAAAATGTATGAAGTCCGGCAAAGCCACCAACAAAAGCTAATAGCCCGTAGGTTAAGCGGGATTGGTATTTGCTTGAGCCTACTTGTTCAGATGAATTACTGACACCCATCTCAGCCATAAAAGCCTCCAAAGTATGCCATAAATACTCTTATAAATTAGTAAAATAATTTATAAGAGTATTATATCACAATATGGAATAAATCTCATAAAGTGTTCTTTGAAGAATGGACTGTAGGTTTTAAACCACCTGGAAAATGAAGAAATCAAGGTAGTGGCTCTCGGGAACACCCCAAAGAATTGGGTGGTCAGGAGCTTGCTGGCGCTCTTCAATTTGCTTGAGCTGCACGTTGGTATGATGTGCGGCCTCAGCAATTGCCTGGGCGAGAAGATCTCTGGTCATGAAGTGAGAGCAAGAACAAGTTGCCAGGTAGCCACCTCGAGGCAGCAATTTCATAGCCGCTGCGTTGATTTCCTTATAGCCACGCATGGCGCTGCGAACCTTGTCGCGCGTCTTGGTAAATGCAGGCGGATCCAAAATAATGAGGTCAAACGGACCTCCTTCTGTCTTGAGCTGGGCGCGGTCGCTGGCTAGTCCTGGCAGGTATTCAAGAACATTTGCGCAGGTAAAGTTCATGTGATCTGCCAAGCCATTGAGCTCCGCGTTTTGGCGCGCAAGGTCAATGGCAGTCTGGCTGACGTCTACACAGCGGACAAATTCTGCTCCGCCCGCTGCGGCGTTCAGGCCAAACGGACCAACGTGGCAGAAACAATCCAACACACGACGACCTTGCGCAAGCTGACGAACTGCTCGACGGTTGTATTTTTGATCCAAGAAAAAGCCTGTTTTCTGGCTGTTCTCCAGGTCAAGATTGAATTTGAGTCCGTTTTCTGTTGCAAGAACGTGCGTTGAAGGCAGAGCAAGGGAGCTTTCTGCTGCCAAGCTATTCTCGTCAGAAGAAGTACTTGTCCACCAGCCCTTATATTGCGAAAGTCCTTCTTTAAGGCGCGAAGGAGAATCGTTTCTTTCGTAGATGCCATCAATTACCTGGCTGTCTGCAAATAAAACCTTAAGCAGCAGAGGATAGATAACGTTGCGCAGACGCTCCATACCAACAGTTCCTACCTGCGCAACAAGTACGTTCTCGTAGCGGTCAACGATTAGGCCAGGAAAACCGTCAGCCTCCGAGAAGATGACGCGGCAGCAATTGGTATCGGGCTCAGTCCCTGGTAGAGCGCGGTTTCCCATAGTGGTTTTGCGGTATTCCCACGCCCAGCTAATCTTGCGACTCCAAAACGCTTCGTTGAGCCTATCGTTGGCGTTTCTTGTCACAATTCTGACGCGAATCTTGCTCATTTCTGACAGAAGACCGGTTCCCTGGTAGGTGCCGTTCTCTTCAAAGACATCAACAATGCAGCCATTTTGAGCACACTCGCCGCTTTCTGGAGACGGTTCTACACGGATAACCTCGCCCTCAAAGACCCAAGGATGTCCGCCCGCAAGTGCACGAGCTGCTTTCTTGGTGACAATAACCTGCGGATAAGGGCGGAGTTGCTTCATGATGTTCCTTCTCGCGAGAAGCGCTTACAAAAAGCCGGGTGCTTGTATGTGCTCAGCGTCGATGCTCAAAAATTACAGAATCAAATTGCAGAGAGCCATGATGGGGAATATTGCCTGTTTAATGGCCGCGGAGCGTTTGTTGGGAGAAGTCACAAAGAGAAGAATCGCGGCAAATGCCATTGAACATACAGCAAAGATGACAAGCGCTTTACCTGCTGGATTTCTGGTAGCCATCAAGAAGACGCCTACAAATACCTCAATGGCAAGAAAGAGATTGTAAAATCCCTGGTTAAAAGCCATTTCTTGAGTATTTTCTGCTTCTTCTTTTGTCATGTTAAAGGCCTTGAGTGTGCCGTCAGAAGTCCAGGCAAATGACTCAAGATAAAAAATAACCACATGAAGAGCTGCTGCTCCAAGAGCAAAAATTACACCAACGCCATTAAAAGGGCCCATTTTGATTCCTTTACTGTGTTAATCGACTGCGTTTGATTATAGATTACGTGTGTCGGCCGTATCTGCCGCCAAATCCAAAGCTTTTGCCCCTTGACCTTGAGCCCGAGAACATCGAACGCGTTGTCTTGGTGGTAGAGCGGGAATCCTGGAGCATAATGCGTCCCTCATCGTAAGAAAAGCCAGGCAGATCCCATGTTGGAATAAGCGCCTTTGTGAAATATTCAATTTCTCTGAGCGGAGTAACCTCGTCTGGTCCCATAAACGTATAGGCCTGACCTGCGGCTCCAGCGCGGCCTGTTCGGCCAATACGGTGAACGTAATCCTCGGGGTCAAGTGGCACGTCAAAGTTGATGACGGCGTCAATGCCCTGGATATCAATGCCGCGGCTCATGACATCGGTTGCAACAAGAACCTGAATAGCGCCGCTGCGGAATCGCTCCAGCGCTCTTGCGCGAGCTTTTTGCGGACGGTCCGCATGCATGACATCAACCTTTAGACCTGCGGCTTTGAGGTTTTTGTAAATGCTGTCAACGCGCGACTTTGTCCTACAGAACACCAAAACGCGCTCTGGCGCAGGATCAAACGAGTCGATAAGTGCCTTTAAGAGCTGTGGTTTTTGTCCCTGAGTGACCGAGCACAAATGTTGCTCGATTGTTGCCGCAGTCTGTCCGGTTCTTGCAATCTCAATGCGCTCTGGATCTTTGAGTAGCGCATCTATGGTTGAGGTAATTGAAGCGGGGAGCGTTGCCGAGAAAAGCAACGTTTGATGCGCCTTGGGCAGCTGCTCCATAATGCGGCGAACGCTTGGCCAAAATCCCATGTCAAGCATACGATCTGCCTCGTCAAGTACCAGCACCTGGATGTTCTCTAGACTCGTATGCTTCTTGTCGAGAAGATCAATCAGGCGGCCAGGTGTTGCCACCAGCACATCACAACCTTTTTGCAGTGCGGTTATCTGGTGCTTGTAGCGAGCGCCACCAGTGACAATGACGGCGTGCTGACCAGTGGATGCGCAAACGCTTTTAGCAACGTCGTCGATTTGAGCAGCTAGCTCTCTCGTCGGCGTGATGATGAGCGCGCGGGGATAAGCGTTGCGTTTGGCGTCGCCGCGTTTGGTGTTGCGCTTGGCACTGCGTCCGGTGGCTGCGCCGCGCCCGGCAGCCGCGTCGCACTCCTTGGCGTCGGTCTTCTCGGCTCCACTGGGTTTCTCGACAGCAATGCGCTGCAGCGTAGGCAACATAAACGCTGCAGTTTTACCTGTTCCCGTTTGCGCAGACGCAACAACGTCCTTACCCGCCAGGACAGCGGGAATTGCCGCAGCCTGCACGGGAGTAGGCGCGTTGAACCCAAGTGTTGCTACGCCTGCCAGAATTTGCTCGTTTAGCCCGAGCTCGGCAAAAGTTATTTCCATACAAACAAGTATACTTATGTGCAACGATTAGCTAAAGGAAGTTACCATGCCTATTAATATTCCAGATGGTTTACCAGCTAAGAAGACGCTGCAAGAGGAGCGCATTTTTGCGCTTGAGGAAGAAGTTGCAGAACACCAGGAGATCCGTCCACTTCGCCTGGCAATTTTGAATTTAATGCCTAAGAAAATTCAGACCGAGACACAGATTCTCCGTTTGATTTCAAAGTCTCCTATACAGGTTACGTGTGACTTTATGCGTATTTCTTCGCATGAATCTAAAAACACCGCTGCCGACCATCTGGTTACGTTTTATTCAACTTTTGATGACTTCAAAGATAAAAATTACGACGGTCTGATTGTTACCGGTGCTCCTATTGAGGACCTTAAATACGAGGACGTTGACTACTGGGATGAGTTTTGTCGCATTGTTGACTGGTCTCAGGAGCACGTCTTTTCTACCATGTACCTGTGCTGGGGCGCACTAGCTGGCCTCTATTACCTGCACGACATTCCCAAGAAGATGCTGGGCGCTAAGCTATTTGGTATTTTCCCGCAGCGTTTATGCGATGAGTATTGCTTCCTCACCAATGGATTTGACGAGGTACATTACATGCCACACTCTCGTCATGCTGCAATTGAGACATCAGCTCTGGTAAATCACCCTGAGCTTGCCGTGCTTTCTGAGGGATTTACCAGCGGTCCTGCTCTTCTCGCCACCAGAGACTTCCACGAGATTTTTGTAACCGGTCATTTTGAATATGATCGCGACACACTTGCAGAGGAGTACTGGCGCGACTTCCACAAGGGTCTGCCTATTCGCCTTCCGGAGAATTACTTCCCTGATAACGATCCAGAAAAGCAGCCGCTGTTTACCTGGCGCGCTCATGCTAACTTGCTGTATCGCAACTGGATTAACTGGGTGTATCAGATGACGCCGTACAATACAGACGAGATACCTGCGGCTATTGCGGATCTTCGTCAGCGTGTTTCCGAGGCTGATCCTGATGCAAGGATGACCGGTAGGTTCTAAGCAGGCATTTGCACGGTGACCGAATTGCCAGCGCTTGTAACTGGTTGGACGCCATCAATACAATAAAATAATTGATTGATACACGCGTATGAAGCTACGTGTAGAAACACGTATAGAGAGGATACGTTGATGAAGGTTGTAATTGCTTCAGATATTCACGGCGCTGCCGACTATTGCGAGAAGCTCATGCAGGTCATAGAGGAGGAGCAGCCAAAGTACGTTTTACTTCTGGGAGACCTGCTCTATCACGGCCCTCGCAACGATCTTCCTGCAGATTACGCACCAAAGCGCGTTATTGAGATGTTGAACAGCATCTCCGATAAGGTTATTGCGGTCCGCGGAAATTGCGAGGCAGAGGTTGACCAGATGGTTCTGGACTTCCCCTGCATGGCTGATTACAACATCTTGTTTGATAAAGATCCAAAGACGGGCAAGCAGTTCACCATCTTCTTTACACACGGTCACGTCTTTGGCCCTGGCATTCACAACAGCGTTGATAAGTGGCCTCAGATGCCAAGCCTTGACGCATTTGTGTACGGCCACACGCACAGAAAAGTGAACATGCAGAGCGCCGACCACCCAGAGGTCACCGTGTTCAATCCAGGCTCCGTGGGCATTCCAAAAGACGGTACTCACAGCTGCGGAATCTACGAGGACGGCGAGTTCAGGCACGTCATCCTGGGTGAGTAATCGTCGCACAGCTTTAGCGCCGCTTTCATCCGCGCAAACAATATGGCGAGAAGATCAGTTGGTCTTCTCGCCATATTTTGTGCTTTTAGGGCAGAGGTTTAGTGCATAGAAATAGTCATGAATTCATAGCCATGTGCATGTCGCGAGATGGAATATTCAAACGCACGACCGTCGTCGATATAACCGATTTGCTCAACCTCCAGAAGGGGATCGCTTGTGCTAATTTCTAGCCTCGAGGCCTCTACCTCTGTAGGCATAACAGCCCTAATAACACGGTGTGCATTGGCAATTCTGAGTCCAATTTCGCTCTCAATGTAATTGTAAATTGAGTGCTCCAAATGAGCCTTTTTAAGATTGGGCACTAAGCTGATAGGCATGTAGGTATACTCGATGACCTGCGCAATCCCCTCAACAAGCCTGACGCGCACAATTCTGTATACAAAGTCTTCGGTCGTAATATCAAGAGCTTTAGCAATGTATTCAGAAGGACGCTCAACTTCAAAGGTGTAGACCTTTGATTTAACGCGCTCACCTCGGGCGGCGTGCTCAGCCATGAAGCCTTCCATTTGACCAGAGACTTCTTTACTTGGCTTAATCTGCGTTCCTTCTTCCAGCTTTTTGACAAAAGTGCCAGAGCCCTTTCGCCTAAAGATAAGTCCTTGCTGCTCAAGAACTTCTAGTGCCTTATTAATGGTAATTTTGCTCACCTCATATTGCTCGCAGAGCTGAGCAACGGAAGGCAGGCGAGAATAAGCAGGATACGTGCCTATAGCAATATCAGTTTTAAGATCTTGAACAATCAGCTCGTACTTATTCATGACACCTCCTCTGGGAGCAAAATTTTTTACTTTGCATTCTATCTGATTTGCATTAGTATACTACATAGAAAACCTAACATATCTGTTTTATAAAGTTGACATGTCAGGTTTAGATACATTTGAGAAAGGATGGGCATGTCGTATCAGTTGCCTGAGAATTTCTTCTTTGGTGGGGCAATGTCTGGTCCACAGACCGAGGGTAAATGGCAAGACGGCGGAAAGCTGCCAAACCTTTGGGATACCTGGTCTAACCTGGATATTCATGCATTCCACAATCGCGTTGGTTCTTACGCTGGAAATGACTTTACAGAAAGAATGGAAGACGATCTTCAGCTTCTCAAGTCTCTTGGCTTGGATTCCATTCGCACTTCTATCCAGTGGAGCCGCTTGCTGGACATTAACGGCAACCTTAATCCAGAGGGCGAGAAGTACTATCACCACCTTTTTGCAGTTGCTAAGAAGGTTGGTATTGAGATTTTTGTAAACCTTTACCACTTTGACATGCCTGAATACCTCTTTAACCGCGGTGGCTGGGAGTCCCGTGAGGTTGTTGAGGCTTATGCGCATTACGCTCGTATTGCTTTTGAAACGTTTGGAAAAGAGATTCGCTATTGGTTCACTTTTAACGAGCCAATTGTTGAGCCAGAGGTTCGCTACACACTGGGCGGCTGGTACCCCTTTGTAAAGAATTACTCTCGCGCTCGCGCTGTTCAGTACAACATTTCGCTTGCTCATGCACTTGGTGTGCGCGAGTATCGCCGCGCAAAAGCAGCAGGTTTTATGCTTGAGGATTCTCGCATTGGCCTTATCAACTGCTTTGCACCACCTTATACCAAAGAGAATCCATCTGAGGCAGATCTTGAGGCGCTCCGCATGACTGACGGCGTCAACATTCGCTGGTGGCTTGACCTGGTAACTAAGGGAGAGCTTCCACAGGATGTTATTGATACGCTGCAGGACCGTGGCGTTAACCTGCCTATTCGCCCTGAGGACAAGCTGATTCTTGCCGACGGCGTTGTGGATTGGCTGGGCTGCAACTATTACCACCCAGAGCGCGTTCAGGCTCCTGCAAAGGACACTGATGAGAACGGCATTCCAAACTTTGCTGACCCTTATATCTGGCCAGAAGCAGAGATGAATGTTTCTCGTGGTTGGGAGATTTACCCACAGGGTCTTTACGACTTTGCCATGAAGGTTCGCGATGAGTATCCAGAGCTTGAGTGGTTTGTTTCCGAGAATGGCATGGGCGTAGAGCGAGAAGATCTTAAGAAAGATGAAAACGGCGTAATCCAGGACGACTACCGTGTTGATTTTGTCCGTCGTCATCTTGAGTGGGTTGCTCGTGCAATTCAGGACGGCGCAAAATGCCGTGGTTATCACTACTGGGCCATCATCGATAACTGGTCCTGGGCAAATGCCTTCAAGAACCGTTACGGCTTTGTTGAGGTTGACCTGGAAGATAACTACAACCGTCGTCTTAAGAAATCAGCTGAGTGGCTTAAGCAGGTTGCCACTACACATATAGTTGACTAGAAACTCGTGAAAGGAGTTTGCTCATGGCAAAAGATAATGGCCAAGCATCGTTTCTAGATAAATTTGCAGAAGTATCTGCAAAAGTAGGTAATCAAGTTCACTTGAGGAGCCTGCGCGATGCATTTGCAACGGTCAGTCCAATTTACATTTTGGCTGGTATTGCAGTACTGATCAACAACGTTCTGTTCCCACTCATCTTTGCAAATGATCCAGTTACCCTGGCTAATTTCAAGGTTTGGGGCGCAGCAGTTGCTCAGGGCACTCTGAGTTTCTCGGCAGTTATTCTTGCGGGCATTATTGGTTATTGCCTTGCTCGTAACAAGCGTTTTGAGAACGCAATTTCTTGTGTTGTTATTGGTATCGCAGCTCTTATCATCATGATGCCTCAGAGCATTGTTGCTACCGCAGGCGCTGTTCTTCATGCAGCTAACGCTGCTGACGCAGCCGCTGCAGCAGTCGCACTTCCTGTGGCTGATGTTGCTAAGCTCCTGCCAACTGGTTATGCAGTTACCGGCGTTGATGTAACTGGTGCTTTCTCCACCTCCTTCACCGGTACTAACGGCCTCTTTGGTGCAATTATCATTGGTCTGCTTTCCACTACCATCTTCATCAAGCTCTCCAGCGTTAAGCAGCTGAAGGTTAACCTTGGTGAGGGCGTTCCACCAGCGGTTGCAGATTCTTTTAACACCATGATTCCTATGATGTTGACCCTTACCGTTTTTGGTATTGCTTCTGCTCTTCTTGCAGTTTGCGCTGGTACTGACCTTATGACCATCATTGCAACAAGCATTTCTGCCCCACTGAAGGGCCTCATGAATGCTGGTCCATTTGCAGTCATCATCATCTACACCTTTGCTAACCTGCTCTTCTGCCTTGGCATTCACCAGTCCACCATCTCTGGTGTTCTGATTGAGCCAATCCTGACCATGCTTATTGTTGACAACATGGCAACCTTTGCTGCTGGTCAGCCAATTCCTCAGGACCACTACATGAACATGCAGATCATCAACACCTTTGCGCTGATCGGCGGTTCTGGTTGTACTCTGATGCTGCTTCTTGACACTTTTGTCTTCTCTAAGAACAAGGCTTCCAAAGACGTTGCAGCACTTTCTCTTCTCCCAGGTATCTTCAACATCAACGAGCCAGTTATTTACGGTTATCCAATCGTCTTTAACCTTCCTCTGATGATTCCATTTGTTCTTGTTCCAGATTTGTTCATTGGTCTGACTTACCTGTTTACCAACCTTGGTTGGATTAGCCCTTGCGTTGCAATGGTTCCTTGGACCACCCCAGTCTTCCTGAGTGGTTGGCTGGCAACCGGCGGCGACGTTCGTGCTGTCATCTGGCAGGTCATCGAGGTTCTTCTCGCCATGGCAATTTACCTGCCATTCATGAAGATTTCCGAGCGCGCACAGGCCAAGCAGGCTGAGGCTCTTGCAGAGAACGCTCAGGATGCAGAGTAGTTTGTAAGCTTATAATCTGAGTATCACTTGAAGCCAGCCATCGTATTCGGTGGCTGGCTCATCAAAAGGAGATTACATGAAAATCTTACTTGCTTGCAACGCCGGAATGTCCACCAGTCTGCTTGTCCAGAAGCTCCAGAAAGAGGCTGCTTCTCGTGGTTTGGATGCAGAGATTATTGCAAATCCTCTGAACAAGGCACTTGAGCTTATCGACGGCGCAGACGTCTTTTTGCTTGGACCTCAGATTGCATATGCAAAAGCAGACGTTGAGGCTGCAGCAGGATCTATTCCTGTAGCTGTTATTCCTATGGTTGATTACGGCAGGATGAATGCTGCAAAAATCCTTGACGATGCACTTGAGCTTATTAAATAAGCGATAAAAGATTTTCTGAGCTCCCAGGTGCTCACGAAAGAGTATGGGGTAAAAAATGGCTTTAGATGACGGCATGACTGCTACGCAAGAAGCAGCCTTTGAGATTATTGCTACCGTTGGAACGGCAAAGTCAATGTACATTGGCGCCATCCAGAAGGCAAAAGCAGGCGATATTGAAGGCGCTCGTGCAGATATTATTGCTGGTACAGAGATCTTCAATGAGGGTCACGGCACACACCTGAATATGCTGCAGCAGTCCGCAATTGATAACAGCAACGTTGAGTTCTCGCTCATCTTGCTTCACGCAGAGGACCAGCTTATGCAGGCTGAGTCTTTCCGCATCATTGCTGAGGATTTTATTGACGTGTACGAGAAGCTTCTTAACAAGTAGCTGGCGAGAAAAACATGTGTGCAGAGACGCTTCTTGGTGTTTAGAGCACTTTGTGCATAGAGCAACGCTCATTTCACAAACAAAAGGCGAGAAGACCGATTGGTCTTCTCGCCATATTTTATGCCTGTGACGTGCGGTTTTCTAGCCGACATTACTTCCTGGAAAGCGTGTCAGTGTTCCAAGTGCTGCTCTGAGAGCTAATAGTAACGGTTTTACCGCCGTTGGTAGAGGAGAGGGTGAAGGGTTCGCTCCTGCCGCTGACCTGGCCGTTGAAGTCGAGTTCAAGCTTGTTCTCGTCACCAGTCCAGGTGCCACGAACCTCAGGCTGACCGCCAATGCGCCAAAGAACTGTGCCATCCTTCTGGATGACAACCTCCATTGGCTTGCCGTCAGTGCCGGTGCCGCTGTAGGTGCCAACCCACTTTTGGGCCTTCTTGCGGTCTTCCTCGGACTTCTTGTCTTTATCCTTCTGCTCTTGCTCTTTTTTGTTCTTCTCGGCAACTCCAGATTTGAGGCTTTCACCCTTCTTTATCTGGTCAGAAACGCGAGAGTGATATGAGTCATACGTTGAATTAGCGCCGGTATCATCGCCCCAGATTTCCTTCTCGTGCTCTATGTCACCGAGAAGAGCCTGCAGCTCAACAAGCCTGTTTGAAACGGACTTGAGATCAAGCGTGGTTGCGGAGTCGGTATCGTTAAAGCTGTTTGCCGCTAGCCTGCGTTTGTAGTCAGCCTCAAACCAATCACGAATTCGCTTCTGCCCATCCGAAATTGTGCTGTTTAGGATGTTAACGCCCGAGTCGTCGGTGCCGTTAGGAAGACGGAACTGGCCGTTTTTCTGGTCGCCGGTGATTTGCTCTTCAATTTGATCGAGCTTCTCGTACTGGTTGAGAAGTTCAACGCGGCTGCTATCGCTGCTTGGATTGACGTTAACGCTTTCAATCTGCTCTTGATAGCTGGCAATACGCTGCTGGACAGCGCTACGCTTGGCTGCGTCGTCTTGATGGGATTGGAAAACCCAAGCGACGGCTAATGCGCCTACAACCAGAACAGCTGCAAGCAGGCCAAATGCAACTTTGCGGAGTGCGTCCGAGCCGTCCTTGGTTTGCTTGCGTTCAACGGAGCTAGGTCCGCTTGAAACGACGGTGAACTGCGAGGGGTCGAAGTGCGAAATAGCAGTTGAATCGATGTCATCAGCGGTAAAGACATTGATGCGGTCGGGGTCGTTGATGAAGGTCGTGGGTTCCTCGGTGTCTGCGTCTGCGTCTGCGATGACGGTGGGGTCGGCGTCTGCGACGGCGTTCGGGTCAACGACAGTGGTTGGATCGAGCTCGGCGGCAGCGCCCGCGACAACGGTAGGCGCCTCATCTGGGGAGATGTAGGAGTCGTCAGCGGTAGCCTCGAGGAGCGAGGTTTCTGCAGCAGTGGCGTCTTCGTCACCTGCTGGATACTCTGCCAGGACAGTTGCGTCTGGATCAGGTACGTCTGGATCGGCGGTGTCTGGGTCAGTTGCGGTATCAGCTGGATCGTCAGCCTCTGCTGGTGCGATAACCTCGGTGGCTGCGATGGAGTTGTCGGGTGCGGTTTCTAGTGCAGGTTCTGTGGACTCAGCGAGCGCATCGGGTTTCTCGACGTCCGCGACGTCAGAAAGCTTCTGTCCGCAGTTGGAACAGAACTTTGCGTGCTTGCCAATTTCAGCTCCGCAGTTGGGGCAATTCATAGAGTCGCTCCTTAAATCGCCAGTTAGACTCAGTGGCTTTTAATTACACTGGGTTACTATTGTAGCGTTAACAGGAGAAACGCCAAAATGTTTTTAGTTCTGAGGGTGGCTGCACGCGCTAAGAGCTGCGTGATGCGGGTCAGCGCTGCGTGTTGCGAGCGGCGGTTTAGAGCAGAGAAACGCCTGCTTCTGCGCATCGCTCCTCGGTCTGCTTGTCCCAGATCGACGCCTGCACCTCTCCGACGTGCGCTTTTTCTAGCAGTAGCATACAAAGACGGCTCTGGCCAATGCCGCCGCCGATGGTAAAAGGCAGCTCGCCGTTAATGAGCATCTTGTGGAACGGCAGCTCAAGGCGGTCCTCGCATCCAGCGATTGCCAGCTGAGACTTAAGAGCCTCGGCGTCAACACGAATGCCCATACTGCTGATTTCAATTGCAGAGTCCAGGGTCTCGTCCCAGAACAGTAGGTCGCCGTTGAGCGACCAGTCGTCGTAGTCGGGGGACCTAAAGTCGTGAGGCTGGCCGGAGTTCAGGGCGCCGCCAATACCCACGATAAACGTGGTTGGATGCTCGCGAACAAACAGATTTTCTCGCTGTTTAGGCGTCTGGGTAGGGTAGAGGTCCTCCAGCTCCTGTGAGGTTACAAAGGTAACTTCGCGGCTGAGCTGCGTGTTAAGCTGGGGATAGTGCCACTTGAGCTCGTCAAGCGTGCCGCAAATTGCCTCGACAATGCGGCAGACGGCGTCTTCCAGCGTATCTGTGTTGCGCTCGTCCTGCGTGATGATTCGCTCCCAATCCCACTGGTCCACGTAAATGGAGTGCAGGTTATCGGGCTGTTCGTCGCGACGGATAGCGTTCATGTCGCAGACCAGGCCGCGGCCGACGGCAAAGTTGTAGCGCCAGAGTGCATAGCGTTTCCACTTAGCAAGCGACTGGACTACCTCGGCGTTCTTGCCCACATTTGGCAGGTCAAAGGCAACAGGATGCTCGACACCATTGAGATTGTCGTTCATGCCGGTAAGCGGATCAACAATCAGCGGAGCGGTGACGCGCGACAGCTTCAGCGCGGCGCACAGCTTGGTCAGAAACACGTTCTTGACCTGCTCAATAGCTTTCTGCGTATCGTAGAGCGAAAGACTTGAACGGTAGCCCTCGGGAATCTTGGTCATGTGGTCTCCTTGCAAGAGAGCGCTAAAAATTTGATTGCGCTGATTTTGCCTTCTTTCCACAACCCTTTGGCGAGAAACCCGTGTGATTTAACCGTTTTGTCAAAAAGAGATCAAATTGCATTTGGCGTTATATCAGTGTTTTAAGAGACATTTTATGTTTATAAATTTGTTCATCTAAATACACAGCAGCTAGACATACTTATTTTTAATCTAAACAAATATGTGGATTAAGTGAATACATATATACTCCATATTAAATACGTGATTATCAGCAAAAATAACCTTGAGATGTGTAATGGACTTGCAAATTGATATTTATTTGTAATCGTTTGCTAGATGAGCAAGCTATGAAAAGCAGGTAAGAGTAATAAATTTGCTCTCAATGAAAGAAATGGGTATGTCAAAGTTTTTTCGCGAAGAAACAAAAAGGCGCATTCTTGTTTGTGTAACAGCAGCAACTATTGCGACGTCATCACTTGTTGCTGGAGTAACCCCTGTATTTGCTGAAACTTCATCAAATACAGATGCTACTGCCTTAACATCAGTAGCATCAATTCCAACTGAAACTTCTTTTACCTTTACACAGGGCAATATTCCTCCAGTACGACAGGATGTTCCTGATGACGAAATGGCAGTTCAGTTTATATCTGACGTATCTCTTCAAGGCTACAAGTTTACTGGAGATTTTGAAGGACATCTATACGCACCTTCTGGCCTAACTGATCCAGACGGTCATACAATTCTTAAATGGGTAGCAGATGACGGTACTGTGATGCAACCTGGCGAGCTGGCGGAACTCCAGTATATTAACGGACTGACATTCCACGCTGTCTGGCAAACCGAGAACCCATCTAACCCATCAACCCCTGCAGACCCATCAACCCCTGCAGACCCATCAACCCCTGCAGA
>CAUQHX010000004.1:0-79932 GCA_963518165.1 uncultured Atopobium sp.
GTCCTTAGTGGCCTAGTTCTTTATTAAATTCGTCCAAGTTTTGGGACGCAGTTCACAACGGCGAGAAGAGGCTTTTTTCTTGTAAGTTTTGGAGCGGCGACGCAAAATGCCGCCCAAGTTTTGCCGCTCTAGCGGCACTCTAGTCTAGCAGCACGCCTTCAACTGCAGAGGCAGAGCCGTCGAGGACGTTGCACTTTTGGATCTGGTGAACAAACCAAGTACGGAATGCCTTTTGGTCAACGGCAACGCATACAGTTGCATTGGGTTTCTCGCCAAGGTATCCGGCCAGGTCAACAACGGTGCAACCGCTTGTCAGAGTGCCAGCACACTCGACGTCCACAAACACATCCTTGGTCTCGAACATCTGAGGTGCCAGCAGGTAAGCCACGGCCGTTGGGTCGTACATGCTGAAGCCCTCCTCCTGGTAGTGGACGCGATAGTTGAGCAGGAGCTTAACCAGCATGTCGCCACTCTTACCGGAGTTCTGGATATTCTCGATGTCCTCGGGCATCACGCGAGCAGCGTCGCCCACCTCAAGGCCAACCATGGCCACGTGAACACCGGATGCAAAGACAATCTTTGCTGCCTCGGGGTCAACACCCACGTTAAACTCGGACATGACGCCAAGGTTTCCGCGGGTCAGAGCGCCGCCCATCATGACAATGCGCTCGATATGCTCTTTAACCTGTGGATATGCTTTCAGGAGCAGCGCAATATTGGTCAGAGGACCAAGCGTCACCAGCGTGGTTTTCTCGCCAACGGAAACGCCCTCCATAATGACGCGATGCTGTGCCTCAAGTGCGGTTTCTTCAAGAAGACAGTCCGTCTGAATGCCGTCAAACTCGTAGCCTCTCATGCCAGAAGCGCCATGAACGTCGCTTGCGTCCATAGGCTTTCTGAGCAGCGGCTCAGCAGCGCCGCGCGCAACAGGCACGTGCTGGTTCCAGAATTTGAGCAGCTTAAGGGCGTTGTTGGTCACGTTCTCGATGCCAACATTTCCGCTAACGGTAGTAATAAGCTTGATATCCAGCGCCTTTGCGGCCAGGGCAAAACCTAGCGCAATGGCGTCGTCGATGCCGGGATCGGTGTCGATGATGACGCGCGTCTTAGTTGAAAGCGTTGCCATAAGTCTCCTTTGTACGTTTGAGTTGCGTGTATGCTGTGTTTAAGCTGTGTTGAGCTTGGTTGGAGCCGTTTTCTGCGTGTGAGCTGCGAGCTATGGAGCAACAATTACTACAATTTTAACCTAAAACTCAACTACCTGCTGATACGTTGGAATTGATTGCTGAGCGCCAACCTTAGTGGTGGCAAGTGCCGCAGCCTTCGCGGCCACGTCGAGAGCCTGCTTGATGTCGTGCCCCTCGAGCTGCCCCGATGCCTGAAACGCAGCGAGCGTACCCATGAACGTGTCGCCCGCGCAGGTAGTGTCCACGGTGTCCACGCGATAGCATTCCTGCTGGTACACGCCATGCGTGTCAGCAGCAATGGAGCCTTTGGAACCCAGCGTCAACACCGCAGTAGCCACGCCACTTGCAAGCACCTTCTGGACCGCAGCCTCAGGATCTACCAGCGGGCTAATCTTTCCCTCGCCAAACAAGTCCGCAAATTCAATCTCGTTCAGGCAGAGCACGTCCACGCTGGCGAGAAGACCGGTGGTCATGGTAGCTGATGGTGATGGGTTCACCATCGTATAGAGCCCCAGTTCATGCGCGTACCTGATAAGCTCAAACGTGGTCGACAACTCGCACTCGAACTGTGTCAAGAACACATCACCTGGCTCTGCAATGTGATCAAGCACTGCTTTTACGTCGTCAGTGGTGCGTGCGTGATTTGCACCGTGTTCCAAAATAATACGGTTGTCGCCGCCCACGCGCACAATCACGGCAACGCCCGTGGAGACTCCAGACAGCTCGTCTACCTGCTCCGCATTGACACCGTAGCCAATAAGCGACTGCTTGAGGTTCTGTCCAAAAGAGTCAGCGCCAACAGCACCAATCATGTAGACATCTGCGCCCATTCGAGCTGCGGCAACTGCTTGGTTGGCACCCTTTCCACCTGGGCTGGTGACAAGATTTTTGCCGCCTATGGTTTCACCCTGCTGAGGTATCTTATCTGCCTCGATGGAGATATCCATGTTCAGGCTTCCAAATACAATTACTTTGCCCATGAGATGCTCCTTCTTAGCAAGAGTACCGCGCTCGACGTTGCCGCTCGACGTTCTTCTCGCCAGTGCAACTGAAAAAATGTCCTGTTTATAGGGTATATAGTAATAGCTTGACCAATCGCGTCAACCCAACTACTCTTAGAGTGCTTGAGTGGATGGGCGTTCAATTTTTCAGTTGGCGCCGCTCTTGCAAAACACCTATTTCAAGGAGGTGCTTTATATGCCTAGTCGAAGTAGCAGCTTACGTCTGACAGCAGATGCTGACCCTGTTCATTTATGTGTGACGGATATAAAGAAACCTCTTATTCAAAAGTTTTAATTTTTACTGCACCGCAAGCCTATAGGGATATAAATTTGCAGGTTTATAGAGCAATCCTGTAGATATATGAATCTATGTGCCCGGTTTCGGATCATCCGGTTTCAAGTCCCACACATAACAGAACGCTTTCAGTTTGCGTCATACACCAACCAGTTAGTCATTCGTTTTCACTAATCATTGGAGGTGCACATGGCAATCATGAAGCGCACAACCCAAACAAAGACAGCCCAAACAAAGACAACTCAGACCACTTCGAGAGAGCTTGGACAGTCCTTAACCTTTGCCGCAACTCACTCGGTAAAGAGCGTCTGTCGTAAGTTCCATACCACCCCGGACGGCCTTGCCATTGACATTGCGCAGGCAAAATACGACCTCGACGGCCCAAACGTTATCACCAGCGCCGCCGAAGAGCCCTTTATCATCCGCCTGCTCAAAAGCTTTGCTAGCCCCTTTACCTTCATTTTGATTGCACTCGCAGGCATTTCTTACGTCACTAACGTGGCCCTTGCCGCAGATGGCGAGAAGGACCCGTCAACCGTCGTCATCATCACCGCAATGGTGCTTATCTCCGGCATTATCGACTTTGTCCAGAGCTCAAAGGGAGCTTCGGCAGCCGCCGCGCTCTCCAAAATGGTGACCTCAACCACAAGAGTTATCCGTCGTCCCATCGACTTTGATGACACGGGTGTTGAGCGGGGCGTTGACCAGGGCGTCGACCAGGGCTTCGACCAGAACTCGGATGCAGCCGCAAGTGCCGCCGTGGACTTCGAGGATGAATACGCCGCAGATGAAGCAGCCGACGAGCTCGGAGCTCCTGAAGAGCCCAAACTTGCTTCCGCACTGGGAGAAGAAATCCCCTTTGAACAGGTAGTTATTGGCGACATCATCCGCCTAGCCTCGGGCGACATGATCCCCGCGGACTGTCGCGTTCTGGACGCCAAGGACCTCTTTGTCAATGAAACCGCACTCACCGGAGAATCAGAGCCTGTCGAGAAAACCGCTGGTGTAGTCCACGCTCGCCGTCGCGCAGATGGCACTCGCTATCCCCTCTCGCTCTCTGAGTGCACAAACCTGCTGTTCGCGGGCACTACGGTTCAGTCAGGAAGCGCAACGGTAGTGGTAGTTGCAACCGGCAACAAATCCTACGTGGGTACCATGTCCGAGCTGCTCCAGCAGCCTGCCGGCGAGACCAGCTTTGACGAGGGCCTCAAGTCCGTCTCCAAGGTGCTTGTCTCGTTTATGCTGATCATGTGCCCCATTGTGTTCTTTGCAAACGGATTTCTCAAGGGTGACTGGTTTGACGCGCTGCTCTTCAGCGTTTCTGTTGCCGTTGGCATTACCCCTCAGATGCTGCCTGTTATTGTGACCACTTGCCTTTCTCGCGGTGGAACGCAAATGGCCAAGCAGGACGTTATTGTTAAGAATCCGGCCGCAATCCAAAACCTGGGTGCCATGGACATCCTGTGCACCGACAAGACCGGTACCATCACCGCAGACGAGGTTGTGCTTGAGCGCCACCTCAACATTCTGGGTGAAGAGGATCCTCGCGTGCTCCGCCATGCGTATCTAAACAGCTACTTCCAGACGGGCCTTCGCAACCTCATTGACAACGCAATCATCAAGACTTCAAACGATGAGCTGCCCACCAACCTGCTGAGCATTGAGTACGAGAAAATCGACGAGGTCCCGTTTGACTTTGAGCGCCGCCGCATGAGTGTTGTGGTCAGAAACACAAAAAATGACAAGACGCAGATGATCACCAAGGGCGCCGTTGAGGAAGTCCTCAACGCATGCTCCTTTGTTGACCTGGACTCCGAGATTAAGCCGCTGACTCCCGCCCAGCGCAAGAGCGTTATGGACCGCGTCTACCAGCTCAATCAGGAGGGTATGCGCGTGGTTGGTGTTGCTCAGAAGAGCGATCCTCGCGGCGTCGGCGAGTTTGGCGTAGACGATGAGCGCGACATGGTGCTTATTGGCTACCTGGCCTTCCTGGATCCGCCAAAAGAGAGCGCTCGCGAGGCAATTGCCAAGCTCAACCAGAGAGGCGTGCAGGTCAAGGTGCTCACTGGTGACAACGAGGGCGTCGCTGCCGCCGTCTGCAAAAAGGTGAGCATCCACGTTGACGAGCTCTTACTTGGAAGCGATGTAGAAAATCTCAACGATGAGCAGCTCAAAGAGCGTGTCGAGAAGACCCAACTCTTTGCAAAGCTTTCCCCTATGCAAAAGGCTCGCGTTGTCTCTGCACTCAGGTCCAACAACCACGTTGTCGGCTTCATGGGCGACGGCATTAACGACGCAGCCGCCATGCGCTCCTCCGACGTGGGAATCTCTGTCGATACTGCCGTTGACGTGGCAAAAGAGTCTGCAGACATCATCTTGCTACAGAAGGATCTGCTGGTACTTGAGCACGGCGTCGAAGAGGGCCGCAGAACCTACGGCAACACCATCAAGTACATCAAGGCAACCGCAAGCTCTAACTTTGGTAACGTACTGTCCGTTTTGGTGGCCAGCTTCTTCCTGCCGTTCTTGCCTATGAGCGCCCTCCAGCTGCTTCTTTTGGGACTCGCGTATACCGTTACCTGCATCGCGATTCCGTGGGACAACGTTGACGATTCGTTCCTTTCAACCCCTCGCTCTTGGGACGCTCATTCGATTACAAACTTTATGCTTTGGATCGGACCAGTCAGTTCAATTTTTGATGTACTGACCTTTGCGCTTATGTTCTTTGTGGTCTCCCCTGCACTTGCTGGAGGAACCTGGGCAGAGCTTGTTGCAGCCGGAAATACCGCAGCTCAGGCACTCTTTATTCTGTCTTTCCAGACAGGCTGGTTCATCGAATCCATGTGGACCCAGACCTTTGTTCTCCACGCACTCAGAACCAACAAAATCCCCTTTGTTCAGAGCATGCCGTCAACCTCGCTGCTTGCCCTCACCACCGCAGGAATCATTGTGGTCAGTGCTCTTCCGTATCTGCCCATGTTTGCCCAGCCTTTGAGCCTTGTTGCTCTGCCTTTGTCATTCTTTGGGTGGTTAGTGGCGCTCATGAGCGGGTATATGGTTCTTATCACCATAATCAAGAGCCTCTACGTTAAGCGATTTGGCTCTCTGCTCTAGCCTTGCTCCAGGAAGGACCACGATGGACGTAAAAGAAGCCATGGACCAGCGCATTTCTCTGCGCGCTTACGACCAAAAGCCTATCGAGCAAGAGAAACTCTCTCAGCTTCAGGAAGCCATTGACATCGCAAATGCCCAGATGGCAGAGGTTGCACCCGATCACCCCGCAATCCTTACCATCGAAGGTCCTCACCTTGAGGACGGCACCTCCGTCCACATGAAGAACAGGTCTATTGTCGGCCCCATTTACCACTACGTAGCAGGTTATTGTGAAGACGCAATTGCCCGTGAGCTTATCGGTTACTATGGCGAGAAGATCGTTCTTCTCGCCACACAGCTGGGCATTGGCTCATGCTGGATTGCCGAGACCATGGACTGGAAGACCCTGGCTCGCGACGAGTATAACGGCCTTAAGCTGGGCATTATTATCTCCATCGGATACGCTCCGGAGAAGATTCCGCTCAAGCAGGAGGGCATCCGTACCGCAATTCGCCTGCGCACCAAGAAGCCTGCGCAGATTATGACGGTGAACGGCGAACCAACTGAGCCAGAGCAGATGCCCGAGTGGTTTAACCGCGGCATTAATGCGGTTTTGGCATGTCCAACCGCCATTAACAAGCTTCCCGTTGTATTTGACCTGACAGATGGCGTGGTAAGCGCGTCTATGCCTAACCAGCGCCACCTTGTCCAAGACTACGACCTGGGTATTTCCAAGCTGCACTTTGAGCTTGCCGCCGACCTCAAAGGCACGTGGGAGCTGGGACAACCTGGTCGTTTTATCGTTTCCGAGTAGCGTTTTCGCGCGCAGCGTCTCCCAGCAGCACTGCTTCGCAGCTCAACACCGGCCAACAGCGCGCCTCCGCGTAACTTCTCAGCTCATCGACGCACCACCAACAAGAAAGGACCACGTATGGCCTGTTCCGCACAACACGTTGCAAACAAAGTTCTCTCGTCCTACCAGTGGAGACTTGCAACCAAAAAGTACGACCCTACCAAAAACGTCTCTGACGAGGACCTTGAGGCAATTCTCGAGGCTGGTCGTCTGGCACCAAGCTCCTACGGCCTGGAGCCCTGGCGCTTCTTAGTTGTTAATCTGCGAGATGATCAGGCCTCTGAGCAGTCACTTCGCCTTAAAGAAAAACTTTACGAGCCATGCTATGGTGCTCGCGCGTCCCTTAACGGTGCTCACTACCTGGTTATTCTTCTTGCTCGCAAGAACGTCAACGCAGAGTCTGCTTACGTCAAGCACATGATGCACGACATCAAGCAGCTTCCTGCAGACTTTGAGCCGACCTATGCAGCTGCTTTCAAAAACTTCCAGGAGAACATGTTTAACCTGGCAGGCAACGAGCGTGCGACCTTTGACTGGGCTTGCAAGCAGACCTACATTGCGCTTTCAAACATGCTCACTATGGCCGCTATGATTGGTGTTGATAGCTGCCCAATCGAGGGCTTTAACCGCGAAGCTGTCGATAAGATTTTGGAAGAAGAGGGTCTTCTCGACGGTGGTCAGTACAACGACTTTGGCGTTTCCTGCATGCTTAGCTTGGGCTATCGTGATATGGATCCTGTTCAGAAGCGCCGCCAACCAGCCGAGGATGTTATCGTCAAGCTGTAAAGCGTTGTTACACTAACTTTTGAGCTGCCTCCTATTTCTCAACCCCGGGGAATAGGAGGCAGTTTGTTTAGCAGGCAACTCTTTACTGAGCGGGGAAACCTTTGCTTGGGGGAAGCTTATTGCTCGTGCGAAACTCGGTCACACACAGCTTGATTGCACAACATTTTGTCGCCAACTGGTCTTTTGTGACGCTAAGTGACTTATTCTGATCCAAAAAAGGCCCATTTCAGTGCAAAGTGGTAAAAAATGCGTTTAGTTGGGGTATGCAGGATTGGATAATTTCTATGCAAGCGGTTTACCAGCGCTTTTAATTGGACAAATTTTATGCGTGCATTCACACTATTTCTGAGCTGCTTAAACGTAAATGCCAAAACGACAAAACACAAAAATTACTTCCAACTAAACGGGTTTTTTACCCAAAACAGCACCCTCTGAATGACATATCAATTTCTTGATTAGTTTTCGTGCATATTGGATGGTCTTTATGCACACAAGGTACCTTCGTACGTTTTCGAGCGCCTCGCGCGCCCTGTACGCCTCGCGCACCCAGTGCGCCCCACGCGCTCCGGCGCGCCGTACACGCCGCTTAACTACGACGTGTATGGCACGCTCGCGCGACCAGTGCAGATGACTAGCTCAACCAGCAGAAAACCGCTGGTTACCTGCGGATAAACCTAAAGCCGCGGCCGGAGTGGATGTACGGCAAAAAAGCGCGATCTTCTTCGCAAACACTTCCTGCAACGTTGTCGCGAGCATCAAGCTCCAAAAGACCTCGAGCAATCGAAAGTTCGCCCGCATAACGGCCATATGCCTTGCTGCTTACCAAGATAGCGCCAGTAGCAACAGTTTCCCAGGTAGAAGGCTTTGTGTCGTATACGGGAGCGTCTTTCCACAGCCTGGACTCCTGCGAGCGAATAATGTACGAGCTGGAATCGGGTCGATCGGTCTGAAGTCGATCGTACAGATACTCAAAACCAGGCTTGAGCTCAGCCTTTAGCTCAATGCAGTTTTGCTCAAGCTGACCAATGCGCTTCCACGTAGCCTCGGTAACATCTGGGTCGCCAATAAGCACCACGTCAGAATCAGCGTCGTAGAGAGCAAGCATTGCCTGAATAAGCGCATCGCCTGAAAGCCCACGGTGTTCCTCGACAGTTGGCAGCCCCTCGTAGAGAGGACCTCGGAAAATCTCGCCAGGAACAAACGAGAAAATCTGGAAACCAAGCGCTGAAAGACGTGCGTTAATCTGTGCGACGCGCTCAAGCGAAAGGCCCGTGTAGCTCTTGGGATAGTAATTGTGGCAGGCGGCAAAACGAGTGAAGTCGGCGCCAGCTGCTCGCCATGCGGAAATGTCATCCTTGGTGATGGTCGAAGCGTTAAAAACCACGTGGAACTTGCGAGAGAGCTCTACGGTCTCCTCCGCGTCAAACCCAAAGTCAAGGCGCACATACGTAATGCCCAGCTCCGCAAGCTCGTCAAACTTCTGAACGCCAAGCTTTGAAAGAGTAGCAGGAGAAACATCCGCAATGAGGTTAATCTCCGCTTTTTTGCATAGCTCCAAAAGCCTACGAGCCTCAGTGCGATAATCAATCCCCTCTTCCTCGGGAATCTGGAGAGAAGTAAAGGCGTAGTGGCATCCGGCTACCTGCGCTTTTGCTACAACCTCGGCATTAGCTTCATATCCACTGGCAAAATACAGTGAAATTCCGGTGCGCATAAATCCTCCAAGCAATTGCAAACGCTTCTAAAAGACGGGTTTCTCGCCAACCGGACGCCGGGCGAGAAGACCGACGAACAGCCAGTTGGACGCCGGGCGAGAAGACCGACGGGCAGCCAGTCAGACGCCAGGCGAGAAAAAATCCCTCTTCCTAGGATACCTAAGAAGAGGGATAAACGTTTCTAAAACGTGTGGTTTTTACTCGCCGAAGACGTCGTTAATACGATCCTCGTCAACGCCGAAGAACCAAGTAAGTGCGAAGCCTGCAGCGTAAGCAAGAAGCATTGCAAGCAGGTAGAAGACCTGGTTACCAGGCTGGACAATCAGCAGACCAAAGAGGCCGGAGACGCCCTGGGAAACGGTACCAAGGTGGAAGAGGTAAGCAATTACGGAGCCAACACCGGAGCCAAGGCATGCGGTGATGAATGGCTTACCAAGAGGCAGGGTAACTGCGTACATAAGAGGCTCGCCAATGCCGAGCATACCAACTGGGATGGACTCGGTGAGGTACTTCTTGACGCGCTTGTTCTTGGTCTTGAAGAGGATTGCAAGACCAGCACCAACCTGGCCGCCGCCTGCCATCATCAGCAGAGGAAGCAGGTAGTTGATACCCTGAGTTGGACCCTCTGGGTTGTTAAGCATAACGTGGATTGGGGTAAGTGCCTGGTGAAGACCAACGGAAACCAGTGGCAGGAAGGTAGAACCAAGCAGGTAAGCACCAAAGACGCCAAGCTTGTCATAGAAGAACTGAAGGACAAAGAAGATTGCCTGGGTGAGCCATGCGCCTGCAGGCTGAAGAATCAGGACAGAGCCAATAACACCGATGATAACGGTGCAAAGTGGAGTCAGGAAGGTGTCAAGAACGCTTGGCATAACCTTGTGCAGGTTCTTCTCCAGGAATGCGAAGAAGATTGCGCAGATGATTGCACCAATCATGCCGCCTGCTGCTGCGTTGAACAGGTCAGAAGAAGCGACGATAAATGCGCCCTCCTTGAAAGCAACAGTTGGGAGGCTGAATGGAAGGTGAACCAGACGAGTTGCAACGCCGTCAACAGTCTTGGAAGCAAGAAGAGGCATACCAGCGTTAGCAATGGAGAGTGCACCAGCCATAGCACCAAGAACGCGAGAACCGCCAAACTCCTTGGCAGCGTTCTCGCCAGCGAGAACTGGCAGGTAAGCGAAAAGTGCCCAACCCATGGTCCAGATAGCTGCGAACCACCACTCGTTGGCATAAGCCTTACCAGTGGAGAAGTTGATAACGTTGATGATACCGTTGATCAAACCTGCAGAAATGATGCCAGGAAGCAGTGGAACAAAGATGTTAGCAATCTTCTTGAGGAAGCGCTGAACAGGCTTGTTCTCATACTTAGCCTTCTGAGCTGCCTTGTTGTCCTTAGCTGCGGAAACAACGTCGTCCTCAGATGCGTCACCAGCAGCAACGCCGGTAAGCTTGGAGAACTCAACAATAACCTTGTTGACAACGCCAGGACCAAGAACAACCTCAAGGTACTCTGCATCCTCGACCAGACCCATAACGCCATCAATAGCCTTGATAGCCTCAGAGTCAACCTTTGCAGGATCTGCGGTCTTAATGCGGAGCCTGGTCATGCAGACCATGTTGCTCTGAACATTTTCTTTGCCACCGACGGCAGCAAGAATCTGTTCTGAAAGCTTGGTGTAATCCATACTTTCCTTCTTTCTCTCGTTGCGATGTTGCAACAAATACTTATCAAGAATACATAAAAAATGAACTTGGCGGTACAACAATCCATACCTGTGGTTCATTGTTTCATGTTTTGACCTAATTTGAATGCTCTATTACTGCAGGTAAATTGAGCGTTTTTCAAAAACTTTGCAACCATTTGCACGTCACGCTAATACCACTGACCGATGCGGCTGGAACAAAATGCTCACGCGTGTGTCATTTGTTCCTACCGTGGTTGCTACAGAGCGCCTCTGACATGACCATGGGCAGCCTCAAGTTTGGCTTTTGCCTCTTCTGCAGGCATCTTAGTCAGCAGCATGACAATTGCAAGCTTTGCATTACCATCAGCCTGGTCAAGCGCCTGAGCTGCCTCTTCGCGAGTGCAACCAGTTGCCGCCATGGTGATGTTCTGTGCGCGAACTACCAGCTTCTTATTGGTCTGCTGCACGTCAACCATGAGGTTCTGATATGCCTTGCCCACGCCAACCATAGAACCGGTAGAAATCATGTTCAGAATCATCTTCTGAGCGGTACCGGACTTAAGACGAGTAGATCCGGTGAGCACCTCAGGTCCACAAGAAGGCTCAATGGCAAGCTCTGCCTCTTTGCCCACTTCAGAACCCTTATTGCAAGCAATGGCAACGGTCTTGCAGCCCAAAGAGCGAGCGTAGCGCAGGCCACCAATAACGTAAGGAGTACGGCCACTAGCTGCAATTCCAATAGCAATATCGTTCTTGTTCAGACCAATCTTCTTGAACTCCTCTTCGCAAAGCTCAAGAGAGTCCTCTGCGCCCTCAACTGCACGTACAAAGGCCTTCTCGCCACCGGCGATAAGACCAACAACCACGTCGGGAGAAACGCCAAAGGTAGGTGGGCACTCAACTGCGTCCAAAACGCCCAGGCGACCGGAAGTTCCCGCGCCAAAGTAGACGATTCTGCCGCCAGCCTCAAGCGAGGAAACTGCCCACTCGATTGCCTGTGCAACCTGCGGAAGCACCTCTTTTACGCCAGCTACCACGTTGAGATCTTCCTGGTTCATGACAGTGACCAGCTCAAGCGGGGTCATCTGATCCAGGTCCATGGTGTTGGGGTTTCTTGTCTCGGTGACAAGCTTTGTTAAATCAATCACGTTTTCACCTTCTGTGTTGTGATTTTTACGCAATTACGTCGTTGGCTATACCAGACAAATCTTGATCAGATGACAACGTGGCTACACGCTCAGCCGAATCCAGCTTGCCGATATAGTTTGTCGAGAAACGCTTAACGCTCTTCTCGTAATTTCTATTTACATAGGCCGCAAAGAGCGCATCTACTACGTTGAGCTGGGCAATTCTTGAAGACATGGCGCCGCTTCTCATGATGTGTTCGGTCTCTGCCACGCCCAAAACAAAATCGGAGCGGTGAATAAGCTCTGAATCAATGCCGCCTCGGGTGATGGAAACCACCTTGGCACCGTTTGCCTTTGCAATCCAGGCGCACTCAATGGCTTCTCGCGTGAGGCCTGAGTAGCTAACCACAATGGCAAGATCTTCTCGCCCCATGTTTTTGGCGTAAAGCATCTGAGAGTGGTAATCGTCGCTCAAATTGCAGTTGATGTTGAGACGCATAAGCTTGAGCTGCAGATCTCTTGCAACCAGAAGCGAAGCTCCCATGCCAAAGAGGCAGATGGAATGGGCTTGCATCATGAGTGAAACAACTGAGTCAACAACCTGAGCATCAAGCAATTGCCTGGTAAGCTCCAGCGAAGAAATGTTTTTTGCGGTAACTTTTTCGATGATCACATCAGTGGTGTCACCTGCGATAACGCCACCAACAGCAATATCGTTGCTTTTGTTGCTTACGGCCAGCTCATAAATAAGTGCCTGTTGGAACTCTTTATAGCCGCCGCAGCCAAGCTTCTTGCAAAGCCTGACAACCGTTGACGCAGACGTATACGTTTGAGCTGCTAGTTTATGGATTGACTGACCAACTGCCGCCTCTGGATCTGACAGGATATAGTCAACAATATCGCGTTCAGCTGAACTAGCATTCTTGCGATACTCTTCCAGACGTAGACGAACACCTCTCACGCAATCACCTCCGGCCGTCCAGTTGACTAAAACGTTTGACTATATTGTTTCACGATGCCATAAAAATTTCATCTGTAAAGTAGGCAGTACCGTAAACGGTAGTATTGCATGCGCAAGTGTAAGCGCGCTCCCTGTGCGTTGCATGCGCGAATACTCATGTTTTCCCAGCATAATGCGGGGACAATTGTCGCAAAAACTGAGCCTTGATTTGGGTACGTTACTATCACTTCATAAAAACTTTTACTACCTAGTAGACATTTGACCACGTGAAACCTGATTAAAATATTTCATTTTTGCCTAAAAAATTCAAATTTAGATACCATTGACAGCTTTTTTGATACCACTCGCAGTACGTTAACGTACCCATTATTTCAACTTGAGCAAACTAGCTGCAATTTTGATGAAACGCACGTCATCATAAGCGCAAATTATCTCAGCCAATTGAGATAGCAGGTGTTTCACCTAAGGCAAAACCGAAGGAGACAATATGCGCACCAACGAAGATTTGCACCAGAATCAAAACGCTCACTCTGAGCATTCATCCAACGCAGGCTCCCCTGCTGGACAGACCAGAAGACAATTCCTCAGCAGAAGTGCTCTTGGTCTAGCCGCGCTTGCAGGTCTTGGCCTTACTGCCTGCCAGACAAAAGGTGGCGCAACTGCTGCTAAAGGAACCGCCAAGAAGGTTGATTCCGTAGACGGAACCTTCCAGTACGAGAAGGTCTTCCCTGTCCTTAACGACAACGAGGCCTTTGACGACTCTCTTGTTACCAACCAGCTCAACAGCTTTGTTTGCTTTGCTGGTCAGGGCACCGTCTATGTAAAGAGCTCCGAGCCTCAGAGCTTTGCACTCTTTGTAAACGGCCACCAGGTACCAACCGACAAGCTTGACGGTTCTTCCTGGAACCAGATTGACATCTCCGACGTAACCGTCAACGGTGATAACCGCCTGCAGGTCAGCACCGTCAAAGAGACTCAGGCTACCTTCGAGGTCAAGATTGGCTACCCAACTCTTATTGACGGCACCAAAGACTACGCCGACAACGACAACTTCAAGCTGATTGACCAGATCATCAACGCAGAGATTGCTAACGGCTTTACCTCTGCTCAGCTGGTTGTTACCAGGTATGGCAAGATTATCAAGAAGACTAACTACGGTAACGTCAATTCTTACAACAAGGACGGCTCTCGCATCAAAGATGGCAAGGCTGTTGACGACAATACCCTCTATGACCTGGCCTCTAACACAAAAATGTATGCCACTAACCTGGCAATTGAAAAGCTGGTCACCGACGGTCAGTTGGACGTCTCCAAGAAGGTTCAGGAGTACATTCCAGACTTCAAGGACCAGGAGGGCGATAAGATCCTGGGCAAGAATGACCTCACCGTTCGTGAAATCCTAGAACACCAGGCTGGATTCCCACCAGATCCTCAGTACCACAACCGCAACTACAACCCAGAGAAACCCGACGATCCACAGCCAAACGCAAACCAGAAGCTGTACTCCCAGAATCGTGATGAGATTCTGCAGAAGATTATCGAGACTCCTCTGCAGTACGTCCCAGGCACCAAGACTGCCTATTCCGACGTAGACTACATGCTGCTTGGTTTTATCATCGAGAAGATCACCAATAAGCGCCTTGACCAGTACGTTAAGGAAGCTCTCTACGAGCCACTGGGACTCAAGAACGTCACGTTCAACCCACTGGACAACGGCTTTAAGGCTGACGGAATCGCAGCTACCGAGCTTAACGGTAACACTCGCGACGGTCTGATTACCTTTGACAACATGCGTACCGACACCATTCAAGGTACCGTCCATGACGAGAAGGCCTACTACGCGATGGGTGGAATCTCTGGTCACGCTGGTCTGTTTGCAAACGCTTCTGACCTGGCCGTTCTTGTCCAGACCGTTATGAACCGTGGTGGCTATGGCAACACCATGCTCTTCAGCGAGGACGTTCACGACCAGTTCATCAAGCCAAAGGACACCAACGTCACCTACGGTTTGGGCTGGAGGCGTAAGGGCCACATTGGCTACCAGTGGGCCTTCTCGCCAATTGCAAACGCTGCAACCGTTGGCCACACTGGCTGGACCGGCACACTTACCGTCATCGACGTCTACAACAACACCAGCTTGGTGCTGCTCACCAATACCAAGAACTCGCCTGTCATTGACAATAAGGTCAACCCTAACGACTTTGTGGGCAACCACTTCCTGACCGGCGGCTACGGTGTTGTTTCTACGCTGGCATTTGATGGCCTTGACGACGCAAACGCCGAGGGCAACAACGCCAAGCTCATGGACATGGTTATTGCCAAGTACAAGCTCATTCAGGCCGAGGCAGATTATCAGACTGACCCCGATAAGGCTTCCCTGAAGGCTCTGCTTGAGGTCTGCGACCAGAGGAAAGATTCCAAGGTTATCAAGGACTTCCAGGCAAGCGACCTGTACAAGACCATCTCGCAGTTTGTTGGTAAGTAGCGCGCGGAAGCCGCTTGCTGGAAAAGCTCCGTTTAACGGCAAGCAACGACTCCTTACGTAAAGCTCGTGTAAACAAGCTGTGAAGCGGGAATAAACGCAGTACACGAACAAGGTACGATACACATCTTGTCTAGCAACGGCCCTCTCCTCCGTCTAGACACACCAAAGCCCGGATGCTATTGCGCGGCATCCGGGCTCTTTTTGTGCGAACGCTTGGCCCGCGAGCTGCGCGGGTGCACGGGTTTCTCGCCGGGCGCGCCATGCGAGCGCGCGGGTTTCTCGCCGGGCGCGCCATACGAGCCTGAAAAGTGCATGAAGTCTGAGTAAGTTTACTCAGACATGGCGAGAAAAACCGGCATAACCACTCAGACATGGTGCGCTTTTCCGGCAAATCATTCAGACTTGATGAGAAAATCAGGCTCCATTGAAGGGCACCTTGGGAACGCCTCAAAGCCCGCCTAAAAAGTGCAAAGAATCTGTATTTGAGGCACAGATTCTTTTACAAAATCAGGCAAATCCACAGAATCTTTGATGCTTTTAGGCAAAAGTTACAGATTCTTTGCAGAAATCAGGCGCACTGGCAACCTTACGCGGACGCGCGGGTCGAACATGCTCGCCGGGAGCGCTCACCAGGCGCGCCTTACAGCGCGGCGAGAAAATCATCTGCTTGCTGGGCAATTGCCTCGTGAACCTCGGGTTCTGGCTCCCAAGTTCCCTCAGTCCAAGCGGTAACGGGAAGCGAGAAGCCATTGAACGGCTCAACTGGCTTAGTGCGCAGAGCCAGGAACTGCTGCTTTACCACGGCGAGCGATCCTGCAGTCTTGTTTCGGCCGCCGACGCCACTTGCAGTAACAACCTTGCCAGCAATGGCGGTCTCGGACTTCTTCTCATAATCGGAGGTGAGCGGACGGCTCAGCCAATCCAGGATATTCTTGACAGTGCCAGGAATGCTGTAGTTGTACTCCGGGGTAAAGAGCCACACGCCGTCGGCGGCCATGACGGCGTCTCTAACCTTCTGGACACCTTCAGGAGCTGGGAATTCCTCGTCCTGGTTGAGCAGAGGGACGTCCAAAACGTCGACAACCTCAATCTCTGCCTTGCCCTCCAGGGCCTTTGCGGCAACCTGACTCAGCGTTTTATTGAACGAGTTCTTACGACCGGAACCGATGATAAATACAATTTTCTTCATGAGCAGACCTCTCCGTGAATGCTGCGTGGATATAAAAATCATGCACGAGCAAACTCGCCCGTACATGATTCGTGTACCCAAATGTTAGTTCTCTAGTCGTATTTAGCGGCGACCTGACGTATTCAACAGAATTCCAAGTTGCACTTACCAACGGCCCAAGTCGCTCTTAGTAAAAGTCCGAGAAATTCGCACAGCTCTCAAGCGCTTTTACCACCTGCTCAAGACCGGTAAGGTCTTCCTGGGTGAACCTTGCCACGCTCGGACTGTCAATATCCAGCACGCCAACTACCTGGTTATCCTTGACGATAGGAACGACCACCTCGGAGTTGGATGCAGAGTCGCACGCTATGTGCCCAGGAAACTGGTGCACGTCCTCTACCAGCTGACTTGTCTTTGTTGCCGCGGCGGTACCGCACACTCCCCGTCCAAACGGAATGCGCACGCAGGCAACTTTGCCCTGGAACGGTCCTAGGCGCAGCTCGGGAGTACGCAGCTCGTGGGCGCTTGGGGCTGCACCCGATTCCAAGTCCGCATCCGGCTCCACGCCCGATACCGTGGCGAGATCTACCAAGTAGAACCCTGCCCAGTTGATGTCGTCAAGCGCGTCCCACAGAAGAGCTGCGGTGTTAGACAACACCGGCAGCCAGTGAGCGTCAACCTCGGCAAGCGAGACAATCTGTTTTGCAAGTAAACCGTAATTTGTCATGTTTACTTCTCTGGCAGGATCTCAATCCAGCAGCCGTCAGGGTCTGCGATAAAGTAGAGACCCATCTTTGGGTTCTCTTTAACAATGCAGCCCATCTCCTCGTGAAGTGCGTGGAACGCATCAAAATCGTCAACGCGGAACGCAATGTGAGTGTCTTTTCCACCATTATCGTAAGGGTCTACCCAACCGCGGTTCCACGTGAGCTCCAACTCAAAAGGAGACCAGTCGTTTACCAAAAACGTGTTGGTCCAAGAACCGTCCTCTGGTCCCTTAACGCGGTCAACACGGAATCCCAGAGCCTTCTTGTAGAACTCGACGGTTTTCTCGTTATCCAAAACATGTGTGCAGCGGTGAACAAATCGTGCCTGCATAAATCCTCCTTTGTTGTACGCCTAACTCGCGCCTAGTTGAGCTCCTGCTCAAGCTGATCGACAAGCTCGCCGAAGTACTTGAGCGCAGCGTTAACGGGGTCTGGAGTGGCCATGTCAACGCCAGCGCCGCGGAGCAGCTCGATTGGAGTCTTGGAGCAACCGCCGGACAGGTAGCCGATGTAGTCCTTGACCGCAGGCTCACCCTCAGAAAGGATGCGCTGAGACAGGGCAATAGCTGCCGAGAAACCAATGCAGTACTGATAGACGTAGAAGTTGTAGTAGAAGTGAGGGATGCGCGACCACTCCAGCTTGATCTCTTCGTCCAGCTCAATGCCAGGTCCAAAGTACTCTGCGCAAAGCTTGCCGTAACGCTCAGAGAGAACCTCGGCGTTCAGAGCCACACCGTCAGCGTTCATCTGGCTGATGTCACGCTCAAACTCGGCAAACATGCACTGGCGATAGATGGTGCCACGGAAGCCCTCAAGGAAGTGGTTGAGGATGTACGCGTGACGCGCAGGATCGGTCTCGTGCTCAAGCAAGTAGTGCGAGAGCAGCGCCTCGTTGCAGGTAGATGCAACCTCTGCAACAAAGATGGAGTAGTCGGAGTAGGTAATCTCCTGGTTGTGGGACGAGAAATACGTGTGCAGGGAGTGACCCATCTCGTGAATGAGGGTGTAGACGTCGTCGAGGCCGCCCTGGAAGTTGAGGAGCATGACAGGGTTCATGCCCTTACCACCTGCGGAATAAGCACCAGAGCGCTTACCTGGGGTTTCGTACACGTCAACCCAACGGCTCTCCAGGCCCTTCTTGACCAGGCTGACGTACTCCTCGCCCATAGGTGCCAGCGCCTTAACAATAAGGTCGCAAGCCTCCTCGTAGGTAAACTTCATGTCAACATCATCAACAAGAGGAGTGTAGACGTCCCAGAAGTGCAGCTCATCCAAGCCCATGACGCGCTTGCGCAGGTCAACGTACTTGTAGAACGCTGGGAAATTCTGGTGAACAGCGTCAATGAGGTTGTTGTAAACCTCAACAGGAATCTCGTTCTCTGCAAGAGCGGCCTCAAGGGAGCTTGCATATTTTCTAGATGACGAGAAGAACTGCAGGTTCTTAACCTGGCTGGTCAGAATTGCAGCGGAAGTGTTGCGGAACTCACCAAAACGGCTGTAAAGCTGCTTGAATGCGGACTCACGCAGGACGCGGTCTCCATCCATCAGCAGAGGAACAAATGAGCCGCTGGTCAGCTTATGGGTCTTACCCTCAGAATCAACTGCGTCATCAAAGGTAAGGTCCGCGTCATCAAACATGGAGAAGATGTTGGTTGGCTGAACAGCAAGCTCTTCAGCGCGTGCCAAAAGAGCCTCTTCCTCAGCAGAAAGAGTGTGCTCACGCTGGTTCAAGATCTTGTTGAACTTACGACGATAAAACTCAAGAGCTGGAACCTCTGCATAGAACTTCTCGACAGATTCTGCTGGAATTGCAAGAAGCTCTGCGGCAAACCAAGAAGTTGCCTCGCCAACCTGCGTATATACGCTGGTAGCGTTTGCGACGTATGCCTGATACTTGGCTACGCGGGTATCCTCGTCACTCTTGCGCTCGGCGTAGTTGATAATCTTGTAGAGCAGAAGGGTCATCTTGTCCTCAAGCTGCAGAAACTCCAGAAGAGCCTGTGCGGAGGTGGAAATCTTACCCTTAAATGCAAGCAGCTTTGGGCAGTAAGCCTTGAGCTCCTCGAGTCCAGCCTCAAATGCCTCATCGCTGGGGAACATTGAGGACAGGTCCCACTTATATTTGCTGTCAATTTCTTCGCGAGACTCGTATGCCATGAGCCTTCCTTTCTTGACCGGTCAGTATGTGCTGTTATGTAGTGTCCCACATACACGCCAATTTCATGCTGATAACAACAAAAAATGAACCCATTTGATACAAATCATCAAACGGGCTCATCGATTTCAAAAAAGAAAAACTCTATTGCAGCTTTTCTCCGTTGGTTTTAATTACCTGCTGATACCAAGAGAAACTATCCTTCTTGATGCGACGACCTGTTCCGTTTCCTAGGTCATCCTGATCAACATAGATGAAGCCGTACCTCTTGCTCATCTCCGAAGAAGAGCAGCTCACAATATCCATTGGTGCCCATGCATAATAGCCGCGCAAATCTACACCATCACTGATAGCTTCAAGCATCTGTTCAACATGTGCTCTGAAATATTCAACACGATACGGATCATGAATTGTTCCATCGTCTTCAAGCTTGTCAAAAGCGCCAATGCCATTTTCTGTGATGTAAATTGGACACTGATAGCGGTCGTAGAAGATATTGAGGGTGTAACGCAGCCCAAGAGGATCAATAGACCAGCCCCAAGGATTTGCAGGAAGATTAGGATTGGAAAAATCTTTATTTCCATCTGCAAAGCTCTGAGCACTACAAACGCTTGAATAGTAATACGAGAAACTCATGAAGTCGGCGGTATTTGTTAAATCTTCAAGGTCATTCTCGCCAAATTGAATGTCAAAACCATTCTCTTCAAAGAAGCGCAAAGCATATCCTGGATACCGACCCCTGAGCAACACATCAGAGTAATAAAACTCCATTTGATTATGCCTATAGCAAGCAAGAACGTCCTCAGGATTACTTGACGATGGATAATCTGGTCCACCGCATAGCATCATGCCTATCTGGAGCTCGGGGTAGTTTTCATGAGCATAACGAGTGGCGCGAGCACACGCTACCATCTCGTTGTGAACTCCCTGGTACTTAGCTTCTGCAAGGTTATCTACCTTATCAGCACAAATTCCAAGGTGGTTGAAAGACTCAACTGACACAAGGTTGATTTGGTTGATAAGAATCCACAGCTTAACTCGATCGTGATAACGGTCAAATAAAACCTTGCAGTAGCGTTCAAAAAGATCAATCAGTTCGCGAGAAGCCCAACCCTTGTAGTTAAGCGTTAATGCAACAGGCATTTCATAATGAGAGCAGGTAATCATAGGCTCCATGCCGTTAGCAATAACTGCATCAATAAGCCTGTCATAAAAAGCTAATCCTTCTTCAGAAGGCTCAGCGTCATCCCCGTTAGGAAAAATACGTGACCAGTTAATTGAAGTTCGGAACGTCTTCAAACCAAGCTCTGCAAGAAGCTTTAAATCTTCCTCAAAGTTGTGATAGAAATCAATGCCCCAACGTTTAGGAAAAATCCTATCAGTAGCTTCAAGAGCTGCAATAACTTTCTGAGTAGTCTCTTCTCCATTGTATTTCTCGTCAAGCGGAACATTTGACTTGTACTCATTAAGATCACTTACGCAAGGACCCTTACCGCCTTCTTGCCAAGCACCCTCCATCTGATTAGCCGCAAAAGCACCGCCCCAAAGAAAATCCTTTGGGAAACTATGCCTTACCTGAGGCTTTGCTCCCATTTAGCGCTCCTCCAACTTCTTAATCCTGTCATCAAAGGACTTAAAAACTTGGACAAGCTGTTTAGCAGTAATAATCTCAGAATAAATGACCATGAGCGTGTCCTGGGCATGTGAAAACAGAAGACTGTACTCTTGCTTTTCTCCCTGAAAGACACCTTGAATGTGATCGGTCTGAACATGGTGAGCTTCAAGAATCTTTGCATCTGCAGCAGCAATTTTTTCTTCTGCAAGCACAATATCTCCAGCAGCAACAGCCTCATAAGCAAGCTTGCATTCATTGCGAGCCTCGCCGGCAGCAATAAGGATGGTCATAGCATCCTGGGTGGTCTTATCAATTTCTTCTTCCATAAGAAATTCTCCTCTGGACTCTAAAGAGCGCATAAGATTGCTTGAGACTACAAGTTGAAATGTAGTCTCAGGCGCAGGTTATAGATTTAGAACGACCAATCGTCATCTGAATCGGACTCAGTTTCTGCGGTCTCAGCATCAACAAGCTGCTTATCGTATGTTTTAAAGAATGGCATCCAAATAAGACCAGACACAACAAAGATAATTAGCATCAGAACAATACTGCCTACTGTTCCGCAGGTAAGAAATGTGGCGATTGGGAATGGGCAATACCACATGTTAAAGAGCATCGAAGGAATAGCACCTAGTGGAATTACCTTAGTAAATACGTATGCAACAAGTGGTAAAACAATGCCCTGAAGCCACATTGGAATCATCATGATTGGATTCCACGCAACCACACCAAATACACAAGGCTCGTTAATGTTAAAAATTGCAGGTACAAGGCAAGCACGACCAAGTGCTTTGAGCTGACTTGATTTAGCAGAGAATGCCATCAGAAGGACAAGAGATAACGTGCAGCCAATGCCACCAATCCAGAGATATCCAGAGTACACAAATGCATCGGTAAAGACTGCAAGATTTGATGCTGTTGCACTACCAGCGGCTGCAAGAACGCCATTTGCCTCGGCGTTTGCAAGAAGGATTGGGGTAAATACTGGTGTTAAAACCCAGGAAGAAACGCCCATAGAATACAGGAAACAGAAAAGGAACATTGCAATTACAAGACCAACAGGTGAGTTAACAATATTCTGAAGTGGCATAAAGCAGCTAACAACCAGTTGATACAGGTTAAGGTTCAAAAACTTTGGATCGGTAAGAATCCAACCAAAAACAGTTACGATGCCAATTGGCAGCATAGAGTTAAACCAGTCTTTTACAAAATCAGGAATTACAGAGTCTTCCTTAAAAAATGTAAAATTAGCAAACTTATTGAGAACTGCTGCAGATACAAGACCGGCAACAATAGCCAAAAACATTCCGCCAGCGCCAAAGCCGCCAATATTAGAAATACGGAACCACGTAGATTCTCCTGCTGCAATCATAGCTGCTTGATCGGCCACAAACTGTGGATTTAAAGAAATCAAAAACAAAATAACACCAGCAATACCCGCATTAACTGCCGAGCGCTTGTGCTCCTTAAGTATCAACAGATTGTAAGGAATCAAAAATGCAACAATCAGACCGACAATGCCAAAGGTCCAACCGTAAGGTGTCCAGAAGTTTGGCCACCACTCAAAATAATTCATTGGAATTGTAAGCAAACTAAATATAGAACCTAAGAAGATAAGAGGAAGTGCCTGCAATACAGAATTCTTAATTGTAAGAATCCAAGGGTTCTGAACAATCTTGTTCATTTTTGGCGAGAAGCTCGTCTGAAGCCAGTCAATGAGCTTATTCACAGCTGTAGCCTCCTTAAGGGCATATTACTAACAAATCTTTTATGACAAATCTGAGTGCCATATGATTTAGTTCATCGTCAGATTACTGAGCATTCGCTTCACGAATTGTTTTAATAAGGTGCTTGAGGGCTTTCTCGCCATTTAGGGTTGAATAATATGCGGGGTCCATAAGAATCACTTGAACAGGCTTATCGGCATATTTTTCTTTAAGCTCATCAGCCAGATACTTAAGATGGGGACCAATCATCAAAGCATCGATAGAATCAATGTAGCTCTCAACCTCGGCCTCACTTCTTGCGGTGATGGAAATATCAAGATCGTGTTCTGCAGCAACCTTCTTCATGTTGACCGCCATAAAACCACTACTTGCTCCAGAACCACAAACCAAAAGAACCTCAAGATGTTTAGACATATCTTGTCCTTCTCTCTATCAGAAATACAGCCAAATTACTTCTTACAACATCAATAGTGTTCCTATGCTTTAGAGATTCCAATTATCCTATTTCCTAAGGTAAGGGAATAGGCTCGTTGAAATTTTTTTACCTTATAAAAAAGTTTTAGAGTAAAGAGGAGCTGTATGCTGCTACTAAAGAGGAACTTATACGAACTATTGTAAAAACCTGCTCTTCTGTTGGTTTCTGTGCAGAGAACTACGCTAAAGAAGTACTAGAGAGAGAAACTCTCTCCCCAACCGCTTTTAGCAATAGAGTTGCTATGCTACATTCAATGTCCGCCTCAACTGAGCGCTCTTTTTTGTCCGTAGTTATCAACCAGAAACCAATGGACTGGGATGGCCAAAAAGTAAATATCATCATGCTTATGGGACTCAGTGAGCACGACAGAGCTTCATTTAGGATTTTATTTGATAGTCTGATTCAGGTACTCTCTGAACCTGCAAATGTAACTCGTCTAATTAAATCAAAAAACTATGAGGAGTTTTTAGAGTTACTCAATGAAATGATTATGCGAGAGCAGAGATAAATCGAATAATTCTATTAGCTCTAAGAGAGGCCTTGAGCTAATAGTCCTCTCTTAGAGCTTAAATTAACTTGTTAATCTACCGGATCTAGTGCTTTAAGTTTATCGTAATATGATTTAACAAGTTTGTACTCTTCCATTTTGACACTATAACTTTTTATTGAATTGAGGTTTTTAGCAATCTCATCACATTTTTCCATCCATTGAGTTGAATCTTTTTTATTATGAGATTTTCCATCTCCAATCAAGTTTTCGAAGTATTTTTTAAAAATTCTGGTCCAATTTGCTGACCATACAGCTATTTTTTTACACTCTCCCAAACAAACAACTTCCCATGGCTCAACTTGTTGTTTTGTCTCATAAAACTTTTCTGAAACTCTCTTTGACAATGATTGATAGATGGGTTTATCCAACGCAGTAATCAGCCAGCCATCTCCATACTCTCTCTTCAAAATCGATTCAAAATCTGAAGCGATCCTTTCTTCAATATATTGGAGCATGTTTCTTGTTTCTTCGTTATACTGCATGTTATTGTCCCTAATCCACTCTTGAAGTCCGTCGGGACAAAAATCAGAAAATTGATTAAAAACTGCTTCCCTGTATCGCATTAAACAGTTTTTTGGACCATTTCCTCCATAAGTTTTCTTAATGTCTTTTCTTTTTTCGGAATCTAATCCTGAAACATAATTTACGACAGCCTTTAAATAAATTTTGCTTTCTTCAATTAAATTTTCAATATCAGTATTTCTAATATCAAATTCATATCTATCCCGAAGATATTTTAAAATATCAGCTAGCAACATTATAAGTCCACTAATGCCAACGTTAACCGTAAAAATTGCACCTTCGTTTGCAGACAGTTCCCATTCATCTTGATTTTCATCTTTGATGAAGGAAAGACATCCTATGAAATATGACATCAATTTATCGTAAGATTTTTGAATGTTATTGTATTCAAATAATCCATCTTCAATCATATCGTTATTTTTATATTTACCTAAAAAGTCTGCCTTATCAATTGCTGAATCAATAAAAGGTAGTGTAATTTGTCGCATTGGAGACTTTTCATTTTCTCCGACAATGATTCGATCATGTAGAGGAGATTTCTTTAACTCTCCTAAATCTTGAGCAATTCGAGATCTTAATGCTTTTTGTCTTTCAGAAATATCTTTAGAGTCCCACAACAAATCAGAATTTAATGTTGTACGTAATGTCTGAGGAACAGCCTTTTGTTTCTCATTAATATCCATGAACATTTTGATTTGTTGAGTTTTATCCATGTTATAAAAAGCTACAACGGGGATAGAATCTTTAGATTCATATTTACTATCCGCATATCCATACAATCGATGTTGACCATCGATAATATACGCCGATCGATATTTATGAGGAAGCTCTAAAAGACCAATCCTTGAATCAGAATTCGGTGGCTGATTCTCTTTATTCGCAAGCTTAAAATTAGGGGTATTTTCATCAATATTTATAATGATTGAATTTGGGAAAAAACCACCATTATCAACAAACTTTTGAATTTCGTTCAATCTTTTTTTCTTAATCAACCTTTGATACGTTGGTAAGACTTCTTCTGGCTGAGCGCTATTTCGATGTAAAATATATGCAATCTTCAATAATTTATATGGCTCTACTGTAAATGAAAAGTAAGTCATACCTCCCATTTTGCTTTTAATCGCCGCAGTAGTGGTGTCCATTCCATCGATATCTTTACCAGCAAAAAGATTACCCAGCAATTGATATTTAGCTGATTTCCCAAGTTGTTTTCCAAGTGAATCATAATATTGAATTGTATTTTCGTTAAAATACTGAATACCTTGGTTTTTTAAGTGACCTAAATCTGCACTACCAACTTCATAATTTTCAGTCGCAAACACACAAAGCATTTTATGATTAGGATATCGATTTTTTAGCGTATTAAATACACCCTTACGATATCCACCAATTGATTCAATCGCTTCTTTAAAATTTGTTTTCGTTCCTGGCTTTGTAGCGCTTTTACATTCGACAAGAAGTATTATTTCATCATCGGCTGCAAATACATCGATCTGTTTACTTGACTCCTTACCATTTTCCTTATAAGGGATAGTAAATTTCCTAGATTTATTCATCTCTGTAAAACCTAATTTATACAGAGTCATCCAAACTCGATTTTCAAATTGTTCATCGAAAGGCTTCTCTTTTTTTAGCTTAACCCTTCTGTTCTTCATTTCTTTAACAAATTCCCAGCCATCATCAATATATCGTTGACGAGCTTCCTCAACTTCATTTCTAAAAATATATGAGTTGACGCGATCTTTTTTTGCTTTTTCTAAATCTACATCAGAAACAATTTCATCACTCCACACCATGGCAACCTCCGCTTTGAATATTCGTAAACACATATTCCTGAATCTGTTGACGTTTAGCGTTTTTTCCACCTAATAGGCTATTTCTATTAAGTTCATACCTTACGCCTATTCCATCAAAGATCTCTGCGATTTTTTCATGTGCAGCATTTGTTAAAATAAAGTAAGCTCCAATTGAATTTAATCGATCAATCGCTTGCCTTAATTTAAATTGATCTTCGATAGAAAACAATTTTTGATTGTATTGTATGAAACCGTTCTTATCTTTCGATACTGTATATGGCGGATCAATAAATACCAAATCATTAGTTTTTACTTTATCTAACGCTAATAAATAGTCCAAACATTGAATGTCAACATTTTGTAATGCATTACTAGCATTAATTAACCTATCAAAATCAAATTTGTATAGGTCATTATGTCCATACGGAACATTATAGTGACCGTCTTTATTCACCCTGTAAATACCGTTATATGACGTTCTATTTAAATAGATAAATCTTGCTGACTTTATCGGCGCCGAAGTAGGTGATAATTTTCTAATTTTATAATAATCTTCTTCCGAAACTATCCATTTAGATAATTGCTCGATTACTTGATCGGAGTTATCTCGTAATCCTATATAACAATTAATTAACTCTTCATTAGAGTCTGAAAGGTGAGGATTATTAGGAAGAAGATTGAAAAATACTGAACCACCGCCTAAGAAAGGCTCGTGATAATCGTTGTAATCAAGATCTCCAATAAGGAGTGGTAAATATTTTGTGAGCCAATTCTTTCCGCCTGCCCACCGCAGAAAGGGAGTTACGTCTCAAAAAGTGGTGTAAGGCTATTTCCTTACTGCCTTCTAGCCTACATTATGCCACCTCTTTACAAGCGTTAAAGTCACTATCAATTACTTGTAAGAGATGGTCGATAGTCTCTTGTGTACATGACTCTCTCTTTGGGGGTTCTTCAAAGAGAAGAGAGTGCTTGTCCATGAAGTGAGTTGCTACAAACCACTCTTCGTTTTGATCGATACATACCGCTCCTACAAGGCGAAGCATAGCTTGCTTGGAGGGAAATACTCCAACAACACGTGTACGCTTCTTTATCTCTTTGTTGAGTCTTTCACAGAGATTGTTTGTACGTATCCAGTGAGCGTGTTCTTTTGGAAAGTCTAGGTAGGTCAGTACATAGGGCTCTGACTCTTCTAGAAGATGTGCTCCTTTTGGATCTATCTTTTCATACACCTCATAGAGGTGCTCAAAGCCTCCTCGTACCAAATCAGTATCACTAGCTTCGAAGGTATGCTTCATAGCAGCAATAACTGCTTTTCCCTGAGCTTTTGTTCTACATCTATCAAAGACATTTCTCTCTAAGTGACAAAGACAGTTTTGCCAGGCAGCGCCTGTGAGTACCTCGCCGATTGCTCTTACAAGACCAGCGTGGGCATCAGAGATAACAAGTTTTACACCACCAAGTCCTCGCTCTTTCAAAGAGATAAGAAAGTCTTTCCAGGACAGATACGACTCAGTATCTATACACTCAAGCCCTATGATTTGTCTTTTAGCTTCTGTGTTTACTGCTACTGCAATAACAACAGCACGCTTGCTTGTATGTCCTGCTTCTCTTATAGGAATATAGGTCGCATCAAGCCAAAGGTAAGGCCATCTGTCAAAAGACAAAGAGCTGTGTCTCAAGTCATCTACCTCTTCATCTAAAGACTTAACAAGTCTCGAGACTCTGCTTCTGCTGATCTTTTCAACACCAAGCTCACTCAGTGCTTTTTCTACCTTTCTGCTTGAAATACCTTGGGTCCACATATCACAGATACAGCTTGCAAGGGCTGTATCACACCTGCTCCACTTACTGACGATATCGTCAGGAAAATAGGTTCCTTCACGGAGTTTAGGAATTTTTAAGGTAAGAGTACCAACTGAAGTTACGAGCTTTCGCTCACGGTAACCATTACGAACACAACCAAGCTCTTCTACTTGTTCAACCATTACCGTATTTACTAAGTCTTCAAGCAGTGTTCGTGCCATACCGTTTAAATCTAATTTGTGATCTTGCGTGTAGGTGAGCTCAGTTTCGTGTAGAGTTTGCATTGCGGTTATTTCCTTTCTGAATTGGTTGTGGTGACTATATTTTAGGAAATAACCGCACTTCTTTTAAACACCTGAAATGCTTGCTTACACCACTTTTCGGGACACAACCAGAAAGGGTTTATTTTTCTGCATGATTTCTATGATAAACCTCCTTATTTATGTTTCATTTAAATATTATCATCAAAATAAAGAATGACTGAATAATTTTTTGATAGACCTTATGATAATCAGGTGTTTTAATGTGCATGTAGGGCTAAATACCAATCTTTAAATGTATTCTTATATTTGCACTCTTCAGCTCCACCCATACCGTTCACGGAAAATGTCAGCTTTGGTGAACAAACAGCAAACTCACGCGATTGACAGGGATATAATCGCAGGTGAACAACAGAGGGAGAACTGCCATGAAGATGCACCTCATTGAGCCCAAGACTTGTACTCAAAGCACACCTACCGTGTTGCTAATTCATCCCATGCTCTCGTCTGCGGAGGGAATGAAAACAGTTCTTGTGAGTAACATGGGCGATGACCTGCGCTATCTGATTCCAGATCTTGCTGCCCACGGGGAGGAAGACGCAACGGAATATGTCTCAGCCTCTCAAGAAGCTGCGCAGATTCATGACTGGTTGCTGAAGCACAACATAACCCATCTCTCCCTGGGTTTTGGCGCATCCCTTGGCGGCGTAGTTCTATCTGAGCTCCTCAAGTTCCCCGATCTGGCCTTTGACCACCTCTTCTTTGAGGGAACAAGCTTCTGGACGGGTGGATTCCTGGCCTCAACGATGGAATTTGTGCTCAAGAAAGTGTTTCTTGCCAAGCACCGCAAAGCCATTGCAGACCCCGAGTTATCCGTGCAAAAGATGGAACAACTTTACGGAAAAGTTGCAGCTAAACCTATGTCAGAACACTTTATTGCGATGAGTGACCAAAGCATCCAGAACATCATTCACGATTGCAGTAACGTTAACCTGCCTGCCCTTAGCCCCGATGTACAACGCCGCTGCATCTTCACGTATGGCGAGAAGGACTTTGACTTGAAACGTGCAAGGAAGGTCCTGCCTAAGGTGTATCCCGAGGCCAAGTTAACTATCTGGAAAGGCTATGACCACTGCGAGCGCATGACCAGCGACTCGACAGCGTATGGGCAGATGCTCAGAGAGCTTATGGTTTAGAGAGCAAAAACTCGTAAAATAGAAGAAACCAAACTAATCAAATAAATCTATCAGCATAGAAGCTGCTCATTGATGCTAGGAGGCTTCATGTATTACACACCCATGACTAAAGCTGCGATGAAGCTCTGCTTTGAAGCACACAAGGACCAAGTTGACAAAGCAGGAATCCCCTACATCTTCCACCCCATCAGTCTTGCTGAGCGTTTCGGGGAGGGTCAAGAAACCGAGACTTGTGTGGCGCTTCTGCACGATGTTCTAGAAGACACAAATTACACGGTAGATAATATTCGTGCAGCTGGAATGAATGAGGAGGTTATTGAAGCTCTGCTTCTCTTGAATCACGATCCCAAAGTCGAGTACATGGACTATATTCGCCACCTAAGCAAAAATAATATTGCACGACACGTGAAAATTTACGATCTACAACACAACTCAAACTTGTCCCGCCTAGAAAAGGTCACTAAGAAGGACTTAAAACGTGTCGAGAAATACAAGGAAGCCCTCAGGATTCTTTTTGAGGTAGAAGAAAATTTAGAAGCGTAAATAATTCTTTGCAATGAGGCACGATAGAAGCCGTTTATAAAGCTACAAGAGGTTAATAGCTCACTTTGCTTTCATGTTTACCAAGCTTCCTATTCTTTTCTAAAACTAATCTAAGTGGGTACTACATTGGACAGTAGAAGACTATGTCATTGCTAACGAACATAGCGATGAAAGGACTCGCATTATTCAATTACCCAATTAAATTCGAAGTCGTATAATTCAATTAACAAGCAGTTCGTTCCTGATTGGAGTGTATATGATGCTATATTCAGTTATATCGTGGTCTTTAACCGCAATTCTTGGCATTTGGTCTATTGTACTTCTATCTGGTCATGGTGCTATTTCAATTGCTGGATTTAACACAATGACTGAAGATGAAAAGAAAGCAATAGACGAGAAAAAGCTCTGTTTTGTAGCGGGTATTGGCACGCTTATAAGTGCGTTAGTACTCTTTTTCATGGCACTACTTGGTCCAAATATACCAAACACAACAGCAATCATTGCGGGCAGTATTATTGCGATTGATGCGGTAGTAATGGTTTATATTGCAAACACAAAATGCAAAAAATAATAAAAACCTGACGACAAAATACTTGAAGTTCTCATTACCTTTAGACAATAGCTCTTGTCAAAACAAATGCAAAACATCACCTCAAACTACTCGTCTCTTTCGTCCCTCTTAAGACAAAGTGTGATCACGCACGTACGCAAGTAATCGTACAAGCACAACAATGCAAAGCCCTGCTACAAGCAACGTTTCAACAGTGGCTATTCCGTCAAGCCATTGGAGGGGCTGGCCGAGTTCAGCCAGGTATGCTGACGTCTGCGTACGCGCAACGACACAAATTACAAAGGGGAAAGTAAACGCGGCGTGGCTGGGAAAGAATGGTTTAGTAAGACACCTGATGCACCACACAAAAGAAACTACATAAATAATTGAAGCGATTGCCAGCATAACCAAAAGAAACGGAACGGACTTTGGCGTAATAGATTGAATATATCCTGCAATACAAAGGCTTGTTGGGGCTGCGTAAATACAAGCGAGTGACTCAGCGGAATCAGGCACCGGCCCATATTTAACATACTTTATGCTTACAACTATCAAAAGCACCACAAGGCAGATAAATCCAAACCAAAATGCAACCGTGCCAACACTTGTTTCAAAGTTGAACGCCGGCGCCGTAACACTAGCAACAACAATTCCCACATACACAATGAACCAGCTAGCGTGCACATTCTCCCAATTAAATTTTGCAATATAGCGAGAAGTAAATAGAGCTATGCACAGAATGTGTAACGCAATTCCTGCAAACCAAAATAATTGTGCTGCATCACCAATATCGGCCTTCATATACACCGAAATCAGCATAACTGCCATCGGATATGTTGCGGCAACTGAAAGTCCAATCGGATCAGAGAGCTCTCGTAACACAACTTTTGTAGACACCATAAATTTGAGGGTATAGAGAGCTAAAAGAGCAATAGAGATAATGCCGCAGGCAAGATAAAAGCCTTCGAAAGAAGTCTTAAAAAGATTTCCAAGTGCCGCAAAACCTAATGCAACACCACAAATAGCAACAGGAACTTTTTGGACATAGTTCATAAGGATTCTTCTATCTGTTTAGGAATCTCTTTTTTATTTCTTTCAATAGTATATAGATAAGACCACGCAGGAAACAAAATCCTGCGTGGTCTCTGCGGTACACATATTCAAACGGCGTCGTATGTTCAAACGCCTCTATTTCTGAGGATACAGAACCTCAAGGATCTTCTCGGCAGAATCAAATGCACGTGGCGAGTAGTCGATGTATTCAGAATATGGAATCTCTACGATGCTCTTATTAGCAATAGCAGGGACGTTCTGCAGGGAGCTCTCGCCTAGGAGGGTGTCTTTAGCTGCGGCGTCAGTTGCCTTATTGCGCTCTGCGGTGACGTAAATAATGACGTCAGGATTGAACTTAATCAGATTCTCATACGTCAGGCCATTTGCAGACTGAGTTGTTGCAGGAGTAGCTCCAAGCTGGTCGATGATAGTAAACTCAAGGCTCTTCTCGCTACCGCCAAAGAGACCAAACGTACCGTCCTTGAGGTTGGTCATGACCAGCATGGTCTTCTTTGCGTCTTTCTCGTGTGCTTTAACGCGCTCGTTAATGACATCAAGGCGCTTCTGCAGGTCAGCGGTATAGGTGTCGGCATTGCTCTGAACGTCAAAAATAGATCCAAGGTTCTTAATATCAGAGATAATTCCGGCAAGCGTTGGATCGCCCTGCTCAGAAGATGCCAGCTGTGTGTAGACAGAAATGCCTAGGTCAGCGTAGTCCTTTGGAGTAGTCTGATCCTTTGAAGTAAAGAGACGTGAGCGTCCCACAATAAGGTTTGGATTAGCGGCAACAACAACCTCGCGAGAAAGGCTCTTCTTATCGCCCAGCTGCTTGATGTTCGCATACTCGTCAGCAATGTCAGAAGGCATTGGCGCATCAGGCTTAATTGTGCCAATAATCTTGGAGCCAAGGCCCAGACGCAGCAGAATCTCAGCGGCGGAATCTGTCAAGGTAACAACGCTCTCAGGAGCCTTGTCAAACTTTGCCTCAAACTCATTGCCGTCACCGTCATAGAGCTTGAACGATACTGGATAGCTCGTATTGGCCGATTTCTTTTCTTCAGTAGTCGAGGTAGATGGGCTAGACGTTGCATTGTTGCACGCAGTAAGGCCCAATCCAGCAGCAGTTGCAGCAAACCCTGCCGCAATGCTCAGAAAATTCCTTCTCGTAAAGAGATTTGAACTTACACGAGGATCCATCGGATATCCTTTCATTCATCTGTTGATACTCAACAGGCGATTAATACACGTAATCAATGCTGATGCCGTTTCCAGCAGTTGATGGGCGGACCATGCCCTCAACGCCATACACATCAGCCAGCAGCTCAGGGGTCACAATGTCCTCAGGTGCTCCCTCGGAAACAATGGAACCCTCTTGTAAGAAATACAGACGGTCAACATAGTGAGCTGCCATCACAATGTCATGCAAAACAGCCAGACAGCTGATACCAAGGTTGCGAACAAGTCGCAAAATATCAATCTGATACGTAATATCAAGGTGATTAGTAGGCTCATCAAGCACCAGAAACTCTGGTTCCTGGGCTAATGCACGTGCCAGCATTACACGTTGTTTCTCGCCACCTGAAAGCGTGGCAAACGAGCGGTCTTCAAAGCGAGAAAGGCCAACTTTCTGAAGAACGTCGGAAACAATTGCCTCGTCATGGTCAGTTTCTTTTGACAGCGCCGACTGATGAGGGCTGCGTCCCAGCGACACAATCTCGCGAACAGTAAAGTCAAAAGACAGCGAGTTAAACTGGCTTACAACTGCAACTTTACGGGCAAAGTCCCGACGCGATATCTCAGCGGCGTCGCGTCCGTCCCACAAAATCTTGCCATCATAGCTCCGACCAAGACCATAAATTGCTCGCAAAAGCGTAGACTTGCCGGAGCCATTAGGGCCCAAAATGCCCACAAACTCGCCGTCTGCCACGTTGAGCGAGACGTCCTTTACGATTTGCTTGTTATGAATGGCGACCGATACATTTTGCACGTCAAGGCGCATGTTACTCACCATCCCTAAAGCTATAGTTGCGGGCGACCATGATGTAGACAAAGAACGGCGCGCCAACCACAGCGGTCAAAATACCAATAGGAACTTCGGTATTGCCTAGGACGGTACGAGCGCAGGCGTCTGCCCAAAGAATGAAGATAGCTCCAAGTACCAGCGCAGTTGGAACCAGCCTTCGGTGATCGGACCCAACAAACGAGCGCGCAATATGCGGGATGATAAGGCCAACAAAACCGATGGTTCCCACTGATGAAACAAGCGTGCCAACCATGAGCGCAGAAATGGTCAAGTATGCCCATCTACACAAATTGGTGTTGAGGCCAAGCGTTGTAGCAGCCTCGTCCCCCATCAACAGCACGTTGAGGGAGCGGAACTGCGTTAAGAAAAACACACTGACGAGAAGTACTACAACAACAGAAACGCCAACATTTCCCCAGCTAGCTCGTGCCAAGGAACCCATGGTCCAAAACTTCAGGTCCATCATGCCCTCGGCGTTGGCTGCGATTGTGATGATGAAGTTGGACAGCGCTGTGAACAGGGCGTTCAAAATCATGCCTGAAAGAACAAGCTTTGACGACGTCATATGTCCGCCGGTGGATGCCAACAACAGAACACCAATCGTGGCGATTGTTGAGCCAATAAACGAGAACAGCGGAACCGAAGAAAGTCCCACGATGTTTACTGCGCCAGCACCAAGCATGATGGCACAGGTAGCTCCGCACGAAGCACCTGATGAGATGCCCAAAATATACGGTTCCGCCAAGGTGTTTTGAACCGACGCCTGCATGACAACGCCCGCAAGTGCAAGACCAGCTCCGGCCACCACTCCCAAGATGATGCGAGGAAAACGCAGCGACCAGACGACCTTCTCGACAGGTCCTCCTGCAGCTAGAGCCTCCGATAGCGGCATACCAAAAAGATGATGCATCAGCACAGCGTATGCGTCTTGCAGGGACACGCCAATGGCGCCCATTGTTGAAGTTATTACGATACTCGCCACCAGAATTGCGACGAGAACTCCCATGAAAAGACGGAACGGCCCGGCTTTTCTTATCATACGATACCTCTCTAAAGTGACGCTGCTTTTTGCGCGCAACGTACAACGTACAAACTACAACGTACAAAGCGTGTCGCGCAGACGCAGCGGAATTTTTTGAAAGTTAATCTTAGCTTACTTTTTTAGATATGGGAAGCTGAACGAATTGAAAAATGCTTAAAATACCTACATCACTACAGGCGCGCTCCCCTGGAGAGGTGCTCCGCACGAGGCGCCGGTGGTGGTCCCGCGAGACAGGTCGCCGCAGGTAGCTCTTGCGAGACGACGCCGGCACCAACAGACAATAACAAACGAGGTCAGACGAGGAACTTCATGGATTTAGCAGCTCTACCCGACAGCACAATCACAATCGGAGAACGCTCCAAAGTTCCCGGTCTTCTTGTAATTCTCCACGGCTCTCTGCTGATGCCGAAGATAGCTGCCCTTATTTCTTCCGGAAAACTTGACGCGACCAAGCTCCCCCAATGGATTGCCATTACTGCGCCGTCTAATCAAGACTGCTATTCCCCTTGGCCAGCGGCAAGCGTGCGAACAGAAGCTCCAAATTTTGGAGGATATGGAAGAGAATTTCTTTCGGACGTTGTGCTTCCAGCTGTCGAGAAGTACGCTGCTCTAGCTACTCATACCGCTCAGGGTACGTGTCCTGTTACTTTGCTTGGCTATTCATTGTCGGGTTTGTGCAGTCTCTTTGAGATGCAAACAACCTGCCACTTTGACCAGTATCTTCTGGCAAGTCCAAGCACATGGTTCCCTAATTTTGTTGAAACTTTTGATACGAGTCATGTGCGTTCGGATGTTCGCTGGTGCATCGCTGGTGGCGAAAACGAAGGCAAACATCATCCTGAGCCCCTACGCTCAGTGAGACAGACAACAGATGCCCTGGTAGAGAAGCTGGCACCTGCTGCTCCTAATTATCAACGCATGCTGGATCCCTACGATCATCACAAGGGTCTTGAGCTGAGGTTGCAACGTTTGCTGAACTTTGGATTTGGCGCGTAAAGGGGTATTTTTACAGCTCGTAGGCGGTCCGCCAAGGCGATCTACGTGAAGGCAGTTTTGATTACTAACAAAAAACCCGCCAATGGCGGGTTTGAAATTCTTATGGTCGCGGGGGCAGGATTTGAACCTACGACCTTCGGGTTATGAGCCCGACGAGCTACCAGACTGCTCCACCCCGCAATGTAAACGCTTGTGCGAACAAGTACTATACCTCGCAGCTCTCAGCGAGTCAAGCAAAATCGAGGATTTTCTCGCCATAAAGGTATGAGGTTGGCGTGCAAGGACCAAGAAAGTTGCGATGTCGGCAGCATAATTGGGGGCAGACGGCTAAACTATTGATACTGTCTTTGGGGCGCTGTGCTTGCGCCAAACAGCTATCGAAGGACTTTTGAGGATGACATTACACGAGCTCCTGGCGCTCTTTACCAGCAAGAACATCGAGTACACTACCGCGCATCTTGACGCGGTTAATCAAAACGCACAGCTTACCGATGTTGCAAGCGATTCTCGTGAGGTCACCCCGGGCTCGCTGTTTGTCTGCAAGGGCGCGAGTTTCTCGCCAGCGTATCTAGCAAGTGCGGTGGAGGCTGGAGCTATTGCGTACCTCTGCCAGCAGTCGCTCGCGGAAAAGCTGCAGGCAGTGGCGCCAAACGTGGCCGCCATTCGCGTGGATGACGTGCGCCTTGCCATGGCCTACGCGGCCGCGGGCGTTGCGGGGCATCCCGACAAAAAGCTCACGACCATCGGCATTACGGGCACAAAAGGCAAGTCTACCTGCTCGTATATGCTGCGCGCCATCCTCGACGGCGACGAACCGTACTCCAAGTGCGGCGTGATCGGCGGCATCGAGGTGTTTGACGGCAAGGACACGCAGCCCGCGCACAACACCACGCCCGAGGCCCCTGAGCTGTGGCGCCATCTCAAGCACGCCGCGGAGGCCGGCCTCCCCTACGTTGACATGGAGATTTCCAGCCAGGGACTCAAGTACGACCGCACGGTTGGCCTCAACCTGAGCGTCGCGGTGTTCTTAAACATTGGAACTGATCACATTTCCCCTGTTGAACATCCTACTTTTGAAGATTACTTTGAGAGTAAGCTGAAGATTTTTGACCTTGCTCGCGTGGCCGTTGTCAACAAGAACACGATGATGTTTGACCAGGTCATGGAGCGTGCGCAGAGGTGCGAGAAGGTCCTGACTTTCTCCACAACCGATTCAGACGCAACCGTTTGGGCGGACGAAATCACCCCTCACCAGGGCATGGTCACGTTTACCGTGCACGCGCCAACTTGGACCGGCGCCGCCGCACTGCCCATGTCCGGCCTCTTCAACGTGGAGAACGCTCTTGCGGCAATCACCGTTGCCGACTACCTGGGCATTCGCGAGAAGGACGCCGTGCTTCCGCTGATGAACGTTAAGGTACCAGGTCGCATGGAGCTCTTGAGCTCGCCTGACAACAAGGTCACGGGCTTGGTCGACTACGCCCACAACAAGCTCTCCTACCAGAAGCTTTTCTCGTCAACTGCTAAGGAATTCCCTGGTTATGGCCGTTATGTGGTCATGGGAGCCGTCGGTGGCAAGGCGTACAACCGTCGCCAGGAGCTGCCCGAAGAGGCGGCCAAGTGGGCGGACCTGATGATTTACACCACCGAGGACTGCAACATGGAAGATCCTGCGGTGATTTGCGCGCAGATGGCCGAAGCCACGCCCGAGGGAGCCGCGCACAAGATTATCCTTGACCGCTACGACGCCATTTACGAGGCAGTTTCCGCTGCTTACGACGACCCTCGCCCGGCGCTGGTGTACCTGCTGGCCAAGGGCGACGAGCCGTTCAACATTATCGGCGGCAAGCACGTTCCGTGGATGACGGATGCTGCCGCGTTCAAAGCTGCTGTTCGCGCCAAGCTGGACGAGCGCGCCGGTCGCACGGGCCGCGAGTAGCGTCAGCGGTGACCCACGCGCGCAGGTAGCAGCGGCGTGTGCGGGTCATATTGCTGCAAAGGTTGACGGAGCAGGTCAGGAAAACGCAGGTGAGCCAGCAGATAGTAGCGTTTCGATTCAGATAATCCTTGAGCCGCGCATGATTGAGAAAAATAGTGTGCGTTCTTTAGTTCGCTAATCAGATTTCTGCATATTTGTGTAATAAAATGCATTCCTATGAATACGTAATTTTTGAGCTTAAAATTATGTGCCGAAAAAGGTAAAAAACGCGTTTAGTTGGGGATGAAATCTTAAAATTGGACGATTTATTCCCAACTAAGACGATTTTTTACCGCCCTAAAAACTTTTATCTGGGAAAACGTTGTATGCAGAAATCTGTATTCCCCAACTAAACGCATTTTTTACCACTTGGGTGCGCGGGCACAGTTACGTCCCAAATTACTCAAACAAGGCGAGAAAATCAGGCTCCAAGAGAGCGCTTAAGAAGGGGCTTTTGAAATCAGCTTCGGACACACTTCAGAGCCCGCCTGAAAAGTGCAAAGAATCTGTATTTTAGATACAGATTCTTTGACAAAATCAGGCAAAACCACAGTTTCTTTTGCATTTTTAGGCAAACGTTACAGATTCTTTGCAGAAATCAGGCGCGTATCAGGCGCGCGCTGGTCGCGCTGAGCGCACGTCGGGCGCGCAGCGCGTCTGGCGAGAAACCCCGTCCACTAGCAGCGCTTTCGCACAAGAAAACCCGGTACCCACACGAAGTGGATACCGGGCGGAAGGCACGTTTTCGCAGCTAGCGCGGTTGCGGCGCTCGCAGCTCGTACGTTACGCGTGCGGCGCTCGCGGCTCGCAGCTAGCGCGGTTGCGGCGCTCGCGGTCGCGGCGTGTTACTCGTTGTCGCCGGCGGTTGCCTGAGTTGCAGAGATAGCCTGATCAGCATCAGAAGCGTCTGGCCAAGACCAGTCGGTGAATGCTGGGTGATCATAGCCCTTCTCGACAGCAAACTCGAAGGCCTCGGTGCGGAACTTCTCCCACTCGTCAATCTGATCTGCCCACTTCTGAGCGTCGATCATGCGAAGAGCGTCAGCAGCAAGTGCCCAACGGTCCATGTTGTTCAGACGCAGCATGTCGTAAGGAGTTGTGGTGGAACCCTGCTCCTCGTAGCCGTGAACGTTGAAGTTGTCGTGGTTTGGACGGTTCCAAATCAGGCGACGGACAGAACCTGCGTATGCGTGGAATGCGAAGAGAACTGGCTTGTCTGCCGAGAAGAGCTTGGTGAACTCCTCGTCGGAGAGAGCCTCGTCGTTCTCGGAAGCGTTCTGGATCTTGAGCAGGTCAACAACGTTGACAAAGCGAGCCTTGATGCCCAGCTTGCCAAGCATGTCAAGAGCTGCCAGGAGCTCCTGGGTTGGGACATCGCCGCAGGATGCGAGGACAATGTCCTCCTCGCCAGCCTCAGCGTTGGAAGCCCACTTCCACTCCTTAGCGCCAGCTGCAAGCTCCTCGCGAGCCTCGTCGAGAGTTACCCACGTTGGAGCAGGCTGCTTACCAGCAAAGATTGCGTTGATGCAGTTTGTGGAGGTGTAGCACTTCTCGCCAACTGCAAGCAGGAGGTTAGCGTCTGCTGGGAAGTAGATGTTGGTAATGTGGTCGTTGTTGAAGCTCTTGTTGAGCATGATGTCAACAAAACCAGGATCCTGGTGAGAGAATCCGTTGTGGTCCTGGCGCCAAACGTGGCTGGAAAGGACCAGGTTAAGAGCAGAGATAGGCTTGCGCCATGGAATGTGGCGGACGGTAGCCTCAAGCCACTTAGCGTGCTGGTTGATCATGGAGTCAACGATGTGAACGAATGACTCGTAGCTGGACCAGATGCCGTGGCGGCCAGTCAGGGTGTAGCCCTCAAGCAGGCCCTCGCACTGGTGCTCGGAAAGCTGCTCGATAACGTTACCAACTGGGGAGATGTGCTCGTCGTTCTCAAAGTCGTCGTTGAAGCCGCCGAACCACTGCTTGTCAGTTACCTGGAAGGAAGGCTGCAGGCGGTTGGAAGCTGTCTCGTCAGGTCCGAAGATACGGAACTCGGAGCGGTTGCTGTTGATGAGCTCAGCGGTGTACTCGCCAAGGACGCGCGTTGCCTCAGTAGCACCAAAGCCGTGGCCCTTCTCGGCAACTGGAATCTCGTACTTCTTTGCATCAGGAAGGACGAGGTTGCGGCGGATTGCGCCACCGTTTGCGTTAGGGTTAGCGCCGAGGCGGAGGTCGCCCTTAGGCATGAAAGCGGTAACCTCTGGACGGATTGCACCCTTCTCGGTGAAGAGGGTCTCTGGCTTGTAGGAGCTCATCCAGTCGCGAAGGACCTGGAAGTGAGCCTCGGTGTCGCGAGCGGATGCCAGTGGAACCTGGTGTGCGCGCCAAGAGCCCTCGGTCTTCTTGCCGTCGATGTAAGGAGGGCAAGTCCAACCCTTAGGGGTGCGGAAGATGATCATTGGGTAGTAAGGACGGGATGCGTCACCTGCGGCTGCGCGAGTCTTGATTGCGCAGATCTCGTTGAAGACAGCCTCGAGAAGAGCTGCGAAACGACGGTGGATGGATGCGTGATCCTCGTCGTCGAAGCCTGCAACAAAGTTGTATGGGTGGTAGCCCATGCCGCGGAAGAACTCGTCGCGCTCACCGTCGGAAATACGAGCAAGGATGGTTGGGTTAGCAATCTTGTAGCCGTTGAGGTGCAGGATTGGGAGAACGATACCATCGGTCAGTGGATCCATGAACTTGTTGGTCTGCCAAGAAGTTGCAAGTGGGCCGGTCTCTGCCTCGCCGTCGCCGACAACAGCGACTGCCAGCAGGGATGGATTGTCCAGGACAGCGCCGTAAGCGTGGGACAGGGTGTAGCCCAGCTCGCCGCCCTCGTGGATGGAGCCTGGAGTCTCAGGTGCGTAATGGGAAGGAATTCCGCCTGGGTAAGAGAAGCGACGGAAGAACTTCTGGAGTCCCTCTTCATCGTCGGTGATGAATGGATAATGCTCACGATACGTGCCGTCGAGCAGGGACTGTGCGGTACCTGCAGGTCCACCGTGACCAGGGCCCATGAGGAAGATGGTGTTCTGGTTATGGTCGCGGATGAAGCGGTTGACGTGGCCAAACAGGAAGTTCAAGCCTGGGGTGGTTCCCCAGTGGCCAACCAGGCGATGCTTAACGTCCTCGCGAGAAAAACCGTCCTTCATAAGAGGGTTGCTGCGAAGATAAATCTGACCAACAGACAGGTAGTTAGCTGCGCGCCAATACCTATCGACGCCGGCAAGCTCGTCCTCAGATACAGGCTGATTCAGGGTCTGCCAAGGTGTGCCGTACACGGGCTGAGCCATGTGCTCCTCCTTTTCTTGGGCTGCCGCCTGCGCGTTTACGCAGGTTAGGCAACCTCGTTGCTTCCATCACCTGAGCGAGTGTTTTGTTCGCACTCAACTGGGCGCGCATAAAACAACACATACATAACAGTATGATGCTTCGGCTATGTTTCAAATACTACTGTAAGTGATAAAACGTTTTATCACTGTGAGATTTCTTGAAATTTCTTTTACGGGAGACTTTTGAGGTGTCTTTTGAGCACCAAAATGATCCCCCAACAGTACCCACAATGCCAAAATGCAACCAAAATGGTGCCCAAATGGTGCCCAAGTAAAGCGCATACACACCAAAGTGGTAAAAAACCCGTTTAGTTGGAAATTTCATTTTTCTGCATACAACGTTTGCCCAGATAAAAGTTTTTGAGGCGGTAAAAAATCGTCTTAGTTGGAAATAAAACGTCTATTTTTCAATTTTCATTTCCAACTAAACGGGTTTTTTACCTTTTTCGGCACATAATTTTACGGCCAAAAATTACGTATGCATCAGAATGAATACAAACGCTCAAATATGCAGAAAACTGGCTAACAAGTCAAAAATCGCACACTATTCTTCTCAATCATGCGTGGCTCAAGGATTATCTGGATTGACGCGCTGTCATCCTGCGCTTCGATGCCGTTATTTTTGCCTGTCGCGGCTGATTGCGTCGCAGCTGATTGCGTCGCGGCTTCTTGCGTCGCGGCTCTCTGCACAACATCCGCTCCATGCTCGCCCAGACGGCGGAACATGATAGAAAGTGCAGCATCAGAAAGCTCATCAACATTTTGCTCAATCGAAGTCAGCGCTGGCTCAAACAGTGCGTCTGAAATGCTGTTATCGTATCCGACAACAGAATAGTCGCGCGGAACATGCAAACCGCGCTCGTACAGGTAGCGCAGCAAGCCCAACGCAATGTTGTCCGACGTTGCAACAACCGCCGTAGCGTTCACGCGAATCAGCTGCTGAGCTGCGAGATACGCATCAGGAATGTAATAATCGCTGGTCAGCACAAGCGACTGATCTAGCTCCAGGCCCTTCTCGCCAAGTGCGCGAACGTAGCCGTTGAGGCGCGCGCAGCCGGTGTTGGAGGCGGTGTTGACCATGCACGCGATGCGTCGATGACCGTGGTCTAGCAGGTATTTTGTGGCCAAGTAGCCGCCGAGCTCGTTGTTGAACGTGACTTTGTCGCAGTCGAGCGCGTCGATGGTTCGGTCCACCATGACGTACGGCACGGGCAGCTGCTCTAGGTCGGCGATGAGCTGCTTTGAGGCTTCTACCTCGTCGGACGTGATAATAAAGATGCCGTCGGCGCCACGATTGACCAGCAGTCGCACAAGGTCCGCGTCGTTTGACGTGCTGTTATCCGAGTTGGTAATGAACAGCGCGTACCCGCGGCGGCGGCACTTCATCTCCAACATTTTGGCAAACGACGAGAAAAACCGGCTCTCGATATTCGGTACGATCAGCCCCAGCGTCTGCGTGTGCTGTGTGACCAGGCTTCTTGCAATCTGGTTGGGAATGTAGTGCTCGCGGCGGGCAACGTCAAGGATGCGGCGGCGATTCTCGTCGCTCACGCGCACCGGTCGGCCGTTCAGCACCAGCGAAACCGTGGCGGGCGACAGCCCCACCTCGCGCGCAATCGTTTTTAGGGTGACTTTTTCTGCCACGTTACCTCGCAACTTGCCCCGTTTATCGTTGTTGCTTAAGTATAATAGTCGAGAAACCCCTGCGGCTGGTCGTCCGCCAAAAGCCAAGCCTTGTCTCCACACGACAACCGCATTCCGAGAGGACGCGCATGAACATTACTCCACAGGAAATCGCCGAAACCCTCGCCATGGTCAGCGAGCAAAACCTTGACCTGCGCACCATTACCATGGGCATCTCGCTCAATAGCTGCGCAGACGAGGATTTGGATCGCATGTGCCAGAAGGTCTACGATCGCATCACGCGCCAGGCCGAACACCTGGTGTCCGTGGCCGAGGATCTGGAGCGCGAGTACGGCATCCCTATTGCCAACAAGCGCGTCTCCGTCACGCCAATCGCACAGATTGCGGCATGTACCTCGGCGCAAGACCTGACCCCGCTTGCTCACACGCTGGACCGCGCGGCCGAGACGCTGGGCATCGACTTCCTGGGTGGCTTTTCGGCACTGGTCCACAAGGGTCTTGGCAACGCCGACCGCCGACTCATCGCATCCATCCCCGAAGCGCTGGCCACCACGTCGCGCGTCTGTTCCTCGGTAAACGTCGCTTCTACGCGCGCGGGCATCAACATGGACGCCGTCCTGCTCATGGCCAAAACCGTGCTCGAAGCCGCTCGTCGCACCACTGACATTCAGTGCTACGGTGCCGCTAAGCTGGTCGTTTTTGCCAACATGGTGGAAGACTCCCCCTTCATGGCCGGCGCGGTCCACGGCAGCGGAGAGGCAGACGCCGTCATTAACGTGGGCGTTTCCGGTCCTGGCGTTATGGCTGCGGCCCTCGCCGAGCTCCCCGACTCCGCAAATCTCATGGACGTTGCCGAGAAGATCAAGCAGACCGCATTCAAGATTACTCGCGCGGGCGAGCTGATGAGCCGCGAAGCTTCAAGGCGCCTGGGTGTCGAGAAGGGCATCGTAGACCTGAGTCTTGCGCCTACCCCAGCAGCTGGCGATTCCGTCGCTAAGATTCTGGAGCTTATCGGCGTCGGCGAATGCGGCGGCCCCGGAACTACCTGCGCGCTTGCTCTGCTCAACGACGCTGTCAAGAAAGGTGGCGTCATGGCGTCGTCCAGCGTTGGCGGCCTGTCCGGCGCATTCATCCCGGTTTCCGAGGATGCGGGCATGATTCGTGCAGCTCAAGACGGCGCCCTTTCTCTCGAGAAACTCGAGGCAATGACGTCAGTCTGCTCCGTTGGCCTGGACATGATTGCTATTCCTGGCGATTCTTCCGTGGAGACCATCGCGGGCATCATCGCAGATGAGATGGCCATTGGCGTCATCAACACCAAGACCACAGCGGTCCGCGTTATCCCAGCTATCGGCTACAACGAGGGAGACGTCCTGGAGTTTGGTGGCCTCTTTGGATCCGCACCAATTATGCCGGTCAGCCAATTTGCAGGCTCCGTGCTTGCACACCGCGGCGGTCGCTTCCCCGCTCCACTCAATTCGCTTAAGAACTAGCAAAAGAGCCTCCACATCTGAACTGCCTCCCATTTCTTGGACATAAGAAATGGGAGGCAGTTCAGATGTGGGTGATTATGATTCTGCAGCGTGTTAGCGTCGGCTTTTGCGTTTGGCGCGCAAAATAGTGCAGCTTTGGTAGGTTCTGCCGAAGAATCGACATGTTCTTAATCAAGATGGCCAGTCAGCTAAGCGGTCTCACTGTTGATATACATTTATATGCATAAACTTTATTTAATATGCTGAATAATGAATAGGAATATATAAAAAATCTAACTATAGGTAAATTCCGCTTCTAAGGAACACACCTATGACAGATATTCTGCACAATTGCGGGCATATTACACATCAAATGAAGATAATCTGCACGTTTTAGCTATTTTCAGCGTAATGTATACGTCTTTTTGACAGATTATCTGACTTAGGTGTGTTTTGAACTGACTCCTATTTCTGGTGTCCAAGAAATGGGAGGCAGTTCAATCGGAGGCTCTTTTTAGTTGCAAGTTTTACGCGCTCGCAGCTCAGTGCTCGCCGTGCGCGTGATGCTCGTGGCCCTCATGCTCGCAGTGGCCATGCTCGTGATCGCAATGTTCGTGTACACAGTGTCCGTGCTCGTGGTCGCAATGCGAGTGATCGTGCTCGTCAGCCAAGTCCGACTGCTCGTGCCAAAATGCTGGCACAAACACCTCGCGAAGTCCATGACGCAGCAGGTCGCGGCCGATAAACACGCACCTGGACTCTTCCTGAGGCTCGTCGCCCGTAATTGCCCACGCGCGCTCTACCAGGTCAAACTTGACCCACTGATTACCGCACGGTAGCGTACCCTTTGCGCGTGCAAGCTTTCCAAAAACGCCAGCCGAAGCCGCGTCCAAAAGCCAAATCAAGTGCGTTGGACTTGGAAGCTCAGCGTGAGTCAGAGCCATAGTCTCCAGGTCAGGCCCCTCGTCCTTCTCGCTAGCTGGATCTTTAAGGACAGAACCGTCAAGCGCGCGAGTCAGAAGACCATTCCACCACTCGTCGGGAATATCAGCATACGAAGACTTGGCGATAACCTCTGCCTGCGGATTCATCTCTGCCGCAAGCTGCTTAATGGGCTCGGCAGCATCCTCGCTACCTGGAGCAAGCTTGGAAATCACCACGCTTGCAGCGGCGCTCAGTTGATTGTCAAAAATCTCTGGGAAATCGGTGCGCTGATTCTGCCACGAAACGGCGTCGACCACGGTAACCGGCGCCAGCAAACTGATGCGTTCCCAGGCCACCTGATTCACGTTATCAAGAATGCTCTGCAGCTTAGCCACGCCAGTTGGTTCAACAATTAAATACTCGGGGTCAATGGTGTTTGAAATGGTCAGCACCGACGTCGCAAAATCCTGCTTGCCCGAACAGCAAATACAATTCTCGGTAGACTCCCAAACCTTGAGGTCGGAGTCCTGCCTCAGGCGACGCGCATCGATGTCTGCCTGGCCATATTCATTCTCGTAGATAGCAAAATCACGCCCAGTCCGGCGCACGAGCTCCTGAATGAAGGTGGTTTTACCAGCTCCAAGAAAGCCTGATACAACAAGGATTTTCATGAATACAACCGCTTCCTAAACTCCGTTGGCGCCCACCAGCGCAAAAAGCTGGCGAGAAAACCGAACTTCTCGCCAGCTTAAACGTACTAAATCACGCTACCTGATTGGTTACCTAGTCGATAACAACAACTGGCTTGATGAGGTCAGCTGGCTTATCACGCATGGTGAAGAGAGCCTCCTCGAGGTGATCCCAACCGTGATAGAGGTGAGTAACCTCTGGGTGAAGGTCAAGACGGCCGGAAGTAACCAGGCTGGAGAGCTTCTCCATGCGCAGACGGCCGCCAGGCATGAGGCCGCCACGAATGTCCTTGTGGCCCATACCAACGCCCCACTCGACGCGAGGAATGTTGACGTAGTCGCCGGAACCGAGGTAGTTGACGTTACCAATCTTTCCGCCAGGCTTGAGTGCCTTGACAGCGTCCTCGAAGGTCTCGCAGCCGCCGCCGTCGACGCAGACGCGGTCAACGCCCTTGCCACCGGTGAGCTCCATGACCTGCTCCCAGATTGGGCCGTCCTTGTAGGAGATGAAGTCGGTTGCGCCGTAGCCCTTAGCTGCCTCAACGCAGACTGGACGGGTACCAACAGCAATGATGCGAGAAGCACCGTGAAGTGCAGCACCTGCAACGGACATGAGGCCGACAGGTCCAATACCGATGACCAGGACAGTGTCGCCGAACTCAACGCCAGCCAGCTCAACTGCGTGGAAGCCGGTTGGAACCATGTCGGAAAGGATGCAAGCGTCTGCTGGATCCATGCCCTCTGGCATGTGAGCAAGGTTGCCGTCTGCGTCGTTTACGTGGAAGTACTCGGAGAAGACGCCGTCCTTGAAGTTGGAGAACTTCCAGCCAGCAAGCATGCCACCGGAGTGCATGGAGTAGCCGGCCTGAGCCTCAAGGGAGTTCCAGTCTGGAGTAATTGCAGGAACGAGGACGCGGTCGCCAGGCTTGAAGTCCTTGACGCACTCGCCAACCTCAACAACCTCTGCGGAGCACTCATGACCAAGAATCATGTTGTGGCGGTCGCCGATTGCGCCCTCCCACAGAGTGTGAATGTCAGAAGTACAAATTGCGACCGCAAGTGGCTTGCAGATTGCGTCCAGAGGACCACACTTTGGTGTCTCCTTCTCAATCCAGCCAGACTCGCCGATCTTGAGCATTGCATAACCCTTCATAAAACCCTCCTAAAATCTGTGTTTCTGCAGTTGAAACACTACCTACCTCGTGGAGGAGCACGCCCTTTGCGTGACACTGACGAGGCTAATAAACGTTTTTGCGAAAGCTCGCGTACACGAGCGATCACTCGCGAATACTCGCAAGCACCCGCAATCACCCACGATTACTCGCGAAGTACATTTTCAAGTACTTTTTTGCGTAAAGCTAGAACGAACCCGTGAAAGGTTGAGCAGGCTTTCATGAATTTTGACTTGGCGAGAAATGCGGTTTGCAAATAACCGATATTTGCGCACGTAGACAATGCGTACGCTAACATACCGCTCGACAAACCCCCGACCGATGAGAAACAACGCTTATCGGCGAACGGTTACCGTTCGCCGAATCAAATGGGCAACTGTCCACTTTTGTGTTGTAAGCGAGCGGTACCGAGTGGTATACACCTGCGCTTTGGTAGAATTCTGGCAGACGGGTTTCTCGCCAAATGAACTTTTTAGCAAGCTCTATAAAAGGAGAAATCCACAGGTCAAGGAAGGATTTTGCATGCCAATAGACAGCTTACTCAGAGATGTTAGCACTCTCCTTGACTGGCAATACATAGCTTCACTTGCACTTTTGTTGGCTCCGGCTGTTATTCCGGGCGCGCTATTTGTTTACTCTTTTATCAAAGAGCCTCGCCAATTCCGCAACGCACTTTATCTGTTTGTAACCCTTGTGTGGTCGTCAATTCTCCTGGTATTTAGGCTAAACAATTATGTTCTTGGGATAGCTTTAGTTCTCATCGTTTTGCTAACGCCTATCCTGACTATTGTATTTTTGCTGGTAAACACCATAGTTGTTGTAAGAAATAACGGATTTTCACTGACATCGATGCTTCCGTTTTTGATGGCCGGATTCCTTATTCTGCTGATTGCGTCGCCGTCTATCGTGAATTATTTTGACCCGGACACTCGACACATTGTTGTCTTTGTACTGGGACTTTTTACGCTCGAGGGCCTGTGGTTCTCGTTTACCTTTGTGGCTTTGCTGTTCTATTCGTGGGTGTATCGGATGCTTCCCCGCCGACGCCAATACGATTACATCATTATTCACGGCGCCGGGCTTGATGGTCCGCGACCAACTCCGCTGCTTGCAGGCAGGATTGATAAGGCGCTTGAGCTGTGGAATAAGCAGCAACACCATGGAAAATTTGTTGTTTCTGGTGGTCAAGGCGCTGATGAGGTTGTATCCGAAGCTCAGGCCATGCGCGACTATCTTCTGGAGAAAGGCGTTCCAGCCGACGCGATCCTCATGGAAGACAAGTCGACAACTACCTGGGAAAACCTGAGGAACTCTCTAGCTGTGATCCGCGCCGACCGCACCTCCACGCTGGATGGCGACGCGGCTGCCAGCAACGACGCGTCCGCCGGTACAAGCACATCTGCCAGTAGTGACGCGAAGAGCGACTCGGCGGCAGGTAGCGACTTCACCACAGCGGTTGTTACCAGCGACTTTCACGTTTTCCGTTGTGCCGAATACGCTCACAACCTGGGCATTAAGGCTGACGGAGTTGGCTCGCACACCAAAGGATGGTACTGGCCAACTGCTTTTATCCGCGAGTTTCTCGCAATATCCAAAGCGCACTTCTGGCCCTACCTGGTCATTGGCGGCATATACACGCTGGTCAACGCACTTAATTACGCATTCTTCTACCTGGGAATTGTGTAGTTGCGAAGCATGGCGTCCATGGCGCAACTGGAAGATTTTTGCTCCCGCTGCAAGCGCGCCTGATTTCTGCAAAGATTCGGTGGATTTTGCCTAAAAGCATCAAAAATTCTGTGGATTTGCCTGATTTTGTAAAAGATTCGGTGACTCAAATACAGAATCTTTGCACTTTTTAGGCAAGCTTTTCGGCGCCCAGCTGTGATTGAGGTTGCCTTCATGGACGCTCTCGCTTATGCGCCATCGCAGAAACCATGTGTTATCTGCGGAGGTACGAGCTAGACCCGCAAAACCGTATATACTCGAATGAAACGTTATCTGCCGAGAAACCCGTGTGCTCGGAACCCTCGCGGGCTCGCCGCCGCAACCTACGACCAGAAAGGAAGCCTGATGGAGACATTTCAGTTTGTGCTCATCGTTTTGACCTGCGTCGCGGCTTCCTCGGTGATCGACAAGTTTGTCGACGTGTCCATCCCCGTTATCCAGGTGGTCATCGGCCTGCTGGTCGCGCTCGTTTTGCCCAGCGTCCAGGAGGTTCACCTAGAATCCGAGCTCTTTATGCTGGTCTTCATTGCCCCGCTCCTTTTCAACGAGACGAGAGAAGCCAACATTCGTGCACTTCTCCTCAACCTAAACAGCATTTTGTCGCTGGCGATTGCACTGGTAATTGTCAGCGTGCTTTCGGTTGGCTACGCCCTCCACCTCATGGTCCCCTCAATCCCTCTAGCTGCGGCTTTTGCGCTTGCCTCAGCCCTGGGACCAACCGATGCGGCAACCGTCACCGCACTTAAATCCAACATTCACCTGACCCATCGCCAGCAGACGCTGCTCTCCGGAGAGTCCCTGATCAACGACGCGTCCGGCGTTGTTGCATTCCAGTTCTCCGTTGCGGCGGCGGTTACAGGCGCATTTTCGCTGATAGATGCCGCGGGATCGTTTGCGGTACTCTTTGTGGGTGGCATAGCCATGGGCGTTATCACGGGCTTTGCGTTTTCCGCCGTAAACGCCATGCTTGGCAGGCTGGGTTACGAGGACACCGTCGCAAACGTGCTGCACGAGGTACTCACGCCGTTCCTTGTCTATCTTCTTGCCGAAACCTTCCACGTTTCTGGCGTTTTGGCTGTTGTGGCAGCAGGTTTGGTAATTGCGCTTCCTCGTAGGCAAAACAATAAAGCGCTGTTCGCACGGCAAAAACTGGTCTCGGATTCCACATGGAAAGTCATCAGCTTTCTCATCAACGGCACGCTTTTTGTGTTCCTGGGCATGGAGCTTCCGCTGGCCGTACTTCCGGGCACAAACGGCGGCCTGAACATCCTGCAAATTTTGGGCATCGTGGTCGCAATTACCCTGTTCATGCACGCAGTTCGCTTCGCGTGGCTCTACGCGCTGGAAACCCACAAGCTCCACAAGGGTAGTCGACTTTGCACCGGCAAAGACGACGTGGATGACGAGAATGACTCCGCAGGTAGCAGCCCCACCGCCGCCGCAGGTAGCAGCCCCGCCGACGGCGAGAATGACTCCGCAGGTAGCAGCTCCACCGCCGACGCAGGTAGCAACCCCGCTGACGGCGAGAAACCCGACGAGCAGTCAAAACCCACGAGCGCCATAAAACCCATTTCCATCACATCGGCCGAGCTCATCAAAAACGTGCTGGTCACCACCATTGCGGGCGCAAAAGGCGCGGTAACGTTGTCGATCATCTTCACCTTGCCGATGATGACCCAGTCTGGAGCAGCGTTTCCGCAGAGGGACCTGCTGATCACTATCGCCGCTGGCGTTATTCTCGCCACGTTGCTCTTGGCAGACAATCTGTTGCCAGTGCTGTCCAAGTCCCCTGATGCAGACTCTGACCTGCCCGAACGTCTCCACAAGGGAGAGATTGCTGTTCTTGAGGCAACCCTTGCCGAGCTCAGGAGCATGCTGCAGTCTGAGAACGCCATTTCAAAGTATCTACCTGCGCTTCGTTTGACTATCACACGTTACACCAACCGCCTGTTTGCCGCTCGCATCACCGCACCTGGCTCGGGCAAGCTGGTCAAAGAGCTGGTTCTTCATGAGACGGATGTCCAGCAGAAACGCCTCGAGGAACTTCACAAGCGCCACATTAAGACAAACAACCCCATTCCATGGGACCAAATTGTTGACGATATTACTTCAATCCGCAGGTCAGTGGGCTACCACGGGTCCGTGGCAAATATTGCCGCAAAGACAAACCACCGTTCGCGAATTGCCGTGGGTCTCCACGAGCTCAAACTAGCTGCTCAGCACATCATCGACGGCGGAATCAGGCACCTGGAAGACGCTGATCAGTCCTACTACCAGGCATGTTTATACGCGCTTGAGATGGAGTACGCGGAGCTCGATGACCTGGAGCGCATTGCAAACGGCGACGATGAAGAGCTGGCGGTCATCGCATCTAACCTGATGATTGACCACGAGTCGGCAATCGAGTCTATTTGGAGCCGCATCAACATCAACGACGAGCACGGCTCCAGTACCACTCAAGCCTCTTACCTGCTGCCTTATAACCTGATTTCGCACAAGGTGTCGCCTCACTTTAGGCAGCAAATCGCGGATGCCCGCAAATATGCCGATGACGTAGCCGAAAACGCGCTCCGCATTGAGCTGGACCAGATTTCTCGCCTGCAGTTCGAGGGTGTTATCGACCGCGAAGTTGCCACTCGCCTGCGCGAAAACGTCTACTACCTGCAGATGGCTCTGAGCGAGTAGCATGAGCGCAGCACCAGACACACATCCCGACGCCGCCGCAGTCGCGCATCCCGTCAACCCCATGGCGAGAAAAACGACCATCTCCGGGCTTTCTGTCCACACGCAGATGTCCTCTGTAGCTGGAGCTCTTGTTATCTACATCCTGGGTGACTTGGCCGACCACTCCCCCGTTCAGGTACCTGCAGGCGTCAGCCTCGTGAACATCGGCGTTAACCTGTGGGAAGAAAACTTCTCGCCCTGGTGTACTCCGCGCGTTTTTGCTAAGGGTCCCAACTTTGGCGATGGCGCCCAGAAAACGCTCGATACCCTCATCAACCATGTCATCCCCTGGGCGGAGTCGGAGCTCACCGATCCGCCAACGTATAGGGTGCTTGTGGGATACTCGCTTGCGGGCCTGTTCAGCCTCTGGGCCGGCTTATCACAGGCTTGCATCACGCCCATCTCAACCTTCCAGCGTATCGGAGCTGTCTCGGGATCGTTCTGGTTCCCAGGCCTCCTGGACTACGTTGACCAGCAGCTCAGCGGCGGGGTGGTCGGCCTCACACACGCTTATCTTTCGCTGGGCGACCGAGAAGCACGAACCCCCAATCCACAAATAATGCACGTGCGAGAAAACGCTGAACTTCTCGCCAGCAAGCTGCAGAACGCGGGGATAACCTCGACATTTGAGCTCAACCGCGGAAACCACTTCCAAAACGTTGAGGGAAGAATGCAGAAAGCCCTGAACTGGCTGGTCAAATAGGGTAAGATTCTTCAGTACGCACGTGTCCAGAGAGGTTTTATGCCCAACCAACAGCAATTTGACAGCAAAACTGAATCGCCCCATACAGCCTCTGGCAAGCAATCTGACTACTTATTTGCGCTCATTCTTTCCCTCATCTTTGGCATTTTTGGCATTCCCCAGTTCTATCTCAAGGGGTGGAAGTCAGGGCTTACCAGGCTTGTTGTAAACGCAGCGCTAATCGCTGGCGCATTTGTCCTGGCTCAAATTCTTGCGTTGCCGTCGCTGCTTTCTTACCTTCTACCAGCAATTTTTTCGCTCCCGGTTATCGAGAGCGTACTTAATCTTATTTATGAGGACCCCAGCGCTTCCAAGCAACTCGTAAAAGGCAAACTCAAACCGCGCAAACGATACGCTGGAAAACAGAAGGCTGGAGTCGTGCTTGCCGCGCTGAGCGTGGCGCTCTACTTTAGCGCCGCTCTTACGCAACCGCTTCCAACTGTCGTGTCACCTGCGGGATCGCCACAGCAAGGCTCCGCCGCGTCATCCCAACCAGACACCACCGCGTCATCCCAATCAGACACCGGCGCACCATCCACCACCGCGCAGACCAGCGCAAACGTAACTATCAAGTTCATCGACGTCGGCCAGGGAGAAGCCATTCTCATTGCACTTCCCGAGAAAACCATGCTCATCGACGCCGGTCCTACAGGATCTGCTCCAAAAATTGCCCAGGTGCTCCAAGAACTTGGTCGAGACAAGATTGATTACCTAGTGGCCACCCATCCCGACGAAGATCACATTGGTGGCATGGCGGATGTCATTTCCAGCACTCAAATCGGGACCATTTACGCACCAAATAAGACAAACAACACGGCAACATACAGAAAGTTTCTGACCGCTATCCAGAACAATAACCTGCAGATAACCCTTGCCGAGGCGGGCACCATCATCGACCAAACCGACAGCTACAAGCTAGAGATTCTCTGGCCCAAAAAAGACGCAAATTTCCCCGAAACCAACGATTACTCGATGATCATCAAGCTGACCGTTGGCAACAAGACGTTCCTCTTCACGGGAGACGCCCCTACAAGCGCTATCCTGGACTCCAATCCAGGTCACATTGACGTACTCAAAGTTTCGCATCACGGCTCCCGAACAGGAACTACCGAGCAGCTGGTCCGCAAGCTCTCGCCCACCTACGCCGTCGTCTCGTATGCCCTGGACAACTCCTACGGCCACCCCATGCAGTCGGTCCTGAACGCCCTCCGCAAGCATTCCGTTGAGGTCTGGGGCACGGGCGCCAATGGAACCATTACTATTACCTGCGATGGTACAAACATTGATATATCTGGCGAGAAATCCGGCACTGTGGTAGCTCCAACCTCACAAGATAAATCTGGCACGTCGTCGAAATCGAGGTCCAAGTAATGAAAGCAATCATTGATCGATTTGAAGACAATAATCTTGCTGTGCTTGAACTAGATGATCAACCAGGCAATATGCTTACCGTTTCTGTCGATGAGCTTCCAAGCAATGCTTGTCAGGGTGACGTGCTTTACTACCAAGACGGCTTGTGGACGCTAGCCGAGGAAGAAACCGCCCAGCGTCAATCCGATATCGACGAGCTATTCAACTCCCTGCTTGCGCATGACGAAGACACGGCAACTGAGTAACCCCAGATAAAACCTAAAATATGCGATTTTAGAATATCTATAAAACCGCACGTTGATCCATAAATATGCGATTTTCGCATATTTTGTAATGCACCCATCTACCTGCATAAATAAAAAAGACGTCTTGTCGAGAAAGACGTCTGTGTAGAGCACTTTTATCCAAAACAAAACGTGGTATATTACAAATAACCGGTGGCGCAGTTTCGCTCTGCATAGAGGGAGGACACGCCACCCGTTTTATAAAGCCACGATAGCCGCAGCCATTCTCTTCTCATCTTCAGCTAGAAGTACTCGCATCGCTCAACCCTATCGATTCCAGCCATTTTTGCACTTCACTAAAAGTATACGTGCCTTTTACCGCCAATCCTGACATCACACGAGAAGTACCGCACTCCTTCTTGTACTCCTCAATCATGTTGCCAAATCCTCCGCCGCCGTGCGTGCAGAACGGAATGACTGTCTTGCCACTTAAATCCGTTGCCCTTAAGAACGAAAGCACCGGAGGAGCAAATGTTTTTAGCCAGTTGGGTGACCCCACAAAAACAGTATCAAAGTTAGCAACGTTTATATCGAATTGCATGAGCGCAGGACAAACGCCCTTTTCTATCTGAGCCCTAACCTCTTTTACCGCCGTGTTATACGAGAAAGAATACGGTTCTTGAGGCTTAAGCTCCAGCAACTCGCCATCAGTAATCAGCGCAATATCCTCCGCAAGCCTTCTTGTGATGCCGGAATACGAATAGTACACAATCAAAGACTTCATGTAAGAATCTCCACTACCAGCCGAGAAGAACGTGCTGTTGCAGCATTACGTCAAAATCCACACTAAACGAAAAGCCGCCCTAAGGCGGCTAATAACAACGGCCAGGATTTGCACCTGGGTCATCTCCAACAAGGGCACTGCTAATTGTGCTACACGTTGTTAATGTAATTCTACATTCCTTCAATATAATGTCAACAAAATGAGCTATGAACAGCGTTTTTCCGTCTAGATCTAAATGAGATAGCCAATCTTTATCGAACATCACCAATCAAAGTGTCACTACGCTAAAACCTAAAAATACCCACGCAAATCCACATCAAGTAGAATCGGGTGGGTATCTTTATTAACTATTATGCCTAATTTTAACCAGAATATCACTGCGACAAAACACTCTTAATTTCGAATTGTCGAGAATAACTATGTAATCGTTAGTTCTTAGTCAAACCAGATCTTTACAACGTCACCATCTGCAGAAGTAATATCCACAAGTGTGCCACTTTCGCCAGTCTTTGCAGCATCCATAAGTGCATCAAGATTGATGTTAGAGAGCTGCTCCTGGGTCTCCTGATTAAGATAATTTCCGCTGACCTGGATTCCCGAGTTCAAAACAAATTTTGCCAGGCCCAGAGGTACGCACATATCTACAACGTCGCCGTCGTCAGAGACTACATACACGTGCAGACCGTGCTTTGCAGAACCATTGCCCAGACGGACGCCCTTCTTCTTGCTACCGTCGGCCTCGTCGTTCTTCTCGACTTTGACCATGCTCTTACCAAAAAGCTTACCAAAGCTAAAACCTGAAGCCTGGGTTGCAATACCCTGGTCGGCGTGCTCGGTAGACTCTTCTACTATCTCTACGGACTCGTCATCTGCGGCGGAAACAACCTCAGCGGTGCTCTCCTGGGCAGAAGCACTCTCCTGAGTGGAAGCGCTTGCGCCACTCAAAAGCTCGTCAACAGATACGCCAAGGAAGCGCGCAAGATCTGGCAACAGCGAGATGTCCGGATAGTTAATGTCGTTCTCCCACTTGCTCACCGCCTGAGGGCTCACGTTCAGCTCCTTTGCCAGACGCTCCTGCGTTGCAGTTTTAGCCAAACGAAGTCGCGCAATACGACGACCAAGGGTCTCAGATGAAGTAATCATAGTTGCTCCTTTTCTCAACTCATTATCACTGAAATGGCATGCGGGCCGCTGATTTCACTATGAGTCGTAACAATACGTTCAACAAGAACGTATCAGTTGAGTTGGGTATCGCAACGGTTTCTAGCCACTCAACAGCAGGTTGAGTTCGCAGGTAAACTATGCTTTTTGACCGAAAATCACTTGCCCTAAAATCATTCTCCCACTACCATTTAACCAAGAAAATTTTGATGTTTTAGAAAGGTCTGTCTATGGCTGGCGAGAAGAACTGGGTGTTCTGGACCAGTGGTGCGCATATTGTTTCTGGTTTTGAGCAATGCGCTACAGACGGTTTTGTTGGTGTCGATGCAGATGGCGTCGTGTACCTCTTTGATAACAATCAAAACGTCTTTGCCTCGTCCCACGCTTCAGATATTGAGGGAACAGTCGGTAGCTGGAGAGGCACCTGGCTTACTATTGACGATAAAAGATATGTTCTAGAATTTGTACCTCTTGCAGATAAAATTGCTCCTCGCCTGATTTTTGGAGCCATAAGCAATGTCTTTATGCAGGAGCTCCATCATGGAGATCAGGAGAAAGTCCCTCGAGAGCTCCTTGAAGACTTCAAGATTGCATTCGAGAACGCCAAATATAGGCGCTAGCTCAAACTATTTTTTGAATTATTCATATCCTTGCGGAGGTACGATCCACCGATATCGACGCCGGCGGATGAACTGCCTCCCATTTCTTTGACACGAGAAATAGGAGTCAGTTCAAAACACACCTAAGTCGGATAATCTGTCTAAAAGACGTATACATGACGCTGAAATTACCACAAACGTGCAGATTATCTTCATTTGATGTGTAATATGGCCGTAATTGAGCAGAATATCTGACTTAGGTGTGTTCCGTAGATACTAAATTTACCTATAGTTAGATTTTTTATATTTCTCTATTCATTTTCCAGCCTATTAGATGAAGTTTATGCATAGAGATGCATATCAAGTAGGGAGACCACCTGGCTGCCTGGCTATCTTGGTTAAAAGCTAGTCGATTCCCAGCAAGACCTACTAAAATCGCGCCATTTTGTGCGCTAAGCCTAAAACCCGACACTAACACGCTGCAGAATCATAATCACCCGCATAGCGGGTGGTTTTGTGTTTCGCGCGCTTCTCGCGCCCAACAGGCTAAAGCCTCGAACAAAAAAGACTCAAGTTTCTAACCTTGGGTCTTATAAATGCTTTAACTAATTTACGAATCCGCTAATTTACTTGACTACTTACTTAAGCACTTCTTAATTTCTTGCTTAAAAACAATGGAACGAGCAAGAAACGCTGCAACTACAGGAATGACCAATAAGGGTGCTACCACAAAAATACCCGCAACAGCCACTCCCTGAGCCGTAACTCTTCTACCAGGTCTTGATAGTATGCTGTTCAAAGTATCGGTCATAGTGAATACAAACGAACCATCGGTAAGCACATACGCAAGTATCAACTCAAGCGAAAATAGAACAACAAAGACAAGCGCCATGGCATTTCCGGTCTTTTTGCAAATAGCAAGCCGCTGGTCAAATGAAAGATCATCTGCCTCGGGAACCTTCTCAAACCATTTAACTGCTCGTTCTTCTGGAGTCATTACGCGTTCTCAATTTCTTTGAGCTCTGCATCAACCAGCGTTGCTCCAAGGGTGTTCTTAAAGTGCGAAAGCGCAAACTGATGATTCTCTGGCGTTAGCGACGCAACTGCTGGCTCAACAACCTCAATGTGATAACCCAGGTTGTAAGCGTCAACTGCTGTGTGCAGCACACAGATGTCGGTAAGAACGCCAGTCAGAATAACTGTGTTAATACCGCGCTCCCTCAGACGAATATCAAGATCGGTTCCCGAGAAGGACGAGTAATGGCGTTTGTCCATCCAGAACACATGGCTATCATCTTTGTGCTGCTGGTAGAAATCATTCAGAGGGCCAAACAGATCTCTACCACTTGTTCCAATAATGTTGTGAGGTGGGAAAAGCTTGGTCTCTGGATGGAAGTTATCCTCTGGGTCGTGAGCATCAATAGCAAAGAAAATATAATCACCACGATCAAAAGCGCACTTTGTTGCCTCATAAATAGCATCTGAAATAGCCTGAGCTGGCTTGCCTGCCGTCAGCTTTCCGTCATCTGCTACAAAATCGTAGGTGTAGTCAATCGAAATCAAAGCCTTCTGCATGATAGATCACGCTTCTTTCTTAAGCTCCACAAGAGCGGTCAGTAAAAGAATAGACGCCACCATTGTACAGGTGACGTCTACATATTCCACGCTTAACACGTAAATGTTTTATGTGTGCGTACTTGGTGCATTGCGACAGTCCACTTACTTCTTCTGAGAAATAATCAGGTCAACGTTTTCTGTCTTAGTGTCTTCCATACTCTTGCCGCCTTTGATGTGGTAGTACTCAACAACTGCGTCTACCTCAGTCTGATCAGCAAGAGGCTTTTTCTGATTTGCACTATTAATTACAAATGCAAAGACCCTCTCGCCACGCTCAAGATAGTTAGAGTCGTAAGCCCATACAGAATTCTCAGAATTATCTAGCTTAAAGGTGCAATTTACCCAGTTTTCAGACCTATTGATAATCTCAAAGACGTAACCTTCAGAGTAACCATCTGGGGTTTTAGCAATACCAACATATCTGACATAAAGATCGTCATTATCGATAAGTACCTTGTCCACCTCGGTCTTTAGCTTAAAGCGCATCTTGTCTTCGCCCTTAGTAGAAGAGAAGTTATACGCAATGGTGCCCTTGTCTGCCATAGCGTCAAAAGGCTTGTACTTAAGGCTGGAATAATCACCTGAGGTTTTAGTGATTTGCTTCAGAACTGCCTTGGAACCGTCAGAACCCTCAATGGTCATCTGACCAGAGGAATCAACGGTTGCTGTGTAGCTTCCGGCATTACCCGCAAGGGTAATAGTGAGCTTACCATCAGCGTCAACAGACCAGGTAAAAGGCTTCTGGGCGCCAAAACGGATGAAATTACCCGTACCGTCGTCAGCAAAGTCATAGCCATAAATTGACTTCATGGATTCTACTGCCGTTGGGTAAACGCTCTCAGGAATTTCTCCCTGGCTAGGATCACTAATAGACTTTGCTTCCCAAACGCCCACAAACGGAGCGCGCGCAGCCTTCTTCTCTTCTGCTTCCTTTTGAGCGGCAATCTCTTCAGGAGATGGTCCGCCGATGTTAGGAGTGCAAGCCGTAAACACAATGCTGGTAGAAAGCACAAGTGTAAATACAAGCATAAGAAGTAGTCTGCGCTGTTTCATGAAAGTCCCTCCAACACCAAAGCTCTCTAGATTGATGATGTTCTTTCTTGGCGGCACTTTTTTGACGAAGTTCATTCTGCTCAATCTAGGTATCGTCTGAGTGCATTACTTATTCTGCGAAACCGTCAGATCAAACTGCTCGGTCTTCTCGTCTTCAAGACTGCTTCCATCTGCAACATGGGAATACTTAAAAGTTCCCTTAGCTTCAGAAAGCTTAGCCAGAGGTACATCTGCGTTGGAGCTATCAACTACAAACTCATAGAATCTCTCGCCAGGCTCAAGAACATTAAGAGCTGTTCCAAACACAGTGGAATCCGAATTATCAAGGCTAAAGTCATATGAGGCCGTCTTATCGGACTTGTTGATTACCTCAAAAACATAACCTTCGCTTAGACCGCTTGGTGTTGTGGCGATTCCAACATATCTGACGTACATGTCGTCATTATCAACAACAACCCTGTTGACCTCGGTAACAACCTTAAAATTCATGTAGAAGTCGTCGTGAGAGGAGTAATTTCCTCCAATAGTTCCCTTACCGGTAAGCGCATCAAATGGAGCATATTTAAGAGAAGAGTAATCGCCTGAAGTCTTAGTTACTTGGGTAAGCACTGCCTTGGAACCGTCAGAGCCCTCAATGGTCATCTGGCCCGAGGAATCAACGGTTGCTGTATAGCTTCCAGCGTTGCCTGCAAGGGTGATGGTAATCTTGCCATCGGCATCAGCGGTCCAGGTAAAGGGCTTCTGAGCACCGAAACGGATAAATAGACCTGTGCCATCATCGGAAAAGTCATAGCCGTAAATAGCCTGGAACGTATCTCTTGCTGTTGGATAGACGTTCTCGGGAATTTCGCCCTTCTTTGGATCACTAATAGACTTTGCTTCCCAAACGCCCACAAACGGAGCGAGCGCAGCCTTCTTCTCTTCTGCTTCCTTCTGAGCGGCAATCTCTTCAGGAGATGGTCCACCAATGTTAGGAGTGCAAGCTGTAAACATAACGCCAGCAGAGAGCGCCAAGACAAGCGCAAGAACTGGCAGCATTTTACGTTGTTTCATCAAGTGTCCTTTCAATGGTAGTGGTGAGTACGCTGAAGATATGCGTTCTTTTGTTATTCAGACTTAGGAGGGATGTTTAGGTCAAGCTGTACTTTCTCCCTTTCTGAAACAGGTGTATAGGTTGTTCCGTTATTGTAACCAATAGAAACCTGGGCTTTTGGATTGGAAAGTGCCACAAGAGATCCAGGTGTCTGCGAGACATTAGGAACAAACAAATAGAACTTCTCACCAGGTTGTAAGGAGGCTTGACCAAAGGCATTCAGAGGACCAATTCTGTCTCCAAGAGAGAACTCTCCGTAAAATGACTCAGGACACTTGTTGATAATTTCAAATACGTAACCTTCTTGAGAGCTTCCTGGTACCTGAGCGATAGCATACAGATTCATATACAGCTTGTCTGTATCGATAAGAACTTTATTGACCTCTCGAGTTATTTCAAAATTCTTGAACTTGAGATCGTCATACCTAACCATGGTTGGTAGGGTACCTTTATTGGTAAGTTGGTCAAATGGCTGATAGGTAGCACTTGCATAGTCTCCAGCAGTAGTTGAAATCTGCTTAAGCTCGGCGTCAGTCTCATCGTCGCCTGTGCCCTTGAGCCTTAACCTGCCAGTCTCAGCGTCAATCTCTCCGATAAAGGAGCCCGCAGTACCCTCAAGGGTAACTGTAATCTTTCCTTCTGAATCAACAGTCCAGGTAAAAGGCTTCATTATGCCAAAGCGAGTAAACAGACCAGTTCCATCCTCAGCAAAGCTGAAAGCATAAATTGCATGGAACTGCTCTTTATAATCATCGTAGGCTTCTCCCTCCCTCAGGTTTCCTAGTCCGGGTTCAAAGATGTCATAGGCTTCCCAAACACCTACGATCTGACCAGCAGACTTTTTGTTTCCTGCGGGACTGTTATCCCCTGATGAGCATGCGCTAAGCACTGCACTTACAGAAAGCACCAGTGCAAGCAGGCATCCTAACAGCATTTGACGCTTTTTCATAAGACCTTCTTCCATACGTGCAGCGGTATCCAATCAACTTTTAGCTGTTACTTGCTCTGCCTTGAAGGCAAATCAAACGTCACGGTTTTCTCGTCATTATGAAGGGCGCCATTGCTAGAGTGGTCATACTCAAGAGTGCCTTTTACATCCGTGACTTCAGCGAGTGATTTATCTCTACGTTGGTCATTAAGAACATACTCATAGACTCTCTCACCTGGCTCTAACACGTTAAATCCATAAGCCCAATAGCCATCGGTTGGATCTTGAATCTTAAATTGATAGCCGGTTGTATAAGGAGTTCTATTAATAACCTCAAAGACATAGCCTTCAAAACCCTTGAGGTCTTTAAGGGAAGCGATGCCGATAAGCCTTACATAGAGCTCATCGGTATCAACAATGACCTGATCAAGCTCAGTGGTGATAGTAAAGCGTAGTTTAGTTTCATGCGATGACTTGTTTTTAGAAATATTGCCTGTTCCTGTTAATGGATTAAAAGGCTCATACCTAATATGAGAATAATCACCTGAGGTCTTGCTTACCTGAGTAAGGATAGCTTTAGAACCATCAGAGCCCTCAACGGTCATCTGACCTGAGGAATCAACGCTTGCTGTATAGCTTCCGGCATTGCCAGCAAGGGTGATAGTAAGCTTTCCATCGGCATCAACAGACCAGGTAAAGGGCTTCTGAGCACCGAAGCGAACAAACAAACCAGTGCCATCATCAGAGAAGTCATAACCATAAATTGCTAGATAAACATCTCTAACATCTTTGTACATGTCTTCAGTGACTGTGCCGCCTTTTTCATCCTCAATTGACTTGGCTTCCCAAATGCCTACATAAGGAGCAAGAGCAGCTTTCTTCTCTTCTGCTTCCTTCTGAGCGGCAATCTCTTCAGGTGATGGTAAACCAAAAATATTAGGGCTACACGCAGTAAATACAACACCTGATGAAAGCGCAAGGACCAGTGCACAAGTCAGTGCTAGTTGACGTCTTTTCATTAAGCATCCTTTCAGTGGGAGCAGTGCAAAATTAAAAAATTTAAGCCTCTACTATCCAATATGTTACAATAAATCTCTCAAATAGGATAAATTTTTTATATCCTGAATAGTTCTACCAGCTAAAAGGAGGACGCTTTATGTCACTTCCAACTCCACCAGAAGCACCACAAAAACCCGCTCAAAAACAGGAAATTCCAGGTAACGTCTATCTTTACGATAAAAACGACACCTCCCCTATTTCTCTTACCTACGATGTGATTGATTTTGGTAAACCTCAGGGAGGCGCTAGTCCTCTTGTTGGTTGGGCAACTGGTGCATTTTTTGCTGTTGGCGGCCTCTGGAATTTCTTTAATTTAAATGGTGAGGGCACCATCTTTGCAGGAATTCTTTTGTGTGCCATTGGTGGCCTGCTTATTGCAGCTGGTTTCTTTATGAATGGCTATAGCATTATTGCTAATGCAAATGGATTCAGGTCTGGAACAGCCAATAGCGGAGAAGTTACCGAGTGGCCTGTTGATCGTGGTTACTTTACTGTTAAGGTCCGCATTGGAGCTAACAAGACAGCTCGCATGGCTATGAACAGCGCAACTCTAACTATTACTAGACCAGATAACCTTCCTCTTTCTGTTCAGCAGGTTACCTTCACTGGTTCTAACACCACTGAACTTAAGCAGCGCTGTGAAGTACAGGCTGACCGCATCTGGAACTGGGCTGTTGCAAAGGGATATATCTTTTAGAGTGTCCTAAAAGCTCGTTTAACCGCGAGCCACAAATTGCTAAAAGGAACGCTCCTAGGAACTTTTGTTTCTAGGAGCGTTTTGTTCTAGTCAAACTTTTATTGCAGTTTATTGCTGCAGTTTTTTGCGGAGGCCAAGAGCAACAAGAGCAGTACCGGCTGCTGCAACAACACCTGCTACAGAGCTTGCGTCACCCGTGTTAGGCAGAACGCTTTTCTCGCGCCTTGGTGCTGGATGCTCAGAAACGTCGGAGGCAGGTGCAACTGGCGCAGGTGCTGGCTCTGGTTCTGGCTGAGGCTCTGGCTCTGGTGTTGGTTCAGGCTCTGGATTTGGCGCCCAAAGAGGGGCAAAAAAGTAATAGTAAGTTGTAGTGTCATCACGAAGGTCGTCGGTAACGGACCACGAGATAATATCAGCAAAATTCACGTGAACAAATCCATTAGCATCAACGGTGTAAGGCATTGACTGGTCAGGAGTTGCGTTATCTCTTTGCTCGTTTGAAAGTATTTCTGACGAATATCCCACCAGCGTGTAACCATCTCGCTGAATATTTCCATCAAAAGTAAAACTCTTATGGTCGTCTGAAATCGTTGCAGGAATATAGTTATTTCCATTGTATTGAGTGCCGTTTGCACCGACAACAAGGTTAATTCTAATATTCCAACCAACTTCAGGATCATAATAACGAACAATAGTTGCACCATTGTCATCTGTTGAGGTGGTGCTGGCAGCAGCCTCAGTTGAAGTGGTTGTCTCAGTTGCCGCAGTCGTCTCGGTTGCGGTGGCTGCTTCAGTCGCTGCGGTTGTCTCAACTGCGGTAGTCGCTTCGGTCGTGGCAGCTGCCTCGGTTGTAACGGTTGCCTCAGCTGTGGCGGTTGTTTCTGCTACTTCAGCGCCCTCGGCAAGTGCAAGAGAAGAAAGCGCTGGCGAGAAGACCATTGCTCCTGCAAGAACACCGGAAAGAATAAGAAGCTTTGTGCTGTTGTGAAAATACTTAGACATAGGGATTTATTTCTACTAAGAAGCGACTATTTACTGCTGCATCTTCTTACGGAGACCAAGTGCAACAAGAGTAGTGCCAGCTGCTGCAACAACGCCTGCTACAGAGCTTGCGTCACCGGTGTTAGGCAGAACGCTTTTCTCGCGCCTTGGTGCTGGCTGCTGGACTGGATCGGAGGCAGGTGCAACTGGTGCAGGTGCTGGCTCTGGCTGAGGCTCAGGCTCTGGTGTTGGCTCAGGCTCAGGATTTGGTGCCCATAAGGTAGTTAGATGATAGCGAATCGTAATAGTGTTTGTATCAATATTGTCGGTAATGCTCCAGGCAACAATATCATCAAAATTCATATGAACATTGCCACTCTCATCGATAGTATATGGTTTCGACATATCTGGTGTTGCATTGTTCACTTCCTCTTGCGAAAAATAACCTGTTGAAAAACCTACCAGTGTGTATCCCTCACGCTGAACATTGCTACTAAAAGAAACACTCTTAAAATCACCTGAAATAGTTGGTGGAATATAATCATTTCCGTTATAAGTGCCGCCATCTGTTGAGACTGAAATGTGGATTTCACGCATTATGCCATCGGCACCCATATAAGATCCAACAGCCTCTGCATCACTGTCGTCATCTGTTGCGACAACTGCAGCGGTCGTCTCAGTTGTGGCAGTTGTCTCAGTTGTGGCAGTGCCCTCAGTTGTGGCGCTTGCCTCAGCTACCTCAGTACCCTCAGCAAGAGCCAACGCAGAAAGTACTGGCGAGAAAACCAGCACGACAGCCATAATGCCGGCAATTGCGAGCAGCCTTACGTTGTTGCGCAAATACTTTGACATTTCATATTCCTTAACTTGTGTATTTCAAGAAAAACAATTGTTTTTTAATTTGAACATGTTTCAACAGATTGATAAGTATATATGAAAAGAAATCGCAGGTGTAATGCCAAAATGCCCAGCCGTAGATATTCTTAAAATATCTATAACTGGGTGGCAAAAACGTTATTTATTCAGCAATTACAGCGACTGAATGATTTCTTCTCCGCGAGCATTTTGTGGGATAAAACGAATCTCACGGCGAGGTTCAGCGTCGTCTGATTCCAGCTCTTCCTCAGACAATCTAGAAACATACACATCCAGGGTTCTCTCGCCAATTTGCTCTGCAAATTGCTCTCCCCACTCGATGATGGTTGGGCCATCGGACTCAAGCGCATCGTACAAGCCGGTGTCTTCAAGCTGGTCGGGATCGTTTAAGCGATATAGGTCAAAGTGGTAGAGCGGCATGGTTGTGCCCTCATAGACCATCTCGATGGTGAATGTTGGACTGGTCACGTCGTCCGTAACACCCATACCAGCGGCAATGCCCTTGGTGAGCTGCGTCTTTCCAGCACCCAGGTCTCCCGTAAGCACCAGCACGTCTCCCGCTTGCAGGAGTTTGCCCAGAATCTGACCAAGAGCGATAGTTTGCTCGGTGGTGGTAGAAACATACGTGCCGACTGCGGTTTTTTCTGGCAGGTTGTTTGCGGCGCCGTTTGCACTGACGTCGTTTGCTGCAGCGTCGTTTGCGCTGGTAGAAAGGTTAGTCACAAGAGCCTCCTCGAGGGTGTTCCTCAAGCCAATCAGCAAGAAGTCGCAGGTCGTCTTTGAGGAACTGTGCCCACTCCTTGCGGTAAATAGTTGATGCGGGATGCATAGTAGGCAGCACGCTAAAAGCGCCTATCTGGTAAAACTTGCCGCGCAGCTCCGTCACGCCCTTATCGGTATGCATAACAAACTGCGTCGCAAAATTGCCCAGGCAGACAATAACGTCCGGCTTAATAGCGCGAATCTGGTCGCGAAGGTACGGAGAGCACTCCTCCACCTCAGCTACCTTGGGATTTCTGTTTGAAGGTGGTCGGCATTTGACCACGTTAGAGATAAAAACATCCTGGCGAGAAAGGCCAACCTCTTCTAACAGTGCATCGAGCTTTTTGCCCGATACGCCTACGAAAGGTTGACCGCTTAGATCCTCATTTTTACCAGGAGCTTCTCCCACAATCATGATGCGAGCTGTGGGATTTGGGCCTCCAAACACAATATTGGTGCGCGTTTCCCAAAGCGGACACTTCTTGCAATCAGCTATCTGCTCACGAATCTGGTCAAGCGTTTTACCTGCTTGTTTTGAATATGCGATTTTCGCATATTCTACGTTTGACATGCGCTTTCTTCCTAAAGCGTTTTTAGGAGAAGCAGGAGTAGCTGCCATTAGATGTACACCTTATCGAGGCGCGCGCCAAAGTTGCAAACTACCTCGTAATTGATAGTCTCGCGAAGGTCAGCCATCTCATCTGCAGTGATCTCTTGATCGCCATCTTTGCCAATGAGCGTAACCACGTCACCATAGCGAATCTCGTGCGCGGGCTTATTAGCGTGTGTACCTGCGGTATCAACGGCAATCATGAACTGATCCATGCAGATATTGCCCACCTGTCGGACACGATCTCCGCGCGTCAAAACGTCCATGCGGTTAGAAAGGCTGCGTGCAAGTCCGTCGGCGTAGCCAATAGGCACCGTAGCTACCTGGATGTTATTACGCGGAACACGCCACGTCATGCCATAGCCAACGCCGTCGCCAACAGCTGGATAGACCACGCGCGTCACGCGACCACGTACGCTCATAACGGGCTGCAGGTCAATGCGGGGAATGGTGAGCTTACTTGGATGAAGTCCGTACAGTCCAATGCCCACGCGAACCATATCGAACTGAATATCTTTATGCAGGATAGTACCAGGGGTGTTATCAGCGTGAACCAAGCCCAGCTCATAGCCTGCGTTTTTGAGCGCGGTAACCGCTTCTATAAAGCGATTAACCTGCAGGTCAAAGTCCCAGTTGTCGAGCACGTCGGCCGTAGCAAAATGCGTAAACGTACCAGCGCATTCAAGACCCCTGTGGAAATCGATAGAACCGCGCACCTCAAGAAGATCTTCTCGCCTGACGCCAATGCGGGTCATTCCAGTGTCGATGGCCAGGTGATAGCGGCCAACCTTGTTAGCTGCGGCAGCAGCCTCTCCGTAGGCAAGCGCAAAGTCAACCGTGTAGACGGACGGCATAATGTCGAAGCGGACGAGGTCTGGGATGGAAGTGACTGGAGGCTCGGAAAGCACCAGGATTGGGTTCTCAATACCGGAGCAGCGCAGCTCAACACCCTCATCGACCGTTGCAACGGCAAACTGATCGGCGCCCACGGACTGCATGGCTTTAGCACACTGAGCAGCACCGTGGCCGTATGCGTCAGCCTTAACCACGCACATCATTTTGACACCGCGGTTAAGCTGGGCCTTAAACGCTTTTACGTTGTGGCGGACGGCAGAAAGATCAATCTCTATCCAAGCCCATCTATCCTGGGGATATGCCGACATCAGGCTCACCTACTCCGCAGCTTCTTCAAAGTCTGCCATAGGGAATGCAATCTGCTCCTCAAGTGCGTCAGAAGCAAGGCCAATAACGTCACAGATGTCGCCCGCCATAGCTCCGCGTACACCGAACTTCTCGGCAGCTAGCTGACCTGCGTATGCGTGAACCTCACAAGCAAGCGAGCAGAAGGTTGGCAGGTCATCAACTTGACCAGCAACCTGAGCCAGGCGGCCAGCAATGGTACCAGCAAGAACGTCACCGGAGCCAGCAGTTGCCAGTGTGACAGGACCAGGCTTTGGCAGCACGGCCTTCTGGACGCCAACGCAGCCAGTAGCGGTACCCTTAGCAACAATGACCAGTTCAGAGCCACCGTCTGCCCAAACAATCTTGCGCGCTGCCTCAAGCTGAGCTACCAGGCTTGCAGGAGGATTATCTACCTGGTTGACCAAGCGACCAAGCTCGCGACGATGTGGCGTCATGATGAGCGGGGCGGTACGACGGGTGAGCTCAGGGAAATCTGGAAGGTTGTTGTTGGTGAGGCGAGCAATGCAGTTGAGTGCGTCAGCGTCAACAATAACAGGCAGCTCAGAGTCAAGCAGCGCAGAGGTAACCTTGACGGTTCCGCCAGAAACGCGCATGCCAGGGCCAACCAGCGTAACGGTACGCATAGCAGCAAGCTGCAGCACCAGTGGAGCTGCTTCCTCGGTAAGCACGCCCTCAGCGTCGCACGGAAGGCCAATAACGGGAACCTCTGGCAGCATCATCTGAACGCAGCTGACAATTGCCTCAGGAACTGCCAGCGTAACGTAGCCAGCACCCGCGCGAGCAGCTGCCTTAGCAGCAAAAACAGCAGCTCCGGGGAAGCGGCTTGAGCCGCCGACCACCAGTACGGAGCCACGAGAGTACTTATCGCAGTCGTTGAGCTGGGCTGGAACAGAAGCAAGATAATCTTCCAGGTCAACGCGCCAGGCAACAGGATCTGCCTCAACAACCAGACGCTCAGTCTGCTCGGCCAAAGGAGCCACAACAATGGATCCGCAGACGTCGCGGCCTGCGTCGGCAATAAGGCCGGGCTTGAGCGCAATCATGGTAACGGTGACGTCAGCGACAACGCATGCGCTTTCTACCTGGCCCTTCTGTGCAGAAAGACCACTTGGAACGTCAACAGAAAGCACGCGAGCGCCGGACTGATTGAGGCACTCAATCCAAATATCAAACGGAGCACGAACCTTGCCGTGGAAACCGGTGCCCAGCATGCAATCAAGCACCACGTCAGCCGTTGCCAGCAGGTCAATCAGCTCCTGGCGAGAAGGGCCAACAAGCACGGAAACTCCCGCGCGAACGGCGCGCTGCGCCATCTGACGTGCAAGATCGCCGGAAATCTGATCAGGCTCAAGCGGAGTAACCACCTTAACGTTGCAGTTTCTAGAGCGCAGCGCTTCTGCTGCCACCCAGCCATCTCCACCGTTATTGCCAAGACCTACGAGGATGACAACATTAGAGATGTCCCCTCCCATGCCAAGGGCCTCTTGAGCAGCAGCGTAACCTGCACGGTGCATGAGCTCGGAAACGCTCACGCCCACGCGTGTCAGCGCAATCTCTACGCGCTTGATGTCCTCAACATTTAGTACCGGCTGCATAACTTACTCCTCGGATTTAACAACATCATCAAAGGTTGTCTCAATTATAGGTTCTTGCACGCGCTCAAGCTCATCCAACACAGAACGAGCTTCTTTGAACGAACGCGCCAGCTCTTGGGCAGCATCTTCCTTTTGATCTACCTTGGGTTTAACGGCGTTGGTCACCGCAACCGCATTGGCCACCGCAACGTCTCTGGTGTATGAGATAGAAAGCGCAATCTCTTGCACGCCCTGCTCAGCTGCAATCTGTGCAGCCTTGCCAGCCAGATGAGCCTGTGGCCTGCCCAGCTGATCTCTCTCAACAGACACATCCTGAAAACCAATACCAGACGAGAAACCCGTTCCTAAGGCTTTGAGCACGGCTTCTCTTGCCGCAAAACGAGCAGCATAGTGCTCCGCAGGGCGAGCAGTGCGCTCACAATACGCACGTTCGGCATCGGTGAACATACGGCGAATAAAGTGAGGGCGCTTCTCAATTGCCTGCTGCATGCGGGCAATCTCAAGCATATCTACACCTATTCCTGCCAGTGCCATCGTATCCCCTGGATCTATCTGCGCTTAAGCGCTGAGCCTATACTCCTCAAGTGCGTCGAGTACAATCTGGTTTGCCTGCTGGCAGAGCTCATCAGTTGGAGCTTCTGCAAGAACGCGCACCAAAGGCTCTGTTCCGGAAGCGCGGACCAACACGCGACCATTGCCCTCAAGGAACTTCTCGGCAGCTGCAACTGCATCGTTGACCTTAGGAGACTGCATAGCGGCCTCTTTGTCGGTGACGCGGACGTTAACCAACTGCTGTGGATATAGTGTAACGGGACGAGTCAGCTCAGAGAGTTTCTCGCGCTCTGCTCGTAAGACCTCCATAATACGGAGGCTGGTCAGGATGCCGTCACCGGTCTTTGCCAGGTCACCAAAGATGATGTGACCGCTCTGCTCGCCACCCAGGCTGTATTCGTTCTCGTTCATGCAAGCGTAGACGTACTTATCGCCCACGTTGGTCTTCTCGTAAGAAAGGCCGGCGTCATCAAATGCCTTGAACAGGCCAAAGTTACTCATAACGGTAGTGACTACGGTCTGCTTTGCCAGACGACCATACTTGTTGAGGTAGGTGCCGCAAACGTAGAGGATCAGATCTCCGTCAACCACATGGCCGCGCTCGTCAACCGCCAGGCAGCGGTCAGCGTCACCGTCGTAAGCAAATCCCACGTCAAGGCCGTTCTGAACTACAAAACGCTGCAGCTGGTCAATGTGGGTGGAGCCGCAATCAACGTTGATGTTGAGGCCGTTTGGTGCGTTGTTGATAACGTGAGTCTCGGCGCCCAGAGCGTCAAAAACAGGGCGAGCAACGCTCGAAGCTGCGCCGTTTGCGCAGTCCAGGCCAATCTTTAAGCCCTGCAGACTAAAGCCGCAGCTTGCAATAAGGCTGGAGATGTAGCGGTTGCGGCCCTGCATGTAATCAACCGTGCGGCCAATGGCATCGCCTGTTGCCAGGGGTACGTCAAACTCGCCGTCAATATAGGCTTCTACCTGCTCGAGGACATCCTCGTCCATCTTGTAGCCCTCTTTGTTGACCAGCTTGATGCCGTTATCGGTGAACGGATTGTGGGACGCAGTAATCATGACGCCGCAGTCAAAGCCACCGTCAACTACCTCGTAGCTTACGCCAGGAGTAGGAATAACGTGCAGCATATACGCGTCAGCGCCGGAAGCAACCAGGCCCGAGACAAGCGCAGACTCAAACATATAGCTTGACCTGCGGGTATCTTTACCAATAATGATGCGAGCCTTGCGAGACTGCTTAGCTCCGTAATACCAGCCAATGAAGCGGCCAATTTTGTATGCGTGATCGACGTTCAGACCCTCGTTTGCACGGCCTCTAAAGCCGTCGGTTCCAAAGTACTTCATAAGCGTCTCCTAGCTGCGAATGTAGTGTTGTCGGGTGGAGAGCAACTTGCGCGCGAAGCGCCAGCGAACTACTCGACAGGTGGGGCTTCTCGCCAGATGGCGAGAAGAACGTGCGGACTGAAGTGGTTGCACATATATGCAAAATGCAACCATTTAAAAGTATACAAAAAAGAGACCTGTCGATATACAACAGGTCTCTTTGTGAGGACTTTTTTGGGTCCAGCGGCCTTAGCGCTTGGAGAACTGAGGACGCTTACGAGCCTTCTTCAGACCGTACTTCTTACGCTCGACCGCACGAGAATCGCGGGTGAGGTAGCCGGCCTTCTTAAGGTCATCACGATACTCGCCAGCCTCGAGAAGAGCGCGAGCAATGCCCAGGCGAAGAGCGCCGGACTGACCGTTGATGCCGCCGCCATCGCAGTTTGCGAGGACGTCGAAACGACCAAGAGTATCAGTAATGCGGAGAGGTGCGGTTGCGTTGTCTACGAGCTGCTGGCGACCAAAATACTGGACTGCCTCGCGGCCGTTAACGGTAACCTTACCAGTTCCAGGAACAAGACGAACACGAGCGACGGCCTCTTTACGACGGCCGGTGCCGGTGTAAACAGCGGTGTTATCTGCCATCGTTTAGCCCTCCAGCTCAATCTTGACGGGATTCTGTGCAGCATGTGGGTGCTCAGCGCCGGCGTAAACCTTAAGCTTCATACCCTGCTTGCGACCAAGAGTGGTCTTAGGAAGCATGCCCTTGACTGCGTGCTCAACAACACGCTCTGGGTGCTTCTCCATCTCTTCCTTGAAGGAAGTGATCTTCAAGCCACCAAGGTAGCCGGAGTGACGCCAATACTCCTTGTGGTCAGCCTTAACACCAGTAAGGACAACCTTGTCTGCATTGATGATGACAACAAAGTCACCAGTATCAGCGTTTGGGGTGTACTGTGGCTTGTTCTTGCCACGAAGAATCATGGCAGCCTTTGTAGCCAGACGACCGAGCGTTGCGCCCTCAGCGTCGATGAGCACCCACTTGCGCTCGACTTCGCCAGCCTTGGCGAACTGAGTCGACTTCTTCACTTGACTCCTCCTACGAATTACGAGTTGATAACCCCTGGACGGGTCATCGATGCTTTTTCTTGTCAGAGATTACGGGGCTCTGTGGAAAAGCCTTAAAAGTATACTCCACTCTTTAGCTGTTGTACGCGGGAATTTTTGTTGCTTCACGAATGCAACAATTCGTTCAAATTTGACGGGTTTCTCCACATTAAAAAGCCGTCCACAGCACAAGAACAACCACTTGGCCTGCTGTGCGATGCATTTTGTTTCGACTTTTTATTTTATGGGGCGAGAAGTGCGGGCCGGCTCGTATGTTTACACCAAGGTCAAAGCTACAGCGTCAGGAGGAAATGATGCGTGACACAGATTTTGTCGCACGTTTGCACCGGAACTTTGCGTTGCTGGGCGGCCAGCTTAAAACCCGACTCAAGACCCAATTCAAAACCCAACTTAAGAATCATATTGTACTGAGCACCGCGCTTGCCCTGTTTGCAGTGCTTTTGCTGGTGATTCCGTTCTACGGATGCTCGCCAGCCGCCTCTGAGAACGCTCAGGGCAGCTCAACCGCTCAGTCCGAGGCACAGAAGGATCAGAAAGAAGAGGCTCCTAAGGGAACGGTCAAAGCTACATCGTTCTACTCGCCAACCCTTGGTCTGGACTGGAACTATGATGTCTACCTGCCCGCGGACTATGAGTCCAATCCCGACAAGACCTACCCTGTTGTGTATATGCTGCATGGACTGTATGGCAATCACCGCAATTTGCTGGAGCGCTTTGATTCATCTGCCATGCTTGACGAGGCTATTCAAACCGCTGGTCAGGGAGCTATCGTAGTCTTTGTCGACGGATTTAATAGCTTCTACATTGACTCCGCTGATCGCGGCCTCAAGATGGAATCTGCGATCATGAACGACCTGGTACCTTACATTGAGAGCACGTATCGCGTGTCTAAAGACCGCAGGGATCACGCAATCGGCGGCATTTCTATGGGCGGTTATGGTGCAGCTCGATTTGTTTTGCACCACTCCGATTACTTTAGCAAGGGCATTCTGCTCTCGCCTTCCGTTTGGACCACGCTTGCTGACGACAACTTTATTTACACGTCTCAGCACGCCTTTAGCGACGGAACCACTAGCTGGTCATGGGATCTGTACAAGCAGCTGTTCCCAACTCAGTATCTTGGTGAGGTTGATCCAAGTCAGGTTTCGTTCTTTGTTGCAACAACATCAGATGACGGAGTTGTGCCTGTTGCTGACGTCGACGCCTTTGTTGAGCAGCTCAAGAATGCCGGCATCAACGTTGATTATCAGCGCGACTCCGGCGACAACCACAACTGGAAGTACTGGTCCAGGGTTGCTCCAACTGCGTACGCTTGGGTTCTCGACCAGTTCAAGAGCGCTGACAGCAAGTAAGCGCTGACGGCGCGCCGGGCCGGGCGGGTCCGAGCCGGACTGCGAGTGCGCCGCCGGGCCGAGCCGCGAGGGCGCCGCCGGGCCGCGCGGGTCCAGAGCGGGCCGCAAGTGCGCCGGGTTTCTCGCCAGAAAAGACCGCGGATATGCGCGTAACGGCGCTGTCCGCGGTTACTTTTTTGCCGAAACTGAAGTATTATCAGCGTAGATAACTTGCGCCGCTTGGCGGCGCCACTCAAGCGCCGATGGCGACGCCGCAAACCGAGGAGCGACTATGCCCAGCATCTACACCGTCACGCTCAACCCCGCCCTGGACAAGACCGTCCAGGTGCCAAATTTTGCCGTTGACCAGGTGAATCGCATCACGTGGCTCAGGCAGGACGCGGGCGGCAAGGGCATCAACGTCTCCAAGGTTATTGCTAAGCTGGGCGGAGAGTCTACCGCCATCGCCGTTCTTGCAGGTCAGACTGGTAAATGGATCACTGACACGCTTGGCGAGAATAACATCAAGGTCCAGGCGATTTCCGTTCCCGGCGAGACACGCACCAACCTGAAAGTCGTTGACACTGAAGGCGGCACCAATACCGACATCAACGAGCCCGGCCCCGAGGTCACCGACACCGTGCTTGACCAGGCACTTGCTGACGTGATTGCCAAGACTTCCGCCGGCGACATTGTAGTTCTTTCCGGCAGTCTCCCCCGCGGAGCTGCCACTGATACGTATGGTCGCTGGACTCGTGCGCTGCGCGACGCCGGACTGAAGGTATACCTGGACGCCGACGGCGCGGCCCTCTCAGCTGGCCTTGAGCAGAAGCCGTACTTTACCAAGCCAAATGATCACGAGCTTTCCGCTATGCTTGGCCGCGAGCTGACCGACGTGGACGCGATTGCCGCTGCCGCGTCCGAAATTGTTGCTGGTGGCATCGACATGGTCTGCGTTTCCATGGGCGGCAACGGCGCCGTCTACGCTACGGCCGACGAGGTTTGGTATGCAGGTCCAGTAAAAGTCCAGGTAGGAAGCACTGTCGGTGCCGGCGACTCCGTTGTGGCGGCGCTTGCCTTTGCGGATGCACAGGGTCTCTCGACAGAAGACGCGCTGCGACTGGCCATGGCCACGGGCGCCGCAAACGTCATGGAGAGCGGAACTCAGGCGGCGGAGCGCTCGGTTGTGGATTCGCTTATCGAGAAAGTGCAGCTCACGCACCTGCGCTAACGTGCGGAGCACGGCCGCGGGTGCGAGCGCGCGGGGCGCTACGGGTGCACCGGGTTTCTCGCCAGGCACACTTCGGACTGCACGGGTTTCTCGCCAGGTGCGCCTGAAAAGTGCAAAGATTCTGTATTTGAGGCACCGATTCTTTGCAAAAATCAGGCAAATCCACAGATTCTTTGATGCTTTTAGGCAAAATCCACCGAATCTTTGAAGAAATCAGGCGCGTTCCAACCAAGATGACCGGCCTGAATTTTTGAGTCTGAAAACTACATCATGTCTGAGTAAAACAACTCAGACATGGCGAGAAAGACCGGCAAAACTACTCAGACATGGTGCGCTTTTCCGGCAAATCGTTCAGATATGGCGAGAAAATCAGGCGCTCGTAACGTCGCACGCATAACGTCGTGCGAAAACGCTCGCGACCTTTCCGCAGTTAATCAGTAGTACCCGCGGTTTTCCTGCGATTACATTCAAGCTTCCAGCCGATCATCCAACCAACTGCAAGAACGTAATTCTCGATAGCACCTACCAAATTTACTGACTCGTGAGCGCTCAAAAAATGGATGAAATGGTTGGTTCCAATTCCAATGCCGCCCAGAATCAGCGCGAGCAAAATCGCACGTAGATAGACCCAATCGTAGTGGAAGCAAGTGGTGACCAAAATGATGAGCACCGCGAGATTCCAAAATCCAATCTCTCGCTGCCATCCGACCGAAATGCCATAAGCGGCGTTGCTTCCCATGTACTCGGGGGCGACGATCTGCAGAATTGCCGCACCAGTCATCGCGACGATAACCAGCGCAAACATCACTTTCAAAAACTTGTTCATTGGCGTCTTCAAAACAAACTCTTTTCGTGTCAACTTGCGGGTCCTGCGCAGGTCACGTGAGCGCTCGCTCATGCACCCTACTCGATAAAACTTTTAATCTCTTCGAGGCGCTCAAGTGCAACTTGGCGACCTGTCAGGTACAGAGACAGTAGGGCCTCACCGGACTTCTCGTTAACTTTAACTTCAACTGGCTCGGGAGGCTCAAGCACCAGCACTCTACCCTCTTCCTCCAGCTCAAAGAGCTGTTTGCGCTGGTCCATGTAACGCTCGGCGCGAGAAGCCAGCGCAGCTTCAAAGTATGGATACGCAGAGTAGAGCTGCGAGCGAATGGCAATCTGCTCGTTGACGTCGGTTTTTACGAAGTTCCTGTCCTGCGTGACAATGACCAGCGCTTTCTTTGCCGGCGTGTGGTCGGGAACGTCAACCGCGTACTCAGCTTTTCCGTCGGGCAGACCAAGCGCCGCCGCAAACGGAATTGAATCAGTTGTTCCGCCGTCCAAATAACGATGTCCGTCCAGCTCAACCATGCGAGAAACCGTTGGCATCGACGCGGACGCTCGGACCATGGTCACGTCTTCCGGGAACTTTTTTACGTGCAGATACGCCGACGTGCCAAACGTAACATCGGACGCCACCACGTACATCTGCGTGGGATTTTGGTTGAACACCTCGTTATCGCAGGGATCCAGGCGGTTTTGAATCTCGTCAAACATGAAATCCGCGCCTGCGATGTCACCGGTCGTGATCAGCGAGCGAATCGAAAGAAAGCGAGGGTCGTCTCTAAATGCCAGCATAATGCGCATGGCGCGACCCATCTGCTTGGACCTGAAGCTCACGGCATTGATGGCACCTGCGGAAACTCCCCACACGCTCTCAAAGTTGGTGACACCCTTCTCGCGAAGCACATCAAGAATTCCAGCGGTAAAAATGCCTCGATAACTGCCGCCTTCTAGAACAAGCGCAGTTGAAGATGGGTGCGCCAACTCCTGTCCCACGCCGCCGTCCTGCGAGAACTTCTGCTGCTGATCTTCCATAACAACCTCCGAATTACGTTATTCAGAGTGTACCCAATTTCCGCCTGGCCGCCCGCCCGGTTTCCGCACAAAAAAGCGCCTGCGGTCAGGCGCTTTTACATGCACGTTATATTCTTCTGGCGAGAAACCCGTCGGCTTTGCAACGCGGCCGGCGTTGCAGTTGGAGCCGCAGCTGGAGCCGCAGCTGGGGCCGCAGCCTAATTGCGTTTCTCCCCTACTAGCGAACCTTACGAGAAGCAGCAACAAAACCAAGGCCGCTTACTGCAAGAACAGAAGCTGGAACAACAACGTCCGCGACACCAGTTGCAGGAAGAGCGGACTTCTTCTCTGGTGTTGGTGCAGGAGCTGGAGCAGGCTCTGGTGCTGGAGCTGGCTCTGGATCAGGGGTTGGAGCTGGAGTTGGATCCGGATCAGGTGTAGGAGTTGGATCTGGATCAGGAGTTGTGCCAGGAATGCGAACAAACTGAACTTCAATGACCTCGTCAAAATCAAGCGCAGGAGTCCAGTGACCCTTAACGGTAACAGTGCCATCGCCGTTGTCGACAATGACTACGCCGTCAGCGTTGCCAACCATAAATCCGTCTGGAATTGGGTTAGTAACATCAGGAAGGAAGTATGCGTCCTCAGGAGCGTATGGATTAACCGTTGGATCCATGAGCTGCTCTCTAGTTGGTGCAGGAATAGGAGTTACACCAGTAGTAGCAGTAGCACCGGTAGTGCTTGTAGGAGCAGGCGCTGTGCCCTCTGCCAGCGCAAATGCTGGAGCAAGTGCCAATGCGGCTACAAGAGCAGATGAAGCGATGCAGACCTTTAAATTCTTCATGTGACTTTTACGCCAAAATTTATGCGCCGGGCCCAACGCCGAGAAGCACAAAATTTTTAGCGCATTCCTTTCTGATATGGATTATTTAATTTCTCCGTGAGCAGATACTATCATATACATACTGAACAAATGTCGCCTCCGGTCGACATATTCCGCGAACGTACAAAAATTTTAAATGACTTTTAAAACTATTTTTCCAAAATTTGATAACATTTCTGCAGGTAAACTATTACGCAACTCAGAGTTGACAAATTTCCAACTCAACTTGGTGGTGTGCAATCAAGGCAATTTTTAGAGTAATAGCCATCACATGTGAATCCCACCACATCACCAACAGAAAGGAATAGCCGTGTTACTGAGCGAGAAAATCATGAGCCTCAGAAAGCGTAATGGTTGGTCACAAGAAGAGCTTGCACAACAGCTTGGCGTTTCGAGGCAGTCAGTTTCTAAATGGGAGTCTATGGCTTCCATGCCTGATATTCAAAAGATTATGGCTATGAGCGAGCTCTTTGGCGTTTCCACAGACTACCTGCTCAAAGACGAGCTTGAAGAGCTTCCAGCCACTGCCATCGCTGTTGATTATGCGGCCTCTTCGGGGCAGGTTGACTCTTCGGATCCCGCTGCCGCAAGCACCACAGACAGCACCGCCGGCGGCAGTTCTACCGGCGATGACGCCTCTACCAGCAAAACTGCGGCACCAAAGCTCAGCGTTTCTCTCGAGACAGCCACCGAGTACCTGGATGCAATCGCACGAACTTCTCGCCCCACGGCAGGCGCAATTACCCTCTTTATCCTAGGACCTGCGCTTCTTGTCTCGCTTGCAACATACAGCGAAGACGCGCTTTACTTTGATCCGATGCGCATTTCTCCAGATGCGTTGGGCATCGTGGGCATTTGCATCATGATGCTCTTCATTGCCGCGGGCGTTGGTCTACTGATTCTCCAAGACATGAAGCTCGCGAAGTTTAAGCAGCTCAAGGAGGCTTCTCTCGAGCTCCAGTACGGTGTCGAAGCCGCCGTTCGTAGGCGCGCCGAGTCCACCGAATCGTTGCGATACATGCAGCAGGCCGCCGGCGTCTGCCTCACCATCCTGAGCGCAATCCCCTTCCTTATTGCCTCGTACTACGGGACTGGTCTCACCTTTGCGCTTGGTTTCTTTGTGGCAGCAATTCTCGTCTCTCTTGGCGTTTACCTGCTGGTTTACTCGGGAATTCTTAGAGATGGCTATAGGGTTCTTCTCCAGGAAGGCGATTTCTCCCACGACGAGAAAAGCAACAAGAGAGACTCCAAATCCGCAGCATTGAAGTACAGACCAATTGCCAAGGCGTATTTTGGCACCATTACCTTGCTGTACGTAGGCTATAGCTTCATCACCAAGGACTGGAAAAGTTCCTGGATCATCTGGCCTGTTTCCGCGCTTCTCTACCACATCATTATCAGCATCCTGAACGCTCTGAAGAAACGATAAGCGCGACTGCTCGGACGCGCGGCAGACGTGCAGGTCGGATGCGCTGTAGACGCGCTGGCCGGAGCGCTGGCCTGATGCAACTCGCAAGAGCTCGGTCTTCTCGACAGGCCGAGCTTTTTGCGTATAGCTTGGCGAAGGCTCCTTTTAGCCTGAAAAGTACAAAGAATCTGTGTTTGGGACACAGATTCTTTGACAAAATCAGGCAGAATCCACCGATTCTTTTACATTTTCAGGCAAAAGTCACAGATTCCTTGCAGAAATCAGGCGCAACTACGCAATCCAAAATCAGTTGCGACTTTATGCGCGACGAGACGCCTGGTACTTCTCGAAAGCAGCCTTGTATTTCTGCTCCTCTTTCTTGAATATGGCGTTGAAAATCAAAGTGGTTACCAGAAGAATGACCAGGTATAGAGCGGTAAATGACATCCAAGCCTGTGCCATATTTGGAACCCATCCGCCAACGATCGCCATCGCCACAAGCGTTGGGAACAGGCAAACGTTGAAGCCAAGGAACCTCTGAAGGTAGCTGAGCTTGGTAATCAGCGGCTGATAGTTGAACCAAATCTGCTGGTAAATACCTGAGCACACGCCCGCAGCAATCAACGTGAGAAGCGTGATGTTATTTTGCCTGTCCCCATAATTGGTTGCCAGCGCAATGACGCCATACACAAGCGAGATGCCGGTGAAACATATCGCTCCAGAAGAAATTCCCTTGCATGCAATTTGACCTGCTGTTTTATTAAGTCCCTCGTCAAATTCTAGCTGAGACTCTCGCTCAGTTTCTTGCCAGTTTTGTGATTCGTTGCGTTCCATGATGTTCCCTTCTCTGGGATAAAACTGCTGTTAAAACTATGTTTTTGGTGTTGTTCCGATTGGGTTCGGGTGACGTTCTGGTGACGTTCGGGTGGCATTCGACGCTTAGATCTGCAGCGCGAGAAAAGCCTCTACCCCCTACACAATTCCAATGCGTCGTTTGATTTCGGCAGCATACTTTCTTGAAGCAACAAGGGGCTTCTCGCCAAGCGACAACAACATGCGGCCGGAACCTGCGGGTTTGATACCCATAACGTGGTCCAAATTGACCAGTTCCTGACGAGAAGTGCGCACAAACGCCGTGTCTTTGAGAGCATCCTCGAGCTCGGACAGGCGACTAGAACTTTCCAGCGTCTCGTCGTTTACCAGGTGAATCAGCGTCACGTTTCCGTCCGTTTGGATCCATGACACATCCGCGAGAAGAACGACGCGCCTGTTGATGGTTCCGGGAACGTATCCGGTCATCTTTCCGTCAACCATCTGGAGCTGACGGACAATTCCCGAAACGCGCGGGTCATCGGGGCCGCTCAATATGGTCACTTCAATTTGCGCGCGACCCTTTTCTTCAACTACACGAATTTCCATGGCACTTCCAAACAACTTACTTGATCAAATGTCTCGTTTTCTTGCTAAAGCGGAACTGCACCCCGCTTGCTTCCTTGCCTTAAGGCATCTTTAGAATAACGGTTGCAGCTCTTATGTAAGACCTCGTGTTACTCAAATGCACTAACTGGCTCGTGAAATACAATCTTTGCGCTTCGAGCGCCGTTCTTGCGCTTGAATGGCGTTTTGTGCGCGCCCGAGCTTGCGCTCGCGAGTGCATGCGCTCACAAGCGTGCACGCCCACGAGTACCCACACAAAAAGCCGCCCTCAAATGAACTGCCTCCCATTTCTTGGACATAAGAAATGGGAGGCTTTTTATGCGTAT
>CAUQHX010000005.1:0-48474 GCA_963518165.1 uncultured Atopobium sp.
ACCCATCAACCCCTGCAGACCCATCAACCCCTGCAGACCCATCAACCCCTGCAGACCCATCAACCCCTGCAGACCCATCAACCCCTGCAGACCCATCAACCCCTGCAGATTCCGAGACTCAGAGTCAGAATGCACAAGAGCAATCAAATAGCGCTGCTCAGGAGCAAACTCCTTCTGGACGTCGTTCAAAGAAATCTGTACTTCCAGAAACTGGCGACGCTGCATCCGTTACCGGTCTTCTAGCAAGCGCAGGATCTATTTTTGCTGCTGCGGGATTTATGCGTAGGCGTAAGCACTAACAGAATTTATTTCATATAGCGCAAATGACCCTTCTGATACATGTCAGAGGGGTCATTTTTTCAACATAACAGCCGGGAAAAATCCCCAAAAATTTTTGAAAAAGTCAGTATAAGCTAACTTATTTTGGGAATATAACAGTTAACTAGTAATCATTACTAGTTAACTAAAGGATATATCTAATAGAAAGGTGTTAACTATGCTAAACGATAAGCTCAACGTTCTTCTCGCCAACTATGCTGTTGAGGCCCATAAGATTCACAACTTCCATTGGTATGTCAGCGGTCCTTCTTTCTACAACGTACACACCGACCTCGACGAGGTTTATGGTGCAATGTATGACCAGCTTGACGAGGTTGCCGAGCTCATCCTGATGAACGACGGCTCTCCACTGGGTTCCATGGATTCCTTCCTCAAGAACGCAACTCTTTCCGAGGCTGCTGAGGGCTTCAAGAATCCTCAGGAGATTTACCAGGCTATTCTTGCTGACTACGAGGCAATTCGCGCCTTCGCAGCAGAGATTAAGAAGGATGCAGATGCTGAGGACAACTTCCTTGTTTCCGCAGCAATGGACGAGCACATTGCTCTTCTTTCCAAGACTATTTGGATGATTAAGCAGTCCAACAAGTAAGTTTGGCAAACGCTAAGCTAAACGTTGTGTTTCTTTCTTTCCCTTATGAATTGTAAATGCCGTCGGGTTTCTGGCGGCATTTTTTTGTGGGTGCCAACCCTGTCACCACATTGTCGCTTCTGCGCCCGCACTTACCCCCCCAAGCATGAAGACAACAGATTAATAGAAATGCTGCTTATCTGACTTGAAATTAGTGTAAGAGAAGGCCGTTATAGACGGTTTTCTGTTGACGCAAATTGGGCATGTCTTCTGGAGCGACAATAGTTTTAGTGTCCATTTTGTTGGACACATGAAATCTCAAGAGTATCTAGATTTGTTACAACAGGAAAGGAGTTGTAGTGGGTCTTGATGCATTTGTTCGTTGCAGGTGTTTTGAAGAGGGAAAACTTAAACCCGGTCCAATACCCTTTGAAGATCTTTATATTGATAAGGAAGATTACATTTGTTCAAAGTTTTTAGATCAAAAGCGTAAAGAGCTTAGCTCTGAACAGTTTGAGGAGCTCTATGGAGACCTAGAGCGTGATTTTATTCATTGGACATATAATGCCTGCGAGCATGAATACGGAGAAATTTATTCCGAAAGAGTTGGTAATTTTTGTGGCTTGTTAAGCATTGGTGCAGTTTTAAGCTCAGGTGACGGTGAGTCAAAGTATCCACTGCTGAACAATATGCTTCCTGGTGGCAATGGAGGTGTTTATCCTGTTGAAAAAGCACAACCTACTCTTGATGAACTTGATAGATTTATAGAAGAGCACTCAAAGATTCCGGGATATCAGCTCATTGATGAAGAGACGCACAAAGTTCTTATTTCCTGTGCGGTGGATGACGGTTTTTGTCTTTACAGTGACAAATATATTGATTATGGATTCACAGAAGACACTTTGTATTTCCATCAGCTTAAGCCTTCAGATATATTTTACGCTGACCATTTTTGCCAGATTCCAGCCGATGGTTTTGAGCAGACGCAAAAGGTGGTTGTTTTTTGCGATGATTTAAATAACAGTGCATCAAACTTTAAAATGACTTTACCAGGGCCAATTGATAGTGAATTAGATAATTCTGTGTTAAGAAGATTTTCTGTTCAAAAGGCAACTTTAGATTTCAAAGAAACAGGTCATTTTTGGAGGCTAAATAAAATTAGGAACCTCCTTGTAGCATCTATAGAAACAAAACACCCTATTTGTTGGTGCTAAAAACATGCTCTTTTATAAAACATATGAGTTGCTCTATCGAGCTGTAGCCTTTTATTAACTACCTAGAAAAAGAGGACTACCACCAGGCAGCCCTCTGTGCGTTTGCGCTGGCGAGAAGAACGCTGCACTTGAACGATCTTCTCGCCAAACGCTGGTTTTCTCGCTAGATGGTGAACTTAGTAGGTAGGGTTCTCTACCTCAACCTTGTCGACCTCCTGGAAAGGAGCAAGGGTTGAGACCATGACGATTGGCTCGTCGTAAGGATTGTTGACGTAGTGGACCTCGCCGGGCTCAATGTGGATGAAGTCGCCGGCCGAGAGGGTGTGGACCTCGCCGTCAACCACAATGTCAACCTTGCCCTGGAGGATGTGGAAGTTCTCCTCCATGATGTTGTGGTAGTGGGCCTGGAAATCCTGGCCTGGCTGGAACTGGACCATGGCATAGTTCATGCGAGGGCCCTTCATCAGGTACTTAGGACCGTGATCTCCGCACCTGTACTCAAAATCGTTCTCGTTGACAATAAACATCTTGCTTCCTTTCAGGCGCAACTTTTGATGCGACCAAACGTTCTTCTTGCGTGCCTTGCGGCGGCGACGTATGCCTCGCGGCGATTGCGTGCGGCGGCGACATGTGCCGTGTACCGCGTGTGCCTCGCGGCGGTGACGTGCGACGCCCCTAGCGCTTACAGGCCAGGTGCTCTCCACATGCTCTTGACCTTGCCCTCTTCTGCAAGCTCAAGCTCACTCTTGTAAACATCCTTCCACTGGACATACAGCTGGTCGTAAACAGCCTTGGTGTCTGGGTTAGGGGAGAATGTCTTATCCCATTTAACAACGCGCTTTGCACCGTCGGCGATGCTTGGGTAGATGCCCACACCGTAGCCCGCAAGGACAGCGGCGCCCAGGGCAGTTGCCTCTTTGACCTTTGGGATGCGGACGTTCTTGCCAGTAACGTCGGCAACAATCTGTGCCCACAGAGAACACTTGGAAGCGCCACCTGCAAAGATGAGCTCGCTTGGCTCATTGCCCGTAGCTTCTTTGACCAGTTCAATATGGCCGCGGACGAGAAGGGCGGTGTTCTCCAAAATTGCGCGATAGAAGGTGTACTTATTGAAACGCTCTGGATCAAGCTCAAAGTTGGTGAACGTTGGGCTTGCGTGGATCCAGTGGATGTAGTTCATAACGTCACTGAAGCAGCAAAGCATACCGTGGCTACCTGCAGGAATCTCTGCAGCGTGCTCGTTCATGACATCGTAGACGTCAATGCCGCGCTCTTTTGCCTCGGCCTTTTCTGCCTGGCAGAAACCGTCGCGATACCAACGCATAACCAGGCCAGGCTTGAATGCCAGAGCCTCGTACTGCCAAATCTGCGGAATAGCGTGGCAGTTCACGCGAACGCGATAGTCTGGGTCTGGAGTGCTCTTATCGGTGTTGAACTCGTACTGCCAGAAGCTGCCGCCAAAAACGCCGGCCTGACCAGGCTCGCAAGCGCCAACGCCAATCATGCCCAGCTGGCAATCGCCGCCGCCGACAACAACAGGGGTGCCCTCAGCAAGGCCTGTCTCTGCTGCAGCGTCTGCAGTTACAGTGCCAAGTACTTCTCCACACTCGATAACCTGGCCAAACAGGTCGTCGCGCAGACCGCACTCCTTAGCGATCTCTGGATCCCAGGCGCGCTCCTCCAGGCTCATGATGCCGGTGGTACTGCCGTTTGATGGCTCAACCGCCAGAACACCGGTGAGCTTGTAAGCAAGCCAGTCGTTGAACATGCCAATCTTGGCTGCCTTGTTGTAGATCTCTGGCATCTTGTTCTTAACCCAAAGAAGACGAGGTAGAGCGCCTAATGCATAGGTCTGACCGCTCTTCTGGTAGATTTTCTTCTCAAGCTCGGGGTCCATATCAATGAGCTGCTTGACTTCGTCAACGCTTCGAGCGTCAACGTTAGCGCATGCCCAAATCTCGTTGCCGTCCTGGTCATACAGGAGAATACCCTCGCGCATGCAAGTAGTAGAAATACCAGCGATTTCTTTAGGATCAATGGAGGTCTTTGTCAGAACCTCTTTGATGCAGTCCAGAGCAAGCTGCCAGTCAGCAACCCAATCAAAGTCCATGCTGCCAGGCCAACGAGGGTCCTCGTGGTGCTCCCACTCGCGCTGAGCAACCCCAACCTGCTCACCGTCAACACTAAAGAGAACGGCGCGAATACTTCCTGTTCCCGCGTCTAGTGCAAGAAGATACTTGCTCATCAGATCCTCCTTGTTTACGAAAGAAGCAACTCAGCAGCGGTGTCTGAATCCGTAATCAACACGTTCAGATAGCCGCCGTTAAGTACTGCCTTAATTGCCGTAACTTTATCTTTGCCACCGGCAACGCCAACCACGTTCTTGAGCTGGCGAAGCTTGTCTAGATCGGTACTAATGACGCGATCTTCAATTTCTGTCTGAATAAGATTGCCGTCTTTATCCATAAAGTGATTCAGGACGTCGCCGACAGCTCCCTGCATCTTAAGCACGGTCAACTCGCCCTCGTTAAGGATGCCGTTGCGCAAAACGGTGGCCCCTTCAACTGCGGCGCCGATGCCGACTACACTCATATCCGCGTATTCCGTCATAGTTGACACGTCTTGCAGGCTTTTCTCGTCAAGGAGTGCATCGCGCACTTGGCGAGAAGACACAACCAGTGGAGACGGTGTCAGGAATAGGTGCATGGAGTAGGCGGTTGTGCCAACGGATGGCAGGTAGTAACTCACGCCGCCCGTAAGGCTTACAACGTTGAGCGATTCCTCGCGGTTTTTGGCGAGAAACCCCAGCATACGGCTGACGGTATCGCCGTAGCCAATGTTGAGGTAGCCGTCCTCGCGCAGATGATCGGAGACGTAGTGAGCTGCGCCCTGGGCAATAGACTGGTTAATAGCAGAGCTATCTAGGGGAGTGGGCACCACAAAAGCATCCTTGAGGCCAAAGCGGTCAATAAGGAGTTGTTCTGCGGAAACACGCTGGCTATCGTTCTTTCTGAAGCTGAACTGAACAATGCCCTGAGCGCGGGCCTCTTCAAGCAGACGAATAACTTTTGCACGAGAAACGCCCATGACCTCAGCAATCTGAGCCTGGGTGTTATCTTCCATGTAGTAATACCATGCAGCCTTAGTAGCTAGTGCATAAGTTTGTTCGTCCATGCATCCTCCTGTTGATACTTTTGTTTAATGATAAAACATTTGTATCTAACATACTAGACTTCATTATAGTAATTATTCTCCCTATTAACAGGAAGATATACTACAAATACCATAATTACGTATAGAGGTATTGCGGACTATTGTTCATGATACAATCAAAAATACCATTCACGGCAGTATTAATACCGTTTGCCGTGACGGTGCTTTGAAGAATGCCTATTTATAGATATCTTCAAAGTGTGAGATTTTGTACGGCCGTTTGTTATTTTTTGGTAGGAGGTACTATGGGTGAAACTTTTGACATCGATGTCGATGCCACTGACCCAAAGTCGCCTGAAGGAAAAGATGTGTGCGAGCAGTGCGACACACTTCTTTCCGTCCGCGGAATCAAGAAGTCATTTGGTTCCAACGAGGTATTAAAAGGCATTAACTTAGATTTGGCGCCAGGAGAGGTCATCTCTCTTATTGGTGGCAACGGTTCCGGTAAATCTACCCTCATGAAGATCATCATGGGTATTTACTCCGCCGATGAGGGAGAAATTTCTATCGATCGTCAAAAGGTTGATATCTCCAACCCTAAGGCCGCACTTGCACACAGTATTTATATGGTTCCTCAGGAGCCAATGCTGTTCCCTAACATGACCGTTAGAGAGAACATTACCATTGGTTTTGAGGCTCCAAAAGCTGAGCTCAACAAGATGCTCGAAGACACCATGAAAGAGATTGGCTGGGAGCTTGACCTGGACCGCAAGGCAATGACGCTTTCCATTGCTGAGCAGGGCATGGTTGAGATTCTCCGCGGTCTTATGCGTCACTCCGAGATTCTTATTCTGGACGAGCCAACTTCTGCGCTTACCTTTGACGAGGTACAGAGCCTCTTCAAGGTAGTCCAGGAGCTCAAGCAGAAGAACATCGGCATCATCTACATCACACACCGCCTGGCAGAGGTCTTTGAGATTTCTACCAGCATTGGCATTCTGCGCGACGGCGTTATGGCTATGCGCGGCAAGGTAGAGGACTTCACGCGAGAAGATCTTGTACGTGGACTTCTTCCACCAGATGCAGCAGAGATTAAGAAAGAGATTGCTGAGAGCGCAAACATTGATTACGACGCAGAGCCTATCTTTGAGCTTGCAGAGTTCACCGGCTATGGTTTTGCTGACGTAAACCTCAACATTTATCCAGGCGAGATTGTTGGTCTTGCAGGTATCGTTGGTGCTGGTAGATCAGAGATGGCTACCACCATTTACGGTATGGATAAGGTTCTGGGCGGCAAGGTATTTGTCGACGGCAAAGACATTACTGGCAAGTCCACCAAAGACGTTATTGCCGCAGGTCTGAGCTATGTTCCAGAAGACCGCTTTAACGACGGTCTATTTAGAATTCGTGACGTTGCTGAGAACACCACAAGCTCTCTGCTTGCTAACTCTTCCCTGGGTAAGCTGCTGCTTAACCGCAAAGAAGAGGATAGGGTTTCTCAGAACTACGTTGATAACTTCCGCACCAAGGTCACAGGCCTTGATCAGGAGGTAGGCGGCCTTTCTGGTGGTAACCAGCAGAAGATTGTTATTGGTCGCGCATTCTCGGTTGCTCCAAAGGTTGTTATTTTGGACGAGCCAACTCGTGGTATTGATGCTGCTGCTCGTGGCGATGTATACGCTGTTCTGCAGGAGCTTCGTAAGCAAGGTGTTTCTATTCTTCTAATTTCTTCTGATATGGAAGAGATTATTGAGCTTGCTGACCGTGCGTTCACCATGTATCAGGGACGCATTAATCACGAGTTCAAAAAAGAAGAAATTACGCAGGACAACCTCATGTCCGCTGCATTTGGATTGTAGGAGGTGACGTATGGATCTTGTAAAGCGCCTTCTCAAGGCTAGGGGACTGAGCAGCCTCGCATTCCTGATTGCTCTCTTTATTATTGTTGGTGCAATGAATCCTGCATTCTTGACACCAGCAACAATTGCTGCCTGCTTTAACACGTCCGTTGTCTACACATTGGTCGCTGTTGGTGTGGCCTTCACCCTGTTCATTGGTGAGATTGACGTTTCTGTTGGCTCCAACCTGGGACTTGTTGCTGTGGTAGTTGGTAGCATGCTCAGAGATGGAACTCCACTTCCTGTTGCTTGCCTGGTAGGCATTCTTATTGGCGTAGCAATTGGCCTGGTTAACGCATGGGGCGTTGCCGTTATGAAGGCTCCATCGCTCATCTTTACCCTGGGTACCAACGGCGTTCTGCGCGGTATCGTTTACGTCTACACCAATGGTCAGTGGGTTGAGAACCTTCCTAAGGAGTTCAAGGACTTCTCGGCAGTAACTGGTATTGGTGACTTCACCGTTTACTACTGCGCAGTTATTGCACTGGTCATTCTGATTCACTTTGCACTGACCCAGACCCGTCGCGGTCGCTGGTTTGCAGCAGTTGGTGATAACGCTAACGGTGCAACCCTGGTTGGTATTCCAGCTCTTCAGACCAAGGTTCTGGCATACGTCATCTGCGGTGTTATGGCAGCTATCGGCGGCATCATCTTCTGCAGCCGTATTGGTTTTGTCACCCCAATGAGCGGTAACGGCTACGAGATGAAGGCTATTGCAGCCTGCGTTCTTGGTGGCGTTAGCTTGCTTGGTGGCGTTGGCTCTGTCCTTGGTGCAGCTGTCGGTTCCGTCATCATGGCATCCATCAGCTACCTGTTGGTCTTCATGGGCTTCTCGTCAAATTACGACAACGCCATTACCGGCGTCATCCTGATTGTCATTGTTGTTGTGGACGCTCTGCTTCAGCATCGCTCCATTGTTCAGAACAGGCACGCTCGTCTGAACGCACGTGTTTCTCCAAAGGCAACCTCTGAGGTTCTTGCAGAGCAGATTGCAGACTTTGGCGAGGCAGCAATGAGCCCTTTGGGTAAGAAGGGCGGTGTTCGCTAATGATGAAGACACTTAAGGGATTCTTGTCCAAGGGCCAGACAAGCTGGAACATGATCCTTATTGGCCTACTGGTGCTTGAGTTTGTCATTTTTGGTGCGGCAAACGGTAAGTTTTTGCGTCCAGCACTGCTGTTTACCAGCATTAACGACAACCTGCCTGTATTTATGATCTCGCTCTTTGTAACGCTTGTTATGGTTACCGGCGGCATCGATATCCAGGTTGCATCTTTGGTTGGCCTAACGTCCATCACCATTGGCGTTGGTTGGCAGGACTTTGGCCTTCCTATCTGGGGCGCTGTGGGCGTTGCCTTTGTCCTGGTTGTTGCTTGCGGCGCACTTTCGGGCTTCTTGATTGCGTACTGCCGAGTGCAAGCAATGGTTGTTACTCTGGGCGGCAGCTTCCTGTACTCCGGTCTGGCACTGCTTATCTCTACGCTCTCCAAGACCGAGAGCTACCAGGGAATTGGCGGCTTCCCCGAGGACTTCAAGTTTGTATCTAACTTCCAGCTCTTTGGTGTCATTCCATTCCAGCTGCTTATCTACATCCTGATGCTGGTCATTGCATTTATTCTGCTGCACAAGACCAAGTATGGTCGCCGCATTACCTTGGTTGGCGTTAACCAGAGCGCAGCTGAGTTCTCTGGCATTAACAGCCGAGCGGTCATCATGTCCACCTACATGCTCACCGCAGTTTCCGCTGTTATCGCAGGTGTTGTTCTGACCGCTTACCTGGGTACCGCTAAGTCCGACCTTGGTGCCGACCTTACCATGGACATCATCACCGCAGTTGTTTTGGGTGGCACACTTTCCACTGGTGGTAAGGGTTCCATTGTGGGTACCGCACTTGCTTCGTTTGTTATTGCATTCCTGCGCTTCGGCTTGCCACTGTGCTTCAAGGTAAGCCCACAGTATCTGGATATTCCTGTTGGTGTCCTGCTGGTTGTTGTCATCGTTGCTCGATCGGCAGCAAGCGGAACAAATATTGGTACGTTTTTGAAATCGCTGCTTTCTAGCAGCAGTAAAGCCAAGGCATAAGCTTTGGGGAAATTGTGCCTTAGGCACAGACAAGGGAGGTTACCTATGCAAGAGATTACTCGTCGTGGTTTTATTGGTGCCGCTGGTATCACCGCAGTTAGCGCTGGCCTCGCTCTGGCAGGCTGCAACAATGGTGGCGAGAAGAAGGAAGAGACCAAGAAGTCCGAGGGTGGCGGAGACGTCAAGGGCAAGACCGTAGCATTTATTCCTAAGGTCACCGGCAACGCATTCTTCGAGTCCGCAAACAAGGGCGCACAGGACAAGTCCAAGGAGTGGGGCTTCACCGTTGATTACATCGGCGACGCAACCGCTTCCGTTTCCGCTCAGGTTTCCGTCATCAATCAGGCAGTTGCTAACGGCGTAGACGCAATCAGCATCTCCACCGTTGACGCAAACGGCGTTTCTGACGCACTGAAGAAGGCAACTGCTGCTGGCATTGTTGTTACCACTTGGGACTCCGACGCTAACCCAGAGGATCGTACCCTCATGGTTTCTCAGGGTACCCCAGAGATCCTTGGTCAGATGCTTGTTGACATGGGCGTTGCTGGCCTCAAGGAGCGCGGTAAGGACCCAGAGAAGGACGAGATCACCTACGTCTGGCACTACTCCCAGGCAACCGTTACCGACCAGAACTCCTGGCAGGTAGCTGCACAGAAGATCATCAAGGAGAAGTATCCTAAGTGGAAGAACGTCCACGAGAACTACTACTCCAACCAGGACGCAGAGCAGGCAATCACCATTGGTGAGGCAATCCTAGACGCTTACCCAGAGATCGACCTGATCATCTGCAACGACTCCACCGCCCTTCCTGGCCAGCTCCAGGCTGCAGAGAACAAGGGCTACGACGCAAAGAAGATCACCATCACCGGTTTTGCTTCTCCACAGTCCATCAAGTCTTACTGCGAGCACGGCACCATCTACAACTGGGGCCTCTGGGACTGCGCAGTTCAGGGCGCTATGGGTTGCTACGTTGCAGCATTCCTTGCAGCTGGCAACGAGGTTAAGGTTGGCGACACCATCTCCATCCCAAGCATCGGCGATGTCAAGGTTGAGGCTAACGACTCCATCGCCGAGGGCGCAAAGACTGCCGAGAAGAACAACGGCGTTGTCCTTCTTCCTGAGCGCCTTGTCTTCACCAAGGAGAACATGAACAACTACTCCTTCTAATCAAGGTGTACGTTTAAGGCGTAAGTTCTAGCTGGCGAGAAGACCGATCTTCTCGCCAGCTTATGAGGTAATTCAGCCGCAGAGGGAAGCGGCTCCCAGGGCAGGCGCTGGTCAAAGAGGCGGCTCTACTCAAGAAGGCAGCTTCTCTGCGAGCTTTAAGGTTTTATTGAAAGGATTTTCATGGCAGATCTGGACGGATTGAAAGTAGCTAAGGATTATCACGTAGACACTCCTTTTGCTAACAATCAGGGATTTTATGTAAAGGGTGCAAACAACCTCGACTGGGGTATGCAGAAGCACCTCTCCAACATCTTTGATCCAAAGAGCGGCAACACTGTAATGTTCGCATTTGACCACGGTTACTTCATGGGTTCAACCGCTGGTCTCGAGCGTCTTGACCTGCTGCTTCCACAGCTTGCTCCTTACGTTGACTGCTTCATGGGCACCCGTGGCGCAATCAGGACCTGCGTTTCTCCTGAGGTCTCTAAGGGCATTGCTCTTCGCGTTTCTTCTGGTTCTTCTATGCTTCAGGCAGACCTCTCCCACGAGGTTGTCGCTGTTGACATCGAGGACGCTATCCGCATGAACGCAGACTGCATGGCTGTTCAGACCTTCATCGGCGCTGATGGCCAGCTCTCCAGCATCGATAACCTGAGCCAGGTCATCAACGCTGGCTTCCGCTACAGCATTCCTACCCTGGGTGTTTGCGCTGTTGGTAAGGACATGGAGCGCACCGGTCGCTTCTTCAAGCTTGCAACCCGCATCATCGCTGAGATGGGCTGCCAGATTGTTAAGACCTACGACTGCGAGGACTTCGAGGAAGTTGTTGCAGCTTGCCCAGTTCCAATTGTTGTTGCTGGTGGCAAGAAGCTTGCTGAGCGTGACGCTCTGCACCTTGCATACGACGTTATCCGCAAGGGCGCACGCGGCGTTGACATGGGCCGCAACATCTTCCAGAGCACCCATCCTCTGCAAATGGCTGAGGCTGTCCGCATGATCGTTCACGAGGGCGCAACCGACGCTCAGGCATGGGAGTTCTTTGAGGACGCGACACACTAGGCGCGCGGACGCGGCGCGGCGGGCGCGAGCCCGCACGACCTCCGGGCACGAAAGCGTTCCAAGCGCGAATGCGCTGCTCGCACGCGGCTTTCTCATGTGGCGAGAAACATGCTGACCTTGAGCTGGTAATCCTTTCGGATTACCAGCTTTTTTCTGCAGCTCGCTAGCGTCGGGTTTAGGTCTGGTGCACAAAATAGTGCGGTTTTGTTAGGCCTTGCTGGGAACCGACTAGCTTTTAGTCAAAATAACCAGACAGCCAGGTGGTCTCCCTACTTGATATGCATCTCTATGCATAAACTTCATGTAATATGCCTGAAAATGAATAGAGAAATATAAAAATTTTAACTATAGGCAAATTCCGCTTCTAAGGAACACACCTATGACAGATAATCTGCACAATTGCGGCCATATTACACATCAAATGAAGATAATCTGCACGTTTTAGCTATTTTTGGCGTCGTGTATACGTCTTTTTGACAGATTATCTGTCATAGGTGTGTTTTAGAGATTTGAAATTTATCTACTGAGTCGATAACGAGAAGCCACGACATTTTCACAAGCTACATACCTGCGGTTTTATATGATTGCATATTTTATAAGTTCGGAGATTTATATAAAAAGTTTCATGGCAACTTTTGGGTCGCACTTGAGCCACATTCAAGATGTATTTAAGAGTCATCGACATTGCCATTGCCGTGACATTCATAGAAATTTAAAAGATATTCGAGCAGCTATCTGCAATCTCCCAGAAAATTTAAATCGACTTAACAGCGATTTAACACCCCTTCTGTTGTACTAGATCTAGGAGAAGGGAGTATCTATGAAATCAAAGCAAGCTTGTGGCTGGAGCTGCCGCCTACGTATCCTGCCTATTCTATTTTTGCTCTTAGGATGCGCATTTGTAGTCTATGGCGCTTCTCGTGGAGAGGCTCAGACCGTATTGGGAAAAGCGGTACGAATTTGCCTTGAGTGTGTAGGTATTGGTTAGGTGACCTGTATGAAAGCGCTCTCAGGTATTAAATCTCTTGGAAAGAAAGTACAAAAATTTATCACTAAAAGAGGTTTTGTGCAGGCATGTGCAACCTTTCTAACCAATCCTCATCTAACAAATTTTGCTAAGGGAACTATCTATACTGGTCCTGCAAAGTCAGTTTGTGTCCCTGGACTTAACTGCTATTCTTGCCCAGCAGCTACGGGAGCTTGTCCCATTGGAGCATTCCAGGCGGTAGTTGGATCTTCTAAATTCAGCTTCTCGTATTACATTACGGGTTTTTTGATTCTCATTGGAACTTTGCTAGGTAGGTTTGTCTGCGGATTTCTATGTCCATTTGGCTGGGTACAAGATCTTCTCCACAAGATTCCATTCCCAAAAAAATTTAGCACTAAAAAGCTTAAAGCCTTGCGCTATTTGAAGTACGTCATATTAATTGTGCTTGTCTGGGCTCTACCAGCTTTGATTCAAAATGCCGTAGGAATGGGAGAGCCTTATTTCTGTAAGTATGTTTGTCCACAGGGAATTCTTGAGGGAGCAATTCCGCTTTCTTTAGCAGATGTCAGCATTAGGGCGGCTCTGGGCACACTTTTTACGATGAAGTTCAGCATTCTGGCAACTGTCGTACTGTTGAGCATCATGTTTTATCGTCCTTTTTGCAAATGGATTTGCCCGCTCGGGGCTTTTTATTCTCTGTTCAATCGCATCTCAATTTTGCAGTATCGAGTTGACGAGAAGACCTGTGTAAGCTGCGGAAAGTGTGCGCGTACATGCAAAATGGACGTAGATATTACGAAGAATAACGCAGCTCTTGAGTGCATTCGCTGCGGAGAGTGCATAAAGGTATGTCCTGTTCATGCGATTGATACAAAACTCCTGTTAATCAACAAGAAAATTGAGCAGTCGGAAAAGGTTGCTACAGCAAAGCACTTAGCTGATCTACAGGTAACAAGCTCATCAAAGTAAGTGTCATAAAACGTGTATAGCTACGTTTCGTACGTAGAAAAGACAGAAAGGACTATGAGATGAAAAAATTTGTGACAAAATCCCTGACGTATGTCGCTGGCCTGCTTATGGCAGTTGCGCTTGTTGGATGCAGTGTTGGTGGTACTGGCAACACAGGCACAACAACCGCTCCAACTGCCGAGCAGCAGAATTCTGCTGCAGTTCCACCTGAGGCAGCATCAAAACTGCACCTCAAAGACGGCGATACCTTCCCAGATTTTAAGGCAACAGATATCACTACTGGCGCTACCTATGACAACACCGTATTTGGACAGAATAAGGTCACTGTTCTGACCTTCTGGTTCAATGGATGTACTGGCTGCATTCAGGAGATGCCAATGCTTCAAGAACTTGCTGATACCTATAAGGACAAAGGTGTCAATGTCCTGGGTGTCAACGCCGAAGCCGCATACACGGACGACGCTAAGAAGGAAGCCGTGAATATTCTCCAGAAGCAGGGCGTTACCTACGGAAACGTCGCTCTTGATCCTCACAGCGATGGCGGTCACGTTATCGAAGGCCTAACAGCGTTCCCAACTACTATGGTTATTGACCAGAACGGTAGACTTGTGGGCGATCCAATCACCGGTGGAGCCAGCAAGCTCCAGGGTAGCGAACTTCAAAAGCGCGTTGACCAGGCCCTCGCTCAAGCAAAGTAGGTTATAGAAACTTACATACCGCTCACGGCACATGGCGAGAAGAACTTCTCGCCGTAGGGTTCAATCGGTTAGCATTTGAAGTGTTGTATGAAGTACGCCTGGGCTGAGTCATTTGAGCTTGGTCCAGGCGTACTCTAATGCTTGCAAATAGCATCAAGCTGCATTTGAAAGGGAAGAATTGAAAATCCTTGTAGTGGAAGATGAAAAAGAGCTTCTTGCCTCCATTGGAGAGGGGCTTGAGCTGGACGGTTATTACGTTGATCTTGTCGACAACGGCACTCAGGCTCTTGAAATGGCTCAGCTTGAGCAATATGACCTGATTCTACTTGACCTTAACCTTCCTGGTATCGATGGACTTGATTTGCTGCGTACGCTACGAGCGGAGCACTCAGAGACTAAGGTGCTGATTCTTTCCGCGCGTTCATCGGTGTCTGATTGTATTGTTGGATTAGACGCGGGTGCTGATGACTACCTTATAAAACCCTTTGCGTTTGGTGAACTCGAGGCCCGTATTAGGACGCTCTTGCGCCGCGAATATACGCATGGAGAAGCGTCTTTGATGTTGGGAGAACTTCGGTTTGACACTACGGCTCGACAAGTTTTTGTTGGGGACTCTCAGGTTAATTTCACCAAGAAAGAGCTCGCAATTTTAGAGTATCTGATGCGACATGCTGGAGCGGTTGTGAGCAGTGAAGAGCTAATGACTCATGCATGGGACAGCAACGTGGACTTATTCAGCAATTCTGTGCGTGTGCATATTTTCTCGATTAGAAAAAAGTTGCGAGAAGCCCTTGGATATGACCCAATTTCTAACAAAGTAGGAGAGGGTTATTGCTTTAAGAAGGACAGCGATGACTAAGATAAGTGAAATAATCCCAAAGCCAATGCGGTCAATTCGCGCCCAACTCACCCTTCTTATGGTGGGTTTATTGGTGTGTTGTTGCGTTGTTTTGACTTGGCTTGTGTATCGCTCAACTTCTGAGCTGCTGGAACTAGCTGCAGCTAACGCTATCAACCAGGGAGCTCTTTCTATTGTTTTGGATGTAGATGCTATCGAGCGTTCTATTTTGTTTGATGCGCTAGGCATCTTGTTCTTTGTGATTATTGCTGGCAGCTGTGCAGCTTATCTTTTAGCAGGTCACTATACTAAACCAGTTCAACAGCTCTCTGCTCGCATGAAAGAAATTAGCCCAAATACATTGTCTGATTCCATTGAAATTGAGGGTGGTGGAGAAGAGATTCAAGAGCTGGTTAAGTCATTTAATCAGATGACTGAGCAACTAGATGAAGCATTTGCAATGCAGAGACGTTTCTCGGCTAGTGCAGCTCACGAGCTCAGAACACCAATTGCAGTACTGAGGACCAAGCTGGATGTATTTAAGAAAAAGAAGCGAGAACAGCGTGAATATGACGAGCTTGTAGACACGATGGAGACATATATTGACCGCCTATCTTCAATCATCACTGACCTTTTGGAATTTGCGGAGACATCTGAGTTAGGAGAGACTGAGGACGTTTCTCTTGATGCGGTAATTACAACAGTTGTGGATGATCTTGAATCGGTTGCTCAAAATAATATGATCAATGTGCAGGTTAACATACAGCCCAAGGCACAATCTGAGACACAGACTTTTATCGTTAAGGGAAATGCCAATCTGTTATATCGAGCTATTTATAATTTGATAGAGAATGCTATTCGCTATAACCAAAAAGAGGGATCAGTCAACATTACTCTAGAAACCAAAGGTCAAGAAGGCGTGATTATAATTGCCGACACAGGAGTAGGCATTGCGCCTGAGCAAAGAGATCTTGTATTTGAGCCGTTCTACAGGGTGAATAAGTCACGCTCCAGAGAGTTTGGCGGCGCAGGCATTGGTCTTTCACTGGTCAAGACCATCTTGAAGCGGCATGGAGCTTCTATCACAGTCTCTGAAAACAACCCTCAGGGTTCTGTGTTTACCATTAGGATTCCATTGGTTGATGCAATAGACTCTGAGTAGCGTTTAACCCTTCACATACACTGCGGCTCATAGATAAGGGTAATGGCAGCTAATAACGAGAAGTACAATGGCTAAAATAGTTATTAGTACATAGATGCTCTAGTGATGAAGGGGAGCTAAATATGGAGTTTATTCTGGATACAGCTGATCTTGATGCTGTTAAGCAGCTTGATGAGCTTTTGACCATCGACGGAGTTACCACCAATCCTTCAATCATCACTAGAAGCGGCAAGCAGCCTGAGCAAGTAATCAAAGAGTTCGTGGAGTATCTGCTGCCTGAGCAAAAGTTCTTTGTGCAGGTTGTTTCAACTGACTATGAGCAAATGCTAAAAGAGGCTCGCTATATTTGTGGCCTCCGTCCCGAGAATACCTATGTGAAAATTCCTGTTACTCGTAATGGCTACAAGGCTATTAAGCAGCTCAAGTCCGAGGGTCTTGGCGTTCTTGCCACTGCAATTTATTCAGCTGACGAGGCATTCTTGGCAGCTATGAATGGCGCAGATTACCTGGCTCCGTACGTTAATCGTATGTGCAACTATGGCGATGGCATCGGTCAGGTTTTTGATCTTATGCAGATGCTGGAGACCCACGGGTTGAATTCTAAGATTCTTGCTGCATCGTTTAAGAACACCGAGCAGGTTCATGCGCTTATTTCTGCAGGTATCGATGCAGTTACTCTTCCACCTGATATTGTCTACGCTATGATGGATCATCCGGGCACAAAGATTGCTGTCAATGAGTTCTCTGCTGCATGGCGTGAGGCTTATGATAGGGATACGCTGCTCTAACACGCTATATATACTCAACAAAAAAGAGCATCTACGCCAGTAGATGCTCTTTTAATGCCTACCTGAAACTTTGCTTCAAACCCAAAATTTGCGCTTAAAGTATTTGCCTCAAGAACTTCTTATCGCTTAGTCAGATAATCTGTCTGCCAAGTTCCACTATCGGAGCTAACAGCAATAGTACGACCGCCATCTTTAGATGTGATGGTAAATGGTTCGCTTCGAGTACTGATTCTGCCGCCAAAGCTAATCTTGACAGTATTTTCGTCACCGCTCCAAGTACCCTCTGTGGTCTTATTGTCGCCCTCACGATAAGTGACTGTTCCATCACTCTTCAGAACAATTTCAAGCTTCTTGCCATCGGTTCCTATGCCCGTGTAGGTACCAACCCACTTGTTGACTGCGGACTTAGAAGCCTGAGTATCTTGCTTCTGCTGATTCTCCTTACCCTTGAGCAGGGAAGTAATCTTGCTTACTTGACCGTTAATCTTGTCACCAAATGAAGCGTAGCTGTAGTCTTTATCGGTGTTGCTATCCCAAACAGCCTTCTCGTCCTCAAGGTTATTCTGAAGATTCTTCAGCTCAGTCAACTTATTGTTTAAATCAGTTGCATCGGAGTTGTCTGCTGTTGCACTTGCGTCAACAGAGTTAGCTCTAAGGCGAGTCTTGTAATCGTTGAGGAACCAATCAAAAATCTTTTTCTGCTTATCCGTAATTGAGCCGGTAACGTCCTTCAGATGAGAATCGTCGTTGCCGTCAGAAAGGGCAAACTTACCATCTTTTTGATCTGCACTGATTTTGTTTTGAATATCTGCAAGCTGATTATATGCGGCGAGAAGGGCGGACCTGTCTCCACCGGAGATGAGAGAATCAACATCAACGGCATCAACCTGAGAAGAGTAAGACTTCTCAAGATCGGTTACCTCTTGCGAACGAGCGTTTTGCTGATGGTTCTTGTAGAGCATCCATCCACCAAATCCAGCCGCGCAAAGCAAGACAAGTGCTACAACTACAGTGAGAATAACCTTACCAGCACTGGAAGGCTTTTTATTATTGTTCTTTGTCTGAGGCGCGCTTTCGACAACAGTGGTGTCTTCAGGGGTCTCGACAGTAGCAAAAGAACGTGAGGTCCTTGTTCGTGCAATGCTTGGGAAATGTGTGGTTGGAGTGACCTCTTGCTCAGAATTACGATCATCTGATGAAAACATGTCAACATCAGTAGTATCTTCAACAGTGGGTGACTCGATTTTTTCTCCGCAGGATGTACAGAAGATGGATCCATCAGTAATCTCTGCGCCGCAATTAGAACATTTCATCTCTGGAATCCTTACTTAAGAGCGGTTCCGCATTTACCGCAGAACTTAGCATTTTCTGGAAGCTCTGCGCCACAATTAGGGCATACCGTTGGAGCGTCATTGTTGTCTGCAGCTGGCTGATCAGCAGTTGAGTCTACAGCCGGGGATGCATTTTCTTCAACATCAGCAGCTGGTGCTGCGGAGTTGCTCTGAGTGGCTGGTGCTGCGGAGTTGCTCTGAACAGCTGGAGTTTGAGCTGGAGCAGCGGTGAATGTTGCAGCGTTTTGCTGCTGAGAAGGAACAGCAGCGGCAAAAGCAGCCTTCTTTGCCTCATTGTTGCGGTAGAAAATTAATGCACTTGCACAAATGATTGCAAGGTGAACAACAACGTAAATATAGCCAGCAAGAGAGAGCTCACAGCCAACACCAAAATTATTAGAGCCACCTACTGCCTGAGTGATTCCATTTGTAATACTAGATTTGGTGAGGAAAAGAACTAAAAGATTGGCAATTCCAGGAACCCACAGGAAAGAAATAAAGTTCTTAAACTTTGGAGAAAGTGAGATAACCATCGTAACAAGAGAGATGAAAAGCGTCACGTTAAGAATGGTGGTATCAACTGTTCCTGCCTTGAGATAGTTAGAGATGGGTCCGCTGTCACCACCTAAAAGGCTTGAAGACATTTTAAGAAGCGAGAAAACCGAGGAAAGCTCTGCAAATGAGAAGCTAATAGAAGCAACTTGAGCAGCACGGATCTCAAATACAGGAGCTAGGTACAAAGCTGCACTTAAAACTGCTGCAACTGCGATGACAAGGGATAATTTCTCATTGTCATACTTGTCAAGTTTAGCGAGGTGTTCTTTAACATTGATTGCTTGCTGATTGGGGGATGAAACTTGTTGGTCCATGGTTCCTTCTTTCCTTACTAATAACAGGCGCTATAAATGTATTATTTTTAAAAACTGATTTGCTGTTTAATTGCATAAAACATAATTTGTTCACGATTAAGCAGATTAACTAAATAAATTTTACCCTCTGAACATTTACGTAAAACCTTCTTTGCTGAGCATGGCAATCCTTTCATTAAATTTTTGCTTTCAACTACTAAGACGAAGTAGAACTACTAAAGGTTCAAAAAAATTAGTTGAAAAAATAAAAAATGAGAATAGTGAATCAATAGATGCTATAGGACCTGTCACGTAGGGAAAATCTTCATTAGATTTGTGAAGATATTGTTGTCAAATTGTTGTAGTTCTATGGATATATTTCTGTTCTATATAGAAACATGAATTCTAGCTCTACAGTAGGCAAAGAAAAAAGAAGCAAGAAGATAAAAATGAACTTTCTAAGACTTCTGATCGTTTTAGTAAATAAGGCAAGAGGAAGCGAGAAAGGATTTACAAATGTTTAAGAATACTAAACAGAAAGTTATTGCAGGCGTTGCTGGACTGGCAGCCGTTGCTGCACTCGGTACGGGCTTTGCCTATGCCAACGGTGCATTCACCCCAACCGCTACTCCAGAGGCTCCAGCAACTGTCGCTAAGGCTAACGTCCAGCGCAATATGAAGCAGCTTACCGCATCTAACGTTACCAGGGCTGCTGCTAACCTGACTTTCGCAGGCGCTGACGTCTCCGTCACCAACCCCGTATCAGTCTCTATTGCAGACGGTCACGTCATGGTCACTGAGACCTCTTCTGACACCGCTGCTAATAACGTCTGGTATGCACCTCGTCGAGCCGCCGCTCTTGCAGCTCGTCTTGCTGAGACTAAGGTCACAGACTCCGCTGACGAGAACAAGGACACAGACATTAAAGATGTCACCTATGTTGTCACCGACACAGAGGGTAATGTCAAGATTGCTGTGACTGAGGAGCCAACCGCAGACGCGGTTGCAACTGCTGGTAAGCAGACACCTCTTGACGAGACTAATCCCGATGAGGTCAAATCCACCGTTATCGTTGAAGTCACTGAGGATGAGGCTAAGCACATGGACGAGGTTCAGCCAACAGCTGACACTAAGACCGAGGCTGAAACCTCTGATACCAAGGCTGACTCCGAGAAGACCTCTGATGCTACCTCTGACAAGAAAGAGGACACTAACACAACCGCAACTGACGCTCCAGCAGAGGCTCCAAAGACCGACAAGGTTCTCAATGAGTCCACGGGCTTCACTATGTCTGAGGATACCCATGACGGTCTTGCCGATGACGAGAAGGCAAACGTTGCAACTTCTGGCGGCAAAGAGGTCACTGACCCAGCAGGCACAGCTATCACTCCAGCAACACCAGCACCTAAGCAGGAGGCTGCAACTGAAGCTGAGGCACCCGCACCAGAGAAAGCAGAAACGGTAGCACAGAACGCTCCAGAGCCAAGCTACTCCGCTCCTGCTGCTCCATCAAACTCTAGCTCCTACGCTACTCCTTCTCAGCCCGCACAGAGAGAGAAGCAAAGGGTATGGGTCGTTGACCGTCCAGCTTGGGATGAAACAGTAGAAACTGGCGATCATATCCGCATGTCAGACGGAACTATCTTCTACAACACAGCTGATGCTATTGCTTACGCAAAAGCAAAAATTAAGCAAGGGGTCACGAACTTGTCATACTCAGTTGAACCAGAATACACAACCGTTCATCACCCAGAAGAGGGCCACTGGGAGTGGCAGTAAGTTCCAACACTATTACTCTACTAGCGTAAAAACTAGTAGAGTAATTTTTTAAATATTGCTTCCTAGGGTTAAAGTGACTCAGAATCTGTCATTTGCTGTGTTTTATAGGTTCTAAATTTGGCCTTTATGCCAATAGAGAGAAGATTTTACCAATATTGTGCAGAGGCTAAGATTAAAAATTTTGCCGTCAATTCTAAAACTATAGGAATTAAAAAACGCATCCATATTGTTGCTGAAACAGAAAGTTACACCAAGAGTTCTGTCTCTGACGAGTCAATTGCAATGCCGTTCGCATACTGATAAGCAGACTGATCTTGGTGAAATTCAACTATTTACCATTGTGGGCGTGAGATAATTAAACAGCTCAAATCCGAGGGCCTTGGTATTCTAGCAACTGCAATCTATTCAGCTGATGAGGCATTCTGGACAGCTATGACCGACGCAGATTACCTTGCTCCTTACGTTAATCGCATGTGCAATTATGGTGACAGTTTCGCACAGGTTTTTGATCTTATGCAGGTGCTTGAGACCCACGAGTTGAATTCTAAAATTCTTGCTGCATCGTTTAAGAATACCGAGCAGGTTCATGCGCTAATCTCTGCAGATATTGATGTAGTAACTCTTCCACCCGATATTGCCTACACCATGATGGATCACACTGGAACAAAAATTGCTGCCAATGAATTTTCCGTTGCATGGCGTGAGGCTTATGGCAGGGATACGCTGCGTCGTAAAGAGTAGTAATAGGAATGATTCTAATTACGATTTTTTCATGACACTTACCGAAAAGACGGCCGGCATCATAAATAAAATGAAAATCCGTTTCATAATGGTTCATAGAAAGAAATGGACATTCCATTAGATGGAGCCGATTATGAACAGCAAAGCAGGTGTTGTCGATACAATTTTAAGTTGGTACTCCCAGCTATCTGATTCAGAACAGCGAATAGCAGATTTTATTTTGAAAAGCGCTTCCGACATCGCACAGCTTTCCGTCCGTGATATTGCTCAACAAAGCAATACATCTGGAGCAACAGTCTCTAGGTTTGTGAGGCATATTGGATTTGATACCTTTGCAGACTTACGTCTAGCTTTAGCTAGGGATGACGTTAGAGATGAAATACAAAATACTGAGCAATCTGTAATTTCATTTGATAATATTCCTGGGTCAATTGATCTAATTCTATCCAATCGAATTCAAGAGCTTAAAGGGACTGCATCGCAGCTTACTTCCGAGATATTAAGTAGAGCGGTTAGTCTTATCACGACATCGGACACTGTTTTATTTGCTGCGGTTGGCAATTCGATACCGGTGTGCTCGAACGCTGCATTTAAATTGGGTCAAATTGGAGTAAGAGCTAATTGTCCCTCGACAACAGAGTCTATGGTGTTGTCATCAATTTCACTTAAGAGAAATGATCTATTGATCCTGTTATCAACATCAGGCTATTCAAAAAGACTCGAGACTATAGTCGACAATGCGGAGGATAGCGGAACACCAATAATTATGGTGACAGCCAATCCAGAGGCTATACTTGCTTCACGCTGCGACTTAGTAATTAATACAATTTCAAGAGATCAGGTGTTGTCTGGAACGCAATTTCCATCGCATGTTGCGCAGGATTTTGTAATGGAATCTATTTTTGCGCTGGTTCTGGCCCAAAGTAAAACTGGTCTTATCCAGGCAAAAGTTGAAAGAAAATCACTCATTGAGGATAAAAATACGCCTAGCGTACGCCTGTACTAGTTACCTGAAACAGAGATAACTTAAAAGAAAGATAGTACGCTCGCCGATTATTTGGCGCCGCTTACCGCATTCTAATGAAAATATGAAATAAGATTTCATCATTTCAATAGAATGTGAAATAGCGGTTTGTACTTAAGAAAATTATAGGGGAGGATCTTATGAAGCTGGTTGGAGTGTGCGCATGTTGTAGCGGCATCGCTCATACATACATGGCCAAGGAAGGACTTTTGAAAGCTGCGGAAGAACTTGGTTTTGATCTTAAACTTGAAACACAGGGAACTATTGGTGTTGAAAATCAGCTTACTCCTGAGGATATTGAAGCGGCAGATGCTGTCATTCTCGCTATTGATGTTCATATTGAAGGTCGGGGCCGATTTACTGACAAAAAGGTTATGGAAATTCCAACTGGAATTGCAATAAAGGCTCCTAAGCAAGTATTGCTTAAGGTCCAAGAAGAACTTCAGAAGGTCAGTCAGTAAGGTTTTGGAGGTTTAGCATGGCTAAGTTAAAGAAAGTAAGTATTCGCCAATCAGTTCTAACTGCAATTGGATACCTATTGCCACTAGTTGTTGCAGCAGGTCTATTAATTGCTATTGGAAATCTTTGTGGTGGACAAAATGTAACTAAGCTTGAAGGAATGACGGTTCCAGATGCACTTACAACTGTAGGCGTATTTGGTATGGGTCTCATTCCATCTTTTATTGCGGGTTATATTGCTTACTCAATTGCAGATAGGCCAGGTCTTGCACCAGGCTTCCTTATGGGACAGATTGCTTCTTTCTTGGGCGCAGGCTTCCTTGGAGGTATGGTTGGCGGTATTGTGGCTGGCTATATTGCCCTTCTACTTGAAACCTATTTAAAGGTTCCAAAGTGGGCAGAGGCTCTTATGCCTATGATGATCATCCCAACCGTTACAGCAATTATTGGTGCTCTTCTGATGTTCTTTGTTCTTGGTGGACCAATTACTTTCGTGACTAAGGCATTGGAGAACTTTATTACTGGTCTTGATCAGTCGTCCAAGGTTCTTTATGGATTCATCATCGGCTTCATTGGCTGCCTTGATTACGGCGGAGCTATTTCAAAGGTTCCAAACCTTATTTGTGATGGTCTCCTGGCTCAGGGAATTACAGGTCCAGAGGGTATCAAGGTTCTTGCTGCAATGGTTCCTCCATTTGGCGTTTCTCTTGCAGCAGTCATTGCTCACTTTATTAAGAAACCAATCTTCACCGAAGAGGAGATTGAAGGAATTAAGATCGCATTCCCAATGGGCGCATGCATGATTTCCGAGGGCGTCATTCCAATTGCAATGAATGACCTAGCAAGGACTGTTGTCTGCACAGCTACAGGATGTGGCGTATGTGGAGCAATCAGTTTTGCATTTGGAAACGGCAGTCCTGTTCCTTCAGGTGGAGTATTTGTTATTCCAGCAATGAGCGAGCCTCTCGTTGCAGTCGCAGCTCTCCTGACCGGATCTCTGGTAACGGCAATTATGCTGGTTGCTATTAAGAAGCGCATTGATCCCAATGCCGTACAGGAGAAGAAAGAAGAGGAAGTAGATCTCTCTTCGCTGAGTTTCTCGTAAATAAAAAATCGTTTTTGATAAAGAATGCAATTTAGATTGAGGAGATTTTCATGCTAGTCAATATGTCCCAGATGCTCGATGTTGCAAAAAGACACCATTTTGCTGTCGGTGCTTTTAATATTTCTGAGAGTAACTTGGTAAGGACAGTCATCGAGGCAGCTGAGGAGGCAGATTCTCCGGCAATTATTGCAGTTCACCCTACAGAGCTCGCATACTGCAAAGATGAATTTGTTAAGTACATTGTTGCTCGAGCATCTAACAGTCCGGTGCCTTTTGTTATTCACCTTGATCATGGTGATAGCATTGAATCGGTTATGAGGGCAATTCACGCTGGTTTCTCGTCCGTCATGATTGATGGCTCCTTGCTTCCTTTTGAGGAGAATATTGAAAAAACCGCAGAAGTTGTTCGCTACTGTCATATGGTGGATGTTTCAGTAGAGGGAGAGCTGGGTACTATTGGCAATACAGGTACTACTATTGAGGGCGGTATTACCGAGGTAAAGTACACAGATCCTGATGATGCAAAGCAGTTTGTCGAGAAGACTGGCGTTGACACTCTTGCCGTTGCAATTGGAACCTGCCACGGTCTTTATCCTAAGGGAGTTGTTCCTAAGCTCCGCATGGATGTCCTTAAAGCAATCAAAGAAAAGATTGATATTCCTTTGGTGCTTCACGGAGGTTCCGGTAATCCAGATTCAGAAATTGCAGAGGCTGTACGTATTGGCATTCAGAAAGTTAATATTTCTTCTGATTACAAGAGTGCATTCTTTACTAAAGCAAGAGAGATTCTCTCTCAAGAGAATTCTGGATGGGATCCAAACAATCTTTTCCCAGAATGCATTAATGCTGCTAAGGAAGTTGTTAAGCAGAAAATGGAGCTCTTTGATAGTGTGGGCAAGGCCGCACTTTATCGTGAAGAGAATGTTCCACAGTGGAGACGTGATTTTGAGTAGTTTGCTCTACTAAATGATTAAGAATGGCGAGAAGGTCAGCTTCTCGCCATTCTTTTTAAAAGCAACTGTTTAAAAATATTCCAATGAAATTCAGTTATTTAAACAAAATGGAGTTCACATGTCTGACCAGTTGAGAATAGGGGCCATCGAGGCCGGTGGAACAAAGATGGTCTTAGCAATTGGAACAATCGAAGGTGAAATTGTTGAGAGAGAAGTTCTTCCAACAGAGGAGCCAGAAATAGTGCTCCCCAAAATTATTAAGTGGTTCCAGGAAAGAAAAATTTCAGCGTTAGGTGTTGGCGCATTTGGTCCTACTGGAGTTAATCCGAATCTTCCGTCATATGGAAAAATCCTTGCCACACCAAAGCCTGGTTGGGTGGGATTTGATTTCCTTCAAACTTTAATTGATGGACTTCATGTCCCAGTTGGCTTTGATACTGATGTAAATGCCGCATGCTTGGGAGAAGCAACCTATGGCGCAGCAAAAGGATTGGATGACGTTGTATATCTTACCGTCGGAACTGGCATAGGTGCAGGTGTGCTTGTAAATGGGAAATTACTCCACGGTATGTTACATCCTGAAGCAGGACATATTCCTATTGAGAAAGAATCAAACGACAAGCTTGAGTCAGTTTGTCCATACCATGATTCATGTCTTGAAGGCTTGGCCTCTGGACCCGCTATTCAGAAAAGATGGGGGCTTCCGGCTAACGAATTAACTGAGAAAGATGAAGTGTGGGAACTAGAGTCATCATATCTTGCTAAAGCATTAGCAATTTATGTGCTTAATTACTCTCCGCAGAGAATAATTCTTGGTGGAGGTGTAATGAATCAAAAGCAGCTCTTTCCTTTAATTCAGAAAAAGTTGCTTGAAATATTAAACGGCTATATTTCGACTCCTGAAATTCAAGATATTAAAGAATATGTCGTTGAAGGCGAATGCGAGGGTAACCAGGGCATATTGGGCGCATTAGCTCTGGGTGTCAGAAGTCTGGGGGAATAAGAGAAATACTGACCAAAAACTGCGTCCCAAAACTTGGACAAATTCAATAGGGAGTTAGGCCACCTAGGACTGATTCCGGAACTCCTCTGTACCGGCCTCCAAAAGTTAGACCAAAATCTAACGATTAGGAGGTCGGTATTTTTTATTAATAGTATTTTTTATTGATAGTAATTTTTTATTACATTGCCTAAAGTAATTGCTGATGAGTCAGTTAATAAACAAACGAAATCAAGTATAACTCTCATTTTTTCATAGAATGCTTGTTCTGGCTTATTATTGTCGACTTTTTCGAGCTGTGATCTCAATTGCACGGGTATTAATGGACATTGATTGAGGCTTTCAACTTTAGTGAGATCATCATTTACAATAAACCTAGTAAGGTAATTTAAAATTGGACGTAGAGAGTTTTCTGCAATGTCTTTCTGATTTTTTATTAGATTACTATTATGGACATATTGGTGTACATATTCTTTAAGCATAAGCAAAAAATAATTTAGAAATGAATCGTGAGCTAGCAGCAGTTCGTCATGAAAGTCTCTATTTAAAATTTTTGAATAATTTTTATTAAATTCAAAGACAGCAACATAAATTAAACGCTTTCTCATTTCTTCAATCCAGGCATGTGTGGCATTAAGGCGTTCGTCTTTAGTTGAACACGATTCTAGTTTATTAATTAGTTCATTAAAATTAATATCTGCAAATCGCTTTGCTTCTTTTCCAGGTTGTATATATTTCTTAGCAGAAGCTTGAATTTTTGTTCTATTTTTTAGATCTTCTATTGGAATCATATCTTTATATAGCGCATCCTCAAAATCAGCTGTAGCATAGGCGATATCATCTGCAGCTTCGAGAAGGAATGCAAGGGGATTTCTTAAAGGAATATCATGTTCATCATCAGATAGGCCAATTTCTTCAACAATCGTATCAATTGCATCTTTTTCAGAATGATAAAAACCAGGCTTATGAATTTCCACTTCAGAATGTTCTTTTAAATCATCTTTAAAATTGCTGGCACAGATAGTATATTTCATCAAGGTGCTGACCACAGCATACGTTGGGTTGATTTCACTTTCTATCGGAGAAACTTCCGATAAAAGGTATCTTATTGTTTGCGCATTGCCTTCAACATTTCTTAAATCATTTATTAGGTCCTCATCGGTAATTAATGTTTTATTTTCATTAAGCCAATCTGCAACCCATGTCCTTAAGACTTCTTCGCCGGCATGTCCAAATGGTGGGTTTCCAATATCATGTAAGAGACCAGCGGTAGAGAGAATAGAAGAAATGTCATTTTCGTGCGCTTTAATGAATTCTCGGTCTTCTTCGGGTATATCAGTGAAATGAGGAGATTTATCTGCACATAAAGATTTTGCAATTCTTATGCCAATTGATGAGACCTCCAGTGAATGCGTCAAACGAGTTCTTGTAAAATCTGAAGAATCCTCTGTGAACACTTGAGTTTTATTTTGTAGCGCTCTAACTACAGAAGTAGAAATATAGGCAGAGTAATCCTCTTCAAAAGGGGTTAATGTAACGACTTCACTTGTTTGTGTCGCAGCAAAGTCATCGTTGTTGTTTTTTTTAAATCGTTTTTCAGTAAACAGTTTTTCAGTGATTGGATTAGGATGCTTATCGCTCATAATCATTCCTTTCCCAGTGAACAAATTTGTTCTTGAAATATATTTTTTATTATACTGCTTAGTTTTCATTAAAACGTCGGTGAAAAAATCTACTACAAACTGACTTAGATTATGTATATAAGTCAGACATAGGGGTATAAGCAAAACCGTAAAGCAGAAACACGGTATGTGTTTACGGTTAGCTTGTGCCCCTTTTTAGGTCATCTACCTGTGGGGTTTCTCGCCAAACGGAACGCGTACATAGGAAAGGATGATTCACAATGGGTAAGATTCTTGGAATTGACCTGGGTACTACAAACTCAGCTATGGCTGTCCTCGAGGGTGGAGAGCCAACTATTATCGTAAACGCAGAGGGAGACCGCACAACTCCTTCCGTCGTCGGCTTCCGTGCTGACGGTGACCGCATTGTTGGTAAGGCAGCAAAGAACCAGGCTGTCACAAACCCTGTAAACACTGTCTTCTCCATCAAGCGTTTCATGGGCCGCAAGTTTGACGAGGTCCAGTCTGAGATCAAGACTGTCCCTTACAAGGTTAAGGCTGGCACCGACGGCCGCGCAGTCGTCGAGATCGAGGGCGTTGACTACACCCCAGAGCAGATCAGCGCTATGACCCTTGCAAAGATGAAGGCAGACGCCGAGAAGTACCTCGGTGAGCCTGTAACCGACGCTGTCATTACTGTCCCAGCATACTTCAACGACGCACAGCGTCAGGCAACCAAGGACGCAGGTAAGATTGCTGGTCTCAACGTTCAGCGTATCGTCAACGAGCCAACCGCAGCAGCTCTTGCTTACGGTCTGGACAAGAAGGACCAGGACCACAAGGTTCTCGTCTTCGACCTCGGTGGCGGCACCTTCGACGTCTCCTTGCTTGATCTTGCAGACGGCGTTGTTGAGGTTCTTGCAACCAACGGCGACAACCACCTGGGCGGCGATGACTGGGATCAGCGCGTTATCGACTGGCTTGCAGACAAGTTCAACTCCGATAACGGCATTGACCTCCGCAAGGATCCAATGGCACTTCAGCGCCTCAAGGAGGCTGCAGAGAACGCCAAGAAGGAGCTCTCCAGCGCTCAGCAGGCACAGATCAACCTGCCATTCATCACCGCAGACGCATCTGGTCCTAAGCACCTTGACTACACTCTGACTCGTGCAGAGTTTGAGCGCATTACCCGCGATCTTCTCGACCGCTGCAAGGCTCCTGTAACCAAGGCACTCCAGGACGCAGGCCTTCAGCTCTCCGATGTCAGCGAGGTCATTCTGGTCGGCGGCTCTACTCGTATGCCAGCTGTTCAGGACCTGGTCAAGAGCATGACCGGTAAGCAGCCTAACATGTCCGTCAACCCAGACGAGGTCGTCGCAGACGGCGCAGCTGTTCAGGGCGGCGTTCTTACTGGCGACGTTTCTGGCATCCTGCTTCTGGACGTAACCCCACTGTCTCTGGGCGTTGAGACCCTTGGCGGCGTTGTTGACAAGGTCATCGATCGCAACACCACCATCCCAACTTCCAGCACAAAGGTTTACTCCACCGCAGCTGACAACCAGACCTCCGTTGAGATCCACGTCCTCCAGGGCGAGCGCGAGATGGCTTCTGACAACAAGAGCCTTGGTAAGTTTAACCTTACCGGCATCCCTGCTGCTCAGCGTGGTATCCCTCAGATTGAGGTTACCTTTGACATCGATGCAAACGGCATCCTGAAGGTCACCGCGAAGGACAAGGCAACCGACAAGTCCCAGGAGATCACCATTTCTGGCTCCACCGCTCTGTCCGACGAGGAAGTTGACCGCATGGTCAAGGACGCAGAGTCCCACGCTGAGGAAGACAAGAAGCGCAAGGACGAGATTGAGGTCCGCAACCAGGTAGACTCCCTGGCATACAGCACCGAGCAGACCGTCAAAGACCTTGGCGATAAGGTCCCTGAGGATCAGAAGAAGGCTGTTGAAGAGGCTGTTGCTGAGGCAAAGACCGCACTTGATGGCTCCGACATTGAGGCAATCAAGAAGGCTGGCGAGAAGCTCACCGAGGTTGGCCAGAAGCTCGCAGAGATTGTCTATGCAGATGCTCAGGCTCAGACCGCAGGTAACAACGGTGCAGCAGGCAACCCTTCTGAGCCAGATGTTGTTGATGCAGACTACGAGGTTGTCGACGACGATAAGAACCAGAACTAATCTGAGTTTCTCGGCATATGTGCTTGGGTAACTTGGCGCAGTAGCTGGTAGACAATGTGATATGACTCGGAGGCGGCTGGCGGAAACGTTTGGCCGCCTTCTACACATAGGGAGGTGATGGCAGTGACAACAGCAGATCAGAACAAGGTTGGCACTTCCTTTGATAACGAGAATAACGGTGATGAAACCGTAGGCGCCGTCGGCGTTGTGGGGGATGGTTCCGCAAGTCAGACACTTGATGGTAACGCGACCGCTGCCAACGGCGCAGCTGGCACTGCGGGCGCGGGCCGTCCGATGACCGAAGAAGAGATGATTGCTGAGGCAATTCGTCGCGGAGAAGAGACAGCGGAGGCAGAGATTGCAGCTGATGCTCAGCGTGCAGCTCAGGAACGCGACCGCCTGCAGAACGAGCTGGACTCGGTTTCTGATCAGATTGAGGCAGCTAAGCAGCAGGCAGCTGAGGCAAATGACCGCTTCTTGCGCCTGCAGGCTGACTGGGATAACTACCGTCGTCGTACCGCTCAGGAGCGTCTTGATGAGCGCCAGCGCGCAACAGAGAAGCTGGTAGTTGACCTTCTCCCCGTTATTGATGACCTGGAGCGCGCTATTGAGCATGCGGACAACTTGACCGACCCTGCAGCTCAGCAGTTTGTTGAGGGCGTCTCCGCAGTATGCAATAAGCTTGTGGGCGTCTTGAACAAAGAGGGTGTTGAGGTAGTTAACCCTGTTGGCGAAGCCTTTGATCCTCTATCTCACCAGGCAGTGAGCCAGATTGAGGACACCGAGGCATATGATGAAACCGTTGCTCAGGTGTACCAAAAGGGTTATCGCATGGGAGGCAAGGATATTCGCACAGCGATGGTTGTTGTTACTCACGGTGGCCCAAAGCGCCCAGCTGAGCAAGAAGCTGTGGATGGCGCAGACGGCGCAGATGGCGCCGAGGCTGCAAACGGCGCAACCGAGTAAGACAGAGTAGTTTAGAGAGGAGGCCGTGCTGAATGGCAGGTAGTAAGACTTTTTATGATGTTCTTGGCGTGAAGCGCGACGCCTCGAAGTCTGATATTCAAAAAGCGTTTAGAAAACTTGCAGCTAAATACCATCCTGATAGGGGTGGCGATGAGGCCAAGTTCAAAGAGATCTCGGAAGCGTACAACACGCTCTCTGATGATAAAAAGCGCCAGGAGTATGATCAAATGCTCGCATTTGGTGGCATTCCTGGAGGTGGATTTGGTGGTCGCCAGGGTGGGTTCACCTATACCACCAACGTAAACGGCGCTAATTTTGCCGATTTCTTTAGCGGCTTTGGTGGCGGCGCAGGCGCGGGAGCTGGCGGCTTTGACTTTGCCGATATTTTTGGCGGGCGAGCAAACCGTCCAGTTGCAGGCAGCGACCTTACTATGTCCGTAAACGTATCGTTTGACGAGGCGTTTAAGGGAACTTCTCGCAAGGCAACGTATCGCGTGCCTTCAACTGGTGAGGAGCAGTCGCTGACCATTAAGGTGCCGGCCGGCGCTTACGACGGCATGAAGTTGCGTTACAAGAAGCACGGCGAGTACGGCGTTAACGGCGGACCAAGAGGCAACCTTGTGGTTACCATCAATGTTGCAGCTCATCCGGTCTTCTCGCGAGATGGCGCTGACGTGCGCATGAAGCTGCCAGTAAGCATCTACGAGGCAGCTTTGGGTACTTCGGTTGACGTGCCAACGCCTGACGGAACTACGGTGCGACTCAAGGTTCCCGCTGGTACACAGAGCGGAAAGACGTTCAGGTTCAAGAACTTGGGCGCTCCTCGCGTGAAGGATCCTGCAACTCGCGGCGCGCTGTATGTTTCGGTGGACGTTAAGGTTCCAACAAAACTTTCCAAGAAGGAGCGAGACGCTCTTCAGGCGCTGCTTGACGCCGACGAGCGCAGCTACCGAGAGGAGCGGTAATGGCTCGAAAGAAGGATGACGGTCGTAACAAGCCGCTCTACATGATTAGCGTTGCGGCCGAGCTCACGGGCATGCACCCGCAGACGCTGCGTGTGTATGAGCAGAAGGGCCTGATTAACCCCGGCCGTTCCAGGGGTAACACGCGCCTGTACTCTCGCGCGGACATTGACCGCCTCAATCTTGTCTCCAAGCTGACGGACGAAGGCATCAATCTTGCCGGTGTTGTGCGTATTCTGGACATGCGCGAACGAGCTCTCGAGAAGGACGATCTTATCGATGAGCTGCGTGAACGCATTCGCGTGCTTGAGGATGAGCTCCACGAGTATCATATGCGCGAGCGCATCACCTCGCTTGTCCGCTACAGCGAGACCAGCCCAGAGATGGTGATGCAGCGCCTGCTTGGTATGCCAAGCTCCGCTCCTTCTGACGCCGACGCCGCCGAGGATAATTCGACGCAGCCAAAGGAATCGTAAGACGACGAGGCAAATGCTACTAGTAAGATGACCAGCTCTCCATGCACGTATATGGGGAGCTGGTTTTTTAGTTATCCAGCCAAAAACTACTTGGCCTGTTTCTTCTTGACCTAGTTGTAATACGTGAATACAATGATATTACTAGGTAAAGGAGGGGCTATGGACAGTATTGTAACCGCCCGCGTTCCTGTTGAAGTAAAAAATCAGGTTTCTGAAGTTCTTGAATCACTTGGGTCAAACACCACCAAACTGATTAATGCTGCTTTTGAATATGTGCTGGTAACAGGCAAGCTTCCCGATGCCCATGGAAGTGCTGCGTCAGAGCTGTCTGCTAGAGGGTCTTCTCGCCAATTGAGCGAGAAAGACAAAGAGGAGCTAGCGTCACTTTTTGGAAAGATTTCTGTTCCCGCACCGGCGTCGTTTTGGAATGATTTAGGGGATAGCACCTACAAAGAGGCAATCAGTGAGTGGAGGTCAAATGACTATGAAGCTCTTGATTGACACTAACGTTTTGCTAGACGTCTTTTTGTGCAGAGAGCAGTTTGTTGCTGATGCAAAAAAGCTTTTCATAATGAAGCAGTTCAGAGATGCTGAGTTGTGGATTGCGGCTCAGTCATATACAGATCTCTACTATGTGGGCGCCAAGGCCCATGGCTCTGACCGCATGCAAGAAATCCTCAAAGAGGTATTTCCGCTGCTTAACGTGTGTTCTATTGATGGTGCAGATATTTCGAATGCACTGTCGGAGCAATGGGAAGATTTTGAAGACTGTCTTATTTGGCGAGCAGCTAAAAAGATAAAGGCAGACTATATCGTCACAAGAAATGTGGCAGATTTTACTCGCTCGGATATACCAGCGCTTACACCTGGTGAGTTTTTCTCGACAATGGAAGCCGAGCAAAATCTTGTCTATGAAGAGGCAGAATTTCAGAGGTAAGCCAACCTTAAGTCATTTGTTTCTATTTGATAAAACAATCGTATTCAAAGAAATTGATTTTAAGTATTAGATAAATACTATGCATATGTTTTCAGTCGGGTTTGATTATTTTGAAAGGAGATCCGTCATGAAAATTGTGCGTATTAACCCAGCTAAACCTAGCAAAGAAAAATCGAAGAACCCACTACAGAAACCTACAAAGGTTAATGGTTGTGGTGTTTGCCATTTTTCAAAACAGCGTATGTAGAGTTTTTTGTCTGTGTTGGTAGGGTCTGAGTTATCCAAGAGGGAGAACACATGCTTAGGTATTTGTATTTCAATCAAAAAGGTAAACTAATTCTATTCATTGTTTTCTCCCTCTTAAGTAGTCTGTTTGAAATCGCGCTTTCATACGTGATGCTTCAGTCTATTGATTTCGCCATGAGCGGCAAACTCTCGGATGCCTTGAACTATGGACTTTGGTTTGGCTTGTATATTTTCTGCTACTTCTTCGTGGACTTGGCATGCAGACGTCTGCGGTGGTCCGTGCTCCGTGGCAGTCAGTCAAACTTGCGTGATGATTTAATGAAACAGATTCTTGGTCAGTCGATTCCTGAATTTCATACTCACAATACGAGTCACTGGCTCTCGATACTTACCAATGACCTAGATTTGCTTGATGAAACGTATTTCCGTGTTTTTATGGACACGCTGGTAGACATCTTCTCTGGTATAGTTAGCTTAGTGGCGCTTCTGTTTATCTCGCCATGGCTCGTCTTATTCATTTTTGCCATGATTGCTGTTCAGATGTTGATTCCTAAAGCCATGGCTCCGCGTATTTCTAAAAGGCGAGCAGAACAGTCTAAGTCTGCAGAACGTTTTACGGCTACCGTCAATGAGCACCTTGAAGGTTTTGATCTTCTCAGGAGTTTCCACCTTACGGAAGTCTCGCGAGAAGCAATGAGTAAAGCAAATCAAAGCTGGGAAGAGAGTAAATTTCAAGCACGTTATTTCGGCTCGTTGGCACGCCTGCTTTCGTTTACCGTTGGTCAGATTATCTATATCGGTATTTATTTCATTGGCGCCGTCCTTACTCTTCAGGGTCTGATGACGGTTGGTATGATGGTGGCTGCTTCTCAGCTTGTGGTTTATATTGCAAATCCCATTCAAAATGTAAGTGACGCCATTACCGATATGCGCGGTGCTGAAGAGATTATCAAAAAGTTCCGTACTCTTCTCGATAAGAAAAGTGCTGTTGAAGACGGAACAAAAGATATTCCTCAGCGGTTTTCAAGCCTTACCGTGGATCATGTGACGTATAGCTACGATAAAGAGCGTCCTATTTTGTCTGATGTGTGCCTTAGTTTAGAGCACGGTGGCAAATATCTTCTTGAAGGCGATTCGGGAAGTGGTAAGACTACGCTGATACAGCTGCTCACCGATGCGATGAAGCCGGATGCAGGACGGATTCTTTTGGATGGACAGCCTATTGAGCGGTATAAAGCCGAACAGTATGCGCGTTTTATCATCCCATGTTCTCAGCAGACCTTCATTTTTAATGCGAGCATCAGGGATAACATCACGTTGTTCTGCAAAAACTTTACTGATGATGATGTAATTACCGCCCTCAAGAAATCAGGTTTTGAAGAGATTCTTGCTCGTTATTCGGACGGGCTCAATCATAAGATCGATCAGTCGGGGAGTAGCCTGTCCGGTGGAGAGCGGCAAAGGTTGGCTCTGGCTCGAATCTTTTTGTTTAAACCTCAGATTGTAATTTATGATGAAAGCTTTGCACATTTGGATGCTACATCTGTGGTAAGTCTGATTGATACGGTTATGGAGGATATAGACAGAACCGTTATCATGACATCCCATCAAGTAACCCCAGAGATACGCAATCGGTTTCAGTCGCTCGTACTAAAAGACGGAAGCATATGCTAAGGGTGTTAGGAGACACAAATGGCATCTACAATGATAAATCGCTACAAAGATGAGTTGCCTGCCGCAACAATACGACATACTCGAGATACTTTAGCTTCACATGGAATTTTTGCTACTGAGACGTGGAATAATGTTGGGAATCAAATATATAGCGTACATTTGTCAGTTCCTAATACAACTATTACGTCAAATGGAAAGGGATGTAATAAGGAGTTTGCCTTAGCAAGTGCATATGGTGAGTTGATTGAGAGACTGTCCTTTTTACTTCCGTTTAGGATGTCTGCATTCTATATGCTATTTTATGAAAAGCTGAAAGAAAATATAGGGAATATAAGACAAGATTCTGATCAGTTAAAATCTCTTGATTTTAAGGAATGGCTTTTTTCCAGGGATGCTGATCTCTATTCTTATTTACTAGCGGCTAATCCTGTAGAGCAGATTAATAAAACAAACTCATTGGAAGGACAAAACTTTAGAAAAATATGGAATGAATGGCAAAACACAATAAATTATGAGCTGGGCGCTAGTTTTCATGAATTACATCCCGATGATATGTTAAAGGATGATTCGTCCACGCTGCTGCTTCCATATTCGATTCTTGACTATTATTATGGATCAAATGGGATGTGTGCTGGCAATTCTTTTGAAGAGGCGGTAGTCCAAGGATTATGTGAAATCATCGAACGGTATGTTCAAAAGAGATTGGTATTAGGAGTTCAAGAAATTATCTACAATGTTTCTTCGTTTTGCATAGATAAAAGTAAATCAATATCTCAAGCGAAGCAAATTCTCAATGAGAATAATTACGACATTACCTTACTAGAGTGCCCAACTCCATTTTCTGCATATGTTATTGCCGCTATTGTAAGAACTAAAAATCATGGAGCATATTATGTGTCCTTGGGATGTCACCCGGATATTATTATTGCCGCAGAACGAGCCGTTGATGAGTTATTTCAAGGATATAACATTACAACGTTGAGCTCAGCAATGGTGACAGATTTTATAATTAACGCCAATTCTGTCTCCATGCATGAGAATTATATTAATTTACTTAAGTTTGGAGTTGGTAAATATCCACTACCATTCATAGTCAATTCTTTTCCCGTAAAATCTGATTATGAATTAGCAGAATATCAAAATAATAAGCAGCTTTTAAATGCATTAGTTGAATCAATAAATTCATCTGGGAATCGTGTTTTCATTAGTAAGGGTTTTGATTTAGGGCTCTTTACCTATCAGATTGTTATTCCTGGAATTAGTGAGGCGGAAGATATTCTGCCTTCTGGCAAGATTCGTCATAACGGTGGTAAAAGTATTTATGATGATTTAAGACATATTAATTCTGATGATGCGCTTGCATTAGCTGAACGTTGCTCAATTTTATTTTCAACGGGAGAAACAACGCTGGCTCAATTGCTGGATATTGAGAAATACGCATCTTATACTAATGCGATAACTCCAGTAGATGGAATATCAGCGTCAATTTTTATTGCACTTCTTTATATTAGATGTCATAGATGGGGCAGGGCTGCAAAGTATATTCATATATACTGCAGTGAACTTGATGCGAATGTTGTTGAGAATAGCAGTGTTGAATACTATAAGGTGATTGAGACGGTTCTACTGATGCTTGATTCAGGTATGGACATAAGCTCAATTGTAGAAGGTCTCTCAAATAACACATATGACATTTCATCCATGCTTGACGAACTTATAAACGGAGAACATTTATTTGATGATATTCCGCTTTTAACCGTAAATGAGTTAATTAATGAAAGTGTAGATTTATCTCGTGCAATGGATACTGAAAGTAAGCTAATGAATCAAATTGCTTGTGATAAATGAGGCTTTATGAAAAAGTTATTGAGCAAATATATCGAAGTGATTCATTTTAAATCTGATTACATTTTATTCAACAAGCTAAATGGTTCGATAATTTTGCTTCCGGAAGATGAAATACTCTCGATAGGAAAGAAATATTTTATTCTCAATGAGGAGGAAGATAATTTACTAGAACTTGAAGATAATGACTACTTCATTGATGATAGAATAATTGAAGAATATATACGTTCACTAAATAATTCGCATATCACGCCAGACACAAATATTATTATTAGTGTAACTGAAATGTGTAATTTAAATTGCAGTTATTGTTATCAACGTAATTGGGATAAACAATCCCATATGGATAAAAGTGAATATCTTAAATTAGTCTTGGACTATATCAGTAGCATTCTATCTAAACTTGATAATGATGGCATTCTTCATATCAATTTTATTGGAGGTGAACCACTACTGAATACAGAGATGGTATTCGCTTTTGTAGAAAAAATAGAAGCCTTGTGTGAGAACTCTGTTCCTGTTGTATATCACATGGATACAAATGGAATGCTTCTGACAGAAAACATATTGGAGCATTTTCCCAATCTGGAACTGAACGTTACACTAAGCTTTCCTGATGATCACAATAAGTTGCGCTGTAATTCTTTTCAAGGCGTGTTAAAGGGTCTAAAGCGAATTTCTTCTCTTATTGACCAAGATCAATATAAATTAGTGATAAGGTATAACGCAAATCATGAGAACGTTCACGCTGTCAATGATTTTCTAGAATACCTTGTGAATGATATAAAAATTAAGTTTATGTTTGATTTGCAAAATACTATAAATTTTGATTGCGGTAGTTTTGTTAATTATCTTTCTGACAGTGAATTAACCTATATTTATATAGATAATATTATCGAAAAACTTGAACAGCTTAATATACCTTATAATTTGCTTCCCAGTACGTCCTTAACTCGTCAATGTTTTGCTGAAAATTATCTGTCACGAAAGTTTTATTCGAATGGAGAGCATGTTATATGTGATGTAGCGCCAAAAACGTCAAGAGAAAAGAATTATAGCTTAGACAAGCTTCCTGAGATGTGTATAACTTGTTCAGATTTTCCACTATGCGGAGGAATTAAGCCTTGTGATAGCGAGAAATGTGCCGGCAGATATAAACAAAAAGCAGAAACAATAGCCAAAGTTATAGCCTATACAAAAAAGAAGTTAATTTAGTTTTTAGTTTTTAAAAAATGAAAGATATGAATCCATCATCTTTTTTGAACGTTTTTATTACTTAGATAAAATAAATATATAGTGTAAAACTTATCTTAGAATTAAGTCTTAAAAATAAGAAAATCTACTACAAACACACTTAGATGTGTATTAAAAGTCGTGCTTGGGGGTATATAGAATCCGATGAAGATTCAGTCCCCGGCACGATTTTGTTTGGGGTAGGAGGGTGATTTTATGAGACTAGATAAATGGGCTGTAACCGCCCAGGAAGCACTGCAGGCAGCTCTTGGTATTGCTGGCGACGTAGAGGCTTCCGAGGTTGCACCAACACACCTGCTTAAGGCGCTGCTGGACAGCAATGAGCGCAACCTGCGTTCTATCTTGGAGAAGATTGGCGCAGATCCTGACTCAATTGCTGCGCAGGTAGACCAAGCAATCTCAAAGGCTCCAAAAGTAAGCGGAGCACAGATTGGCATTGGCAACGACCTTCTCAAGGTTCTCAACGAGGCCGAGAAGCTTGCCACTAAGCTGGGTGATTCCTACGTTACTTCTGAGCATCTGCTCACTGCGCTGGCAAACGACAACACTGACGCAGGTAGGATTCTTCGCGACGCTGGCGTTACCGCTAAGCGCGTGGAAGAGGTCTACAACGAGCTTCGTGGCGATGAGCGCGTAACCTCTCAGGACGCAAAGCCGCAGTTTGAGGCCTTGGAGCAGTACGGCCGCAACGTGACCGACCTTGCTCGCCAGGGAAAGCTTGACCCAGTTATTGGCCGCGTCGAAGAGATTCGCCGCACCATTCAGGTTCTGAGTCGTCGTACCAAGAACAACCCTGTTCTTATCGGCGAGCCTGGTGTTGGTAAGACCGCAATTGTAGAAGGCCTGGCAGAGCGCATTGTTTCTGGCGACGTTCCTAGTACCCTGCGCGACAAAGAGCTTGTTGAGCTTGACATGTCTGCCCTGGTAGCAGGCGCAAAGTACCGCGGTGAGTTTGAAGACCGCTTGAAGAGCGTGGTAAAAGAGGTGGCCAAGTCTAACGGCCAGATTATCCTCTTCATTGACGAGCTTCACACCATCGTAGGCGCCGGCGCTTCCGAGGGTTCCATGGACGCTGGCAACATCTTGAAGCCAGCACTTGCCCGTGGCGAGCTTCGCGCAATTGGTGCCACTACGCTGGATGAATACCGCAAGTACATCGAGAAGGACGCTGCTCTTGCACGTCGTTTCCAGACTGTACTTGTCTCCGAGCCTACTGTTGAGGACACCATTTCTATCCTGCGTGGTCTTAAGGAGAAGTACGAGCAGCACCACCGCGTTCGTATTACGGACTCTGCCCTGGTTGCAGCAGCAGACCTCTCTAACCGCTACATTTCTGACCGATTCTTGCCAGATAAGGCAATTGACCTGGTAGATGAGGCGGCATCAAGGCTTCGTATGGAGCTTGATTCCATGCCAGCAGAGATTGATGCGGTTGACCGTCAGCTCACTCAGATGCAGATCGAGGAGCAGGCTCTGATGAAGGAGGAGGACGCTGCTTCTAAGGAGCGCCTGGAGAACCTTCGTGCAGAAATTGCTACAACTCAGGAGAAGCTTGATGGCATGAAGGCCAACTGGCAGAACGAGCGCGGGGCAATTGACCTGGTACAGGACTTGAAGTCCCAGATTGAGGACGCAAAGACGCAGATGGAGCGCGTGACCCGTGAGGGTGATTTGGCGCAGGCATCCGAGCTTCGTTACAGCACCATTCCAGAGCTTGAGCGTAAATACGATGAGGCAGAAAAAGCCCTTCTCGCCAAGCAGGAAGACGGCGGAATCCTCAAGGAAGAGGTCACCACAGACGAGATTGCCGAGGTAGTTTCTTCGTGGACCGGCGTTCCTGTGTCCAAGATGATGCAGGGCGAGATGGACAAGCTCAAGAACCTCGAAGACCAGCTTCACCTGCGCGTTATTGGTCAGGACGATGCTGTTTCCGCAGTTGCTGCAGCAGTCCGTCGTTCTCGCGCGGGCCTGGCAGATCCAAACAAGCCTCTGGGCAGCTTCTTCTTCCTGGGCCCAACCGGCGTGGGTAAGACTGAGCTGGCAAAGGCGCTGGCAGAGCTGCTGTTTGACGACGAGCGCTCGCTGGTCCGCATTGACATGTCTGAGTACATGGAGAAGTTCTCGGTCCAGCGACTGATTGGCGCACCTCCAGGATACGTGGGCTATGACGAGGGTGGCCAGCTCACCGAGGCAGTTCGTAGGCATCCATACTCCGTCATCTTGCTGGACGAGATGGAGAAGGCTCATCCTGACGTCTTCAACATCTTGCTGCAGGTTCTGGACGACGGTCGCCTGACCGACGGTCAAGGTAGGGTAGTGAGCTTCAAGAACACCATCATTATCATGACAAGCAACGTTGGTTCGCAGTTCATTGCTGGTGCTGGTGAAGAGGGCTTCAACGAGGAGTCTAGAAAGCAGGTCATGGAGGCGCTGCGTAGCTCCTTCCGTCCTGAGTTCTTGAACCGTATCGATGACGTGGTAATCTTCCAGCCTCTTGGCCTTGAGGACATTGAGCGCATTGTGGACATTCAGCTCAAGGATGTTCGTAGCAGGCTTGCTAACGAGCGCATGACGCTGGAGCTTTCCGAGGCGGCAAAGCAGTCGCTTGCTCTTGACGGTCTGGATCCTGTTTACGGCGCTCGTCCTCTGAAGCGACTGATTCAGCGTCGCGTTGTAGACCAGGTAGCAAACTTGATTATTGCAGGTGAGCTGCATGAGGGTGATACTGTTCTGGTTGATACTGACGAGAACGGCAACTTGGTTGCTCGCAAGAAGTAAGTGAGGCTGCACATGTGCGACGAGACTGGCAAGCCAGTGAACCAAACGCCGGAGGCCGCAGCGCAGGCTGCGACGGCCACGCCGCAGGTCACCGCGCGCAAGGACGCCGATCCCAAGAAAGCACAGGCTGTTGACCCGGAGTTTGCTCGCGCAGAAAACGAGGACGATGATGGTTACGACCCGTATTCCGATCGTCGTCCCGTGAGCGAGCCTCTCTTTGAGCGTGATCCCTGGAGCTAGACGATAGGGTTTCTCGCCACGCGCCGCTCGACACACGTTGAATGCTACAAATAAAGCCGCTGGTACATGACATATCAGCGGCTTTTGCATGCGGCTTGGCGTTACGTTCATGATTGTGAGCCTGAAAAACGCATCATGTCTGAGTAAACTTACTCAGACATGATGAGAAAAACCGGCAAATAGCTCAGACTTGTCGCGCTTTTCAGGCAAATCGCTCAGACTTGGCGAGAAAATCAGGCTCTCTGGAAGGGCGACCTTAGGCACACTTTAAAACCCGCCTGAAAAGTACAAAGAATCTGTGTTTGGGACACAGATTCTTTGATGAAATCAGGCAGAATCCACCGATTCTTTTATGTTTTCAGGCAAACGTTACAGATTCTTTGCAGAAATCAGGCGCGTAACAGCTGGCATTGCTTTGCGCGCGTCGGGAGGTTTGTCGCCTTGCAGTTTAGCGGACGGCAACGCCCCAGTTGGCGGACATCCAGGTCCAGAGGAAATAGACCACCGCGGCGATGATAGCCAAAACAATGATGGCGGCAATTAGCGAACCTGCATTTGAGCGGCGCTCTTTTCGGACAAAGATGTCGCGCTGACCCTTGGGTACCTGCAGGAACTGGCCGTAGTGAACGTCCTTGCGAAGGTGAGCAATCTCGTTCTTTGGCTTGCGCCAACCTTTCTTCGCGTAAGAACCCTTGCTGGACTCAAAGCCAGCAGCCTGGTTCTCGGGAAGTTCGAGCTTCTCGCCCGGCATTGTAAAGTCGCTGATAGGCTCCACTGTTTTGTGATGGCGATGCTGGCGAACGTATGGCTGCTTTGCAGCGCCTTCGCCTTCGTACTCGGAAGCTTCAGATGTCGAGAAGTGCTGTGCACCAGTTGCATGAAGGTCGGCTCCATCGGCTGGTTGAGCTTCCTGCTCAAAAGATTCAGCGTATTCAAAGTCCTGCTGGGTGTCAGAGCGAGGGCTCTGATCCGCAGGTGAAACGTTATTTTCAAGGTTGTTCGAGGTATCCACGATGATCCTTTTGTCGTAGTCTCGCAAAACATTGATATAAAACATGATACCGCAGCTCGTCTAATCCTGCACAGTTTTGCTTGGATATTTACGCGACTGCGTCAGACGGACGTGTGATTTGGCATCGACTCACGCGCATCTACATGGTACATACACGCAGGATAATCTCAGTCGTATAGACTTAGAAATTTTATAAAAAGTTGTATAAATTTGCACAAGCAGGGTACAACAGATGATGAACAACGAAGTGCCATAACGGCATCTACCAGTAAAGGAGTGGTTACTATGAAGAATGTAGTTCCCTATGATCGTATTGCAAGGAATCTGAGCACGTGGCCATTTGGCTCATTTGATTCTTTCTTTGACGCGCCTTATTCCGCCCTGTCTTCCGTCTCATCCGACGCTTTTGTTATGAACGTTGAGGACGCGGGCCAGTCTTACGTGGTAACGGCTGAGCTTCCTGGCGTTTCTAAGGAGAACATCGACGTCGAGCTCAACGAGGGTAGGCTTTCAATTACTGCTACTCGCAAGGAGTCCGAGGAGGAGAAGGCCAAGAACTACCTGCACAAAGAGTCTTCTGAGTGGCAGGCAACTCGTGGCGTGTATCTGAAGGATGCGGCTCGAGAGGGCCTAACTGCAAAGCTTGATGGTGGCATCCTGACCATTACTGTTCCAAAGCAGGATCAGCAGGCCAGCGTCACAAAGATTGTGATCGACTAACACTAGTGCTCTGAGCGGCGGCTTTGGCAGTCAGTCAAGCTGCTGCTCAGGCAGTAAGGTGCCTGGTGGTTGACCTGCCAGGCACGTATAGCTGCAGCCAGGCGTACGGCTAGACGTGCCTGTTCAACGCCCGATTACAGGCACCTCGCATAGCGAGAAAATCTTGGAGTTCCAAGGTTTTCTCGCTTTTTTGTTAGCGCGGGACCGGAGGGCGGTGCAGCGCGCGGAAACGCAAACGCGCAGCTAGAGCGACATTGGCCAATCCTGGCTGGCAACGCAAATGGCCAGAGAACCGTCGGGGGTCTGCGCCTCGGTAAACGCATCGTTGAGAGGCTGTGCGCCAACCGCTTCAGCAAGCGTTTTAACTGCGACACTTGGACGGTTATTCTCGTGAGAAAGATGCATGCCAACTACGCAGCGAGTGTTTGGGCCAACAAGCTGCGGCAACGCCTGCGCGGTGTACTCGTTTGACAGGTGGCCAGAGTCTCCGTGGACGCGTTGCTTGAGCACGTATGGATAGGGTCCTGTGAGCAGCATTTGCTCGTTATGATTGGACTCGATAGCAAGAAGGCGCACGTCAGAGAGGCATTCGAGAGCCTTGGGCGTCAGAATGCCCGTGTCGGTGCAGTAACCCACGGAGTCTACGATGCGCCTGTCAGGGCCAGCGAGGTAATCAAAGCGCATGCCCATAGGCTCACAAACATCGTGCGAGGTGGGAAATATACTTACCTCAATGTCTGGTGCAGCATCAATATGGACAGAACCTGCCTGGTCAACAAGGGTAAAGGTGACGTTTGAACAGGAGCTTCTTCTTGAGAGCGCGGCAGCAGTTCCTGTTGTAGCAAACACGGGAACATCAAAAGTTTTACTTACTACCGAAAGGCCCGCGACGTGGTCGGTGTGCTCGTGCGTGATAAAGATGGCCACAAGCTCAGACAGATTAACGTTCAGCTCTTTAGACCGACGCAGAATTTCTTTTCTAGAGATTCCGCAATCAATCATAATGAGACCATCAGGTGTTTCTAGCAGGCTGCAATTACCTTTTGATCCGCTGGCAAGAATATGTAGGCGAAACGTGGGATTCATGAATTTCTTTCTACTGAGTAACTTTCGGGTATAACTGTAACAAACACACCGGACAGAAATTGGTGCTAAGTGCCATCCGTACACGCATACTTCAATAAAAAGAACGCTCTCGTCGCAAAAGGCCAGGCAGAAGGCTCGCGCCGAGGTCAGGCAGAGGGTCAGCGCCGAGGCCAGGTCGCCGCGCCCGTCATCCTTATGATCTCAGGCGGAGCTGACTCGATGGCGCTGCTTCACATGGCAGCAACGGAGCCGCTTGACCTTGGCGATGGCACAGGACTTGCGAGTATCGCAAAAGAGCGTCTACATGTGCTGCACGTAAATCACCTGCTTCGCGGCGAAGATGCTGACGCTGACCAGCACTTTGTTGAAGAGACTTGCTGCTCGCTAGGCGTTCCCTGCACTGCGTTGCGCGTGGACGTGGCAAAGCTCGCGCAGGAGCGTGACGGCAACGTGGAAGATGTTGGTCGCCGGGTGCGGTATGACGCCGCGCGAGAACTCGCTCAAAAACTTTGCGCTGAGCAGGGGGTTTCTCGCCAGAAGGCAAAGATTTTGACGGCGCACACGGCTGACGACCGCGCGGAGACGTTCATGATGAACGTGATGCGCGGGTCCGGCATGAGCGGCCTGGCGTCGATTCCTCGGCATCGCGGGCTGATTTATCGTCCGCTGCTTAACTACACGCATGACCAGCTCAAAGACTGGCTGAAGGCTCGCGATCTGGACTGGCACGAGGACGCCACCAACACCGATACCCACTATCTACGTGCGTATATGCGCCACAACGTACTTCCGCTTCTTAAGGCGAGAAACCCGTTGTTGGTGCAAACGGTGTGCAAAATTGCGGATTTGATGGCCGACGAAGACGATTATCTTGAGGGCAAGGCCGCTCGCAAACTGAGGCAGATCACGCTGAGGAAGAGCGAATCTTCGCTGGTACTTGACGCGCTGAAGTTGAGTTCTACCGACGTGGTAATAGCTCGCCGCGTGGTGAGAATTGTGGCCAGGCAGCTGATTCCTGAGGCATGGCTCGAGTTCAGGCACGTAGATGCCGTGCTCGAGGCGGTTGCCGCGGGGGTTGGCGTGGCTAACCTGCCGCAGAACCTTGAGGCGCGCGTTCGCCTGGGCACCGTGACGTTCTCGTTCACGGGTGCTGCGAGGAGCGCGGGTGGCGCTGCGGGCATGACGGGCGCCGCGGGCAGCAACGCACCTGCAGGTACGTCGCCTGCTGCGACAACGTTTGGTGAGCACCTTGCAGTCCCGGGAACACTGGAGTTGGCAGACGGCCGAGTGCTTTCGGCACGCATTCTCCCTGTGGAGCACGGTTTTGACGTCGTGTCGTATGCAACCGCGCATAGCCAGGAATGGTTGGGCGAGTCGGTTCTTCTCGACGCACAGGCCTGTGGGGTAGACCCAGTTCACGGCGGCAGCCTGTGGGTCTCGGGACCCGAGGCGGGGGACACCATGCAGCCACTGGGCATGCACGGGCAGTCAAAAAAGATCTCTGACCTGCTGGGCGAGGCGGGCGTGCCCGTTGAATCTAGGAGTATGATGCCTATTGTGCGCACAAATATTCGTGGACATGTAGTGTGGGTTGCGGGAATTCGTCCCGATGAACGAGTAAAATGTACGCAAGATACAAAACAGCTGCTAGAATTGAACATCTATTCTGGTCACAAGTCATTTGAGAGGAGCCAGTAATGGCGGAGCTTCACCCTGATATTCAGGAGATTCTGCTTGACGAACAGGACATCAAGGACATCGTCAAGAAGGTGGGTGCAGAGATCACGCGTGACTACGCGGACAAGAACCCCCTGGTCATTGCTGTTCTTCGCGGAGCCGTTGTGTTCATGGCCGATATCATGCGTGCTATTGAGTGCCCGCTCTCCATCGATTTTATGGCTGTTTCCAGCTACGGCGACGGTGTTAAGAGCTCCGGAGTCGTGCGCATCGTAAAGGATCTTGACACTAAGATTGAGGGTCGTCACGTCATTATCGTCGAGGACGTCTTGGACTCCGGTCTGACCCTTTCTTACCTGGTACGCATGCTCAAGTCTCGTAATCCTGCGTCCATCGAGATTGCCGCCTTCCTGGTCAAGGATATTGAGGGCAAGCGCCCTGCTATTGACCCTCGTTATGTGGGCACTCACGTACCTGACAAGTTTGTTGTTGGTTACGGCTTGGACTACGCTGAGCGCTATCGCAATCTGCCATTTGTTGGCGTTCTGAAGCCTTCCGTCTACGAATAGGCTGAAGTCGAGCGGTCAAACTTGCGGTTAAACTTGCGGTCACGCCCGCGGTCCGCTTCGTGGAATTTGCTGCAAGACCGTGCAATAGATACAAATTTGTTAAAACTTTTAAAGTTGGGCGAGAAGATCGATTTTCTCGCCCAATATGCTATCTATTAAAGGTTGTGTGAGGTCAAATGCGCCGCAGCGTCATCCACGCCTCCACCCAACGTTTTACCAGGTAGTTACTGTAGGCTTCGAGAGAATCGAGAAACCATGGTCAACCAGAAAAGTCTTGCATACGGATCAGAAAAGTCTGCAATCCGCGAGATTGCAGGTTATGCGATGCAGCGTCGTGCTGAGATTGGCGCTCAGAACGTGTTTGATTTCTCGATTGGTAACCCTTCCGTACCTGCTCCTGAGTCTGTTCGCACCTCTATCGAGGCCGCCATGCAGCTACCTCCCCAGCAGGTCCACAGCTACACACCTGCAATCGGTATTCCTCAGGCTAGAGAGGCAATTGCCGCGTCGCTGCGACGCCGCTTTGGAGATCACGCGGCTCAGGCCGATGATCTTATCTTGACCTGTGGAGCTGCAGCCTCCGTTTCTATGGCGCTCAATTCCATTGTTTCCCCAGGTGAAGAGGTTATTGTTATTGCTCCATACTTCCCTGAGTACCGCGTGTGGATTGACCATGCTGAGGCCACGTGTGTTGAGGTTCTGGCTGACGAGAAAACCTTCCAGATTGACATTGATGCCGTTTGTGCAGCTCTTACGCCTAAGACTCGAGCGGTGATTATCAACTCTCCAAACAATCCTGTTGGTGCTGTGTACACCAGAGAAAACCTGGATGCACTTGCCAATATGCTCCGCAAACGCTCCACTGAGCTGGGAACTGACATTTACGTCATCTCCGACGAGCCTTATCGCGAGATTGTTTTTGGCAATATTGAGGTTCCTTGGGTTCCTGACGTATACGAGCGCACCATTGTGTGCTATTCCTACTCCAAGTCCCTCTCGCTTCCTGGCGAGCGTATCGGTTGGGTGCTGGTACCTGCGTCTAATCCAGAGCAGAAGGAGATTTACGCAGCTTGTGCAGGCGCTGCTCGTTTGCTGGGCTTTGTATGCGCGCCAGCACTTTTCCAGCGCGTTATTATCGACTGCGTTGATGAGCCGGCAGATGTTGAGGCCTATGCAAAGAATCGAGAAGTTCTGACCGAGGGTCTCACCAAGCTTGGTTACGAGTACATCCAGCCTGATGGTGCATTCTACCTGTGGGTTCGTGCTCCTGGTGGAGACGCTCAGGCGTTCTGCGATGTGGCAAAGCAGTTTGAGCTGCTCCCTGTTCCATCTGATTCGTTCGGCTGCCCAGGCTGGCTGCGCGTGAGCTACTGCGTTGCGTACCAGACCTGCGTGGACTCGCTTGCTGCCTGGGAAAAAGCTCTTGCTGCAATGAAATAAGTGCCGCGGGGAACATAACAGCCCAACGGCGAGAAACCCAACGGGCGAGAAAATCAATCGACTACAAACGACAAAGTGAACTGCCTCCCATTTCTTGGATATAAGAAATGGGAGGCAGTTCATGTGCGGGTGATTATGATTCTGCAGCGTGTTAGCGTCGGCTTTTAGGCCTGGCGTGCAAAAGAGCGCAGCTTTGGTAGGTTCTGCTAAAGAATCGACATGTTCTTAATCAAGATAGCCAGGCAGCTAGGCGGTCACACTACCTGATATACATCTCTATGCATAAACTTCATGTAATATGCTGAATAATGAATAGAGAAATATAAAGAATTTAATTATAGGTAAATTCCACTTCTAAGGAACACACCTATGTCAGATAATCTGCACAATTGCGGCCATATTACACATCAAATGAAGATAATCTGCACGTTTTAGCTATTTTCAGCGTAATGTATACGTCTTTTTGACAGATTATCTGTCATAGGTGTGTTTTGAACTGCCTCCTATTTCTCGTGTCCAAGAAATGGGAGGCAGTTCAAAGCCGCGTGAAAACGCGGCTTTTTTCTTTCGAGGCTTTAGCCTGTTGAGCGCGAGAAGCGCGCGAAACACAAAACCACCCGC
>CAUQHX010000006.1:0-30833 GCA_963518165.1 uncultured Atopobium sp.
TCCTTAGTGGCCTAGTTCTTTATTAAATTCGTCCAAGTTTTGGGACGCAGTTCAAAAATGAGAGCGGCTTGAAGTTACCGTGCGCCATGCGTGCGGGTCTACGTAGCCGAGGACATCACTCAGGCTGCAGCTTAGTTCCTAGCTGCGTGAAGCTTGAGGGTACCCAGCGCAAAGAGAACAGCTGCGCCGCCTGCAACAGCAAACATCAGCGTATTCTGCAGTGCGTCGTCGCCAGTATAAGGAGTACGGGACTTGCGAGGCTTAGGGACAACAGGGTTAGTAGTGGTGTTGGTATCTGTGTCAATCAGGCCGTCGCTAACGTGAGCGGTGTTTACAACCGTGACGCCCTTCTCGCCCTTGTTGACCTTGACCTGGAAGGTAACGGTGAGCGTATCGCCCGAAGCAACGTTCTGTGTCCAGGTTACGGTGCGCGTAGCTGGGTCGTAGGTGCCGCCATTATCAGCGGAGCCATCAACGTAAGTTGTGTGCTCTGGGATGATGTCAGTGATGGTGACATCGCGAGCGGTGTTGGTGGTGTTGGTATAGGTGACGGAGTACGTAAGCACCTGACCAGCAGTTACTTTGTTGCCGTCGATGGAGTTGCCCTGATTATCCAGAACATCCTTCTTTGGCTGAGGCAGAACTACCCAAACGCCAATGAAGTGAGCATTCTTGTGGTCAATGACCTCGGAATCGTGATCGTAACCGATGAATACCCAAGTTCCGTCTGGAGTCTCAACACGAGTGACACCGCCAAGTGGCTGATCAGGAGTGACGGTGGTGCCGTTAGGAATTCTGGTCTGTTTACCAGGAAGCAGGTCCAGGACCTCCTGAGGAAGCTCCCTGTTAGGAGTACCGCTGACAAACTCGTGGGTCTTCTCGTACAGAAGCTCAGTGGTTACCTTGTTGGAGTGAGCAACGTTGCCGTCAACAACCTGTGTGAGCTCGTTATCAATGTTGGAGCCGTCAGTCTCTACCTTGCTGTTAGTAACAGTCTTGTAGGTAATAACAAACTTCTTGCCGCCGTTTGCCTTGGTAAGCAGGTGGTCCTTAATATCGACGGTGACCTTCTGTCCATCAACAGAAACGGTATAGTCAGTGCCCTCGGTCAGGGTCTGGCCGTCAAAGCTTACGGTGAGGCTCTGGAAATCAAGGCGCTCGTCAAAGGTATCAACCATGCTCATCGACTTAATCTTGCCGATGGTATCAATGCCCTGCTTTGGCAGCGTAAAGGTGCCGGTATACGTAATGATTTCTCCAGCCTTGGCAGGAGCCTGCTCTGGATCAACGGCCTTTACAGGAGCTGGAGTAATTGCCTCAGTGTACACACCAAAAAGACTGCCGCTAGTAGCTGCACTTGTTGACTCAAATGTCATGCTGTTTGACTTGGACTTAACAGCAAAACCTGCAAGGTTCTTCTCCTGGTCAGGGCCAGAGGTACCACGAACAGGATTCCAGGTAATATTGTTGCCGCTTGTGGTCTCAACAAGAATGTTCCTGTTGTTCATGACAATGCTATCGATGGTGCTATTTGCATTAATGAGCGAGAAGGTCTCGTTTGCGCCAGTATCACCGACAACGTCAATATCGCTTGGCTGCATGACAAGCTTGAGGTCACAAGGGGTGCCATCGGTGTACTTAAGCTCTACAGTCACGTTTGCGTTGATTGCATAGGACCTGAACATATCAGCAGTGTAGCTGGGGTGGTTCACATCAATGTAGTCCATAATCTGGAAGGACTTGGTTCCCCAGTTTTCATCAACGGTCAGGAATGCAACATCAGTCTTATTGGGATTGTTGTAATCTGCGTTGGCATTCTTAAGGGTAAGATCCAGCGAGTTAATGGTGACATAAACGTCAACGGACTTACCGTCAACGGTGCCAGCGTTAGAGAACTTCAGCGAGAGAGGCTGAGCATACTGCTGGTTGGAGCCGTCTTTGGTTGGCTGGACAACAAAGGCAGTTGAAGGAAGATTGCCTGTATCAGAAGCAGGAATCTCTATACGCTTAACGCCAGCTCCCTGCGAGAGGACAGTCATGTTGTCCCTGGTCAGCGTGAACTGGTAAATGTTGATCTGAGTAAGATCACTATCGTCTTTCTGGCGATCAAGTGCCTGAGCTGTATTAATAGACATAAACAGGCATGCCACAACCATGGTTAGAAAGACTGAGATTCTCTTAAGAAAACCCTTTTTCATGATGGCCCCTCAAAAAGATGTGCATATTACAGCTACATTTTCTTACAAATTGATAGTCAAAACTTAAGAGAAATTAGTATTCACATAAAAAGTGAATTTGGCTGATGAATAGTATAGTTTGTATGGACAATACTGTTTTAAAAATAGTTCAAATTTTTGTGTTTGTCTCGCATCTGCTGCTGATGAACATGAATTCAGCCTGCGCGCCTCAAGACGCCGCGGTCAGTCCGCAGCCTCGGTCCGCGTGCCTCTGCCCACTCGCCTTAGTTTGCTCCGCCAGGACGAGAAGGTCTTCCAGCTTGATGATTATCTGGCTCTTGAACTTTCTCTGTCCTAGAGCAAATCCACGCAACGGTATAGCCAATACAGCCAATAAACAGGCAGGTTAAGCCCAACATAATCATTTTCTCGCCAACGCCAAAGTTAATTTCATATTGAATTTTGAGCGCCAGCGGAGGATCCTGCAGAGGAAGTCCAGCCTTTGCAAACAGATAGTATGCGCCCATGAGTGCACTTAAAATACCCGAGATCAGAAAGCCCTGTGAAAGGTTCTTGATAATTTGAGCCGCTTTATTCATGTCGCATCATCTCCTTATGTTGCTATGGTAAAGCAAAATGGCGAGAAACCCAAAAAGAGAGCCCCGTAATGAACTGCCTTCCATTTCTTGGACACGAGAAATAGGAGGCAGTTCAAAACACACCTATGACAGATAATCTGTCAAAAAGACGTATACATTACGCTGAAAATAGCTAAAACGTGCAGATTATCTTCATTTGATGTGTAATATGGCCGCAATTGTGCAGATTATCTGACATAGGTGTGTTCCGTAGATACAGAATTCATCGATAATTAAATTTCTTATATAAGTCTATTCATGTTTAAGCATATTAGATAAAGTTTATGCATAGAGATGCATATCAGGTAGTGCGACCGCCTAGCTGGCTGCTATCTTGATTAAGAACATGTCGATTCTTCGGCAGAACCTACCAAAGCTGTGCTCTTTTGTGCGCCAGGCCTAAAAGCCAACACTAACACGCTACAGAATCATAATCACCCGCATATGAACTACCACCCATTTCTTATGTCCAAGAAATGGGAGGCAGTTCAGTACCGGCTCTCTTTTGATGTGTAGGTGTTTTGTAGTGGATTGAGCTGCTTACTTTCCACTTGCCATCTTGGCTGGGTACCACTTTTGGAACCACGCGGTAAACAAGCCCATTCCAATAGGAACCAGGTTGTTCACGATAACCAAAATTCCGCCCACTCCATTTTGAACTGCAAACCAGCTCCAAATTGCAGTTAAAACGTACATAGCGCCCCAACATGCAGCCAAAATATAATTTGTCTTCATGAACAGCGGATTATTGTAGGCGCTATCTCCTCCGTAGCTGTACTTTACGTATGCAGCGCAGAGAGGTTCTTTGGTCAGGCACGAGGCCAACCACATAAGACCAAAAGCCAGGTAGCCCAAATTGACAATAAGGTTACTGTCGCCATTTCCGCTCATAAAAACGCCCGCAGATAATGCGCCAACCAGAGCAAATGAGATTCTGTCCCAGATGGTGAACTTGAAGTTTCTCATAATAAGCGGCATCAAAGCAGTAACAAGCAGCGTAATCATAGCGCCAACCTGGGAGTCAAACGATGTTGCTGTCCAGAAGGTAATCCAAGGAAGCAGCATGGTAATCATCTGCGGATTTTTCTGCGCACTGCCCACTTCTTTAGCAGATGCGCCCTGCACAGCTTCAGCTGAACTATCAGGAGTGGGACCAAAATACTTGTCCCAATCAATCATGAAGGAAAAATCGCCCTCAACAGTATACAGGTGCTTACCCAGCGCCTCTGGTCCACTAATCTCGCCACGAGAAATGGACTGCCAGACCTCAAACGGAGTGTTGAGCTTTGTGGTGGTAGTGAGGCTGCCATCAGTAAAGACCTTGCTACCGTCTTTGCCCAGCAAAATCTGGTAGCTACGACCAAGATCGGTGTAGTTCATCTCAAGGACGCGATCTTTTCCGTCGTAAGCCGTCTTGTCATACAGAGCTGCCATTTGAGTGGTGAAAATATAATCAAACGGCAGCTGCTCAACGGGTTTCTCGCTAGCGTTTGTGCTGCTCTGAGCGCTTGTATCGCGAGAAATTCCCCAGCTTGCATCCGCCATCTGCTCAAACATCTCTTTTGGATACAGCAAAACTTTAAGCTCGGCCTTTGTCTGGTTAGAAATGCCGCCCTGCGCATACTCGGTACCAGCCTTTTTGACAAGCGCAAGGTACTGATCGGTGCGTGCAGAAAGCTCCTTTACGCGGAAGAGCTCGCCCTGACCGCAGAAAATGCTCTCGTAGTTGCCCTGGCCAAGAATGTGGTCAAACATCTTGGTAACGCTGTCGTAATTACCCTCTGAAGAATAAAATCCGCAGGTAGAGATAAGGACGTGCTTCTTGCCTGTCATGTCATAGCGAGACTCATGAGCGCCGCTTCCGTATCCCCTCTTTGCATCGCTCATGAACGGCAGACTCATGGGAAGCTGGCGATCAATAAGGTTCTTCAGCAGTCCAGGCACGTTGAAGTAGTAGAGCGGGAAGCTCCAAATAACCAGATCAGCCCAAAGCTGCTTTTGAATGACCATTTCTTCGTCGTCCGACATAATGCACTTACCAGGCGTGTTCTTCCAGCAGTGGAAGCATCCCTTGCAAGGCTTGATGTCCATGGTGGCAACGTTGAGCTGCTCAACGGTTACGTCTTCATTGACGTGCTGCTCGGAGACACCCTCGATAAAGCTCTTTGCAAGACGCAGAGAATTGCTGGCTTTGCCCTTGGGACTGCCGTTAATCAGCAGAATGTTCATGCTGCGCCTCCAACTCCTTCATGCACTTCTCGCTCCATGACCTAAGCATTTCTTCGTGCATCTTGCCGTACTCGATAGTAAATTTCCAGAACAACGCCTTCTCTGGGTCACCCATTTGCGCTGCATAAGCGGCTACTGCGCCCGTTGCTAGCTCACTTCCACCAGGAAATGACGAGGCGTTATCTGCGATTCGTTTAAAGAACGCAAGGTTTTCCTCGTAAGAGCACTCACCCCTAAAGAACGTCTGCATCAAAAGCGGAATACGCAGCACCGAGGCCTGAGAGTCTTCCCTCAGCCACCTGTTCAGCTCCTCTTTACCAGCTTCAGTTATCGAGAAAACCTTCTTGTCCGGCTTTCCTTTCTGGGCAACCAGCGTTGCGGTGACCCAGCCGTCTTTTTCCAGCGCCTGCAATTCTCTATAGATCTGGCTTGTCTGAGCAGTCCAGAAGTAATTAAGCGACTGTTGAAAGATGGTTTTAATCTCGTAACCGGACATATCCCCATAATTCAAGAGACCAAGAATTCCCTGTTTAAGCAAATCTCTCATCTCCTTATATTCCACTTGTTGAATATCTTACTAAGATAGTAATTCCACTTGTGGAATATGTCAACGAGAAAATCTGAAAAACTTTGATTACTTTCTATCTGCAATCACAACCACCCGCCACGGACATGAAGATTATGATGTCAAAAGTAGTTCACATACGATATACTTTTGCCATGGCAATTATCGACGACATATACGCAAACGTGGATGACTTCGGACTCGTCACCTCCGCCGAGGCGAAGGAGTTCGGCATCCCCAACACCGAGCTCGTCCAGCAGGAGCGGCGCGGTAAGCTCGTGCGCGTCGCCCGGGGTGTCTACAGGATGCCCGTCTGGCCCCACCAAGAGGCCGCTCCCTACGCCATTGCGGTGAAGGCCGCGGGCGAGGGGGCCTACCTCTGGGGCGAGTCCGTCGTGGCGCTGCTAGGCCTCACCCCCACTGACCCCACCCGCATCTGGGTCGCCTCCCCAAGGAGAATCAGGCGCGACGTCGGCCATGGCGTCACCGTGCTGGGTATGCGCCAAGGGGAGAGCACCACGCACTACGAGGGCGTGCGCTGCCAGCGTGCGGCCGATGCCATCCGCGCCGCCGCGCCGAGACTCGGGCGCGAGCGGGCGCACGAGGCCGCGGAGACGGCCCAGCACGAGGGATACATAACCAGCGGGGAGATGGACGACCTGAGGGAGGAGCTCTCATGACCGCGAAGAGGCCGAACAGCATGCGCCACCTCGACGACGCGATTCGCAGAGAGTGTGGAGGCAATCAGGCCGCCTACGTGAGGCTGCGCACGCTCATGGCCAACGCCGTCGTCGCGGGGATGTTGCCCGACGGGGTCGTGAAGGGAGGGAGCGCCATCAAGATGCGCTACGGCAACGCCCGGACGCGCTACACCACCGACCTCGACACCGCGACCGCCACCGACCCCGCCGCCTACGCCGATCTCCTCGGAGCGGCGCTCGCTCGCGGCTGGGAGGGCTTCACGGGGCGGGTCGTCCCCAGGGAACCCGCGCACCCGAAGGACGTGCCGGAGGAGTACGTCATGCGGCCTTTCGACGTAAGGCTCTCCTACCTCGGCAAGCCGTGGTGCACAGTCCCGCTCGAGGTGGGACACGACGAGATAGGCGACGCCGACGCAGCGGACTGGATCGACCTTGAGGACGCGGACGCGGCGTTCGCAGCGCTCGGCCTCCCCAGCCCAGGGAGGGCGCCACTCATGCCGCTGGAGCACCAGGTGGCCCAGAAGCTGCACGCCGTCACCGGGACGGGAGACAGGGTGCGCGACCTCGTCGACCTACAGGTCATGTTCTCGAACAGTGACATAGACCTCGCTGCGACGAAGCGCACGTGCGAGAGGCTCTTCGCCTACAGGCAGAGGCAGTCCTGGCCGCCGACGGTCGAGGCTCGCGAGGGGTGGGATGAGCAGTACCAGGCGCTCGCCGAAGGCATGGTGGTCATCCAGGACGTCGACGAGGCGATCGAGTGGGCCAACACGCTCATCTCGCGGATTGCCACGGCGTAGCCCCACGACGGTCGCAGACCCGCATCGTAAACTGCCTCCCCTTTCTTGGACATAAGAAATGGGAGGTTTTATGTTTTGCGCGCTTCCCGCACTCAACAGGCTAAGCCTCAAAAAAGACTCTGCCATTTCTGACAGAGTCCTGACATGCGATTATCGTATGTTTTCCGTTGCTTCAGCGTTACCTATTACAGGGCAGAAGCGGCGTGTTAACTGCACTTTCACGAGTATCGTCGCGCTCATCATATGCGTCGTAAGGAGCCTTGGGATCATGAACTTTGACAGGTTTGTTGACGTTGCAAACTTCGTCAGTATGGGCGAAAGCAAAGTTGATGTCATCCGCCCAACCTGTATGGCCGGTGATAATCTTGGGGTTAAGTCCGCGCTGGCGCAGGATTCCCTCTAGCTTTGCAAGCGATTCAACAGCAAGTTTATTGTCTTCTGCAAGCTTGTTGATAAAGCTATAACCGCCGTCAGCGCCAAACCAAATGGTATCAGCGGAGAATACATACTTGTCATCAATCAGGTACACCACATGTCCCCAGGTATGGCCAGGGACCAGAATTGCTTCAATTTTTATGCCATCAATTTCAAACACTTCTCCATCGTGCAGAAGTGTCTTTTTGTTTGGAATGATTACCTTTGGTAGCTTGAACCAGCCATTCATTACACGGCGACGAACTTCTCCTGTTAAATACCTATTCTCAACATCGCCAATATAAACCTGTGCGTGGCTAAAGAGTTGGTCGCTATCCGCCTCAATTGCGCCAATGTGATCAGTATCCAAGTGAGTAATCAGGATGTGCTTGATTGCCTTAGGGTCAATTCCCAGCCAGTCCATCTTTTCTTGCAGGCGATCATAGCTGTATCCCGCATCAATCATGATGGTAGAGTCGCCTTTGGTGTAGAAGAAAATGTTGGCCACATACTCGCGCACGCATCTCACATGCTCATCAATGGTGCCTGTGTTAAGAGGCTTAAATATCTCTTTGCCGCGATATACCCACGACATCAATACTTTTTGAAACTTTGAAGCGCTCTTTGACATTGCTTCGCCTCGATTCTGTTTTCTTCACACGGTGGTGTGCGACTGAAAAAGTAATCCTCTAATCCGGCAGATCATACGTACAGAAAATGGCATCTGAACTTGACTTTTAATGTTTGTTAGATATTACTAACTAAATATTACTCCTCTGCCGTCTGCAATCTTTGATTTTCCGCTGAACGGATAAAAGCTAGACGCCAACGTAAAGATAAGCCTCTGAACAGCAAAAAACCGCACCCCAAATAAATCGGAGTGCGGCTTAATTGCAAATATGCAACATGCCGTTGCATACAAATGAAAGTACTCATGAATCACGGGGTTTCTCGCCATTCATGAGTAACGAATGTATGGTGGAGGTGCGGAGAATCGAACTCCGGTCCAAAGCAAATCCTAGGCAGGTGTCTCCAAGCTCAGTTACTAATTAAGTCTCAAGTACCGCACACTTAGTAACAGGCGTTTGGTGCTCCAGTTGGTTCAATCTTTTTGTAAGGCATACCGACTACGTCCTTACAAGCATCTCCCTAAAATGACGTCACCCTGAGAACAGGAGAAAATCCCAGTTAGACGCGCTGAACTAAATTAAGCAGCGAGAGCCATACGAGGCTCAAAAGTAAGAGTGTTGTCAATTCAATTTGACGTTACCCCTGTTTTACGTGGCGAGGAGACCACGGCTTGCTGCCCACCGCAAACTCACCTTGTCGAATCCAGTCACCCCCAAATAATGAGAGAAACTGCCACCATGCAGTTTTCAATGTTCCTGAATTGCGTACGCACGTATGACGCTGTGTGCAATTCAAAGTGTAGAGAGTATACCCCATGAACTGCCATTCTTTCAAAAAAGATATGTCTATTTTGGGAACGGTTACTTAACGGCTTACTTTGCGGCTTACTTTGCGGCTTTCTTTGTGGCTTTCTTTGTGGCTTTCTTTGTGGGTTACTTTGAAGACTTGCCGTGAGCTTCTAAAACTTGTTTCTCGCGATCAATAAACATGACCAGAATAACCACCAAAAGCGCCGCAGGTGAGAGCCAAATCATATGAGTGCCCATCAGCGGAATAAGCAAGTTACCCACTACCGCACCAGCTACAAAGCAGAAAATAGTTCCAAAGTAGAGCAGCGAGGTCTCAATGTGAACGGCCTCGTGCGTGTGCATATATGCGGCTATTTCTTGCGTTCCGCCGCGAAGATTGCCAATGCACATGGTTGTGGCAAACGCGTGTCCGTGGAGCTTTCTAAACGCCTGGACCTGAATGCCGCATGCCAGAGAAGTCAGGCTGTTTGCCAACAGGTTCATGTCTGTTGGAAGCAGAGAAACAACGCTCAGGAGCACAATCTCTACGATAACCGCAAGCTGCCTCCAGTGCAGATGTTCTTCTCGCGCAATGGCTCGAATGGCATACGAAACCGCAATACCTATGGCAAACGCCAAAACTGGCAAAGCGTATTTGAGGCACTTTTCAAACGATCCGCTGGTCAGATTCACGCCCAAAAGCAGCAAGTTTCCGGTCTGAGCGTTGGCAAAAACACCGCCGCGCACCAGGTAGGAATAGGCGTCCATAACTCCGCCCGAGAAGGCCAAAAACGCAGCAACTTCCACTGAATCTGACATTTGTAGTGCGTGCTTCAAGACTACTCCAACCAAAATGCGCACATCAGCGACACAAATCACGCAGACGTATACGAAAAGCGATGCAGGTTAAATCCTACATCGCTTTTACGATTTTGTTTGGGTGATCATCAAAGAGGTTACCAACGTGCAATCTTGCACGGAAAACCTGTCTGACTAATTTGTGGGGAGTTTACTCCTCGACAAGCTCGAACATCTCAGGACCAACGCCACAAACTGGGCAAACATAGTCCTCAGGAAGCTCTGGAGTGTCAACCTCAACCTCATAGCCACAAACGGTGCAAACAAACTTGTAAGTCTTCTCTGCCATTTTTATTCCTCTCTCCAAGCGCTTGCGCGCTTTTCCTTCTATTCGCGCAGTTAACGCGGACGGCAACTAACCGTGGCCCTTATCCGCGGTTAAGTGCTCATGCAGATAGTAACAAATCTTGAGTGATTCTAAAGCATTATTCCGAAAATAGGAATGATTCTCATAAAATTCGCACGAATTTTTTGGCGAGAAGTTCGGCACACTCCGAGCACTAGTCGCTTGCGGTGGCGTACCCGCTTGCGGCAGCGACGCACTCCTAGCGGCTGCGCTCCTTGAGGGCTCGCTGAATCTCGCGGTCAGAATCACGCTTAGCCGCAGACGCACGCTTGTCGTAGAGTTTTTTACCCTGCGAAAGCGCAATCAGCAGTTTAACGCGGTTGTGCTCGTCAAAGTAAATCTCAAGCGGAACCAGCGCCAAGCCTTTCTGGCGAAGCTTTCCATCAAGATAGTCAATCTGCCTGCGGTGAAGCAGCAGCTTGCGCTTTCTATCTGGGTCAACGTTCCACACGCCGCCATTTGTGTATGGGTGCAGGTGCATGCCGTGAATCCACGCCTCACCGTCACGAATGAGGCAGAACGTATCGGTTAGCTGGCAACCGCGCTCGCGCAGGCTTTTAACCTCGGTGCCCGTAAGCACCAGGCCGCACTCAAAGGTCTCGCCAATCTCGTACTCATGGCGAGCAGAGCGATTGCGTGCAATCGACTTTTTACCCTGCTGTTTTCCCTGGGTCTCGGCCATGCTTACTTGCCTTCCCCGTCTGAAGTTTCTGCTGCATCGGTTTTCTCGCCAGATACGGGATTGCCGCCTGCGGTGAAGCCCTCGGAGATGGCAGCGTCGCGAACAAGCTGCAGAAGCGCAAGTGCCGCCTGCTCGCCCACAAGGTCGCGGGCGCGAATGGTCATCTCGGTTGCGGTAGCTCTGTCGCCCATGGCGGCGCAATCCTGTGCGCACATGAGCAGGCAAACCGCAATCTCGGCGTTAGCACCTGTTGGCAGGCCCTCTGCCTCTAGCAGGTCATTTGCCTCTTCGTCGGTAAGGCCATCAGGATCCTTAGGAGTGCCTGCCGCCTGATCAAGCGCAGCCTCAAGAGTACTGTCTTTAACCTCAAAGCGACGAGCAGCCCTCAAGCATGCCGCGGCCTGCTCGAGCCTACCTTGAGCCTCAAACCATGCTGCAAAGTTCAAAAACGCCCTGGTCAGATGCCTTGCCTCACTTGCACGCTCAAAAACACCAAACGTCAGAGCCATGTGCTCACGAATATCGCCTGCAATCTTAAACAGGTCAGCCAGATCAAGCCTAAATCCGCAGTTCATTGGGTTCCAACGAATCGCAGTCTTCAGTGCAGTCATGGCGTTTTCGTAATCGCCGGTGCGTACGTAAGCCATTGCAAGGTCTCCGTACAGACGATCAAACGGCTCAGCAACATCCTCAAGCTTGCGAGGATCGTTCTCCACGCGCCTATACGCCAAGCGGTCAAACAGCGTTGGGAATGCAAAATACTGCACCTCATCTGTGGTTTGGCAGTTGCGGTCCACATATTCCTCAGCGTCTTCAGCCAAACGAAGCAGCAGCTCAAGCGCCTCCTCGTTCTGGTCCTGCATCATCATGCCTTCAGCGCGCATCAGCTCATCTGAAAGTGCCGAAAGTGCCATCTTACTCACCTATCATTCAATATCAATCATGCAATCATCTGTGCGGGCACATTATAAACCTGCACGTAATCTACCTGCTTATTATTCCACAAGTGCCAAATCAATCTGGCCACGAGCCACATTTACGCCAGAAATCTTCACGCGTACACGTCCGCCAATTCGATACGTTTTGCCTGTTGATTCCCCTATCAGTGCCAGCGTCTCCTGGTCATACACATACCATTCGTGGCCCAAGTCCCTCACGGCGAGAAGACCGTCGGCGTAGGTGCCGTCCAACGTAATGAACAGGCCAAAGTGCTCGTAACCGTCAATGGTTCCCCACGTTTCTTCTCCCAGACGGCTTTGATAGTACTCGGCCAGCTTAATCTTTTGCGTAGCGCGAGCCGCCGCATCTGCCTTACGCTCCTGCTCAGAGCAGGTGCTACAGATATCTGGGAGCGCGCTCAACTCTGCGCGAGATGCCGTCTGACCACGAAGTAAACGCTTAAGCGTGCGGTGAACTATCACGTCAGGATAGCGCCTAATTGGCGAGGTAAAGTGACAGTACGCATCTGCTCCCAGGGCAAAGTGACCCTGATTGGTTGGCAGATAGATAGCTCGTTTTTGGGCCCTGAGCAGCTGTGCATTTACCACACGAGAATAACGTGTGCCGTGGACTGACTCCAGCGCTTCTTGCAATGCCATCTGATCGCCAATGGCAATACGAGACGCAACATCTGGCTCAAGAGCACCCATCGCCACAAGCGGAGTGACCGCAAGCTTGAGTGACTCTGGCGAAGGCTGCTCATGCACTCGATATGCCGACTCTAAGTCATGCTGGCTGAGCATGTGCGCAACGCTCTCGTTAGCCGCAAGCATTGCTTCCTCAATAAGCCCAGTTGCTTGAGTGCGCTCTCGCACCGAGACGCCAACTGGCTTGTTATTCTCGTCAAGCACGACGCGCGTTTCCACGCTCTCAAAATCTACTGAGCCGCGTTTCTCGCGAATTTCTTCTCGAAGTGCACGGATTTGATTGAGCACGCCAATCATTTCTTTGATTGCGCCGGTGTCTTCTGCAGAAACGGCCGAGTCAAGTGCCGCAGTATCTCCTTGGAGATAGCTATCTACCTGGTCGTAGCTAAGTCTTGCGCGTGAGCGAATGACGGAATTCATAGCCGTTGCGCCAAGAATCTTGCCTGAGCTGCTCAAAGTCATCTTTACCGACATGGCCAACCTGTCTTCAGCTGGTCGCAGAGAACACACGTCGTTGCAGAGTTTCTCTGGAAGCATAGGCAACACGCGGTCAACTAAATATGCCGAGCAGGTGCGCATGCGAGCTTCCAGGTCAATGGGAGAATCCCATTTCACATAGTGAACCACGTCTGCAATATGAACCCACAGTTCAAAGCCACCGTCTTCAAGCTTGCGCGCGCTAACAGCATCGTCAAAGTCTTTAGCATCCGCGGGGTCTACGGTGATACACAGATTTTCTCGCAAATCGTGTCTTGAGACGTCTTCCGCAAGCGCTTTATCTGCGTCAACGGAAATCTTCTCGGCCTGCCTTTGCGCCTTGATAGGAAATTCTGTTGCCAGACCATACGAAGCAATAGTTGCCTCAACGTTCATGTCCAGATCTTCGGCAGAGCCCACGCGACGCTCAATGGTAACCACAGCAGCGCTTTTACGCGTTGGGTACTCCGTGATGCGCGCAACAACCACGTCACCTTCAAAAACGTAATGACGTCCAACAGAAGGATCTTCTGGAAGCACAAAGAAATCTCGCTGGATGCGACTATCCAGCGGTACTACAGCGCCAAGTGGACCAGCGTCGTGGTAGATGCCCAAAAACGTCTGAGTAGCTCGCGTAAGCACAAAACGCACGTTTGCCAGAGGGGTCTTTCCCTTGGTCGAAACCAGCGAAACCTGGACCTCATCTCCGTGCATTGCCTCATGAATACCGTGCTTGGCCAGCGCATACGTTCCCTCAGGGGTGCTTACGGTAGCAACTCCTGGGCGAGAAAGGCTCAACGTGCCCGTAAGCAGCGCTGATGGTCGCTTGGAGACTTTTGCACGTCCCTGACGACGGTTTCCTTTATGTACGCGTTTTCTAGCCAAAAATCCTCCTGTAGGTAGAAAGCCAGCACCTTTTGCACCGACCAATGAATCTTCTGATATGTACCCGAAAGTGCCTCGTAATAGACGATGCACAGGTAGGGCGAGAAATGCCAAGGCCCTCGCCGGGTTTCTCGCCGAGCGTCTCGCCAGACTGCCGTCGGCGCGCTCGTCGTGCTTTGCATCGGAGCTCCGTCGGGTTTCTCGCCATCTCTGTGCACAAAAAGAGCCCCTATGCAGAGACTGCATAGGGGCTCCAGAAGGGATTGGTTTACCTCTTAGAAGGTGCCGCGAATAACCTCGCTGCCTTCCTTCATGATAACTTCCATGTTATCTGGGGTAAGGTCGCGGATGTTGGTAGCAACATCGCCCTTGACAACCAGGAGGTCAGCAAGCTTGCCAGCCTCGAGGGAGCCAAACTCATCCTCGTGGTGAACCATCTTTGCGCCGTTAAGAGTAGCAGCCTTGATGGTCTCAAGAACGGTGACGCCAGCCTTCTCAACGAAGTCATACATCTCGTCGATGGTGACATAGCCGTAAGGAGTGACGAAGCTGAAGGAGTCGGAGCCGATGGTGAGAGTGACGCCGCGCTCGTTAGCAGCACGGAGGTTCTCATATGTACGGTTGAGGCCCTTCTCAACAACAGTGTCGCCTGCGAATGCGTCGAGCTCTGGAGTCCACTCTGGTGGATAAGTTCCGTACCAAGTTGGCAGGAAGCCGATGGTAGGAGTGAAGAAGGTGCCCTGTTCGCACATAAGATCCATGGTCTTTGCATCAAGCTCGAAGCCGTGAATCATCTGCTCGCAACCGCAACGGACGGAGTCATAAGCTGCGGAGAAGCTGTTATAGGAGTGTGACCAAACAGGAATGCCAACCATTGCTGCCTCGTCGCAAACTGCCTTGATCTCCTCGTAGCAGTAGTGCTGATCGCGGCCGGAGTCCCAGTGCCAGATGCCGCCACCGGTTGCCCAAATCTTGATTGCGTCTGGGTTCTCACGAAGGCGACGACGAACTGCCTTACGAAGATCCCAAGGACCGTCTACCTGATCGCCCCATGGGTGACCATTCTTGGAGATCTCCTGTGGGAGCTGGTGGCAGTCACCATGACCAGCAACGCGGCAGAAGCCAAGGCCGGTAGCAAAGATACGTGGTCCCTCCATGACGCCCATGTTAACGAGGTCACGAATTGCGATACCATTGCGGCCAATCTCGCAGACGGTGGTAAGACCGTGAGAGAGAGCGTCCCAGGACTGCTTGACTGCGCATGCCTGCTTCTGAGCAACGGTCTCGATAACCCAGTCGTTATCGTTGTCGGTCAGGTTGCCGGAGAAGTGCAGGTGAGTATCGATAAGACCTGGCATAATGGTGCGGCCCTGGATGTCACGGACCTCATAGCCCTCTGGAACCTCAGTGCGAGGACCAGCATAAGCGATCTTCTTGTCGTCTACGAGGACAAGAGAATCCTCAACAGGAGCGGCGCCAGTGCCGTCAACGAGCTTTCCGCCTACAAAAGCAATCTTACTCATTTCTTTCCCCCTCTAGTAAATGATAACTACTATCTTTTTGCGCCCACCCTTTTTGGGCGCAAAAAATCCAAACTAAAGAAACAAATAACGTGCTTAGTTCAACGTACCGATGAAACCTTTAGAGCTTGCAAGCAACTTATGCTGCTGCCTTCTCAGACTGACGACCAAAGATCATGAAGATGGCCATACCAATGACAATCCAAGAAATGGTGATGATCCACTCAACTGGCTTCAGAGCTGCAGGGCTGAAAGGAACAACCATCAGGCCGATGATGATACTACCAGCAAGAATTGCAGCCATGATACCTGCGATACCACCGTTGACCTTGTAAGGACGAGGCAGGTCTGGCTCGGTCTGACGCAGGCGCAGGCAGGCAACGCCAGCCATGGTGCATGCAAAGATGAAGCCGAGAGAAGCAACGTTGGTCAGAGGAACGAGCATGTTGCGACCAAGGAATGGACCAACAAGGGTCAGGCCAGCCATGAACATGTTTGCGGTCAGAGGTGCGCCGGACTTAGGGTCAAGCTTTGCGAATGCCTCTGGGAGCATCTTCTTACGACCAAGAGCAAGCATCAGACGAGTTGAAGCACCAAAGAAGGAGTTCATTGGGCCCAGAGGTCCAAGTGTTGCAATGATGAGCATTGCAATGTAGAAGAACAGGTTGATGCGCTCGAGAACTGCAAGTGCAGGAACGGAAGACTTAACAAACTCGTGCCAGTTAATCATAGTTCCGAATGCATAGATGCAGATGAGATAGAAGACACCAGATGCCATAAGTGCAAGTGCAGGAATGATACCAAACTTCTTCCAGTCAAGGTCAGAAGAAGCCTCTTCTGCCTGCTGTGGAATGGTGTCAAAGCCAGCGTAGAAGAATGGAGTCATAACAAGAACTGCAATGATGCCACCAAAGAAGGTGGTAGCCTTTGTTCCCTCACCACCTGCAACCTCAGTTGCCTGGGAGAAGATTGGGAGGCCGTTGCTTGGAGAACCGGTTGCAAAGGAGATAACCATTGCAAGGATCATACCAGTCAGCAGAGCCTTAGTCAGGAAGCTCGAAAGCTTAGCTGCTGCGCCAGCGCCCTTGAAGTTAAGGAAGATGACCAGGATAGCAAAGCAAAGAGCGATAACTGTTGGCCACAGGTAAACATCTGCACCAAGAATGGTGTAGAGCTTAACGGACCTCAGCCAAGAAAGAACAGGGAATGCACCAAAACGGTCGGTGAGAAGCGTGGAAATAGCAATTGCCTCCCAAGGACATAGTGGAGCGTTGCCCAGAAGAAGCATCCAGCCGGTAAAAAAGCCCATTGGGCGGCCGAATGTCCTATCGACGTACTCAATGATGCCACCAGAAATTGGAATAGCAGCAGTGAGCTCGCCAAAAACACATCCAATTGGTACAAGGAAAATTGCGCCAATTGCGAATGCGATCATCGCGGGGAATGGTCCTCCACCAAGAACCATCCAGTCGCCTACCAGGAGCACCCATCCGGTACCAATGATCGCACCAAATCCGATGGTAAAGAAGTTGAATAGACTCAACGACTTTTGCATCTCAGGTGCCTCGGCATTTTCTGCCATGTCCCACTCCTTCCCGTAATTACTCGGACGAAGAACTTGATGAGACTATGTTTGCACCCGAAGCCATTTGAAAAAAGAAGTAGCGCCCTCTGAGCGTCAGATAAACCCGTAAGCGTGAAAGCTACAACCGCGAGCGGTAGTTAAATCTTTTTACATCTTTACCAAAATCTAATAACAGTTATGCAATTTTCAAATAGTTAACGTACACAACTATGTATCAATCTTTAACCCAAATACTTTAAAAACTCTTCTGTAGTGCGCGACATCTCGCCTTTTACACGATGTGTAATAAAGACATTACGATGTACGGGAGTTTCTAGATGATGTACATCAATATCAAAATTTGTACCTTTTGTTGCCTCAAGTGGCAACAAACTTACACCAAGACCCGACTCTACCATGGACATAATGGTGAATGAATCCGATGATGCAAATGTCATACGTGCGTTTTTGAGCTGCTTCTGAAGCAGAGGAGCTGTCTCAATATCAACAATAAAGGGTTCTTCAATAAGACGCTTAACAGGAATTGTCTCAAGGTCCTTCTCGTAATGTCCCTTTTGAGAAACAACAATAACCTCATCATGATCAAATAAAGTTGAAGTAAATCCCTGCTCAGTTGCGCGAGTCATAGTAAAACTAATATCCACCTTACCCTTGCTAATAAGACGCAGGGCTTCTCCATACGTACACTCAATAACTTCAACTTTGATGTTTGGATGATCGGTCATGTACTTCTTCAAATGACCTGGCAGTGCTCGTGAAAGAAAGCTCGAAGGCGCTGCGATAACAAGATCGCCCATCTCAATGGCGCTGACGCGATTCACTTGATTGCTCAACTTGCTGTATGCCTGGCACACCTCTTCTGCAACAGGCAAAAGCGTCTTTCCCTCAGGAGTCAGACTTACATAGCCGCCATGTCTGTTAAACAAGCGGACATCCCACTCTTTTTCTAGACTTGCCACCATGCGACTAATAGACGACTGAGTGCATCCCAGCTCTTCTGCCGCCACCGTAAAGCTACTGTGATACGCCGCGGAAGTAAAAGCCTGGAATTTGTGCAGGTTGGTCTCCATACTTGGCCCCCATTCAAGTACGTGGCCTAACAATTCATCCTTAAAAATATCATTCTACCTGCAAATTGGTAAATACCGTTTAACGCAAAAAGACCCCGTGAACGGTTTTCACGAGGTCTTACCTTGCAATCTTTATGCAAAAAACTTTCTTAATTGATACTTCTCTTTAACAATTGAAGCACCAGGTTGCCTAGTTGCTATGCCTTCAGGTAGCGGCCCATAGCAATAGCAGAACCAAAGAGTCCCAGCAGCAGGCCAAGGAGCAGCAAAAGGCCGCTCATGCCCAGCATGACCGTTGTTGGAATAGCAAAGGTCAAGAAGGTCATGCTCTCTGCCATTACAGGAAGAAGCATGTGGGCTCCAACAACCAAAACAGCAATGGCGAGAAGAGCGCCGATAAGTGCCTCAAGCACACCTTCCATAAGGAATGGTCCGCGAATAAAGCCGTTAGATGCACCGACCAGACGCATGATTGCAATCTCACGACGGCGAGCATTAATAGCAAGGCGAATGGTGTTGTTAATAAAGACAAAGGCAACAAACACCAGAAGTCCAACAAGGCCGATAGCGCCGATACGAATGTATGCTGTTACGCTGAACAGACGCTCAACGGTCTCGCGACCATACTGAACATCACCAGATGGATTGCTCTTGTTATCCGCAATAGCTGCAAAAGATGATGAAGAGGCAATGCGCTGGGCAACGTCTTGAACATCCTTAGGGTCCTTGAGCTTAATCACAAGAGATGCAGGAATAGGATTCTGACCATCAAGAGCAGAAACCGCATCGGAAGCATTGCGGTAGCTCATGGTAGTGCGATACTCCTCAAGAGCCTGATCTTTGCTCTTATAGGTTACGGACTCAACCGTATCCCAGCTCTGGACCTCTTGCTGGAAAGCAGTTACTGCAGACTGATCTGCATCATCAGAAAGAAATGCCTGGATAGTAACGCGATTCTCGACACTTCCTACCATGTTCTCGATAAGAGCGGAGCCAAGAATAAACAGGCCGATGATGAACAGCGACAAGAAGATGGTTACGATTGCACCAAGAGCGGTAGACCAGTTCCTTCTAAAGTGGCTTCCGGCCTCACGCAGAGAGTATCCAAAATTAGAGAGCCCCATAGTAGCCATAGCCTCCCTTCTCCTGGTCGCGGACAATATGACCAGCCTCAAGTGCGATAACGCGCTTGCGCATAGAGTCAACCATCTCGCGATCGTGTGTTGCCATTACAACCGTAGTACCCGCACGGTTAATGCGGTCAAGAAGCTTCATGATGCCCAGAGAAATTGCTGGGTCCAAGTTACCCGTAGGCTCGTCGCAGATAAGCAGTGGTGGGCGGTTAACCATTGCACGAGCAACAGAAACACGCTGCTGCTCACCACCAGAAAGCTGATCTGGGTAAGCGTCCATCTTCTGGCCAAGGCCTACCAGACGCAGAACCTCAGGAACCTGCACCTTAATAACAGAACGAGGCTTGCCAATGCACTCAAGTGCAAAAGAAACGTTCTCATAGACGGTCTTATCGGGCAGAAGCTTAAAGTCCTGGAAGACGGTACCAATCTGGCGACGCAGATACGGAACCTTGGAGTTACGCATACGCGTAAGGTCCTGACCAGCAACAATAACCTGTCCGTGAGTTGCCTTCTGCTCGCGCGTAATAAGGCGCAAGAGAGATGACTTACCGGAACCAGAGTGTCCAACTACAAAGACAAACTCGCCTGGGTAGATATCAGCGCTGATGTTATCCAGTGCTGGGCGGTTTGGCTGTGATGGATACACAAGCGAGGCACCCTTAAAAGAGATGGTAGGAGTACCAGTGCGCTCAACTTGAGGTGCGTCTTGTGCAAGATCAGCAAAGAACTTTGCGCGATCAAGAGGCGCCTGCTCAGGGTTATTTTGCTGCTCAGCAGTTACCACGTGTACAGCTTCTGCTCCAGAAGCAAATGGATCAGATACAGTTGTTACAGTTTCAGCAGCCTGGGCCACTGGCACATCAGCAGAAAAGTCCTGGGTTTCAACTTGATCAGCCACAACGTCTTGCTGGTCAAGCTGGTTCAGATCATCCTGAGAAATTACCCCAAAACGGTCATCAAACGAGGACTCCTGTTGCTCATCAGTGCGAAAATGATTAGCCACAGTTGCTCCTTTTCTTACTCCGAAGAGACAGATACAGAGTTTATTTTACCAAAAGTGCAGGTATGTTATACGTCACGCAGTTCATCCACAGAAAAACCGCCTCTTCTTCTCAGAAAAGGCGGTCTAAAAATCGCGAGAAAAACGCTGTTGAGCGTTAGTTATACGCCACCTGCAAATTAATTCTGCACCTGTTACGCAGTCTGCATCTTTGCACGTGTCTCATCAATGATGGCGTGAACCTTAGCTGCGTTAGCAGCTTCGTAGTTGATAGACTGCTCTTCGTCGCGGTTAAACGGCGTAACCATAGTTGCGTATGACGAGAAACTCCCGCCAAAAAGATACAAAGGGGAGCTTATGCGTTGTGCTCTGCGAGCCAAGCAGTGAGCTTTTCCTTCATCTCTGCCTTATCGACAATGTTGGTAATACCAACTGCAGAAGGAACGCGATCGTCAGCGTTGAGCTCATCAATAAGGTCAGACATGGTGATGACAAGATCGCCATTAAAACCAATCAGGGAGTCCAGATTACCGTGCTCAGTCTCAATTGGAAGATCATTCTCTTTGATGACCTGGTCAATCTTGATCTTAAGCATCATGGAAGAACCCATACCTGCACGGCAGCAAACCAGTGCGTGGAACTTCTTATCAGCCATTACAACCTACCTTCCTTTGCGTGGACAAGGTCCACAACATCTTTTGGTGACTGAGCTTTTTCGAGCTGAGCAAAGAAATCTAAATCGCTCAGCAATTCAACAAGAGACTGAAGGGCGCTAAGGTGGCCTTCACTATCTTTTACTGCAAGTGGGAAAAGAAACTTAACTGGATCGTTATCTTTGCTGCCAAACTCAACGGAATCCTTAAGCACGGTAATGCCTACTGTAGGCTCAAGTGCGCCGGATTCAGGACGTGCATGTGGAAGAGCAACATGCTCGGTAATAACAATATAAGGATCAAGTTCGTTGACACCTTTAATGATGTCATCAACATAGCCCTCAGTTACTTTTTTTGTTATCGACGAGTGGTTGCGCAGACTTTCTAATTGCATCTTCCCAGTTAGAAGCTACAACATCGAGCTGTACCAGGTCTTCGGTAAGGAGATTACTTAACACAGCACTACCTTGCCTTTCTCTTAATGAGACACATTGGCTCAAAGCCGTCTCATGACAAGTCTTAATAACTTGATAATATGCCACGAAACGTTCTTAACTTCAATCGATTTTACTAAAACAGTAATCAAAGTTGTTCATATTTTTTCAGGGCATCTTTTGTCCATGTAACTATACAAATGTTCATGTTTTTATGAACGTAACTGAAGGTCCTTCTATTATCCCATGTAAAGTTTATATGTTAAATTTTTTATAATCTAAAACATTCATATATATTCATACTATTATTTTCCGAAATATCTTGATATCCTACTACTGATGTTCTATTTTATTGATGAATGAACATTCAAAGAAAAAATGTTGCTCATAAAGGGAGGGCATTTATGAAAAGGAGTAAGGCTTACGTAGATTCACGTCGCGAGGCAATTACTGAGCTGCTAGAAAAAGAGGGACAGGCAAGCGTTTTAGAGCTTGCTGATCACTTTGAGGTCTCTTCTTTGACTATCAGACGTGACCTGGACTTTCTTGAGAAGCGCGGCATCCTAACTCGTCAGTATGGCATTGCTACTCTGCTTAATCCTTATGGTCGTCCTTCTGGCTCAAGGCAGATTCGCTCTAACAAAGCAATTGCACGTGAGGCTGCTCGCTACGTTGAAGATGGCGATTGCATCTTCATCAATACCAGCTCCGTTGCTCTTGGCATGCTTGAGTGGATTGATGCTCACGAAGTAACCGTTGTTACTAATAACGGCAAGGCACTGTTGCTTGAGGACATCCACGACCTTTCTATCATCCTTACTGGCGGTGACATCCGTCCTCCTCGCGCTTCCATGACTGGCGATACCGCTCTTGAGTGCATCCAGCACATTACTGCTGCTAAATGCTTCTTGGGCTGCACGGGTTTCTCGGGAGAATTCGGTCTTACTTCCGCAACAGCTCCTGAGCCAGCAATTAACGCTCAGATGCTTAAGCGCTCTAGAAAGCACTATGTTGTCGCCGATTCTTCTAAGCTGGGTACTACTTCCAACTTCCAGTTTGGCTCTGCAGAAGATATTGACCTTCTGATTACCGATACAGGTGCAACTGACGAGCAGATCAATGAGCTCAAAGCTGCAGGCCTCAAGGATGTTGTCTGCGTCACTCCTTCTATTCTTCCTGCTAAGTAAGACTAGCGCTCCATCCTTTCTTACACGCACAAAAAGGCGGCCTTTGTGTACCGACCCCCAAAAGTTAGACCAAAATCTAACGATTAGGAGGTCGGTACATTCACAAGCCGCCTTTTTACATCTCAAAATTTTTGCGTATATTAGCTTTCCAAAGCTTCAAATGACTTAAAGCCCTCGCCGATTGCCTCGTGAACCTCTGAAATAAATACCAGTGCATCAGGATCGATCTCAGAAACAATGGCCTTTAGCTGGACAAGCTCTGTACGACCAAGAACACACATCAAAACAGGCTTGTGCGCACCGCTCCACAGTCCTCGTGCCTGAAGCTCCGTGCAGCCACGATTAAGGTTGTACAAAATCTCGTGAGCAATTGCATCGTGCTCAGAAGAAATAACGTAAACACAGCGCTCGGACCTTGGTCCGTCGATGACAAAGTCAATCATTTTACCGGTGATAAAGATTGCTAGAGCCGAATACAGGCCGTTTTCTAGCGAGAAGACCGGAATAGCCGCAATAATGATGACAATATCAACAATAATAATTGCGGTACCTGATGGAACAGAAAAATGCTTGGAAAACGCTTGAGCAATAATATCTGTACCACCGGTATTGCCGCCTGCTCTAAATACAAGTCCAAGACCAAAACCGCAGATAATACTACCCCATAGTGCCGCAAGCATAAGATCATTAGCGCCAAGAGCTGGCAGGAATGGAGCAAAAAGGTCAACAAAAATACTTGAAATTAAGAAGCCTGCAACGCTCTTGAGCAAGTATTTTTTGTTTCCACTTTTTGCAACAAAAGCCATCAAAATAATATTCATGGCGATTGTCTGCATACCAACAGGCAGATCAAATCCAAAAGGTAGCGCAACGGCTCTAATAACTGTTGCAAAACCGGTAATACCACCAGCAGCAAGTCCGTTTGGAACTTCAAAAACATCAAGGCCAACTGCAAAAATTGCACAGCCAAGGACGATAAAGAACGAGTCTTTAAAGGTCTTTTGCCAAGTAGATTTTTGCACACTAATCCTTTCCGCCAACAACCCAGCGATGATACGCAATGATGAACTGGTCAAGATCGCCGTCTGAAAGAACGGACTCTACATTTCCTGTCTCCGCGCCTGTTCTTAAGTCCTTAATAAGCTGATAAGGATAAAGAACATAGCTCCTAATCTGATTTCCAAACGAGATTTCTCTCTTTGGACCACGAAGCTCATCAAGCTCAGCCTCGCGTTTCTCTTTTTCAATCTCATACAAACGGCTGCGCAAGATATTCATTGCTGCAGCTTTATTCTGCAATTGGCTGCGTTCGTTTTGGCAGGTGACTACTGTTCCTGTTGGAATGTGAGTAATACGAACTGCAGAATCTGTGGTATTGACTCCCTGGCCTCCTGGACCAGATGCGTGATATACATCAATGCGCAAGTCATTGGGGTCAATGTCAACCTCAATATCTTCTGGAAGAACAGGTAAAACTTCTACGCCAGCAAATGATGTCTGCCTGCGTTTTTTATCGTCAGTAGGAGAAATTCTTACCAAACGATGTACACCCTGCTCTGCACGAAGCATGCCATAGGCGTTCTTACCGCTTACGGTAAAGGTTGCACGGTCAAGACCAATAACCTCTGCAACGGGTGCGTCGTTAATATCAACTTTCCAACCACGGCGGTCACAATATTTGAGATACATGCGAAAAAGCATCTCGCACCAGTCTTGAGACTCAAGACCGCCTTGACCCGGCTTAATGGTAACAATTGCATCGCCATGATCAAGCTCATCAGTAAACCAACTTGAAAGCTCAAGCTCAGATAAATCTTTTTCAAGGGATACCGCCAACGCTTGAGATTCATCAAGTGACGCTTGGTCTTCAAGCTCTGTTCCAAGCTCAAAGGCAGCCTCGGCATCACCGAGTTTCTCTTTAGCCCTATCAATACCAGCAACATCATCGCGAAGCGATGCTAGTTGGGTCATTACCTTTTGCGCAACTTCAGCGTCGTCCCAAAAATTGGGACGAGCACTTTCTGCTTCAAGTTCTGAAATTTGCTGACGCTTCTCGGCGAGGTGAAGATATCCTTCTACCTCTAAGAGACGCTCCGCTAAAGCTTGGAGCGAAACAACCTCTGTATCAGCCATTCTTACCTGTTTCGGCCGTGGCAGTTCTTAAACTTTTTACCACTTCCACATGGGCAAGGATCGTTGCGACCAACATTGACGTAAGGATTTGGATCGTCAGACTTACGATAGGTTGACACAGAAGACTGGCTTGCGCCGGTTCCCTGTGGGCTCTTGCCAATAGCTGCGGCATTCTTAAGCATGCTCTTGCCCTGCTTAAGTGCCTTTTGATCGCCGTCAGTCTCTTCTCCACCAGAATAGTGAGCATTCTGGAACGCCTCTGCCTCAGTATTCTGACGTGGGCGGTTAACCAGCTCAAGGCGAAGAATCGTACGAAGGAAGTCCTCGTACATGGTGTTTACCAGCAGCGTGAATGCCTCATATGCCTCAGTCTTATACTCAACCAGAGGATCGCGCTGACCAAAACCACGAAGACCAATACCGGTCTTTAGGTAATCCATCTCCTGGAGGTATGCCATCCAGCGAGTATCAATGACGCGAAGCATTACCTGAGCAGCAAGCTCGCGCATGACTTCTTCTCCGAGCTTCTGGGTCTTCTCGTCAAAGGTTTTCTGAACAAAAGCGGTGACATCCTCTTCAAGCTGCTCAAACTTGGTATCCTCGGTAAACTCTGGAAGATCTGTCTTACCAGTAAGCTCGGTGAGCCACTTCTCAAGACCCTCAAGATCCCACTCGTCAGCATCTCCGTAGCAGAACTCCTCGCAAACGCGCTGAGTAGTAGAAGCAGTGACTGTCTCGATAAGCTCCATAAGATCCTTGCCATCAAGAATCTTATTTCTCTCCGCGTAAATGACCTGGCGCTGCTTATTCATGACGTCGTCGTAATCAAGGACATTCTTACGCATTGCAAAGTTGACTTCCTCAACCTTGTGCTGAGCGCCCTCAACAAGCTTGGTAACAATCTTTGCCTTGATTGGCATATCGTCAGGAAGCTCATAGCGCTGCATCATTGCTGCAACGCCGTCCATGCGGTCTCCGCCAAAGCGACGCATCAGATCGTCTTCAAGAGAGAGGTAGAACTGGGTCTGACCAGGGTCTCCCTGACGACCAGAACGACCACGGAGCTGGTTGTCAATACGACGGCTTTCGTGACGCTCGGTACCAATAACGCACAAACCACCTGCAGCGGTTACTGCCTCACGCTCAGTAGCGCAAATCTCCTTGGCCTCTTTGCGAGCGGCTTCTTTTTGCTCCTGAGTGGCCTCGGCTGGCTCAATTCCCTGGTTGCGAAGGATATCTTCAGCCATAACGTCTGGGTTACCGCCCAGAAGAATATCGGTACCACGACCTGCCATGTTGGTTGCGATGGTAACCGCACCCTCACGACCAGCCTGAGCGATAATCTGCGCCTCGCGCTCATGGAACTTAGCATTCAGAACGTTATGCTTAATGCCACGCTTAGAAAGAATGCGAGAAATACGCTCGGAGTTGTCAATAGAAACGGTACCAACCAGCACTGGCTGACCATTCTGGTGACGCTCTTCGACGTCTCTTACAACAGCCTCAAACTTAGCGTCAATGGTGCGATAGACCAGGTCATCCAGGTCCTCACGCTTAACAGAGCGATTAGGTGGAATAACCTGAACAGGAACGTGGTAAACCTCACGGAACTCTGCGTCCTCGGTCATTGCGGTACCGGTCATACCAGAGAGCTTGTCGTACATGAGGAAGTAATTCTGGAGCGTAATAGTTGCCAGAGTCTGGTTCTCTTCACGTACCTGAACATTCTCTTTTGCCTCGATTGCCTGGTGAAGACCCTCAGAATAACGGCGGCCTTCCATAATACGACCAGTGAACTCATCAACAATCTTTACTTCACCGTCAATGACAACATACTGCTGGTCACGATGGAACATGTACTCAGCCTTCAGTGCCTGCTGCAGGTGATTTACCAGCTGACCGGACTCATCGTTGTAGATGTCGTCAATGTTAAGAGCGCGCTCGACCTTCTCGAGACCAATCTCTGTTGTTGCGATGGTGTGCTTTGCCTCGTCCATCTCAAAGTCAACATCTGGAGTTAAGCCACGAACTGCCTTAGCAAAATCCTTATACGTACCTGCAGATTTAGTGCCAGCACCAGAAATAATCAGAGGAGTACGAGCCTCATCGATAAGGATGGAGTCAACCTCGTCGACAATGGCATAATGATGTCCACGCTGAACACGCATCTCTGGACGAGTAACCATGTTGTCGCGCAGGTAGTCAAAGCCAAACTCTGAGTTTGTACCGTAGGTAATATCTGCCTCATACGCAGGCTTTTTAAGGCTCAAGCGCATGCCGTTCTGCAGAAGACCAACGCTAATACCCAAGAACTTGTAGATGGTACCCATCCACTCACTGTCTCGTTTAGCCAGGTAATCGTTGACGGTAACAATGTGAACGCCTTCACCGCTCAGCGCGTTAAGGTAACCAGCAAGGGTGGAGACAAGCGTCTTACCTTCACCGGTCTTCATCTCTGCAATAGTGCCCTTGTGGAGCGCAATACCGCCAATAAGCTGAACGTCAAAGTGACGCTGACCAATAGTTCTTACCGAAGCCTCACGCACCGTTGCAAAAGCCTCTGGGAGAAGATCATCTAGGCTTTCTCCCTCGGCATAGCGAGCCTTGAACTTCTCGGTCTGGGCCTGAAGCTCTTCATCACTCATTGCTTGCATTGTTGGTTCAAGCGCATTGATCTTCTCGACAATACGCTTATATGCTTTGAGGTCCTTATCAGCACCAAAGGACAGAATCTTAGAGAGGAAATTAGGCATAGCTTTTTCCTTGACGTCGGGCATCTATCTTCGGTTGATAGACACAGTATTCAACTTATATATCATACCCTGTCTAACTGCTTGAATCACACTACATGGCGTCGTAAAATCCCAATTTCGTTATTTCTCCACCACTGGTTTCTATTGATTCTTTTCCTTTTTCTGTGCCTGCAATCATCCTAAGCTGTTTGGAAGGCATTTTTCTACGCTTCGTGACGTATTTCTGCACGTACAAGTCATAGTACTGTTGTGCGTCCTGTGCTCGACCACATTTTCTGAGCGCCTGAATAAGCGCCATAAGCGTGTCTTCTCGCATATCATCAACAAGGTACGCGAGCTCTGCAAAATGCACCGCAAGCGTATAGTGAGTAATTCTCAAAGCGGCAGCTGAAGCCGTCACCATAGTGTCTATGTATTGGTCTCTCAACGCAATACGGATGGGATCTGCAAACCTAAAGCACTCATCCTCGGGAAGATACAAATCACCTTGATAAAGCTCTTCTGCCTGCTTAGCCAGGTGCACAATGTCCTCATCGCTGTTTGATGATGCAACGCTCTTTGCTAGTCGCGTAAAAATATCAATGTCTACGGTTACCTGCTGGGGATTAAAACCAAGCGTTTTTTCAATCCGAGATGCTTCCAAAGGCTCACAGCCTTTCTTAATCTCCTGTACCTCTTTGCGAATAACCCTAGTAGCTTGATACAGACGCTCTTGCCAATGTGCCTGATCAGCCTCAGGCCAAATCTGCTGAGCAATCTGTGACCTGAAGCTCATGTGATTGTGAGCCAGCGCCAAATACACAAGCAGCGCCTTTGCCGAGCGATAAGCAATTTTTCTGCCGGCAATTTCCTCTCCTTGAACCGACAAACTGAATCTGCCGAGAAGAGCGATGTACACCCCAGGATGAGCATTCTGTTTCTTCTCTACGCGCGAACTCTTAATCACAGAGTTTTCAGTCCGAGAATCCCCTACTACTTGCCGAAATGCTCTCCATTTTGTTACATCTCGCTTACCCTCATTTGAGCGTAAATAATGCAGCCATTCTTCTGGCATTTCTTGTTCTAGACACTGCTGAAATTCAGACTCGTCAGACAAAAGCGCCCTCATAAGCCACATGGCATTTTCAGGAACTCCATACTCAACCTCATCCAGCCAGACAGGAGAGTGTCCTTTTACACTATTAAAGAGAGCTTTATATATTGTTCTACATGCTGCTTTTAGCGATGGATGGGTGATTGCTTCAAAACTTTTCTCTGTGGGAATAACGCCCAAGAAAAATCCAGCAATATCTTCGAGCATCTTTCCAACCTGCGTTACATAAATTGAGTCCCATTCCCTGCTCAGCAGCACCGCCCTTCTCGCCTGGAGCTGAGCTTTACGCCCTACTTCTGAGACTAAGAAGTGCTCCGATAAGAAGTGCAGGCACTTGAATCATGCGATTACCCTGCTGTTCTGCTTGACTGATGAGCTGCTCGGTGTCGTATAAGTTGCCCACAGAAGAGTTCTTTTCAAAAAGATAGCGAACACATTTAAGTAGTCCCACAGATCCCTTTAAGGCACTTGCCTCCCCTTCTTGTAAAAAGGAGAATGCTTTTGAACTACGTGCATCAAAGTCCTTTTGATATACACCCAGCAATGCGTAGAGCAGTTCAACATCAACTGTTTGAATTGACGAGGTTATAGAAGAAGTCTTCTCGTGCTGTTGCTCAAGAAGCAGCAGTTGAAGAGCATATTTAAAATTTCCCTGGATAGCCAAATCAATCGCACGTTTATGGAGTGCAATTTTCTTTTCAAGCGGATTTAGCTCAAGATCCTCTTTCAAGGCTGGCAGCGGTTTTTGCAAAAGCAGCTTAAGCAGTGTTATGTAAGCTGTCTGCTTAAGAAAACCATTAAATGAGGTAAGGTTCTCAAGTGTTTTACCAGCATCTTTACTGTTCATTGGACCTTTGGTATTAGACAGAGCATCCACCATTCTTTTTGCGGCTTTTTTACTTGAGTTTTCTAGCGTGCAGTCAGAATGTGTAGCGGTAAGCGCATTATCTACCAGCTCAATATATCCAGCATCGACAAACTCCGTTGCATGCGAAAGCACAATTTCCCAGGTAATCTCTTCTCTAATCAACGAGCTCACAAATGCAGCCTTAGAAAAATCTTCCCTATCAATGAGTAGTGCTATAGCTTTCAAGACAAGCTTTTCATGTTTACCTGCTAGAGCAACAAGCTCCTGTTTATTAAAGTTCAACACATCAAATCTTGTAGTATGAAGGCACGAGAAACGCCTCGTTTCTACATGCACACCAAAGAAAGGCGCATCTTGTTCTATCTTGGCCAAATACTCAAGATCGGCTTGTCCACATATACGACTCAGATCATCAAATGAACCAACGCCAAGCAACATCATACCTAACCTGAGCCTAAGTTCCTCAATACCAAGAGTGCTCCTGAGCATATACGATGCAACACAAGCTAGACTAGTTAGATACGTAATAGGTACATCAACATTTCCACGCTCGCAGAACGTGACCGGCAAAGAATACACAAGCGTTGGAATACCGCGTGTCAATCTCATGCTATTCAGAACGGATTGTTCTGAATTATCAATGCCCGGCATAAACGTAAGTAGCTCATTCTTGCCCAAAACATATACGCTCGGAACTTCATCAATTAACTGGCGCGCTTCAGGAGATAAGGAAAATGCAACAAGACAGCCAGCCATGCGAAGTCTTGCGATTGATTTAACCTGACGAGCAACAAAATACTCGTCAGACGGAGGAAAGTCGTCAATCAAAACAAGTCTTTTAAGTGTCTTTGATTTCTTAGCATTGCAGATAGAAGTACTTTTCTTAGTAAGAATCTGGGTTGCCTCTTGAGCAGAAAGACTAGAAAGAGAAATCTCATACACATTCCACCCGTTCGACTGTGCATAGTCTGTCAGCTCTCTTAGAAACATGGTCTTGCCCATACAGGGTTCCGCACAAAGCGCAAGTGGCCTCTTTGTCTTTTCCATTGTTCTAAAAAAGTGTTGAGGCGGAACAATCCTGCTATAGTCTCCCATCACCTGGCGAGAAGACCCACCGAGCAGCGGCTCTGTTCCAACTTCTTCTCTGTTTTCCGACTCCATGAAGCTCTCCTTACTATTCAAATACTCAAGCGCTACAAGCGCCCTAACATTTCTCATTTCAAAATTTGGTGTGCGATAAATAATCAAGCTAAATTTGTCAGAAAGTGAGAAGGTTTAGGTGAACGGTAGGTGAAATATGGTCAGATTCAGGACAGATTAGTGACAAAATGTATGCAGAAATGCACAAATGTCGAAATTAGATAACATCAAATAGTAAAAATTATCTTCCGTGAACGGTATTTAATTAAGATAATTATGTAAATATTGTGGCACATAATTAAAACATAATACGTAATTAATATGTGTTTTTAGTAAATATTTTTATGCTATTTTCGAATAATTTGCTGCTCAAAAAAGAGGACCCCACAAACGTGAGATCCTCTCGACATAAAAATGCCCCTTGT
>CAUQHX010000007.1:0-23610 GCA_963518165.1 uncultured Atopobium sp.
ATAATTAGGGTTATACCCTAAGAGCAAACCACCCGCTATGCGGGTGGTTATGATTTTTAGAAATGTATTTCGAGGAGTGTTGAGCTGACATTTCTTTATCTAATATTTGTAATACTACTATTTATATATTCATATATGCAAAAAATATATGCATATTTAGATTAGCTAGTAGAACACTTATTTATCTGATTAATCAAACAATTTGAATAAAATTTAAAAAAATAATGCATCAAAAATATTAAAAATTTCGGATTACCAGCTGTCTCTGTACGACTTTGTGTTATAACCGCTACTCATGTGACGCCTAGTCTGGGATGTAGTTTTTAAAGGATAAATAATTTACATAACAGGCTAGAAATTTTGAGTTGGTGTAGTACGGCTGTGTTACAGCCGAAGTACAGCCACAGTGGAGATGTCTGGAATGGAGCGGTAATGAAGTACCTTTTGCTCGTAAGTCATGGAACGTTTGCACCAGGTCTGCATAGCGTAATGGACATGCTGATGGGACCCAGAGAAAACATCTTGAGCTACAGCATGGAAGATGGCGTGGGAGCAGCTGAATATAGAGAGAATTTGTCAAAAATTCTTGAGCCACTTACTGCTGACGACGAGGTTGTTGTTCTTGGTGACATTATCGGTGGTTCTCCACTTACTAATGCACTTGATCTTCTCGCCAAAAAAGGCCTGCTTTCCCATACCGTGGCTTTTAGTGGTGCCAATCTTCCCATGGTAATTGGTGCTTTGATGGCTATCGATGATGGCCTAAGTGGTGAGGCTCTTGTGTCATCAATCCTGAACGAAGGAAAAAATGGCGTTAATCAGATCGTCTTAGCTCTTGAAGACGATGACGAGGAAGACCTTTAGTAATTACTGCAAGTACGCGTAGCTGCTTGCGTAAGAAATATGTTAGGAGAAAACATGATTTCATTTGTTCGTGTTGATGACCGCATGATTCACGGTCAGACAGTCACTCGTTGGGCCCTTGAGGTTCCTTGTGACGGAATCATTGCAGTAAATGATGCGGCTGCATCAAATCCTGTTCTCAAGTCTGCTTACAAGTCAGCAGCACCTGACAAGAAAGTATTTGTTTGGACATTTGATCACTTCAAAGAGAGCGCTCAGAAGGTTCTAGACAGCGATTCTCGTTATTTTCTTATTACTAAAAACCCAGTTGACATGAAGAAAATTCTTGTTGACTTTGGTTTTAAGCCAGGAATTAACACGGTCATTATCGGTCCTGGTAATGATCGTCCTGGTGCGGTAAAGCTGGGCAACAACCAGTCCTTTACTCAAGAAGAGGGACAGGCATTTGAAGATATAACCAAAGCTGGTTATACCGTTCAATTTGCTCTTCTTAAAGAAAAGGCAATTGGTGAGTGGCCTAAATTCCGCGAGAAGTTTGACGTAAAGTAGTATTCGGAAGGCGATTTTTATGGCAATTAATGCGTTTCAAGCTGCCCTTTTGGGTTTGTTTGCATGCCTTGCGTCACTACCTGGCATGGCTGGTACTACCGTAGGTAACTATACCCTCGGTCGTCCACTTGTTGCAGGTCTTGTCGTTGGTGTCATTCTTGGCGACGTCCAGACTGGCATTATTGTTGGTGCAGCAATCCAGTTGGTCTACATTGCACTCGTAACACCTGGTGGAACTGTTTCTGCTGACGTTCGTGCAGTTTCCTACATTGGTATTCCTCTAGCAATTCTTGCAATCAAGGCTTATGGTCTTGATCCAAGCTCTGTTGAGGCTGCATCTCAGGCAGCTGCTATTGGTGCAGCTGTTGGTACTCTTGGTACCGTCTTGTTCTACGGCACCGCTACCATGAACCTTGTATGGCAGGGTATTGGTTGGCGCGCAATGGAGAGCAAAGAGTGGGGTCGTATTAAGAAGACCATTCCAATGGTTGACTTTGTATTCCCTTGGGTTTCTCACATTATTTTCTCGTTCATTCCAACATTCTTCATTTGCATGGCTGGCGAGAGCATGGTTGGCATCATGAAGGAATACCTCCCTATGAACGGTATCCCAATGATGACCCTCTTCACCGTTGGTACCCTTCTTCCTACCGTTGGTGTTGCAATTTTGTGCAAGCAGGTTATTACCAAGCCTCTTGATTGGGTAACTTTTGCCTTTGGCTTTATCCTTGCTGGCGCACTTGGCCTGAACCTCATTGTCTCTGCAGTCGTAGCAGTCTTCTTTGCTGTTCTTAACTATCAGCTTCAGCAGGCAAAGAATGTTCGTTTGGCTGCTGCAGCATCAGGCAATGTAAGCGCAGACGATGAAGAAGAGGAGGATATTTAATCATGGCTGAAAAGAAAACCATTTCTCAGAAAGCACGCAATAAGTCTTTCTTGAGCTGGATTTACGGCAATCTTACCTGCTTCTCTCAGGAGCACATGCAGACATTTGGTTACCTTGCATCCATGCTTCCAATCGTTGACGAGCTTTACGATACTGATGACCAAAAGGTTGAGGCACTTTCTACCTATACAACCTTCTTTAATACCGAGCCACAGATTGGTTCTTTGGTTGTTGGCTTGACCGCTTCTCTTGAAGAGGCTCGTGCAAACGGCGAGGCAATCGACGATGAGACCATCAATGGTCTTCGCGCTGGTCTTATGGGCCCTCTTGCTGGTCTTGGTGACTCCATTATCGTTGGTACCTTTATTCCAATTCTTCTTGGAATTGCACTTGGCCTTTCTAAGGGCGGCTCCGTTCTTGGCCCACTGTTCTATGTTGTGGTCTGGAACCTCATTATGTACTTCGGCATGAAGTTTGCTTACGACCAGGGCTATAGCCTGGGTTCTTCTGCTGTTGAGGCACTTGTTGGTCCTGAGTCCGAGGCTCTCCGTAGCTCCATTGTTATGATTGGTACTATGGTCATTGGCTCTGTTGCTGCTACATGGATTAACGTCACCACTTCTCTGAATATTGCTGGTGTTGACATTCAGACAACACTTAATGGCATCTTCCCTAAGGTATTGAACCTTCTGTTTGTATACCTTTGCTGGTGGTTGATGACTAAGAAGAAGCTCAGCCCAACGGTTGTTATGCTTATTCTTGTTGTTGTAGCACTTGTTGGCGTTGTTATTGGCGTCTTCAACCCAGGTCTGTCTTACTAATTTTTTGCGCGAAATCCTGTCTGGCGCAGAAAAGACAAACGTAATAAAGTGGCATCGTCGTACGGCGATGCCACTTTTGATTGAGAGTTTTTATGAGCAAGAAAAACTATGTAGGAGCAGCTTCTCATTCACACGAGGATAACCCTTTGGTTGTCGAGGCTCGTATGCAGACAAAAGCTCTTGGAACACTAAGCGTTTATAGAAGAGCCGCTTATTCTGGTATCGCAATTGGAGCATGGCTTATATATCTCAGCGTGTACGGGAGTCTCTCTACAAGTTCTATGGCAACGGCTGTGCTCGTGGGCGGCATAGTTCTTCTCGTCATATCTGTTCCTATAGCTGGAATTTTGCATGTAGGTATCTCAAGAGGAAAAAAGAACGTCGAGAAGATCATCAAAGCAATTGAAAAAAATTCGTCAAAAAATGCATAGAAGCGATACGATCTGTGCAAAGATTTCTCTAATAGGGTAGAGTATCTACAGCGCATTGAGCGGGTGCGGATGACGTGACACCTCGAACCTGGTCAGGGTCGGGAGACAGCAGCCATAAGGGGTCACTCGCGGGCATCCGTTCCCACTCAATGCGCTTTTCTTAGGCGTATCGTGTGTTTGCCGCGACATTTGTCACGACGATTGGACTTCGATGGGTTTTGTAAACTACATCATTGAGCTGCTTAGAGATCCTCGTGCATTTATTGCTTCAATGATTGCCACAGGCCCTCTTGCTGCGTACGGTTTTGTTTTTCTGATTGTTTTTATTGAGACCGGCGTAGTCTTTTTCCCGTTTTTACCAGGTGATTCTCTGCTTTTTGCAGCAGGATTTTTTGCCCACAATGGCGGTTTTAATATTGTTTTGCTGCTTGTTATTACGTGGGCTGCCGCAATTCTTGGCGATCAGATGAACTTTATGATTGGCCACTTCTTTGGTCAAAAGATCATTGCTTCTGGAAAGGTCAAAGCACTTACTCCAGAGCATCTTGAGAAGACTCAGAAGTTTTTGGACAAGCATGGTCATCTGGCAATTTTCTTAGGGCGCTTCTTCCCCTTTATCCGCACGTTCGTTCCTTTTATTGCGGGTATGGGCGGTATGCACTGGAGAAACTTTGGTATCTACAACATCCTGGGCGGCCTTACGTGGTCCACGATGTTTGTACTTCTCGGCTATTTCTTTGGCGGTATCCCTGTAGTTCAGGAGCACTTTGAGCTGCTGATTGTAGGAATTGTTGCGGTCTCGATCATCCCCACAATTGTGGGAATTGTTCGTGGGCGTATGCATAAGGGCGAGAAGAACGACGAAGAAGCCACAGATAAGGAAGAAGATAAGGTGCAGTAACAAGCCTTTGTACTTCTCGTAATTTGATGATAGAAATCCCGTCAGGAAAGACTCGGCCTGACGGGATTATTTTTACTCTTTGGAGAGTTGGTAGGTATCAGTAAAGGTGACGGTCTGACCGTTTTCCGTGTGGGTGGAAATAAGCTGAGCTACCACGCTGTTATCAGCAATATCAAAAGTGACTTTCAACTGTGGTTTTTGAGCTGTGCTGAGGGGCGTGCTAGAAGCGGAATGAGCATCCAGACTTGCATTGGTTACATCTACCACTCCAGAAACCTGAATTTGATCTCCGATGGTTCCAGAAGTAGTCAGAGAGACAGATGCGCTCTTGAACTCAGTGTCTCCCGGATACCAACGGTACGAGGTGTTAAGCGCTCCATGGTTGTGGACAACACCCTCTGCGGTACCCGTAAGCACGAGCTGATCGCGAGAAAAACCTGCAGACGTTACGGTCAACGTTAAAGGATTAGTCCTGCCAGCATAACAAGGACTGCCACTACTGGCTTCACAGCTCACAAAGGTGCCCTTCCACGTTCCCACCAGTCCGCTGTAGTCGTACTTAAGTCCTGCCGAGGGGCTGACTGTGTCTAGCGACCAGGTGCCCGTAGAGGCATCAAACGTAAATGAAGCCGTAATATCGCAGGTGAGCGAGCCATAGAAGGTTGGTGAAACACCTGACATTCTTACCCAGCAAGTCTGCTGTTCACGATCAAAACCCGCATCAAGAACAGTAAACGTTGCGCCAGAGAACTGCGAGCTATAAGAAATAGCTTCGTTTGGATTTTTTTCATCAAGCTTAGCTAGTACATCGCCGATGGCATCAAGGACTTTTGTTGTGGAAACACCTGAAGTTGCCTGGTAGGTGACAGATTGGGTCTCTTCATCACCAATAGCGTTCCAGCCCTGGGTATTTGCGTATCCTAACTTGGAAATCTTTGTGGCAGCAATTGCGTTACCCGTGTAGGTAAGGCGTACGACAGAGTTGGCGTAGCCGGTGGCGCCAAACTGAGCGGCATCGCTGGAGATTGCCGTGGTACTTCTGGTGCGAGAAACAACCTCAATGCCGGTCAGCAGCAAGGATTCATCAGCGTCATACTCACCAGGAGTCCAAGCTGGAGCTTCGGCTCGTGTACGAGCGTCAGCGATAACAGTATCTGTTGAAGGAACGTTGCTCACGCGAATAAAGAAGACGATAACCGCAGATAAAAGAGCAAGACTTAAGAGCGCAAGAATGCCAGAAAGCAGGCTGTAGCGGCGTACAAACCTAAACAGCGCACGACGCCTGCTGCGAAGATAGCTTGAAAACGTATCAGCAACATCTTTTATAGACGTTGCGTCATCGTCAGAGGTTGCATTACCCGCGCTAGCAGCGTTTTTAACAGAAGCTTCAGTAGCTTCAGCCTCTGCATGTTCGTGAGCGCTCTCTTCAAGCTCTTTGAGGCGAGCTTCTACCGCAGAAAGGTCCTGCGTCAGAGCTGCATCGTTTACGATTTTCTCCAGGTCAGTTGTGCTATCTGCGTCGTTTTCAGGAGAGTCTTCATCTGAAGCAAGAGCAGCCTCGTCTTCGTCTAGCCCAGGAAAGATGGGGCTGACAATTTCCATGATGTAGTCTTCATCAGCAGCGGCCATATCAGCAGCAATAGGGTCGGTGACCTCTTCAAGCTCGTCGGTCTTCTCGCCAGCAGTGTCAACTGCCTCAACGGCCTGAGCATCAAGGGTCTTCTGATCAGAAGGTGTGTCCTCTGCAGCAGGCGTGTTATCTGGTTGTGAAGTTTTGTTCTTAGAAGTCATGGCGCCTCATTACCGTATGAACCTGCTGTAATTTTCTCACAATTACGTAACTTGTGTACCCTCATCCTGTGCAGATAGCGAGGTATCGGTTTAAAAACTGCCTAGTGGTGGTACACTTCTTTAGTTGAAATCTCACCTCGCAAGCAGCTTGCGCTACAGTTTGGCCACAGGCTCATAAGCCAAGCGCGCACGAGGCACTTATCTTAGGAGCAAGAATGCGTGACAAGCTAGAAAAAATCGTTGAGGCCTATGCTGAGCTTGAGCAAAAGCTTGCAGACCCAGCCGTTGTCTCTGATCCAAAAGAGTATGCTCGCGTAGCAAAAGAGCACTCTAATCAGGCGGACTTGGTTGCTCACGCCAATAAGTACATCACTGCCCTCGATGACATTGAGGCTGCAAAAGAGCTTCTCAACGCCACTTCTGATCCAGAAGAAAAAGAGATGTTGCAGGAAGATATTGCTGCTAATGAAGAGATGCTCCCTCAGCTTGAGGATGAGATCAAGGTTATGCTGATTCCAGGCGATCCAAATGACGAGAAGGACACTATCGTCGAGATTCGCGCTGGTGTTGGCGGCGATGAGGCAGCAATCTTTGCAGGTGACCTCTTCAAGATGTATGAGCGCTTTGCTGAGGCTCGTGGTTGGAAGACAGAGATTCTATCCAGCTCACCTTCTGAGGCAGGCGGCTTTAAGACTATTGAGTTCAAGGTCACGGGCGATAAGGTCTATTCAGTTATGAAGTATGAATCCGGTGTTCACCGCGTTCAGCGCGTTCCTAAGACTGAGTCTCAGGGCCGCATTCAGACCTCTACCGCAACCGTTGCAGTTCTCCCAGAAGCTGACGAGATTGATATTCAGATTAACCAGGAAGACCTGCGCATTGATACCTACTGCGCATCTGGCCCTGGTGGTCAGTGCGTTAACACCACCTATTCCGCAGTTCGTATTACTCATCTGCCAACAAATACGGTTGTTCAGTCTCAGGATCAGCGTTCTCAGATTCAGAACCGCGAGGTCTGTATGCAGATGCTTCGTGCTCGTCTTTACGAGATGGAGCTTGAGCGCCAGCAGGCTGAGCAGGGCGCAGAGCGTCTTTCCCAGATTGGTCATGGCGCACGCTCCGAGAAGATCCGCACGTACAACCAGCCACAGGACCGCGTAACCGACCACCGCGTTGGCTTCAACGGCACCTACAACGGCGTTCTTCTGGGCGATACGCTGCCATCCGTTATTGAGGCTCTAGCTGCAGCGGAGCGTGCCGAGAAACTCGCTCAGGCTGTCTAAGGTGCAAACTTCATGACAGATGAAGTTTGGACAATCCAGAAAATTTTGACGTGGACTACTCAACACCTGGAAAAGAAGGGTGATGAGCATCCACGTCTTTCTGCAGAATGGCTCCTGTCCGCAGTGACAGGTCTTTCTCGCGTGCAGCTCTATACCAACTTTGACAAGCCGCTTTCTGCGGATGAGCGCGCTCGTATGCGTGAGGCAATTAAGCGCCGCGCAGATGGCGAGCCGCTTCAGTACGTGACGGGCGAGATGCCCTTCAGACACCTGGTACTTACGTGCGAGCCAGGCGTACTTATTCCACGACCAGAGACAGAAGTGCTGGTAGACGTTGCGCTCGAAGGCGTTGATGCGGCAACTCCAAACACTGACGGAGAAGTGCGCGTTCTTGAGGTTGGCGTTGGAACGGGCTGCATATCGCTCTCCATTGCCACTGAGCGCCCACAGACACACGTCTGCGCCACGGAACTTTCTCCTAAGGCAATTGCGCTGGCAACTCGCAACAGAGACGCCTTGGACCTCCAGGAGCGTGTGGAGCTCATTGAGTGCGACCTGGTAGAAGGTGTGCCTGCAGAGCTTGCACAGTCCTTCTCGGTATTGGTGTCTAATCCGCCTTACATTCCTACAAGCGTGCTTGATCAGGAGGTGCCTGCCGAGGTCAAGGGCTTTGAGCCTGAGCTCGCGCTTGACGGGGGAGAGGATGGTCTGGACGTCTACAGGAGGTTGCTTGAGGCGGCTCCTCGTATGCTTCTACCTGGTGGTATGCTCTGTGTTGAGCTCTACGAGGGACACCTGGATAAGGCAGCACACCTTGCTGAGGAGCAGGGAGTATGGGAGTCTGTTGAGGTCAAAGAGGACCTGACACACAGACCGCGCATTCTTGTGGCGCGTCTAGCAAAGTAGCACTTCAGACGCTTGGCGAGAAAATCTGCGCAACACAGAACGCTTCGCACCAGACAACATCGCACAGCACACAACAAAGAGTTGAGGGTTTATGGGAGAGTACATCAAAGTTGATCAGATGAATCCGGATGCATCTGTAGTTTCTGTAGCAGTTGAGGTAGCGCGTCGCGGTGGCGTGCTTATCATGCCTACCGATTCTGTCTATGGAATTGGCGCTGCTGCAACTCCTCAAAACCCAGGTCATAAGCGCATCTTTGAAATTAAGCAGCGTCCTTCAACGCAGACGCTTCCCTGGCTGGTGGGCAGCAAATCTGACCTGCAGAAGTATGCGCACATCACGCATGACTGGGCAAATAAGCTGGTAGAAGCCTATTGGCCAGGAGCTCTTACGCTGGTAGTCACCGCATCAGAGAACGTTCCCGATGAATATGTCTTACCAGATAACAGAACTATTGCGCTTCGCATGCCCAATTCGCCGCTTGTGTGTCAGATCGCTGAGCAGCTAGGGACTCCTCTGGCAACTACCAGCGCAAATACGCACGGAGCTCCTTCTGCAGTTGATGGATGTGGTCTTGAGGCAGGCCTTGTTGAGCAAGCGGATCTGACGCTTGATGGAGGTCCAGCACCTCTTGCTATTGCGTCTACCATTGTCGACTGCACAGGTGATGAGCCGCGCATTTTGCGCGAAGGCGCTATTACAACCGAGGATATTCTCGCCACTGCGGGATTTGCAAAATAGATAAAAAATCCTATCCCTTTTATGTGTTTTGGCTGCAGCTTTTGCCTGCATGCGGTACTCTCTATAGGAGTGAATTTTCTGAGGAGGATACGTATGCGTATTGCAGTTGGTTCCGATCACGCTGGCTTTATCCAGAAAGATCCTATCATTGAGCACATTAAGTCGCTTGGTCACGAAGTTTTGGACTTTGGTCCAGCAAATGACGACCGTGTTGATTACCCTGATTTTGCAGATAAGGTTGCTCGCGCAGTCGCAGCAGGCAAGGCAGATCGCGGTGTTCTGATTTGTGGCACCGGCATTGGCATTGCCATGACCGCTGATAAAGTCCCTGGTATTCGCGCTACTCCTGTTCAGACTGTTCAGTTTGCAGAGCTTGCTCGCGAGCACAATAACGCAAACGTCATTGGTCTATCTGGCCGATTCACTGATCTTGCTGTTAACGAGGCTATTGTGGACACCTTCCTGAGCACCGAGTTTGCAGGTGGCCGCCACACTGGACGTGTCGAGAAGATCATGCGTGAGGATGACCCTAACTTTAAGGGTGTTGACGCTGAGTAAGTAAGCAGCACATAAACGGTGCTGTCTAAGCAATACATACACAAACCTGCACGGAATGTACGTCTAGGATATAGTTGCAGACATTCAAATAAAGCGCAGGTCAAGCTCTTGGAGGGAGCATTATGGCAGATTACGATGAGTCCAGACTTACGGTTGTTGACCACCCACTAGTTCAGCACAAGCTTCACATTCTTCGTGACAAGACAACCACCACTAAGCAGTTCCGTGAGCTTGTCAACGAGCTTGCAATTCTTGAGAGCTATGAGGCCATGCGCGACTTCCCACTTGAGGACGTCGAGGTAGAGACTCCTCTTGAGACCATGACTGCTAAGCGTATTGCTGGTAAGAAGGTTGCTATTATTCCAATTCTTCGTGCTGGCCTTGGTATGGTTGACGGCATTCTTGAGCTGGTTCCATCCGCTCGCGTTGGCCATGTTGGTATGTACCGTGATCCAGAGACCCATCTTCCTCACCAGTATTACTGCAAGTTCCCTGCAGACATTGAGAACCGTACCTGCCTGGTTGTTGACCCAATGCTGGCAACTGGCGGCTCTCTAACTGCTGCTATTCAGTTCCTGCGTGAGGCTGGCGTCAAGGATATTCGCTGCCTGACCATTGTTTCTTGCCCTGAGGGCGTCAAGGCAACTCTGGACTTTGATCCAGATGTACGCCTCTACACCTGCACCGTTGACCGTCAGCTGAGTCCAAATGCTTACATTCTCCCAGGCCTTGGCGACGCAGGCGACCGTATTTACGGCACCAAGTAAGAAGCTCATCGTTTTTCTCGCAATATAATAGAGTTGCGAATACGTACGTTAGTACATGATCCAGTGTCCGCAGAACATGCGCACTGGATCATTTTTCTTTTCAAACCAGTGCTTTACGAGAAAAAATATCTGTCGATATATATCAAAAACTTTGCGAATACCAGGGGATATTGATACAACTATTTTTACCTGGACATAAATGGTCCTGTCAATAAAATATCGACATAACAGCAGCTTATTAGTGTTATAGTTGAGTAGAACAATAACGGCAGCTAACACGAAATGTGTCAGTAATGTGAGAGTTTGAGCATAAGTCAATTATTTGATTTTGTAATCGTGACTATGCATTCATTTAGTGCTAGTATCGCCGTTCGTCGCAAATATGCACGCCGAGTGGTAGATAATATACTCCAAGTGGCATATTCTTGGCATCTTACGTTGCGTTTCAAGTATGCTGAGCAGTGACGGGCAATCTGAAATGGTTGCAGATTGTATGGGGAGGTTGAGACAGAGTGGATGTTCTTGCGCAGTTGCCAGCAGAGATGGCCGAGCTGCTCGAAAGTTTTTTGCCACACGCATTGGTTGGTAACACCACCTTTGGTTTCACGAACTACATTTTCTATTTCTTAATCGCTGCTGTGATTTTTCTGATTGTCTGCTTTAGGTTTAAGAAGAAGCAGGCAGAGAGCATTGCTCCTCAGGGACGCTTTGTTAATGGTGTTGAGTATCTGATTGAGTACATCAGAGATGACGTCTGCAAAGCTTCTCTTGGAGAAACGTGGCGCACACACTTCCCATTCTTGATTACCATGTTTATGTTTATTCTGATCAACAACATTATTGGCCTTATTCCTGGCGCACACCCAGGTACTGGCACCATTGGTGTCACCGCCGCTCTTGGTCTTTGCTCCCTTGGATACTTTATGTATGTAGGTGCAAAAAAGATGGGTGTTATTGGCTACATCTTGAGTCTTGCACCAAAGGGCGTTAATCCTGTTATCGCAGCAGTTATCTGGGTTATTGAGGTCTTCTCAACATTCCTTCGTCTGGTTACTCTGGCTGTCCGTCTGTTCTGCAACATGTATGCAGGTCACATCGTTATGGGTACGTTTGCAATTCTTGCATCTATGTACTTTATGCCAGCGATTGAGAACTTCTCCGCATCAACAGCCGCCCAGGCAGGATTTTCGATTTTCTGGATCTTGCTGTTGATTATCATTTACTTGGTAGAAACTATTGTTGCTTTCATTCAGGCATACGTTTTTACCCTACTCTCTACTGTCTACATCCAGCTGGTAGAGTCTGAACACTAAGCAAAACGCTTAGTTGGTGGCATTGCCACACTGTGGTGCCAAACGGCACAAAAGATGAAGTCATCTGAGCCCACGCTCAGTTGATGATAGGTATGAATATTGGTCGCCTTGAGAGGGGCGAGCGAAAAAGGAGGAATCGTGGGTATTTTCGGATATGCTCTTTGCGTTATGGGAGCAGCAATTTGTATTAGCGTCGTAGCAACGAGTGCCGCTAACAACATGGCTCGTCAGCCTGAGGTTCAGGGTCGTCTCTTCACAGTCTTTATTCTTGGCTGCGCATTCATCGAGGCACTTACCCTAATTGGCTTCGTTGTTACCTTGATGGTTAAGTAAATTACTGTTTGTAACAGCGAAAACGCTACGTTGGAGGAATGCATGAATACGATTTGTAAGGGAGTTAAAAAAGCCAGCACAGTAGGCGCAACTGCTGCTCTACTTGTGGCAATGGCTCCCTCAGTCGCACTTGCTGAAGAGGGTGCAAGTGGTGCCGATATTCTTCTTCCAAAGCCCGCTGAGTTTGTTCCTGCTCTGATTGCGTTTCTGATCATCTTTGCTGTTGTAGCAAAGTTTGTATGGCCTTCCGTTCTACGTATGCTTGACAAGCGTCAAGAGAAGATCCAAGGCGATCTGGACGCTGCAGCAAAGGCTCGCGAGGAAGCCAACAAGGATCGTGAAATCGCAGCAGCTGGTATCGACGCAGCTAAGCAGCAAGCAGACGAGATTGTTTCTGCTGCTAAGCGTGAGGGCGAAGAAGAGCGTGCTCGTATTATCGAGCAGGCAAAGGCAGAAGCTGTCGAGATTATTACTAAGGGTAAGGGCGTTGTAGAGTCTGAGCGTCGTCACGCCATGGCTGAGCTTTCTGATTCCGTTGTTGATCTTGCCGTCGATATTGCCGGAAAGATTATTGGCAACGAGCTTTCAGTAGAGCAGCAGCGTGCTCTTGCCGAAAAGTACCTTGCGGAAGTAGGTACTCCAGATGAGCACTAATAAAGACGATCAAGACAGAAAAGTAGAGGGCTATACCAGGGCACTCCTGGAGGCTGGCCGCGCTGAGGGTCGTGCAACTGCAGACCTCGTACAGGTTCAGCATGCAAAGAAGTTCTCTCCAGAAGTTCTTGAGACTCTTGGTGCTATGCAGGCGAGTGAGGATGTCAACCTTATCAATGATGTTGCCGCTACGTTCCAGGAGCTTCTTGAAGAAGAAGACAAGACACTTACAGTAACGGTAACTACTACAATGCCTCTTGATGATGAGTTGCGTGCAAAGGTCACCGAGAAGCTCGAGAAGAACTTCAACACTCAGGTGTATCTCATTGAGCGTGTTAATCCCAAGATTTTGGGCGGCATTGTTGTTGAGGCACGTGATCATCGTTATGATGCATCGGTAAAGACACAGCTCACTCACATTAAGAGTAGGCTCTCTTCAGATCACGTTGAAAGTGAATTGTAATGACTGATAAGACCACCATACAGGAAGGAACGCTGAGCTCAGATGCCGTCATGGCACAGCTTAGAGAGCGCCTTTCTAAGGTCAATTCAACCGTATCCCAGCAAGAGGTATCTGCTGTTACTGAGGTAGCAGACGGTATTGCTCGCGTTGCTGGCCTACGTAGCGCTATGGCAGGCGAGTTGCTGGAGTTCACCAGCTCCGTTACCGGCCACAGCGTATTCGGTCTTGCTCAGAACCTTGATGAAACTTCAGTCGGCGCTGTTTTGTTCGGTGAAGTTTCTGAAATCAAGGAAGGCGACGAGTGTCGCACTACTGGCCGTGTTATGGACATCCCTGCTGGATACGACATGCTTGGTCGTGTTGTTAATCCACTGGGTCAGCCTATTGACGGTCTTGGTGCTATCCACGCTACACATCGCCGTCCTATCGAGTTCAAGGCTCCTGGCATTATGCAGCGCCAGCCTGTCTGCGAGCCAGTTCAGACTGGTCTTCTCGCAATTGACGCTATGGTTCCTGTCGGCCGTGGTCAGCGTGAGTTGATCATTGGTGACCGTAAGACCGGTAAGACCGCTATCGCAATTGACGCAATCGTAAACCAGAAGAACACCGACATGATTTGTATCTATGTCGCCATCGGTCAGAAGGCGTCTACAGTTGCAAACATCCGCGAGTCTCTTTCCCGCCATGGTGTTCTTGACAAGACCGTCATTGTTGCAGCTACCGCAGCTGATTCTGCTCCAATGCAGTACATTGCTCCTATGGCAGGCGCTGCTATTGGTGAGTTCTTTATGTATAACGATAAGGACGGCAAGCCTGCTGACAAAGATCATCCAGGCGGACACGTTCTTGTTGTTTACGACGACCTCTCCAAGCAGGCAGTTGCATACCGTCAGATGTCACTGACGCTTCACCGTCCACCAGGACGTGAGGCATATCCTGGTGATATTTTCTACCTGCACTCACGCTTGCTGGAGCGTGCATGTAAGCTCTCCGATGAAAACGGAGCAGGCTCACTTACCGCACTTCCAATTATTGAGACGCAGGAAGGCGACGTTTCTGCATACATTCCTACAAACGTCATTTCCATTACAGACGGCCAGATTTATCTGCAGTCTAACCTCTTCTTCCAGGGCCAGCGCCCAGCAGTCGACGTAGGTATTTCCGTATCCCGCGTCGGTGGCGATGCACAGGTCAAGGCTATGAAGCAGGTTGCAGGTACCCTTCGTCTGGACCTTGCAAGTTACCGTGAGAAGCAGGCATTCTCGCAGTTCGGATCCGACCTGGATGCAACTACGCAGTACCAGCTCAACCATGGTGCTCATATGATGGAGCTTCTCAAGCAGCCACGTTACTCAGCTCTGGACGTAGTTGACCAGATTTGCTCAATTTACGCTGCAAAAGAGAACTTCATTGATGATGTTGATCTTGAGAACGTTGCTCTCTTCCGTGATGGCCTTGCTCAGTACATGAGTGAGTATCACCCACAGCTCCGCAATTCTCTGCGCAACGGAAAGATTTCTGATGAGCAGGCAGAGCGCTTGAGTGATCACATTAAGCACTTCAAGGCTAAGTTCTTGGAAGAGCATCCAAACAAGGTTGTGGACGAGGCAGAAGCTAATTCTGATACACCAGGCTCTTTTGACGCAGTAACCCAGGGTTCATTGCAGGAGTAATTACTAATGGCGAACCTTCACGAAATATCGAGGCGTATGAGCTCCATCAGGAGCACCATGCAGATTACGCGCACCATGTCGATGATTTCGACAGCGCGTGTCCGCAAGGCACTTGATAGGGCCGAGGCTGCTTCGCCATATAAGGAAGCTATTACCCTTATGCTTGCAAACGTTGCAAGTGCTAGCTTTAATCCTAAAAAACAGCCTCTTCTTGCTACGCACAAAGTCGAGAAGAACGTGTTGTTCTTAGTCATCGCATCTGACCGTGGCCTTGCAGGCGGATTTAACATCCTGCCTCAGCGCGAGGTTGAGCATGAGATGGCACGTCTTAAGGCTAAGGGTGTATCTTCCGAGATAATTACTTGCGGACGCAAGCCAACTGAGTACTTTACGTACAGAAATATCAAGCCCAGCATGTCCTATGTAGGCATTTCCTCTGAGCCTACAGCAGACCAGGCTGATCGTATTGCTTCCTACATTATGGATAGCTACATCAAGGGTAAGATTGATCGCGTAGTAATCAAGTATTGGCATGCAAAGAACCGTGTTGACCAAGAGCAGGTTACAGAGCAACTTCTTCCTATTTCGCGCGAGAAACTCACGATTCCTAATAAACCACGTACCGAAGAAGCCCTCTCACAGGTGAAGACGTATAACAAGAGTGAATATCACTTCTCGCCATCTGCTTCTCAGGTACTTGATTCGTTGATGCCCGCTTATATCAAGACGGTCATCTTCCACGCACTTCTTGATTCTGCTGCAGCCGAGCATGGAGCACGCCGTCGTGCAATGCAGTCTGCAACTGATAATGCTGAGAACGTCTTAGGCGCTCTTAGCCGTACGTACAATCGCGAACGCCAGGGCGCAATCACCACGGAGCTCAATGAGATTATCGGTGGTGCTGCAGCATTGGAGGATATGTAATGTCAGATATGCAAGTAGAGACTTCTTCCTTTGAGGAAGCTATTCTCAACAAGCGCAATCAGCGCGTTGACGATGGCGTAATCGTTCGCGTAGTTGGACCAGTTGTCGACGTTAAGTTCGACGGACCTGTTCCAAGCATCTATACCGCACTGACGGTAGAGGATGACACGCCTGTTGGTCACGTCAGCACCGTTCTTGAGGTTGAGTCCCAGCTTCACGGTGGTGTTGTTCGTACCGTCGCTATGTCGTCAACCGATGGTCTTCAGCGTAACCTTCGCGTTAAGGACACCGGCAAGCCAATGATGATGCCTGTAGGCAAGTCTACGCTGGGCCGCGTCTGGAACGTTATGGGTCAGCCAGTTGATGGTGGAGAAATTCCTGAAGACGTTGAGTATTATCCAATTCACCACCCAGCACCTCTCTTCGAAGAGCTCACTACTGAGACAGAGATTTTTGAGACGGGCATCAAGGCAATCGATCTTCTCGAGCCTTATGTTCGAGGCGGAAAGACCGGCCTCTTTGGTGGCGCTGGCGTTGGTAAGACCGTTCTGATTCAGGAGCTTATTAACAACCTGGCTCAGCAGCATGGTGGTACCTCCGTATTCACCGGCGTTGGAGAGCGTACTCGTGAGGGTACCGACCTCTTCCTCGAGATGACTGAGTCTGGCGTTATTAACAAGACCTGCCTAGTCTACGGTCAGATGAACGAGCCACCAGGAGCTCGTATGCGTGTTGCTCTTGCAGGTCTTACTACTGCAGAGTACTTCCGTGATCAGGGCCAGGATGTTCTGTTGTTCATCGACAACATCTTCCGCTTCTCTCAGGCAGGTTCTGAGGTTTCCGCACTTCTCGGCCGTATGCCTTCCGCAGTTGGTTACCAGCCAACCCTGGCTACAGAGATGGGCGAGCTTCAGGAGCGTATTACTTCCACCAAGGAAGGCTCTATTACTTCCGTACAGGCAGTTTACGTCCCTGCAGACGACCTTACCGACCCTGCTCCTGCTACAACCTTTACGCACTTGGATGCAACTACCGTTCTTTCTCGTGCTATTACCGAGCTTGGTATTTACCCAGCAGTTGATCCTCTGGCTAGCTCCAGTTCCGCTCTTGATCCATCCATTGTTGGTTCAGAGCACTACCGTGTTGCTATGGCAGTTCAGGAGACCCTGCAGGAGTACTCCGACCTTCAGGACATCATTGCAATTCTGGGTATGGACGAGCTTTCTGAGGAGCAGCAGCGTACCGTTGCTCGCGCCCGTAAGATTCAGCAGTTCCTCTCTCAGTCATTCCACGTTGCCGAGAAGTTCACTGGTAACCCTGGTGTGTACTGCACCGTTGAGGAGACTGTCCGCTCGTTTGCAGAGATTATTGACGGTAAGTGCGATGACCTTCCTGAGCAGGCATTCCGTTTTGCAGGCACCATCGAAGATGTTCGCGAGCGCGCTGCAAAGATGTCCGCTTCGGATAGCTCACAGAACTAGGATTTCTCATGGCTGAGTTGACTTGTCAGTTTGTCAGACCAGATAAGCTCCTTTACGAAGGAATTGTTGAAAGTCTGATTCTTGCTTCAGCAGATGGAGAGTATGGTGTGTGGCCAGGCCACGCACCAGAAATCATTGCGCTTGGCGATGGTGTTGTAAGACTGCACATGCCTCATCCAGAGAATGAAGAAGAATCTATGACCAAGATAGTGATTTCTGGTGGATACGCAGAAATCGATCCAACAGGAGTCATTATCTTGGCAGATCACGCTCGTCGCGTTGATGACATTGATGCAGATGTTGTGCGCGAGACAAGAGACGACGTTATTGACCAGATGCTTTCTCTTCCAGAAGACGATAATCGTCGTGCCTACTACGAAAAAAAGATAGACTGGTGTAATCTACTTCTGAAGCAAGTGGTTGAGGAGTAAAATTCTCTCACTGTCGTTTTCGGAGGTTTATGGACGTCATAAAAGTAGTAGGTGGCCATTCTGTCACAGGAGAGGTCACTGTAGAGGGTGCAAAAAACTCTGCCCTCAAATTGATGGCTGCGACCATCATGGCTCCTGGCGTTACTACGCTCACTAACGTTCCTAATATTGCAGACGTTCACGTCATGGGCAAGGTGCTCAAGACGTTAGGCGCTCGCATTGAAGTCGTTGGTCTTCACGAGCTTAAAATTGATACCACAGATATTACAAGCTGGGAGACTCCATACAGTCTTGTTGCACAAATGCGTGCATCAACTGCTGTTTTGGGCCCCCTTATTTCGCGTTTTGGCAAGGCTGTTGTGGCAATGCCTGGCGGTTGTAATATCGGTGCTCGTAAAATTGACATGCACATCCTGGGTCTTGAGGCCTTGGGTGTTGAATTTAAGGTTGAGCACGGCAATATTCACGCAAGTGCTCCTCACGGCATAACGGGAGAAACCGTTTCTCTTGCCTTTGCATCCGTTGGCGCAACAGAGAACCTGATGATGGCATCTGTCTTTGCCAAGGGCGTAACGGTTATTGATAACGCTGCTCGTGAGCCAGAAATTGTTGACCTTGCTAACATGCTTAACAAAATGGGCGCCAACATTCAGGGCGCTGGATCTCCTGTTATCGAGATTCACGGCGTCACAGAGCTGCACCCTGTTGAGCATGAAGTTGTTGGCGACCGCATTGAGGCTGGTACCTTCCTGGCAATTGGCGCACTTACCGGTGAGCCTATTACCGTTCATGGCTTTGAGCCAAATCACCTTGGTCTGGTACTTAAGAAGTACGAGCAGATGGGCATTACCATCGAGACTGGAGATAGGTGGGCACGGGCTTCTCGCCAGCAAGATCTTAAGGCTATCGATATCCAGACGCTGCCATTCCCAGGCTTCCCAACAGATATGCAGGCGCAGACTATGACGCTGCTTGCTTTGGCTAAGGGTACCTGCATCATTACGGAAAACGTCTTTGAGAACCGCTTCATGTTGGCCTCCGAGCTTTCCCGCATGGGAGCTGACATCACCATCGAGGGCCACCACGCTATTGTCCGCGGCGTCTCCGAGCTTGAAGGTGCGCAGGTCAAGTCCCCAGATCTTCGAGGTGGAGCTGCACTTGTTATGGCTGGTCTTGTGGCCGAGGGAGAAACAATTGTTTCTGCCATCCATCACATTGACCGCGGTTATGAGGGATTTGTCGAGAAACTCGTCGCGTTGGGAGCTGATGCTCAGCGCACTACCATTCCAGACGACGACTTTATCGAAGGATAGTTTGTGTCAACTAAACCAAAGCATGCCAAACTGCTAGACAACGGAGCCTCACAGGACGCTTCGGCTGATGCTGCGCAAAATACTGCTGCGGATAGTAGCGCGCAGGGTACTGCACCTAACGCCGTCGCTCATGCTTCGCAGGGCGCCGCAGGTCAGGGCGCCGCAGGTCAGGGCGCTGCAGCTGGCACTTCTCCTTTCAGCCGTACGCAGGCTGAGGGCTACCATAAGCGCCGCAAGCGTGTCTTCAGAAAGCAAGTTGTAGTCAGGTCGCTGCTGGGCGTTCTCGCAACTGTTTTTGTTGCTGCCTTGGTAGGCGCAGGAATTTGGTATGCAAACGTTCAGGCGCAGCTCAATAACTCGCAGGTCATCACCGCCGAGCTTCGCCAGACGCTCCAGGAGCCTTCCGCACCAAGCGATCCCTATTATGTGCTGCTTCTAGGTACTGACGGCCGACCTGGTGAGACTGAGTATCGTGCGGACTCCATCATTTTGGCGCGCGTTGACCCCATCCACAAGCGCGTGACCATGCTTTCTATTCCACGAGACACCCGTGTTTTGTGGAAGGGCTCCTACATGAAGATCAATGCCGTTCACTTCTATGATGGTGCAAATGGCATGGTACAAGCTGTAAACGAACTATGTGGCGTTCATATTGCCCACTATGCAGAGGTCAATTTTGATGGTCTTGCGGGCATTACGGATGCTCTCGGCGGCGTGACCGTTAACGTTGAGCAGTACATGCGCGATACAGAGAACTTCAGCGACGTCGTTGAGCTCTATCCTGGTGTTCAGAAACTCAACGGTGCTCAGGCTCTCTTCTTCACTCGTGTTCGCTATGCATTTGCAGACAGTGATTACACCCGCATGCGTCACCAGAGAACGTTCATTAAGGCTATGATCGCCCAGATTTTGAATACCGGAGACCCTGTAGCCATTGCAAATATCGTCAATTCAACGGCAAGCATGGTTATCACCGATCTATCTGTCTCAGACATTATTTCTCTGGGCACTCAGATGATTGGTATGAACACCGACAAGGATATCTATACGGCATACGTACCATCTGAGGGAACAGAAATTGATGGTCAGTCTTATGTTATTGCAGATAAAGACGCACTTGCAAAGATGATGAAAGTTATTGAAGCAGGAGACGATCCGTCTAGCTTAAACGGTCAAACAGATGCTGAAGCAAATGCCGAAGCTGCCGAGAAAAGCTCAGAAGAGTCCTCAGAATCTTCAAACAGCTCTTCTCGCCAGTAAACCTTAGCGGTGTTTTTGGGTATCATTCAAGTGTTAGAAATATTTTCGTTGCGTAGCGCAACTGATTTTGCATGAAAAAGACTGCCAAGCAGTCGTCGGAGGAGAGTTATGGCCAACGATAACGTACAAAACGACCACACGCTGACAAAAGCCGGCGAGGACTATCTCGAGGCAATTTATCGAATTGCACTTGAGCAGCCAGATGACGATAAGAGCGTCCGCTCCGTTGATATTGCCGAGTGCCTCGATGTTTCCAAGGCAAGTGTCAACAAGGCATTGTCCCAGCTTAAAGAGCAGGACATGGTTGAGCAGAGTCGTTATGGTCGTGTCACGCTGACCAAAGAGGGCGAGGCAAATGCCCGTACCACGTGGCGAGCTCACCGCGCACTCCGCACCTTCCTTGAGGAGGATCTGGGCGTAGACACAGAGACTGCAGATGCAGAAGCTTGCCTTATGGAGCATTCACTTTCTGTAGACACACTGGCAAAGCTCATCACCTTCCTTGAGAAGCGTGGAATTGAGATTCCAAGCAAGTAGCTTACTTGGACGCTTGCGTAAACGAGGCGCTTCCGCAACTAGGTGCTTCCGCAACTAGGTGCTTACGCAAAATGGACACGTTCGCAGGCGTTTGTCATTTGAGTTTATCGGCGGCAAAACCGCCATTCTAAAAAGCGCACGTTAGGTGCGCAGAGCCAACAGGGCTCATAGGTGAAAGGTAAACACATGAAGGCAATTATCCCAGCAGCAGGTCTAGGTACGCGTTTTCTACCTGCAACAAAGGTAACCCCTAAAGAGCTGTTGCCTGTTTTGGATAAGCCCGTTATTCAGTACGTAGTAGAAGAGGCTCTTGAGCCAGAAGAGGTCGATGAGGTAATCATCATCAATTCTCGCGAGAAGCCACAGATTGAAACCTACTTTGCTGAAGACCAGAAGTTTGAAGCCGATCTTTTTTCTCGTGGAAAGCAAGACCTTGCCGAGAAGGTCCATGCAGCTTCTGCGCTTCCTGTTTCCTTTACCTATCAGGACAATCCTCGTGGCCTTGGTCATGCGGTACTGTGCGCTGCAGACGGCGTAGGCGACCAGCCATTCTTTGTTCTTCTCGGCGATTACTTTGTTCCAGACCGCCAGATGTGCATCCGCATGGCAGAGATTTCCAAGCAGCACAACGGCGCTTCCGTCATTGCAGTTGCTCCAGTCCCTGCAGATCAGGTGAATCGCTACGGCATCATCGCGGGCGAGTGCATCTCTTCTCCTTCAGATAACGCTGAGGGCGAGGGAGCTATTTGGAAAGTAACCGGCCTTGTCGAGAAACCCCGTCCAGAGGATGCTCCTTCTCACCTGTTTATTGTTGGTCGTTACCTGCTTTCTCCAAAGATTATGGAGCTCCTGGCAACTCAGGGTCCTGGTGCTGGCAATGAGATTCAGCTGACAGATGCAATGGAGCGCCTGCTTGCTGAGGAAGAGATGTACGCGCTGGTAATCGATCCAGAAGAGGGTTGCGATACCGGCACTCCCGCAGCTTGGGCAGCAACTAATGCACGTATGGCACTCTCTGACCAGAGCTCTGCAGCAGCATTTAAAGAGGCGCTCGGCAGCTATGCCAACCGCATTGGATAAAAGACCTGACATACTCCGTTTTGGCAGCGATGGCTGGCAAGCCCGCTATGATAAAAGCTTTACCAGGGATAATGTAGTTAGACTTGCAGAGGCCCTTGGTACTGTTTGGTCACAGGAGCTGCCTGGCGGCATTGTGTTTGTTGGTTTTGATACGCGCTTTGAGGCAGATTCGTCTGCCCTTGAAGCCGCGGCAACGCTGGCTTCCTTTGGTCTTGACGTGCGTGTTTCCGAGACGTTCTGCCCCACTCCATCTATTTGCTGGGCTTGCGCGCAGCATAAAAATGTAGCTGGTGGCCTTATCATTTCTGCAACTGAGCTTTCCTGTGAATATTGTGGCATGATTATTCGTGCTGCTAACGGCGGCCCAGTTTCGCGCGATTTTCTTCAGCGCGTAGAATCAGCAACACCGCTGGAGCCAACAGATCAGCGTGGAACTTTTACTACAACAGATATTGTGACGCCTTATAAGCGTGCGCTTCTTGATCAGATTAATGTATCTGTTATTAAGGAGCTGCGTCCTAGTGTGGTAGTTGACCCTATGTATGGTGCGGCAACAGACCTGCTTGCCGACGCACTTTCCGAAGCTGGATGCGTTGTTCATCAGATGCACCAAGGCCCTGTCAGGGATTTTGGTGGCATTCACCCGCAGCCAGCAGATCCTTGGGCTGATGAATGCTCTTCGATGGTGGTGAGTCGTCACGCACAGCTGGGCCTCTTGGTCGATTGCGATGGAGACCGTGCTGCTGCTGTAGATGAAACCGGCCGACTTCTTAGTCCACACGAGCTTATTCCGCTTATCACGCGCCATCTTGTACAAAACCGCAAGCAAACTGGTCGAGTTGTTTCTACGTTAACCTGTTCCGCAACGGTATCCAGGCAAGCAGCTCATCTTGGACTGGAATCTGCAAGCGTGCCCGTTGGATTTGCTCGACTCTATTCAGAAATTGAGCAAGGAGACGTTCTTCTCGCCGCAGAGGAGTACGGTGGAATCTGCATTCCAAGCCACCTGTTGGAGCGAGACGGCCTGCTTGTGGCCCTGCTTGTCGTGGAAATGCTTGCGTACACCCACAAATCGCTTGCACAGCTTGTTGCTGAGGATGAGGCTGAGCTGGGTCGCATGTGCTATAGCAGGCGAGGAGTACGACTTGACGCCGCAGCCACACAAGCATTCAGGAACATTCTTCCAGGCCTTAATCCAGAAAACGTTGCAGGTAAAGTTCCTGTTTCGGTAAGTCACGCCGATGGTCTTAAGCTTCAATTTAAAGATGATTCTTGGGTGCTTATTCGACCTTCTCGTATGGATGCCCTGGTACGCGTATATTCTGAGGCCGCAAACGAGACACTGCGCGATCAGCTCCTTGACGCAGCTTGCCAGATTGTAAAAGACGAGATTTAGCCCAAACAAAGCGTGTCGAGAAGACCGCGCAAAAAACCGTCGAAAAAGGCAGTGTAAAAAGACAACGCCAAAGGCGCGCAAAGGGCAGCGTAAAAACGCGCAAAAAGACAACACTATATATAGATGAAAAATAAGGGATTACCACAAGGATATACACGTAATGTAATGAGTAAAATACTTCTCAGTTCACTAAAGACTGCTAATTGTGTAGAAATTGTGGAGGAATTAAGAAGATACAAAATCATCTTCACAAACG